>UCIT01000060.1 GCA_900472625.1 Hyphomicrobiales bacterium | reverse complement strand
GGTCATCGAACTTCGACACCAGAATGTAGGCCAAGAGGCCAGCGCCGGCCATGCTGCCAGGGATCGGGCGGCTGGGTGCTGCCATCTGGACCATTTTCTCGCAGAAGCGGCAGGACTTCTTCAATCGGGCGACCTCGATCACCTTCATCTGCGCTGCAATCATGTCGAGGATTTCGCTTGTGTCCTCCCCGACAAGACGCAATTCACCTCCGCATTCCGGGCAGCAGGAGCCAGGATCAAGCTCCCGGCGTTCGCGAACTGCTTTGTCGGACACCCGTGGGCGCCGGCGCATGATCTTCTCAGACGTATCCGCCAAGGCAACAATAGACGCACAATAGACGCTTCCTCATCAGGCTCATCTATCGGGGGGGCGGGGTCGTCAAAGACGACCTGCGTGGGAGGTGATGCGGGCAAGGATCTCTTTCAGGCTGGGCCGGCCATGATAATACAGCGCCGAGGTCCGCTCATATGCGCGCTCGTAAAGCCCGAACGTCCCGGGGTCGGAAAGGCTGAAAGCGGGATTGCTGCTTATGTTCTGATCGTCAGCCTTCGGGAAACGTCGGTCCTTGTGCTCGAGATAGGCTTCCGTACCGATGAAGTCTTGCACCTCCGGCTGGTTCAGTAGGCAGAAGACGTCGTAATAGTGCCGCAGGAAATTAGCGGGGAACTGGCCGGTTTCCTGCTGCTTGCGATATTTGGTGGAAATGGTCTGGAGCTTCTCGACCAGCGTGTAGCCGGGCTCGTAGCACGGAACGGCCAGTGCGCGATTATCGATCAGCTCGACGCGCGATGCCGCGTAATCATAGGCCCAGGAGCTGATATCCTTGTCGATATTGGGAGCCACCGTATCGAAGCCGGCTTCGAGTAACACGCCGTCCTTGAGATCCGATTTCGTGCCGGTCGTCTCGTGATAGTAGAGGCGGATGCCGCCGCTGCGATACGTCTCGTTGTCAAATTCGGTATCGCGCTCGATCTTCTGGATGCCGTCGATCGTGATCGTCTCCGCCAGCCAGTCATAGAAGCCCTTGCGACTTTCACGATGCGCTGCCTTATCGTGATTGGGGCCGGTTTTTACCTCCATTGCCTTCGGCGGTTCGATACGGATATCGATATCCTCCGAAAAGCGGTTGATGATGCGGTATCCTTTCGATAGCGAGGTGCCTCCCTTCAGCTCGAACGTCATCTCCAGCTGCTGCAGGCCGTACAGGCAATGCATGATCCAGTAGTCTTTTTCGACCAGCACTGGCTGCACCTTCATCTGGTCAGCGACGATGCGCAGCAGGGACGCAAAATCCTTGTGCTTATGGAGGAAATCAGCTGGCATGCGTGTCGGCGGCGAGGGTGTTGAAGAATTTACGCGTGCGCACCATGCCGTATTCCTTGGCGGCACGGGTGAGGGCGGTGCGATTGCCCTGCAGGGCACGTTCCTTCACGCGGGCCAGCACCTGATCGCGGTCCTCGGCCAGCTGGTCGAGATTGTTGACCAGGTCGACCAGCAGGAATTCTTTGGTCAGGGTTTTGGGGAAGGCTGGCTTTCTGCGGAACTCGAACTCTCGGCCGCCCAGCATGAAGTTGCCGTGGCGCTTATGGTTATAGACGACGGTCTTGTTATAGAGCTGCGTCGCGCCGACACCCAGGCTGTTATAGGCATTGGGCGAGGTGACGAGGTAACGGTCATCCTTCAGGAAAGCCTCGACGAGCGCGTCATCCTCGGCGGGGGCTTTGCCGAACGCGGTCTGCTTCGGCCGGTGATAGACGCCGGTCGATAGCTTGGTCAGGTATCCTTCTGCCAGCAGCTGCTGAAGATGCCGATCGACAGACGACGACCATTGGGTGAGATCCTCCCGACGGTAGACCTTGCCGGACCGCAGATGCTTTTTCAATTCCTGTAACTTCGTCATGGGTTAGCTCCTGCACTCACTATAGCGACATATGGTCGTGAATGCAATTTTTTCCAAATGTCATGCAAATTTTGGCGGCGACTCAACACCCAGTTTACTGAAATCATAGAATTATATAAGGGGACTTTCCGGCAACCTCCACTACTCGAATATCGAAAATCCCGGAACCGACTTGCCCTCTGGAAGGTCATGGACGATAGCGACGACATGACGTGCCCTCGTCAAGGCGACGTACAGCTTGGCACGCGCCTCTCCTTCCAGTTGGTCCTTTGGGTCTTCCAGCCACGACATCATTTTTTCCGTGGGATAGATAACGACGCGGTCAAAACCGAGGCCTTTAGATCGTCCGAACGTAAGCGTCGGTAGATCGGCCGCCGCGACCTTGATGCTGGAACTCCACCGAAGCTGCACCGGCTTACCCGTTTTTAGATAGCGAGGCAGGTCCTTGCGCCTGACGATATGAAGTCCTGCATCATCAGGGACTGGCTGGCGGCAATGGTCGCAGTCGCATGCAGCGGTCGCTGCCATGGCAGGATAGAGTTTGGAGGACAATGCACAAATAGCGGCGCTATTGCGGTGCGATGTGGCAAGGCTCGCCGTATCGATCTCGCAGGAAACCTTTTTAGGCAGTCTCTCGCGAATGAAGTTCTCGATTCCGCCGTTCCTGTATTTCTCGTAGCGTGCTTCCAGATGGGTGAGGTAGGTCACCTGCCTCGGATCACCTACGAGCACGACATGGGAAGGCGTTTTGAACAAGGCCACCAGGATATCGAGATCGTAGCCAGCAAGATCCTGCACTTCGTCCACAAAGATGAACGGGTAGATCCGTGAGAACCGCTCGAACACCGCGCCGGCGGATTCTTTGTTGCACCGGATCACAAGCTTCGCCAGTTTGTCGGAATAGACACGATTGCGGCGATCAAAATAGTGGCGCTGAAAGTTATCCTCTCCCCAGTAGACGGGGAAGCCTTGTGCGTTCTTGTAGCGCAATCCCGACCGTTTGGAATCTAGCAGCATGCCGGCGACATCCCACTCGAAGAGCCCGCCCTGAAATGGTTTGATGCCGTGCTCGATCAGAAGGCTGAACCATGTCTGGATGTGCACATTGCCGGGGACCGAACCATGGAGTTCGAAGAATTTCCGGCGGATCTCTTCTTCGTTTGATTCCGTGTAGGTGGTGATGAGGACGCGTTTCGATGCAACAGCGAGCGCCTGTTTCACGAGGTAGGTGGTTTTCCCCGATCCGGCGCCAGCAATCACCAGCTTGTTGGCCCCGTCATTTGGCGATCGCGTCCAGGATGTATTGCGGGTAGTTGATCTTTGTATCCGATGAAAAAATCGTCAGCGCGCATTCGGTCTTTCTGCCCAACATGTATTTATGAAGGTTGTCGAGCGTGTGGTCCGTGCCGAACAGCGTGTTGAACAGCTTAAGGCTGTTCGCCTTCAGCAGCTTGGGCTCAAGCGTATTATAATTGAAAGCCTTGTCACCAATAACCAGGTCGCCAGTATCGATCGTAGCATATCTTGATGTGGTCGATGCCTTCATGATCAGTATACTTCTTCTTCAGCCTGTCGACATTGCCGTCGTTGTCCGTGGCGACCACGACGGGGATCTTGAGTGCCTTTGCCAGCTCAAGGAAACGCAGGAATGCCGTGCCCACCGAAATTACATCTATCTCGTCCTCGATCGGTAATTTCCCCCCGTTCGCGTCCTTGTAGGCACGCTGGATGACCAGCTCGTCGCAATCCCCTTCGACAAGGATCGATTTCTTCGCCAACACGAGACGCAGGGTGTCGTAACCGGGAAGCTTGTGGAAGAAATCGCTGGCATTCAGCCCTTTGATACGGGTCACCCGCGCTTCGCGCAGCAATATGAGGTGGTCCAGCCCCAGCTTGTTCGCAACAAAGCTGCTGTGGGTGGTGATGATGACCTGCTTGCCGCTATTATCGGTGCTGATATCACTGATGAGTTGGTTGAGCTTGGAGTGCGAGAGATGGTTTTCCGGCTCTTCGATCAACAGAACGGTCGCTTCGCTGTTCTTCTTGCTGCTTAGCGCGAGCCTGGTCTTGACGATGCATTGTTCGCCTTTGCCGATATAGTGGAACGGGACATCCTCAATGTAGGTCATGAGGCTGTTTTCCCAGGCATTGTGGGACGACATATCGACCGAGATGCTAACGTTCTTGCGGCTGATCTTGGCCGCTTGCGCCAACCGTTTGTTGATCGCGTCCACTTGGCTGTCTTTTTTGAACGCGTCCTTCAGCTTCCGGTGCGCCTGTGAGACCGCAACTCGTTCCTTCTCGTCGAGAAATTCCCTGACGATGCGCGAGATATACATGTCTGAGCCGCTCTGCACCCGGGTGCTTGTCGAATCGATCAGTGCGGACTTGAGGGGCAAGGTCCGCGCGGTAGCGGGCTGACGGGAAAATTCGAACCACTGGACTTGGTAGAATTCCAGCGGGATCGAATTGATCTCTTTGGTCTTAAGCAGTTCGGTATAAGGACCATCATATTTTTTATCGAATTCGATCGAGAAAAGAAGGCCGGAAAGCTTGTCGTTCTTTTCAGAATTCTTGTTTCCACGCAGCTCCTCGAGCGCATCCTTATCGCCGGCAAGATACAGCTCGATCTGGATATCCGGCGGCTGCAGCGGATTTTTCGTCCCGACGCTTTCAAGGTACGCCCGCTCGATGTTGCGATTAAAGAGGTACGGCGAAAGCTCGTTGCGAAGATATTTCCCATTCAACACGCCGGTCAGGCATAAATGGATGGCTTCGAGAAGGGTCGATTTGCCGGCCTCGTTGTTGCCGACGATGATGTTGACGCCCTCATTGAGAGCGACCTCGAACCAGTCCTCGAAGCACTTGAAGTTCTTGATTTTGACCTTCTCGATATACATCGTTTACCCCAGTTTTCTCGAAGCAACCATAGCTTGTTCGCCTAAACGCGGCGAGTGGGAAAGCTGGGAACGATAAGAACCTTTTCTTACGACGAGCCACAAAGCCAGCTCGACGGATATTTTCTCGGCAGCAGTGGGGATATGTTTGTCTATCAATCCCCGTCAGCGATCAGCGGTGCCTCCACCATAAGCATGTAGCTGACCGACAACACATGGGTTCACGTGCGGCTACGATGCTCTTGCCAGTGTGAAGATAAACTTCAATGTTGCGACCCAGAGATTTCACTTCTTCCTGTAGACCATTTCAAAATCAGGTCCTCACACATGCTTAGCCCAGATTCCGACCGTGCTCTCGAAAGCAGTGAACAGGATGAGTTCGGTTTCGCCGGCATTGCACGCAAGCTCGCACCCTCTTTGATCGCGGCCACTGAAAGCGACGGCATGGTGATCGGGATTGAAGGGCCATGGGGCTCGGGCAAATCGACGATGCTCAATCTTCTGCGCAAAGAGCTACCTGCATTGAATGCGCCGAACTTGCATATCATCAGCATCGCGCCATGGCTCATCGGTGATGGCTCCAGCCTCGTTCGCACCTTGATCGAGGCGATGGCCGATGTATTGGACACCCTTGACGACGCAACCAGTTCGCGCTGGAGCAAGAACAAGAAAACTGCCATCAGGTACGGAAACCTGCTTCGCAACTATGCGGCAAAAACCGGTCGCGGTGTTGCGCCGTTGGTCAAGTTGGCCGGCCTGTTCGTTCCAATGGCTGCGGCACCAGGAGAGGGCCTGGATATGGGTGCCGGCTTTCTCGACAAGTTTGGTAAAGCGCCGACGGATGCCGATCTCAAGCAGGCTATATCAGAACGCCTGAAGTCGCTCGACGTTCGGTTCCTGGTTCTGATCGATGATCTCGATCGCCTTGAGCCTGCACAGGCCGTCGAAGTTGTCAGGCTTGTCCGGTCTGTCGCTGACTTCCCCAAAGTAGCATATGTCATGTGTTACGACCGTGCCGTTCTGGGGGAGAAGGCGCTGGCGATTTATTCGGAAGTCAACAAGCGTCCGCCATCCTCGGAAGAATTGGATGAGCTTCGTCTGGCGATTGATCGTGAAGGGCAGGGACTTCGAACGCCTCGCGAAGTCAAACTGGTACTCAATGGCATCCGGTTCGCGTATGCCAACTTGGCCGAGCAGGTGTATTTTCCGGACATC
Organism: Hyphomicrobiales bacterium; assembly: GCA_900472625.1. GTDB lineage: Bacteria > Pseudomonadota > Alphaproteobacteria > Rhizobiales > Rhizobiaceae > Rhizobium. The sequence continues at coordinate 176,009 of UCIT01000060.1, read as the reverse complement.
TGCCGCATCAACCTTATCAAGATACTTAACCCGCCGCTCTATGTGTGGCTTGAGAAATATCTGTCACTTCGATCTGTGCTCGTCACAGGGGACGCAATGATCGAGGAAGACGAACGGGTAACGTTGGGGACAGAACTCAAGAGCTTGCTGCCCTCCAGCGACGCCACGTCTATCCGCTCGATCTGGGGCCTTCGGCGCTTTATACCCACCGTACGTTCCGCAGATCAGCCCAAGGACACCGTTTTTGACAATGAGAGCGAGAACGAAAAGCGGATCATGTTCCAACTGAAACGTCTGGCGAGTCCCCAGCATTATCGCTTCTATTTTGCCCTCACCGGCCCGAAGACGGTTCTCACGGACGCGGAGTACGAATTTCTGATCGATGTCGCCGCGCGCGACGACCTTGGACAGTTAAAGGCTACTCTTATCGATTACATCCACAAGCCGCGGCCGCTCGGCAAGAGCTGGTTCGAGTACATTATCGATCAGTTCGACTACAGCCAATGGCAACGTCTGACCGCCAAACAGATCAGAGGAATGGTGCTCGGTATGAGCGACGTCATGCAGGAAATGCTCATGACCGCTGATCACAACCGGCCCTCGATGCTAGGCATTGGCCAGAAAGCGGAAGATAGCGTTCGCGAGGGCCTCAAACGCCTACGTCATCTGGATCCAGCGATCATGACCGCAACGCTTCATACGCTTTGGAGAGACACGCGTTCACTGGGCTGGCTGGTTGGGGAATTCTACCGCAAGGAGCTGCAATATCATGGTCGTGTCGGAGATCGCGCCCAACCAGACCAGATTCACGCTCTTACCGGCGAGCAGCTTGACGCCGCCAAACCTGTCCTCGAAAGCCGCTTGGTACATCCGCAAACCCGGCTCGAACTGAGAAACACCCCCCACCTTCCTTATTTCTTATTTGGTTGGTTGGATATGTCGGGAAAAGACGCACCCGTAGAATGGGTCGCGGACTACACCCGAGACGACGCGAATTTCGTGAAGTTCCTCCTGCAGATGCGCAGTTGGAGCATGAGCGATCGCGTCTATTATCCGTTGCGCAAAGCGAACATATCAACCTTTCTCGATTGGGATCAGACCCTGCAGCGGCTGGGGCAAATCGAGGCAGCTGAGATCACCAGTGCAATGGCGACCGATATTGCAGAGATCCGGCAGGCCATCGAAGAGGGTAAGGAGCGAGGCGATTAAAGCCCCAAGGTTCAGATCAGAATGCGTGCCACTTCATCCAGACTGACATCGTCGCTCAGGCGATCGTAGAGTTGGGTCGTACGAGTCAATGGAATGGTTCGCCATATGTGCGGCCTTTTCCAGCGCTCTGCCATTCTTAAGGTTGGTCCCAAAAAGAGCTGACGGCTATCAGCAGGTAAGTAGCTGTCCGGGTTGGAAAAATCAAAAGATCCGGCTGGAAAGCCTCGCAGGATAGATACGGGAACAGAAGCTGTCGCTTGAGCCGGATCCCTCACCTGACTCTAGTTGTTTTCCAGCATTTCTGATCTGACGCCGATAAAGGAAGCCGCGTCTTTCTCGGCGACATGGACAACGTCTCTGTGGGCAAGAAATCGAAACGACTGGAGAGATCTGAGGCAGGTCGTCAGTTAGATGTGGCGTCTTCATGCACGCTCATGCATAGAAACCTCCTTCAATCGACGTTCAGGAAAAATTTGGTAATTGAATGGCGACCGGTTTTGAATAGGCGAAACCGGAAGCGAGATAGATAGCGTACATCGCTGCTTCTGAGGGATCGGAAACCACAGCCGCGGTTTCGGTCCAATTTCATGTCTCGATGATGTGTTGAACGCCGCGACCTCAAGAAGATCACGCGATACAGACCGGATGTTATCACTCGGGAAGTCTAGGACTGGCGACACCGAGAGCGCCGAGCCAGTTCTTCGCCCGCATCATCTCAGTGGTAAGTTGGAAAAGACCAGATTTAATTTTAATTGATACTAATTAGCAGTTCCGTATGATGCCTCAGTCATGGGAGGACATATATGGAACGGGTTGACGTTGAAATCACTGATCTGGGAACGGCTTCAAAGGTCTGGAGCGTACGCGACTTTTGCTCAAGTCATCGCTTGGATAACGAGGAAGAGAGACGACTTACGACATTGTTTGGACAGTTTGCCACGACGTGCGAACTTGTTCACAATGTCAGGCGGAAGCCAAAGTTTCGGTGAAGTTGGAAGTGCATTACATCGCGGCAAATCAAAGCCGCGATGGACCTTTCTGCTCGGGCTCTCAGCGGGGCAGCGCGGATGATTTAACAGGCCATGATGCGAGAGGCGCGCGAGCCCCCGGCGTCGAGAGTTCCATCTCCGCACGGTTTCACAGGAGACGCGGTCTGCAAAGCCGGCGTACTTTCTGGCTGCTCAACGCTCAAACCGTTCCAGCATATTTTCCAGTTGCAAATTCTATGGCGCTTAATTTTTTTGGACGATCTCATCATGAAGCGCGTGGGCATCATCCTTTGGTTTTGCTCCTTCTACGGAAGCACGTCCCTGTCCGAATTTTGAGATTGGACCTTTTTCCCTCTTTTCTGCAGCAGCAACCGCAATTGGCATACCGACGAGACTGTTAGCGGAAATTCGATGAAGCACTATATCGGACCGCAATCTGAAGCGCTCCGGCATGGATTACATTTCATCGGCCGCCCTTACCCGCCATGTCAATTTCGACCGCCTCGAGGAATGGCGCGCAACCACTGGGCGCCGCCTGATCCTTGCATCGACCAAGGCGTCCAGCCCCTATACCAGCTTAACCTTCCGGCCCGATGACATCCTGCTCTTCGGCCGCGAAAATGCCGGCGTGTCCGACCACGTCCATGACAAGGCCGATGGGCGGCTCTTCATCCCGATGGTCGAAGGACAGCGATCGATCAGCGTCGCCGTCTCGGCGGCGATGATAACGGGAGAAGCGATGCGGCAGACGGTTTGGAGCTAAAGCTCCGGGCCGCGTCAGCGAAATATTGGGGCGAGATTGCCATCGCCGAGTAACGGCCAAGGAACCAGTTCCCGAAAGCGGTAACGTGAACCACCCCCTCGGAAGACTTTTCTGTTGTAGCAAATAGAAAACCTGATTTACTGCGATTTCGCTGCTTGGCTATTGGCTTTGAGGGGGATCTTGCCGATGGAGTGGACACGCAGGAGTATTTTGAATGGGGGCATGGCATTACTTGCAGCGGGCGCGGTTCAGCGCCCGGCATTTGCCGCCGCCGCCTCGTATTTTGCCGGAACCGCCGTCGATAACGGCATAACCTATCAAAGCACCAACTTCGCCAAGATCGACAGGCGCTGGCAGCGCCAGGTCGTCAAGTATTTCAGCACCGAGCCGATCGGCACCGTTGTTGTCGATACCCGGCACCACTTCCTCTACCTGATCATGGAAAACAAGACGGCGATCCGCTATGGCGTCGGTGTCGGCCGTGAAGGTTTCAAGTGGTTCGGTCGCGCCACGATCGACCGTAAGGCGCTCTGGCCACGCTGGACGCCGCCGCCGGAAATGCGCAAGCGCCATCCGGAACTGCCGGAATTCGTAGCCGGCGGCTCGCCGAAGAACCCGCTCGGGCCACGCGCCATGTATCTGCTGCGTGATGGCGTCGATACCGGTTACCGTTTCCATGGCACGCTGGAGCCCTGGAGCATCGGCAAGGACGCCTCGAGCGGCTGCATCCGCATGTTCAACGAGGATGCCATCGACCTGTATCAGCGCTGCCCGATTGGCACCGCCGTCCAGGTCCTGCCGCATATTGCCGATCAGGCAGAGCCTGCAGCCCAGGTCAGCCAGACAACCCCAGTCGAATGAGGAAATCACCAGATGCCTTTCAAGACCGGATTTGCCGGCCGCCTCGCAGCCACAGCCATGCTGCTGGCTCTCGCCTCCTGCACCACAAGCAACATCGCCTCGGTGGAGGAACCCGCACCAACGCCGATGACCGGCAAGACAAACGACCCTGCACCCGGCTTCGCGACGGTCGCGACGGGCAGCGAGGAGGATTTCATCCTCAATGTCGGCCGCCGTATCTATTTCACCCAGGATTCCGCCACGCTCGATTCCGTTGCTATGGCAACGCTGGACAGCCAGGCCGCCTGGCTGAGCCGCAACCCGGCATGGCTAATCAAGCTGCAGGGCTTCGCCGATGATTCGGGCTCCGAATCCAAGATGCAGACACTGTCACAGAAGCGCGCCGATGCCGCCATGGCCTACCTCGTTTCGAAGGGTGTCGATGCCAAGCGCATGTGGGCGAAGGGCTACGGCAAGGACCGCGAGGTTCGCGACTGCACGGATCGCTCCTGCAAGGTGCAGAACCGCCGCGTCGTGACCAATCTGCGCAAGGAACCGGACGCCGTCTGACCGGATTGGCGGCGCGCTTTCTCCAGCTCCGCCGCCTCTCCTGCTGTCGAGGAAAATCGCGTGGGCTGGTCCAAACCCCTAAGGCTGCATCTCGGCGTCCTCGTCGTCGCATCGCTGCTCTGTACCTCCACGCCAATCATCTGGCTTGCCTTCAGCCATGGCCGAGAGGCGGCTGTCAGTGCTGGCGTGCAGCAGATGCGCGAGATGAGCCTACGGCTGATCGAGGGCTACCGCAACACGCTGCAGGGCGGCACCGAGGCGGTCGCGCTCGCCTCGACCTTGCCGCAGCTCGCCTCATCGCCGCCTCAGGATCTGCAGGCAAAGCAGGAATTTCTGATCGAGGCTCTGCGCAACATTCCGAATGCCACCAGCATCTACACCGGCTATCCCGACGGGTCCTACGTGCAGGTCATCAACACCACCAGGCGCGATGTGCGCCAAACACTTGCGGCGCCCGATGGCACCGCCTTCGCGATCAGAACCATCGCCGAGCGGCAAAGCGCCGACGTCATTTCGACGCTCCGTTTTCTCGACAGTCAGGCAAGACCGCTCGGCGAGAAGAACATCGACTACGCTTCCTTCGATCCGCGCCAGCGCCCATGGTATCAATCCGCCGTTCTCGACGGACAGGCGATCTCGATCGGCCCCTATGTCGCCGGAACGCTTCAGGTCCCGACACTGACCGTCGCCGCGCCGATGCGCGACAACGCCAAGGTCGTCGTCGGCATCAATATCCACCTGCAAACCGTCGGCCGCCTGCTCGATGCACAGGGCATCGCGCCGCGCGCACGCGCCTATATCATCGACGATGCAGACGACCTGGTTGCCCATTCCGACCCCGCCATCATGCAGAGGCTGCTCGACATCTGGTCGAAAAGCACCGGTCCAGCCGATACCACCGCCAACAGCTTCGACAAAAGCCTCGAAACCGTGGCGCGGCTGCGCCAAGACCCGGCCTTTGCCAATGGCGGCTTGGCGCGCATCGAGCTCGACGGCGAACGACACCTGCTGCAGATCGCCCCGGTCAGCGTCTCCGGTCTGTTCAAGGGCGATGTCGTCGCCATCGTCGTGCCGCTGGAGGATCTGGTGGCACAGGCCAACCGGCTGCTCATCCACAATCTCCTGATCGCCGCGGGGTTCCTGATCGCCGGTGTCGCGGCATCGGTGACTCTGTCGCGCATCGTCAGCCGCTCGCTGAACAGGCTCGCGGACGAGGCGCGCCGGATCGGCGATCTCGATGTCGGCGAGAAGGCAGCCTCGCATTCCTGGATCTCGGAGATCAACACGCTAGCGACGGCGCTGGCCGCCAGCCGCCACGCCATCCGCCAGTTTGCGCTCTATGTGCCGCGTGAAGTGGTCCGGCGGATCGTAGGTTCCGAAGACCGCACGATGGTCAAGGCGAGACGGCAGGAGGTCACCGTCCTCTTCACCGATATCCGCGACTTCACCACCATATCCGAGCGGCACTCGCCCGAGGACGTCGTCGATATACTCTCGGCCTATTTCGAGATCTTGAACACGATCACCGAGCGCCATGGCGGCACCGTCGTCCAGTATCTTGGCGACTCCATCTTCGTCATGTGGAACGCCCCCGTCGAAGACTTGAGACATGCCGAGAACGGCTGCCGTTGCGCGCTCGCGATGAAGGCGGCGATCGATGCGATGAACGAAACCAATGCCGGAAACGGCCTGCCGGAACTCTTCACCCGCTTCGGCCTGCACACCGGCCCCGCCGTCGTTGGCAGCTTCGGCGCCATCTTGCGGCAGCAATATACGGCCATGGGCGACACGATCAACGTCGCCTCGCGGCTCGAAGGGCTGAACAAGCAGTTCAACACCTCGATCCTAGTGAGTGCGGCAACACGCGATGCCGTTGCCGGGCAGTTCGAAATGCGCGCGCTCGGTCTGGTGCAGGTCAAGGGCCGCGCCGAGAAGGTGGATATATGGGAGCTTGCGGGGGTAGGCAGCGAGGAGAACATCGACGAACGGAAAGTCGCCGGATGATGCAGCAGCCGCTTCGCGCCAGAGCGGCGCCATATTGCTTTACGGACGAATTGCGATAATACGAATTCGCTCACCACGGAGCCGGTGAAACTTCGGGTGGCTCTTCCGCCCGCCGATCCGCCAGACCAGGCAAAACCTGCATGCCAATCAACCGGCCGCTCGAAAGCGCTCGTCATGCTTTGCGAGAACTCATCACATGCAATTTTCTTCCGTTCGCAGGGATTGGTCCGCCCATCCAAAACGCCTATCTTGCGAATTTCCGAACGCTTCCTATCTCGTGTTGCAGACCTCGAATTGGAGACTCGAGATGGACACTCGCAACACCAAAAAAGTCAGCCAGCCGGCAATTCATGATCGGACGGCTCCCCCCGTTTCATTCGCTGTCGAGATCATTCCGCCCGAGCGTGACGACGTTTGCGTCGGCGCGATGGAACTTTGCCTCTGTTGCGGGCGTCGTTCCCGGCTCGATGAGGACAGTTGCGGAATCTGTGACAACTGTATCTCCACCTGACTCGTTCATCTCGGAACCCAATCGATGCTAGTGCTTTTGTCGCTGTTCGTCAGGAAGGTCTCGGGTCACGAACAACCGCCAGATCGAAAATCGAGTTCGCCTGCTTACGTCGAAATCGAAGGCCTAGCTCGCTGTTAGTAGGCGCATAGAAATCGACGACCTCTAGGGCTGATAATGAGCGCAGGCTGGCCGCCGAAACTTCGAGCGATCGACTAATTCCATCAAGCACTGGAACGTCGTTTGACGCGATGGAACGGATATGCCCAGAGATGTCTACGACCAATAGAACGCGGTTTTTGGGCACCTCAGACGGAGGGGTGTTCTTCGCCTTCTAGACTGGCTTGGTCAGTGCGTCATTTCAAGCCGAACCCGCACAGCAGGGAACTCGACGCAAAGCTTGCCGGCAATCACCATCTGCAGCGCGTCACGGTCGGCGTACACAAGGCAACGTCCGGACGAGCAGTTCGACCTGCCGCATATAGCGATCACGCGCCATCGACATTCTTCTTTGGCAGCAGGTCGGCAGGGACCGTTACGCGATAATTCGGGTGGAGCCTTCCGCCTGGAACGAGTGCTCGATCGCCCCGTCCCATATCGATCTGCGATCTGTCGATATGCTTGAGCCAAGCATGCGCGTGCTTGTCGGCATAGACGAAGAAAAGGCGCTTAACCTTCACGCTGCGACACTGGGTCAACAGCGTCGTCAACATTTTCGGGCGCAGATTGACCATTCCCTCGAACACCATGTCGATGTTATGAAAGCTCTCGTTCTTCGGAAGTTCATCGAGAACCTCCAGTATCGCCCGCTCTGCAGACGACATTTTGATAGGCCAGCGCCAGGGGCTCATGGGCAGTTCCTCATCTGGATTATCGGAGAGGCTGAATTCGCTGTTCTCCACGCCGTTGTTCTCGTCGGGGAACAGTCCATGACCTCGTCGAACGAACGTGGCATCGGTTGTCAATGTCATAAGCCAGTCAGGTATATCGGAGCCATAGAGGTAGGCGCGTGTATCGCTGCCCAGCTGCAAGTAGTGGGAATGGCCGCGCAATCCAAGCGCGGTCAGACCTCCGACATGAAATGCATGTCCCATGATCCATTGCGCGGATAACAAGGGAATTTTCCAACCCGTGACGGCTTGCGTCGTTTCTCTTGCCGAAAATGGGCGTCGGTAGACGCCTGTCGCGATCCGTTCGAGCCAGCCCTGCTTGATATACGCCGATACGGATTGCCGTGAGATTGCGTGGCGTGCCGTCCAGGCCGAATCGACAAGAAAGCCCGGCGGAACCGATTGGATGAGGTACTTTAGCTTGGGCGTGGTCTGTTCATTCATAATAGACATTATTGCATGGATTCAAAGTGAATATCAAGTTGACTTTAAATGTTGTTCCATTTGTCAATCTGAAAGTGACAAGAGTAAAGGGTGTCAAAGTCTCGAACGGGTCAATTTGGCAGCGCCTTGTTCGGTGCGCTTAAACCTCCACGCCAAGGTTTCCACCTGCGCGCCGTCGCACTGATACGATCGATAATCACCAGACAAATCGAACGCTGTGCCTCTGCCGATGTCTCGCCTTGGAAGACAGACCAGTTCCCTATTTTTACGTCATTCCGGTTGTTGGCAGTCCGGATGATACCGACGAACGTCAGTGCGGCGAGATCGAATACCAATCTGCTCCAACCATAAGCGTTGCCGAACCCAGCTCTCTTGTCTGGCATCTTTAATCCAATCCCGACCTTGGACGGTCAACCCACAAGGGGTTCGCAGTTCCTGCAACCTCTCTGGCTGCGCCGCCGAGGTGACCGCGGCCGGGCCCGGATCAAACGGGCGCCATCGAGCGGGGATTGGCCCCGCCACCGGGTGGAGCCTCACATGTCGGATCTCAGCCTCGCATAAAACCACGCACTCGATCTTGCCCGAACCCTGATGGTCCCGGTCACCCTCTTCGAAATCGATGGCGAGATCGGCGTCATGATTTCCGCCGAGTATGACGGCGATGAAGACGCCATCATCAATATCTACGATCCTTTCGCCTATGGATCGGCTCATTGAGCCGATCACCCCTTCGGGGGGAGGCGTGCCGCTTGCGCTGATGCACGCGCAAGGGAGGCTTTGCCGCGAGCTTGTCCCGCAGATCTGCACATTGCGAACCGCGCCCTTGCGCGCTTCCATCTTCGCGGCCTGGGCGCTGCCAGTCCGATAAGTCAGGAAAGCTAATGGAGGTGATATGGAAAAGAATGACATCGAAGAGCTGCGCGCCCGGGTGGGCTGCGCAGCCCTACTTGAGCACGAGGGCTTCGCGATAGACAGGAAAGAGAGCACGCGCCGGGCGGTAAAATTCCGGCGCGACGACGATATCATCATCGTAATTCACGACGAGAGGGGCTGGTTCGACGCACGTTCGGATGCCAAGGGCGATGTGTTTGCGCTCGCAAGCTATGTGCGTGGAATCGGATTTACGGAGGCCCTTACAGTGGTTGGCGATCTCGTCGCGTTTCAGCCAACCGCACCCGCCTGGGATAAGCCTCTCCATCAAACGCAAACAGGGGCTTCGATCGCTGACCGCTGGAGCCACAGAAAACGGCCGTGGCGCGCATCGGCGACGTGGAGCTACCTTCGACAGAAGCGGGCGCTGCCATGGCAGGTCATCTCTTTGGCGATCGATGCAGACGTTCTTCGGGAAGGCCCATATGGCTCGATGTGGGCAAAGCATGTCAATGAGGCTGGCGCCGTCATTGGCTGGGAGGAACGCGGGCCGGACTGGCGCGGGTTTTCCACCGGCGGGTCCAAGGCGCTCTTCCGCTTTGGAAAGGTGGATGCCCGTCGGATCTGTGTGACGGAGGCGGCAATCGATGCGCTCAGCCTGAACGCGATCGAGCAGACAAGATCCGACACGCTCTATGTCAGTACCGGAGGCGGTTGGTCGCCGTTGACCGCTCAGGCGTTGCAGACCCTGGCTTCCGGGGAAGGCGCGTGGCTGGTGGCCGCGACCGACAACAACGTTCAGGGTGAGGTTTTTACCGATCGCCTGCGCCAGATGGCGGACAGCGCCGGTTGCGATTTCTCTCGGCTACGGCCGGAAGCTGAGGATTGGAATGAGCAATTGAAGGGGAGGAGGGAGAAAGGAGAGCTGCCGCATACGCGGACAGCGCATCAAGGGTGAAGCTGCCGCCCGCCTGACGGCGGCCCTTGACCCGCTGCCCGCGAGGCGCCGGCTGAGGAGGGGTGATCAAAGGACTGAAAGAAGAGGTCGATCAGGCTTCCGCTTCGGTCCCCAACCCCAAAGGAGCAGCCGATGTTCGTTTCCCCCGCTATCCGTAAAGTGTTCGAAGGCGTCGCCAGCCGCCATGAGATGTACGCCCTGTTCAACCGCCACGCCCAAGCGCCATTCGACGATGATCGGATGCATGGCACCCACTATGTTGGTGAGTGGTTCGAGCTCACCGAAGCAGACCACGATCATATGTTCGAGATCCTGCCGCCGCTTTTCTATCGCGGTGACATGTTCGCCATGCGCGAGTTTCTGGCCGCCAGCGTCACCAGCGTATTCTTCGCGCTGACGATCGATGATCGGCCACGCTGGTTCCACAGCTATTGCGATCTGACAGATCGCCAGTCGCCCGACCGGATGCGCGCCGAGATCATCACCCGCGAATCCCGCCCAGTCCGCGCCATGAGCGACCAAGAAAAACTCGATCATATCTGGAGCGCGACTGGTCCGGACTTCCGTGGTTATGCAGACCAAAGATTTCTAGCCGATCTGCGCAATCGCCAGATCGTGCTCGTCTATCCCTCAGCGCAAGGCAAGATCTGGAAGCTGCTCGACGATCTGACCGACGGGGAGATCGCCGCAAAACTGCCGGTGCAGTTCCGTCTCCTTCCAGAAACCATCGCTGCCTGACGGCAGTCTTCACGTCCAAACCTCCAGCATCCGCGTCCTGGCAACAGCCGCACACAATAGCGAGTGCGCCTCGGCGCCCCACCTCACAGGAGTTTTCCAATGGCGCATGACGATCCTTTCACCATCGACCTGTTCGGCAATACAGCTCTCGCATCCGGTTTCGATCTCGGTGTGCCGGGTTTCGCAGCGGATTTCGGGACCGATATCGATGTCGACCCCCGGCCCTCGACACCGGCGCCAGCCGCTCCGGTCCGCAAAGAACCGAAGCCCACACCGCGGATAAGGACGAAGGTCAATTTCCGGCTGCAGGGTTCACGCGGTCTCGCCAAGTCCTGGCGCGACCGGGCGCGTGACAGGATCGCCGCCATCCTGCTGGCGAACGAAATCGAGCGTCACGGCCTTCCGGCCCGACCTGACCAGCAGGCAAGGTTAATCAAGTTCACCGGCTTCGGTGCATCGGATCTGGCCAACGGCATATTCCGCCGTCCGGGCGACGATGCGTTTCGCAAAGGCTGGGAAGAACTCGGCGGCAATCTCGAAAGTGCCGTAGCACGAGGGGACTGGCAACCGGCATGCACTGGAGTGTGCTGGGATCGAGATTTATCAGTGCCCTTTCGTGGGTGACGCGGTGGTGCCAAGGTCGGATCGCCATGGCAATTGCATGATGCTGTCGTGAACCAGATCTTCGGCCGGCACAGCACCTCGGTTTTGCTGCGGTCTGACATGGGCGCGTCCCGGTCAAAGGCCGCTGGCGCGCCGCGTTGCGGCAGGTTCATCGCCTCGTCGCAAGGCAGGCCCGCGTCTGTCGCAGCCCGCAAGTGCGGGCCGCACCATCCGCAAACCTTACCCGCTCCTCCGGGCAATGCCCTGATCTTGGGCCGGGCCGCTGGTGCCCCTGTCCTTTTGCCCGCACCCGAGGGGCTGAGCCGGACGACAACCGGCATCCCGGGCTTCGCTGAAACATCGCTCATAAAGGATCCGATCATGGCACCGCTCAACCGCTCCACCCAAAAGAGCCGTCCGGCAAAAACCCAACGCGCCACCACACTCGAAATGGTCAGGCACGCCTGCCCCGACACGGCCCAGGCACTCCGCATCTCCGAAAGCTTCGGCCTTGCCCTCATCGACAGCGACGGGATCCGCGATCTCCATCGCGGCCAGTTGATCGAGAGCGCCGATGCCCTGAAGGATGGCCTTGCCGAAAAGGCCATGCAGATCCACATGCAGCGCATCGTCGGATCCTTCGTCGGCTCTGCCTACGGCGCCGGGCAGTTCTACTCCCGCGCGGTCACAGAGGCCCGCGATCTCACCACGAAGCTCCCTAACGATACCAGAGACGAGGACCTCGACGGGCCTGTCGGTTTCGACAGCCGCGCCCAGCGCAAGCGCGAGTTCGCAGCCGATATGGGCCTGCAGGCTCACGTACTTCGCATGGCAGCTGAAGGCGCTGTCTCGGCTTACGAGGACATCACAGGCGAAACCTAGAAGCCTTACGAGCGCGCGGTCGAGCAGCCCGCCAACTCCGTTGATCAAAAGGCCGCAACGGCCCAGATGGCAGCATTCGAATAGGACGATCGCGGGGCTCCGGCCCCGCCTCCCTCCAGCATCCGCAACGCCGTTGCGACCTGGTTCGGAAAAAAGAAAAAAGGGCCGAGGGAAAACCGCGGCCCATAAAGTGTGAAGGTCATGGACCTCCAGAGGGGAACAGCTGCGGCGGCGGAACTGGGAAGAAACCGCCATGTGCATCAGCTGAAGTCTTTGTGCCCGAATTTTCAACAGACTGCACCTAATTTTTGTGCAGTGCAGCTATGCGTTGGGCAATCAGGTGACTGTTCAGGCGCCTTTCAAAGTGCTGGCGCTCCTCAAGTGACGTGTGTCAGTTACACTGTCAAAATGCACGGTTCACTTGAAAGCAAGGGCGCCCGTGTCATCAACTTCTCAAATTCCGGTCTTGGCAGCGAATGAAGCCAGCCATGTTCTCGGGCATGGCCAAATTCTTCCCGACTCTCGAACCGCAACACCATCGCTTCATCGTGGCACAGCACATGTTCTTCACCGCATCGGCAGGGCCGACCGGTCATGTCAACATGTCTCCGCGCAGCACGGACATGTTTCGTATCCTTGGCGACAACGCGGCGATGTATCTCGACCGCACCGGCAGCGGCAACGAGACCGCTGCCCATCTGAGGATAAACGACCGCCTCACCATCATGTTCTGTGCGGTTTCCGGGCCGCCGCTAATCATGCGGCTTTTCGGCAAGGGGCGCGTCGTCCATCGCGACAGTGACGAGTTTGCCAGCCTGCTGGACGAGCGGTTCGACGGCGAGGCGCCGCTTGGCGCGCGGCAGATGATAAGGCTTGACTTCGATCTCGTTCAGACATGCTGCGGCTACGGCGTGCCGTTGTTCGAATACCAGGAAGAGCGCCCGCAGATGGACGCCTGGGCCAAGGCCAAGGGCGTCGACGGGATCAACGACTACTGGCGGGAAAAGAACCAGATCAGCCTAGACGGCTTTCCGACCGGCCTTTTCGAAACGCCCGGCTAGCGGAAGCACTGGCTCTCGCGCCAAAACCCAGCTTATGGACAGAAATTCAACTTTGGAGGCGGTAACCGCCGCGTCCGTGGCCGGCAGGTTGCCCACTGGGTGTCAGCGTCGACACGACACGTGGCCGCTCGAACTACGCTGAGAACCCGATGGATCTGCCGACGAGAAGGTAGAGCAATTCCCAGTAATGTTGATCATCAAGGCCTGGCGCCGCGACCCGCTAAGCGAGGGGCTACAATGCTCCAATTGCAGCAGCCCCCCACATGCAGTCGTTGGCTCCGACCATTCGATCCGGGCTGTTGGCGCTATGCACCCGTTCCCATTGGTCACCACCAGAATAATGCCATTTGCCGCAATCCTTGATCACTCCACTGGCACGTCCACTGCGGTCTCGATGGGGCATGTCTGACCAAAGACCACCTCGCGATGCTCGGCTCGATCGGCATCCGCAACGGCCGGATCGGTTTCTTCCCCTGCGCGCTGAAGCGCCCATTCCTCGCGAGACAAGAAAGCCTCTCCCTGGCCGTCCTCCACTCCGTTTCGGTCCGTTGGATGCAGGCCGATCGTCTCCGGTCCTATCGACTGCCATCGAGGCCGCGATGGACGCGGCCCGAACAACCGAAAAGGAATACGACAATGGCAACCATCGGCTCTTTCACCGCTTCCGGCAACGGCTTCTCCGGCACCATCAAGACCCTCAACCTCAACGTCAAGGCAACCATCCGCGCCGTCGAGCGCACTTCCGAAAAGGGCCCGGACTACCGCATCCTCGCCGGGGCTACGGTCGAATTCGGCGCAGCCTGGAAGAAGACCTCGAACGAAGGTCGCGATTACCTCTCCGTCAAGCTCGACGACCCGAGCTTCCCGGCTCCGATCTACGCAACGCTGGTCGAAGGCGAGGAAGGCCTCTCCCTCATCTGGTCCCGGTCGAACCGGCACTGATACTGGATGCCCCGCCCGACAAGGCGGGGCTCTCCACGCCAGGGATCACTTGTTCAGTGCATCCTTGAGCGCCTTGGCAGGCGCAAAGGTCAGCTTCTTCGAAGCGGCAACAGTCATCTTTTCTCCGGTCGCGGGATTGCGACCCTCGCGCTCAGGCGATGCCTTCACCTTAAACTTCCCGAAGCCGGGGATCGAGGTTTCAGCGTCGGAGCCTGCGGCATCGGCGATGGCCTGGAACACGGCCTCGACAATGCCCTTGGCCTGAACCTTCGACAGGCCGTTGTCGGCTGCAATCTTGTCGGCGATTTCATTGGTGGTGGTCATGGAATTCCTCGCATCTTGTTCTCAAAGATAAAATCCGTGTCAGCTTCTGACTGGATTGTCATCGGTCACGATGGGGACGAGGATCAGATCCGCTTGATGTCCACAGGTGGTTTTGGCCGATAGCCTCGTTTACGCTTCTCGCGAAGCACGTCGAGGAACAGGTTGATGGCCTGCTTCTCGTTGTCGAACAGATGCACCATCTGCTGTCCGCGCGTTCCAATCCGCCCCCAGGCGCGTACTAGCGACCTCGCCGAACAATGTTGGCTGAACGGCGAGCGCGTAAAACCGCGCCATGTTTTTTTCCGGTGCGATACGCTCGACATAGAGGTGGTAGGGCTGCGTGATCATAACAGAAGAGTCGCGCGTTCGGAATCTGCCGTCCAATGACACTTTTGAATCGGTCGGGCATCATCGATTCACAATAGTGATCCGCCGGCGCCCGGATCATTCGCACCAACTCTGTCGTGATCCTTCCCACTTCCGAGCCAGGCCTTCGGCGACGAGAATATCGCCGACCGATCGTCGCTCGCGGTAGACGATCCTGAGCTTGCGACCGAAGCGATCTTCATCCCTGGCGGTCGCCTTGAACGAGAGCGGACCCGAATTGAGGATGTCGAGCAGACGCTGTTTCGCCGCAAGACCTCGCTTGCGTTCGCGCTCACATCTCGGCGGGCTGAGTTCCGGAGTGTCGATGTCGGCGATCCTGATCTTCTCGCCTCGAAACCAGAACGTGTCGCCGTCCACTACGCAAGTGATCCGTTGCCCGCTTCCGCAGATAGAGTGCTTTGCACTGCTTGAAGGGCTGGGCTGAGGCAACCGATGCGAGGAAGCCAATGGCTAAAGGGGCATAGGCTGGCAATTGCCGTAAAAAGTCTCACTTTCATGTCTCCTCAGTATCTGTCGTCGGAGCGGCCTTATAGCTTTTCACCCCTTCTGTAATTGGCTTGTGAAAACGGTTTTCTCCGACGGACGCGCTCATATCCTTGCGTCTGAACCAGATGGCGCGACCACATCTGAGCGGCGGATTGCCTGATGTGAACACGATCTGCTCGTCGGTGCGCATGCGTAGCACCTCATGCGGCAGGATCAGCGGCCGGCGGCTGAGCTGCCGGGAGCGTGAGCGCGACGATCCCTTCATTCCGGAAGACCGGTTCGTCTGGTCGACTTCGACTGTCGTATCGCCGCAGCGTTTCGAGATATAGTCGGCCGTGTCGGGATCGTTGATCGCGGCAAACGAGATCCACGACGCGGATTCGAACCATTTGCTCGTCGCGTCCCGCCCGCCATAGGCCTCGCGCATCTGGCCGATGGACTGAAAGATCATCGCCAGCGTGATGCCGTATTTGCGCCCGGCGTCGCGCGCGGTCTCTAAGATGCGCAGATAGCCAAGCCTGGCGATTTCGTCGAGCAGGAAGAGCGCGCGACCTTTCACATCGCCGTTTCGATTGTAGATGGCATTGAGCAGCGATCCGATAACCACACGCGCCAGTCCCGGATGGGCTTCGAGGACCTTTAGATCGAGAGCGATGAAGATGTCGGTTCCGCCATCGGCAAGATCGTCGGTCGAGAAACTGTCGCCTGAGACGAGCGCGGCGTAGTTCGGATAAGACAGCCAGTGGGTTTCTTTCACCGCATTGGCGTAGACCCCGGAAAAGGTCTCGGGTGTCATGTTGACGAAGACCGAAACATTCTCCTTCACGAAGTCCGATTCCGACTGTTCGTAGATTTTTGTCAGGCGCGCCCGTAGCTGTGGTTCAGGCTCCGAAAGATTCTTACGCACACGGCGCAGCGTCTGGTCTTCCTCGTCCGTGTGACCGGACAGGCAGACGTCGGCGATCAGGGCCGTCAGAAGCTGCATCGCCGATGCCCGGAAGAAGTCGTCGCGGGCAGACGCCGATCGCGGATTGTCGGTCATAATCCAGGTCGCGACGGCGACGATGTCCTCTTCTTTCGTGCTGCCATGTTGCCCGATCCAGTCGAGCGCGTTGAACCGACGCCTGACGCCGAGGGATCGAGAATGATCACCTTTCGGCCAGCCTTGCGGCGATGCTCCGATACCATCGGCGCGACCTCGCTGGATGGATCGAGGACAACGAAACCGCCACCCCACTTGAGCGCGGTCGGGACCGTTACCGACGTCGTCTTGAAACCGCCGGAGCCGGCGAAGACGATGCCATGCGAGGAGCCGAAGGAGCCGTCGAAGCATAGGAGCGGGCTCTTGCCTCCCGCTCCCCAGGTCGACGGATCATCGGCGCGGAACGACACAGCCGCAACGCTGTCGCGATCGACGCGATACCGTTCGCCGACGACGATGCCTCCTGGATCGAGGAATAGTTTTGCAGCCTCCTGCACTTTCATCCAGTCGGCCTCGCCATGCACCGCTCGCTTTCCTCCAATCCGCCGTGGTGCGGCTTTGGCAAAAGCTGCGTTACCCTTCATCGCGACGCGCAGTGCTAAGACGCCGGCGAGGAACGTTGTCGATGCGCCAAGCATCGTCGCGGGGTCCGCATATCCGAGTACGGATTGACCTTTCGGGATGTCGCCAGCGATCCCGGCCAGGCGAACCCCCTCGCGCAGGAGAGCGATGAGGATGGCCACTCCACTTCCGCTGACGACACCCCATCCCGCCGCCTTGATACCCGCTGCGCCGTTCGCCGCGAACAGGAAGATCGTGCCGATCGCAGCTCCGGTGGCATAGGGCAGCGCGAGGCCGATCCGCCCCAGCATCAGCTTTGCCTGCGCGGTCTTGCCGAGCGCGGCCAGCCAGTGTTCGATCCCCGGCATGAACACAACGACGACGATCATCGTCGTGGCCGGGATGACGGCGAGGAACACTTTACTCGCCGTCATGAGCGAACGCCTCCGCGCCTATCGCCGTGAGGCGCGATTGCTCCGCATCGTTGCCCTTGAGGCGACGACTGGCATCGATCAGCAGGCCGAGCAGTAGTGCCCGCTTCTCGTAGCGCAGTCCTGCCTTGACGATCAGCCCACCGAGTTCGATTTTTTCACGCGTGTCCTTCTTTTGCGCGTCAGTCGTCTTCGTGCGGGCCATCCGTTCAAGCCTCACCAGGGCTGCCCGCATGCGCGCTAGGCGCGATCGTTGCCGCCGGCTCACCGCCGGTTCGACCATCCCCGGCATTTTTTCTTCCGGTCGAAGGCGCCTTACCTCCGCGAAACCGCCCGGTGATCTCTTCGAACGCAGCCTGTAGCTCGATTTCCTCAATCTCGATCTCACCGAGGCCGGCCTTCAGCGCGATCCTGCCGATGTGCTCGGCCTCGCGTGTTTCGGCTTGTCTCAGCTGATCCTGCAATCTGGCGATTTCTTCCCTGATCTTCGACGATGGTTTCTTCATTCGGGTCGCATCTCCCTGGAAATCTTGCGGTTTATCTCGCTACAAGATTTCCTCAAAAGCGGTTCCGAAGGAATGTGCAGATCTGCACGTCGGCAAAGCCGACACTTTGAAGGATGATCCCGCCGTTCCGAAGGAGCGGATCCAAGGGCGCAATTATACGTCGCTGATGCGACGCGTTGCTCACGGTCCGGTGAGACCGGGCTTTACCGCCACTCCCGACGAACTTGGTTCCAACCGAGAGCGCTCTTCGCCGTGGCCATCGCCCATTTCTCAGCCAGCATCGTCAGCCGCGGCTCGGGCCGCAGCGTGGTGCTGTCTGCGGCCTACCGGCACTGCGCGAAGATGGAATACGAGCGTGAGGCCCGCACCATTGACTACACGCGCAAGCAAGGCTTGCTGCACGAAGAGTTGGTGATCCCTTCGGATGCACCCGAATGGGTGCGCAGCCTCATTGCCGATCGCTCTGTTTCGGGCGCTGTCGAGGCCTTCTGGAACAGGGTCGAAGCTTTCGAGAAGCGTGCCGATGCGCAGCTTGCCCGCGACCTCACCATCGCACTGCCGCTGGAACTGTCGGCCGAGCAGAACATCGCCCTGGTCCGGGATTTTGTCGAGAAATACATCCTGGCGAAAGGCATGGTTGCCGACTGGGTTTACCACGACAATCCCGGCAATCCGCACGTCCACCTTATGACGACATTGCGGCCGCTCTCCAACGACGGGTTCGGGTCGAAGAAAATCGCTGTCATCGGAGAGGACGGCCAGCCGTTGCGAACGAAATCCGGCAAGATCTTTTACGAACTCTGGGCCGGATCGACCGATGACTTCAATGTGTTGCGAAACGGATGGTTCGAGCGGTTGAACCATCACCTGGCGCTTGGCGGGGTCGATTTGCGGATCGATGGCCGCTCCTACGAGAAGCAGGGTATCGATCTTGAGCCCACCATCCACCTTGGCGTCGGGGCCAAGGCGATTGAGCGCAAGGCGGAGCAAAGGGGTGTTCGCCCGGAACTGGAACGCATCGAGCTGAACGAGCAACGACGCTCGGAAAACACCCGTCGGATCCTGCGCAATCCTGCCATCGTGCTCGACCTGATCACTCGAGAAAAGAGCGTCTTCGACGAACGCGATATAGCCAAGGTCTTGCATCGCTATATCGATGACCCCGCGCTCTTCCAGCAATTGATGTTGAAGATCATCCTGAACCCGGACGTGCTGCGGCTGCAGCGCGAGACGATCGATTTTACCACGGGCGACAAGTTGCTGGCGCGCTTTTCGACGCGGGCGATGATCCGGCTGGAAGCGACGATGGCGCGGCAGGCGATGTGGCTGTCGAACCGGGAGGGAAGGGACGTTTCCCACTCCGCTCTCGACGCCACCTTCCGTCGGCATGAGCGGCTTTCCGACGAGCAGAAAGCCGCGATCGAGCGCATTGCAGGACCTGCCCGTATCGCTGCCGTCGTCGGACGCGCCGGCGCCGGCAAGACCACGATGATGAAGGCAGCGCGCGAGGCGTGGGAACTGGCCGGATATCGCGTTGTCGGGGGTGCGCTTGCAGGCAAGGCGGCTGAGGGTCTAGAGAAGGAAGCCGGAATCCAGAGCCGGACGCTTGCGTCATGGGAGCTGCGCTGGAACCGAGGCCGTGATGGTCTGGACGACAAGACGATCTTCGTCATGGACGAGGCCGGCATGGTTGCGTCGAAACAGATGGCGGGGTTCGTCGATGCCGTGGTCAGGGCGGGCGCGAAGATCGTGCTGGTCGGCGATCCCGAGCAGCTTCAGCCGATCGAGGCGGGTGCTGCCTTCCGCGCTATCGTTGATCGCGTTGGCTATGCCGAACTCGAAACTATCTATCGCCAGCGCGAAGACTGGATGCGCAAGGCGTCGCTCGATCTCGCACGCGGCAATGTCGAAAAGGCGTTGAGTGCTTATGGTGCCAATGTCAGGATTACGGGCGAGCGTCTGAAGGCCGAAGCTGTCGAGCGCCTGATCGCCGACTGGAACCACGACTACGATCAGACGAAGACGACCTTGATCCTCGCCCATCTGCGCCGCGATGTTCGCATGCTCAATGTCATGGCCCGCGAAAAGCTGGTCGAACGCGGCATGGTGGGTGAAGGTCATCTGTTCCGGACCGCCGACGGCCAACGCCGTTTCGATGCTGGCGATCAGATCGTCTTCCTGAAGAACGAGGCATCGCTCGGCGTCAAAAATGGCATGATCGGTCATGTCGTAGAGGCCGCAGCAAACGGCATCGTCGCAACGGTGGGCGAGCGCGATCAGCGCCGCCAAGTGTTCATCGAGCAGCGGTTCTACAACAACCTTGATCACGGCTACGCGACGACGATCCACAAGTCCCAGGGCGCCACCGTCGATAGGGTCAAGGTGCTCGCTTCCCTGTCCCTGGATCGGCATCTAACCTACGTGGCGATGACCCGCCATCGCGAGGATCTGCAGCTCTACTACGGGACGCGGTCCTTTTCCTTCAACGGCGGCCTGGCTAAGGTTCTCTCCCGGAAGAACGCCAAGGAGACGACGCTCGATTACGCGAGCGGCCAGCTCTATCGCGAGGCGTTGCGCTTCTCGGAGAACCGTGGCCTGCACATCGTCCAGGTCGCTCGCACGCTGGTACGCGACCGGCTCGACTGGACGCTGCGCCAGAAGGCCAAACTTGTCGATCTCAGCGAGCGCCTTGCTGCCTTTGCCGCGCGCCTTGGCTTCACCCAATCCCCAACCACTCAAACGAAGAAGGAGGCCCCGCCCATGGTCGCAGGCATCAAGACATTTTCCGGTTCTGTTGCCGATACCGTCGGCGACAGGCTTGACGCAGATCCTTCCTTAAAGCGGCAATGGGAGGAAGTCTCGGCTCGTTTCGCTTACGTCTTCGCCGATCCGGAAACCGCATTCCGTGGGATGAACTTCGATGCGGTTCTGGCGGACAAGGAGGTGGCGAAGCAGATTTTGAAGAAGCTGGAGGCTGAGCCGGAAACTATCGGTCCATTGAAGGGCAAGACCGGCATTCTCGCAGCCAAGTCAGAGCGCGAAGCACGTCGCGTCGCCGAGGTCAATGTTCCCGCCTTGAAGCGGGATCTTGAGCAATACCTTCATATGCGCGAGACCGCGGCAACGAGGCTGCAAACGGACGAGCAGGCGCTGCGCCAGCGGGTCTCAATCGACATTCCGGCGCTGTCGCCGGCAGCGCGCGTCGTGCTGGAGCGAGTGCGTGACGCCATCGACCGCAACGACCTGCCCGCCGCGATGGCTTACGCGCTCAGCAATCGCGAAACCAAGCTCGAAATCGACGGTTTCAACAAAGCCGTTACCGAACGGTTCGGGGAGCGGACGCTGCTGAGCAACGCCGCGCGCGAGCCCTACGGAAAGCTGTACGAAACGCTTTCCGAGGGTATGAAGCCGGAGCAGAAGGAGCAGCTAAAACAAGCCTGGCCGGTCATACGAACAGCGCAACAGCTTGCCGCCCATGAGCGTACCGTCCACTCGCTAAAGCTGGCCGAGGAACAACGTCTTGCCCAGCGCCAGACGCCGGTGCTGAAGCAATGAGGAAAAGACGGGTTCTCCTGTTTCTGACCGGCTCCGCCGTCATCATATCCACACTGGCGGCGGCTGCGTTCACCGGTGGCTATCGACTGAATCTGACCCCAAGCGAACCGCTCGGCCTCTGGCGCATCGAAAAGCTTCAGCGTCCCGTCGCCATTGCGATCTGGTGTTTTTATGCCCACCCATGACAGCCGTCTTCGCAGAAGCACGGCGGCGCGGATACCTGCGCCGAGGGCTGTGTGTCGGCGTTTCGCGCCGCTGATCAAGACTGTCGCAGCGCTTCCTGGGCAGCGTGTCGACATCAGCGACCGCGTGCACATCGACGGCCGTTCGGTCCCCGCATCGTCGGTGAGCGGCACGGACGGCGAGGGCAGGGTGCTCCTGCCTGATTCCGGCGGCGTGGTTCCGCCGCATCATCTGTTCCTTCACTCCTCCTTTGCGAGCTCTTATGATAGTCGATATTTTGGCCCGGTTCCGTATTCCGGTCTTCTCGGCCTGGCGCGGCCCGTCTTCACCTTCGACCTGTGATCGCGGTGACGATCATCTGACCGATCGCT
Organism: Hyphomicrobiales bacterium; assembly: GCA_900472625.1. GTDB lineage: Bacteria > Pseudomonadota > Alphaproteobacteria > Rhizobiales > Rhizobiaceae > Rhizobium. The sequence goes on along the minus strand of UCIT01000060.1, from coordinate 153,952 downwards.
GGAAATCCATCCTCCTGATCATCGCGTCCATGGCCTGTGGCTGGATCGGCTGGAGCGGGGAGGTGCTTCTTCTTCCGCGCGCCAAGTTCTTTCCTTTGCTCTGGGCAATGGCGCCGTCACGTACGATCGCCGCACTTGTTGCGGCGGGCTATTTCCTGGCGGCCTCCCGCGGGTTGCCGCAGGGCGTGCCAACTGCTATGCCGCCGATCTTTGGCCCGGGCTGGCGCTTTGGGTGATGGCTTCCGCCTCCTTCGTTATCGTCCATGCAGTGCTCTGGACGAAACATCGTGGCGAAGACGCATCCCGGAGAAAAGGAACGGATGCGGCGAGGGCGCTACGCTATCTCATTGTAATAGTGCTTATGGCGCTACCGCCGTTCGGTATCACTGGTTGGGCGCATCCCCTGACAGCTGCCGGTGTGTTGTTTCCCGGCTGGGGATGGTTGCGATGGACCGGGCAGGGCGGTGGCGCGCGGGCCGACTTCTTCGCCAATCCCGTGGTCGAGGTTGACGGAGTGAGGATCGCGCCGCTGATCTGCTACGAGCTGCTCATTCTCTGGCCAGTCCTGCAATCAATGCTGTACTCGCCCGAGGTGATCGTTGCCGTTGGCAATGGCTGGTGGACCGAAAATACTTCGATCGTTGCCATCGAGAAAGCGAGCGTCTCAGCCTGGGCAAGACTCTTCGGCCTGCCCATCGTTATGGCATTCAACACATAGGGAGTACCTGGGATGCTCGACGCCGTTCTTATCCATCAATGCGCCGATCCGACCCTCAAGCCGGCTATCGTTACGCAGTTCATCGCGAAGGCCGGATCGCAGGACCCGCTTGCTGTTACCGTGCGCTCCGGCAACCGGGTGGTCCTGGTGCCGAAGCCGACGACTCCGGAAGAGGCATTGGCTCTGATCCGCGACAATCTCGGCGGCAACACCGTTCGCGTGGGTATCACCCAGTATCCGGCGGGCCTCGGCATCGTCGAGGCCGGCCAGTTGAAGCCGGATATGGTCGAACCTTGTGAGAATATCTGCATGGGGACGACGCTGTGCGCCAAGGTCTTTCGCATCGTTTCGAAATGGTATGGTAATCCAACGGCGAAAGAAGTCCTGCCTCAGGTTATGGATGATGCGGTCCTTGCCTGGCAGACCGGGTATTTCGAAGGGGTGGCAGTGTTTCGCGCGGAGGATCCGGGGCAGGAGGGCAATGCTCGGTCTGAAACGGCCGGTTCCGAGAAATCGGAAAAAGACATCGACCCAACTAAGGACGGTAGCGCGGCCGAATCGGCGATTGACACGGTAGCGTCCGATCCGAACAAGGCTGGCATCAGGATCGACCTTTCCGGGATCGGCGCGAGGCCGTAATGCCTATCAGCCTGCAGATCTGCAAAGCGATTGTTTTTCCAGTACCCTAGCGGAAACAATCCGGAGCTTTTATAAGACGGGGCAGGGCAGTACGCGCTGCCCGAGAGTGTGGAAACCCTTCCTAGCGGTTGGCGCCGGCCGATACGGCGCCAGAATCCTCTGACCATTTGGCCGGGGGCCTGTGACGTATGTCCAGGTACCTCGGTGCTAAAGGTCTCAGGACTGTCTAGGACGGTTTCCAACCCCCGGCTTGGGTTCAGAGATTAACGTTTGCGGGGGCGCACCGCAGACTATACTCAGGGGTTGGATCACCAATGAATTTGAAAGCCTCAGCAGTGTCGGACACATGTGAACTGCGCCCGTTGATAGGGCTCACGCGCGGGCTTCCAGTCCCGGATATCGAGGCCTTGGCGATCAATGCCATCCGGCTGCACAGGCAGCTTGTCGAAAGGCGGATCAGTTTTTACAGGCGTTGCCGCAGGATTACCAGACGGGGAAATCTGTCGGTGGCGAACAGCATCTCGAATACATCGAAGCGATGATCGGTATGCATGCGCAGATGAGCGCGGTTAGCACGCTGATAGGCCTTCTCGGCTACATCCCGAAGGTGTCGGTCAACTGAGCATTTGCGGCTAGATGAGGCCAGCACGGATGGCCAGTGCCACCAGGTGCGGCATCGTATGGATCTGGAAGCGCTTTCTCGCCTCTTCGAGTTTGCTTTTCACGGAATTGTATTTGACGCCTTCAAGATCGGCAGCTTCTTCCATCGTCTTGCCCACTGAGATCCAGTTGAGGTAAGCGGCCTCCTTCGGGTCGAGCCAGGCCGGTTGCTGTGCAGTCGGCGTTAGGGGCAGCAAGGACATACGGGTGTGAAGCTGCCCAACAGCGGCGGCCGCCGCAACAGGATCGATATCGCGTCCGAGGGCGATTGCGGGTTTATCCGAGGCGAGCGTGAACATGGAAGTCGATCCATTGGCCGCTCGAATGGGGACGGTCACTCCAGAGCGTATTCCGAAATCCGCTGCTTGGTCGAAGAACGCCCGCTCCTCCTTTGACAGGTGCCGCCGTTCATCCTCCCCGCTCCACGTAAACACTCGCTTCAGCGACTTTGCGCGGTTCACGATCGGATCGATGGCCTCGAATTTTCTTTTGAAATAGATCGACCGCCAATCGGAAGGGTAATTGGAAGAGGCAATCGTGTGGCCGGGTCGGATATACAGGTAGGCGTAGCCGGAAAACCCCGCTCGGTGCGCAAGTTCGGTCAGAGCGTCCTCGAGAACATTCTCGTCGCCGCGAAGCGCGGCTAGATCGATTAGCTTGTCCAGCCAATGTTGCATATTCTACTCCGTAAATTGTCAGGTGGGACAGGTCATCGGGGCCCTCACAATTGAGTGTAAGTGATAATGGAGAAGCTAACCCAAGTGCATCGCGCCTGTTTTGCAAGGTAGGGGATCACGCCCCATCCTGCAAATGTGCCATGAATGCCTCGGCCGGCGTCATGTATTCTTCCTTGCTGTAGATGAAGCGGTAAATCGTCTCTTTGCACACGCGAATACGACTGAGCCCGTCCGACAGCAAACGTTCGGCAATCTGTTCCGGTGACCACCGAGCCTCCAACTGGTTAATGATCTGCGTGCGTAAAGCCGGATGACGCCGCAGCTTTCTCAATCGGCATCGACGGTCTCTGGAGATGTCGTGAGCAACCGTGCTGTAGTAGCCGTCGTATTCGGGCAGTTCACGATCATGAAACGTGTTGCGCTTGATCTCGGGGTAAATGGTCGAGCGATGCCGACCAAGCTGACGGGCCATCTCGTTGACAGGCACTTTTGCCGCCACCAGCTGATAAAGGCGCCTCCGGTCGGCGAGGGTAATCTGCGTATAGCATCGAGACATGCCAAAATCTCTGAAGTGAAGCCATTGAAATTACTGGCATGTCGTACTTGGAAATAGAATGTACAATTTCGGTTCTCCAGTGGTTGCGCGACGAGGCGAGATTGTTGCGGCGTCCGTCGGCGGATGCGAGCGAAATAATCTCACCTCGTCTTTGCGCGCATACCCAGAAGTGGTGATGCGGAGTCGGATCGATATCGGCTAATCCCCCGGTCATCGGAGAACATCGGCGGGCCGCAGTTGGCCTAAAAAGATTTCCGGTCCTCGATCGGCCTTCCAAGGCGACGATAGGCCCGAGGGACAGATGACACCACGCTGTTTGCCGGGCATTTCGCGGAAGGCTACTGCCAGCTTCTATGTGCAGACCAATCATAGGCAGATCGAGCGTGTGCAAGCCGCTCAACGCATCCAACACATATCTGGAGTCAACATGAACACGAAAGTCGCATTCATTATCGCCGCTGCTGCTCTCTTCGCAGCACCGTCGCTTGCCGCCGCCACGCCGCTCATGCCGGCGATCTACACGCCATCTAAAATCACGCTGGTGCCGGCGGCTGCGGCCCCAATGCATGGCGTGGTCCCTACGGTGGTTGCCGGACCCCGCCATTCTACGGTCGTTTGCCGAATGGTTACTACCAGGAGCGTCCTGTTGCCAGCAATGCGTGCCCTCCCGGTTACTGGCGCGGCCCATGGGGCCATTGCCGCAACACGCCGTATCACGGTCGTCTGCCTGACGGCAGCTGGAAGTAAGGCCGTTTCCGTCAGAGCTTTGCTGATAGCCGCCGCCTAGATCGTTTTCAAAGAACAGGAAAACCGACATGACACTTTCCCGCAGAAACATGATTGCCGCTGCCGGCGCCGCTCTGGCTGCAGGCTCTATCGCAAGCCTGGTCTCTTCTCCTGCCACGGCAGAGCAGGGGAACATGGATGCCGCGCTGCGCCAGCTCCAAAATGCGCTGGATTCGCTTCATCGGGCGACGCACAACAAGGGCGGCCACAAGGAACGCGCCGCCGAGCTTGTAATGCAGGCCATGGCCGAAGTGCAGGCCGGCATCGATTACGCTGCCGAACATGGTGGTGGCTGACGTCTGGTCTCTTGCGACGAAACTTACACAAGGATTTCGACAATGACACGCATGAATGCACTCGGACTGCTTTTGGCAGGCTCGTTCACCGTTCTTGCCGGCACCGCTCTGGCACAGGAAGCAGCCAAGAAACCGCATGTTCCGCTTGGGAAGACGGTCGGCCAAATCAGTCAGCAGGCGCCAGTCGCGTCGCTTCTGGTTCTCAACGCCGACGGCGCGAAGCTCGAAGGCGACAAGCTGGTCCTGACAGGCGTTTCGACCAACTCGATCATCTTCTCCGATCGCCCGACGCGGGCGGCGGGGCACATCACCACCGACGAGATCGTTAAGCAGTGGGGTGCAGGCGCCGACAGCTTCGACAGGGATCCGCCGAACGCCACGGTATCGGTTCTCGGTGGCGGCTCCGATGTCAGCGACGCTGTGGTCACCCTCAGGTCCCCCAAGCTCGACGGCACGACTTTGACGTTCGATGTGTCCGTGCTGGAGGGCAACTTGACCGGCGCGACCGGTCCTGCGGCGGTGTTCATTGACCATTGGCGTGGCTGGAACAATGCCGGCTGGTATGCGCTCGGGGCCGCCTCGGGCGCGGCAATCGGCGCTGAGCTTGCCGGTCCACGTTACGCTGCGCCGTACTACCCACCGCCGGCATATTATCCGCCTGCCAGCCCATGCCCTCCGGGCTATTGGCTCGGTCCTTGGGGGCATTGCCGGGATACGCCGTATCACGGTCGTCTTCCAGACGGTCAGTGGCAGTAACGCGCAGAGATTAGGGCGGTGCTGCCGCCCTAATCTCGATCCTGCTTGCAGCGTTCTTTGACACCTCAGTCCGGGCTGGTGGTCCAACAGGAATACGATGATGACACGACACCGTTTCTTAGAGCGGCCAAGACACAGCCTGGCAAAAGCGAGGGAGATCGTCAGTCTGCTCGTGACGTATGGGCTGGTGGCCTTCGTTCTCTGGGTGCTCTTATCCGGAGCTCCCGCCAAGGCAAGCGATCCGTTCTATGAGGCCAGCGACGGCGATCTTGCAGGTAGATCCGGTTCAATCATCCGGTACGAACCAATGCCGTTCTCGCCTGCTAACGCTACGGCATCACGCATTCTCACCGCTCCATCGGCTTGTATGGGGAAACGATCGCCGTGTCGGGTGTCCTGATTGCGCCGACGGTCGGCACCAATGCTAATCGTCCTGTCGTCGCCTGGGCGCACCCGACCAGCGGCGTCACCACCGCTTGCGCGCCGTCGCTAAGCCGCGGCGTCTATCGCCAGATCCAGGGCCTCGAGCAACTTCTGCAACAGGGATTCGCAGTCATAGCCACGGATTATCCGGGTCTCGGGGGGCCTGGCGTCCATCCCTATCTCATCGGCGATAGCGAAGGCTGCGCCGTCCTCGATTCCGTCCGCGCCGCTCGTGAACGCCTCGGTCAACGGGACCCGACCCGCTTTGCCGTCTGGGGTCACTCGCAAGGAGGGCAGGCGGCGCTCTACGCGGGCCTGCTGGCCTCCAACTACGGCGCCGGAACTCGAGCTCGTCGGGATAGCGGTGGCGGCGCCGGCCACCGACCTTTCCACACTTATTCGAGACGACTTCGCTTCAAGAGGAGGCAAGGGGCTGACGGCGCTGACATTGTGGTCCTGGTCGAGGGTATTCGATATCAAGCTCGACAAGATAGTCGATCCCAATGCCATCACCACGGTCGACACGCTTGCCGGAGGTTGCATCGAGACGATCTTCGACCTTTTGGAACGACGTTTCGAGGAGCGACCACTTGCGAAAGATTTTCTGACGGTCACCGACATCAGAACGGCAGAGCCCTGGAACGAACTGTTAAAGCGAAACACGCCGGCGTTCTTCCGCGAGAGATCCCGGTGTTTGTCGCGCAGGGACTCGCGGACGGAATCGTTCGGCCTGAGGTGACAATCTCGTATGTTCGCCGTCTTTGCAGCCACGGCAGCAGCGTCGATTTCGTCGCCCTTCCAAAGGTCGGACACGGGTTTATCGCACGAGACACAGCGAAGGATGCAGCGCAATGGATCGGCAACAGATTTGCGGGACCTGCCGCGCCAAATAGCTGCGCGCAGCCGCCGCAGACGGTGCCGGGGGATTGAGCCGTGAACGCGATTTTTCTTGCCGCAGGCGTCTTCGTCGTTCTCGGACTCGCGACCGGACTCGGTATGGTGTTTCGCGATCGCCTGCCGTCGCACCATCTCAATTCGGAATCGAAGGAAGTGATCAGGCTGGCCACGGCGATCGTCGGCACATTGTCAGCCCTCGCGCTGGGACTGCTGATTGCGTCTGCGAAATCGGACTATGATGCGGCACAAACGGAACTCGATGCAACAGCCGCCCGGATCGTGCTGCTGGACAGGTTGATGGCGCAATACGGCGCGGAGGCCAGCGACGCCCGCGTGTTGCTCCGTGAACTCATTCAGGGCCGACTCGACAGCGGTTGGACCATCGAATCCAGCGACGACGACACAGCCGAACGAACATCCCTCTATAGGCAAATCGAAACGGTGCAGGGAAAGCTGCGCGCGCTTGATCCGCAAGATCAGGTCCATCGCTTGATCCAAGCGCGCGCACTCGAGGTGAGCGGGCATGTCGCAGAGGGACACTGGCTGCAGATCGAATCCGCAGACGAAGGGCTGCCGTGGGGTTTCGTCATCGTCCTCATCTACTGGCTGGCTCTCTTGTTCTGCACGTTCGGGCTGCAGGCACCGGCCAACCCGACCGTGCTGACGATCATCATCGTCTGCGCGCTTTCGGTTGCCGGCGCAGTCTTCGCGATCTCCGACCTGGCGAACCCATACGCCGGCCTGATGCAGATATCGGACAAACCATTGGAGGGGGCGTTGGCCCGCCTCGGCAATTCGTAACTTGGGACCCAAATTTCATGACGACGGTCATCGACCATGTCCTCGACCGCCTGCGCGATATCGGTATCGCCGATATCTCCGGCGTTCCTGGCGACTACTCCTTTCCGATCAACGACGCTATCTGCAATAGTCGGGAAATTCGCTGTTCCCCATTGATGACTTTCCGTCCCAGAGAATAAACTGTAAAATCTGGAGTATATCCATAGTCTCTGGCGATCTATTCGCATGTCGCTTACCGAGCAATTTGCGTTCTTTTGTGTATCCATGCATTATTGCTTAATCGCATGAACTTCGTACCCAGCCATGAGGGTGGTGGATTTGGTGAGCGAAACGTCAGAGTTGCACCTGCAGGAACGCTACCGCTATGCCCGCTTGGCGCTGTTGCTTATGGTGTCAGTGGCACTTTGCGCTCTCGTTGCAGTGGGATTGGACAACCTCCGAGATCTGATCACCCGTCCGTCTCGCCCGACACCTGTCAGCCTGAACCGATCCGATCTGCCGCCGGAACATCCTTTTGATCAACGCTCACCTCCGCCTATCATGCCCAAGCTGGCATCAATGCGGCTGATAGAAAATCCAGATCCAGATATCGCCAGCCAGTTCGTCCAGATGTGGCGTGTTTCTGGCCCCGAGATTTGCAAAGCGCTGCGCGAGGCGGGCATCGAAACCAGCGAGTGGCGGACCGCGTCGATGCGCAGCACCACCTACGAATGCTACTTTCAACGCGTCTACAAGCAGACCGAGGCGCGTCCGCTCAGTTCTACCTATGTAAAGATAAAAGGAAATGCGCGTGGCGACGTCTTCGAGATAAGGGGCAAGATCCTCGGACCCAAAACGGCGGATGACGGCGGCCTGGATCCTGTGCTGATGCGGCTTTTCGAGACTATGGTGCAGCAAGTCCGTTGGAACGATCTGCAGGAGACCTTGGCACCTATCAGAAGCCTGCGCGATGTGGACTATCGGCGCTTCGGCGCATACTTCAGCTTCAGCCGCGACGATACCAGCGAAAACGGTTTCAATTTCGCGCTGAACCTTGGCGCAGCCTCCGGACCCCAGACGCGCACGCGGCAGTATTTCACACCCGACCGTTGGGCGCGCGCGCCTGATCCGCCGATATCAGCCGCGTTGCCAACCGCCTTCCGGCAAGGATCGCGGTAGCGGCGACGTTCCTACCAGACCAGCCCACGTGCAGCGACGTCCTCGACGCGCGTCACCACCCCGTCGCGATGAAAGACCATGGTGTCGAAGAGATTCGAGACAACGCAGGTATGGTTGGGAATGATACGGATCTTGTCGCCGATCTCTGGACGTCTGCCGTCGCACTTTGATAGGTCGATGACGCCATGCTCTTCCGAGAGGCCGGTGATGACCGCCTCGGGATGGCCGACCACCTGACCGTAATCGGTGAACCCAAGGAGATCGGAAGTCAGCGCCTTCGAGCCGGCGTCGATGACGGCGCGGTCGGCGGTCGGACGGGACACAACGGTGGCCAGCACATGCATGGCGCAGTCGTCTTCGGTGCAATGGCCGGCCCGCACCATGGAACGATCGTTGTAGATATAGGTACCGGCGCGATGTTCGCTGGCCGCAGGAACCAGATGCGCCTCGAACAGGCTCGGCGAGCCGCCATTGCTGACGATCGGGCATGCGATGCCTTCGGCCTTCAGCAGGGAAAGCGTTTCGGTCAGGAAGGCCTGAACGTCGGCCGCGGCACCGGGCTTCGGGTAATTCAGCAGGCCGGCGAAGGTCAGGCCCGGTGCCATACCGATCCGCTTCGCCAGAGTTGCCGCTTGCTCAGGCGTCTGCACGCCGCAGCGTCCGCCACCGGTGTCGCATTCGACTAGCACTGCTAGCGACTTGCGCGTCGCAAAATATCCGGAAAGCCCATCGACCGTGAAGCTGCTGTCGGCCACAACCTTGAGACCGCTGATGCGCTCGTTAAGCGCCGCCAGTCGCGCGAGCTTTTCGAGGCCGATGATGTTGAAGGTGATCAGGATGTCCTCGAAGCCGGCGGCGGCAAACACCTCCGCCTCGGTGATCTTCTGGCAATTGATGCCCTTGGCGCCGGCGGCAACCTGCTGCGCTGCGAGCGCCGGAATCTTGTGGGTCTTGATATGAGGCCGAAAATTCAGACCGTGCTTATCCATGTAGGCCTGCGTGCGGGCAATGTTGGCCGCCAGCCGGTCTTCGTCGATGATCGGGCGCGGCGTCGAAAGATCGCCGATCGTGTCGCCAGCCTTGGCGACGACGGCAAATGGATTGTTGTGCATGTCACGCTGCTCCGCGTTCGGTGCCGTGAGGGTCGGCGATCATTGGCCAGATGTCCTTGCGCGCGCGGCGATAGGGCGTCTTGGCCGGGTTGTTGGGGTAGGGGGTTCCGGCAGCGCAATAGATGATATCGGATGCGATCTTCGAAAACGACGCGAAGAAGTGGTTGGTGGACTTGATCACCAGAATCTTCTTGGCTGCCGGATCGATGCCCATCACGGAAAACAGGCTGGGGTCGAAACTCTGTGCGCGTGTGGAGTTCAAGATAATGTCGATGCCATCGAGCACGATGTGAGCGGCGTCGCCGAACGGCGCGAAACTCTCGCCGAAGCGCATTTCGGCGTTCGGCACGATCCTGACCACCTTGACGAAACCGTCGATCGGGTTGCCGGTAAACGGCGCCGATTTGGCGCCGAAGCGCAGCGGGATTTTAGCGCCTTCGCCGGCGGCCATGCAGATCTGTACCGCCATCGGATCCCAGATCGTGCCGATCGCAGTATCGGTCACCCCGCGCGCCAGCAACTCGCCTAGCAGCACGGTGGCGTCACCCGCCGTGCCGCCGCCGGGATTATCCCACATGTCGGCGATCACGACCGGCCAGGCCGTCGCCGCCAGTGCCGCCGTCACTGCCTGCTTCTCATCGATCTGCGGCATCATGTAGGTGCCGCGCTTGGCAAAAAGCTCCATGCCGAGGTCGCGCGCCAGCGCGTCACCCCTGTCCTTGCGGTCGTTGGTGACGACGAGAAGCTTGGTGCCCATCTCCGGCACGTCGCCCGCCATGAAGCCGTGGACGACGGAAATCGAGAGAACATCCGCATCCTCTTTCTCGATCCGCATGATCTTGTCGACGAAGGAGCGCATCGGATCGCGGGAGGTCGGAAACACGTCGATCATCCGGCAATCGAAGACGGACATGACCGGCTTGACGCGGCCCTCCAGCGTATCGACTGCGATCCGCCAGAGATCCTCGGCACGATCGACGAAGTCGGTATGCGGGAATTCCTTGAAATAGACGAAGACATTGGCGGCGTCGAAGCGCTTGGCCGTCAGATGGCTGTGCGGGTCGAGTTCGGCAAAGACGGGAACATCGGGCCCGACGATCGCGCGCACGCGCACCAGAAGATCGCCTTCGGTGTCCTCGTAGCCGGCAGCGACCATCGCGCCATGCAGACCAAGCACCACCGCATCGACAGGCATTGCCGCCTGCAATTGTCCGAGCACCTCGTCGCGAAGGCCTTCATAGGTCGCGCGGTTCACGAGACCGGCGGGATCGGCCCAGGTCGCCGTTCCCTCGATCAACGTCCAGCCCTTCTCGGCGCAGACCCGCCGGCCGACGGTAATCGGCGCGGAGCACAGCGTCGGCGTCTCCGGATGTTCGCCGGGCGGTGCATAGAGGGATGCTTCGAAGGCGCGCCGGTCGACGCAGATGGGAGAGAAGGTGTTGGTCTCGGTTGCGAGAGCCGCCGTAAAAATCCGCAAGGTTTCGGCCTTTGTGTTGATCAGCCCATCGGGTTCGGAAGATAGCCGGTAAAGCCCGAAATCTTCCAGCGACCGTCATGCAGGCGGCAATAATAGAGTGTCTGCCAGTTCATGGCGTCGCGGCTGCCATCGGCCTTGGCGATGCCGCCGTCGAACTTCTTGCGTACCAGCGCCATCTCACCTTCGATCTCGATATCCTCGAGCGTCGTCGTGGTGAAGATTGCGGTACGGGTATCCTCGGCAAAGGACTGGGTGGCGAAATCCCTGGCCTGGCGAACCCACTCGTCGCGATAGGCGGCCAGCGTCGGGAAGGCGAGGCGCCACTTGTCGGGACTGATCTCCTTGCGGCCATCGATGCCGATGAATCCGTCCTCGACGAAATCATCCTCCACCATCGACCAGTCGGCGGCCAGAAACGCATCGATATCGCGATGAACGAGCATCTCCCAGATGGCATGGCGGGCGACGTCTGAAGCAGGGAAGGGGTTCTTGAAAGGATCGCGCATGGAGTTCCCGATTGAAATTCTTTTCATGAATGACGTTTTTCTCTGGTCAAATTCCGCTTAATATGGTCACTTGTCAACTTATCACGAAAATAATTTGCAAGGATCGGTCAATGTCCATCAAGCGTTATGGCACGGTTCAACAGGGTGCAGGCGGCAAGCCGCTGCCGTTCGCGCGTGCCGTCGCAGCCGACGGCTGGCTTTATGTTTCCGGTCAGGTTGCCATGGAAAATGGCGAGATCATCGATGGAAACATCGTCGCGCAGACCCACAAAACGATCGCGAATGTGCTCGCCATCCTAGAAGAAGCCGGCTACGGCGTCGAGGATGTGGTGCGCTGCGGCGTCTGGCTCGACGATCCGCGCGATTTCTGGACCTTCAATGCCATCTACCAGCAGTATTTCGGCGAACACCCTCCAGCCCGCGCCTGCGTCCAGTCTTCGATGATGGTCGATTGCAAGGTGGAAATCGATTGCGTCGCCTATAAAGCGAAGGCCAAGTAGCGCAATCATCAAGGGGGTCGCGGCGTGGACATATTCTCGAAATTGCAGGAAGAGAAGGCCCGGCTTTCGCCTTCCGAAACCCGTATTGCCGATATCCTGCTCAACGATTTCGAGTTTGCGGTCAACGCCTCGATCATCGAACTGGCCGATAAAGCAGATGTGTCGCCGCCCACGGTGACGCGCTTCTGCCGCCGCGTCGGCTGCGACAGCTTTTCCGATTTCAAGGTCCAGCTCGCGCGCACGGCCTATGTCGGCATGCGCTATCTCCGGCCGGAGCCGAAAAGCCGGGATCCGGCCGACGTCGCGCAGGACATCATCACCAAGGCGCAGAACGCCCTGTTTCTCCTGCATCGCTCCCTTGACATGGCGGCGATCGAACAGGCAGCCGACAAGCTCTCGAAAGCCGAGATGATCTACGCCTTCGGCTCCGGCGGCAACTCCTCGATGATCGCAAGCGAGCTGCAGAACCGCCTCTTTCGCTTCGGTCTGCATGTCACGGCAAGTTCGGACCACGGCATGCAACTGATGATGGCGGCGGCCGCCAAGCCGACGCATGTGATCATCGGCTCGTCCTTTTCCGGTCGCAACGCCGAACTCGTTCGCGCCTTCAGTCTTGCCCGCGAAACCGGTGTCACGACGATTGCCCTGACGCAGGCAGACAGTCCGGTCGCACAGGCGGCCGATATCGTCGTGCAGATCGACCTCGCCGAAGGCAACAACATCTTCCGGCCGACCTCGACGCGCATCGCTTACCTGGCGGCCGTGGACATCCTCGCTAGCCTCGTCGCCTACAATATACCACAGGCCGCAGTGACACTGCGCCGTATCAAGCAACAACTGGTTGCCCACCGCGATGGCGATGACCGCCAGCTGCTCGGGGACTGAGGATTTCATGTCAGGGAAGGACGCAGAATGACACAATCGGTAGCGATCGTAACCGGCGCTGCAGGCGACATCGGCCGCGCCATCGCCAGCAGGCTTGCGGATGATCATGATGTTATCCTGCTGGTCGACATCGATCTCGTCGCAGCCGAAAAAGCCGCGCGCATGCTGGGTCCCGTCGAACGCTTCGTTGCCCTCAGTTGCGACGTGACCAGTGCTGAAAGCGTAGCCGCGATGGCGAAGGCCGCGGCTGCCCTTGGTGCCGTCAGAACGCTGGTCAACAATGCCGGTGCGGCCCGCGCAGTCAGCCTGCAGTCGACAACGCCGGAAGACTGGCGCGCCGACACCGCCTTGAATTTGGAGGCGCCATTTCTCTGCTTCATGGCCGTAGCCGATCTGCTGAAGGCAACACAGGGCTCGGTCATCAACATTGCCTCGGTCAACGGCATGAACGTCTTCGGCCACCCGGCCTACAGCGCGGCCAAGGCCGGGATGCTGCACTTTACCAAGCTGGTCGCCGTCGAGTACGGCAAGTTCGGCATCCGCTCCAACGCCATCGCGCCCGGCACGGTGCGCACCCAGGCCTGGGAAGCCCGGGCGGCGGCCAATCCGAATGTGTTCGAGGAAGCGCGCCGCTGGTATCCGCTGCAGCGCGTGGCCGATCCGATGGACGTCGCCAATGCGGTTGGCTTTCTTGCCAGTCCGCAAGCCAACAGCATCTCGGGCGTCTGCCTGCCGGTCGATTGCGGCTTGACGGCGGGACAGGCTGAGCTGGCACGCACTTTCTCCCAGTCCGCGGACTACTGATTGCCTAAAAAATAATGAGGAGAGGAACTGATATGGTACCGGCTGTTTATCGCCTGGAAAGCACGTGGCAGGCGGATGGTGGTCCGAATGGCCGCTTTACCTTTACTCTTTTCAATCTGTCGGACGCGCCGCTTGCGGATTTCAAGATCGTCTACACCTCGTTGACGCGGGTGATCGACCAGAAGGCCTGCGACAACGCGACCTTCCTGCGCCGCAACGCCAACTTCCACGAGTTTGCGCCACCCCCCGGTCTTTCCATCACACCCGGCCAGAGTTGGACCTTCACCGTCAGCGGCCTGCATCGCCCGGCACGCCACTGCACCGACGGTGCCAAGTCGGCCTATGTCACGCTCGCCAGCGGCAAGCATATCGATGTCGCCGTCTCCGATCTTCTTCTTGAGGGCAGCGTCAGCGAACCGCCGCCCGTCCTGCTGCCCAAGGGCAAGCTAGACCTGCCGTTTGCGCTGCAGCCATGGCCGGCGGAGATCGACGTCAAGCCCGGCGACGGTTTCCCTGTCGTGCTCTATCCCGATGCAAACGCCTCAGCCGACGACCTGCGGGCGATCTCGACGGTCACGGCGCTGGTGCGCCGGCTGTTCGAAAGCGCGCATGCGCCGTTCAACCTGTCTCCGTCTCCGCAAGGCCGCGCGCTCCGCTTCAAGAATGATCCGTCGATCGCCGCCGAAGGCTATTCGCTGGATTTCTCGGCGGACGCCATCACGCTGTCCTACGCCGATGCCGCCGGTCGCCAGTATGGCCTGACGTCACTGGCCCAACTGCTCGAGGGCGCCCGCAGCCAGCCCGAAACCTTCCGCTTTCCGGTCTCCGGCACGATATCGGACAAGCCGCGCTATGGCTGGCGTGGTTGCCACCTCGATGTCTCCCGCCAGTTCTATCCGGCCGCCGATATCAAGCGCCTGATCGACATTCTCGCCTGGTTCAAGCTCAACATTTTCCATTGGCATCTCACCGACGACGAAGCATGGCGCCTGGAGATCAAGGCCTATCCGCAGCTGACCACCACCGGCGTGCTGCGCGGCCCGGATGCGCCGCTTTTGCCGCAGCTCGGCAACGGTGCCACGCCGGTCGGCGGCTTCTATTCGCAGGACGACGTCCGCGAGATAGTCGCCCATGCTACGGCGCTCAGCGTCGAGGTGGTGCCGGAGATCGATATCCCCGGCCACAATGCCGCGACCTTGGTGGCGCTGCCGGAGCTGACCGACGGCCAGGAAGCGCCTGACAGCTATCACTCGGTGCAGGGATATCCGAACAATGCGCTGAACCCGGCGATCCCGCTGACTTACACGTTCCTTGAGACGGTGCTCGATGAAATGGTCGAACTCTTCCCCTCCGCCTATCTCCATATCGGCGGCGACGAAGTGGCGAATGGTTCCTGGCTGGCCTCGCCGCTCGCCAAAAAGCTGATGGAGCAGGAAGGCATCGAGGGCACATTCGCTCTGCAATCCCATTTCCTGACCCGCATCAAGGACATGCTGAACGCCCGCGGCCGCAAGCTCGCCGGCTGGAACGAAGTCGCGCATGGCGGCGGCGTCGCAGCCAAGGATACGCTGCTGATGGCCTGGGAAAACCCGCAGGTCGGGATCGAGCTGGCGCGCGAGGGGTACGAGGTCGTCATGACCCCCGGCCAGGCCTACTATCTCGACATGGTGCAGGCCGAAGCGTTCCAGGAACCGGGCGCCAGCTGGGCCGGCACGGTGCCGCCTGAACACACCTATGGCTATGAGGCCGAAGGCGATTTTCCCGAGGAGCTGAAGGACAAGATGAAGGGCGTGCAGGCCTGCATCTGGTCGGAGCACTTCCTGTCGCGCGGCTACTTCAATCGTCTCGTCTTCCCGCGCCTCCCGGCGATCGCCGAAGCCGCATGGACACCCAAGGCCAAGAAGGACTGGCATCGCTTTGCCGCCATCGCGCCGCTGAGCCCGAAGTTGTAAGGACCTGATCATGAAAATCGCTGTTGGTGGAATTCACACGGAATGCAGCACCTATTCGCCGGTGCTGATGGCGGTCGAGGACTTCCGCGTTTTGCGTGGTTCGGATTTGCTCGGTGCCGAATATTTCAACTTCCTGAAGGCGGACGGTGTCGAACACCTTCCGCTTTTGCATGCCCGCGCCGTCCCGGGCGGTCCCGTCTCCCGCGTTGCCTATGACGCATTCAAGACCGAGTTTCTCGATCTCCTGAAAGCCGCGCTTCCGATCGATGGTCTCTATCTCGCCATGCACGGCGCAATGAACGTCGAAGGCATGGACGACGCCGAGGGTGACTGGATCGCGGCGGCGCGTGCCGTCGTCGGACCGGATGTCGTCGTCGCCGCAAGCTACGACCTGCACGGCAACGTCAGCCAGAAGATCATCGACCAGCTCGACATCTTCGCCGGCTACAGGACAGCGCCGCATATCGACGTCCGCGAAACCATGGTACGTGCTTGGTCAATGTTGGTCGATGCCTTGAAGACCGGAAAGTGGCCGGGCGTTGCCTGGGCGCCGGTGCCGGTGCTCTGGCCCGGTGAACGCACCTCGACCGAAGACGAGCCGGCCAAGGCGCTCTACACCGTGTTGCCCGAATTCGACCGCCGCGACGGTGTTCTCGATGCCAATTTGATGGTGGGCTATGTCTGGGCCGACGAGCCACGGGCGACAGCCTGCGCTGTCGTGACCGCGTCCGACAAGGTGGCGGCGGCAAAGGCGGCGGAAGAGATCGCCTTGTCCTATTGGGACGCGCGCGAAGATTTCCGCTTCGGCCCGGTAACAGGACCGCTCGATGCGATGCTCGATATCGCCGAAAAGACGCAGACCAGGCCGGTCATCCTGGCCGATTCCGCCGACAATCCGACAGGCGGCGGCGTCGGCGACCGTGCCGATGTGCTGAACGCCCTGATTGCCCGCGGCTTTGACGGTGCGCTGATCGCCGGCATCACCGACCGACCGGCGGTCGAGGCTTGCTTTGCCGCCGGCGAGGGCGCCACCCTGTCGCTGTCGATCGGTGGCAGTCTCGATCCGTCCAGCGTCCCAGCGAAGGTCAACGCAAAGGTGCTGACGCTTGCTGACAGCGCCTCTGCTGCCGAACGTCGGGCCGTGGTGACCATCGGCGGCATCACGGTCGTGCTCGCCGCGCGCCGCCGGCCCTACCACAACATCGCCGATTTCACCCAGCTCGGGCTCGATCCGGCCGCGGTGCGGCTGCTCGTCGTCAAATCCGGCTATCTCTCGCCGGAACTGGCGCCGATCGCCAATCCCAACCTGATGGCGCTGACGCAGGGTGTGGTCAATCAGGATATCGAGGGCTTGGTCAGCAATCGCCGGGCGCGGCCTTCCTTCCCCTTCGATCGTGATTTCGACTACCACCCGCAAGCGCGCTTCTCGGCGCGCTGGCAGGACTGATCACTTTTTAACGTGTCAGGTTCGGCAAGTGGCCGAACCTGCACCTATCATTGTGGCAGTGAGCGTAGTCGGCCTGGCAATTCTGTTGCTTGTCGATGGCGCGGGACGCTGAGGTCAGCGTATTGACCGGCTCACTGCATCGCGATCGCGCCGCGCAGTGGCCATGACGCAAAGTCGGGCGCGTGGTTTTCGAATGAGTTCAGATGCCGCATGCCGGCCATCGAAGCGACAAACAGCACCGCGCATGCGCCCGCGACAAATGTACTTCGCAAGGTCGATTGAAAATTGGACACCGGCTGCCTCCATCCTTTGAAGAGCATTTCCGACGTCGCTCCCCATGCGGTCGGCCGCGCTGACCGCCTTTGTCAACCGTAGTCCGAGACATATAAGGAACCGTTCACGCAATAATTAGGACTGTCTAGAGCAGCATCGAGGCGCCGCGGTCGAGATAGGTGTCGAGGAACTGCTCGAGGCGTGGGTTGCGCGGCTTCTTGAACACCTCTTGCGGCGGGCCCGAGAACTGTACTTTGCCGTGGTCCAGAAAAGTGATGTTCTGGCCGACGGTGGCGGCAAAGCCGATTTCGTGCGAGACGACCACCATGGTCATGCCCTCGGCGGCAAGGTCGCGCATCACGTTCAGGACCTCGCCGGTCAGCTCCGGGTCGAGGGAGGATGTCGGCTCGTCGAACAGCATGATCTTCGGCTTCATCGCCAGTGCCCGGGCAATGGCCACGCGCTGCTGCTGCCCGCCCGAAAGCTGCGAGGGATAGTGTCCCGCCCGGCTTTCGAGGCCGACCTTGACGAGCTGCGCCATGGCCAGCTCTTCGGCCTGCTTGCGGCTCATCTTCTGGACCATCTTCAGGGCTTCGCTGACATTGCCGAGCGCCGTCATGTGCGGCCAGAGATTGAACTGCTGGAAGACCATGCCGATCTGCGCCCGGATGGCGCGGTTGGCCGACGCCGAAATCCGCTCGCGAACGCCCTGGGCGGTCTCGGTGAAGCCGAGCACCTCCCCGTTGACGGTGATCGTGCCTGACGTGGCCTCCTCGAGAAACGCCATGCAGCGCAGCAGCGTGCTCTTTCCCGAGCCGGATGGTCCGATCAGGCAGGAGACCTGACCCTGCGGAATCTCAAGATCGATGCCGTGCAGCACGGTGGTGTCGCCGAATTTCTTGACGAGATTTCTGACTGCGATCGCGGGAAGGCTCATGCGTTGAAAAACCTGAATCGTGTGAGTTTCGTTTCGACGAAATTGCCGAGTCGGCCAGTGATTTCCACCAGTACCCAGTAGAACAGTGCGAGCATCGACAGCGCCTCGACAAAGGCATACTGCTGGGCGCCGATAGCGCTTAAAGTTGCCGTCAGTTCCGGCACGGTGATGATCGACAAGACGGCGGTTTCCTTCATCAGCAGAACCGCCATGTTGAGCGAGGGTGGCAGCACCAGCATGGTCATCTCGGGCAGCAGGATGCGCCGGATGATCTGGCCCTGAGTCATGCCCACGCACTCGCCGGCCTCAATGTGTCCCTTCGGCACGGCCAAAAAGCCGGAGCGGAAGATCTCGCTGTAGTAGGCGGCGCCATAGATCGAGATGCCGATCAGGCCTGCGGGTATCGGATCGAGCGAGAGGCCGATGAACGGTCCGCCGTAATAGACCAGGAAGATCTGGATCAGGAACGGCGTGCCGCGCAGGATGGCGACGGCGAAGCCGAGAACATTGTCGAGCAGCATGCCACCGAAGCGGCGGCCGACAGCAACGAAGAAGCCGATGATCACCGCGCAGATCGTTCCGACGATCCAGGTCAGCAGCGTCACGCCGGCGCCGCTGATGATCTGCGGCATCTGGTCGAGAATGACGTTGATATCGAATGTCATCGTGGAACTCCCGGAAGGGAGCGCTCGATCAGGCCGCCGGCAAGTGCCACGATCCAGTTGATGACGAGATAAATGAGGCCAGCGGCGGCAAAGATCTGCAGCGGCAGGAAGGTGCTGCCGGCGAGATCCTGCGCCATCCGCGTTAGCTCGATGATGCCGACGACGGAGACCAGGGACGACGCCTTGAGAATGAGGATCGCCTCGTTCACCAGCGCAGGGAATGTCAGGCGCAGCGCGATTGGCGCCTTGATGCGGCGAAAGATCTGGCCCGGTGTCAGGCCAACCATCTCGGCCGATTCAATCAGGCCGATCGGCACGCTAGCGAAGCCGCCGCGCAGGTTTTCCGCCTGATAGGCCGCCGTGCAGAGCGACATGCCTGCGATGGCGGCAACGATACTCGGGACATTCAGTCCGATCGCGGGAAGCAGATTGTAGATCAGCAGCAGCTGGACGAGCAGCGGCACGCCACGGAAAAAACTGATGAAAATCTGGGCAGGGAGGACAAAAATTGGCGTCTTGGAGAGAAGCATGCCGGAGAGCATGATGGCGATCGAAAAACCGATCAGGATCGATACGACGCTGATGGTCACGGTGTAGATCGACGCCTGCAGAAGCAATTCGAAGAGTTTTAGGGACATGTTCGGCTTTTCGCCCGTCTGACACTCATAAGGACCTGTCTGCGCCCCGGCGGCACCGGAGCGCAGGCGACGATCGATCTCGTGAGATCAGAATGCCGGGTCTTTGACTGCATCCGGCGTCTCGAAGGAAGCGCCAAACCACTTCTTCTGAAGCTCGGCCATGCGGCCGTCAGCCTTGATCTTCAGCAGGGCGCCGTCGATTGCATCCATCAGCGGTGCATGATCCGCATCCTTGAGACCGATGAAGCCGAAATAGGACTTCTTGCCGAACGGCGGCTGCACGACTTCGAACGTGCCTTCGCGCTGCTTGGCGACGAAAGCGATGTTCGGCAGCGAGTTGGCAACACCGGCGATACGGCCGGCTGCGAGGTCGGCATAGGATTCCGTGAAAGCGGGATACTCGCGGATGTCCACCTTGGACGGCAGCGTTTCGGCATATTCCTTCAGCTGGTCGAGCTGCGACGTGGCCTTGCCCACGCCGATCTTCTTGCCGGCAATGTCTTCCGGCTTGCTGATCGTCGTGTCACCGGCCTTTTTCAGGATTGCGATCGTTGCCTCAGCGATCGGCGGGGTGAAGCGGTAACGCTCCATGCGCTTCTTGGTGATCGTCGCCGGGCCGGCGACCACATCGAACTTGCCGGCTTCGAGTGCCGGGAAAACACCATCCCACGGGAGGGCAACCCACTCGGTCTTGACGCCCAGTTCCTTGCCGATTTCGGCAAAGAGGTCGACGTTCAGCCCTGCGTGCTCGCCGGCATCGATAAAATCGAAGGGTGCGAAGGCGGTTTCGGTACCGACCTTCAGCGTGCCGGCGGCCTTGACGGCAGCGAGCGTATCGGCCGCGTGCGCCGACAGCGTCGCGCCGAACAGGAATGCCGCGCCAACGAGGCCCCTCAGCAATGAGTTTGCGATCATGATCTTCATCTCTCCAGTTTTTACTCCCCGGTGGGGGAGTTCGAGTTCCCGACTTCACGTTCCTTAAGCGAATTTCTCCGACCCGCTTTTGACTATACAAATAGATATAGACCGGCCTAAGGTGTCAACGTCGAAGTCTGTGGACGCAAATTTTGTGCCGGACGAACGAGCGGGATGCGCGGACGCATATCTGCGGCAGATGCCGGATGAGTTTCGAACGTGGCCGGGAAGAGGTCATGCCTTGGGGCCAATTCATTAGAGAATTTTCAAGGATATAGAGACAAGGCTCCTGAGCGGCGAGTGGCGACCGGGTGATCGCATCCCGATCGAGCATGATCTGGTAGCGCAATATCAATGCTCGCGCATGACAGTCAGCGAGGCCCTGTCGATCCTGGTCTGGCGCGGTCTGATCGTGCGTCACCGCAAAACCGGCTCCTTCGTCGCCTCGCCGCAGATCGTCCGCACGGTCATGGATATTCAGGACATCAGCACCGAGGCGGCCCGGTCAGGTCTGACGTCTGTCGGAAACCTGCTTGGCGAGGACGCACAGCAATTCGAACATCATCGTCGCACCGGCCAGTGCCGTCATTCCGGCGAGATCGAAGGGTGGCGCAACCTCGACCACGTCGGCACCGACTATATTGACGCCGTCAAGCAGCCGGATCATCTGCTGCGCCTCGCGCGTGGTGAAGCCGCCCACCTCGGGCGTCCCCGTTCCCGGCGCCATCGATGGGTCGATGCTGTCAATGTCGAATGTCACGTAAGTCGGGTGATCGCCTGCTATCGCCCGCGCTTCCGCCATGACGTCGATTGCGCCCCGCGCCACGAACTCCTCCATATAGATAACGCGAACGCCCTGCTGTCTCGCCCAGTCGTGTTCACCGGGATCGTAGACCGAGCCGCGGATGCCAATCTGCACGATCCGCGACGGGTCCAGCAGACCTTCCTCGATCGCCCGGCGGAACGGTGTTCCGTGCGTATAGGGGTTGCCGCCGAAATAAGTGTCGTTGGTGTCTGAGTGGGCGTCGAAGTGAATCAGCCCGACAGGCCTCGTCCTCGCCACCGCGCGCAAGACCGGGAGCGTCGTCAGGTGGTCGCCGCCAACCGAAAGCGGGATGGCGCCGGCGGCAACGATCTCCGCCATGCCTGCCTCGATGCGCCTGAGGCCGTCCATGAGGTCGATGGGATTGACCGAGAGATCGCCGACATCGGCGATATTGGCGATGCTGTAGGGCTCCGTGCCCGATACATGGTGCACGCGGCGCATCAGGCTGGACTGGCTGCGGACTTCCCGGGGACCATGGCGGGCGCCGGCCCGGTTGGTTGTGCCGCCATCCCAGGGAATGCCGACAAGGGCGATATCCAGACCTTCAGCCGTGCTGGCCACCGGCAAGCGCATGAAAGATGCCTGGCCCGCAAAACGCGGCACCTCGGCGGCGTCGATCGGCTGGTTGAATGGTCCACTCATGGTCTCACCCCGGTTTGTCAAAAAGGTCCCGTAGCCGATCTACAGCGATTTAGCTCCGGTAATTTACCCGTTGACCGCGCGAATCATCGATCGTTTCAATCTCTCTAGACAGAAGCGAAGAAGGCGAATTGGCAAGTGCATCGGCGCGGTTAAGCTGCAGTTACGGCGCCATTGCATCCTCATATCTCGGGATAGGAGATGCGCCGCGAATATGCGAGGACATGAATGTGTTTCATATTGATGGGTGTTAAATGCGGGTTTCCGACGACACTGTGCGAGAACTGAACGAAGCCGCCTGCGATGCAGGCGTGTTCACCTGGGATTTGAGCACCGACACTGTCTACGCCGATAAGGCACTGGCGGAGCTTTTCGGTCTGGACGCCCGTGAAACGGAGCGTGGACTGCCGATCGTTCGTTTCCTCGACCGGATCGACCCTGCGGACAAGCCGATGATCGCCAAGGCTATCCATGAGGCGATCGTCACGGGCGAGGCCTACCAGCAAGACTACACTGTCGTTCGCCATGATGGGTCAACGGCTGCTGTGGCAGCCTTCGGCCGGTGTTTTCGCAATGCCGCCGGCACCCCATCTCACTATGCGGGCATCGTCTATCCGAAAACGTCGGGACCTTCCGTCCAAGACGCAATTTTTTGGCATTGTCTGCAAGCCTACAATCTCGCCAAGGATGCCGGCCAGATGGAAATGGTGGAACTCCTGCAGCAGGCGCTGCGACGCTGCGGCCGAGCCATCGAATCAGCGGCATTACATTAGGACACCGCTGGCGACGCTTCGGCTACGCGTCGAGTAGCTAGATACCGATCGAAACAAGCATGCCTGCCATAAGGTCGGGGGCACTGTCCGGATGGGTAAACGCAAGGTTAATTTTCTTCGCCGCCCTGGATACGGATATCAAGTTGCCGAACCTCAGGGGCTTCCGTGTCCCGGAACGAGGCAGGGAATATCCGTTCACACTGTCTGATTGATTGTCCCGAAGGCGATGCACGCGGATCTCTACATCCTTGAAGTGCTATAGTAATTTCTAAATTTGTCACCTCGGATGAAATCCCTAACTTTAGCTTTCTCATAAGCGTGGGAGTTGGATGACATTGACATGTGAAGAAACGATTGCAGTACTGAGGTGCGCCGATACGGGAAGCCGGGAGCTTGATGCTGGTGTATATGAGGCATTGGGAGGCACTGTCCTAACCAACGTGCTGGCAGGCTACTGGCGCGAAGACGGCAACGGCCAAGTGCCTGAATACACCACGTCGCTGGATGCAGCTTTCGCGCTTCTCGAGGAGGTGGTCCCCGCATCGCGCCTTCTGTCGTTGAGCCGCTGTAAGAACGGCGATAAGCTGGGTTGGACCTGCGCGCTTCAGTGCGGCTGCGCCGAGACCATCTTGTCTACCGCGGCGACTGCTCCACTCGCGCTGAACGCAGCCATCGTTGCAGCGTGGAGCCGACCGTCCGTTCTGAATTTTCCTTCCGCCGCTGCAAGAGTGTGACGGACGCTTTCGTAGCGCAGTTTGCTCAGATCGACGGGGCGGTTGTTGGTGATCGCTTCGATTGACAAGAAGCCGGTCACCGTCCCTATTGGAGAAATGCTGGTCGTTCAACCGCGCAATCAGCCAATCGACATCAAGCTTGCGTTGCCCCCGGCCGCTGCCGTGTTGATTGACGTCGACACCTCTTCAAGCAGCCAATTAAGGCAATATGCTTCCGGATTCTGCTCCAGTTCGCGGGTCGAGGCGGCTTGGGTCAGCAGAAGCGGCCCGTGCATGGCCGCGATTTCCTTCACGACGGCCAAAACGCGCTCCGCATCGCCTTCGATCAGCGCGCCGGACAACATCTTGGCGGCATTGGCGCCGTTTCCGAAGGAAAGTCGCTGGGTGACAGTGGCGGGCAGATTTTCCAAGCCGGCGCGGAGGCCATCGTCACATTCGATCAGCGCCTTGTTGCCGGTCGCCAGCACGGACGAGATCTGGCGGTGCAGGCCAACGGCGGAGATCGGTGCGCAAAAAATCGTGCCGCGCGCGTGAAGCGCATAGATGTTGCGTTCCCCGACCGGGCCGACCAGCTCACTTTCCATGCCAAGGGCTGACTGGCTGCCGAGGTTGCGTGCCATCTCAGCCTCGTCGTGCAATTGCCTCTGATCGAGCCATTTGGCGAAATCGGATAGCGCAGGATCGCTGTATACCGAACTGTGCTGCGGCGGGATGGGCGGGGTCTTCACAAGACGGCCGAGATAGAGCGGGCCGCCGGCCTTGGGGCCAGTGCCGGAGAGCCCACGACCGCCGAACGGCTGCACGCCGACGACTGCGCCGATCACGTTGCGGTTGACGTAAAGATTTCCCACGGCAATTCGCGAGGTGACATGCGCGATGGTCTCGTCAAGTCGGGTGTGGAGGCCAAAGGTCAGCCCGTAACCGGTGCCGTTGATGTCGTCGA
Organism: Hyphomicrobiales bacterium; assembly: GCA_900472625.1. GTDB lineage: Bacteria > Pseudomonadota > Alphaproteobacteria > Rhizobiales > Rhizobiaceae > Rhizobium. The sequence continues at coordinate 129,559 of UCIT01000060.1, read as the reverse complement.
TCAGCCGATCGAGATCCTGGCGGCGCCAGCGGATCACATGCAGCACCGGGCCGAAGACTTCACGCTTGAGGTCGGAGATGTCGCGCAGTTCGACGATTGTCGGCGCCACGAAGGTTCCCTGCTGCGTTTCATCCGGGAGATCGACCCGCTCGATCTTGCAGCCGAGAGTGTTCATCGCTTGCACATGGGCTTCGATGATATCTTTCGCGCCCGCTGTAATGACGGGGCCGATGTCGGCAGCGAGGTGGTTGGTGTTGGCGATCGACAGTTCTCTGAGCGCGCCCTTCAGCATGGTCAGCGTCCGATCGGCCACCTCTTCCTGAAGGCAGAGGATGCGCAGGGCCGAGCATCGCTGGCCGGCACTGTCGAAGGCAGAGGCGATCACATCGCCGACCACCTGTTCGGCCAGTGCGGAGGAATCGACGATCATCGCATTCTGGCCGCCGGTCTCGGCGATCAGCGGGATCGGCTTGCCTTCGGCCGACAGCCGCTTTGCAAGCTCCGCCTGGATCAGCCTTGCCACCTCGGTCGAGCCGGTAAACATCACAGCTGCGGTCTCTGGTGCGGCAACGAGCGCCGCTCCAACGCTGCCTTCGCCCGGGACCAGTTGCACGACATCGCGCGGTACGCCGGCCTCATGCAGGATGCGCACGGCTTCGGCGGCAATCAGCGGCGTCTCCTCTGCAGGCTTCGCCAGAACCGGATTTCCAGCTACCAGCGCAGCCGCCACCTGTCCGCTGAAGATCGCCAGCGGGAAGTTCCACGGGCTGATGCAGACCACGGGGCCAAGAGGCGCGTGCGAGGGGCCAAACGTTCGCCGCGCCTGTTCGGCGTAATAGCGCAGGAAATCGACAGCTTCGCGGACCTCGGCGATGGCGTTCTGAACCGACTTTCCGGCTTCGCGGATGATCAGACCCAGTAGTGTTTCGATCCTGCCCTGCATGATATCGGCGGCTTGATCGAGCAGCGCGGCGCGATCTCCCGGTGAGACGGCAGCCCACGATGCCGCAGCCGTCTGAGCCGCCTGCATCGCAGCGGTGACTTCCGAAGCCGTCGCTTCGCGGACCTGGCCGACAACGTCGCCGTGGTTGGCCGGATTGCGGACGTCGCGTGCGCCGCTCACGTCGGTCGCCTGGCTCGGCGTTGCACGCCATCCTTTGCCGGTGCTTTCGGTCAGTGATCTGGACAGGTGCTCAAGCACGGTTTCATCGGACAGATCGAGACCGGCGGAGTTGGCGCGCGTGCCGTAGAGTTCGCCGGGGAGAGCGATCTTGTCGTGCTTCTGCCCCACGACAGACATCTTCGAAACGATCTCGGCCGGGTCGGCAATCAATTCATCGATCGAGACATTCGGATCGGCAATTCGGTTGACGAAGGAGGAGTTTGCACCGTTCTCAAGCAGGCGCCGAACGAGATAGGCGAGCAGCGTCTCATGCGTTCCCACAGGCGCATAGATGCGGCAGGGGCGATTCAGCTTCTGTCGTCCAACGACCTCGTCATAAAGCGGCTCACCCATGCCATGCAGGCACTGGAATTCGTATCTTCCGGAATGATAGTCCGCGCCCGCCATCTGGTAGATCGTCGCAAGCGTCTGGGCGTTGTGGGTGGCAAATTGCGGGAACACGGCATCCGTCGCCGCCAACAATTTTTTGGCGCATGCAATATACGAGACGTCGGTGTAGATCTTGCGCGTGAACACCGGGAAATCTGCGAGCCCATCGACCTGCGACCGCTTTATCTCTGCGTCCCAATAGGCGCCCTTGACCAGACGCACCATGATCCGGCGGCTGGCACGACGGGCGAGATCGATGATGAAATCGAGCACGAAGGGGCAGCGCTTTCCGTAAGCCTGCACGACGAAGCCCATCCCGTTCCAGCCGGCAAGCTCGGCATCAAGGCAAAGCGTTTCCAGGATGTCGAGAGAGAGTTCGAGGCGGTCGGCCTCCTCCGCGTCGATGTTGAGGCCGATGTCGTATGACTTGGCAATCAACGCCAACGCCTTCACCTTCGGCAGCAGCTCATCAACGACGCGCTTGCTTTGGGAGCGCACATAACGCGGGTGCAGGGCCGAGAGCTTGATCGAGATGCCGGGCCCCTCGTAGATGCCGCGTCGGTCAGACGCCTTTCCGATAGCGTGGATCGCTGCTTCGTAGTCCTTGTAGTAGCGTTTGGCGTCGGCGGCCGTCGTCGCAGCCTCACCCAGCATGTCGTAGGAGTAACGAAAACCACGCTGTTCCAGCGGTTTGGCGCGTTGCAGTGCCTCGTCGATCGTCTCGCCGGTCACGAATTGCTCGCCCATCATTCGCATTGCCATGTCGACGCCGCGACGGATGACCGGTTCACCGCAGCGGGCGATCAGCCGCGTCAGGGCGGCGGAAAGGCTGCGGTCGGCGACGGTCGAAGTCAGCTTGCCGGTGACGACGAGACCCCACGTCGCGGCGTTGACGAACAGCGAACGACCGCCGCCCAGATGCGCCTTCCAGTCGCCTTCAGAAATCTTGTCGCGGATCAGCGCGTCGCGGGTCGCCTTGTCGGGAATGCGCAGCAGCGCTTCGGCGAGGCACATCAGCGCCACGCCTTCCTGGCTCGACAGCGAATACTCGTGAACGAGCCCCTCGACGCCTGAGCCCTTGTGCTTGGCGCGTAGCGCCTCGATCAGCTTACGTGCGGTGTCCGCAGCGGCTTTCCTGACGTGATCGGGCAGCGTGGCAGCTTCGACAAGACGGGGCACGCATACCGTCTCGGGTGTGCGATAAGCAGCAGTGATGGCGCGTCGGAGTTCGCTTTGCTCGCGGATCGGGGGCGCGAATCCATCGAATGGATTTGCAGTACCGTTTGTCTGCTCTAGTGTGGCTGCAGCCACCATCGTGTCCTTGATGATTGCCATGACGGGCTCCTGATCCGGCGAGGCCGCAAAACTAACAGGTTTCAACAGGTCAATTTCACTTGATTTTGGGCATTTTGTTGTTTAGTTCGCCATTAATTGCGCGACTAAAGGGGAATTAATGCGATGAGTGTCGGTAACATCAGAGAAATCGACCAATTTGATCATAAAATTATCGAGGCGCTGGTGGCGGACGGCAGGATGTCGGTGACCGACCTCGCCAAGCGGGTCGGCCTGTCGAACACGCCTTGTCAGGTCAGGCTGAAGAGGCTGATCGAGGACGGCTACATTCTCGGCTTCCGAGCCATAGTCGATGTGAACAAGCTTGGACGCAATCACGTCACGTTTACCGAGGTAAAGCTTTCCGACACGCGCGAGAATGCGCTGAATGCCTTCAATGTCGCAGTGCGCAAGCTGCAGGAGGTCGAAGAATGCCACATGATCGCCGGCGCCTTCGACTATCTCCTCAAGATACGAACATCCGACATTGCCAATTACCGGCTGGTGCTAGGCGAAAAGATCTCCAGCCTACCCTTCGTCGCCAACACGTCGACCTTCGTGGCGATGGAAGCGATCAAGGAGAATATTGGATGAGGCGCGTGTGCTGCGCTCCTCATTTTTGAGCGTGACAGCGTTCATCTTCTCTGCCAGAACATATGCATTGAGAGACAGGGGCGTTTGCCGAAAGGCAGACTGAGAAGCACCCTTCGAACCTGAACCAGATAATGCTGGCGGAGGGAGTCGCTCGGGACCCTCGCAACATATTTTGGGTTCCCGCGCCTTGCCCCGCATGAAAGGGGCACTGTGCAGAACGAAACCTCACCCGCTTCGATGTTGCAGGCACTGCGCACGCAGAAGCCGCTTGTCCATTGCATCACCAATTTCGTGGCAATGAACATCGCCGCCAACGTGCTGCTCGCCGCTGGCGCATCGCCGGCCATGGTGCACGCCGAAGAGGAAGCCGGCGAATTCGCCGCCATCTCGGGCGCGCTGACGATCAATATAGGCACGCTCTCCAGCGACTGGATGAGAGGCATGCGGGCTGCGACCGTTGCGGCCAACGAGGCCGGCCGGCCCTGGGTGCTCGATCCCGTCGCCCATTATGCGACGGGTTTCCGGCGCGAAGCCGTGCAGGAACTGCTGGCGCTGCGGCCGACGATCATTCGAGGCAACGCATCGGAGATCATCGCATTGGCCGGTGGCGTCAGCCAAGGACAGGGTGTTGATAGCCGCGACCCCGTCGAGCAGGCTGAGGCGTCGGCCCGCCTGCTGGCGAGAACTCGTAAGACGGTGGTCGCTGTCACCGGTGTCGTCGACTTTGTCACCAACGGTGAGCGCGCATGCCGCATCGAAGGTGGTTCGTCGTGGATGCCTGATGTGACCGCGCTTGGCTGCTCGCTGACATGCCTCGTCGGCGCTTTCGCTGCCGTCAATCCCGATGTGCCATTCGATGCGGCCGTTGCCGCGCTCGCGATGTTTGCCGTGGCAGGAGAACAGGCGGAAGCAAATGCGGACGGGCCGGGATCTTTCGCGTGGCGCTTTCTCGACAGTCTGGCTGCAATTGATGGCAACAGCCTTTCCAAAAACGCCAGGATACTGCCGCTATGAGGCCGATCGATCTTTCGCTCTATCTGGTGCTTGACCCTGATCTTTGCGCTGGCGTCGGCATGGTCGAGACCGCGCGCGCCGCCGTTGCAGGCGGCGCCACTATCGTTCAGTTGCGTGACAAACATGCATCGACGGCTGAGATGATCTCAACCGGTCATGCCCTGAAGGCGGCTCTTGTCGGCACCGGTGCGTTGCTTGTCATCAACGACGATGTCGAGGCAGCGGTCGCGATCGGCGCCGACGGGCTGCACGTTGGCCAAGACGACATGCTGGTTCGTCGAGCTCGCGAGCGCATTGGTCCCAGCATGCTTCTTGGTCTGTCGGTCGAGACCGAGGCGCTCGCGGCAGCTGTCGACCCGGCGTTGGTGGATTATGCCGGCATCGGTCCGGTGTTCGCCACGCCAACGAAACCGGATCACAAACAACCGATCGGTTTTGATGGGCTTGGCCGTCTAACAAGAACATGCCCGGTGCCTGCGGTCGCCATCGGGGGGCTCAAGGTAGAGCATGTGCAGGCGGTGTTTGCATCGGGCGCCCAAGGGCTGGCCGTGGTTTCGGCGATCTGCGGCGCCTCCGATCCCGAGGCTGCCGCCCGGGATATTGCCGATCGCATCCGGAGGAGGCAGGTATGATCCGCAATGTTCTTTCGATCGCCGGTTCGGACCCTAGCGGCGGTGCCGGTATCCAGGCTGACCTGAAGGCCTTTGCCGCGCGCGGTGTCTACGGCATGGCGGCACTGACCGCCCTGACGGCGCAGAACACGAGAGGCGTATCCGGCGTCCATCTCGTGCCGGCGGCCTTCGTCGCCGATCAGATCAGGTCGGTTTTTTCCGATATCCGCGTCGATGCCGTCAAGATCGGCATGATCGCCAACGCCGAGATCGCGGACGCCGTGGCTGACGTGTTGCAGCACCACAGGGATATTCCTGTCGTGCTCGATCCGGTCATGGTGGCGAAGGGGGGCGCCAACCTTCTCGATCCGGATGCCGTCGATATCCTGACACGACGGCTGTTGCCTCTTGCCAGTGTGCTGACGCCGAACCTCCCGGAGGCCGCGGCACTCCTTCACGCCAAGGTGGCGCAGAGCCGTGAGGCGATGGCGGAGCAGTCCGAGGCGTTGCGCTCGCTGGGCCCGGCGGCGGTGCTGGTCAAGGGCGGGCATTTCGCGGGAGATGAAAGTCCCGACGTGCTCTCGACATCGGACGGTCTCCGCTGGTTCGAAGCCCTGCGGGTGCCGACGGTCAACACGCACGGGACCGGTTGCACGCTGTCCAGCGCGCTGGCTGCCGAACTCGCCAAGGGCGCAGAACTGCATCAGGCGGTCGCTGCCGCCAAGGCCTATCTCGCCGGGGCGGTTGCGAAGGCCGACACCCTCGACGTCGGCTTGGGCCACGGGCCGGTTCAACACTTTCATCAACTCTGGAAGACACAAGAAGGACATCAGTCATGACATTGGCGCTCGGCGAACAGACGGTGATCGTCACCGGTGCGGGTCGCGGACTGGGAGCGGCGATTGCAACCGCATTTGCCCGTGAAGGCGCGAAGGTGGCGATCAACTATCGCAACAGCCGCGCACAGGCCGAGGCGTTGGCGGCAAGTCTGGGTGAGCGAACGCGCGCGTTCGGGGCCGACATTCGTGATAGCGAAGCGGTCAGAAGGCTCGTGGTGGAGGTGACGGAGACACTTGGCGCACCCACCACCGTCGTCCACAATGCGCTTGCCGACTTCAGCTTCAACGGCGATGCCCGCCCGAAGCTCGATCAGCTCAATTGGGAAGAAATGTCTGCGCAGCTCGACACGGCAGTCAAGGGCGCCCTCAACCTGATCCAGGCAACCCGCCCGTCCATGGCCTCGGCCGGGTTCGGGCGCATCATCACCATCGGCACCAATCTCTTCCAGAACCCGGTCGTGCCATACCACGACTATACGGCGGCGAAGGGTGCGCTGCTTTCGTTAACACGCACGGCCGCTGCCGAGCTTGGCCCGCTCGGCATCACCGTCAACATGGTCTCCGGTGGTCTGCTGCGCACCACCGATGCCAGTGCCGGCACGCCCGAGGCGGTGTTCGACCTGATTGCCGCAAGCACGCCGCTCCGGCAGGTCACAACACCGGAGGCTGCGGCCGACGCGGTGCTGTTCTTTGCCAGCCCATGGGCACGGGCCGTCACTGGCCAGAACCTGATCGTCGATGGCGGCCTGGTGTTCGGCTGAGCCCTGGCAGCCTCACATCACGACTTGACCGCACCGGCGGTCAGGCCGGCGATGATGTGTTTCTGTGCCAGGAAGAAGACGATGACCGTCGGCATGATGGTCAACGTGATGAACGCAAGCACCAGCTGCCAGGCCGTGCCGAATTCGCCGCGATAGACCATGATCCCGAGCGGCCAGGGATACATTTTCTCGGAGTTCAGCATGATCAGCGGCAGGATGTAGCTGTTCCAGCTGCCGACAAAGGAAATGATGCTGACGGTGGCGATGATGGGCCGCGAGAGCGGCAGGCAGATATGCCAGAAGAAGCGCATGTAGCCGCAGCCGTCGACCACGGCTGCCTGGAACAATTCTTCCGGCAGGTTGCGGAAGTAATTCCGGAACAGGAGAATGCTCATTCCGAGTCCGAAGGCCACCTGCGGCAGAACCACGCCCCAATAGGTATTGAGAAGTCCGAGATCGCGGATCCGGATGAACAACGGCAGGATCGCGGTTGCGGCAGGAAACATCAGGCCAATCAGGAAGTAGTTGAGAAGGAAATCCGAGCCGAAGAAGCGGACATGCGCGAAGCTGAAGGCCGCCATCGCCGAGACAGACACAGTCAGAAAAACCGTCAGCGCGGCGATGATCAGCGAATTCACCATCTGCCGCCAGTAGCGGTCGCCGAACAGGATGTCGGTGTAGTTCTCGGCATGCCATTCGAGCGGCAGGCCAAATGGATTGGTGCGCAGATCCGCCAGGTCCTTGAAGCCACCAAGCGCGGTGGTCACAAGTGGAACCAGCACGATCGCGGAGATCAGCACCAGCGAGGTATAGAGATAGGCCTTTGTGCCGGCGGTGAGCCGCTCGGATGAAACAACGTCAGTCATGGCGCATGAATACCCGTTTGTAGGTGAAGGCGAGGGTGACGCAGATCAGGAAGAGCACGACACCGACGGCGCTCCCCAGGCCGACCTGCATGCGGGCGACACCGAAGTTGAACAGGAAGGTGACCATCGTCTGCGTTGCGTTGAACGGTCCGCCGCCGGTCAGCGGCATGATGAGGTCGAAGAGCTGCAGCGACCCGACGACGGCGAAGAATACCGACAGGCGCACGGTCGAACCCAGAAGCGGCAGGGTGATGTAGCGGAAGCGCTGCCAGCCGCTGGCGCCGTCGATCTCGGCGGCCTCGAGCACGCTCTTGTCGAGGGATTGCAGGCCGGCGATGAACAACATCATATGGAAGCCGAAATACTTCCAGACGATCACCGCCAGCACCGCGTACATGGCAAGATCCTTGTCCGCCAGCACATACGGCGTCTCGACGCCCAGCAGATGGGCGATCGAGGCGAACAGACCGTAGTCGCCATCGTAGACGAAGCGCCAGATCAGGCCCGCGGCGACATCGGCGAGCACATAGGGCAGGAAGAAGATCAGCCGGAAAAGCACGACGCCGGCAATGCGGTGCGCCAGCATCATCGCCAGCCAGATGGCGAGCGGAATCTGGATGATGATTGAGATGATCATGATCATCGCGTTGTTCTTGAGCGCCGTTAGGAAGGCGCCGTTCTTGAACAGCAGCTCGAAATTGCGCATGCCGACATATTGCGTCGGCAATCCATAGCCGTCCCACTTGTAGAGGCTGTACCAAGCAGCTTCGCCCATCGGCAGAATGACGAAAATAGAAAACAGCAGCAACGCCGGCGGCAGGAACAGCAGCAGCACGGGCAGGCGGCCTGAAACGGCGGGATGCTTGCGGCGGGCGGACGCGGTGGCGGGTACGCGCACTGGTCGAAGGGCGGTGGTTGCGCTGACATTGGCCATGGATGACCTCACACTCGGTATCGGAAATGACGGCGCGAGGTCTTGCCCCGCGCCGCAATGGTCCTGATCAGAACTGATCCTGCTCGAAAGCGTCCTGGATCTGCTGCGCGCCTTCGTCCGAGCTCATCTGGCCGGAAACGATCGCTACCGACACGTCGTTGACGACGCGGCCCACGGATGGACCGAGATCTTGGTCGAAGAAGTTCTGGTGCCAGGTCGAATGCGCCAGCTGTTCGGCGGATTCGTGCAGCAGCGGGTTGGTGACGCCGTCGTCGGCGCCGATTGCGACCGGAATGATCATGCCGGCCTTGGCCATAGTGCGCTCGTTTTCGGCGTTGGTCAGATAGGCGAGGAAGTCGAGCGTCTCGGGTGGCGCCTTCTTTGTTACCGCCCAACCGTTGAGGCCACCCAGCGTATCGGTTGCCGCGCCTGCGCCGCCGGTCACCGCAGGAAAGGCGAAGCGTCCGATGTTGTCAGCTGCCAGCCCCTTCTTGTCGCCGGCATTGGTGCGTTGATTGGCCTCTGTGTTTTCAAAGGCGAGGATCATCGCTGCCTTGCCGTCGCCGAAGACACCGAGCGTCTGCGGCCAGGTGGCGCCGAGATAGCCGGGCTGGAACGGTTCGAGCTTGCCGAGTTCGGCGAGCTGTTCGCCTGCCTTGATGATCGCGGGATCCTTGAACCCTTCGCCTTGGCCGTTCTTGGCGGCGTCGAAGACCTTCTGGCCGCCGTCGCGCATGACGAGGTAACTCCAGTAGAAATGGATCGGCCACTTTTCGCCGCCACCGCCGGCGATCGGCACGATGCCGGCCTCCTTGATCTTCTTCACGGCGGCTAGGTAATCGTCCCAGGTCTTGATACTGGATGCATCGACGCCGGCCTTGGCGAACAGCGCCTTGTTGTAGAAGAACGAGACGGTGCCGACCTTGTAGGGCACGGCGCCGATCTTGCCGTCATAGCTCAGGCCTTTGACCGAAGCAGGATTATACGTTTTCAGCCAGGCGCCGTCCTTGGCATTCATCGCCTCGGTCAGGTCCATCAGCGCGCCCGTGGCCAACTGCTGCTTCAGCACGCCGCCACCCCAGCTGTAGAACAGGTCGGGCGCGTCGCTGGATTGCAGCAATGTCGGCAGCTTTGCCTTGAAAGCCTCGTTCTCGAGAAACTGCATCTCGACTTTCACGCCGGGATGCTCGGCCTCGTAGTTCTTGGCGATCTTCTGCCAGACGGCGAGGTAAGTCGGATCGATTTCGAGATGCATCCACTTGATCGTGGTGTCGGCCGCGGCACTACCGGCGGCAATCAGAAGCGCCAGCGCCGTGGCGGCGGAACGGGCGAAGGCACGGCTGTGAAGCAGGGCTTTCGCCCTTTGATTGTCAAACATGGGTTCTCCTCCTCAAGGGAAAAATCGTCCTCTACCATTTTATCCCTTATGCGGATTAAATGATCGGCAGCTTTGTCGGAATGTCAACTGCCTATGCTGAATTTGATAGATATGCCTTGACAGCCACCGGGAATGTCACGCTATTTAATTCGTATACCGTCCAAAATAATCGCCTGCTTCGACAGGTCTCAGAAGAGCTTCGCCGAGATTTCATGAAGACCGCAGATCCGGAATTGATGCGCGCGATCAATCGCTTGAACGTGCTGGACACGGTCCGCCGCCACGGGCCGATCGCCCGCGTCGAGATCAGCGAGCGCACACAGCTATCGACGACAACGGTTTCGGCCATAACCGCGTCATTGCTCGACGACGGCCTCATCTTGCCGCGGCATGAGGGTGACATTCGCAACGAGACTGCGCGCGGCCGTCCGCGGGTGATGCTGGAGCTCAATCCGGATGCGGCGCGGGTCGTTGGCGCCAAGATCGCCGCCAACCGGCTGGTGTTCGTTGTGACTGACTTTCGCGGTGACGTGTTGTCGAAACTGGCGCTGCCGATCCGTATCGACCGCCAGCCGATCGGCGTCATTGCCGATCTGGTCGAGGATGGCGTACGGCGCTGTGTGGTCGATGCGGGCCTGTCGCTTGAAGATGTCGATACCGTTTGCCTCAGTCTGCCTGGCGTCATCGAGCATCGCACCGGCCATATCCGTAGCAGCCCGATCTTTCGCGACGTGAATGTCGATTTCGCCGGCGAAATGACCTCACGGCTGAACACGCCGACGATCGTCGAAAGCGACGCGCACGCCATCACGCTGGCGCATCACTGGTTCGGCAAGGCGCGCGATCTCGAGGACATGGTATTGATTTCGCTGGAGCAGACGCTGGGGCTCGGCGTGCTGCACGGCAACCAGCTTTTTCGCGGCGCCGGTGGTCTCAGCCACAATCTTGGCGACCTTGTGCTCGGCATGGGGCCGCAGGGTATCGTGCGGCTGTCCAGCCAAGCTGGCGAAAGTGAAATCCTGGGAGAACAACCTGCGGGCGGCCGCTTTGCCGAAGCGATCCGGCTCGGGCGCGGCATGACCCACGCGCAGGCGCTGATCCAGGCAGAGGACAATGCGCTGATCGGCGCCGCGATCCGCGCCGGCGAGGCGGTCGGCGTGGCCGTTGCCAACATCGTGACCCTGTTCGCACCGCCACGCGTCATTCTGGTCGGCTCCAGTCTGGCTTTGGGGGAGCCGTTTCTGGACAGCCTGCGCAACGCATACGCGCTTGCCATCCCGCCGTCGCTCAAAGGTGTCGCGGAACTCGTCTTCGACAACTCCAACGACTATTTCTGGGCGCAAGGTGCGGCAGCGGTCGCGCTCTACGAACTCTACGAGTCGCCTTGGAACACCACGGGACCAGCGCTCTAGGCCATCAAGCATAAAGTCTATGGGAGAATATCATGGATAAAGTCGGTATCGGCATCATTGGATGCGGCAACATTTCAGGGGCCTATCTGAAGGCCATGGCATCGTTTCCGATCCTTGAGATCAAGGGCGTGGCCGATCTCAATCGCGAGCTTGCGGAAGCCAAGGCCGCCGAGTTCAATGTTCCCGCCAAAAGCATCGACACGCTGTTTGCGGATCCCTCGATCGAGATCATCGTCAATCTGACAATCCCGAAGGCCCATGTTGCCGTCGGCCTGCAGGCGCTGGAAGCCGGCAAGCACACCTATTCCGAAAAGCCGTTGGGTATCAATTTCACCGAGGGGAAGACACTGGCTGACGCCGCAGCGGCCAGGGGGCTGCGTATCGGCGCGGCACCTGATACCTTCCTTGGAGGTGGCCATCAGACGGCACGGGCGCTGATCGATCAGGGGGTTATCGGCCAGCCGGTCGGCGGCACTGCGACCTTCATGTGCCCCGGCCACGAGCGGTGGCATCCAAACCCGGCGTTCTATTATGAAGTCGGCGGCGGTCCCATGCTCGATATGGGGCCTTACTACATCACCGACCTCGTCAATCTGTTCGGGCCGGTTGCGCAGGTCGCGGGCTTTGCTGTCACGCCGCGCAAGGAACGCGTCATCACCAGCGAACCGCGCAACGGCGAGCACATCCCCGTGCATGTGCCGACGCACGTGTCCGGTCTGATGGCCTTCGCCAACGGCGCTGTCGTGCAGATCGGCATGAGCTTCGATGTGGCCGGCCACAAGCATGTGCCGCTCGAAGTCTACGGCACCGAGGGTACGCTCATCGTCCCCGATCCGAACCACTTCGGTGGCGAGGTCGAGCTGCTGAAAAAGGGCGGTGCTTTCGAGACGCAGCCGCTGACCGCACCCTATTCAGATGGAAACTACCGTTCGATCGGCGTGGCCGATCTCGCCCATGCCATCCGCTCGAACCGGCCGCATCGCGCAAACGGCAGTCTTGCGCTGCACGTGCTGGAGGTCATGGAAGCATTCCATACCGCATCCGAGACTGGCCGCACGATCGCCATCACCACTCAAACCGAGCGGCCGGCGCCGCTGTCGGAATCGCTGGTCGATGGACGGCTGGCCAGATAATTATAAGGAGGAAGTTTTATGCATGAAGCACTGATCGTCTGGGGCGGATGGAGCGGCCACGAACCACAGGAATGCGCTGCCATCGTCAAGGATATTCTCGAGGAGGACGGCTTCAAGGTCTATGTCGAGCATACCACGGAGGCTTTTGCCGATCCTTCGGTGCACGATCTGTCGCTGGTGGTGCCGATCGTGACGATGTCGAAGATCGAGAAGGAAGAGATCAAGAACCTTGCGGCCGCGATCGAAGGCGGCGTCGGCCTTGCGGGGTACCACGGCGGCGCCGGCGACAGTTTCCGCGACTGCGTCGAATACCAGTTCATCGTCGGCGGGCAGTGGGTGGCGCATCCCGGAAACATCATCGACTATAAGGTCAACATCACGAGACCAGATGATCCGGTGATGGAGGGTATTGCGGATTTCCCTTACACGTCCGAACAATACTACATGCACGTCGATCCTTCCAACGAGGTGCTGGCGACGACCACGTTCACTGGCGATCACGCCTACTGGATCGACGGCGTGGTCATGCCGGTGGCGTGGAAGCGAAAGTATGGAAAGGGGCGGGTTTTCTATTCCGCGCTCGGCCACCAGGCGAAGGAATTTTCTGTGCCTGAAATGCGCACGATCTTCCGTCGCGGTGCCAACTGGGCGGCGCGCTGAGGTCAAATGAAATAGGATGGCGCGCGGCTGGAACAAAGCGGCTCGCGCGCTATTTCTTCACGTGTTCCAACGTGAAGGAGTTCCCCATGCGCAGGCTTCTCGCAGTTACCTCGATCCTGATCCTCGGGCTGGCCGGCAGCGCATTTGCGCAGGCCAATCTCGGCATGGACAGCAGCGGCCGTTTCGATGGTTCGCCGCCGCTGGGAACGTCTTCGCAGGACGATCAATCCAGCGGTCTTTCTATCCCGCTCGATTCCTTCGAAACCGGCAGCACAACCACTTCGGCACCGATCCAGTGGACACGGTGCCCGGCACACCAGCGTAATTCCGCCAATCAACGCTCGATGGCCTGTGTCGACAGGCAGTGATGTCAGGCCGACGTGATCCCGCCGCGATCCGTGTTTGCGGTTCGCGGCGCTGATCTTTTGTGCTAGTTGGGCCGCTCAACGCGAGGCCCGACGACATGCTGCCCTGGATTCAGCTCGATTCCGCTCCGATTCCCGGTGAAGACGGAGAATTGCGCCTCAAGCAGCGCGGTAGCGAGTTTTCGATCATGCTCGGCTCGAACGAGCTGATGAACAGCCGGTTGAGCGGCTCCGAAGAGGCGCTGGCAACGCTATCCTACGAACGCCTGAAGAACCGGCCGCGCCCGAGCATCTTGATCGGCGGCCTCGGCATGGGGTTTACGCTGCGCGCGGCGCTGGCGGTCCTGCCCGAGGACGCAACCGTCGTCGTTGCCGAGCTTGTTCCAGCCGTCATCAGCTGGGCAAAAGGTCCGATGGCCGAGGTGTTCAAGGGATGCCTCGATGATCCCCGTGTCAGCATCCATCAGGGTGATGTCAGCGCACTCATCCGGGCAAGCCGCCCGGCATTCGACGCGATCCTGCTCGACGTCGACAATGGTCCTGATGGTCTCACCCGACAGTCGAACGATGCGCTCTACGATCTGAACGGGTTGCGCGCTTCTCGCGACGCATTGCGCGCGGGTGGCGTGCTGGCGGTCTGGTCATCAGGACCTGACGCCAACTTCACCCGCCGCGTGCGCGAAAGCGGCTTTGCCGTCGAGGCGGTCAACTTCCGCGCCAACGGAAAACGTGGTGGCGCTCGCCACGTCATCTGGCTGGCGCAGAAGTAGATCAGTCACTCTGCACTTTACGTGCGGCAGCGATGGCGCCGGCGGCGCCTGCCCGCAATTGCTGCGTGTCGGCACCGGCGATAACGAAATCGAAGCCCATCCTCAGGAGTTCGCCGGCGCGCACGCCGTTGCTGCCGAATACGCAGGCGAACTTGCCATGTGCGCGGCACCGCTCGATCAGCTGCTTCAGCACCACATCCATCTCGGGCGTGTCGGGAGCCAACCTTGCGCCATTGGAAAGCGCAATCGACAGATCCGATGGCCCGATGAAGATGCCGTCAATACCATCAACCGCCAGAATATCGTCGGCGGCATCAAGGGCGGCGCGGGTTTCAATCATGGCGATCGCCACAGTCTCGGTATTGGCCGTCGCCAGATAGCTCGCGGCCGGCAGGCCGGTATGGTTCATCGCCAGCGTCGGACCCCAGCTGCGCTCGCCGAGCGGTGGATACTTCGTGGCATTGGCGAACGCGCTGGCATCCGCCACCGAGTTGATCATCGGTGCGATGATCCCTGAGGCGCCGGCATCGAGCAGCCGCGACGCCATCGCAAAATCGCCGACGGGAATGCGCACGACGACCGGTTTGCCAGCCAGACGCCCTTGGCCGATGCCGTTGGCGGCAGACGTCATGTCCCAGACGCCGTGCTGCATGTCGAGCACAACAGCGTCGAACGCCTCCTGGGCCAGATGGTTGACGAAGAGCGGATCCGGAATGCCGATCCAGGCGGAAATCAGCCCGCCGCTGTTGCCGCTCCTGATGCGCTCCGCAAAACCATCAATCATTGCACCACCCATGCCAGTCTCCTCTGCAGCTCAACCGATGGCGCGCTGCTTTTCTTTGTGAAATTCCTCGATGAACGCCTTTTGCAAGAGGATGCCGTCCCACTCGTCGGCAAAGAACGGCGAATCGTAGATTAGCGTGTAGGGGCCAGCATAGCCTGCCTGCCTGCAGGCATCGAGGCATTTGCGATAGTCGTCGGCATTCATGCCCGCCGCATCGTAGTTGGCCTTGGCATGGCATATCTCGGCCCGGCGCATGATGTCGGCAAGGCCGGCATATTTTTCGGGAGCCGCCCAGTTACCAAGGTCGCCGTTGAGGCCAACCGTATCGCCGAGCTGGTCGAGCAGCCAGTTCATCTCCTTCGGCGCGGGTAGCAGGTCGAACCAGTTTTCGGTAACGATACGCACGCCGCTGCCGTCCGCCTGCTCGGCCAGCCAGGCAAGATGTCCCGCGGCTCGCCCGAGGTTTTCGTCGGTGGGCTGCTGCTTGCCGGCGATCACACGCATGTTCTGCGCGCCAAGTGCTGCGGCAATGTCGATCCAGCCGGCGACCCAGCGGATATCGCGTTCGGCGGTCTGAGGATGGCTCGGGTCGCCATCCTCGACCAACAAGGTCTGCAGAAGCGTGCCTGTTCTATCGAGGGCAGCACGCAGCTCCTTCAGATAGCTTGGATCGAGGCTCGGCAGATGAAACGAGCATATCTCAAGTCTGCCTATGCCGCGCTCGGCAAGCTGTTGCGGGATGTCGATCAGCTCAGCCGTGCCGGTCCCATATGGCTCCTGGCGCGCGGCGCTCTTGTCGGGATCGGGACCGTATGGGTACGTCGCCCCCAGCAGCCGGTGCAGTGACCACGTCGAAACAGCGAACTGCCCATTCTCCAGAATTCCGGCCATTGTCTCTCCTCCTCGCTCCTGCTCCATCTAGGCAGCAACGTCTTGGAATTTCAAACGGAATCTCCCCGAATAACGGCTTCTGTCGAAAGCGCCGCAGCAAGCAGCGCCTCGTCGCGCCCTCCGACAGCCGAAAGCAGAAAGCCAACAGGCATATCCGCATCGCCGGTACCGCAGGGAATGGAGACGCCGCACCAGTCGAGGAAATTGCCGATCGACGTGTTGCGCAACGTCTTGCCGTTGGTCGCGAAGAAGAGATCGTCGTCGGCCTCGAGCGGCGCTATCGGCGGCGCAACATGTGCAACGGTCGGGAAGGCGATGAAGCTTTCGCCCACCAGCCGTTTGACGTCGGCGATCAGGCGTTCGCGCCCATCAAGAACGGCAAGGTATCCCGCCAAGGTCGTTGCCTCGCCGAGACGCGTGCGCATGACGACGCGGCGGTCCATGTCCTTGGCTTCTGGCCCGGCCAGCCGCTCGCGATGCAGCGCGAAGGCTTCGGCGGTCACCAGCGTTCCGTGCTGCGCCATCAGCGCAAACAGTTCGTCGAAGGCGGGGATATTGATCCGGCTGACCGAAGCACCTTCGGCGATCAGCCACTCCACGCTTTGCTCGAAGGCAGCGAGAACGCCGGCTTCAATGCCATCGAAGACGACGTTGTCAGGGATAACGATGTCCAGGCCGCTGATCGAGCTCGGCGTTGTCTGCGAGACGCCGGTACGGCCCCGCATGGCTGCATCGACCCAGATGGCGTCCTGAACGGTGCGGCACAGTGGCCCAAGCGAATCGAGGCTCTTCGCCAGCGGAAAGACACCGCCCATAGGGTAGCGGCCGCGGCTCGCCTTGTAGCCGACAATGCCGTTGAAGGCCGCCGGGATGCGCACCGAGCCGCCGGTATCGGTGCCGATCGCGACTGGCACCAGACCGGCGGCAACAGCCGCGCCCGCGCCGGACGACGAGCCGCCCGGGATACGCGGCACGTCGGTGCTGCGCGGGTTGTGCGGCGTCCCGTAATGCGGATTGACACCCAACCCGGAAAAGGCGAATTCGCTCATGTTGGTGCAACCGACGGCGACCATGCCTGCATTCTCAAGCGCGCTGACTACGGCTGCATCGGATGCGGCCGGCGATGCGTTTGCGAGCACCTTTGACCCCGCGGTCGTCGCCCGTCCCTCGATGTCGAACAGATCTTTCCACCCGACCGGAATGCCCTCAAGCAGACCGCGCGACCGTCCGCTTTTCAGCCGCGCCGAGGAGGCTTTGGCTTCGTTGCGCGCGCGGTCCGCAAGCAATCCGGTGAAGATCGATTGATCCGAGAATGTCTCGATGCCGTCGAGAACGCTTTCGGTGATCTCGACCGGGTCGGCAGCGCCGCTCTGGATCAGAACGGAGAGTTGCGCAATCGACATGGCGCCAAATGATTTTGTCATGGGGTGTCCGTGAGCTGAATGGTTGCCAGACCTAAACCGAATTTTGCCGCAGAGCCAAGCCCTTAAGATGAGATCAAACCGATTGGTTCGATTTTATGAACGCTGAGTTTGTGTTTCCGCCCTTCAACTTAGGCGGCACAAAATACACATGAGGGATGCGCAACAGACCATTGAGCGGAGGGATTATCGCTCGCCGTTGTGCGCTGATCTCAGGAGCAAGACAATGAAAGATGTCGACAGCTGGAGCGCCGAGCGCGGCGACACGGTCCATCATCATGCAGAAAACGAAGAGTTGAACAGAATGGCCGAGTGCGAATACCAGGAACACATCAAGGCGAACCGGCCGTCTGTGTCGGAGGGGCTTATTATTGTGGGTGCATTTCTCATGCTTGGAGCCGCTGCACTGACGGTGAACATGGGTGGATCTGCGGCTTCGGCCGTTGACCGCTCGCCCGTCGGCTCTATTGCGGAGCCGGCACCTGCACTCGACTATTGCCGGGAGCACAGCCCCTACGCCGACAAGTCCTGCTGAGCAACACGAGGTCGGCCGGCAGCAGGCCATTCTACTAAAGCATTGCGAGCGTGCGAGGTCGGGTTTACGATCTTTCGCGAGCGTGGTCCTGTACTGTCAGATCTAAGGTTTTTCCTACCTCGATCACCTGCGGTCCTCGCGCTGGCAAGCTGCCTTGACTGATGAAGGACGAAGCTCCTTAAAAATAATTCTCTCTGCCGGGAATAAAATAACGTGCCGCTCCGTATACTCAATCATGGAACGGAAAGAACGCCCATTCGATGTCATCGGCCAGCTCGCAGCGCTCAGGCGCTACGCGCGCTCGCTGGTGCGCAATTCGGACGATGCCGAAGATCTGGTCCATGATGCCTTGGTCCGGGCACTCGAGAAGAAGCAGAGCTTCCGCAGCAGTGGTAACTTGCGTACGTGGCTGCTCTCTATCGTGCATAACGCTCACATCGACCGCGTCCGGCAGGGGCGATCGCTGACACGACGGCACGATGAGGCCGCCGTGGAGGCCGAGCAGTCCTTGCCGGCCGGCCAGGAACATGCGGTGCGCCTTCAGCAGGTGCGGAACGCATTCTTCCTCCTGCCCGAGGAGCAGCGCGAGGCGCTGCATCTCGTGGCGATCGAGGATCTCTCCTATCAGGAAGCGGCCGCGGCGCTTGGCGTTCCGATCGGCACGCTGATGTCGCGCATTTCACGCGCACGCGCCCAGCTACGCGCGTTCGAGGAAAAGACGCCGCGTGCGTCGCATTTGAGATTGATCGACGGAGGCGGCAATGAAACCAACTGATCCGATCATCGCAGCCGATCTCGACGCCTACGTCGATGGTCAACTCGATGTGGCGCGTCGTATCGAAGTCGAATCCTATCTCTCTGAGCATCCTGAGATTGCTGCCAAGGTGATGGCCGATCTCAGCATGCGCGGTGAATTGCGCCTCGCGCTTGCCAACGAAAGCGCATTCGGTCGTGCAGAAACGCGCGACGCTGCGCGCCGTCTCGAGCGGGGCCTTGCCTATGGGCGGATTTTTCACACGGTCCAGCGGATAGCTGCCGTTGCCGTTCTGGTGGCCGCAGGTTGGGTCGCGCACAATTCCTTCGGCGCGTTCACCGCGACAGAGGTGGCTGCCTCCGTTCCGGCGCCTGCCTATGTCGAGGATGCGGTCAGAGCCTACAAGACGACGCTGGTGCGCCAGTCGACGCAGGCGCCCGTGGAAGCCCAGTACAAGCCGGATGAAATCCGCGCCGCGACGGGTATCGTCATGCCGCAACTGCCGCAGGACTGGACGATCTCGGACGTACAGATATTTCCTTCCGCCTTCGGCCCGAGTGTCGAAATGGCGATAACGACGACCGACCGGAAGCAGCTTTCGCTGTTTGCCGTTCGGCCGGGCGTCTTCTCCGTGCAATCGGTCAACCACGTCGCGCTCGACGATGCCGAAACTGCCTACTGGCAGATCGGCGAGGTCGCCTACGCGTTGGTGACCGCAGACCGCTCCATCACACTGGATCAGGCAGCCGACCGGCTTGCCCGTACCCTTTACTAGTTCAATCGAGGAGATCTCCATGAACCCGATCAATCAGCAGCGTTACGGCTCCGCCGTCGGCTCGCAGGCCATGTTCGACGAAGGCCTGCGTCAGCATATGATGCGCGTGTACAACTACATGGGCATCGGTCTTGTCATCACCGGCATCGTCGCCTTCATCGTTGGCAGCACGCCGGCGCTTTACGTGCCGATCTTCCAGTCGCCGCTCAAGTGGGTGGTCATGCTGGCGCCGCTCGCGTTCGTCTTCTTCTTCTCGTTCAAGATCCAGACGATGTCGGCAAGCGCCGCGCAGACGACGTTCTGGGCATTCTGTGCCGTCATGGGCCTTTCGCTGGCCTCCGTGTTCTTGGTCTTCACCGGAACCAGCATCGCCCGCACCTTCTTCATCGCCGCGACGATGTTCGGCTCGACCAGCCTCTATGGTTACGTGACGAAGCGTGACCTGTCGCGCATGGGCTCCTTCCTGATGATGGGCCTGATCGGCGTCGTCATCGCCAGCGTCGTCAATATCTTCCTTGGCTCGAGCGCGCTGCAGTTCGCGATCTCTGTCATCGGTATCGTCGTCTTCGTCGGCCTCACCGCCTACGACACGCAGAATATCAAGGAACAGTATTCGGAGAACCACGATCAGGAATCGAACCAGAAGCTTGCCGTCTTCGGCGCTCTGTCTCTCTACCTGAACTTCGTCAACATCTTCCAGTTGCTGCTCAATTTCACGGGCGAGCGGGAATAGGTTAAAGCGCTTCTGGGGGCAAAGGAAGCGCTAGAGCGCCCGATCCGTACTCTGTGACAGGATCGTGGATCGGGTGTTCACCACAGGAAAGCGGCTGGACGTATGTCCGGCCGCTTTTCGTTTCATACGAGGCGTCAAATGATGCCCCAGGCCCGGTAGCGACCGCGCCCGGTGATCTCGCGAACGCCGATATCGTTCAGGAGATTGAGTGCGCCGCGCGGACTGATCCTGAGTTCACGGGCAACCATAGCCGACGAGACCATCGGCCGTGACAGCATGAAGCGGGCAAGTTGCGGCAGGCTGCTGTTCGACCGCCGATCCTTGAAGCGCATTTCCATCTGCGTCTGCGCCAGCAACAGCCGGTCGATCTCCTTCAGGCCGAGATCCGCGCTTTCGATCATCGCCTCGAGGAACGATTGCAATCGGATCACCCGATCGCGCGATCGCCGCCGCTCGTGGCGAATTGTCTTCAGTCCGGAGAAGAAGGCGAGGAAATGCGACGTGACCTTACCGCGCCCGCGCAGGTAGCTCGCCACCAGCAGCCCGCCCAACCAGTGCTGGCGCCGCAGCGGCTCGATCCGTTCCCATGCATCGAACAGGATGGCTGCGCCCAGCGTTGGTGGTAGCTGGTCGGCGATCATGATGGTTCGCCGCCATTCGCGCATCCGTGCAGCTTCGTCCCAATCCTCGTCATCGAACAGACCAAGCCGATCTTGGACAAGGCTCGGCTTCGCGGACTCCGTCACTTCGCGCTGTGCCAAATTATCGAGCATACGAGTCGAGCGTTCAAGCACAGCATCGATTTCCGCCAGCTCCGCTATCATCAATGCGTCGGGCTCGTGATCCTCGTCGCCGTTTTCCGGCTGAGCACTCTTGGATTCCGGCGCGCGTTCCTGCTCGCCGCCAATCCCGGTCAGGACCGCCATGCCCGCTTCGCTGAGCGCCCAGTCCGGTTTGCTCGTCCATAGTCTCCGGCGCGCGCGCAGGATCGCATGCGCGATGGTCAGTTCATGGCTCGGTGCGCGCGCATCCATATGGGCGTCGTGCAGAACGAGGTCCTCGAGATGGACAAGTTCGCCTGCCACCCACATCGCGCCGATGGCATCGAAGAAATGGCGGCGCTCGGCAAAGCCTTCGGCGACCGCGGAGCGCAACGCGCGCTCATCGAGCCGTGCCAGAGAATCCTCTGCGCGGACGAAATGCGGCAACAGCGCTTTCAGAACTGATGTGTCGATCTCGTGGGACATCGCTATGTTCCCGACGCACTGATGGCACGAAAGCGAGAATGGGCAATCTGTTCATTGCGGTCACTGAAGGATGTTTTCGGGGCGACCAACGAAAAGTCGAAGGGGGAGACACCCGCACACATACTCAGCCGTTCCTTGCATTCGAAGAGGTAGGCCGAATGGCCTGATGTCGGGCTGGATCGGCCAATGTCCATCGTCAGCAGGTCGACGCAGCCTTCTCAACCTCGCGCAAAGATCGCACGATTCGAAAACCGCAGCAATCTTCAGCGTCGATCTGTCGCTCTCATGTCGACGCCAACTTGATCCATGACCTTGCGGCGCCGGGTCAGGTGCGCCAAAAGCAGACGATACTGTGCAGGAGAGCCGTAATGCGCCACATCCATATCATCGGGATCGGAACCGGAAATCCCGAGCACGTGACCGTCCAGGCGATCAACCGGATGAACGCGGCAGACAAGATCTTCCTGCCAACAAAGGGCGCGCAGAAGGAAGGCCTCGCCTCGGTGCGCCGTGAGATCTGCGATCGTTTCATCACCAATCCGCAGACAAGGATCGTGGAATTCACCGTTCCGGTACGCCAGACGTCCGACCGAAGCTATGTCGGCAGCGTCGACGAATGGCATGCGGCGCTCGCCGAGACGTATGTGCAACTGATCAACGGTCTGCCTGAAAACGGTGTCGGCGCCTTTCTGGTGTGGGGGGATCCCAGCCTCTATGACAGCGTGATCCGCATCGTCGAACGCGCCAGGCGGCTCGAAACTGTGGAGTTCGATTTCAACGTGGTGCCTGGTATCACCAGCATCCAGGCGCTGGCAGCGAGCCACCGGATACCGATCAATATGGTGGGGAAACCCGTCGAGATCACCACCGGTCGCCGTCTGCTGCAAAACGGCAACCGCGCCGATAGCACGATCGTCATGCTCGACGGCGAACAGGCGTTCTCCAAGATCGACGATCCGGATGCGGAGATCTTCTGGGGGGCTTATCTCGGAACCAAAGACGAGATTGTGGTCGCGGGCCGACTGGGAGATGTGACCGATAACATCGTCGAGGCTCGGGCGGAGGCGCGAGCGCGGCATGGCTGGATCATGGATATATATTTGCTACGCAAGGGGCGTGATTTCGATGATCTCTGAAGCAGACAAGCTTTTGATCCGTATGCCGGTGTCATGTAAGAATATGCCTTGAAGGAACGGATTGGATGGCACTCGGCGACCACATGGACACTGATATCACGGAGGGCGGTACCCAGCCCTTCGCGCGCCGTGGTGCCTGTCCGACGCTGAGCCAGCCAATGCCGACAGGAGACGGACTGCTCGCGCGGCTGCGCCCGAAGGCCGGTATCCTCGATATCGACCAGTTCGAAAGCCTTGCGCACGCTGCCGCGCGATATGGCAATGGTCTGCTGGAAATCACCGCACGCGGCAGCCTACAGATCCGCGGTCTGCGACAGGAAACGGTTGATCCGCTCGCCATAGCGATTGATGCGGCCGGCATTGTTGTTTTGCCGAACCCCGTGGTCGAGCTGCCGCCGTTGCATGGCGTCGGGTTCGGGGATTTGGCAGACGCTGCGGCGATGGAACTGCGGTTAAGGGAGCAACTGGCCGAGCTTCTCCAATCGCCTGGGCTAGCACCGAAGCTTGCCATGATCATCGATGGCGGCGGACGCTTTGGATTGGCGGATGTCACAGCGGATATTCGCCTGCTGGCTGTTTCTTCGCGGACATGGCAGGTTGCCATCGCCGGCGACGGACATAGCGCCCGCGCGATCGCTATCGGCACTGCCGAGGAGACTATCCTTGCTGTGAGCGAGTTGCTGCGGCTGCTACTGTCAAGCGGATGGCGGAAGCGCTGTCGCGAAATCCCGCACGCGCGGCTGCAAGAGGTGTTTCCCAGTTTAGGCAGCGCGTCGCTTACAGGCCAGCCGGGAGGCGAAACGGCCCGGCTCGGCGTGCACGAAGGTGCGGATGGCACGTTCGTGGTCGGCTTGAGGCCGCGGTTTGGACAGATGTCTGCCAATGATCTCACCGCCTTTCTGGCGTCCGTTCGGGCTCTGGGTGTCAAGGACATCAGACCGGCGCCTGACCGCCGTTTCTTTGTCACGGGGCTGGGGCCGGATAGAGCGCCGATCGTTCTGCAGCACGCCCATCGGCATGGTCTTTCAAGCGACAGCCAAGACATGTCCGCCCAGATTTCGACCTGTGCCGGATCTGGCGCCTGCGCATCGAGCTTCTATGCGACGAAGGCGATGGCAGAGGCGGTGATCGATATCTGTCCAGACCTGCTTGACGGCTCGTTGGCCGTGCATCTGTCCGGCTGCGCCAAAGGCTGCGCGCACCCGCGCCCTGCGTTGACGCTCGCCGGAACAGCCGGCGGCTACAATCTTGTTCTCAACGGTCTGGCTTCCGAGGCGCCGGATGCACAGATTGCTGGCAGTGACATCAAATCCGCTATAGAGAGGCTCGCCCGCCTCATCAAAAATGAAAGTCAGGCTGGCGAATCTGCTAGGGCCTGTCTCGGGAGGCTGGGCAAGGAAAACATCACGCGAGCGCTGCGACAGGAATAGGAATGCCAGACTACGATTACATCCATAGCGGCGACGCCATTTACGAGCGCTCATTTGCCATCATTCGCAGCGAGGCCGATCTCTCCCGGTTTTCCGCAGAGGAAGCCGACGTTGCCGTGCGGATGATCCATGCGTGTGGACTGGTCGAGGCTGCGGAACACTTCCTGTTTTCTCCGCATTTCGTGGCTGCCGCTCGCTCGGCATTGCATGCTGGCGCACCGATCTTCTGCGACGCCGAGATGGTGGCGCATGGTGTCACCCGCACGCGATTGCCAGCCAAGAACGATGTGCTCTGCACGCTGCACGATCCGAGAACCGCCGAACTGGCGAAGGAGACGGGAAACACCCGCTCGGCCGCAGCCCTTCATCTCTGGAAGGATCGCCTCGCCGGCAGCGTCGTTGCCATCGGCAACGCGCCGACCGCGCTCTTTCATCTGCTGGAACTGTTGCGTGACGGCGCGCCGAAGCCGGCGGCCATCATCGGCATGCCGGTTGGTTTCGTCGGTGCGGCTGAATCCAAGGATGCGCTGGCGGAAAACTCCTATGGCGTTCCCTTTGCCATTGTGCGCGGGCGGCTTGGCGGAAGCGCGATGACGGCAGCGACCCTCAACGCGCTGGCGAGGCCTGGCCTGTGAGCGCCGGTCGTCTGATCGGCGTCGGCACAGGACCCGGCGATCCGGAACTGCTGACGGTCAAGGCCGTCAAAGCGATCGAGGCCGCTGACGTGATCGCGTATTTTGCGAAGCGCGGAAGAGGCGGCAACGGCAAGGCAATCGTCGAGCACCTGATCGGGGAAGACACGACCTTGCTGCCACTCTTTTATCCCGTGACCACGGAGATTGAAAAGAACGAGGCGGAGTACCGTCGCCAGATCACGGCGTTTTACGAACAATCCGCCGCAGCCGTCGCCGTCCATCTGGATGCCGGGCGAACGGTGGCGGTTCTGAGCGAAGGTGATCCGCTGTTTTACGGCTCCTACATGCATCTGCATGTCAGGCTGGCCAATCGGTATCCCACGGACGTCATTCCCGGGATCAGCGCCATGTCCGGCTGCTGGTCGCTGGCCGGCATGCCGATCGTCCAGGGTGACGATGTCCTGTCTGTGCTTCCCGGGACCATGGAAGAGGGCGAACTTGGGCGCCGCCTGTCCGACACGCAGGCTGCTGTCATCATGAAAGTCGGGCGCAATCTGCCGAAAATCCGTCGAGCGCTGGAAGCGTCCGGCCGCCTTTCGGACGCCGTCTATGTCGAGCGTGGCACCATGGTGAATAGCGCGATGGTCAAGCTTGCAGATCGCCCGGAGGGTGAGGCGCCCTATTTCTCGCTGGTGCTTGTCCCAGGTTGGGAGAGCAATCGATGAGCGGCCAGCTGTTCGTCATCGGCACCGGTCCGGGCAATCCGGACCAGATGACACCGGAGGCGCTTGGGGCAGTTTCGAAGGCCACGATCTTCTTTGGTTATGGTCCCTATCTCGACAGGCTCAATCTGCGCGCCGACCAGACCCGGCAAACGTCCGATAACCGCGAGGAACTCGACCGCGCCGGTGCGGCGTTGCGTGCTGCGTCCGAGGGGGCGATTGTCTGCGTTGTATCCGGCGGCGATCCCGGCGTGTTTGCCATGGCGGCGGCCGTCTGCGAAGCGATCGATAACGGGCCTGATGAGTGGCGGGCCGTGGATCTCGTCATCCTCCCGGGGATCACGGCCATGCTGGCAGTGGCTGCCCGCGTTGGCGCGCCTTTAGGACATGATTTCTGCGCCATCTCGCTGTCCGACAATTTGAAGCCATGGGCGACGATCGAACGCCGGCTGAAGGCAGCGGCGGAGGGCGGCTTCGTCATCGCTCTCTACAATCCCATCAGCAAAGCGCGGCCTTGGCAACTTGGCAAGGCCTTCGAACTGCTGCGCGAACATCTACCGGATGCCACGCCGGTGATCTTCGGGCGCGCGGCGGGCCGACTAGATGAACGGATTGCGCTCCAGCCTCTAAGTGCGGCAAATGCCGCGACCGCCGACATGGCGACATGCGTTATCATCGGCTCTGCCGAAACGCGCGTGATTGCCCGCGAAGGCAAGACGGATATCGTGTACACGCCGCGGTTCAGCGTGGAGGGAACAGGTGATTGATCGTCGCCAGCGCCTCTTCGACCGTCTCGACCGTTTGCATGGCGGGCGCCGGCGCGCGATCGACCATCAGCACTTCGATGCCAAGCCGGCGGGCCGCCGCGATCTTGGCGTAGGTCGCCGATCCACCGCTGTTCTTGGTGATGACAGCATCGATGCGATGCGTCTCCAGCAGGGCGATTTCGCCTTCTATGCCGAAGGGGCCGCGATCGAGAATGTATTGCACGTCGGCGACGGCAAGACGAGGCTCGACGGGATCGACGCTGCGGACGAGATAGAAGTGCTGTGGCGCTGCCTCGGCGCGATGGGCTTCCTGTCTGCCAATGGCAAGAAACACGCGGCGTGGGCTGGTGCCGAGTGCCGTGATTGCCTTCGCGATCGTGCCGACGTGCAGCCAGTTGTCACCGGCCTGCGCCATCCATGGGGGACGTCGGAGGCTGAAGGCCAGAAGGCCGAGACTGGCCACGGCTTCGCTGGCGTTCTGGGAGATCCGCGCTGCGAAAGGATGGGTGGCATCGATAAGAAGATCGAATTCGCCATAGTGCAAAAATTTGGCAAGGCCATCCCGACCGCCGAAACCGCCGATCCGCGTGGGCAAGGGCTGAAGCGTCGGCTTTTCGGTTCGGCCGGCAAGCGACAGCAACGCGTCGTATCGCGGGTCACCGGCCAGAGCCTTCGCGAGCGCGCTTGCCTCGCTCGTTCCGCCAAGCAACAGAATGCGGATCTTGCCCATGCCTGATATGTCTTCCGCCTTCGATCAACCCTGGCTGACTATTATCGGCATAGGAGAAGATGGTCCAGCCGGCCTCGGCGACGAGGCAAAGCGCATCATCGCTGCCGCCACCGTCGTGTTCGGCGGTGCGCGTCACCATGCCCTGATGGCTGAAATCATCATCGGAGAGTGCCTAACCTGGGAGAGCCCGTTCGATCGGTCGGTCGAGGCTATTTTGTCGCGCCGCGGTTCGCCTGTGGTCGTGCTCGCCTCCGGCGATCCGTTCCTCCATGGCGTTGGTGCCACGCTGTCCCGCAGTGTCGTGGCCGGCGAGATGCGCTGCATTCCTGCTCCATCCTCGTTCAGCATCGCAGCGTCGCGGCTTGGATGGCCGTTGCAGGATAGTGCGCAGATTTCGCTGCACGGACGTCCGCTCGACCTCATCCGGCCGCACCTGCACCCTGGACGTCGTGTCATCGTACTGACCTCGGATGGCGAGACGCCGCGGCAGTTGGCAGAGCTGCTGACGTCCAATGGCTTTGGTGCGTCCCACGTTCATGTTCTGGAGGCATTCGGAGGCGAAAGGGAGCGTGTGCGCGGCAGTCGCGCCGACGCATTCGATCTCGCAAAGATCGATCCGCTCAATGTCTGCGCCATTGAGGTCGCGGCAGGGCCGGGTGCACGCGTGCTTGCTTTTGCACCGGGTCTCGACGACGGGCTCTTCGAGCATGATGGGCAGATCACCAAACGGGAAATCCGTGCCGTCACGCTCTCGGCCTTGGCGCCGCGTCACGGCGAACTGTTGTGGGATGTTGGCGCGGGCTCAGGCTCGATAGGAATCGAGTGGATGCTGTGCGATCCGTCGCTGCGGGCAATTGCCATCGAGCAAACTCCTGATCGTGCTCAGCGCATCGCCCGCAACGCCTTGGCCTTTGGTGTGCCTGGACTTGCTGTGGTCGAAGGGCAGGCGCCGCCAGCGCTTCAATCCTTGCCGGAGCCGGATGTCATTTTCATCGGCGGCGGCGGCAGTGAAAGCGGGGTTATCGAGGTGGCCATTGCAGCACTGAAGCCCAGAGGCCGGATCGTCGCCAACGCCGTGACGCTGGAGATGGAAGCAAAGCTGCTTGGGCTGCAAGCCGAAAAGGGCGGCACGCTGACACGTATCGATATTGCCCGCGCCGCGCCGATCGGCGGAATGGTGGGTTGGCGACCGGCGATGCCGGTGACGCAATGGTGCTGGACGAAAGATTGAGGATAAAGACATGACGGTTCACTTCATCGGCGCGGGCCCTGGCGCCGCGGACCTGATCACCGTACGCGGCCGCGATCTAATCGGCCGATGCCCTGTTTGTCTTTATGCTGGTTCGATCGTTTCGCCCGACTTGCTTGCCTATTGCCCGCCCGGTGCGCGTATCGTCGACACCGCGCCAATGTCACTCGACGAGATCGAGGCCGAGTATCTGAAGGCGGAAAATGCCGGCGAGGACGTCGCGCGGCTGCATTCGGGCGATCTTTCTGTCTGGAGCGCGATCGCCGAGCAGATTCGCCGTCTCGACCGACACGGCATCGCCCATACGATGACACCTGGCGTCCCCGCCTTCGCGGCCGCGGCCGCCGCGCTCGGCCGTGAACTGACAATCCCGGGGGTAGCGCAAAGCCTAGTGTTGACCCGCGTGTCCGGCCGCGCATCGCCCATGCCGAACGATGAGGCATTGACCAAGTTCGGCGCGACAGGCACCACACTGGCAATCCATCTTGCCATTCATGCACTTGGACAGGTCGTCAGCGATCTCACCCCACTCTATGGGGCTGACTGCCCTGTGGCGATCGTCGTCAAGGCGTCCTGGACGGACGAGAGGATCGTGCGCGGCACGCTTGCCACTATCGAGGCCAAGGTCGCAGCAGAACCGATCGAGCGCACTGCGATTATTTTCGTCGGCCCGTCGCTCTCTGCCTCGAATTTTCGAGAAAGCTCGCTTTACGATCCAGCCTATCAACGACGCTTTAGAGGGCGGGAATAGCCCACACACGAAAGCCTCTCGGTCGATCGCGGCCGACCATGCGCCAGTCTGCGGCCTAACGCTGGTTTTATATGACTGCCCCTAGCTTTGGGCTCGCAGACAACCGTCATGTGTAAAGCTTCAGGTGACCGTAACATCTTGGCTGCAGATGCACGACGTCTGCGGTTCCGCGATGGTCGATTGCATCCACCGATTGGATTAGTGTGCGGCTCGCTCTGATCCGAGCCTGCTGTCTGTGTATAGCCGCCAGAGAGCATCGAAATTTATTATGTTAAAACAATACAGAATTCTTGAGTAATAAAAGTCCGTCGATTTGATATTTTATTATTAATGTAGAACTCTATTCCTAAAGAATAAATTGAATAAGCATCTCGGTCGATATTTGAATATGCAAATAAAAATAAATTCCTGTTTTCGCAAAAGAGAAGCATAATTTTATATACGGAGCATTTTTAATCTAATCACAGCTGAATATTTTTTATTGATTATCGCAAACCATGTATGTAGGTTCTTAATAAAGTAGAAACCACACGAAATCAGTGATCGATAAGTTGATAAACTGATTTCCGATCTAATAACGCCTATGTTCCCCGAGTATTGCATTTCGTTGCGAATGGTCACCTCTAACACTATTGAGTATGAGGCTAGTATGAATTACGTACCTTCGGAATTTGAAAGCGGACGAACCCCTGTTAGCAGGCTTCAGGCCGTCGCCGTGTCATCCAGATCGTTGAGCGAGCTGGCTGAAGCCAAGGCCGTCGATGGCGAGCGGTGTTTGCTCATTATTGACACCCGAACGCTTGACCGGGAGTGCCTTGCGACGACTTTGACGCAAAACGGTCTTGGCATGAAGGCCGTTGCCGTTGGCTCGGTGGCTGAATGGCGCCGCAAGAAAGATGCAACTCACCGCGTCAAGGCGGTGCTGCTTAACATTGCCGGACGCACGACAGGCGACTCGGTACTGTGCGACGAGATCGCCAGCATCGTTGCTGAAGTGGCGCCAGCACCGGTCGTCATCCTGGCGGATGGGGACAATCTCGGTCAGACGTTGAAGGTGATCGAGCATGGCGCTCGCGGCTTCATTCCGTCATCCGTCGGAATTGAAGTCTGCGTCGAGGCGATTGCTTTGGCTGTTGCCGGCGGAACCTTTATTGTTGCAGGAAACAGTTTCTCATCCTCCGTTCCTGTCGACAATACGCCTCGGCAGAAAGAGCTTTCCCGCATGTTCACGCTACGTCAGGCAGAGGTCGTGCAGGCACTTCGCAAGGGCAAGGCGAACAAGATCATCGCCTATGAACTCAACCTGCGTGAAAGCACTGTCAAGGTTCATATCCGCAATATCATGAAGAAGCTTAAGGCAACCAACCGCACAGAAGTTGCCTATAAGCTGAACGATCTGTTTCAGACCGATTCGCGCTGGAGCGCATCGGCCGACTAGGTTTTCCAACAAGGCCGCGGCATTGAATTTTTGCCGTGGCTTTGCTTGTCTGCTGGTCTATTAGGACAAAAGATCGGGACCGTATATCGCTGGCGCGGCATGAGTAGCGATTGTGTAGAGGATATGGTTGCCGATAAGGCAGCCGATTTCGTGTGCAGGCAGATTAGATTTTGTCGAGAGCGGCTCGATGCGATCGAGCAGAGCTAAAGCGCTAGCGTTAGGCAATCAGATTTCAGCATCGTCCTTATAATTTGGAACCTTGCTACCTCTTTGCGGGGGGCACTCGATCATGCTCACTAGCATGCGCAAATCCAGCCATTCGTATAGAACGCCGTTATGACGCTAAAACGGCCGAACGAGCACGGGCGGTATCCAGTAGCGCAATTGTTGGTGCATCGCCCTGGAGGCGCCAAAATTGTGGGTAGCATTCGTTTGCCGCAGAAGCGACTTCTCAAGCATCAAATCTTTATGCAGGGACCCTGATAAGAATTAGTCTCAACAAATAAGCGTCGACTGCTGCTGTCGATGATTGATAAATTTCGCGTGGGATGACCCGAGCAGATCACTCCATGGCCCAAAACCCCTTGGCTCGCAGATGGTCGGTCGCCTCTCGAGTTGAGTTGTGCGATATTTCCGGGGGGCGAAGTCCATTGCACAGATGGCCCGTCTCCGGATATTTCGACCTTATGGCTCGAGCTTGAGATGAGAGTGTTTGGTGACAATGGGGGACTTACACAAGGTCTCTCCGCGCTAACTGCACCAATGACGTCTATCGGATACGCAAGAGCAGTTTTCCACAGTTCTGCTGACGCCGGCCTGCCGCCATCGCAATTTATGCGGTGATAGAAACAGGGCGAAGATATTGAGCGTGCGATATAAGAGTATCCGGGTTAATGCTCGCCACTTGCCGTGTATATCTTAGGGCGATCACGGTGTTGCTGACTTGAACATCCAAGGCCGTATGAATCCCGGAACGAGCGCCGGCGGCAGGAACTCGACCAACATCTTCAGGGAGTATAGGCCGGTTGCAACTGTGGCAAGTGATCCGAATGCGATGGCTGGCCACAATGACAAGAACTGAAATGCCAGAAAGACTAGTCCTGAAAGCGGCAGGTATATCAACATCAGCATGCGGTTGGTTCCGGACCAACTGAAGCCAGTGGAACGTTTGGCGATCCAGTATATCAACAGGCTGTGCCAGACATACAGGCCAAAAAAGGCGGCCCCTGCACCTGCCGTGCCGAACATTTTCACGAACAACCAGGCTAAACCCACATGCACGACACTCGCAGCCACCTCGGTCCAGAAGAAGATCTTCTGAGCCCCTTTTGCGAGCACGATAAACCCCATTGGCCAAGAAATGATGCGCAGCATCATTCCAAGGCAGATCCAGCGCAAGAGATCAACAGCCGCATAGAACTCAGGCGAGTAGAACAACTGCATCACGACCGGCGCAAGTGTGAGAGTGGCGAGTAGCCCAGGCCCAGCCAGCACGATGCTGATCTGCGTCTGCTCGTTTACCAGCCGGTTGCATCCGTCATTGTCGTGCGCGATACCGGTCAGTCGTGGGTAGAAGTCGGTGCCCATGGCCTGCAGGATGAAGCCGGCGTATAGTCCACCGAGTGACCATGCGGCCTGATAGAGACCAGCGCCTGTAAGCCCCGCATTGTCCAATACGATGATGCGAATTGCGTAAGCACTCGCAAAGGTAAGAAAGCCACTGATCATGAAGATGAAGCCGAGCCTGAGAAGACCGCTCGCTTCCTCGTAGAATTGTTTGAACGACAGATGATGGGAGCGGATCTTGATCTTGTGGCTATACCACCAGGAAGTCGCCAGCGTGGTTGCCGCGATGCAAACGAGCGATGCCACAATGCCGTCCTTTCCGTAGAGATAGATCAACGGAATACTAATGACAGTGCTGAAGAAAGCTCCGAGGATATTTAGACGCGCCAAGCTTGCGATGTCGCGCATGCCCTGAACCAGCGCCCCTTGCCCGCCGGACATGACCCTAAACAAGATTACCAACGACAACAACCGGATCGCACCGGTGTGTTGATCGTCACCGAATGTCAGTCGCGCGATAGGGGCCGCTAGGCAAACCATCACCAGCGTGCCCAGTACGCCTAGGATAAGTGAAACGCGGCGCAAAGCGGCAGTCGTTCTTGCGACACGTGCCTCATCGTCCGTTGCTGCGGACTCTGCGATCTGGCGTACACCGCTGGCATTGACTCCTAATCCCGCTATTGTGTGGGCAATATCCGTCGTCGCGCTGTAAAGGCCCATGAGACCGACCCCCTCGGGGCCAAGCAGCACGGCCATCGCCTTGTTGCGGATGATCGAAAAGCCGACATTCACCACGGATGATCCGCCGATCATCATCGTCGATCGCAATATCTGCGTGTAACTTTTGCCGGAGTCTGAATTTAAAGCCATGGATAGCAGTCAATCCGCAAGGGTACGCCGCTGGCGGGTCGCCGGCGCTATTGTGTGATTGGTAGAGAATTGCTCTGGTTCGCCGACCGGTCCCCGGATAAAGTCGTTGGTTGGCCGGCCGGCCGCTGAGTGTTCGATGTCAGTGCAGCTGTAAACTGTCACTGGCTTGCTTCCTCCCGGCGCGGCGAAGCCGAAGATGTCAGGGTTTGATTTTCCGATGCCGATCCCCCCGCGGGTGACTGTACAACTTTGACCACATCTCCGGGCATCAGCGTCGACGTTTCCGAGGCTCCTATCTCGTCGACGTTTCCATCCTGTCGTCGCACAATGTTGAAGGTGATAGCCCGCTTTTCTCCTGGGCGGGGCGCGTAGCTCATCGCCGAGAGATTGTCGATCATCAGTTTCTGGCTGGTCTCGCGTTTGACTTTCAGCTGTACAAGTGTGGCTCGTTCGGCCTGAAGCTCCGAAGCGACCTCCGTCAATCGTTCATCAGATAGAGCTTGGAGGTCTCTGGTCGTTTCGCTGACGCTCTGCCGTGCACGCATGATGGACGTCGTGATATCGAGCCGGTTATTTTGATCGCTTCTCAGGTCTCGCTCGACCTCGGCCTGTCGCGTCGCAACAAGCGCGCCTTTTGCAACCAGCATTGTGGTGCTATCGACCTGTTGCTGTATGGATTTGATGTTGGCGTCCATGCTCTTGGTCTTTTCTTCGAGCACCCTGATTTCTTCGTCCAGCAAATCGCGAAGCTCCAGCAGTGATTTCGACTTCCGCTCGAGAGCGTTTGCGCGCGCTTCGAAGATGATCTGCTCCTGACGGTAGACTGCCGTTGTGAACGGATCCGCGTTAGCCAGCTGCTTGCTGAAATCCAGGACCTTTGCTCCAGACATTTCAGCCTCGAGCCGCCCGATCTTCGCAGTGCTGCGCGTGGTGGCATCGTCAAGTTCCTTAAGGTCTCCAACTAGCCGGGTGACATCCATGGAACTCTGCAGAGCGCCTGTTGGCTTAGCCTCACCGCCACTCATCGCCAGAGCCTGAAG
Source organism: Hyphomicrobiales bacterium (assembly GCA_900472625.1). GTDB lineage: Bacteria > Pseudomonadota > Alphaproteobacteria > Rhizobiales > Rhizobiaceae > Rhizobium. The sequence continues at coordinate 95,864 of UCIT01000060.1, read as the reverse complement.
AACGGTCAGCCCGGTGCTGAATTTATATTCACCAGGCTTCGCGACATCTCCGACGACATAGATTGGCGAATAGTCGATAATCTCGACGGTGGTTGCTGGTACTTCAACGAGTCCGATTCTGTCCTTAAGCCGCTTTGCGATCTCGGATGCCAGCTCTTGATTGTCGAGGTCACCGACATCGATGCTCCCCAACACCGGTATGGTCACCGTATTTGCGTCTGAGACGACATATTCCCCACCGAACGCACCCCACTGCTCGTAGACGCCTTTGGTCGGCATCCACTGCAGCACGGAAAGCCTGATCTTCGTGTGTGCGGGAAGCGGCGCACCGATTGCGCTGGTGACCGGCAGGAACACGGCTGCAAATCCAACCATTCCCAGCCATCTGTTCCGCAGTGTCTGACTAGGGTGACGGTACAACAGCTTGAAGCACTTATCGAACATGGCGATCTGTTCCTGACCGACTGATTCTAGCACCATACGTAAAGTATTGAATGCCGATAGCGATGAATAAATTCGTATTAATATTTCAAATATGAATTTATATTCGTCAATAATCGTGTGATTGTTAAAATAAAGCAAGAGACGGCTGTTTCAGCAATATTGATATTGTCAATGTCCCGATACGCATAGCCAAAGGTACTAACAAGCTTGGCGTGGCATCCACTATCGACCAACTACCCCGTCGTCCGGAACTCAATAAAGATCGTTGTTCATGATTGTCTAAAAAAGTTCTCAGGCTCGAGTGAACTCTCAATGGCTGCTATTGATGTTAGTTTCTATGCGTCGCTTCTTCTTCGGAAATTGCCGCACTTCGTCGCAATCGTTTGCGGGTCGGCAGCGATAGCCATTGTGGCCGCTTTGGTGATGCCACGTGAGTATCAATCGACGGCAAAAATCCTCGTCGAGGCACCGCAAATACCGGCCGAACTGGTTCGATCGACGGTCTCCACCAGCTCGCTTCAACAACTTCAGATCATCCAGCAGCAGATCACGACACGCGAAAATCTCATAATGCTTGCTGACAAGCTTCATCTCTATGAAGGCATTACGAGTGAGCCTTCGGGCGACGCTCTAGTCAAGGATATGCGCTCTCGCATCGCGTTCACGGAACTTCCTCTCGGAGGCGATGTGAGCAGTGCCGGAGCAACCGTTTTCAGCGTTGCATTCGACGCAGATAATCCAGTCTTGGCGGCAATGGGTGCAAATGAGCTCGCATCACTCATTCTGGCAAGCAATCAACGCCAGAGAACAGACCGGGCCGGCGATACATTGCAGTTCTTCAACGATGAAGTGAAACGGCTTGACGAAGAGTTGAGCCGAGATGAAGCAGAGCTTCTGAAGTTCAAGAACGAGAATCGGGACACGTTGCCGGAAAGCCTGAGTTTTCGCCGACAACAGCAGAGCAGCCAACAGGAGAGACTTCTGTCACTGGAGCGCGAAGAGGCTGATCTCAGGTCTAGGCGCAGCATCCTTGTCGAAAGCTACATGGCCACCGGTCAATATGCGGACAGCCCTGTCAGCCCGGAGCAACAAATGCTTCAGGACCTGAACCGGGCGCTGGCCGAGCAGCTTGCGATTTTCTCGGAAACAAGTCCGAACATTGTGTCCTTGCGTGCGCGGATCGATGCCCTGCGCGCCAAAGGGCTGAGCAAAGATACTGGAACCGCAGGCAAGGCGGCCGCTACCGGTCTAGGCCTGCAATTGTCCGACATCGATAAGCGGCTTGAATTCATCGCTCGTGAAAGAGCGACTTTGAAGCAAAGCATCGCGGATCTTACAAAGTCGGTTGGTGCTACGCCATCGACTGAGATCGAGTTGAATGCGATAGAGCGGACAGTTGCAAACGTCCAGACCCAGTACAATACCGCAATCGCCCGACGCGCTGAAGCTTCGATTGGCAATCAAATCGAGGTGCGTTCGGACGGCGGTCGCTTCTCCTTGCTTGAACCCGCGACGCCACCAGAAAATGCATTGCGATCGCGCCGTCGGGTGATCGTCGCTTTGGGTCTTGCCGCGGGCATTGCACTTGGCCTGGCGTTCATTGCCTTGATGGAAATGCTGAACAAGACAATCCGCAGGCCATCAGAGCTTAGCCAACTGCTGCAGCGCCAACCATTGGCAGTTATCCCATTTGTCGCATCTCCTTACGACAAGCCTGCCTCACCGTTTGGTCGAGGCATGGCGACAGCATTGTCGGCAGGCGCGATCCCTGCGTCACTGTTGGCTTTCCACTATTTCTACATGCCCCTGGGTACAGCGGTGCAAAAACTGCTGGCAGGCATCACAAAGTCGGAATGAGACACCAAGGTGAGGCGAAAGCAAACCTCTAAAAGCAATGATAAGGCGCTAGCAATGGAACAGACTATCATATCGACGTTAAGCCAGGAGGCGCTGAAGGACAGCAGCCGAATGCCGTCGTCGCGCCTTCGCGAGGCGGAGAAGTTCATCTGGGCCGATTTGGCGCCGCTCAAGTTTGACCCCGACACGATATTGCGCAATCGCATTGTTACGGCCAACCGATCGGACCCCGCACATGTCGCCTTCGATATGATGCGGACAAAGCTCTTGCAAAGCATGAGACAGAATAATTGGACATCCGTCGCAATCACCTCTCCGACGCCGGGGTGCGGCAAGACATTCACCGCACTGAATCTGGCCTTCAGTCTAGCCAATCAACAAGACTGTAAGACGTTGCTGCTGGATCTCGATTTGAGGCGGCCGCAGATCGGCAAGGCACTTGGCCTGAAACACGTCACCGCGATGGAAGGTTTTCTGCGCGGGGAGGTCGAGATCGATGACATATTCATGCGCCACGGTGACAACCTGGCGATTGCGGCCAACAAGTATCCCGTTCAGTACTCTGCTGAACTCCTTCAAAGTGCGGTTGCAGCTGAAGCGATCCAGAAGATGCGGAAAAGGATGAGTCCCGATATCGTCATCTTCGATTTGCCTCCGATGCTCGCAGCCGATGATGTTCTGGCGTTTCTCCCGAATGTTGATTGCGTCATACTTGTCGCCGCGGCCGAGCAAAGCACGTTGAGCGACGTGGACGTTTGCGAGCAGACTTTGGCGGAGAAGACCGATGTTCTGGGTGTCGTTCTCAACAAATGCAAGTTTAGCGCGGAGCGATACGGCTACTAGGTGCACTGTCGCACCTCACTTGCCTGCGAAGCCGGTCATTCGTTCACCTGCATGAAGCGGTTTCGGACAACCGCGTTCGGTCGCAAGCGCCAGAGTTACAGACAGCGATCGATGGTCTCGAATGGGAAATAGATGGGGGCCCGCATGAGCCAGACAACTCGCCGTAGCATACTCAAATTCACGGTTCTGACGGCATTTGCCACTGGTGCTCTCGCAGTCGGCAAGACACGCCCAGCCCTTTCAAACGAACGCGCATTGCTGCCCGGCCCCAAGTTTTTCGTCAAGGGCATATACCAGCAGCCCGTGGAGAACATGGCGGTTTGGAAGGGACGCGGGGTGAATACGATTTTCACCATGAACCATGGTGCGGACCTGGAGGAATGGACCAACGAGGCGACAAAGAGTGGCCTCCACATCGTCCGCGAACCCGCTGGGATCAACGACGACTACCTAATTGTAGACCATGCGGCTTTCGACAAGGATATCGCCAACCCCAACCTGCTGGCGCTTGCACTGATGGACGAGCCGTCAAACCTGAAGCCTGGCAGTGCAGGCATCACGTATGACGGAGTTGCCGTGCCGCCGGAGGAAGTGGATACGGTTGCCCGCGGCTGGTCTGCTGCCGGAAAGCCGCTCTGGATCAACCACGTCGGCAATCACATCAACAACGTCTATCTTGAGGCGCTCATGGGTGATTATGCCGACAGTCCCTATATCGATTGGGTCAGCCATGACTGCTACCCGATAGCAGGCGGCAGCGACCTGATCATCGATCTCGACGATTACACTTCAACGCCGCAGGGGCACGCCATCGACCGCCTATCGGTATGGAGTGACGGGAGGCCGCAATTCTCTTTCGTCGGCTTAACCCAATATGACGGATCTCTGGGGCGGAAAACAAAGCCAGGCGAATTCCGGGTGCAGGCATGGTCGTCCATCATTCATGGCGCAGTCGGTATCATCTACTTCTCGTTTAAGTTTTCACCGGAGTTTTCATACGACGCGACGCCGCTTGACCTTCAAAAAGAACTCCGGGTTTTCCATTCACAGATCGACAGCATCGAAGATATTCTGATGGACAAGCAAAAAGGCGGGCGTCGCGCATCGACGGTGATGCAATCAATCCGCGGCGGCAATGCTGAATCGGACACAAGCCTGCCCTACCCGTTCGAGGCGTCGTCCACCCGGACAGAAGAGGGTGAGTACAAGATCATCCTCAATCTTTCTGACGAAGCGGCAGAACTCAGCTACGCGCCATGGGGACTTTCGAAGGTTCGGTTCGAGGCCTACCAGTGCAAGCGTGGTTATCTACCTGCTGATTTCAGCCAAGCGTGACGTGGCTTGTCACGTATGAGGTTTTGGCTCGTGTTCATCGTCTGCAGGTGTGCGGCGACCCAGGATCTGGCGAAATCCGCGCGATGAAAACGGCTGCACCAACTGTCCCACAAATCCATTGGCGACGCGCCCGCTGATGCCGATGTCGGCCGGAGGGCGGCGGTTCGGGTTGAAATAGGTTCCGAAAATCTGATCCCATAAAACCAGGTTTTCACCGTAGTTGGTGTTTCCCTCAGCCAACACGCGCGAGTGATGCCATCGGTGCAGGCGCGGCGTGCTGAATATCAGGTCGAGCGGGCCAGTCTGCACATCGATATTGCAATGTGTCAGAAGGCCGATAAAGGCCGTGACGGCGCCGATCCAGAGAAAAACCGGCAGAGGTGCGCCCATCAGATAAAGAGGGAGCTGACTGAGCGCGATCTTGAACAGCGAGTCGATCAGGTGGAAACGGCCGGTGTTGACGACCCAAAGCCGCTCAACGCTGTGATGAAGTGCGTGGAAACGCCAAAGTGACAGGATTTCGTGCGCCGCCCGATGGGCGATATAAAGACCCAATTCGGCAATGATCAGGCCGAGTATGACTTGAAAGAGCAAGGGCCAGCCGTGTGGCCAGATCTGCCCGGCGCCATTGATCATCGGGTGAGCGACGGTGGCGATTGCCAGCGGCGCGGTTGCGCCAAGGGCTGCAGCAATCTGCACGCCGCCCTTGTTCAGCAGCGTGTGCGCTATGTCGTTCAGCGTTTCGCCATCGCGGCGCAGCCACTGTCTCTCAAACGGCATCACGCGCTCGAACAGGGCGATAGCCACAACGATCACCAGATAGACGGCATTGAACCAAACCAGAGGGGCTTCTGTTTCAAAAGCTACTCCTGCTCCCACAAGCCCGGCGGCGAAAAGGACCGGCCACAATATCCGCGAAAGCATGGAATAAAGCAGCGATGTGTTTCTGTCGATCACGCGGCGTCTCCAGCCAAAACGAATCTTCCACGTCGATACACTACGATTGACATCCCGGTGCAATATCCCTGTCGAAGCCACTTTGGGAAGCCCACGAGACAACGCGTGCACAGGTAGAAAATTTGAACGCTTGGTCAAAATCTTTTGATTGTCCTGACTCCTGCTTCTTGCTAGGTGCTCCGTATCGTCAATGCCCTGTTGCAGGCGCCGCAATGCTTTCTCATTCAAATGACCGTGTGTCGAACCCGCTTGTCGGGATTGCTCTTTCCTGCGCCGGCTATTCGCTATTTGCGATTCAGGATGCTGTCGTCAAATGGCTTGTTGCCGACTATGCCGTTCCGCAGGTTCTGTTTGTCCGCAGCGTCATTATCTTTGTCGTAGCTGGCGTCCTCGTTCGACGGCTAAAGCATACGTCGATCTTGAAGAGCGCACACAGAAATTCTCTGCTGCTGCGCGCCGGGCTCATGCTGGCTGCGTGGATGGCATTTTACTCGGCAGCTCGGCACCTAGGCCTTGCTGAAATCACCACCATGTACTTTTCGGCGCCGATCATCGTTATCTTTCTCTCCATTCTTGTGCTGAAGGAAAATGTCGGGCCGATGCGGTGGTTTGCCTGCATCGCCGGTTTCGTTGGCGTCATACTGGCGGCCAATCCAACCCATGCGCCGAGCCTGCTGCCGACGATCATGGTCCTGTTTGCCGGCTTCTGCTGGGCGTGGAGTACTGTGCTGGTTCGCCTTGTCAGCCGGAGTGAAAGTACATTGAACCAGATGTTGGCGACAAGCGCCCTGTTCGTTATAGCCTGCGGAGTGACGTTGCCGTGGGTGTGGAAGACGCCGGATCTCGCTGGTTGGGCGTTGATGCTTGGCTTGGGCGTCATATCTGCCCTTGGTCAGTATCTGTTGTATGAGGGGTTCCGACATGCACCAGCGTCCACCCTCGCGCCGATCGAGTATAGCGGTTTAGTGTGGGCCTTTCTCTACGGCTATCTGATATGGTCGGAGGTTCCGACCGCGAACGTGGTTGGTGGGGCGCTTGTTATCGTATCGTCAAGCCTCCTGCTTATCTGGTGGGAGCGCCGAGCTATCATGGCCAGTAGACGCGTTGCTGCTCCTTAGGCAGCTCGCCGGCCTGCGGCACGTGTTGGACGTTGTTTTTTGGGATCGGTCAAACGGTTCTGCATATGATATCGGCCCCGCGCCGACCATTTTTTCGAAGTAGAAAAATATATAAAATCAACATCTCATGTTTAAATATCGAACTACACCCAGTGAAATAAGATGGCCAATTGAGATATAAATTTTTTTCGGCAAAAACCTCGATAATATTTCAGTATGGATTCTATACGTATGCAAATATATATTTGATTTTGTTGTTTCTGTAATTTGATATGGAGATATATTTTATGGTGCCAATATTTGACTATTGCATGACTTAATTTTTGCGCTTAGCATTGAATAACGTTATTAAAAATATGAAGAGATAGTATCTCTAGTGGGGGTTTCTTATACTGTAGTCGTGATGGACGGATAACATTGTTCATTCGGGTGGTTCGTCTGTGCATGGCGGGGTGTGAAATGGAAAATTATCTTAATTCCGCAAGCCTTGCATCAAGAAATAGTGTTTCAATACTTGAAAATTTTCGCCTGGAAATCGAGCCGGATGGGCGCGACTATCGCGTTCGTGTATTTGGCGCTGGGTATGTGGGGGGTGTCTTGGCGGTGTGTCTCAGTCAAGATGGTTTTGCTGTCCTTGCAGTCGATCCCGTTTGGTTCAAAGTCGGGTGCCTTGCGCGAGGCCAGGCGCCAATCGCCGAACCCGGTCTTTCCGACCTTCTTTCTTACGCACACAAAACCGACCTCCTGACCGTGACCCGTTCGACCGCGGAAGCGATCAATACCAGCGATATCAGCTTCTGTTGCGTTGGCACTCCAAGCCTTGTCGACGGCACGCTGAATACGGATCACGTTCGGCAAGTCTGCGAGAATAGCGGCAAGGCGCTTCGGCACAAGGTGGCCTTCGACATTCTTGTCATGCGATCAACGATCCTGCCTGTAACCATGAAGGAGCTCGTCATACCGATACTCGAAAGAGCCTCGGGGAAGACTGCCGAGCGTGATTTTGGAGTTGTGTCTTATCCCGAGTTCTTGCGTGAAATCACTGCGATCGCCGACTACTACAAGCCGGGGGCCATCGTCTTCGGACAGTATGAAGGCGATGCTCGGTCGATCGACGCGCTGAAGGTACTGGTGTCCGATACCTGTGGGGGCAACAACTTGCGCTGCGTCCGGACAAACAGGAAGAGGCGCGCGCGAGCTTCAGTCTGGCACTCCGTCTCGATCAGGCTCCGGCCGGATTCGCGCTTGCGGGCATGACGGGAACGGCTGAAAGGAAGCTGCGGCAATGAATGGCTTTGCGGTAAACCTGCTGAAGCAGAGAGCTGAACGCGGCGACGCCGACGCGGTCTTCAAACTGGATGCTTATTTCAGGAAGCTCCTGACGTATGCCGAAAACCAGACCGCTGCGCTCGGTCGGTATCGGAACGCCCTCGGTATGGAGAGCAAAGGCGCTTCTATTTGGGTGGCGAGGCTGCTCGGCAGTCCGGAGCTCGCTACATTCGACCGGGAGGCAGCGCTAGCGCAGTATCAGGCTGCGGCAAATGCCGGGTCACTGGCGGCAGCGCAGGAAATCGTCCGCGACTTTACCTATGCGGGGCCGTTGCAGGTGCCGGCACCCATTTATCAGGCCTGGTTGGGTAAACTGCTCACTGCCGAGGATACCACGGCGGTTCTCTACTATGAGGGAAATTCTCCGGCTACGTCTCAGAGCGCGGCCAGAGCGCGAATATCGGAATGGAGGGGCTGGATCTCGCCTCGAAGACCGTCGGCGATGTGCCGCGTGACAAGCTGCATCTCGCAAGCGCCATGCTTGGTCCTTCCGACATCAGGCTTAACCTCAGAGGTGTTTCCATGTTGCGGGAGCTGACGGCCGCCGATGTGCCTGGTGCAGCCGTTGCGTTGGCCAACGCCTATATTCACGGAAGGAGTGGCATCAAGGGCGACGCTGCCAAGGCCGTCGGATTCTATCAGGCCGCCGCCACGCTGGATCCCGACGATCAGACAGCCAACACCCGTCTTGCCCACGCCTACCGTGACGGCGAGGGCGTACCACGGAACCTCGTGCTGGCGTCCTCGCATTTGGAGACGGCTGCCGCTGCCGGTAGCAGAATGGCTATACGCGAACTCGGCCTTGCCTATCTGCATGGCAGCGGTGTGGATCAGAATGCGAATAGAGCTGTCGAACTGCTTCATTCCTCGGCGGAGCGCGGTTTCGGCTTGGCGTGGAGCGACCTTGCGCAGGCTTATGGTTCAGCGTTCGGGTTGGAAGTCGATCTGTCTGAGAGTTTTCGGTTTTCTCTGCGCGGCGCGCGCGCCGGCGACCCGTCAGCGATGGTTGCGACGGGTGTTGCGCTTCTGTCCGGTTTTGGCACCCAGCAGGATGACCAGGCAGGTATCTTCTGGCTTGAAAGGACCGCGGAGGCCGAGGGGCCGCAGGCACCGGAAGCGATGTATCGCCAGTCGGAGGTTTATCGATATGGTACAGGTGTGAAAAAAGACGCCGCTGCGACCGTGGATTGGCAGGCAAAAGCAGCCAACGCGGGAAGCGCGACGGCGATGTTCCACACGGCGCTCGATCTGCAGTCCGATAGCAGGCCGTCGGCGAAAGCCGAAGCGATTCAATGGCTGAGGGATGCGCAGGCGCTTGGGCATGTGCCCTCAATCAAGAAACTCAACAAAATGGGCATAGGCACCGACGGGTCGCCGACCGCGCCGGCAAAAAAGGTCGAAGACGATGGCGTGGAAGAGTGAGCGCAAGCGTAGCATTACGTTTAGAAAGCGCATCCAGAGGGAAGAACCGGTTGCGTGGAATATGCAGCCGTATCGCACCACCGGCCCGCAGGTGATGACCTGCATGGCGCTCGTGATGCCAGCTCAGTATGGCTCTCGGCTCGATCGGGGCCATAACTGGGTGGTGTTGCTCAGCAATGATTTCAGGACGCTGGTCAACATGGCGGTGCCTGAGAGCAGTCAGCGAAACACACATGGGGTAGCAGACGAAGGCGATCAAGCCGACGAGTAGTGTACGCAACGATGACACCTGAACATGGGATATCCGAGCGACTGATATCGGCCTATGACGAAATCGGGCCCGCTAGGATGGTGACAGCGCTTATGGCGTTTGAAATGGCTGCCGTATCGTTGTTGGCGTCTGATGCTCTGCCTGGGCAGGATGATTTCCCTAGAGGTGGGGTATCTCGATAGGTGATCATCGGGATTTTCCGGTAGGGTCGGGTCGCTTAGAGTCAACCTGAACGACACCACCGATGACCAATGATATGATGCCCGCCGATTGCCGAGTGCAGGCTCTGTCCAGATTCGACATTGAGAAGGATCGAAACAGCAGATCATCGCCAATCTTCAATCTGCCGCGGACGGCGGACAGGTCGCGGCAGCGAAGGCGCTGGGCGCCGCCTATTCTTACGGAACGGGTGTCGAGCTTTCGCTTACCAAGTCGCAAACCTACGGTACGGTTGCTGCGGAACAAAACGATGCCGAGGCGCAGTAACCGCTTGGCATACTGCTGCTGCAATCCGACGGCGGCGATCGAGTGGACGCCGGGCGCGAGTGGCTGGAGAGGTCCGCGGCTGGCGGTTATCCATTGGCCCGGCGCAGCCTTGCTGACGCTGCCCAAGGGCTGAGACAAAGCCCGTCGACGTTTGAGTAAGTATCAACTAGCAACAATGTTACTATTTTTCGTCTCGTCCGCTATGTCCGATGGCATTTGGTGCCAGATGATGCCGGTTCCCAACGCGCCGGAATGCAAAGTACTCGCCAACTTATCCGACACGCCGATTCAGAGGCGGTTCGACAAGGGCGGAGCACGCATCTATGCGATAGGCGGCACGGCATGCCCTGACAGCTTCCCGGGAAATGACGAGGCATGATATCGAAGGTCCGCTCCAGCACCCTCGACGGTAATTTCGCGCGGAGCATCACCAAGACGCGTAAATATGTCGTCAGCCGCGCCGGCAACGGCAATCGCTATAAAATTCCACATGTTCAAACTTGATGCGTCTAAATAGTGGCTTCCTGCACATGCCTTGCGCGAGGATCTTGGGCCGTTAACAGCGCTGTTCGCGAGAGGGCTGTGCGATCGCCCTTTGTGCTCTGTCTTTCCCTGATTTTTACTTTCCCCGCCTAGTTCCTTTTTGGGTTTATTAAAATCAAGCGACAAAAAATACTTGGTAATACGGAAAAAGGAGTATTCGCGGGAGAATTGTTTGCTCCGTTAATCTTGTGTTAACTAGCCTGGCGGGTTGAGGATATACATGATGACCATGCCGGTGGACCACAGCTGGAGCGTGAATCTTTCGGTCAGAAATGACAGAAGGTGGTTCGGGTTTAACAGCGTTGCGATCGCATATATTGCTGCAACTCTCGACTTCCTCGTCATGCTTCTGGCAAGCACCGGCGGCTACACGCTGTACCAATTCATCTCCTTAGGTACCGAAGGCGATATTTCTCTTTACGTCGGGATCGGCCTTCTTATGGCGACAATTTTCGTTCTGGCGATGGGCGTCGCGCACGCCTACAGAGCAGCCGAAATGTTGTCTTTTCGTCGGCAGATTGCAACGATCTGCTCGATACTTCCGGCGGTATTGGTGTTTCTGCTGGCAATCATCTTTTTTCTCAAAATGGGAACGGCAGTTTCGCGCGGCGCGATCTTGTCGGCGGCGTTTTCGTCTTTCGGTGCCTTGGTGGCGCTTCGGATGATGTGGCGTGCCTATCTCAGCAGTGCCGTCAGCAAGGCGGCTTTCCCGACTCGCCGTGTTCTCCTGATTTGCCCGGATGCCATCTCGGTCGACCCGATCATCCAGAAGGCAGCAACCGACGGGCTTTCCATCAAACATACGATGTACATCGGTGACGATGGTAACAGTTTGGAGCGACTGGAGAAACATGGCATCGCCGATATCGATGAAGTACTGATTGTCTGGGACGGGCATAGCAATCCAGGCAGTCTGGAGGAGTGCCTGTTTGCGCTTCGCCAGTTCTGCTTACCCGTCAATGTCATGTTCAACGGGGTGGTTGGCGACATCGCGCAGGGGTTTGCGCAGGACATCGGAGATCGCAGAGCATTCCAGATCTATCGGCCGCCGCTTGGTACCGTCGAGCGCAGCATGAAGCGCATATTTGATGTCGTCTTTTCGATAGCCGCGCTGACGGTAATGCTCCCGATCTGTGTTATCGTTGCGATTGCAATCAAGATGGACAGCCGTGGGCCGATCCTCTTTGTGCAGTCACGCAAGGGCTATAGCAGCCGGCCATTTCGTATTCTGAAGTTCCGAAGCATGTCGGTGATGGAGGATTCGGGTGATATCCGTCAGGCGACACGCAACGATCCGCGCATCACGCGTGTCGGCGCGTTCATACGTTCCACAAGCATCGATGAATTGCCGCAGTTTTGGAATGTCCTGCGCGGTGAGATGTCGGTGGTTGGACCGCGTCCCCATGCCCTGGCGCATGACGACCTCTACGATACGCTCATCGCGCAATATGCATCGCGTCGGCACGTGAAGCCCGGCGTCACCGGGTGGGCACAGATCAATGGGCACAGGGGTGAGACGCCAACGGTTGAGAAGATGGCCGACAGGGTTCGTCACGACATCTGGTACATCAACAACTGGTCGCTTTGGCTCGATCTCAAGATCGTCACCCTGACCGCTCTTGGTCTCAAGGATCGAAGCAACGTCTACTAGAAACTCGCCGTCAATATTGTGTTTGCGTTTTTAAAGGGGTGCGTGGGCGATGATACTTGTAACTGGGGGCGCCGGCTTTATCGGCTCGAATTTCGTTCTCGAATGGTTGGCACAAAGCGATGAGCCCGTCGTCAATCTCGATGCTCTGACCTATGCTGGCAACTTGGATAATCTTCGGTCCATCGCGGACGATCGTCGGCACATCTTCGTTCATGGCAATATCGGCGATGCCACGCTCGTGGCCGACCTTCTATCACGCCACAAGCCCAGAGCGATCATCAATCTCGCCGCGGAAAGCCATGTGGACCGCTCGATCCATGGTCCGGAGGACTTCATCCAGACCAATATCCTCGGCAGCTTTCGGCTGCTGGAAGCGGTGCGCGCCTACTGGAGCGGGCTGCCAGATAAATCCGACTTCCGCTTCCTGCATGTTTCGACAGACGAGGTGTTCGGAACGCTTGGTCCTGACGATCCGGCCTTCAGCGAGGACACAAGTTATCAGCCGAACAGCCCGTACTCTGCCAGCAAGGCCGCAAGCGACCACCTCGTCCGGGCCTATTTTCACACCTATGGTCTGCCTGTCCTGACGACCAATTGCTCGAACAATTATGGCCCGCTGCATTTCCCCGAAAAGCTCATTCCGCTGGTGATCCACAACGCTCTCAATGGCCGACCCCTGCCGATTTACGGCGACGGCCAGCAGATCAGGGACTGGCTCTATGTGAAGGATCATTGCAGCGCGATCCGTCGTGTTCTACAGGCCGGAAAGCCGGGTGAAACCTACAACATTGGCGGCTGGAACGAGCGGGCCAATCTCGATGTGGTCAACATGCTTTGCTCGGTGCTCGACGAACTGCAGCCGCGTGTGGACGGAAAGCGGTACAGCGATCAGATCGCCTTCGTAACCGATCGGCCCGGCCACGACCGACGCTACGCGATCGATGCTCGAAAGATCGAGGCTGAGCTTGGCTGGCGACCGGCGGAGACATTTGAGAGCGGCATTCGCAAGACCGTCAGATGGTATCTCGATAACGCCGACTGGGTGGAGAACGTTGCGTCGGGCAGTTACCGCGACTGGATCGAGAAGCAATACGCATGACGATCCTTCTTCTTGGCAAGAATGGTCAGGTGGGCCAAGGGCTCCAGCAAACGCTGACGCCTATTGGCTCCGTCACGGCTTTGGCGCGGGCGGACTTCGATCTCGAACGGCCTGAGATGATTACAGCGCGGCTGGAAGCACTACGTCCTGATTTTATCGTCAATGCGGCCGCCTATACGCAGGTGGATCTCGCCGAAGCCAATGTTGAAGCGGCATTTGCCGTCAATCACCTGGCCGTTGAAGCGCTGGCCAATTATGCTCGGGACCATGACGCCCTGCTTGTCCACTATTCGACGGATTACGTCTTCGATGGCAAGAAGCAGACGGCGTATCTGGAGAGCGACGAGACCCATCCGCTGAATGTCTACGGACAATCGAAGCGCGCTGGTGAGATCGCCGTCGAGCGATCAGGATGCCGGTATCTGCTGTTTCGTACCAGTTGGGTCGTGTCAGCCGAAGGTACGAACTTCGCCAAGACGATGCTCCGTTTCGCGGCCGAGCGGTCGAGCTTGCGCATTGTCGCCGATCAGTTCGGCGCGCCGACATCCGTCGAACTGATTGCCGATGTGACCGCACAGGCCATCGCAGCTCATCGCCAAGGTAAGTTTGCGAGCGGCACCTACCATCTGACATCAGGCGGTAGAACCAGCTGGCATGGGCTTGCCCGGCATGTGGTCGGGAAAGCCATCGAACTCGGTTTCCAGTCGCAGGTGAAGGTGGAGGATATCGTGCCGATCAGCACGGAGGAGTATCCCCGGCCCGCAGCGCGGCCAAGAAACTCCTCGCTCAATACCGATACTCTCTCTTCTTCGCTTGGACTGAGTATGCCCGACTGGACGGTGCATGTGGACCGCGTGCTGGATCAACTCAAGGAACGGGAATGGAAGCTGTGACCCGAAAAGGCATCATCCTCGCCGGAGGCTCCGGCACGCGCCTTCATCCCGCAACACTGGCCATGAGCAAGCAATTGCTCCCGGTCTTCGACAAGCCGATGATCTACTATCCCTTAAGCACGTTGATGCTTGCCGGCATCCAGGACATCCTGATCATCTCGACGCCGCAGGATATTCCGCGTTTCGAGCAGTTGCTCGGAGATGGCAGCGCCTGGGGTGTGCGATTCTCCTACGCCGAACAGCCCTCTCCCGATGGTCTGGCGCAGGCCTTCATTATCGGCGAGGAATTTCTCGATGGCTCGCCTTCCGCGCTGGTCCTGGGCGATAACATTTTCTACGGCCACGACCTGCCGATGCTGCTGGCCAGCGGCATGTCGCTCGAACGCGGGGCCACCGTTTTCGCCTACCACGTGCTGGACCCGGAGCGGTACGGCGTCGTCGAGTTCGACAAGCGCTTCAAGGCGCTTTCGATCGAGGAAAAACCAGTGGTGCCAAAGTCGAATTATGCGGTCACAGGGCTCTATTTCTACGACGAGCGGGCGGTCGAGTTTGCGAAAGCACTCAAGCCTTCGCCAAGGGGCGAGCTTGAGATCACCGATCTCAACCGACGCTATCTTGAAGACGAAAGCTTGACCGTCGAAATAATGGGGCGCGGCTACGCCTGGCTTGATACCGGGACACACGACTCGCTGCTCGATGCCGGACAGTTCATCTCTACGCTTGAACGTCGCCAAGGCCTGAAGGTATCTTGCCCGGAAGAAATCTCATTTCGAAATGGCTGGATCAACGGTGCCGATCTCGAGCGTCTAGCCGCGCCGCTCTGCAAGAATGGATATGGGAAGTACCTGATGCGACTTTTGAGCGAGGCGGGCTGAACGATGAAGGTTACGCCCCTCGCTATACCCGAGATTCTGCTGATCGAGCCTGCGGTCTACGGAGATGATCGCGGCTTCTTCTTCGAAAGTTTCAATCAGGCTCGCTTCAACGAGGCCGTCGGCGCTGATATCTCCTTCGTTCAGGACAATCACTCCAAGTCGGCAAAAGGCGTTCTGCGTGGCCTGCATTATCAGATCAGGCAGGCGCAGGGAAAGCTGGTGCGAGTTGTCGAGGGAGAGGTGTTCGACGTTGCCGTCGACATGCGCAAGTCTTCGTCAACCTTCGGCAAGTGGATCGGCGAAACCCTTTCGGCAGAAAACAGACGACAAGTCTGGATTCCACCCGGTTTTGCGCATGGCTTTCTGGTTCTCTCACAGACGGCGCAGTTTCTCTACAAAACAACAGATTTCTATTCGCCCGAGCACGAACGTTCGCTGATCTGGAACGATCCTGCCTTGGCCATCAACTGGCCGCTCGATGGTCAGCCAGCCCTTTCAGCCAAGGATGCTGCGGCAACTCGCCTGGAGAATGCCGACCTCTTCCCCTGATGCCGCCTGTGGCCAATTGCTCTTACGGCGCCGATCAATCCGTCATTTATCCGCCCACGAGTTCTTTCCGGAAACGTTTTGGTGTGCCACATAAGTGGAAAGCTACAACCGCCGCGGAGGATAATAAGGGGGATG
This sequence comes from Hyphomicrobiales bacterium, assembly GCA_900472625.1. GTDB lineage: Bacteria > Pseudomonadota > Alphaproteobacteria > Rhizobiales > Rhizobiaceae > Rhizobium. Next base: position 80,057 of record UCIT01000060.1, on the reverse strand, counting down.
AGAGGAATTCGCCAGCTGGCCAAGCATCTCGATATCTCGATCGGGACCGTGTCACGGGCGCTGAACGGCAAACCTGACGTCAACGAGGAGACCCGCAAGCGGGTTCTCGCTGCGGCAGAAGAGCTCGGCTATGTGGCAAACCAGTCTGGTCGCAGTTTACGTCAGGGCACTACCAACGTCATTGGCCTGATGATCGAGTCCAGCAAGGAAACAGTCGAGAACTCCGACAACTTCTTCCTTGGCCTGACCGGTGGCCTGCAAAGTGTTCTCGCGCGCCACAAGCTCGATCTGGTCATGCTGCCGTGCCCGAGCGACGAGGACCCGCATGAATACGTCAAGCGCATGGTGGCGCGCCGGGTGGTTGACGCCATGATCCTTTCCGCCACGCAACGCATCGACAAGCGTATCGATTTCCTGGCGAAGGCGAAGATCCCGTTCATTGCGCTCGGGCGGAGCTCTTCCGGTGGCAATTATACCTGGATCGACCTCGATTTTGAAGGCGTTGCCGCTTGCGCGGTCGATCGTCTCGTTGCCAAGGGCCATCGGCGCATCGCTATTGCGGCGCCGTCCAACGACGTCAACCTGGGTTATGTCTTCGTAGAGGCCTATCGCCGGTCGCTGGAGCGACATGGCATTGAGTATGATCCGGCCTTAGTGATCAGGGTCAAATCGAGCGAGCAGGGCGGGTATCAAGCGGGTCATGAACTGGTTCGCCTTGAGCCCAGGCCGACGGCGATCATCCTGATCTACGAATTGATGGCAATCGGGCTTTATCGGCGCATGGTGGAAGCGGGCGTGGTGCCGGGGCGGGATCTTGCGGTTATCGGCTTTCGCGAGGAACCCCGCGCCAGGTTCCTTCAGCCGACGCTCACCTGCTTCCGCATGTCACTGCGCGATCTCGGTGTCGAACTCGCCGAGACTTTGCTGGCAACCATGCCCGCCTATGCGGAATTCTATCCAAAGGGCGCCCGCAGCACCATCTGGCCACTTGAACTGGTCGCCGGCGAAAGCGATGCCTTCAGCCTCGACGCCTGAACTTTGGAAAGCCATGCCGATGCAGCCCCGTGACTTCCTGACACGCCTTTTTGCCAGCGCCGTTCGTGCCGCCGATCCGTTGAACGGCATCAAGGCACACCTTCCCACCAAGCCAAAGGGGAAAACAGTCGTGATCGGTGCCGGCAAGGGCGCTGCCCAGATGGCGCAGGCGCTGGAGACGGTCTGGGACGGAGCGCTTGAGGGCGTCGTCGTAACGCGCTACGGCTACGGATGCGAGACGCGACGGATCGAGATCATCGAAGCGTCTCACCCCGTTCCCGACGCAGCCGGATTGGTCGCTTCCGCGCGCCTGCTACATGCTGTCCGTGACCTCACCGAAGAGGATCTTGTTATCGCGCTCATCTGTGGCGGCGGTTCGGCTTTGCTGCCGGCGCCGCCGCTTGGATTGACTCTGGAGGATGAGATCGCACTCAACGAGATGCTGCTGGCCTCCGGCGCGCCGATTTCGATGATGAATGTCGTACGCAAGCATCTGTCCACCATCAAGGGCGGCAGGCTCGCCGCGACAACGAAAGCGCGGGTCGTCAGCCTCGTCGTTTCCGATATCCCTGGCGACAATCCAGCCTATGTCGCATCCGGGCCGACCGTACCGGATCGATCGACCCGACACGATGCGCTGGAGATTATCGGCCAATACAAGATGCAGCTTCCGCAGACGGCCCTCGACCATCTTCGTTCGCCCGCTGCCAATGCACCCAGCCCTGACGATCAGATGTTTGCTCGTCATGAGCATCACGTCGTTGCTTCGGCCGGCGTATCGCTGGAGGCCGCGGCAACAGTTGCGCGATCGATGGGCATCACACCCGTCATCCTGTCTGATTCGATAGAAGGCGAGGCGCGTGACGTGGCATTGGTGCATGCCGCGATTGCCCGTGAAACGCGGCTCAAGGATCGGCCTTTTGCGAAGCCGGTGGTGATCCTCTCCGGTGGAGAGACGACGGTGACGCTGCGCGCAAAAGGCGGCAGGGGAGGGCGCAACGGCGAATTTGCTCTAGCCTTGGCCTTGGCAATCGAAGGCTATGACGTGCATGCGCTGGCGGCGGATACCGACGGGATTGATGGCTCTGAAACCAATGCGGGCGCCTTCGTCGACGGCAAGACGGTCGAACGTCTGCGCGCTGTCGGCCTTGATCCTCGCCGACTGCTTGATGGCAATGATAGCTATAGCGGCTTCGTCGCGACGGGCGACTTGTTCGAAACGGGGCCGACCGGGACCAACGTCAACGACTTCCGGGCAATCCTCATCAAATAGCCGGCAGCTTTGTGTCGAAGCGCTGGTGCAACCGCACAAGAATTCCGGTTCCGCAACCAGCGATTCAAGCGCGACAGAAACCTCGAAAAAAAATCTGCGTTGCACTGCAGCATAGAGTGCCCTAAAGCCCCGCGTTTGCAGATGTTTTCCGCAGCATTTCGGCTATCTTCCCGCAGGATTGACAGCGAGAAACGTTTCCGCTTAGTATCGTAAACGTTTACGGGACATGTTTCGGGAGGAAAGCCAGAAATAGTCCCCAGGAGGAAATTGTGACATTGAATGCCGTTCTCTGCGGTTGTGGAGCCATGTCCAAGGGCTGGTTGCGCGCCATCAAGGAAACCCCGGCTCTTGCAGCCGAGATCGAGGTCAAGGGCCTCGTTGACGTCAATCCTGCGGCGGCTGAGAAGCTCGCCGAGGAGTTTGGTTTGAGCGATGCCGTGATCGGTACCGATCTCGCCGACGTCATCGCAAAATCAAAAGCCGATATCGTTTTCGACGTGGTCATCCCGACCGCGCGCTTCAACGTGGTGTCGACGGCGCTCAAGGCCGGCTGCCACGTGCTGAGCGAAAAGCCGATGGCAACCTCGCTTGCCGAGGGTGCGGCGCTGATTGATCTCGCCGCCGAGACCGGCAAGATCCACGCCATCATTCAGAACCGCCGCTTCATCTCCGGCGTCCGCCGCATGCGACGCTTCGTTGAAAGCGGCGCGCTCGGTGAGCTGACGGGCATTCACTGCGATTTCTTCCTGGCGCCGCATTTCGGCGGCTTCCGCGAAGAGATGCAGAACGTGCTGTTGCTCGACATGGCGATCCACACCTTCGACGCCGCGCGCTTCGTTGCCGACAAGAAGCCGCTGGCCGTCTACTGCGTCGAGCGCAATCCCAAGGGGTCCTGGTATCAGCACGGCGCTTCCGCCAACGCGACGTTCGAATTTTCTGATGACGTCGTCTTCACCTATCGCGGTTCGTGGTGCGCGGAAGGTGAACGTACGAGCTGGGAAAGCCAGTGGCGCCTTGTCGGCTCCAAGGGAATGCTGACCTGGGACGGCGAAGAGGGCTTCAAGGGCGCGACTGCAGGGCAGGAGCCGGGGCTGCTGCACGGCTTTACGCCGCTCGACGTGCCCGCGCCTGAGCATGACGAAGAGACGCATGGCCACGCCAGTGTGATCGCGAGCTTCGTCGACGCGATCAGGACGGGCAAACGGCCGGAAACGGCAAGTTCAGATAACATCCGGAGCCTTGCAATGGTGTTTGGCGCGATCGAAAGCGCCAAGACCGGCAAGCGCATCGAAATTTCAGCATAGGGAAGAGACATCGTGAGCAATCCAGCCAAATCCATCCGCGTCGGAACAATGGTGAGCGCCTCCAAAGGCGGTGCCGACAAGCGCATCGGCCAGATCGCCGATATGGGCTTCGAAAGCTTCGAACCTTTCTTCTGGCAGACCACCAACGGCCAGGATCTCGCCGAACTCGGCAAGCGTTCGCTTGAGGCGATCGGCGATCGCGACATTACGATCTCGACGCTCGGCATGTTCGGCAATCCGCTGGAGACCACCGATATCGATCGCGACACGTTGCAGGGCTGGAAGGATTGCATCGACAATGCTCATCACTTCGGCGCCACCTGCGTTGCCGGCTTCACCGGCCGTATTCGCAACAAGCCGCTGACTGACAGCCTGCCGCGCTACAAGGAAATCTGGAGCGAGCTTGCCAAGCGAGCCGCCGACAAGGGCGTGAAGATCGCCTTCGAAAACTGCGCCATGGACGGCAACTGGCAGACCGGCGACTGGAACATCGCCCACAACCCGGATGCCTGGGAGCTCATCTTCAACGAGACGCCTGATGATAATATCGGCATCGAGTGGGAGCCGTGCCACCAGATGGTCTATCTGATCGATCCGCTGCGGCAGATCCGCAAGTGGGCGTCGAAAATTTTCCACGTTCACGGCAAGGATGCAACGATCCGCTGGGATGTCATCAAGGAGCATGGCATCTTCGGTAAGGAGAAGTTCGTGTTCATGCGCACGCCGGGATTCGGCGACAGCAACTGGACCGACATCATTTCGGAACTGCGCCTTGCTGGCTGGTCGGGATCCATAGACATCGAAGGCTGGCACGATCCCGTCTATCGTGATGCGCTAGAGATGACCGGTCAGGTCTATGCGTTGAACCATCTGAAGCATGCCCGGGGTGGCGATTTCGTCGTTGACCCGGTTTGAGACTGTCGTTGCCTGCAAGGAGGAATTGCCGGCGTCGATAAAGGATAACCACAAAGGAGGAGAACTATGGGTATCCGCAAATTTGCAATGATCGGCGCTCTGGCGCTGGCAGGCGTGTCTCTCTTCGGCCTTGCCGCCAAGGCCGAAGACGTGACCTTGACCCTCTGGTCGCTGGATAAGGACATCCAGCCGGCGCCGAACCTCGTCAAGGAATTCAACGCCCTGAACAACGGTATCAAGATCGAATACCGTCTCATCCAGTTCGATGACGTCGTCACCGAAGCGATGCGCGCCTATGCCACCGGTCAGGCGCCCGACATCATTGCTGTCGACAATCCCGAGCACGCGATGTTCGCTTCGCGCGGCGCGTTCCTTGATCTGACCGACATGATCGCGAAGTCGTCGGTCATCAAGACGGACAACTACTTCCCCGGCCCGCTGAAATCGGTCGAATGGGACGGCAAATACTTCGGCATCCCGAAGGCGACGAATACGATCGCGCTTTACTACAACAAGGACATGTTCAAGGCGAAGGGCCTCGACCCGAACAAGCCGCCGCAGACCTGGGACGAGCTGGTGGCCGACGCCCGCAAGCTGACGGATCCGGCCAAGAACGTCTACGGTCTGGCCTTCTCGGCCAAGGCCAACGAGGAAGGCACCTTCCAGTTCCTGCCCTGGGCGCAGATGGGTGGCGGCAGCTACGAGCACATCAATGCGGATGGCGCGGTCAAGGCGCTCGACACCTGGAAGACCATCATGGACGAGAAGCTGGCCTCGCCGGATACGCTGACCCGCGGTCAGTGGGATTCGACCGGCACCTTCAACTCCGGCAATGCTGCGATGGCCATCTCGGGTCCGTGGGAACTCGACCGGATGATGAAGGAAGCCAAGTTCGACTGGGGCGTCACGCTGCTTCCCGTCCCGCAAGAAGGCGCCGAGCGCTCGTCAGCCATGGGCGACTTCAACTGGGCGGTCTTCGCCAGCACCAAGCACCCGGCCGAAGCCTTCAAGGCGCTCGAGTTCTTCGCCTCGCAGGATGAGAAGATGTTCAAGAACTATGGCCAGCTTCCGGCCCGTTCCGACATCACCATTCCGGCCACAGGCGAGAAGCTCAAGGACGAGGCGCTGCAGGTGTTCATCGAGCAGCTGAAGTATGCCAAGCCGCGCGGCCCACATCCGCAATGGCCAAAGATCTCCAAGGCAATCCAGGATGCCATCCAGGCGGCTCTGACCGGCCAGATGAGCCCGAAGGAAGCGCTTGACCAAGCCGCAGACAAGATCAAGGCCGTTCTCGGCTAGTCTTCCCCCGCATAACCGGATGGCCTTCGGGCCATCCCATGATTTCCTCCCGGCAGGGGCTGTCTTGCAGCGAAAGCGAAAGGCAGCCCCGTTCGGAGTATCGGAGGACCGATGAAAAGGCTTCTTTCCAGCGTCAGGGACGGTCGCGGTTTCGATATCGCGCTGGTCACCTTTCCCCTGTTGTTTCTGTTCGTGATGGCAGGTCTGCCGCTCATCTACAACGTCGTGATGAGCTTCCAGGAGGTCGACATGTTCAGCCTCGGGACCTTCTCGCGCCCCTTCGTCGGCCTGAAGAACTACACCGACCTGTTTGCCCAGCCCGAGACATGGCCGATCTTCCGCAACACTGTCATTTTCGTCGTCGGTTCTATCGCCGGCCAGTTTCTGCTCGGCTTTGGGCTGGCGCTGTTCTTCTGGGTCAACTTCCCCGGCGCCTCCTGGCTGCGCGGGCTGTTCCTCGTATCCTGGGTCATGCCCGGCCTCGTCGTCGGTGCCATCTGGAACTGGATCCTGTCGGGCGATTTCGGCGTGCTCAACTTCATCCTGAAGGAAAGCGGCATCATCAGCAGCAACATCTTCTGGCGCTCGGATCCGCATTTCTCGCTCTACGCCGTCATTATTGCTAACGTCTGGCTCGGCACCGCCTTCAACATGATCCTGCTCTCGGTCGGTCTATCGGGTATTCCGGGCGACCTTTACGAAGCCGCCGAACTCGATGGCGCCAATGCCTGGCAGCGATTCTGGACGATCACCCTGCCGATGATGCGCTCGACGATCGGCGCCATCGTCTCTCTCGGGCTGATCTTCACCCTTCAGCAATTCGACCTGTTTGCGGCGATCACCTCAGGCGGACCGAACAACTCATCCAACGTCACGCAATACTGGGCCTGGGACTTGTCTTTCCGCCAATATGATTTCGCCAAGGGTGCGACTATTTCGGTCATCATGATCGTCTTCGTCATGTTCGCCTCGGTGGTCTATGTCCGCTCCACCCGTCATGAGGTGCGCGGATGACCGAGACGACACGCAACCGCCTCATGCTCGCGATCGCCATCGTCATGGCGGCGATCTACCTCTTCCCGCTCTACTGGATGTACATCACGGCGCTGAAAAGCGGCTCCGAGATGTTCGCCACGCCACCCAGCTTCTGGCCGGCCGATCCGCAATGGGGTACCTACGGCTATGTCTGGGAAAGCCGCGAGATGGGACGCTATCTCTGGAACTCGCTGATTATCGCCGTCGGCTCGGTTACGCTCATCACCGTGCTTGGCGTCGGCTGTGCGTATGTGCTGGCGCGCTACAGAAACGTATGGGTGGATATCGGCCTGTTCCTCATCCTGATGCTGCAGGTCCTGCCGGCATCTTTGATGGTCACCCCGATCTTCGTCGGCTTCTCACAGTTCGGCATGCTCAACTACCCCCGCATCGCGGTCATAATCGCGATCGCGGCGAAAAGCATGCCCTTCTTCGTGGTTCTGGTTCGTGCCACCTTCATGGCAGTCCCGATGGAACTGGAAGAAGCCGCGCTGGTCGATGGCAATTCGCGCGTCGGCGCCTTCTTCAGCATCGTGCTGCCGCTTGCCCGCAACGGCATTCTCGTCAGCGCCATCCTGATCTTCATGCAGGCCTTCGGTGAATTCGTCTATTCCAAGTCGATGATACAGGCGGCCGAGCTTCAGCCGGCGAGCGTCGGGCTCAATTCCTTCATGGGCCCGAACACCAACGAGTGGAACAACATCATGGCCTACGCCACAATGTATGTGACACCGATCCTCGCCATCTTCGTCCTCTTGCAGCGCCGCATCGTATCCGGCCTCACCTCTGGAGCCCTCAAATGACCAATCAGATCGAGCTCAGCGGCGTCAACAAGCATTATGGTGCCTTTCATGCGCTGAAGAACATTAACCTGTCGATCGCCAAGGGCACTTTCGTTGCACTGGTCGGCCCGTCCGGCTGCGGAAAGTCCACGCTGCTGCGGTCGCTCGCCGGCCTTGAGAGCATCTCCGAGGGCGACCTCAAGATCGCCGGAGAGCTGATGAACAATGTGCCGCCGCGTAAGCGCGACGTCGCGATGGTGTTCCAGTCCTACGCGCTTTATCCGCACATGACGGTTGAGGAGAACCTTACCTACAGCCTGCGCATCCGCGGTGTCGCCAAGGCGGAAGCGAAGAAGGCGGCGGCCGAGGTGGCGGCGACCACTGGCCTCTCCGACCTGCTGAAGCGCTACCCACGCGAACTCTCGGGCGGCCAACGCCAGCGCGTCGCCATGAGCCGCGCCATCATTCGCCACCCCAAGGCGTTTCTGTTCGACGAGCCGCTGTCGAATCTCGATGCGGCCTTGCGTGTACACATGCGCAAGGAAATCCGCCTGCTGCACGACCGGCTGGGCGCCACCTCGGTCTACGTCACCCATGACCAGATCGAAGCCATGACCATGGCTGACCACGTTGTCGTCATGCGAGAGGGGATCATCGAGCAGCAGGGCAAGCCGCTCGAGCTCTACGATACACCCGCCAATAAGTTTGTCGCCGGCTTCATCGGCTCGCCTGCGATGAACTTCATTCCCGGGATCGTCGCCGAAGACGGCAAAAGCCTGCGCATCGATCTGGGCACCGTCAAACACACGCTCCTGAGTGAGCGCCCGTTGCAGCCCGGTCGCAAGGTGACAGTTGGCACGCGACCGGAGCATATCGGCGTCACCGGGCCGGGGCAGGGGACCTTCGATGTGCCGGTTGAAGTGGTCGAATCCACTGGCTCAGCCACCTTCATCACGGCGGCGACAACGCCGGAACTGACGATCGTCGAGACAGGTCGAGGCACCGCTCGCGGCGGCGAGACGATCGGCCTCAAGATCGACCCGGCGCAACTGCATCTTTTCGATGATGCAACCGGCGTTCGCATTTGAACGTCAAGGCTGCGGCCGCTCGCGCGGCCGCAGCCTTGATGATTACCGCCCGCCTTCAAGCTTGCGATGGCGCTGGTTGGTGCCGCCCACGCCATAGGGATAATCGAACGGCTGCGGCGCGCTTATCTCGGTAAGCTGCCGCATTTCCTCGTCTGACAGGCTGAGTTCGGCGGCGCCGAGATTGTCTGCCAGCTGTTGTGGCGTGCGTGCGCCAAGGATGACCGACGTGACCGCGGGCCTTGCCGCCGTCCAGGCGAGCGCCACCTGCGCCATGCTGCAGCCGCGTGACTTGGCGATTTCCGCGACCGTGTCGATGATCGCCCAGGTGCGCTCCTGCGCATTGCGCTGCTCGTAGGATTCCATCCCGCGCTTCGGATTTTCCCCAAGCCGGGTGCTGCCCGTCGGCATCTGGTCGCGCCGATATTTTCCGGTCAACCAGCCGCCTCCGAGCGGCGACCATGGCAGCAGCCCCATGCCCGCATCCAGGCAGGCCGGCACGATCTCAAGTTCGATATCTCGGACCAACAGGCTGTATTGCGGCTGCAGGGTGACCGGCCGGGTGTAGCTGCGCGCCTTGGCAATCTCCGACGCCTTGGCGATATGCCAACCGAGATAATTGGAAAAGCCGTAATAGCCAATCTTGCCGGTGGAAGCGGCATCGTCGAGAAAGCGCAGCGTCTCCTCGATCGGCGTCAACGCGTCCCAGGCATGCATCTGGTAGAGATCGATATGATCGACGCCGAGGCGTTTGAGAGAGTCGTCGAGCGCGACGTTGAGATGCCGTCGCGACAGGCCGATATCGTTGGGCCCCGTTCCCATCGGAAACCGCCCCTTGGTGGCGATCACCGCCTGGCGCGCTTCCGTCGGGCGTGCCTTCAGCCAGCGGCCGATGATTTCTTCCGACACGCCCGCGCTGTAGACGTCGGCCGTGTCGATGAAATTGCCGCCCCAGGCGAAATAGTCATCGAGTATCGTATGTGATGCGGCCTCGTCGGCTTCGGCGCCAAAGGTCATGGTGCCCAAGCAAAAGGGAGCAACGATCGTCCCGCTTGGCCCGAGTTTGCGATAATCCATGTGAACATCCTCCATGTCGTTATGGGTTTTCCCGGATCGCTGCCCCTCAGGTCGCCGATCCGCTTGCTGTCGTCTCCTCCAGAACGGTTTCCGGAATATCGTCGAATGATGCGTAGTTAAGATCGTAGAGCCGGGCGTAAAGCTTGCGGTTCGCCATCAACTGCTGATGGCTGCCGCTTTCGACCAGTTCGCCGTTCTGCAAAACGATGATGCGGTCCGCCTCGCGAATAGTCGCCAGCCGGTGTGCGATGACCAGTCCGGTGCGTCCCTCCAGCAGCGTCACGAGGGCTTTTTGAATCAGCATCTCGGTATAGCTGTCGATGTTCGCCGTCGCTTCATCGAGCACGAGGATCTTCGCGTCGGCGACGAGTGCTCTGGCGAACGATAGCAGTTGCCGCTGTCCGAGCGAAAGATTGCCGCCGCGCTCGCCAAGCATGCTGTCGTAACCATCAGGCAGTCGCGTGATGAAGTCATGTGCACCGACCGCCTTTGCCGCCTCGATTACCTTCTCACGCGTTGCTTCGAGCTTGTGATAACGGATGTTCTCGAACACGGTTCCGGTGAACAGGAAAGGCTCCTGCAGCACCATGGCGATCTGGTCGCCGAGCGAATCCTGCGTCAGTGCGCGAACATCGTGGCCACCGACAAGCACCTGACCCTGCTGCACATCGTAGAAACGATGGATTAGCGACATGCAACTGGACTTGCCAGAACCGGTCGGCCCGACGAGTGCCACGGTCTCGCCCGGCTTCACCTTGAAGCTTACATGCTTGAGCACGGGATGCTTCGGGCTGTAGCCGAACACGACGTCACGGAATTCGACCGAGCCATCCATGTCCTTGGACAAGGCTATGGCATCCGGCGCATCTTGTATATCGACCGGCACGTCGAGCACTTCGGTCAGGCGCTGGCCCGATGCCATGGCGCGCTGCATCACCGAATACTGCAGGGTCAGCGAACGGATCGGGTCGAAGAAACGCTGAATGTAGAACAGGAAGGCGACGAGGACACCGACGTCGAGCGCCTGGTTCAAGACACGCGCGCCGCCGACCACCACCACCAGCGCCATGGCGACGCCGGTCAGTGAATCGACGATCGGCACCATCACCTGCGCGTAGCGCGCCGCCGTCAGATGGGTCAAAAGGTTTGCCTTGGCCTTGTCGTCGTAGAGCGTGAAGTTGACACCCTGCCGGTCCATGCTCTGAACCGCGCGGACGCCATGGATTGCCTCGGCTAGAGCGCCGTTGGCGACCGAGTTGGTCTCGTGGGCGGCCATGAAGGACTTACGGGCGGGAGGCAGCCAGAACAGGCGGACGATGAACAGGATCGGCAGCACCGACAACGTCAAAAGGCCGAGTTTCGGGTCAAGATAAAGCATGACGCCAACGATGCCGATCAGAAGCGTGATATCGCCGACCGAAAGCACCGAAGTTTCCAGAAATTCCTGCATCGAATTGACGTCGCCCTGTAGCCGCGACATCAACCGGCCGACCTCCGTCTTGTCCATGAACGACAGCGACACGCGCTGCAGATGTGAGAACATCTGTCGCCGCATATCGAACAGCACGTTTTCAGCGACGCCGCCGACCAGCGTCTCCTGGGCGTAGCTGGCGACATAGTTGATCACGATGACCACGAGGAACAACACGATGGACCAGGTCAGCGCCGCATGGCTTCCATCACGCTGCATGCCGTGATCGATGGCGTAGCGAATGATCAGCGGGATCAGCAACTGCATCAGAGTGAAGGTCAGCACGGCGCAAACTGATAAAATGACCTCGCGGCGATACGGTCGCACGAACGCCCATATGCGCTTGACCACATTGCCGTCGAACGCCTTGCCGAACATCTCTTCCTCGACCCGTTGCGATCCGACGACAGCACGCGGCGGGCGCCGTCCATCCTCGCGAACGTCCGAGCGCTCGGTCTCCAGTTCCTCGGCCATGTCGTCCTCCCTATGCACTCAACACGTCGTCACCCGGCCGCACCTGCAGATCGTATAGAGCCCGATACCGCCCTCCCGCGGCAAGGAGCTGCTCGTGGGTTCCGCGTTCGACGATCTCGCCATCTTCGACGAACAGGATCATGTCTGCATGCATCAGCGAGCTTAGGCGATGGGCAACGATGATTGTCACGCGGTCGGCGGCATATTTGCGCATGGCGGAACGAATGCGCTGCTCCGTGGCGGCATCGATCGCCGCCGTCGAGTCGTCGAACACCATGACTGCGGGCTTCAACATCAATGCGCGTGCGATTGACAGTCGCTGACGCTGGCCACCGGAAAGCGAGACTCCGCGCTCGCCGACGACGGTGTCGTAACCGGTTGGCAGGCCAAGGACATAGTTGTGCAGCTGGGCGCTTTCGCTGGCGCCGGCAATCCGCCCGTCCTTTGCCCACGGGTCGCCATAGGCAATGTTGTTCTCGATCGATGTCGTGAACAGAAACGAATCCTGCTGCACGATCGAAACGGCGCGGCGGAGCGATTGCAGTGTCGCCTTGCGCACGTCCTGACCGTCGATCGTGATGCTGCCGCTGGTCACGTCGTAAAAACGAGGGATGAGGTGGGCGAGTGTCGACTTCCCGCTTCCCGGGGGGCCGACGATACCAATCGTCTCCCCGCGTCTTGCCTCGAAGGAGACGCCGCTCAACGCCAGCTGCGATGGCGTGCTCGGATAGCTGAAGCTTACATTGTCGAACTTCAAGGTTCCGTCTTCTACCTTCAACTCGCTGGCATCCGGTGCGTCGCGCACGGCGATCTCGAGGTCGAGAAGCTCAAACAGGCGGGTGCCGCAGGTGGAGGCACGGGCAAAGGCGTTTACCATCAGGCCCAACTGGCGGACCGGCATCTGCAGAATGGTCATGAAGGTGAGGAACGAGGCTAGCGTGCCGACTGTGATCTCGCCGGACGTCACCTTTCCACCACCGACCCAGAGCACAAGCCCCATGGCGGCGAAGAAGGAAAACGTCATGGCGCTGGTGTTGACCACGCGGATGCCGACCCGCTGGTGCGCAAGCTCCAATGCGCTCTGCGAAGCCTTTTCGAATTTCGTCATCTCGTAGGCCTGCGCGGCAAAGGCACGGACCACGCGAATGCCGCCTAGGTTCTCTTCCATGATCCGCGTCAGCACCGACAGCCGCTCCTGCAGCACGAGCCAAGTGGCGCGCAGTCGAAGCTGCGTCACCGAGGACCGCCAGCCGACGAAAGGCACGAAGCTGAGCGCCAGGAGGCCGAGCAGGACATCGGTGGACAGAAGCATGTACGCGCCGATGCCAATCAGCAAGGTAAGCAGGACCGTACGCACCAGCGCTGTCGAGAAATACATACGTACACCTTCGAGATCGAGCATGCCGATGGTGATGAGGTCGCCGGAATGCACGCTGTCGTGAAAGCTGAAGGAGAGCCGCTGGATTTTCTCGTAACAGGCAATGCGAAGCTCATAGCCCATATGGTGGCCGACGCTCTCGCTATAGTAGTTCTGCACCATGGTGAAGACACCACGCAGAACACTTGCGCCGAGCAGAAGCAATGCCGTGGTCAGCAGCGCATCCTGGGCCGCGAGACCGGCCGTGCCGCCGTCGATCACCGCCTGGGTATGATCGACGGCGCGTCCGAGAAGGCGCGGGATCATCAGCTGAAACGCGGACGCGATAAGCGTTGCGCCAATTGCTAGGCCGGATTGCCACGGATGGCGGAAGGCCATGACCGTAATGCGGACCAAAGTGGAGAAGCCTTTGCCCCATCCGGCTGCCTTCGCCTTCGCCATCGATGCGGAAGGCTTCGTGACACGAGTCAAAGCATCGCTGCTCACTGTTTTATTCCAGAATTGAGGTTTGATCGGCGCGGGCCGAAGGGGCGGTGAACATCCGTAGTGGAATTGGTTAGTGCGCTTAGCTTTGACGATTCGAGCCACGCATTCAAGTAAACAATTCACCAGTTGGTTATTTTATGGTGAGCAGTGCGTGCGCCTTGCGCCGAAATAAAAATGGCCCGCTTTCGGCGGGCCATTTGACGATCTGATGCACATTGTTTTCGCTTGGATCAAGATACCTTGATCGCCTTTTCGTCCACAGCGTCGTCGTCCGTGCGGCTGGAGAAATAATTGGCGATCAGCGCGCCAGAGATATTGTGCCAGACGCTGAAGATAGCGCTTGGCACGGCCGCCAGCGGAGAGAAATAGGCAGTTGCGAGAGCAGCACCAAGGCCGCTGTTCTGCATGCCGACTTCGATTGCCAAGGCTTTCCGCTTGTAGAGATTGAGGCCGAGGGCCTTGGCGGCGAAAAAGCCCAACAGATAGCCAAGACCATTGTGCAGCACGACGACGGCAAAGATCAGCAGGCCGGACTGGGCGATCGCGCCCTTGCTGGCGCCGACGACTGCGGCCACGATCAGGACGATGCCGATGACACTGACCAGCGGCAGGACAGGAATCGTTGCCTGAACCAGGCGCGGAAGGAGTTTCTGCGCGGCAAAGCCGAGCGCAAGCGGCAGGATGATGACCTGCAGAATGCTCATGAACATCGCGAAGGCATTGACCGGCAGGTACTGGCTGGCAAACATCCAGACGAGAAACGGCGTGACGATCGGGGCCGCCAGTGTCGTGACGCTGGTGCAGGCAACGCTGAGGGCAACGTCGCCCTTGGCGAGATACGTCATGACATTGCTGGATGTTCCGCCGGGGCAGCAGCCGACGAGGATAACGCCGGCGGCAACTTCGGGCGGCATCGGGATGATACGGGTGAGCAGCACGGCCAGCGCCGGCATGATGACGAAATGCGCGACAACGCCGATCGCCACTTCGTGCGGACGGCGGGCGAGTTCGCGGAAATCATCCGTCGAAATCGTCAAGCCCATGCCGAACATGATAATCCCGAGCAGGGTGACGATGTAGGGGACGACATGCTTGAAGATATCAGGCAGGAAGAAACCCAGGACCGCGAAGAGAATGACCCAGAGGGCAAACGTTCGGCCGGCGAACGCGGAAAATGATGCGAGTGCTTTCACACTGGCCTCCCAAGAACAGAAAAAGTTCCCCCGCCTTCGTGTTTGCGGCATTCGCTGTCAAGGCCGTAACCGCCGGTTTTGGTTCGGATGGCGGTGTTGCCAGCGTTTCGGCCGGCAAACGACGTCGAAACGGCGCAGAATGTGGTGACCGTGCCGATGGCTGGATAAAGCACGATGACGATATCGGCCGCCTTGGCCGGGAACGGATACATGGGTCGCTGCCGGTGCCAGCGCTTGTCAGCCGCCAGCCTCATACTGCAATACGATCCTGCACGACCGAAAGGTTGCGATAGCCAGCACCCGGGTGTGGCGCAGCCAGTCTGGCGCCGTTACCGAACAGCTTCTCCCGCAAGGTGCCCTTGCGATAATCCGTCTTGTACACACCGCGCTTCTGCAGTTCCGGCACCAGCAGGTCTACCGCATCTTCGAAGCTCTCGGGCGTCACCGCGTAGGCCAAGTTGAAGCCGTCGACATCCGTGTCCTCGACCCACTCTTGGAGCAGATCTGCAACCGTCTCAGGCGAGCCGACGAAAACTGGGCCGAAACCGCCGATGCCCACCCAGTCTGCCATCTCGCGAACGGACCAGACCTTATCTGGATCTATTGTCGTGAATGTCTCGACCGCCGATTGCACTGCATTGGTATGGCGGTGACGCAGCGGCTCGTCTGGCCCGAACTGGCCAAAATCGATGCCGGTCCATCCCGATATCAGGGTTTGCGCGCCTTCGAGCGAAGCATAGCGGCGATAATCATCAAATTTTTTCTTCGCTTCCGCGTCTGTTTCCCCGAGGATGACCGTCTGAAGATTGAAGGCAAGGATCTCGCGTGGATTTCGTCCAGCACGCTCGGCCGCTTCACGCACATTGGCGACATAGCGCTTCAGCACGGGCTTCGAAGGCGCAGCCACGAAAATGCACTCCGCATGGGCGCCGGCGAAATCCTTGCCGCGACTGGAGGCGCCGGCCTGGTAGAGGACCGGCGTGCGCTGTGGGGATGGCTCGCTCAGATGAATGCCGGGGACAGTGAAATGCTTTCCGGAGTGGCGGATCGGATGGACCTTTTCAGGATGAGTGAAGATGCCGGCGGCCCGGTCTCGCACCACCGCGTCGTCTTCCCAGCTGCCTTCCCAGAGCTTGTAGCAGACCTCCAGATATTCCTCCGCCAGGTCGTAGCGATCGTCGTGCTTCGTCTGTGCGGAATGGCCGATGTTGAGCGCGCCGCTGTTCAGATAGGAGGTGACGATGTTCCAGCCGACACGGCCCTTGGTCAGATGGTCGAGCGTCGAGATGCGTCGGGCGAAGGTGTAGGGGTGTTCGAAGGAGAGCGATGCCGTGAGGCCGAAGCCCAGATGCTCGGTGACGTAGGCCATCGTCGGAATCAGTTGCAGCGGATCGTTGACCGGCACCTGGGCAGAGTGCTTTAGCGCCGCATCGACATTGCCGTTGAGCACATCGTAGACGCCGAGAACGTCGGCAATGAACAGCCCGTCGAACTTGCCGCGTTCCAGCATTTTGGCCAGATGAACCCAGTAGTCCATGTCCTTGTAGGTCCAGGACTTGTCGCGCGGGTGGCGCCACAGGCCCGGTGACTGGTGCCCTACGCAGTTCATGTCGAAGGCGTTCAAGCGGATTTCACGGCTCATGTCATTTGTCCTGCATGTCTTGTCGGCCGGCGCACATCAAGCGCTGGCGGTTTTTCGGTTGATGAAGCTGAAGGCGAGCACGGCGAAGATGAGTGTGCCGGTGCCGACCTGCTGCCAGTAGAAATTCAGACCCGTCAGCAACAAGCCGTTGGCGACGACGCTGAGAAGAAGCACCCCGAGCACGGTGCCCGCGACATTCGGCCGACCGAGCGGCGACAGCGTCGTGCCGATGAAGGTGGCGCCGATGGCATTGAGAAGAAATGCATTGCCGGACGAAGGGATGTAGACGGTCACCGTTGCGGTCAGGATCAGCCCGGCAATGGCGGCGATCAAGCCGGTCAGGATGAAGGTGACGGTCACATTGCGGTCAAGCCGGATGCCGGAATAGCGAACGACGTTGGGCTGGATGCCGATCGCCAGCGCTACGCGGCCGAAACGGGTGCGGCCGAAAATGACAGCTGCGGCGATGATTACGGTTACGGCGATGAGGAGCGGTACGGGGAAGCCGGCAATGCTTCCCCGGCCCAGAAAGCGGAAGGTCTCCGGAATCCCTGACTGTGGCAGATAGACTGGATTGCCGCCATTGGTCAGCAGTTGCTGGATACTGCGGCCGATAAACAATGTGCCAAGCGTTGCCAGAAAGGGCGAGACGCTGATTCCTGAAATCAGGATCGCGTTGAACCCACCGACGACAGCGCCGGCTGCAAGGCCGCCGAGCACGCCGACTGCAACCGGCTGACCGGCCAGTACGAGCGAAACGAAGGCAAAGCTGGCGAAGTCGACCGCTGTTCCCACCGACAGATCGATGCCGCCCGTTGAGACGGCAAAGGTCATGGCGATGGAGACGATGGCGAGCAGTGTGAAATTGTTGACCAGCAGGCTCTGCAGGTTCCCTCCCGTCAAGAAGGAGGGCGTCGTCGCCGAGAAGACGGCGGAGACGAGAACCAGTGCGATGGCGAGGCCAAACCGCGCCAGCAGTGCCAGCGGCCGGTAGTGCGAGACGCCGGCAAGGGAGATGGTGTTGGAGGCGGACAAGATCAGATCTCCCGTTTGCGCAGCAGCGTCGTCGCCGAAACGACGATGAGGATGAGGACACCCTGGACGCCGCTGACAAGTGTGCTGGAGATGTTGAGCAACTGAAATCCATTGATCAGGAAACCAACCATAAGGACCGAAAGCAGCGTTCCCGAAATCGTCGGGACGAGGCGGCGTGAAAACACGGCGCCGAGCAAGGCCGTGACCACGACCGGCAGCAGCATTTCACCCGAGCCTGTGGTGCTGCCGCTGAGATAGGATACCGACAGAATGCCGGCGATGCCGCCGCACAACCCGCTGGCGAGGAAGGCGCCGGCAAGCAGGCGCTTGAGCGGTAGCCCGGCGGCGCGCGCCGCATCCGGAAACTCGCCGACGGCGTAAAACCCGAGGCCGGTTGGTGTGTACTGAACGATTGCCGTTACCAAGGCGGTGAAGCCAAGGAGCACATAGGCGAGCAGTGGAATGCCGAAGCGATCGGACGCCGACAAAATCGTGAGGAAGTCCGTCGATGCCGGGACCACCGTATTCTGCGTCAGCACCAGCTCAAGACCGGCAACCACATTCATGACGGCAAGCGTCGCCAGGAGGGGCACGATGCCGGCCAGGACGACGGCTGCGGCATTCACGGCGCCGATCGCAAGCCCCGTCAGCAGTGCCCCGGCAATCGCGACAGGATCGCCATAGCCAAGCTGTGTGAGCGTCGCATAGACGGCAGCGCTGAGCCCCATGTTGGCGGCAAGCGACAGATCGATGCCGCCGGTCACGACATTGGCGCCGCCGGCAATCAGCACGATGGTCAGGCCGATCGCCAGCACGCCCGAGATGGCCGACTGGCCGAGCACGTTGCCGATATTGCCGATGCTGAGAAAGTAAGGCGCCGTCAGCGCGAAGACGGTGAGGATGAGTGCGAACGCGATCAGCGAGCCGAACCGAAGCGACGCGGCAGCGAAGTCGCCGGCGGATCGCCGCGGCGCTTTGCCAGAAGGAAAATCGACGGTATCGTCGAATTGAATATCAGCCGACATGGCGCAGTCTTTCCGAAGCGCCCGTCGAAACGGCCAGCACTTCATCTGTTGTGGTTTCCGAGGAAATGAATTCGCGGGTGACGCGTCCGCGGAACAGGACGAGGATGCGATCGGTGATGCCGACCAGCTCGGGAAGGTCGGATGACAATACGATCATCCCGGCGCCGCGCGCGGCAAGCTCGCCAATCAGCGTGTAGATTTCGACCTTCGAACCGATATCGACTCCCACGGTCGGCTCGTCGAGCAGATAGACATCCGAATGACGGCTCAGCCATTTGGCGATCGCCACCTTCTGCTGGTTGCCACCCGATAGCGTTCGCACCAGCGCATCGCGGTCGCTCGCCTTGATCTGCAGCCGCTTTATGAGGTCGTCGCTATCGCGGGCCTCAAGCCGGTGGTTCAGGAAGCCTAGGGTGGTATAGCGACCAAGGCCGGATAGGGTGATGTTCTCGGCAATACTGAGACCGAGTGCCACGCCATGGCCGCGTCTGTCTTCCGGCACCAGCGCCAGATTTCGCTCTACCGCCGTGGCCGGGGTACCGGCAGGCTTGGATGTGCCGCCGACGTCGATCAGTCCTGACTGCGCCCGGTCGAGCCCGAAAAGCGTTCGCACCAGATCCTTTGCGCCGGAGCCGAGCAGGCCGGTAATCCCGAGTACCTCACCACGGCGAAGCGTGAAGTTGACATCGGCAAAGCGGTTCGCAACGGTCAGACCCTCGACCTTCAGGATCTCATCGCCAAGTTCAACCTGTCGTTTCGGGAACATGTCGCCGATGTCGCGCTCGACCATCAGTCGTGCAATGGCGCTCGCGGAAGTCTGGACGATCGGCTGCGAAGCGACGTTCGTGCCGTTGCGCAGGACAGTGACATCGTCGCACAGTTCCTCGATCTCGTTGAGATAGTGCGAGATATAGACGATCGTCACGCCCTCGTCGCGCAGGCGACGGATCAGGCGGAACAGGATATCGGCCTCACGCCGGACAAGAGCGGCGGTCGGCTCGTCGAAGACCAGAACTTTCGGCTGGGCCAGAAGTGCCCGGGTGATCTGTACGATCTGACGCTCTGCCGTCGAGAGTTCGCTGATCAAGGCGTGGGTCGGCAGGGTTAGACCGAAATAGTCGAAAAGCGTTTCCTTCGCCCGTCGCTGCATGCCCCGGCGGTCGAGGAAGGGCGTGCCGGCGATCCGCAGTTCGCGTCCAAGAAACAGCGCTTCGCCAACCGAGAAGGTCGGCACCAGCAGCCGGTCCTGATGAATGAAATGGATGCCGTGGGTTTCGGCCAGATGCGGTGTCAGGTGACCGATCTGCTGCCCCTCGATTTCGATCGTTCCTGCGTCTGGCTTATGCAGGCCGGCGAGAATCTTGATCAACGTCGATTTTCCGGCACCATTCTGGCCGACCAGACCATGGACGGTACCGCGGCGAACGGCGAGCGATGCGCCGGCTAGCGCCTGCGCGCCGCCAAAGCGCTTGATGATACCATCGAAGCGGATGATATGATCATCCGCCTGCGCCTGCTCTACAGGTGAAGCTAAGGTCATATTGTCGATCCCGATGAGAGGCGCGGAGATGCTGCAAGGGCAGCATCTCCCGTTTTTCGTATCAGCCGATGCCGAGCTTCTTCGTCACCTCGGCAACATTGGCCTTGGTTGCCAGCAGTGCCGGAACGTAGCTTTCGCGCGGCAGCGTCTGGCCGGCGAGCAGCTTGGCGACGTTGCGGATCGCGGTCCGGCCGATCTCGGCCGGCTGTTGCGCCGCGTCCGCACCGGCGGGCGAGTTCGGATCGGCCACGAGCTGCAGGACTTCCGGACTTCCATCGACGCCGTAGGTGCGGATTTCAGTGCGGCCTGCCGCCGCAAGCGCCTGCGTGGCGCCGAGTTGCGGGATGTCCCAAGCCGACCAGATCGCCTTGATCGAGCCCTTCTCGGGATACTTGTTCAGGATCGCGGTTATCTGCGTGAATGCATCCTGCACCGTGTTCGGAATGACATCGCGCAGTTCAGGCTCGATGATCTTAACCTTCGGGAAGTATTTGACGACATTGACGAGCTGATCGTAGCGGATGGCGCACGGAGTCACGCCGTAAAAGCCGTTGAACACCACGATGTTGCCTTCGCCGCCGATGTCGGAGACGAGCTGTAGCGCCAGATCCTTGCCGATGCCCCAATTGTCGGAGGTGGTGTTGTTGAGCGAGTGAGTGGATCCGACATCGACCGTCAGCACCGGAATGCCGGCATCGCGCGCCTTCTTCAGCCACGGGTCAATAACGCTCAGCGTGCCGAGGATCTGCACGATCGCATCCGGCTTCTGCGCCACCAGAGTCTGCAATTGCGCGACCAGCTTGCCGTCGTTACGGCCGGCATCAACCGCGATCGGCTCGCCGCCAAGCCGCTTCACTTCCTCGATCTGGGCGTTGTAGGCCTGTAAGTCGAAATAGTGGTCGGTGCCGGTGGCGCTGATGCCGATGCGCTTGCCCTTCAGCGACAGGCCCTCGTCATCGGCAGCGATTGCGGTGGTGCTGGCGAGCAGACTGGTGCCCGCGAATGTCGCGCCTGCAACCGCAGCAAACTTCAGGATTTCGCGGCGTCCAAGCCCTGATTTGGTTTCGTCAGTCATGTGGTGTCCCTCTTCCTTTAATATCCATAGAATATGTAGATTATCCGGAATTGAGAGAAACGCTTTTCCAAATGCGGGCGTCTCGGAGGAATGATCGCCGGGATGAAATGCATGGCCGTAGGCGCTTTTCATTGGCTTGTGTTTCGTCAAGCGGCGCGTTCGCCGCTCGCCCCAGAAAATAACCGCCGGACATGAACCCGGACGCCGTATCATTCCCTATCCTACGTAAGCGGACTGACGCCGTCAGCCGCCGTATTCGATGATCTCGAGACCTGCATTGTAGTCCGTCGCGTAGATCAGTCCCTGCGCATCGACGAACACATCTGCCGATTGGATGACTTGCGGGCGACCGGGGCGCTTGTCGGTCATCGTTCTCGGCGCGGCGGGAACCAGCGCGCCGGTTTCGCGCGGGTGGTACGGATCGGAGATGTCGAAGGCGCGGATGCCGGCATTCTGCCAGGTGGCGAAGATCAGAGTCTCGGAGACGAAGGAGCCGGGACGGTTTTCGTGCAAGTTGTGCGGCCCGAAGTGGCCGCCCTTGGCGACATAATCCGCCTCGTCGGGGATGGGGAAGGTGGAGATGCTGATCGGGTTCCAGGGCTCGCGGATGTCGAATATCCATGTGTGCTTGCGCCCGTCCTCTTCATTGTCGAGCATGGCCTCGTCGGCAACCACCAGAAGTCCTCGACCCGGCAAGGGAAGCGGTGAATGCGTGCCGCCGCCATAGGGCGGAGACCAGCTGCGGTGGGCGATCAGCTTCGGTTCCGCGTGATCCTTGATGTCGAGCAGCGTCAGGCCGCCGTCCCGCCAGCAGGCATAGGCCGTGTCGCCCGAAACCAGCGCGTGGTGCAGCGCGTAGCGTTTTCCTTCAGGCGCAGCCGACGTCTCGCCCGCGGCGGTGTTCATGCCGGGCAACCACCAGCGGCCGACGATTTCCGGCCGGGCCGGATCCGCGAGATCGATGGTCACGAAGATATAGTCGGAAAAGCCGTCCAGCAGCGCCGAGGCGTAGGCATAACGACCGCCGACATACCAGAGGCGATGGAAGCCGACGCCATCCACATCGAGCTGCCCGATCTTGCGCGGCTTATCGGGGGTCGAGATATCGAAAACCGTCATGCCCGCCGTCCAGGACCGGCTCTTCTTCCTACCCGCGACGGTCTCGCCGACGGACTTCGTGTAATATGTCTTCTCGTCTTGGAACGTCTCAACGTCGGCGAAAAGGTCGAGGGCGTTGATCACCAGCAGCAGATCGTCGTGCGTCTGCAGATGGATGTTCCAGGTGTTGGCGGGGGCCGGCACGTAGGTGACGGCGCCCGGCCGCTTCGGATCGCGGACATCGACGATCGAGAAACCCTGTGACCATGGATGCGCGACATAGGCGTGACCCCGATGCACCATCAGCTGCAGTCCGTCGCCGCGGCCACCGATATCCGAGTGGCCGATCAGCTTCATGTTACGTGCGAAATCCGGGCGTGGAAGATCGTTGGCGTCAGCCATTGTCGTCACCTGTATCTTGTCGGATGAAATAGAAAAGCGCCGCCGGTAAGGGCGGCGCTGCGATGTGTGCGGCCGATCAGTTCAGCGGCTGGATCCATGGCGCCGTTGCGGCGTCGCTCTTCAGAAAAGCCGGGAACTTCTGCTGCAGATCCTCGATCCTGGTGATCTTGTTGTTGATCAGATCGTCGCCGGTGACCAGCGTCGGCTTCAGCAGGACAGAACGGCCGGGAAACTGGCCCGCAATATCAAGCGAAAGCGCGCGCACCGATACTTCGCCGACAACGGCGGCATTGGTGGCGGCGGTCGCGACCCAGGCGCTGTCGGGTTCGATCATCAGCTGGATGTCGGCGGTCGAAGTATCGACGCCGTAGATCTTCACCTTGTCGGCAACGCCGAGTTCGTCGATCGCAAGCTTGGCGCCCTTGGCGAATTCGTCCCACGGTGTGAAGATCACCGAGATGTCAGGATTGGCGCGCAGGACGGCCTTGGTCTGGTCAGCGACGGATGCCGGAACGGTGTCGTTGACGACGCCCCATACGGCCTTCTCGGTCAGGTTATGCTTGGCGACATAATCCTTCCATACGGCGTAGCGGCGGTCGAGCGGCGCGAAGCCAGCAACGTAGACGGCGCCGCCGACGAAGCCTTCGCCCTTGTCTTTGATCGCCTGATCGAGAACGAGGCTCGCCATGTCTTTATCGCTTTGTTCAATCTGCGGAATAGCGGGATTGTCGAGATCGACGTCGTAGGCGACGACCTTGATGCCCGCATCAAGCGCCTGCTGCGCAACGTCTTTCAGAACTTCCGGGCGACCGTTGTTGATGATGATGCCGTCGACGCCGAGATTGATTGCCTGTTCGATCAGCGTGCGCTCGGTATCGTTGTCGTTGCGTGCCTGCGAGATGGTGGCCTTGATGCCGAGTGCGTCGGCCTGGCGCTTGACGCCGGCCTCGAAGGCCTGCAGCCAGTCGCCGCCGCCGAGATAGCTGACGACGGCAATGTTGACCTGCCGCTTGTCGAACGGTGCGGGCGCTCCATCGATGCCGGCGGCAAGCGTGCTGCCGGCCATCAGCGTTCCTGCAATCAGCGTCGCCGCCAACGTCTTCAATGTGTTTTGCATGTGAAATCTCTCCTTGGTCTATGGCTTGTCGTTCATGGATTGCTGCGGCCGAGGCCGTAGGTCAGGGCCAGCGCTCCCGCCAGCACGGCGCCCTTGACGAAATCCTGGGTGTAATAGGGGGCGTTGAGCATCGTCAGGCCGTTGAGCAGAACGCCGACGAAGACGGCGCCGACGATGGTGCCGAGAACGTTCGGCCGCCGCAGCCCCATGACCGTGAAGCCGATCAGTGAGGCGGCGACGGCATCCATCAGCAGCGACCCGCCTGAGGATACGTCGCCACGGCCGACACGAGCCGCGACGATGATGCCGCCAAGCGAGGCAAGCGTGCCCGAAATGACATAGGCGAGCGTCTTCAGCCGCGTGGTGGAGGCACCGGCGAGCCGCGTCGCCACCTCGTTGCCGCCGGTCGCATAAAGCAGCCGGCCGATGCGGGTGCGCTCGGTCAGCACGTAGAGGATGAGGGCCACCAAGGCCATCAGGATGACGGCCACCGGGACCGTGCCGCCGATGCTGTAGCGTCCGATCAGCAGGAAGCGCGGATCGTAGGCGCCGGGTGCAGTGGTGCCATCAGGCAGGATCAGGCCGGCGGAAATCGACCGCCCGGCCGTCGGAATCAGCTGCAGTCCGGTGAGCAGGAACATCATCGATAGCGTCGCCAGCAGATCGGGCACCCGCAAACGCACGATGACGAAAGTGTTGATCAGGCCGATCAAGGCACCAAATGCGAGCACGAGCGGCACGGTGGCAAAGGCATCCAGCCCCAGCACGATCATCGCGTAGCTTGCCGCCATCACGCTGGATGCCGCCACCGCACCGATCGACAAATCGAAGCCGCCGACGGCAAGCGTCACCGTGACACCCGCACCGAGAATGGCGACGACCGAGACCGCCTGGAGAATGCTCATCAGATTGTTGAGGTTGATGAAGGCGGGCTGCGCCGCCGTGAAGCCGATCGCCAGTGCCACAAGCAGTATGAAAATGGCGCCGGATCGGATGACGGCGGCCGAACGGCCGAGCAGCGCGCGTGCGCTTGATGTGTCGGCCTTCGCGATTGTATCGTCAGGTGCGGCGCTCATGCGGGAATTCCTTCGAAGGCGGCTTGGTCCGGGTGGTCGCCGGCGGGTCTGATCATGTGATGGTCGATAACGAGAATACGGTCCGCCACTTCGTATGCTTCCTCGGGATCGGAGGTGGCGATCAGCGTGGCGCGATCACGGCGGCCTCGGATCGCCTCGATAATGTCCTGGCGGGCGCCGACATCGACGCCCTGGAAAGGCTCGTCCAACAACAGGAGGCGGCTCGGCTCGGCTTCCCAGCGAGCCAGAACGGCTTTCTGCTGGTTGCCGCCGGAAAGCGTCCAGATCGATGCGTCAGGGCCAGAAGCCTTGATCCGTAGCCGGGCGATCGCCTTCCGTGCCTCGCGCCGTTCCCGGCCGCCGTAGAGAAAGCCGTGCGGGTACCATTTGTTCAGATGCGGCAGGCTGATCGTGGCGGCGACGCTGTTGCCCGGCCATGACGGTGGCATCAGGGATGAGTGATGCCGGTCTTCCGCCGCCATCGCCACGCCTGCTGCGATTGCCGCCGCGGCGCTCATCGGGCGGTGCGGTCTGCCGTCGAGCGTCATGATGCCCGATGCAAGTGAACCTGTCCCGAAGATTGCTGACAGAAGCCGGCTCTTGCCGGCGCCAAGCACGCCGGTGATAGCGACGACTTCGCCTTCGCGGATCGACAGGTCGAATGGAAGGCTATCCGGCCTCAGCCGCGCGTCGCGCATTTCGAAGACGACCGGGCCCGTTCCCTCCCGTGCGCCCGGCCTTGCGAGTTCCAGCTTGCGGCCGATCATCGTTTCGATGGCCGCGTCGAAATCGATCGGCCGCCGGAACGAGCCAACCACCCGCCCCCCACGCATGACCAAAGCGCGATCGGCAATGGCCTGAAGGTCGGCGGTGCGGTGCGAGATGTAGAGAACGGCAAGGCCTTGGCCGCGCAACCGCAGCAAGACATCGAACAATCGTTTGCTTTCGTCGATCGACAGGCTGGCAGTCGGCTCGTCAAGGATTAGAAGGTCCGCCTTGTTGGCAAGCGCGCGCGCAATTGCCACCAGCTGGCGGTCGGCCGCGCTGAGATCGGCGAAGTCGCGATCGAGCGGCAACGCGAATCCGACATCGTCGAGCATCGCCTTCGCGCGGGCACGGATAAGTCGCGTCGACACGAAGAACGGCTCGGTGCCATCGGCGAAGCGGTTGAGCAGGAGCACGTCGGCCACCGTCAATCCCGGTGCGCCGACCAGATCGGTGGACTGATGCACGGTAACGATACCATGGCTCGCCGCTTCGGCCGGTGTTCTCGGCGAGAAACGCCGTCCATTGAAATGCACGACGCCCCCATCGGCGGGCAGAACGCCTGAAAGGATCTTCACCAACGTGGATTTGCCGGCGCCGTTGGCTCCCATCAGAGCGACGATTTCGCCGCGATCGATCGATAGCGATGCGCCCGACAGCGCGCGCGTCGATGCAAAGCTGCGTGTGAGATTGTCTATTTCAAGCAGGGACATAGCCGATGACAATTGATGACGAATGCGATGATATAGAAGGATCGATGCTCGTCGGCCTCAAGGATATCATGTTGATTTTTATGCCGAGTTTTTAAGAGTTTGTTTCTTGAATACTCTTGCCAGGAGAGCCGTTTTTCCTGCTCAACTTGGCTGCAAGTGGGCTGAAAGGACAGGCAAAGCGTTTCGCTGCTCCAGGTTAATTCGCACAAAGATTTCCCGTCGCACCGAAAAATCGGATCAAAATATCTACTAAAACAGTAGACTATGTTCCCTAATGAGAGGGCGGCTGGATGACCGCGGATCAACTGTCACCGTCTCAGGAGCGCATCATGAAAATATTCACCCGCCTGGCGCTTTCCGCCGCCGCGATCTCCTTCGTCTTTGCAGGCGCCGCCAGCGCCGAAGGATTGCCGGGCGCACCTGCACCATTCGACAAGGGCGGCGTTAAGCTTGCGCTTATCAGCTACATCTCAGCCGGTGACTTCTTCCAGGCCTATCAGGCCGGCGCGGAGGCGCAGGCTAAGGCGCTTGGCATCGATCTGCGTGTCTTCCCCGGTCGTCAGAACGCCGCCGAACAACGCGAGCAGATCCTGCAGGCTGTCAATCTCGGCGTTCAGGGCATCGTCGTCGACCACGGGCTGCCGGAATCGCTGGGCGATGTGGTCCAGCAGGCGCTCGACAAGGGCGTGAAGGTCGTGGCTTTCGATGTCAATC
Source organism: Hyphomicrobiales bacterium (assembly GCA_900472625.1). GTDB lineage: Bacteria > Pseudomonadota > Alphaproteobacteria > Rhizobiales > Rhizobiaceae > Rhizobium. The sequence continues at coordinate 53,048 of UCIT01000060.1, read as the reverse complement.
TCAACAATCCGAAGATTCCGCAGGTCGAGCAGAGCGACCACGAGCTGGCGAAGCTTGCGCTCGAGCAGGCGGTGAAGGAGAACGGCAGCAGCTTCAATGCCGGCTATGTCTACGTCGCCGGCTTTGCGCCGCTCGACCGTCGCAACGAGATTTGGGACAAGTTCAAGGCTGACAACAAGGGCGTGGTCGAGAAGGCGCGGTTCGGCAATGTCAGCGACACCACGGCAACATCGACGGCGGACCAGGCGAAGGCGGCGCTGACGGCCAATCCGGATATCAGCGTCGTCTTCGCACCGTATGACGAGTTCGCGCGCGGCGTGAAGCTGGCGGCAAACGACCTCAACCTCTCCTCGAAGCTGAAAATCTACTCCGCCGACGTCTCCACAGCTGATATCCAGGAGATCACCGAGGAGGGTAGTCCTTGGGTGGCGACCGTGGCGACCAATCCGGCCGTTGTCGGCGCGGTGTCGATCCGCGCAGCAGCCCTGCAGATCGCAGGCGAGGACGTCCCGCACAACATCACCGTCAAGCCGACGCTCCTCACTCAGGAAGCGTTGCGCAAGGCGGGCGTGAAGACGATTGAGGATCTGGGAAAGAAGGTGCCTGCCTTCAACAGTAGCGATGTCGTAACCGCGCCGTGGATCCCGGCGAAGCTTTTCTAATCAGGTCGCCTCGCAAGTCCGGTGGGTCATCATGCCCACCGGCTCATAGCGTCAACAAATCCGGAGTTTCCGATGAGCCAATCCAACGTCATTCACGTCGCCGGTCGGGGCGCCACGCGCGATGAGCTTTTCGCCCGCGCAGAAACGATCTCCGCGGATCTCGCTCAACGTGCCGCAGAGCTTGATCGCGAAGGGCGTCCACCGCTCGGCGAGATCGTCAAGCTGAAGAATGCCGGCCTACTGAATGCGTTGCATCCGCTTTCTCTCGGCGGCGGCGGGCTTGATTGGCTCGACGGGCTGAAGCTTGTGCGAATTCTTGCCCGCGGCGAAAGCTCGATCGGCCAGTTGCTCGGCTATCACTTCGTCAACAGCCAATACATCGACTGGGCGATCGACGACAGGGCGCGCGCGCAGGCGCTAGCGTCTGAAACGGTTGCCAGGAACCTCTATTGGGGCGCGGCCGTCAATCCGCGCGATCCCGGTCTCGTATTGACGAAGCGTGGCAATGGCTACGTGCTCAATGGCAAGAAGTCGTTTTCAACGGCAGCCCGGATTTCCGACTACATCAACGCCAATGCAACGCTGGACGGCAAGATCGCCAGCTTTGCGATTCCGACCGACCGACCTGGATATATCGCGAACGACGACTGGGACAATATTGGTCAACGTCTGTCGGATAGCGGTAGCGTCGAGTTCCGTGATTTTCCGGTCTACGAAGAAGATCTGATCGGCGAGCCAGCCGCAGAGGGGGCGGAGCCATCGGTTCTTGCAAGCTTCAACACGCCTCTGATCCAGCTCGTCTTCGTGAATTTTTATATCGGCACGGCTGAAGGCGCCCTCAATCAAGCGCTTGGCTATGTGCGCGACACCACTCGCCCATGGGTCACGTCAGGCGTCGAGCGGGCTCAGGACGATCCTTACATTCTTGAACGTGCCGGCGAATTCACGGCGTCACTGAAGGCCTCGGCAGCGCTGGCGGATGTGGCGGCGTTGGCGGTGCAGAATGCTCTGGCGCGGGGCCGCAATGTGACGGCGCGCGAACGTGGCGAGGCTGCTGCGGAAGCTTACGCCGCCAAGGTGCACGCGACAAACGTCTCGCTCGATATTACCTCACGGGTCTTCGAACTCACAGGTGCGCGCTCGACCGCCGATTCCTATCGCTTCGACCGCTACTGGCGGAACGTGCGCACCCATACGCTGCACGACCCGGTTTTCTACAAGGCAAGGGAAGTCGGCGAATTCGTGCTGAATGACAAGATCCCTGCCGTTAGTCTCTATAGTTAAACCGCGGTCCTCCCAAGACCGAAAAGCCCCGCTACAAATACTGCAGCGGGGCTTTCGTTTGCGGGCTCGACGTCAGAGCGCGCCGCTTCTGGGTGGTGTCGCGCCATTGAGGTGGTAGTTCCCGACGACGTGGTATTTCCAGCGAACCGGGTCGTGCAATGTGTGGGTACGCGCGTTTCGCCAGTGCCTGTCCAGATTAAGGCCGGTGCTGGTCGCCGTCGTGCCGGCGAGTTCGAAAAGGGCGTTGGCGGCGTCGAGCGCGATCTCCGAGGTCAGAACCTTGGCGGCTGCAACGGCAAGCGTCGCGGCAATCACGTTTTCCTCGGTGGTATCGATCTGAGCAATATCGACCTTGAGGCCGGCGCGATCAACGAGGGCGGTTGCTGCTTCCAGCCGGATCGCGATCTCGCCGACCTTGGCGATGGTGAGCGGATCATCTGTCGCCTTGTCGACGCCACTGTTGGTCCAGGGGCGCGAGCGCGTCTTCACGAAGTCGATCATGTCGGCAAATGCGGCCCGGGCGATGCCGAGATCGATTCCGGCATGAATGATCTGGCCGACTGAGCCAATGGTTGTCGGTCGCTCGAAGCCTTTGTGGTGTAGCACCACGGCATCGGCCTGAACGTAGACATTGTCGAGAACCGTCGTGCCGCTGCCTGTCGTGCGTTGCCCGAAGCCATCCCAGTCGTCGATGATCTCGATGCCATCAGTTCCTCGCTGGACGAAGGACATGGTCAGATGTTCGTCCTCGTTCAGCGCAAACACCGCAACCCAGTCCGCGAAGATGGCGCCGGTTGAATAGAATTTCCGACCGTTGACTCGGTAGCCGAAGCCATCGCGTGTGAGGCGGGTGTTGTAGTGCCCGACCGTCTTGGTGCCGCGCTCGGAAAGCGCGTTGCCGAACCGATCACCAGCCAGCGCGCGGCTAAAGAAGAAGTGCTTCTGCTCTTTCGTTCCATCGACCCGCAACGCTTCCAATATGTAGAAATGGTTTTGCGGGATTTGGCCGATCGATCCATCGGCCTCTGACAGTATTGCCGTTATCTCCGCCAGAACGCTGTTGGACACGTCGAGCCCGCCATACTCCGACGGCACCGTGATGCCCAAAAGGCCGGATTGCGAAAGTGAATCCAGTTCGTGGTGGGGCAGGATGCGATCCTGATCGCGCTGCGATGCTCCCTCGGAGAAACGCTTCGCCAGCTTCCGTGCTGCCTCGATCGCCTCTTCCTCGCTGGCCAGACGCGCCGTGAGCTGCCGGATCTTGTCCGTCGGATGTGGTATTTTGTCCATTTTGCTCTCCCAGACTGACCTACGCTACGGATGGAAGATGCCAAGCTGAAAGAAAAGAACATTAAAACTATAAACTATTACACGGAGGAAAAGTCATTTCGCTAGGCCAGACGAGAGGCGGGCTGTGCACGGTGTCAGCGCATGAGATGTTCCGTTGAGATCGCCTCCCCCGTGAAAGAAAACGGCGGCGACCCGATAAGCACGAATTCCCATTGCGATCGAAATTCTTGCATTGCATAGGTTCTCACGGATTTTGTCGGAGTGTTCTCGATGTCGCTAGCCAGCCTCGCCATGTATGTCAGTCCAGCGCCGGTCAAGGAAGCCACGGCACTGTTGTGGGAAGCATTGGGCGCGCGGCTTCGATCCTACGGCCTCGACGCGCCAGAGGCGCTGGACGAAGAGATCGGCTATGCGCAAGCATGGACTCAGCCCGGCCTGCTGTTCGGCCAGACCTGCGGATACCCTTATATCAAGCATCTGCGCGGCAAGGTGCAGCTCGTCGCCACGCCCGTATACGGACTGCCCGGCTGTGATGGCCCGCTTAAATGCAGCTTCATCATCGTCAATGCCAATTCATCCGTCGAGTCGATCGATCAGTTGCGCGGCGCGCGCGCTGCGATCAACGAGCCCGGCAGCAATTCCGGCTATAACCTGTTCCGGGCCTTCGTGGCGCCGCATGCGGTCGGCGGCAGATTTTTCTCCGACGTTATCGAGACGGGTGGCCACCGCGCGAGTATCGCTGCGGTATCGAGCGGCGAGGCCGATGTTGCAGCGATCGACTGCGTGACGTTCGGCAACACGCTGCGCTTCGATCCAGACGGCGTCGCCGGTGTGCGTATCCTTGCCGAGACGGCGAAGGGTCCTGGTCTGCCGTTCATCACCGCTGCCGGGACGCCGAAAGAGGACGTGCTTATCCTACGCCGCGCCCTGGCGGAGACCATTGCCAATCCCGACCTCGCTGCGGTGTGCGATACGCTATCGCTGCGTGGCATCAGCCTGCTCGGCGATACCGACTACGAGCGACTGGCTGAACTCGATCGCTTTGCTGCGAGGCAGGGCTATCCAGTGATCGCCTAAAGCCCGCTAGCAATTCCCGCGTTTCCCGTGCGGTCGAGAATTTCATGCAACGCTATCTGTAACTGGACGCCAGCTGCCAGATGGTCGAATCACCGCTGGCAATATATGAATTACATAGACGAAAATATTTTGCCCGGCAGGCGATTACGCGACCAGTTTTTCCTTTGACGCAACTCTGCGGCAAAGCCATGCGGCGCGGTGCACGAAGGCGGCTTTTATAGTGCATGCGAAGATCAATGCTTGTTGAGGCAGCCAGACCCGCTCCATGTCCAATCATCACTCGCCGCATGATGTTGTCCCCCGGAAATACTCGCTCTCCGCTGTTGCACGCATTGAATGGCAGACCGTCGCATTGGCGACTATCATATACTGCGGATTCTTTGCGGTTACGTGGTTTTGGCAGTCGCTACCGCTCCTTCTCGTGGTAGTCGTCGGCGGTTGGCTGATAGCCTGGCATGGCTCCCTTCAACACGAGGTCCTCCATGGCCATCCAACTCGCAACCAGCGCATCAACGATGCGATAGGCTGGCCGCCGCTTTCGATGTGGCTTCCCTATGCCGTCTATCGCGAAGGGCATCTGATCCATCATCGCGACGAGCATCTGACAGATCCGATCGAAGATCCGGAATCCTCCTATTTCACGCAAGTGGCGTGGGAGCGCATGGGTGCCATTGGTCGAAGCCTGGCCATCTGGAACACAACGCTTCTCGGACGACTGACACTTGGTCCCCTCGTGATGATCGTCAATTTTCTGGTTCAGGAAGCGATTCTGATGGTCAGGGGCGATCGGCAGCGGGTGCTGCTTTGGGCTCGACACCTGGTCGGCGTAACGGTTGTTCTTGCCTGGGTGACCATCGTCTGCGACATGCCGTTGTGGCTTTATGTCTTCGGCTTCGTCTACGTCGGCGCGGCGCTTACCCGGTTGCGTTCTTATGCTGAACATCGATTTGCCGACCATCAGGACGAGCGCACGGCGATTGTCGAAAACAGCCCGTTGTTCGGATTGCTCTTTCTCTACAACAATCTGCACGTCCTGCATCATCAGCGGCCCGGTCTGCCGTGGTACCTGATACCGTGCCTCTACCGTCGCGACCGCAGCGCCCTGATCGCCGCTAATGGCGGGCTGGTCTACGATGGGTACAAAGACGTCGCTCGGCGCTTTTTTCTGAAACCTCACGATGATCCCCGCCATCCGCGTCACCGGTCCGGCGAAAGCTTTTCTATAGAGGCGCAGAGCTTTGACGTGTTGCCCGAAATGATCGAGGTGACAGGTGGCACTGGCGGATGACGCCTCTGACGGGTTCTTTTCAAACCGCCAAGGGCTTGCCACCAACGCAATAGCGCAATCCGCTATTCCAGCATGACCATCTGCGACGCGAGTTGCTGCTCGAAAAATTTCGAAAATGTCGCAATGCGGGGTGGCAGGCTTTGGTAAGGCGGATAGTAGAGTGTCAGCCAGAGTTCTTGTGGCGCCCATCCGGATAGAACTTGCACAAGCCGGCCGCTTCGTATGTGCTCCGCAATATGGAAGCCGGGCAACATCGCAACACCCGCACCGTCCGCGGCCATGTCGGCGAGGACTTCGCCGTTGTTGGCGCTGAACGCTCTTCCGGCCGGAATGGTGATGCTCGATCCGCCGTCTGAAAGAGCCCAGTTCTCCCGACGGCTTTCTCCGCTATAGGCAAGGCAATCGTCCGGGGTCAGTTCGCTAGGATGCTGCATGTCAGTGAAACGGCTGCCGGGTGCTGCCACCAGGATCCTCGGCACGGCCCTGATCTTGCGCCAGATAGTGAACTTGTCGGACGGCGCCGACGAAATGCGGATTGCCAGATCGTAGTCGTCGTCGACGATGTCGACGAGACCGTCCGAAAGCGAAATCTCAAAGCTCATTTTCGGATAGAGTTCGCGGAAGCCGGACAGGATGGGCGGCAGGACAGCCTTGCCGAGCCATGTCGGCGCGCTGATCCGCAGTCGGCCCTGGTCAGCCTTGTGCGCGTTCCTAACATCCTTGCGGGCACTTTCCAGTGTGTTTACCGCCGGCTGAATCTGCGCGGCAAAAACGGCGCCATCGGTGGTCAGCGAGACCTGGCGGGTAGTGCGGACGAATAGCTGGACACCAAGATCGTCTTCCAGCGCTGCGATTGCCCGGGTAACCGCAGCGGGTGTCATGTCGAGTTCGCGGGCGACCTGAGCGAAGTTGCGCTTCTCGGCAGCCAGCAGAAAGATTCTCAGCGCTTTGTAATCGTTCATCTCAATTATTTCAAAAAAAGCAATTCACTCTCAATTAATATTGCAATTCCGCGCTTTAATCAACTGGACTAAACCTTCTGTCAACAGAGACGAACAACAGCTACGGAAGGCCACGGCAATGATCAGAGACATCAAGGGACTGCATCACATCACATCCATGGCGTCGGATGCGCGAGAGAACAACCGGTTCTTCACCGACACGCTCGGTCTGCGTCGGGTGAAAAAGACCGTGAACTTCGACGATCCGAGTGTCTACCATCTCTACTACGGTGATGAAGCCGGCACACCGGGCACCGTCATGACCTACTTCCCGTTCCCCAACATGATGACCAGCCGCTCCGGCGTTGGTGAGGTCGGTGAAACACAATTCGCGATCCCCAAGGGTACGCTTTCCTTCTGGAAGGATCGCTTCCTTGCCCAGGCAGTCGCCGGCGTTGAGACAGACACCGTGTTCGGCGCCAACCGCCTGCGCTTCCTCGGCCCCGACGGTGACGGCTTTGCATTGATCGAGACCGCTGACGATAACCGCGCCGGCTGGACCGGTCAGGGTGTAGGAGACGACGTTGCTATCCGCGGCTTTTCCGGTGCTCGCTTCAATCTGCACGAGACGGCGGCCACGGAAGAACTGCTTCACTTCATGGGCTATGAGCGTGCGGATGTCGAAGGCGACGTTACCCGGTTCATCATCCCCGGCGGCAATGGCGCAGACACGATCGATCTGGCGGCGCTTCCGAAAGTACCGTTTGCTCGCCAAGGCGCCGGTTCGGTCCATCACATCGCCTTTGCGGTCGAAAACCGCGAAAAGCAGCTTGAGGTCCGCAAGGCGCTGATGGATACGGGATACCAGGTGACGCCGGTGATCGACCGCGATTACTTCTGGGCCATCTATTTTCGCACACCTGGCGGCATCCTGTTCGAAATCGCCACCAACGAACCCGGCTTCGACAGGGACGAGGATACCGCGCATCTCGGCCAAGCGCTGAAGCTGCCAAGCCGCTACGAAGAGTTCCGCGATCAAATCGAGGCGAACCTCGAGCCTCTTGCCGCCTGAAGCCGGTATTTAGAACCTTACGATCCAACCGAAACACAAAGCTGCCTATCGACCCGGCTGCCTGAAGCAGGCAGCCGACCGCCGAACGCGTCCCAAATCCCAATAGCCGCAACGCGGCGACCCATCAAAACGGAGAATCCAAATGTCCAAGCTCGACGTCCTGACCCCCGCCAACAGCCAGCTCATCTTCATCGACCAGCAGCCGCAGATGGCATTCGGCGTCCAGTCGATCGATCGCCAGGTGCTGAAGAACAACGTGGTCGGCCTCGCCAAGGCTGGCAGGATCTTCAACATCCCGACGACGATAACGACGGTCGAGACGGAATCCTTCTCCGGCAACACGTTCCCGGAATTGCTCGCCGTGCTGCCCGACAACGACATTTTGGAGCGCACCTCGATGAATTCTTGGGACGACCAGAACGTCCGCGATGCGCTGGCAAAGAATGCCGTCAATGGTCGCAAGAAGATAGTGGTCTCCGGCCTCTGGACGGAGGTGTGCAATACGACATTCTCGCTCTCGGCCTTGCGCGACGTTCCCGACTACGAGATCTACATGGTGGCGGATGCCTCTGGCGGCACATCGTCCGACGCCCACAAATATGCTATGGACCGGATGGTTCAGGCAGGCGTCATCCCCGTGACTTGGCAGCAGGTTCTGCTCGAGTGGCAGCGTGATTGGGCGCACAGGGAAACCTACAATGCCGTGACCACGCTGGTGAAGGAGCATTCCGGTGCCTATGGCATGGGCATCGATTATGCCTATACCATGGTTCACAAGGCTGCCGAACGTGTCACCCATGGAAAGCGCATCGGCCCGAACCCGGCAAAGTAATTCGACAACAAGGATCGCTCCGGTGGGGTTAGCCCCCGGAGCGGTCCCGTTTTGCGGGTGCTATGACGGTTTTCCTAAAGGCTGTCGATGTCCCTCTTGGCCACTGCCGCCTTGAGTGTGATTTGCCAGAAGCTGGCCTGCAGCGGAGCAGGAGATCCAAGTCCTAAATGCTCGAACGAATGTCGAAGCGACCGCGTAACGATCTATATGCCTGCCGTGACGCATGGTCGCTAATCGCGAGATTGGATTTGCATTGTATCAAAAGCTGCCCCATTTCAGCAGTGTGTCCGCTAGCGCGACGAATTTTCGGGTGAAATGCGTCACTGTTTAATCCCGCGCCCTTTGGGTGAGACCCTTTTAAAATATGAAGGACATTCCAATGGCACTTAAAGACATTCTCTCAAGCAAGCTCGGTTTCGGCGCCGCTCCGCTTGGCAACATGTTCCGAGACATTCCCGAGGAAGAAGCTCTCGCCACGGTGAAAGCCGCGTGGGACGACGGTATCCGCTATTACGACAACGCTCCCTTCTACGGCGCAGGCCTTGCAGAAATCCGCATGGGTGAAGCGCTGGCCGGTCGGCCGCGCGACGAGTATGTGATCTCGACCAAGGTCGGCCGCGTCATCCTCGATGAACTGGATGACGTCAGCGAAAGAGGTGAAGTTTTTAGGCATGGGCGAGCGAACAAGGTTATCAACGACTACTCACACGACGCGACATTGCGCTCGATCGAGGATAGCCTGAAGCGTCTGAAGACCGACCATATCGAGATTGCCTTCGTGCATGATCTGGCCCAGGATTTCTGGGGTGACATCTGGCTGGAGAAGTTTGAGGAAGCCCGCAAAGGCGCTTTCCGGGCGCTCGACCGGCTGCGAGACGAAGGGGTGGTCAAGGCCTGGGGGCTCGGCGTCAACCGTGTCGAGCCGATCGAGCTTGTATTGGAGCTGGGTGAACCGAAGCCCGACGCTTTTCTGCTCGCCGGCCGTTATACGTTGCTTGATCATGACAAGGCGCTGCAGCGTGTGATGCCGATTGTGGCTGAACGCGGTCTCGGTGTCATTGTTGGCGGTCCCTACAGTTCCGGCGCGCTTGTCGGCGGGCCGAATTTCGAATACGCGCCGGTGACGCGCGAAATGAAAGCGAAAATTGCTCGAATCAAGGCCATCGCCGATCGCCACGGGGTCAGCATGAAAGCGGCAGGACTGCAGTTTTCGCTAGCTAATCCGGCGGTCGCGGCCGTTATTCCTGGCGCGAGCCAACCGTCACGCATCGCCGAAGACAGTGCCGCGCTGACGGAAGTCGTGCCGGCCGATTTCTGGCAGGAACTTCGCGCCGCGGAACTGGTCAATCCGCAGGCGCCGCTGCCGAATGATCTTCATGGTGGTATGGCCAATGCGCGCTGATCGCGCACTGGCAATCTGCGTCGGCAAGCCTTCGGGTTCGCTGACGCACACCGACCGTTCTGCCGTTCGGTAAACTCCCAGCGTCGCATTGCAACGCGGCCGAGCGTGCGCGCGGCAGATGCGATTCCGACGCGGAAAATAACCGCTTGTTCAGCCCAGCCAAAAGTACATTCAAGAAACGCAATACAACATTGGCATATTTATCTTAAGTTGCTAACATTGAGCATCGTAAGTTGTTGTCGTTATTTTGGCGGTACTTGTGGAACTCGGTTCGATCATCGGTGATTTCTATGAGGCCGCTGCGAACGACGGTGATTGGCTGTCTGTCGGCAAGGCACTGTTTTCTTGCCTGGGGGCGGATGATGGAACCCTGCGCGTCCATGGTGTCGATGGTCGGTCAGCCAATGTCTTTCAATTGTCAAAGCCAGGCGAAGACCGGTACACCAATCACTATCTCAAGCTTGACCCAATCCGGGCAGCTCTTGCCGCCATCAGTCCCCGGCCGGATGGGCGTTCTGCCGTTTTTGTGATCGATGACCTCTTAGATGGTGACGTGTATCACCGTTCCGAATTTTATCAGGACTTCGCCAAGCCAAATGGCCAGGAATACATGTTGCTTGGGGCTGTGGGTGATCGCGATCAGACGACGATCGGCTTCTTTCGGGAACATAAGCCTTTTGGGACGAAGGAGCGCAGGACGCTTTCCCTTTTGCTGCCGCATTTCAAGCGCGGACTGCAGTTGCGCGAAAGGTTGCACCGCTCAGAGTTTGATGCGCGCATTGGCTATACGGCGTTGGAGGCATTGGCTGGCAGTGCCATCGTCGTGGACGCGGAGTGCAATGTGTTGTTCGCCAATACATCGGCTTCGCGATGCCTTTCGCGTCGCGGCTTGCCGATTTCTCTGGCCTTGCTTTTGAGCAGCGGCGCAACACGGTTGCTCGTCAACAACAGCAGCGAAGGCGAGCGCTTGCGGTCGATCGTTCGTAACGCTGCACACGGCGAAAGCGGGGGCGCGATACGCCTCGAGTTCGATGCGCTGGACAACGATCGCATTGGCCAGTTCGCCATTTTCATCTCGCCGTTTCCGCAACAGTTGCCGTGCAATGAGGCCTTTGGGGCTGGCGGCGCGCCGGTCCTGATCCTTATCAACGAATTGTCGCAAGCGCGCGCGGCGCCACCGTCTCTCTTCAGCGACCTGTTCGGCCTCAGCGCTGCCGAAGGCGCTGTCGCCGCAGCACTTCTCGGCGGGCAGACGGCCGAGACCGTCGCCCGCGATCGAGAGGTGTCGCTCGATACGGTTCGAACCCAGATCCGAACCATTTTGAGGAAGACCGATGCGGCAAATCTGCGCGACTTCGAGCCTATTGGAGCCTTGCTGGGTACGATGGCGCGCTAGCTGACCAGCCGGGCGATAACAGGCATCCATTTCGTTTTCCGCGCCGCCGGCAGCCATCTCCGGTCCACAGCAGGTTGAGTGACGGTAACGAGGCTTACACCGATAGCACTGAGTCCATATCGAGTTGTTTGGACCGATCCAAATTAGAATTTAGGTAAGGCGGCCATCTTCCCCTAGGTGATAAGCCATATGATGGAAAATCCCACCATATAAAGGTTAGTGGAAACAAACAAATTGTTAAATATCAATGAGATGAAAAATACTACGTTTGTTGGCCCAACGTCGCCCACATCTTTTCTGGAAAAGGCACTTGACAGAATTGGAACGTTCCAATTATTAACGATCCTTGTTGGCGGGAGGCCAATGGAGGATTGTCATGGGCAAGGGACGGGTCACCGTCATCGACATCGCAAAGGCTGCCGGCGTTTCCAAGTCGACGGTGTCCTTGGTGTTGCAGGCGTCGCCCCTCGTCAATGAAATCACCCGTGGCAAGGTCAACGCGGTCATGCGTGAGCTTGGCTATGTCTATAACCGCGGCGCTGCCAACCTGCGCCAGGCCAATGCCCGCTCGAAAATCATCGGCATAGTCGTCAACGATCTCACAAACAGTTTCTTTGCCGAGCTTGCCGTGGGCGTCGATACGGTCGTTCAGTCGGCGGGCTTCGTTCAGTTCCTGTCGAATACCAGCGAAAGCATCGACCGCCAGCGCGAGGTCATCGCCTCGATGCGCGAGCACGGGGTTTCTGGCCTGATCGTATCGCCGGCGAGGGGCACCGAGGCGATCGACATGAAGCCGCTGGTGGCTGCCGGCATCCCCGTGGTGCTCGTCGTTCGCAGCGTCCCGGGTGCCAAGGTGTCGTCTCTGGTGTCAGACAATCACGCCGGGACATCGGCGGCAGTCGAGCATCTGACTTCGCTCGGACATCGGCGCATTGCCTTCGTTGGCGGATTTCCTGATACGGCCGTCTTCGATGAGCGCCTCAGTGGATATCGCGAGGCGATGTCCCAGACGAAGGAAGGCTTTAAGGAGGAACTGGTCATCTCGTCCGCGCCGTCGCGCGCCGGCGGCGTGGAAGCCATCGGGCAAGGAATGTCCATGGCGGAGCAGCCGACGGCGGCGGTCTGCTTCAACGATGCCGTCGCCTTCGGCGTCTGCGATGGCTTGCGCGCCCGCCGTATCGAGCCGGGTCGTGACTTTGCGGTTGTCGGCTTCGACAACGTCATTGAAGCTAAGACCGCGGTGCCGGCGCTGACCACGATTTCGGTCGACCCGCAGGGGATCGGCCAGCGCGCCGCGCAGATGCTGCTCAAACAGATCAATGCCGGAAAGCCGGAGGCGGAGCAGGCCGTCAGTGCCGTTCGCCTGATCGTGCGCGAGAGCTGCGGCGCGGCAGACAACAATCCTGGGAGGAGATTGGCATGACGCTTCGTTGGGGGCTGATCGGCGCGAGCACGATCGCGCGTGAATGGGTGATCGGCGCTATCCGTGCCACCGGCGGCGATGTGGCTTCCGTAATGAGTTCGAGCGTCGAGCGCGCCCGTGCATATGCGAAGGAAAATGGCATCCGCAAGCACGTGACGGATCTGGATGCATTGCTTTCGGATCCCGAGATCGATGCAGTCTATATATCGACCACCAACGAGCTCCATAGCGCCCAAGCCATAGCCGCCGCCCGCGCAGGCAAGCATATTCTATGCGAGAAGCCGCTGGCTCTCTCGCTTGACGATGTGCATGCGATGAAGAACGCTGCCGACGAGGCCGGCGTCGTTCTAGCGACAAACCACCACCTTCGCAATGCGGCCACGCACAGGGCGATGCGCGACGCGATCGCCGCCGGACGGATCGGTACGCCGTTGTCGGCGCGGGTGTTCCACGCCGTCTATCTGCCGCCACACCTTCAGGGCTGGCGACTCGACAAGCCCCAGGCCGGTGGTGGCGTCATTCTCGATATCACCGTGCACGACGCCGATACGCTGCGCTACGTGCTTGGACGCAATCCAGTCGAGGTCATCGCGTTCTCGCAAGCCGGCGGCATGGGCAAGGAAGGCCTCGAGGATGCGGTCATGGGCGTGATGCGGTTCGAGGACGAGATCATCGCCCAGTTCCATGATGGCTTCACCACCAAATATGCTGAGACAGGCTTCGAAGTCCACGGAACCGAGGGCTCGCTGATCGGGCGAAATGTGATGACGCAGCGGCCGGTTGGGACAGTCACCCTGCGGAACGCGGATGGTGAGCACCAGTTGCCGGTCGAGGGCGGCAATCTCTACGAGACGGCGCTCGCGGCGTTTCATGCAGCGGTAGCGGGAGACGGTACTCCGTCGGCCACGGCCGCAGATGGGATCTGGTCGCTCGCGACGGGTCTGGCGGTGGCGCAGGCCGCACGCAGCGGCGCGGCCGTCGCGGTGAAGACAGGACTTTGAGAGAGATGAACAAGCATATCACCCCAGCGGAAGCCGCAGCCCTGATCCCGGACGGTGCCATCGTTTCGGTTTCCTCATCGAGCGGTCTCGGCTGCCCGGATCTGATGCTGAAGGCAATTGGCGAACGCTTCGATGCGACCGCACATCCGCGCGGCATCACCACGCTGCACCCGATCGCCGCTGGCGACATGAGCGGCATCAAGGGCGTCGATCACATTGCCAAGAAGGGGTTGCTCAAGCGCATCATCGGGGGTTCCTATCCGTCAGGTCCGTCGACGGCAGAGCCGCCTCTGATCTGGCAGATGATCACCGGCAACGAGATTCCCGCCTACAACATTCCGTCCGGCATCATGTTCGACATGCACCGCGAGGCTGCAGCCAAGCGCCCGGGCGTGCTGACGAAGATCGGCCTCGATACCTTTGTCGATCCGAAGCGCCAGGGTTGCGCGATGAACGCTGTTGCCGGCGAGGCGCCGGTGGTCAAGCGCGTGTCGTTCGAGGGAGAAGACTGGCTGTATTTCCCCGCGATCAAGCCTGATGTCACCATCATCAGGGCGACGACGGCTGACGAGCATGGCAACCTGACCTACGAGCACGAGGGCGCCTATCTCGGTGGCCTCGATCAGGCGCTGGCGGCCCGCAACAATGGCGGCATTGTCATCGCGCAGGTCAAGCGCATCACCAAGCAGGGCTCGCTGAAGCCACACGACGTCCGCGTGCCGGGCATCCTGGTGGACTACATCATCGTCGATCCGGAGCAGAAACAGACCACGCAGACGGTTTATGACCCAGCCATATCGGGCGAGATTTTCCGGCCACTCGACACATTCCGCGTTCCCGAGTTCAACATCCAGAAGGTCATCGCTCGTCGTGTCGCGCAGGAACTGCAAGCCAATAGCTGCGTCAACCTCGGCTTCGGCATCTCGGCCAATGTCCCGCGCATCCTGATGGAAGAGGGTCAGCACGGCGCCGTCACCTGGGTGATCGAACAGGGTGCTGTCGGCGGCGTGCCGCTGCTCGACTTCGCCTTCGGCTGCGCCTCCAACGCGGACGCCTACATGCCGTCGCCCTATCAGTTCACCTACTTTCAGGGCGGGGGCTTTGACGCATCGCTGCTGTCTTTCCTCGAGATCGGCAAGGACGGATCCGTCAACGTCTCCAAACTCTCCTTTCGGCCGCATGTGACGGCCGGTGCCGGTGGCTTCGTCGATATCACTGCGCGTGCGAAGAAGATCGTTTTCTCGGGCATGTTCAATGCGGGCGCCAAGCTCGCCATTTCCGAGGGCAAACTGGTGATCGAGAAGGAAGGCAAGCTCAAGAAGCTTGTCAACGAGGTTGAACACGTCACCTTCTCAGGCCGTCGGGCCATCGAGCAAGGGCAGGACATCACCTATGTCACCGAGCGTTGCGTGATGAAGCTGACGCCGGATGGCATCGTCCTCGCCGAAGTCGCGCCGGGGATCGACGTCCAGACGCACATTCTCGACCAGTCCGAATTCCCGTTGATAGTGGCCGATGATCTCAAGGTGATGGATACCAGACTGTTCTCGGAAGACCTGATCGGCCTGTCGCTGCCGGTCAAAGGCGCCCGCGTTCTGGAGGGCACGTTCCATGACTAGCGGAACGGTACGGGTCGATATCGAAGGCCATATCGCGGTCATGACCGTTTCGCGGCCGGAGAAGCTGAATGCGCTCGATCTCGATATGCTCAAGGCTCTTGCGGTTGCGACCGACGAGGTCGAGGCCAACGCCGCTGTTCGCGTCGCGATCCTGACAGGAGACGGCAAGGCTTTCTCCGCGGGCGGCGACATCAAGGCATGGGGACATATGGATGCGCAGCAATTCGGACACGCCTGGGTGCGCTATGGCCACCGCGTGTTCGAGCGGCTGGCGACGCTTCGCGCGCCACTGATCGCGGCGTTGAACGGTCATGCGCTTGGCGGTGGCCTGGAGCTTGCCGGAGCCGCCGATATCCGTATCGCCGAGGAACAGATCAAGATCGGCCTGCCCGAGACAGGGCTCGGAATGGTCCCGGGCTGGTCGGGGACCCAGCGCCTGGTCAAGCGGTTCGGCGCGCAGGTCATTCGTCGGATGGCGCTGGGTGGCGAGATATTCACCGCCGAAGAAGCGCGCCAGTTCGGCGTGGTGGACAAGGTGGTCGCTACGGGTGCAGCGGTTGATGCGGCCAGAGATTATGCGAAGCGCATCGCAGCACGTGGCCCGGCTGCGCTTGAGGTCGCGAAGCTGATGATCGCCTCGGCGAATGGCGAGGATAACGGGACGGCGGTCGAGGCACTTGGGTCGATCCTCGTTGCCAAGACCGGTGACCTTCGGGAAGGCGTTGCCGCGTTCAGCGAGAAGCGCCCGGCAGAATTCAAGGGAGAATGGTGATGACAGTTCTGGTGAACCCGAAGGCGCTGAGCGACCTCAAGGTGCGCGACTTCAAGATGCTGATCGATGGCAAATGGCTGTCCGGCAACGGCGCGCCGATCGAGCGCGTCGCGCCAAGCCACGGCGTCGTTGTCAGCCGCTTCCAGGCCGGCTCGAAAGCCGACGCCGAACGCGCCATCGCCGCCGCCCGCAAGGCTTTCGACACCGGTCCTTGGCCTAGGATGACAGCATCGGAGCGCTCCGCGATCCTGCTCAAGGCCGCCGATCTGATCGCCGCGCGCGCCGACGAACTTGCCTATCTCGATGCGATCGAAGCCGGCAAGCCGATCAGCCAGGTCAAGGGCGAGATAGGTGGTTCGGTCGATATCTGGCGGTACGCTGCAGCCCTTGCGCGTGATCTGCATGGCGAGAGCTACAACACGCTCGGCGACGGCACCTTGGGCGTCGTGCTGCGCGAAGCGATAGGTGTCGTCTCGATCATCACACCCTGGAATTTTCCGTTCCTGATCGTCGGCCAGAAACTTCCCTTCGCGCTGGCGGCAGGCTGCACCTGCGTGGTTAAGCCGTCGGAACTTACATCGGGCTCGACCATTCTGCTCGGCGAAATCCTGCAGGAGGCCGGCGTGCCGGATGGCGTGGTCAATATCGTTACCGGTACCGGCGCCGAGGTCGGCGCGATCATGACGTCCCATCCCGACGTCGACATGGTCTCCTTCACCGGCTCGACCGGTGTTGGTAAGCTAACGATGACCAATGCCGCGCAGACGCTGAAGAAGGTATCGCTGGAACTCGGCGGCAAGAACCCGCAGATCGTCTTCCCGGATGCCGATCTTGAAGGCTTCATCGATGCCGCCGTATTCGGCGCTTACTTCAATGCCGGGGAATGCTGCAATGCCGGGTCACGATTGATCCTGCACAAGAGCATCGCAAAGGATATCGTTGCACGCGTGGCGGCGCTCGCCAAGAACGTCAAGGTCGGCGATCCCCTGGATCCGACGACGCAGGTGGGTGCGATCATTACGCCGCAGCATTTCGACAAGATCGCCGGCTACGTCGCGGCGGCCAAGAGCGCCGGCGCCGAAATCGCCCATGGCGGCGAGGCGCTCGATCTTGGCATGGGCCAGTTCATGGCGCCGACCATTCTTTCTGAGGTTACGCCAGGCATGACGGTCGCACGCGAGGAAGTGTTCGGCCCTGTTCTTTCGGTGCTGACATTCGAGACCACCGAGGAAGCGATCGAGATCGCCAATTCTATCGACTACGGCTTGTCGGCCGGTGTCTGGAGCAAGGATTTCGACACCTGCCTGACGGTCGGTCGGCGTGTGCGGGCCGGCACCGTGTGGATGAACACCTTCATGGACGGTGCATCGGAATTGCCGTTCGGCGGCTACAAGCAGTCCGGCCTCGGGCGCGAACTTGGCCGCCATGCGGTCGAGGACTACACCGAGACGAAGACGCTCAACATGCATATCGGCGCCCGCACCAGCTGGTGGATGCCACGGAGCTAAAAGCCGGCTTCTTGCCGGCTTGAGGAAACCACGCTCGAGGAGGGCGGGGGAATACGGAACGGGAATGGGTCCCGTTTCGCGAACTTGAAAACGGGAGGTTTTCAAATGCGCAGATTTCTAACGGCGACTGCCATGGTCGCATTGGCAATTGGTGCTGCGGGCGGTATCGCGCGCGCTGCCGATGTCAAGGAAGTGCAGATGCTGCATTGGTGGACATCTGGCGGCGAAGCGGCCGCACTCAACGTTCTGAAGGGTGATCTGTCGAAGGAAGGCTACGCGTGGAAAGACGTGCCGGTCGCCGGCGGTGGCGGTGACGCGGCCATGACCGCGCTGAAGGCGATGGTTGCAGCTGGCACCTACCCGACAGCCTCGCAGATGCTCGGCTACACCGTTCTGGACTACGCGCAGGCCGGTGTGATGGGCGATCTTACCGAGACTGCCAAGAAGGAAGGCTGGGACAAGTCCGTTCCGGCAGCGCTGCAGAAGTTCTCCGTCTATGACGGCAAGTGGGTCGCGGCACCTGTCAACGTGCACTCGGTCAACTGGCTCTGGATCAACAAGGCGGTAATGGACAAGATCGGCGGCACCGAGCCGAAGACCTTCGAAGACCTCGTTGCCCTGCTCGACAAGGCCAAGGCCGCTGGCGTCACGCCGCTGGCACTCGGCGGACAGAACTGGCAGGAAGCCACGATGTTCGACAGCGTCGTGCTGTCGACCGGCGGGCCTGAGTTCTACAAGAAGGCGTTCAACGATCTCGACGAAGAGTCGCTGAAGTCCGACACGATGAAGAAGTCGTTCGACAACCTTGCAACGCTAATCAAGTACGTCGACCCGAACTTCTCCGGCCGTGACTGGAACCTTGCGACCGCCATGGTCATCAAGGGCGATGCGCTCGTTCAGGTGATGGGCGATTGGGCGAAGGGCGAGTTCGTGGCGGCGAAGAAGACGCCGAACACCGACTTCCTTTGCTATCGCTTCCCGGGCACCGATGGCAGCGTGATCTACAACTCCGACATGTTCGGCATGTTCAACGTGCCTGACGATCGCAAGGCCGCCCAGGTGGCGCTCGCGACGGCAACGCTGTCGAAGAGCTTCCAGTCGGCGTTCAACGTCGTCAAGGGCTCGGTCCCGGCCCGTACCGACGTTCCCGATACAGACTTCGACGCCTGCGGCAAGAAGGGTATCGCCGACCTGAAGGCCGCCAACGAAGGCGGCACGCTGTTCGGCTCGCTGGCACAGGGCTATGGCGCGCCTCCGGCGGTTGCCAACGCCTACAAGGATGTCGTCTCGAAGTTCGTCCACGGCCAGATCAAGACTTCCGATCAGGCCGTCGAAGAGCTCGTGAAGGCGATCGACGACGCCAAGTAATCAGACCCGCGAACGGTCTTCCCCGCCTTGATCGGCGGGGAAGATGTCGACTGCCAACGTCACCCTTGGGAGGGGGATGAATGTCATGAGCACTATCGCTACCACCAAAGCCGAGACACCAGCACAGCGCGGAACCTCGTTTTCCATGCGCGGCTGGCTGCAGGACGCGCTGCCGAAGATCGTGCTGGCGCCGAGCTTCGCCATCACGCTGGTCTTCGTCTATGGTTTCATCCTGTGGACGGTCTATCTGTCCTTCACCAATTCCAAGACCTTCCCGTCCTATGTGCTGACCGGACCCCGCGCCTATCAACGGCTGTGGCGCTGGACCTTCGAAAGCGACCCGCCCTCCAGCTGGTACACATCGATCACCAATATGGGGATCTTCGGCTTCCTCTATATCGCCATCTGCCTCGGCCTCGGCCTACTGCTTGCGATCCTGCTCGACCAGAAGATCCGCGGCGAAGGGATTTTGCGGCCGATCTTTCTCTACCCGATGGCGCTGTCCTTCATCGTCACCGGCGTGGCGTGGAAATGGTTCCTCGATCCCGGCCTCGGCCTGGAACAGACGCTGCATCATTTCGGCTGGACCAGCTTCCACTTCGACTGGATCAAGAACAAGGATTTCGTGATCTACACCGTCGTCATCGCCGGCGTCTGGCAGGCCTCCGGCTTCGTGATGGCAATGTTCCTGGCGGGCCTGCGCGGCATCGACAGCGAGATCATGAAGGCGGCGCAGATCGATGGCGCCTCGACGGTGCAACTCTACCGCCGCATCATCATTCCGCTGCTGCGGCCGGTCTTTCTCTCTGCCTTCATCGTGCTCGCCCATATGGCGATCAAGTCCTACGACCTTGTCGTCGCTTTGACATCAGGCGGGCCCGGCGGCTCGGCCTGGCTGCCGTCCAACTTCATGTACGAATACACCTTCAAGCGTAACGAGATGGCCGTCGGATCGGCAAGCGCCGTGATCATGCTGATGACGATCTCGGCTATCATCGTCCCCTATCTCTATTCCGAACTGCGGGAGAAATCACGATGAGCGCGGTGACATCGGATATGCCCAGTTCATCCAACCTGGCGCGCACCCGGCTTTTCAACCGGATCTTCATCTACGGCATCCTCGCGATCTTCGCGATCATCTACCTGATGCCGCTCTTCGTCATGCTGGTCACCTCGTTCAAGACCATGGACGAAATCCAGAACGGCAACATGCTGTCGCTGCCGGCATCACCGACCTTCGAGCCATGGATCAAGGCATGGGGCGAGACCTGCGTCGGGCTGACCTGCGCCGGCATCAAGGGCTATTTCTGGAACTCCATCAAGATGGTCGTTCCCGCCGTTGCCATCTCGACCATCCTCGGCGCGCTGAACGGCTACGTGCTCACCAAGTGGCGCTTTCCCGGCCATACGCTGGTGTTCGGGCTGATGCTGTTTGCCTGCTTCATCCCGTTCCAGTCAGTGCTTCTGCCGATGGCGACCATTCTCGGCAGCCTCGGCCGCTTCGGCAACACGCTGACGAACGAGATCGGCATGTCGCTCGGCTTCGGCAATCCGACGGTCAATCTGGTCATCGTCCACGTCGTCTACGGTCTCGGCTTCACCACGCTGTTCTTCCGAAACTACTACGAGGCCTTCCCGACGGAACTCGTTCGGGCGGCGCAGGTGGATGGCGCGAGCTTCTTCCAGATCTTTCGTCGCATCATGCTGCCGAACTCACTGCCGATCATCGTGGTCACCGTGATCTACCAGTTCACCAACATCTGGAACGACTTCCTGTTTGCGTCTGCCTATGCCGGCACCGGCGAATCCATGCCGATGACGGTGGCGCTCAACAACGTCGTCAATACCTCCACGGGTGTCGTCGAATACAATGTCAACATGGCCGCCGCGATGATCGCCGCCATGCCCACGCTCCTCGTTTACATCCTCGCCGGCCGCTACTTCGTTCGCGGACTGATGGCGGGCGCGGTCAAAGGATAATCCCATGGCTTTTCTCGAAATCTCAGGCCTCAGAAAGCGCTTCGGCGCTCTGGAAATCCTCAAGGGCATTGATCTTGAGCTGGAAAAGGGCGGCTTCCTTGTGCTCGTTGGCCCGTCCGGCTGCGGCAAGTCCACGCTGCTCAATACAATCGCGGGATTGGAGGCAATCACCGAGGGCGACATCCGCGTCGATGGCCGCACGATCTCCGATCTGCACCCGTCCAAGCGCGATATCGCCATGGTCTTCCAGAGCTACGCGCTCTATCCGAACATGACGGTGGCAGGAAACATCTCCTTCGGCATGGAAATGCGCGGCGTGCCGGCGGACGAGCGCAAGGCGGCGATCGACAAGGTCGCCAAGGTGCTGCAGATCGGCCACCTGCTGGACCGCAAGCCGAGCCAACTTTCCGGCGGCCAGCGGCAGCGCGTCGCCATGGGCCGGGCGCTGGTGCGCGATCCCAAGCTCTTCCTGTTCGATGAGCCGCTCTCCAACCTCGACGCCAAGCTGCGCGTCGACATGCGCATCGAGATCAAGAGGCTGCATCAGGCGACCGGCAAGACGATCGTCTACGTGACCCACGACCAGATCGAGGCAATGACGCTGGCGACCAAGATCGCCGTCATGAAGGACGGTGAAGTTCAGCAGTTCGGCACGCCAGCGGAGATCTACAACAACCCCGCCAACATGTTCGTCGCCGACTTCATGGGCTCGCCGGCGATGAACCTGCTCTCGGGCACGATAGAACAGGGCGCGACGGGGCTCTCCGTCTCGCTCGCCCGCCCGAGCGGCGAGCCGATCCGCCTGCCGATCGCGCCGGGCCGCGAGGCGCTGCAAGCGCATGCGGGCCGCCAGATCGTCTTCGGCATCCGCCCCGAAGCACTGACGGATCCTGATGGCGCCGACCGCAATGCGCAGACGCTCGCCGAGGGTGATTGCCTGATCGACGTGGTCGAACCGGCCGGTTCCGACACCTTCGCGGTCACCAAGCTCGGCGGCAAGGAAGTCGTCGCGCGCCTGCGCGCCGACGCCCGTATCCAGCCGGGTCAGAATGCACGGCTGGCGTTCAATCTCGACAAGGTCGTGTTCTTCGACCCGCAGAGTCAGGCGCGGATTGCTTGAGGCTGAAGGCGGGAACAGCATAGTGGACAAGACACCTGATATCGTCATCATCGGCTCGGGCATCGGCGGATCGACGGTCGCCGCCGGCCTTGCCGCGACCGGCGCCGAGATCCTTATCCTCGAGGCGGGCGAACGGATCGCCGATCACCCCGTCAACCGAGACCAGCGCGCGATCTTCCAGAAGGGCCACTTCCGCCCCAAGGAGACGTGGTACGAAGCGGATGGAACCGGCTTCAATCCCGGCAACTACTACAATGTCGGCGGCAACTCGAAGTTCTTCGGCGCGGTGCTGTCACGCTACCGCCGCGAGGATTTCGAGGAAATCCAGCACGGCGAAGGCGTGTCGCCGGCCTGGCCGTTTCCCTATGAGGAACTGGAGCCGTGGTACGGCCGCGCGGAGCGGCTCTACCGCGTGCGTGGCGCCCTTGGCGACGACCCGACGGAACCGTCTCACTCCACGCCCTATGATTTTCCGCCGGTGCCGGAAGAGCCGGCGATCGCCGATGTCAGGGCACGTTTGAAGCGCAAGGGTCTGCATCCATTCTCGCTGCCCTTGGGCGTCGACATCGACAAGTGGCTGGCAAAGGCGAAGACGCCGTGGGATGCGCATCCGAATTCCGATGACGGCAAGATGGATGCGGAGACGGCAGCCCTTTCGCAGGCATTGCGACACGACAACGTTCGGCTGCAGACCGGCTCTCCCGTGATCAAGCTTGAGGCCGATGCCGATGGCCGGATTTCGGGCGTGACCTATCGGAAGAATGGCGAGGCGCATACGCTGCGTCCGAAGCTCGTCATCCTCAGCGCGGGCGCGGTCCAATCGGCCGTGTTGCTGCTTCGCTCGGCGAATGGCCGGTTTCCCGAGGGGCTTGCCAATTCGTCCGGTCAGATCGGCCGGAATTTCATGAACCACAATTCCTCGGCCGTGATCGGCGTGTCTCCGAAGTATCGCAACACCTCGGTGTACCAGAAGACATTCGCCTTCAACGACTTCTACCTGTCGGATGGCAATGGCGGGCCGCCGCTCGGCAATGTCCAGCTGCTCGGCCGCATTTCCGGCAAGGTTCTCAAGGGCTCGATGCCCAAGGTGCCGGAATGGCTGCTTGAGCGCATTACCGGCCACGCGATCGACTTCTATGCCATGAGCGAGGATGTCCCGAACCCGGAGAGCCGGGTGATGGTCGATGGCGAGCGCATCGTCCTGAAATGGCATCGCACCAACTGGGACGCCCATCTGGCGCTGGTGGCCAAGCTCAAGGACATCCTGCGCTCGATAGGGTTTCCGATCGTGCTCAGCCGTCCGTTCGACAAAAGAACACCATCGCATCAGTGCGGCACCGTCAGGATCGGCAACGATCCGGCCTCGGCGCCGCTCGACATCTACTGCCGCGCCTTCGACCACCCGAACCTCTTCGTCGTGGATGCCAGCTTCCTGCCGACCTCGGCGGCCGTCAATCCGGCGCTGACGGTGGCGAGCCAGGCGCTACGCGTTGCCGACCACATCGCCTCCCAGGATCTCGGATCATGATCGCCCTCGAATGGCTGGACGGCGGAGGCCGCTGCACATGCATCCGCATCGGCGCGGACAATGAATTTGCCTTACGGAACAGGACATAGTCAGGTTCTCGTTCTGGCCGCAGGCGGACCCGGCGAACTTTATCGCGACAGCGTCTATCCCAACGGCTGTTTCGGGTCGCTCGGTCTCGCGCTTGAAGCCGGCATCGAACTCGTCAATCTCACCGAGAGCCAGTTCGGCATCGGCACGCGACGGGAGGGTTTTCCGTGGAACCTGTCCGGCACTTATGTCCAGGCAATGCCGCACGTTTACTCTATCGATGCAGAGGGGCGCGAACATCATTTTCTCGCGGATTATTACCGAAGCACGCAGGAACTGGCGTCAAACCTGTTTCGCAAGGGTTATCAGTGGCCGTTTCACGCCACGCGGATGCTCGATTTTGGCTCGAGTCTCGTCGACCTTGCGATCTATCGCGAATCCGCGGCCGGACGGCGCGTGCTCATGGATTACAACCGCAACCCGATGCCTGTGCCCGGCGACCTGCCCTTCAGCCTCGATCGGCTGGACGACGACGTGCGTCAGTATCTGGGGACAGCAGGGGCTGGGCAGGCGCAGCCGATCGATCGGTTGCGGCATATGAACCCTCTGGCGATCGAACTCTATCGCCGATACAAGGTCGATATTGCCGTCGAGCCGCTCGAATTCGCCGTCAACAATCAACACATGAACGGCGGTATCCAGGTCGACCGGTGGGGTCGTAGCAGCCTAGCTGGCTGCTATGCGGTGGGCGAGGCGGCGGGAACGCACGGCGTCACCCGGCCGGGTGGCGCAGCGCTGAACGCGGGCCAAGTCTTCGGGACCCGTGCTGCCGAACATATCTCTGCCTGTCGAATGGCAAAGTCGGCGCCGCTGGGCGACATGACCGATCTTGCCGAGGCAGGCGTTGTAGAGCTTCTTGCCGTCCTGCGGCCGGACAGTCCGCTGACTGTCAAGGCCATACGCACACAGGTGCAGGCCCGCATGAGTGACTGCGCCGGAATGATCTGTGATGCGGAAAGCGTGGCTCTTGCATTGCGCGAAGCGGGGCGCCTCAACGCGGAAATCAGCCAGAAGGGAATAGCCTCCGGCCATTCTGCCGAAATGGCGCGGGCGCTGCAGTGGCGGCAAATGGCGCTTGCGTCGGAAGCAGTTCTCGGCGCACTCGACTTCTTCATCCGGCATGGCGGCGGCAGTCGTGGGGCGCGAGCGATATGCGATTCGCAGGGCGAGTGTATTCCGGGCACGAGAAGCGGACCGCTACAGGAGTATCGATTCCGCAAGGAACGTGAGGCACATCGGTCGGAACAGGTCGTGGTGAAACTGGAGGATAACCAGCTGAAGATTTCAACGCGCGCCAACCATACCTTCGACGAGAACGTCAGGTCCTTTTTCGAGCGCGACTGGCCGGCGTGGCTTACCGGTAAAGTTTACGACACGTAGGGGGGAACGGGGACGTGAAGTGGCTAGCTTGATCGGGCGGTCGCGATAGATCGGACGGGCGTTTCGAGCTCGTCTCGCTGCCGATCTTGCCGCTTGACAAAAACGCGCCGCCTGTATTTTATGCAGGCCTGCGGATTAGGCGTTTCGACGCCGCAAGCACATGACTTTGATAGTCGCCGGGCAGTTTCGCCCCATGACGTCCCATCAATGATGGGATCGCGTCGTGGGGTTTTTCGTTTTTTGGGGTATGCATGACCGAGGCACTGAAAATCGGCGTTCTCTTCTCAACCTCGGGGCCCTATGCGCCGATGGGCAGAGACGCCCGCGACGGTGCAGAATTCGCGCTGGCGGAGTTTGCCGCGACAACCGGGCGGACAGTCGCCCCTGTTTTCTTCGATCCCCGTGCAGACCTGTCGGCCTATCTCGAGGGCGCCCGCCAGTTGTTGCGCGACGGTTGCCGCCATATCGTCGGCACAATCACCTCTGCCGCGCGCAAGGAAGTCATTCCTCTGGTCGAAAAACACGACGCGCTACTTTGGTACATGTGCCCTTATGAAGGCTTCGAGGCGAACGAGAATGTCATCTACATCGGCGGGTGCCCGAACCAACACCTGATCCCGCTGTTTGAGCATCTGTTTCCCCGTTTTGGCGTAAGGCCGTATCTGGTTGGCGCCAACTATGTGTGGGGCTGGGAGATGAACCGGCTGGCGCGTGAACTGATCCACAATGCCGGCGGCGAAGTCCTTGGCGAGCGTTATCTGCCGCTTGAAGAGACGGCGGTGGATCGCATCGTCGCCGATATCGAGCAGCGCCGTCCGAGTTTCATCCTGAACAACCTGATCGGTCCGTCGAGTTATGCGTTCCTGGCCGCCATACGGAAACTTGGTGAGCGCGATCCGGCGTTTCGCGCAGAGAACTGCCCGGTCGTCAGTTGTGATCTGATGGAGTGCGAGCTCGACGAGATATCGGCCGACGCAGCGCTTGGGCAGCTTTGCGCCGCGTCTTATTTCGACAATCTTGATACCACCGATAACCGTGCTTTCAAGGTACGCGTGACCGCCCATTTTGGTGGCGCACGCCGAGTGTCGAGCGTGTTCGCGGGCGCGTACACTGCGGCCAAGCTATGCGCTGAGGCGATCTCGGCAGCCGGCAGTGACGAGCCGATCGCCGTTCGTGAGACGCTCTACAATGCCGCATGGCCGACGTTGTTCGGACCGCTGGCGATTGACCGAGAGACAAATCATGCGGCGTTGCCTTTCCATCTCGGGCGCATCAATGCCGCCAACGGGTTCGACGTCGTGACCTCGCGCCCACCGCTCTCCGCCGACCCCTATCTGACGCGCCGCAGCCGCCCCGCCGCGCCTAAACTTCGGGTGGTATCATGAGAGATACGCCGAATTTCACTGGCTGGCGTGTAACCGTAGTTCACCGCGAGGACGGCAACACCGAAAGGCTGATCCGCCAGCTTCGCCTGCTTGGCGCGAACCCGACGTTGCAATGGGAGCCGCTTGCCGCAGTCACGCTTCCCGACCTCGTCATCGTCGATGCCGATCAGGGCTGGAACGACCTTCTCCCGTGGCGCGATGAACCTGCCTGCCCCGTCGTGGCGCTGCTGGGTTCCGAAGCGCCCGGGCGTATCGCCTGGGCTTTGGAGCACGGGGCGGGTGCCCTCATCGCCAAGCCAGTTGCGGCGTCGGCGGTTTATCCGGCCCTAGTCATGGCTGTCTCGATCCATCAGGAGCGCAAGGCGGTCGCCGAGCACGTGAAATCTCTGGAGGAGCGCGTCCGACTGCGTCCTTTGGTGCATGCGGCCATCGAGCGGCTTATGAGCGTTCAGGGTGTCAGCGAGGAGCGGGCATATGCGATCCTGCGCGATTGCGCCATGCGTCGCCGGCTGCCGATGGAACAGCTTGCGGCTTTCATCATCGGCGGCGCTGAACCCTTGCCGGAGGCCGGTTGATGCGGGTTTTGAAAGCCATGCTGCGCCAGCCTGCCGCCGTCTTCGGCCTTGTGATCGTTGTGATCGTTATCGCTCTGGCGCTGGCGGCGCCGTGGATCGCGCCGTTCAACCCCGACGATCAGATGTTCGACGGTCTGTCACTCGAGGGGGCGCCATTGCCTCCTGGTGGTGCCTTCCTGCTCGGAACCGATACGCTTGGTCGCGATCTCTTTTCACGCCTGCTCTACGGTGCGCGGACCTCACTCGTCATCGGCCTTGTGGCCAATGGAATTGCCGTTGGCATCGGTCTGTTGATCGGCATCGTCGCCGGTTACATCAAGGGAATTGCTAGCATCCTATTGATGCGCTTCACCGATCTGATGATGGCCTTTCCGGCGCTGCTGCTGGCGATCGTCCTCGCCGCGCTGCTGCGGCCGAGCCTGTGGATCGTCGCCATGGTGATTGCGATGGTCAACTGGGTTCAGGTAGCCCGCATCGTCTATACCGAGACGCGCGGCCTTTGTGAGCGTGATTTCATCATGGCCGAGCGCTCGCTGGGCGCCGGTCATCTGCGCATATTGTTCCTGCATATCCTCCCGCACCTGATTCCGACCGCGATCGTCTGGGGCACGCTCGGCATCGCGACCACTGTCCTTCTCGAGGCGACATTGTCTTTTCTCGGCATCGGTGTGCAGCCGCCGCAGCCGTCCTGGGGCAACATCATTTTCGAAAGCCAGAGCTATTTCCAGGCGGCCCCGTGGCTGGTCTTCTTCCCGGGCGCGATCATTTTGCTGACCGCTCTGTCGTTCAATCTGGTCGGCGATGCGTTGCGCGATATCCTCGATCCGACACAGCGGGGGAGAGGCTGATGCTGCTTGTTGTTCGTCGCCTGGTGCAGGCAGTCCTGATCCTGCTCGGCGTCGCCGTCATCACTTTCGTCCTGCTATACGCTCTGCCTGCCGATCCGGCCCGCATGATCGCCGGGCGCAGCGCTACGGCGCAGACAGTCGCCAACATTCGCCATCAACTCGGCCTCGATCAACCGATGCTGGTGCAGTTCTGGACCTATCTGCACAATTTGCTCTCCGGCAATCTCGGCCGTTCCTACGCGCAGAAGACCGACGTTTGGACACTGATCGTCGCGCGCCTTCCGGCAACGCTGACGTTGATGCTCGCCGGCATCGTCGTCGAGGTGGTGCTGGGCCTGATGCTCGGGACGATCGCGGCCGTGCGCCGCGGCGGCTTTGTCGACCGTGCGGTCATGATGGCCTCGTTCGTCGGCGTGTCCGCGCCGCAGTTCGTCGTCGCACTGCTCCTGCTTTATGTCTTCGCCGTCACGCTCGGCTGGTTTCCGATGAGCGGTTACGGCACGCTGGCCCATATCGTGCTGCCGGCCACCACCCTCGGCGTTCTCGGCGCCGGCTGGTATGCACGCATGGTGCGCTCGGCGATGATCGATGTGCTCAATCAGGACTATGTCCGCACGGCCCGTGCCAAGGGTCTGTCATCGCGTCGCATCGTCTTCCGCCACGCCCTGCCCAACGCCATCCTGCCCGTCATCGCCATGATCGGCATCGACATCGGCCAGTTCATGGGCGGCGTGGTTGTGGTCGAGGCCGTCTATGGCTGGCCCGGGATCGGCCAGCTGGCCTGGCAGGCGATCCAGCAGGTGGACATCCCGATCATCATGGGGGTGACGCTGGTCTCGGCGCTTGCCATCGTCATCGGCAACCTGCTCGCCGACCTTATCGCACCGCTTATCGATCCACGCATTCGCACCCGCTGACAGCAACCAAAGAAGGGGAACCAACAATGTTCAAACGCTGGCTTCAGACCACAACCATGGCAACGATGGTGGCGCTCGCGCCGCTGTCCCTGATGGCGCAGGAAACGCCCAAGCAGGGTGGTGACATCGTCGTCACCTACAAGGACGACATTACCACGCTCGATCCGGCGATCGGTTACGACTGGGTCAACTGGTCGATGATCAAGAGCCTCTATTCGCGCCTGATGGATTACGAGCCCGGCACGCCGAACCTGGTGCCGTCGCTTGCCGAAACCTTCACCGTCGCGCCAGACGGTCTCACCTATACATTCAAGCTGCGCACGGGCGTGAAATTCTCGAACGGCCGCGAGGTCGTCGCCTCCGACGTGAAATATTCGATCGAGCGCGCTGTCGATCCGAAGACGCAGGGTCCAGGCGCCGGATTCTTCGGCGCCATCAAGGGTTTCGATGATGTGACGGGCGGCAAGGCGACGACGCTTGCTGGCATCGAGACACCTGACGCATCGACTGTTGTCTTCAACCTGTCGCGCCCTGACGCCACCTTCCTGCATGTGCTGGCGATCAACTTCGCCTCCGTCGTGCCGAAGGAAGCAGTCGAGGCCGCCGGTGGCGACTTCGGCAAGAAGCCTGTCGGTTCCGGCCCCTTCGTTCTGAAGGACTGGACGATCGGCCAGAAGCTGCTTTTCGAGCGCAACAAGGATTATTTCGTCAAGGATGTCCCGCACATCGACAGCTTCAGCGTCGAGGTCGGCCAGGAGCCCCTTGTGGCGCTGCTTCGCCTGCAGAAGGGTGAGGTCGATATTGCGGGCGATGGCATTCCGCCCGCAAAGTTCCTCGAAATCAAGAACTCGGCCGATGGCGCCAAGATGATCGTTGACGGCGAGCAGCTGCACACCGGCTATGTCACGCTCAACACCAAGGTGAAGCCATTCGACAACGTCAAGGTTCGCCAAGCGATGAACATGGCGATCAACAAGGACCGCATCACCCGAATCCTCAACGGTCGTGCGACACCGGCCAACCAGCCGCTACCGCCGCTGATGCCCGGCTACGACAAGTCCTTCACCGGCTATGCCTACGACGTTGCCAAGGCCAAGGGATTGCTCGCCGAGGCCGGTTTCGCCGATGGCTTCTCGACCGTGCTCTACTCGACCAACACCGATCCGCAGCCGCGCATCGCCCAGGCGATCCAGCAGGATCTCGCGGCTGTCGGCGTCAAGGCGGAAATCCGTGCACTGGCGCAGGCAAACGTCATCGCCGCCGGTGGAACCGAAGGCGAGGCGCCGATGATCTGGTCGGGCGGCATGGCCTGGATCGCCGACTTCCCGGATCCCTCCAACTTCTACGGCCCGATCCTCGGCTGCTCCGGCGCCGTCGCGGGTGGCTGGAATTGGTCGTGGTATTGCAACGCCGATCTCGACAAGCGCGCGATCGCTGCCGACTCCATGTCGGATCCTGCGAAATCGGCCGACCGCACCGCCGCGTGGGGCAAGGTGTTCACCGACATCATGGCCGATGCGCCATGGGTGCCTGTCATCAACGAACGCCGTGTCGTCGCCAAGTCGCTGCGCATGGGCGGCGCGGACAATATCTACATCGATCCGACACGCGTCATCAACTACGACGCCATCTACGTCAACCAATAAGCTCGAGAGAAGCGAACGCCTTCCCGGTCATCCGGGAAGGCGGCATTACTCCAGGGAGATTTCGAGATGTGCGTTGCCTGCACCTATACCATTCACCGCGCCCAGCACAATTACGGCTGGAACAAGGATTTCGAGCCGGCTGTCGTTGCCAAGCCAGGCGAGACCATCCATTTCAAGTGCCTTGATTCCTCCGGTGGCCAGATTGGCCGTGATGCGACGCTCGACACGCTGAACACGCTGGATTTCGGCAAGATCAACCCGGTGACCGGGCCGGTCTACATTGAAGGTGCCAAGCCGGGCGACGCGCTGAAGGTCACCATCCGCCGCTTCGAGCCTTCAGGCCACGGCTGGACTGCCAATATCCCCGGCTTCGGCCTGCTTGCCGACCAGTTTAAGGATCCGGCACTGCATGTCTGGTCCTACGATGCCGCCGCCATGGCGCCGGCGCTCTATGGTCCGGGCGGTCGCGTGCCGCTGAAGCCGTTTGCCGGCACGATCGGCGTGGCGCCAGCCGAGCCGGGCACCCATTCCGTTGTTCCGCCCCGCCGCGTCGGCGGCAATATGGATATTCGCGATCTGACGTCCGGCGTGACGCTCTATCTCCCCGTGGAGGTAGAAGGCGCGCTGTTTTCGATCGGCGACACCCATGCAGCCCAAGGTGATGGCGAAGTCTGCGGGACGGCGATCGAAAGCCAGATGAACGTCGAGGCGACCATCGAACTCGTCAAGGATGCGCGTCTGCAGACGCCGCGCTTCACCACCACCGAGCCGGTCACCCGCCACCTCGACGGCGCAGGCTACGAGGTGACTACGGGGATCGGTCCGGACCTGATGACAGGCGCGCGCCAAAGCGTGATGCGGATGATCGATCTCCTCGGCACTGAACATGGCATGAGCGCGGTGGATGCCTATCTGCTCTGCTCGGTCTGCGGCGATCTGAGGATCAGCGAGATTGTCGACCAACCGAACTGGGTCGTGTCCTTCTACTTCCCGAGGATAGTATTCGCGTGAATGTGTCTTCCTTCGCCTCACCGGTTCTGTCCATCCGCAACCTCAATATCGATGCACTGACGCCTGAGGGCTTGAAGCCTGTTCTGCGTGAGGTGGATTTCGATCTGGCGAATGGCGAAACGCTGTGCATCGCCGGTGAGTCCGGTTCAGGAAAATCCGTGACTTCGTTGGCCATCATGGGGCTGCTGCCGAAGGCGTCGCTGCGGGTAACCGCAGGCAATATCCTGCTCGGTGATCGCGATCTCGTGAAGCTCTCGAACCGGGCGATGCGCAGCGTGCGCGGTGGCGACATTGCGATGGTGTTCCAGGAGCCAATGACCTCGCTCAACCCTGTCATGTCTATTGGCGCCCAGTTGACCGAGGCGATCCGCGAGCATCAGGGCAACGAGGATGCGAACGCTGTTGCCGTGCGCATGCTCGACGCTGTTCAGATCACCGATCCGGCCAGACGCCTCAAGCAGTTTCCGCACGAGCTCTCCGGCGGGATGCGGCAACGTGTCATGATCGCCATGGCACTTTCCTGCCGCCCCAAGGTCCTGATCGCCGACGAGCCGACGACGGCTCTCGATGTCACCGTCCAAGCCCAGATCCTCAAGCTGATGCGCGAACTCAAGACCGAGTTCGGCACTTCGATCGTCCTCATTACGCACGATATGGGTGTGGTTGCCGAAATGGCCGACCGTGTGCTGATCATGCAGGGTGGCCGGATCATTGAAGGCGGGCCATCGCTGGAGATTTTCCACCGCCCGAAAGAACGCTACACCCAGCAGCTTCTGGCTGCGGTGCCAAGACTCGGCGCGCATGCCGGGACGGATGGCCCGCCGCGTGTCACGTCGGGAACGACCGCGCCTCTCAAGCCGGGTGCCGCTCCTGTCATGAACGTTCGTGACCTCACCGTCAGCTATGGCGCTCCCGTCAGCCGGTTTTTCAAGGGCAAACCACCGGTGCAGGCGGTGGGCGGCGTCTCGTTCGATATCATGCCCGGCCAGACGCTAGGTCTCGTCGGCGAGAGCGGATCGGGGAAATCGACCACCGGCAAGGCCGTACTCGGGCTGATAGCGTTCACCGGTGGCGTGATGATCGATGGTCAGGATATATCCGTCCTCAGTCATCGCGAAATGCGTCCGGTACGCCGCTTTGCGCAGATGATCTTCCAGGACCCCTATGCGTCCCTTGATAGCCGCATGGCCGTCGGCGCTGCGATTGCCGAACCGATGGTGATCCACGGCATTGGCAACAAGAGCGAACGTCAGGACCGGACCGCCGAGTTATTGCGCCGCGTCGGCCTGACGCCGGATGCGGCAAGCCGCTATCCACACGAATTTTCGGGAGGTCAGCGCCAGCGCATCTGCATCGCGCGGGCACTGGCACTCGAACCGAAGCTGATCGTAGCGGACGAAAGCGTTGCCGCACTTGATGTCTCCGTCCGCGCCCGGGTTCTTGACCTCATGCTTGAGTTGCAGGAAACGATGGGGATAGCCTACCTGTTCATCAGCCATGACATGGCCGTGGTCGAGCGGATGTCTCACCATGTCGCGGTGATGCGTGGCGGCCGGATCGTGGAGACAGGAACACGACGTCAGATATTCGAGAACCCGACCGAGGACTACACGATACAACTCATCGCTGCGGTACCCGTTCCAATGCCATCCGCGGCCGTTATCGGTCATCCCATGCGTTCCGGACTCTAAGTCGTCGGGCGAAAGGATATTCTTCCCACCGCCCCAAGTGTGGAATAGCTGACTTCGCTAATGAAAGAGATTGCTGACATAACCCTATGGCGGTTGCATTGTTGCGGCCGGGATTTTGGAGGATCGCATGCCGCATTCAGTTTGGATAGCGCCCGTTACTGTGCAGTTTCCCCATCAGGACAGACGAACGGTTGCTGGACCCTTCGACGCTATGACATGCCTTACCGATAGGTGGCCGAATATGAGCGGATTGAAGTTCCTTCGCGCCCGAATGGCCTGCAGAGCAGCCTTGGACGATCGATTAACTGCCGACGACGCCCGTGAGGATTTTGTCGCTGCCGTCACGGAAGCCGGCGGCTTCGCTCATTGATCTTGCCAACCGGTCGGTATCCGGTTAGCCCGCCGACGATGCGTGTGCATGGTGGATTTCGCAATCACCTTGGTGTTGCGCGTTAGCATGGGGAGGCGTTGACCTCCATCCGAGCCCACTAGTTCCGGGGGCGGAAATCGACCACGATGACATTCTCGCCTTCTATATTGACCGCTGAAACATCAGTTGCTGCTTCGCCCCCACTGCCGGTGGCAGCAGCGTCGTTGCGAAGGTCACTGATGGTCGAGTAGAGATGGACGATCACCTTTTTATAGAAGGCGATGACCGCCTGATGCTCATCGAAAGGTACCGGCTTTCCTTGAGGCTGCTCGTTCATAGCCAAACTCCTCCTGCTAGCCTTCAAACGAACCGCGGTGTCAGGAGTTCCCGTTGCCGTCCCCGGGTGGTTACCGATCCGTAAATGCCCCCAAGTCGCTCATGCAGCACGTGCAGCTGCAACGCTTTCCGCTGAGCCGATTGTTGGGCGTACTGAAAACCTCCAACATACGCGCCTATTGTCCGGCGAAATCCACCGACGAAATATCAACAAACCATTCAAAATCAGCGGGCGAGGGTTTGCCGGGCAGGGTGCTGAGGCCGCGGTATTGGTTGAGCGCCCAGCAACTGCCGAAGGTCTTGTGTGGAGCGATGATTTTGTCGCTGGTGAAATAGTCCGAGTACGCTTCGCTGCTGAAGCCGGGCCGCTTGGCGATCAGCCGGAAACGAACCACGTTGAGTTGCCTATCGGAGCCATTCGACAATTCGACAAAAACGGGCTTGGCCGGGTCGGTGCAACCCTGCGTGCCGCTGCTCGTCCCATGAACGAGATTTGCCGCGCCGTTGCGGTCGCTTTGCTGGAAGAACATATAGAGGCCAACAAACGCACCGACGAGCAGGATCAAGGCGAGCGCAGCCAGCGTGGGTCGGGGAAACAGGAAGAAGCATACGAGAACCATCGGCACTGCGACTATCATAAAAATCATTTGGCCTGCTCCATTCCTTCCATGAGCTAAAGCAGGCACGGGCCATAGGCAAGGTCACGGTGAGCACGATCACGTTTGCTCCGCATCGTGCTACGCCGCATTTATCTCGCCGGAATTCTGCGCGTAGGCACTCAGGATAGCCAGGATAAGCCCCGGGAAGCGGGCGTCCACTTCCGCACAACGCGAATGGTTGCTCATCTCCACGCCACGGCGTTCGCACCTGATAAGGCCGGCTTCCCGCAATACTTTGAAATGGGTCGATAGCGATGATTTCGGGATAACGCGCTCCCCAAGACTGGAAAGCGCAGAGCACGTGCCGCTCGAGCCGACCCCTGCAATCCGGGCAAATATGCCCGCCCGCTCGGGATCAGAGAGCGCGTAGAGGATCGCCTCGGGCCTAACGTCTTCGATTGCTGGGTGAAAGAGCGGTCTCATAAAATTTATATAGGGGGACTTGAATAACAGATCAACAGTTCCGAATTGCTGAACTACGGAACAATACTGTCAATTCCGACAGCGTCCGGGTCTGAAGGAACGATAATGTCCAAACTATCAGGAAAAGTCGCCGTGGTTACGGGAGCCTCCAAGGGAATCGGCGCTGCGATTGCGAAGGCATTCGCTGCAGAGGGTGCCAACGTCGTCGTCAACTACGCGTCGAGTCAGGCTGGAGCAGACGCTGTTGTGCAGTCGATCACCGCTGCGGGCGGCAAAGCCATTGCAGTACAGGCGGACGTATCGAAAGCCGAGCAAGCACGCGCATTGATCGACGCCGCAGTCACCGCGTTCGGTCGCCTGGACATCCTCGTCAACAATTCGGGCGTCTACGCTTTCGGTGCCATCAACGAGATTACCGAGGATCACTATAGGCGAATGTTTGACGTGAATGTACTCGGAGTTCTGCTAACCACCCAGGCCGCGCTCAAGCACATCGGCGAAGGCGGCAGCGTCATCAATATATCTTCGGCCGTAACGAGCCTCGCTCCTCCGGCATCCTCGGTCTATACAGGGACCAAGGGCGCTGTCGATGCCATAACCAGCGTCCTTGCCAATGAACTGGGCCCAAGACAAATCCGGGTAAACGCCATTCTACCAGGAATCGTGGAAACCGAGGGTA
Organism: Hyphomicrobiales bacterium; assembly: GCA_900472625.1. Taxonomy (GTDB): domain Bacteria; phylum Pseudomonadota; class Alphaproteobacteria; order Rhizobiales; family Rhizobiaceae; genus Rhizobium. Next base: position 17,478 of record UCIT01000060.1, on the reverse strand, counting down.
CTCACACTGCAGGTTTCGTTGGCTCGGATTTCGAGCGCACCGCCGTCGCTCAGACACCACTTGGTCGCATCGGCCAGCCGGATGACGTCGCAGGCGTCGCGGTCTTCCTAGCATCCGACGACGCCCGCTGGCTTACAGGTGAGCGACTGACTGCAAGCGGCGGTTTTCGCTGATCGATAGATCTCGGCGTCGGCGTCTTCTGGGCGCAAGCTATCAAGCTCCTGCCATCATCTGAGTTGGCAGGAGCTTGATAGCCGACATTCTTGCCTTTCAGCTTAGTCTCATCGAAGATTTCGCGGGAATGGCGGTAACGCTGACGCGGAAGGCTGTTTATGATCTTGCCCGGCACACGCCAGACACCGCCGCCATCCATACCCCTTGCAAGCACCGCTATCCAGGCTGACTAGGACCGCATGTGGCAACACGAACTCGACGGTTCACGGGGACAACAAACGTTGGCTCCTGCACCGTGGCCGACGTTGACAGTTCCTGAGTATGCATCTGACGTAACCGATGCTCGATAACATCGTTGCGCTGCCGTTCTTCTATATCCAGGAACCCGCAATCATATTGATTGCAGCGTACAGTGCTAAAGCGGTAGCCAAAATCAGTGCTTGGCACGTTAGTTGCTGACAATACAGTTCTCTGATTTGGCACGACCCCACAAGTCGGTACACGAATAGCCAAATTTTCCAAAATTTCAGGTCAAAACGCATACTCATTCCTTCGGTCCGGCAATAAAACGCCGTCGATGCAGTGACGCTGACAATAAACAGAGGATCGACCGTTGGCCTCGTCGGTGAATCAGGTTGCGGGAAGTCAACACTATCACGCGCCATCATGGGATTGGTTGCGCCGGATAACGGTGTGATCTCGCTTGGAGGAGACAGGATTTCCGGCCTCTCTGCGTCGCAGATGCGGCCTCATCGGAAACGGCTTCAGATGGTTTTTCAGGACCCGTTCGCATCGCTCAACGCTCGACATTCTGTCAATACGATTCTTTACGGCATCCTCAACGCGAATGGGGTCCAATCCTCCGCCGATCGTCGCAAACGCATTCTCAAAAGTCTGGACGAGGTATCTTTGCCCTCCAGCGCTGCTTCACGGCTGCCACACGAATTCTCCGGTGGGCAACGGCAGCGGATCGCGATTGCGCGCGCACTGATCCTGCGCCCTGAACTTGTTATCCTTGATGAGCCGACATCGGCTCTCGACGTTTCCATTCAGGCCCAAATCCTCAATCTTCTCGCCGATCTGAAGAGTGAGCTCGGTCTGACATATCTGTTCATCTCTCATGACATGTCGGTTGTTCGATTTATTTCTGATCGGATCGTGGTGATGCGCGATGGAGCGATCACAGAGCAAGGCGATGTAGGCAAAGTCGACCAGACTGGAGGCTTAGATGCTTCGGCAATCGATGATCTTGCTTATGGCCATGACCGAAAGCGTCAGCGCGTCAGCTGACCCGATTGCCGTCGCTACCGAAAACGTGCAGATGCTGCGCCGGGAAAGACACCTTCACCTCCGGCCCCGCCGTCAGTGCGTCTCGACTCTGCGTAAAGATCTTGAACGGAAGTCCGTGCAGTGACAGATGCAGGATGATGCCGAAGCCGGTGGGCTCGATAAGCTCGACATTGGCGCTCATGCCGGGGCCATCTTGCGTCATCACCACGTGCTCCGGGCGAATGCCCAGCGTCACGACGTCGCCGTCCACCAATGACAGCGGCTGAGCCAAGGGGACAACGGTTCCGTCCTTCAGCTTGACGTTGCCGCCTGCGTAGGTAGCCTCGGAAAAATTCATGCCCGGTGAGCCGATGAAGCCGGCGACGAAGAGATTGGCGGGGCGATCGTAGAGCTCCAGCGGACTGCCGACTTGCTGCACCACCCCGCCATGCATGGCAACGATCCGGTCCGCCAGCGTCATCGCTTCGATCTGGTCGTGGGTCACGTAGATCGAAGTCGCCTTCAGGTCGCCATGCAGTTTCTTGATCTCGGCGCGCATCTGCTCACGCAGGCGGGCATCGAGGTTCGACAGTGGCTCGTCGAACAGGAAGGCCTTCGGCTGGCGCACGATGGCGCGGCCCATGGCGACGCGCTGGCGTTGGCCGCCGGAAAGCGCTTTCGGGCGTCGTTCAAGCAGCGGATCGAGGCCAAGCTTCGACGCGGCGGCGCCGACGGCGCTGGCGATCTTTTCCTTGGCCGTCTTCCGGAGTTTGAGGCTGTAGCTCATGTTGCCGGCGACGTTCATATGCGGATAGAGCGCATAGGACTGGAAAACCATTGCGATGTCGCGATCCTTCGGGTGCAGTTCGTTGACACGGTTCCCGGCAATCCGGATCTCGCCTTCCGTGACCTCTTCGAGGCCGGCGATCATCCTGAGCAGGGTGGACTTGCCGCAGCCGGACGGGCCGACGAGCACGACGAACTCGCCGTCCTCAATCTTCAGCTCGACGTTCTGCAGGACCTGGACGTGGCCGTAGGACTTCTTGACGTTCTGGATATCGATCGATGCCATGTGATTAACCCTTGACCGCGCCGGCCGTCAGGCCCTGGACGAGATAACGCTGGATGAGAAGGAAGAAGAGACCGGCTGGAATGAGCGCAAGAACACCCGCTGCCATCATCTGCCCGAAATCGACCGAGAATTTGCCGACAAAGGTCAGAAGTCCGACTGGGAAGGTTGCCGCGTCGTTGCCGTTGATCAGCATCAGAGCGAACAGCAGTTCGCTCCAAGCCGCCGTGAAGACAAAGCCGAGCGTCGCGGCAATGCCAGGCAGCGTCAGCGGCAGGATGATCTGGCGGAACGCGGTGAACTGCGTCGCGCCGTCGATCATTGCCGCCTCTTCGAGATCCTTCGGGATGCCGTCGAAGAAGGACTGCATGAGGAAGGTGGCGAAGGGGACGTTGAAGGCGGTGTAGACGACGACGAGGCCGGTGAGGCTGTTGGTCAGGTGCAGCGGCGTCATAATCTTAAAGATAGGCGCCACCAGCATGACCAGCGGGAACATCTGCGTCAGCAGCATGAGTGCGACGATCCAGTATTTCGCCCGGAAATTAAACCGTGACAGGGCATAGCCCGAGAGCGAGGCGCAGATCGTTACCACGATTGCCGTGGAGCCAGCGACGATCAGGCTGTTCTTGAAGAATGTCGGGAAGGCGCTGTGCTCGATGACGAAGGTATAGTGCTCCCAGGTGGTGCGCGATGGCCACATCCGGACGCCTTCGGAATAAAGAAGGTCGTTTGGGGTTACGGAAACCTTCAAGAGCCAGAACAGCGGGAACAACGCAAAGACGATGTAGCACAGGATCGCCAGGCGATGCGCGATGGTGGGGATGATAGATCGCCTCATGGCTCAATCCTTGTTCAGCAGGGTCTGCCGCAGCAGGATGATCAGCATGGAGTAGCCAAGCAGCAGCACCAGCAACACCAGCGCGATCGCCGAGGCATAGCCGAAATCGAGCCGCTTGAAGGCCTGGGTGAAGATGTAGCTGGCAACGATCTGCGTCCGGTCCGCCGGACCGCCGCCGGTCATGACGACGATGAGATCGGCGAAGTTGGAGACCCAGACGGTGCGCAACAGCACGGTGATGGCGATTGTCGGCGCCAGGAACGGCAGCGTGATCGACCGGAACCGCTGGAACCAGGTGGCGCCGTCGATCGAGGCGGCCTCATAGAGGTCGCGCGGGATCGCCTGCAGGGCCGCGAGCAGGGTGATGGCGAAAAATGGAATGCCCCACCAGACGTTGGCGATGATCGGCCCCCACATGGCGTAATGCGGATCCGAAAGAATGTTGCCGGGCTCGTTCATCAATCCTAGCGCATAGAGCCAATGCGGGATCGGCCCGATCACCGGGTTGAACAGCCACGCCCAGTTGAGCCCGGCAAGAAACGAGGGCACGGCCCATGGAAGGAAAACCAACGCCTGTACGAGGCCGCGGCCCCAGAAGGGCTTGTCGAGCAGTAGGGCGAGGATCAGGCCGAAGATGAACTGCAACACGACGGATGCACCGGTCCACAACAGGGTGTTCTTCAGCGCGCCATAGAAGGCAGCGTCCTGTGAGAGTTCGCGAAAATGGTCGAGACCGACAAAGCCGCCGGAGAGCGGGTTCAGCAGTTGAATATCGCGGAACGCATAGGACACGCCGATGACAAGCGGTACCAGCATCACCGCGATGATCAGGATCAGCGAGGGCGCGCTGTAGAGATAAGGTTCCGAGGCATCGGCAAGGCGTCTCAGCCACGTCCTGCGATCGCGGCGACTGTCGAACCTGTCAGCGGTCATGGTCATCGGGTACGGCTTTCGTGTTAAGATATACAGCGGCTTCAACGCGCGCAGCCCCCTCATCCACAGTGCAACAAGTTGCACTTGAACCCTGCGGGCCACCCTCTCCCCTGGGGGAGAAGGGAACGGAGACGTTGCCGCGAAACCCCTTCTCCCACGGGGGAGAAGGTGCCGGCATGTCAGGCGCAACAAGTTGCGCCTGGGAGGAGGGGCCACGAGTGCCGGCCCCTCTGTCCGCTTACTTCTTCGCGAGATACTTCTGCTGAGCCTTTGTCAGATAGTCTGCCCACTGATCAGCCAGCTCCTTGGGCGTGATATCGCCAAGGAGCGCCTGCTGCGTCGTCTTGATAGCGAGCGAATCCTTGAAGAAGGCGAATTCCTCAAGGTAAGTCGGCATCACTGTTGGAACGATGTTCGGGTCCGCCAGTTCATCGAACCAGCCCTTGAACTGCTCGCTGGCGTAGAACGGGTCCTTCTCGGCGGAGGTGTGCACCGGCAGTGCGCCGGTGCGCTTGTTCCACTCGATGTTGCCCTCAGGCGATTCCAGCGTCTCGATCAACTTCCAGGACAGGTCCTTGTTCTGGCTGGTGGTGAACATTGACCAACCCGCGAAGCCGATCGTGGTGAAGCCCTTGCCGCTCGGACCGACCGGCATCTTGGTGACGCCGAAATCTTCGGGCTTCATCCGCTGGGCAACCGCGATCAGGGCATCCGGATCCTGGTCGAGCATCGCGCAGGTGCCTGAATAGAAGCCGGCGACGGTCTCGTTGAAGCCCCAGTTGACGCTATCCTTGGGCGCCAGACCCATCTTGTAGAGATCGACGACCCACTCCAGACCCTTCGCCCAGCCTTCGCTGTTCATCGTCGAGGTACCGTCGTCGTTGAAGAACTTGTTGGAGCCGGCCATCGTCGCGCCGAACATCACCCAGCCGTTCAGGCCGCCCGGACCACCGCGCAGGCAGTAGCCGGATTTGCCCGGAAGCTTCGCCACCTTCTCGGAGGCGGCGACGAATTCGTCCATCGTCTTCGGCGGCGCAGCGACGCCGGCTTCCTTGAAGAGGTTCTTGTTGTAGAACAGCGCGCGCAGATAGAAGCCGTAGGGCAGCATGTAGGCGGTGTTCTTGATGTCGCGGCCGAGTTCCAGGGCGCGCGGCGTAAGGCCGGCTGTATGCTCCCACTTCGCAAGATAGGGCTCGAGGCTCTCCAGCATGCCATTGTTGGCGTAAAGCGAGAGCCAGGTATCCGGCATTTCCATGACGTCAGGCGTGTCGCCGGCCGAGACCATGGTCGCGAACTTCTGGAACGCCTCGTTCCACGGCAGCGAGATGATATCGACTTTGGTGCCGGGATTGGCAGCCTCGAACTTGCCGACAATCGCCTTCAGCGTTTCGGTGCGTTCCGGGCTGGTGATGACCTCGACCAGTTTCAGTGTCGTGTCGGCCATGGCGGTGCCGGCCATCATTGTAGCGAGCAGTGTTGCGGTGATCAGTCTTTTCATGCGCAGTTCCCCCTTCCAGGTTTTTTCCTCGGTTTCTGAATCTTACGAAGCGACGGCGAGCGCCTCCTCGATATCCCTCCACAGAGCCTCGGTTCCTTCGAGGCCGACATGGAGGCGTACGGACCGCGCATGGATCCCGAAGGTATGCGCGGAGTTCGGCTGTGCCTTCTGCTGAAGCACGACCTCGCCTGGTACGATCAGGCTTTCATGGCCACCCCAGCTCACTCCCAGTTTGAAGAGCTTGAGATGATCGGCGAAGGCGCGAATATCGACGCCTTCGCGGAAGATGAATGAGAACAGCCCCGACGTGCCGTTTAGGCCTGTCGGCAATCGATTGGCGAGGCCCGGGTGGCAGACAGTTTCCACCACATCCAGTTCCTGCAGGCGCTTGGCGATGGACATCGCCGCGGTCTCGTGCGCCTTCATGCGGATCGGCAGCGTGCGCATGCCACGGATCAGCAGCCAGGCGTCGAAAGGCGACAGCTTACCGCCGAGATAGGGATAGGATTCAGCCTTGACGCGCGCCACAATCTCCTTCGAGCCGGCCACCACGCCGGCAACGACGTCGCTGTGCCCGCCGAGGTATTTCGAGGCCGAGTGGATGACGAGGTCGACACCCAGCGTCAGCGGCCGCTGGAACACCGGGCTCGCCCAGCTGTTGTCGATCATCGAGACGACACCGTGCTGCTTGGCGAGCTTGGCCAGCGCGCCGACATCATGCGCCTCCATCACCCAGCTGGTCGGGCTCTCCATGTAGAAGATCTTGGCACCCGGCAGCGCCTTGGCGATCGCCTCCTCGTCGCGACCGTCGACATAGGTGACCTCGACCTTCATCCGCTTCAGGATCGTGCCGAACAGGCGGAAGGCATCGGGATAGACGTGCTTGACGGCAACGATGCGGTCGCCCGGCTCGACGAAGGCAAGCACGGCCGACGAGATCGCCGCCATGCCGCTGGCAAAGCCCAGCGCATCCTCGGCACCCTCGAGCTTCGCCAGCATTTCCTCGAACATCCGCACGGTTGGATTGAGGCCGCGAGTATAGATCGGCCGTACCTTCTCGCCGCGATAGGAGGCGATCATGTCGTCATAGTCGGAGAAGGTGAACAGCGACGTCTGAAAGATCGGCGGCACCACGGCTTCGGCGTAGTTGCCGTCATCATGCGCGGTGGCCAGAGATGCGAACTCGAACGGATCGGAACCGTTGCTCATTGGGACATTTCCTTGATGTCTTCCTCGACGACCGCGAGGATTTTCAGTGTCTCTTCGCGCGCGGCCTCGGAATCCTGGGCGACGATCGCGTTGAAGAGCGTGCGGTGAAAGGGAAAGGAGCGGCGGGCGAAATCCTGCCGCTCGAACGGGTGTTGCCAGAATTGCCAGAAGGTCTCGCGCATCTGTTCCAGCAGCTGCCGGAACAGTGGATTGTGGCTGGCGTCATAGATCGCGAGGTGAAAGGCAAGGTCCTCGGGTCCCGACGTGCCCTTCTCGAGATGGACGCGCTCCATCTCTTTCAGCTTCTCCTCGATGATGACAAGATCCTGCTGTGTGCGCTTCATCGCGGCCACCATGCCGGCCTCGCACTCGATGCCGCGGCGAACCTCAAGCGTCTGCAGCAATGCATTGCGCAGGTCCGTCGCATTCAGCGAGAGCGGCATGTGGATCGTGGCCTTCGAAACCGGCTTCAGGAGATAGGTGCCGCTACCCTTGCGCGTCTCGATCACGCCGAGTGCCTGAAAATGCCGAATCGCCTCGCGTATCGTCGATCGACCAACCCTCAGGTCCGCCATCAGCTCACGCTCTGCAGGAAGCCGGTCGCCGGCCTGCAGGCGTGCATCCTCGACGTAATCGGCCAGCGCATCGGTCACCTGACGCGCGCGATCCATCGTCGGGAGTGGCCGGATTGCCGGCCTGCCGTGATTTGGTGCCTTCATGGTTCCCCAGTTTTTTATAGGCAGTCGACCTTGCGAATTGGTCTGACATCTTAGCATTTCTCAAATATCAGGCGCCGTCAAGCCGCCGTAGAGGCGTCCTCGCAGCTACGCATGTGATGGCTTCGCGGATGAACGTGCGGTAAGCTGCGATTTGATGGGCAACGCCGACATCGAGGCAGGCATGGAGTGCCGTCTTGCAGCGATTTTGATTGCTGACGTCGTCGGTTACGGCCGGTTAAGCCGGATCGACGAGGGAAGCGACGCGTCAGAATTTTCCAACGAAGCCGTGAAACTGCAATTCCGGATTGGCGTCAATCTTGGCGACATATTGGTTTAGGGTGAAGCCATTCATGGCGACGGGGTCAATATAGCCTATCGAATGCAAACACTGGCCGAAACCGGAGGTATCAACGTTAGCGGCGACTCCGAGCAGGATCACCTGGCCGATGAGCTGACGGATGAATTGATCACTGAATGTCCAAAATTTCCGGAATTTTCGTTATCGCGCGACATTCCGTTTTCGCGCTCAATGCGAAGGCTGAAAAGATCCAGAAAGTGGCCGCTGAGTTGGGTGTGCTTTACGTGCTGAAGGTCCGGACCAAGCAAGAGAGACTCCGATCAAGACAAGGATGATGGATGTGCTGCAAACGCTCATCGCTTGCCAACCATGAAAGATGAAATTAATCGTGCGGATTACATATAAGATATCATGAATATATCGCGGAGAGCAAGGATTGATGCGGTGTCATTCAATCTCGACAACTGAGCGATACAATACAGTCGATTGTATTGCCGTCTCAATCAAGCTTTGTGGCGGGTCCGACCGGAAACTCGATGTGTAAAAAGATTGAAATATCCCGAGATTGATATCCCGCACGGATGCCCGCGACAGCGTTTAACGACTTAAACATGAATTAAAAATACCACTTTTTTACTGAAATGCGCTATCTTGTCACACGGCTCGGGTTGACGTACTCCAGACTGGCAAGGCCCTGAGCCGATTAGAAATACCGTTGGGTGGCGCTGCGTTTCAGCACCATAACCGTCATGACGTTGAGACTGCGATGAACCTTTATTTAGATTACCTGACTGAGATCAAAAGCAGAGAAACTCAGGGGCTCGCTCCCAAGCCGATCGACGACGGCGCACTGACTGGCGAGATCATTGCCCTGATCAGGGATGCCGGTAGCGAGCACCGGACGGATGCCCTGAAGTTTTTCATCTATAACACCTTGCCCGGCACCACGAGCGCCGCGGGTGTGAAGGCGGCGTTCCTCAAGCAGATCGTTCTCGGTGAGGCAATAGTCCCTGAGATCACGCCGAAATTTGCGCTCGAATTGCTGTCCCATATGAAGGGCGGGCCTTCGGTTGTCGGGCTGCTCGACATCGCGCTTGGCGATAACGCCGAGATTGCCGAGCAGGCGGGCGACGTTCTGAAGACGCAGGTCTTCCTTTATGACGCCGACATGTTCCGGCTGCGCGATGCTTACAAGGCAGGAAATCCTGTCGCCAAGAGCGTTCTTGAAAGCTATTCCAAGGCCGAGTTTTTCACCAAGCTTCCTGATGTCGACGACGAGATTAAAGTCGTGACCTTCATCGCTGCCGAAGGCGATATCTCCACCGACCTACTGTCTCCTGGCAACCAAGCGCATTCCCGCTCCGACCGTGAACTGCACGGTCAGTGCATGATTACGCCAGAAGCTCAGGCGGAAATTGTCGCCCTGCAGAAGCAGCATCCGGACAAACGTGTGATGATGATTGCCGAAAGGGGCACGATGGGCGTTGGCTCTTCGCGCATGTCCGGCGTCAACAACGTCGCGCTGTGGACAGGCAAGCAGGCCAGTCCCTATGTGCCTTTCGTCAACTTCGCCCCGGTCGTAGCAGGCACGAACGGCATTTCGCCGATCTTCGCGACCACCGTCGACGTCACCGGTGGCATCGGCATCAACCTTAAGAATTGGGTCAGGAAGACCGGAGAAGACGGCAAGCCGATCCTGAACAATGATGGCAACCCGATCCTCGAGCAGAAATTCTCTGTCGATACCGGTACCGTCCTGAAGATCGATGCTAAGAACAAGAAGCTCTGCGACGAGGACGGCAAGGAACTGGTTGATGTCGCCGCCGCGTTCACGCCGCAGAAGATGGAGTTCATGAAGGCTGGCAGTTCCTATGCCATCGTCTTCGGAAAGAAGCTCCAGACATTCGCCGCTGAGACGCTGGGCGTCGAGGCCACGCCAGTCTTCGCCGCGAACAAGGAAATCACCGTCGAAGGTCAGGGCCTCACCGCGGTCGAGAAAATCTTCAACCGCAACGCCGTCGGCGTAACGCCGGGCAAGGTGCTGCATGCGGGCTCGGACGTTCGCGTCAAGGTCAATATCGTCGGCTCTCAGGACACCACTGGCCTGATGACCGCACAGGAACTGGAAGCGATGGCGGCAACCGTCATCTCGCCGCTCGTCGACGGCGCCTACCAGTCGGGTTGTCACACGGCATCCGTCTGGGACAAGAAGGCTCAGGTCAATATTCCGAAGCTCATGTCCTTCATGAACAATTTCGGCGTGATCACGGCCCGCGACCCCAAGGGCGTCTATCATTCGATGACCGACGTCATCCACAAGGTGCTGAACGATATCACCGTGGACGACTGGGCGATCATCATCGGCGGCGACAGCCACACCCGCATGTCCAAGGGCGTCGCTTTCGGCGCCGACTCCGGCACAGTGGCGCTGGCGCTGGCGACCGGCGAAGCAACCATGCCGATCCCGCAGTCGGTCAAGGTGACCTTCAAGGGCAAGATGCAGCCGCACATGGACTTCCGCGACGTCGTACACGCCACTCAGGCGCAGATGCTCGCCCAGCACGGCGACAACGTCTTCCAGGGCCGCATTATCGAGGTCCATATCGGCACGCTGCTCGCCGACCAGGCTTTCACCTTCACCGATTGGACGGCTGAGATGAAGGCCAAGGCGTCCATCTGTATTTCGCAGGACGACACGCTGATCGAATCGCTCGAGATCGCGAAGTCGCGAATACAGATCATGATCGACAAGGGCATGGACAATTCCGTCGGGACGCTGAAGGGCCTGATCGCCAAGGCGGACGCACGCATCGCTGAAATCCGCTCTGGCGAAAAGCCGGCTTTGACGCCCGACGAAAATGCGAAATACTTTGCGGAAGTCGTTGTCGATCTGGATGTCATCGACGAGCCGATGATCGCCGACCCCGATGTCAACAATTCCGATGTGTCCAGGCGCTACACCCACGACACGATCCGCCCCGTGTCATACTACGGTGGCACGAAGAAGGTCGATCTTGGGTTTGTTGGTTCGTGCATGGTGCACAAGGGCGACATGAAGATCGTCGCTCAGATGCTGAGAAACATTGAGAAGGCCGAAGGCAAGGTCGAGTTCAAAGCTCCGCTGGTCGTTGCCGCGCCGACCTACAACATCATCGATGAGCTGAAGGCTGAAGGGGATTGGGAAATCCTGCAGAAGTATTCCGGATTCGAATTCGATGACCTGAAGCCGAAGACATCTAACCGGACCGAATACGAGAACATCCTTTATCTGGAGCGCCCGGGCTGCAACCTTTGCATGGGCAATCAGGAGAAAGCGGAAAAGGGCGACACCGTGCTTGCCACGTCTACCCGCTTGTTCCAGGGGCGTGTCGTGGAAGACACCGCCGAAAAGAAGGGTGAATCGCTGCTGGCCTCGACCCCGGTCGTGGTGCTGTCGGCAATCCTTGGTCGGACGCCAAGTGCGGAAGAATACAAGGCGGCCGTCGTCGGAATCGACCTGACCAAGTTTGCGCCGCCGAAGGCGGCACCGATCGATGCGTTGTCGGTTCAATACTAGTCTGATCACGCTGGTTGCGGCTGGTTCGGCGCCTTCGTGAGGCATGTGTACCAGAGAGATACTCCCGGGGAATATTTTCGCCGGGAGGCCAGGGTTTGATTTGGGTAGGCGGCGCGCCCGATTTGGAACGTTTGAGCGGCGCCATTCGTGTTTGCTCGAGCGGATCGGCATGTCGCTGTGCTGAGTGTAGCCTGAGGCACTATTGTCCGACCGCCCGGGATTGATGGCAGCCCCGAAGGCTAGGGTCTGCCCAGCAGGCCGGCATAATACGGTCGGATATCGGATCGTCGCTGCCGCTGCGCGCAAGCCCGTCGCCCATTGCCTTCAAGAGCGCTGCTGTTAGCCCGCTAAAGTCATCCACCCGAAACGTTGAGTTCGCATGAAGACATTGTTGAACCATAGCGCAATGCCCGCCGTCGGCTATGTGGAACCGTGGAGCGTGAGGGGAGGTTGCGACACCCAAGCATTTATCTCCTGCACTGATCCGAACGCAGCCATTTCCATCGTCACGCTCGATCGGGATATCCAGGAGATCGTCGATTGGTCCGTAGAGAGGCACACAACGGGCCTTGCTGTGCGCTCCTACGGTCTGGGATCCTGGATTGAACTGCCTGTTCTTTCAATCAATGCAACCAAGCTGGAACTGACCTTCGAAATCCTGTTCACGTCGAATCTTGAAACGAAGCACGTCGTCTCTTTCGGTTCGTTTCTGCTGAGCCTCGATCCGGATGGGAAACTATTGGCAAATGGCCAGCTTGTCGCGGAGATCAGCAACGAACGGTGGTATCGGCTGATCGTCTCGCAGATGTCGGAAGCGATCTCATGTGCCGTGCGGCGCGAGGGTGGCGAGATTGTCGGTGAGTGCGAGGTTGAGAGTTCGATTGAAACTGGCAGCATCTGTATCGGAGCCGCGCCCAGCTTGAGCACACCGACCCTGAACGCGAGGCTCGGGCGGATTGAGGTCGCGATCGATGGCGTTGCATCGGAATGGCGCTTTCCGAGTAAAGGGCCGGTCCGGCTTGTTGCGCCGATTGCCGGCGATGGCGCCAATCTCATCGTCCACAACGCGCCGACATTCGCCGTGGCTTCCTGCAGGTTCACGGGGGATGCACACGATCCGAGGGTGGCTCCCGATCATTTTGATGCTCTCCATCTCCACGATGACGATTTCGGCGGCTTCGATTGGACGCCTGACGTCAGCATAAGCATACCGCCGGAAGCGCGGTCTGGGGTCTATGCTCTGATGATCGCGACGAAGGACGGGGTCGAAAGGCTGCCATTTTTTGTCCGCCCGAGCGAGCCTCGCTCGGCAATTGCGGTGTTGCTACCGACGGCGACCTACCTCGCTTATGCCGACGAGCAGTTACCGTCGCAGCGGTATCCGTGGCATGGAAGCGATCGTGGGCATCTATTTGCCATCGATAACAGTTTCCTGAGCCTATACGACACTCACAGCGATCTGAGCGGCGTCAGCCTCACATCCAGTCGCCGACCACGCGCCACGCTTCGGGACGACTATCACTACCCGCTGTCCGACTGTCCACATCTGCTGCCTGTCGATCTCCAACTTCTCAAGTTCTGCGGGCGCCATGGTATCCAGGCTGATGTGCTGGCCGATCATGACCTGCATGCCGAGGGGGGCACGAGCCTCGAGCGCTACCGACTGCTGCTGACGGGCAGCCATCCGGAATACTGGTCATCGGACATGATGAAAGGTCTCGATGACTATGTTCAGTCGGGAGGCAGCGTCGGTTATCTCGGCGGAAACGGGTTTTACTGGGTCGTGGCGTTTCAGGACGGCAAGATGGAACTGCGACGCGGCAAGAACGACATCTGGAGCGGTCGTCCGGGCGAGATCCATATGGCCATGACCGGCGAGCCTGGTGGCAACTGGGAAGACCGGGGCCGCCATCATCCACAATCTCTGCTGGGCGTCACGTATGTCATGATGAGCTTCGGTCCGTCACGACCCTATCGGAGGCTTGAAGGGAGTTACCAATCGGACTTTGCCTGGCTATTCGATGGTGTCGCTTCTGATATGTTTGGACAGCAAGGAACAGTGCTGGGGGCTGCCGCGGGGTATGAGGTCGATGCGACCATCCGCTTCGCGGGGACGCCGAGCAATCTCATCCACCTTGCCGTCGCGGATGATTTCGATGACAGTTTTCAAGTGCGGCCGGACCTCTGGATCGCCGACGGATCGGCGGAGCGGGCAGGGTTTCGCAGGTCCGACATGACCGCTTATCGCCATCATGCTGGCGGGCTCATCTTTTCTGCAAGTTCAGTGGCGTGGATCGGCGCATTGCCCGGACCCGGCAACGACAATGATGTCGGCCGGATCATGCGTAATCTGATGGAAAAATTCAGGACGTGAGGCGCAAATACGAACGATCCTCGAAACTGTCCCTCGGCATGCGCTGATCCGATGCCGAGGGATTTGATCAGTGGTCGGCATCCTCTTGCGAGCCTGCGCGGATAGCGGCCAGCACGTCCTTCTGCAGAGCGATGAACTCCGATGTCGCGATCATGTCCTGATTGCGTGGGCGACCAAGTCCGACGTGGAACGTCGTGTTGATCCGGCCTGGGTTGGTGCTCATCGCGATGATGCGATCCGAGAGGTAAACGGCCTCCTCGACATCGTGGGTCACGAACAGTACCGTCAATCGATGTTCTTCCCATATCTGGGTCAGTAACTCCTGCATCTGGTGACGGGTCAGGGCGTCGAGCGCGCCGAATGGTTCATCCATCAGCAGCATTTTCGGCCGATAGGACAGAGCACGCGCGATCGCGACACGTTGCTTCATGCCGCCAGATAGCTGCGACGGGAAGGCGTCGGCAAAGCGGTCGAGCTTCACTAAGTTGATATGGTGGCGAGCAATCTCCCTGCATTCCGCGTTCGACATGCCTGCCGCCTTGAGGGCGAATTCGACATTCTGTAACGCCGTCAGCCAGGGCAGCAGTGTGTAGGACTGGAAGACCACCCCGCGGTCGAGGCCGGGACCGACGATCGGCGCGCCGTCGGTCAGGAGAATTCCATTGTCGAAGCCCTGGAGACCGGCAACGATCGACAGCAAGGTGCTCTTGCCACAACCCGATGCGCCGACAAGCGAGACAAACTCGTTATCCGCTAGCTCGATATCGATGTCGTTCAGCGCGTGCACACGGTTCTTCGCGGTGCCGTACCACTTGTTCAGGGAGGCGATCTTGAGTTTTGGCTCGATCATTTCAGTGTCTCGACGAGTAGCGGAAGAAAAAGCGCTCAAGGGCCTTCATGCTCTGGTCTGTGAGCAGACCAAGAATGCCAAGCAGCAGGATGTAGCCAATGATCGTCTGCGTCTGGAAGTAACGCTGCGACACTACGATCCGGTAGCCGAGCCCAGAGGTTGCTGCGACAAGTTCGGCCAGAACCAGCCATGTCCAGGCCCAGCCGAGGCTGATGCGCAGCGTATCCCAAATTCCCGGCAGGGAGGATGGCAGCACGATGCGGTGCAGGATCTTCATCTCCGACAGGCCCAACGTACGCCCGAGCCCGACAAAGTCAGGCGGGACCCTCTTGACGCTGTCCATCACCATCAGCACCTGCTGAAAGAAGGTTCCGATGAAGATGATGACGAATTTCTGGATGTCGCTCGTGCCGGCCCAAAGGATCGTCAGAGGCACGAACGCAACGACAGGCATGTAACGGACAAAGTCCACGAACGGCTCGATGGCGGCTTCCCAGGTCTTGAAGCAGCCGATCATGATCCCGATCGGTATGGCCATCGCCGACGCGATCGCGAAGCCGATCAGCATCCGGTAGATGCTGATGCCGGCATCGCTCAGCAGGGTCCCGTTTAGTGTCAGCTCCACCATCTTGTCCCACACCGATCCAGGGCTTGGTAAGAAGATGGGCTTGACCCAGCCGGTCGCGGTCGCCGTCCACCAGATCAGGAACAGGCTTAGAAAGACACAAAGCGCGATCGCGACATAGGTGCGGCCGCCGAGCGGATCACCGATGCGAAACGCGCTCGGGGGTCTTCCGACGCCCGCGCGCGGGTGCGCGCGGGGTCCCTTGTTGGCGGGGGGCAATCCTTCGGAGGCGGACATTCGGTATTCCCCTGCGTGCAAGTTACTTGCTGGCTGCGTCGACGAACGAGGTGTCCATCATCTGCTCGACTGTCACGTCCTGCGTCAGGATGCCGGCAGTCTTGGCGGCCTTGAGGACGTCGACGAAGGTCTTGGTCTTGAAGTCACCGGCAAAGGATTTCTGGGCTTCCGCGGTGGTGTAGTATTGAACGCCGTCGAATGCCGTCACAAGATCCTCAGGTGAGGCGCCGACAGCCTTGGCGATGATATCGCGTGCCTCCTTGGTGTTGGCCTTGTATTCGGCGACGGCAAGGTCCCAGGCCTTGAGCATGGCGAGCACCTGGCCGGGCTTGGACTTCAGGACTTCGTCGCGCACAACGAACACGTCCGACACCAGGCCCGGGTCTTCACCTGCGGCAAAGAGGATCTTGATGTTCTTGTCCTGGGCGCGGGCGGACGAGATATAGGGTTCGTACGTCACGGCAACGGGAACGCGGCCGGCAATCAGGGCCGATCCGGCGTCTGCTGCCGGCATCGGCACCTTGGTGATGTCGGCGATGGTCATGCCGTGGCTGGCAAGTGCGTAGTTCAGCAGGATGTCGCTCGTCGTTCCTTCTTCGTAGGCAACGTTCTTGCCCTTGAGGTCGGCAACGCTGTTGATGTCGCTGCCGGCGATGATCGCGTCCGCAGACAAGCTGAAATCGAGGAGAGAAACGATCTTCACAGGAAGTCCGGCAGCAACCATGGCCATGGCCGTATGGGTTGCGATGTTGGCTGCATCAAGCTGCCCACTGGCCAGCGCCGCGTTGAGATCCTTGTCCTCGGTGAAGTTGACCAGTTCCACCTCGTCCAGCTTGGCGGTCTTGAACAGGCCCTTGGCGGCCGCGACGTGCCACTGCCCGTAACCCAGCCAAGGCTCGATGCCGAGCTTGAACGTGCCGGCCTCGGGCTGGGTGGGGATGGCGTCTGCGGCGCATGCGGGAACCGCCTGCGCGAGTGCGCCGATGACGCCAAGGGCGATAGCGGCGCGGGAAATTCTGATCTTGATCGACGTGTAAGTCATGGAAACCCCTTTTCTGACGTTTAACGTTGGCTGGTCTGTGCTTGCAGCAACTTCATTGGCGTCTTGTTATCGCACCCGGCCTGAAGGCGTTTTCCGGATGCGTCTTTGTCATGCGTTATTTTCCCTAGACCTTTCAAGCTGTCCGATGTTGACGATGGTCATGTCAGCTGCGCTCCGGGTCGATCATCTCGAAGAAGCGTGTCAACATGTCTTCGCCGACAATAGGCTCGCTGCCGGTCATGACTGCCACCGAGAAGCCGATCAGCGATGAGGTTGGGTTGTGTGTGGTTGCGCCAGCGCGCAGGTTCATCACCAGGGTCGGGCAGAGGAACAGCCCAAGCCGGACGACAGTGCGCCAGTCCGAGGGAAGCATGTCCTTCGCCTTGAGCGTCGACAGCAGCGGCCTCCACATCGATAGGGCCTTGACGTCGAGCAACGACTGTCGAATGGGGCTCAGGCGCCAGTCGAAGTCGGCAAACAGCTTGCCATCCTCGTATCGCGCCGTCGCCTGAAACGTCTGCTCGGCAATGGCGGGGTCGTAGAGCCAGAAGGGATGGGCGAGGATGTTGTGAAATGTCGTCTTGACCTCGGCAAGCAACGTCGGGATGTGCGCGCCGGCAAAGGCCGGATCGAAAAACGAAAGCTCCGCCTGCTCGCCGTTGTGGTGATACCAGACATTGGCATTGTGCGCGTCGCCATGGGCCGTGACGCCGCCGCCGTCGGCCAGCAGCGCGGGCGCCAGCCGGGCGTGGGCAGCGTCGAAAAGTTCGCCGACCGTTCGCCCGTA
>UCIT01000059.1 GCA_900472625.1 Hyphomicrobiales bacterium | reverse complement strand
CTCCCCGTGGGGGAGAAGGGGAGATTGCGGCGGGTGGCCTGCCCCAGGTCTCTTCTCCCCCACGGGGAGAAGGTGGCCCGAAGGGTCGGATGAGGGGGCCACGCCCCCAATTCCCTCCGTCAGCCATCTCACCCCAGCGTCGGCCCACCCATGACCGCCCTCCTCCTGCGCGACATCACCCTTTCCATCCGCGCCGGCGGCGGTGCGCTGATCGGCGTGCTGTTCTTCCTCACCGTCGTCGCCGTCATCCCCTTCGGCGTCGGCCCTGATCTGGCGCTGCTGGCCCGCATCGGCCCGGCCATCGTCTGGATCGGCGCCCTGCTCGCCGCGCTGCTCGGCCTCGACCGTCTGTTCCAGGCCGAACGCGACGATGGCGCGCTCGACCTGATGCTGATGCAGGAAACGCCGCTGGTGCTGACCGTGCTCGTCAAGTGCCTTGCCCACTGGATCGCCACCAGCCTGCCGCTGGTGATCGCCTCGCCGCTGCTCGGCCTGTTCATGAACATGAGCGAGCAAGCGATCGGCGCCACCATGCTGACGCTGCTGGTCGGCACACCGGCGATCACCTTCATCGGCGCCGTGGGGGCGGCGGTCGCGGTTGCCCTGCCGCGCGGCGGCCTGCTGGTGTCGATCCTGGTGTTGCCCCTCACCATCCCGGTGCTGATCTTCGGCGTCAGCGCCACCTATGCCGCCGTGCAGGGGCCGGCGCCCTTCCTGCCGCCGTTCCTGATCCTGATCGCGCTGACCCTGTTCTTCGCCGTCCTCGGCCCGGCGGCGGCGGCGCTGGCGTTGCGCAACACATCGGATTGATCATCGGCTTGATTGCCCCAAAAGCCGGATCGCGCTAAGGAAAGCCCATGAGTGAAACCAGCCTTTCGATCACCAAACTGAGCGATCTCGCCAACCCGACGCGGTTCCTGGCGCTCGCATCCATCGTCATCCCATGGATGGCCGCCTTCACCGCGCTCTGTTTTATCGTGGGGCTGTATCTGAGCTTCACGACGGAAGGCGATTACCAGCAGGGCGAGACCGTCCGCATCATGTATATCCACGTCCCGGCCGCCTGGCTGTCGATGATGGGCTATACGATCATGAGCCTGTCGGCGATCGGCACGCTGGTCTGGCGTCATCCGCTGGCCGACGTTTCCGCCAAGGCAGCAGCGCCCCTGGGCGCCGCCTTCACACTGATCGCTCTCGTCACCGGCTCCATGTGGGGCAAGCCGATGTGGGGCACGTGGTGGGTGTGGGATGCGCGGCTGACCTCGGTTTTCATCCTGTTCCTGATGTATCTCGGCCTGATCGCCCTCAACCGCGCCATGGACGATCCCTCCAAGGCCGCCCGCGTTTCGGCCGTGCTGATCCTCGTCGGCTTCGTCAACATCCCGATCATCAAGTTCTCCGTCGACTGGTGGAACACGCTGCATCAGTCAGCAAGCGTTCTGCGCCTTGACGGCTCGACCATCGATCCGGAATTCCTCCGGCCGCTGCTGGTGATGGCGATTGCCTTCACCACGCTGTTCCTGACGCTGCATGTGATGGCCATCCGCAACGAGATCTGGCGCCGCCGCATATCGGCCCAGCGCCGGCTCGCCGCGCGCCTTGCCAACCGGGAGGCGTAACAGATGACTGAGTCTTATGCCTTCTACGTCTACGGTTCCTATCTGTTCGCCGGCCTCGTCACCGTCGCCGTCACGCTCTGGACCTTCCTCGACGGCCGCGCCCGTCGCAAGGAGCTGGCCGTGCTGGAAGCCTCCGGTATCCGCCGCCGCTCGGCCCGGCCCAAGGATGCGGCGTCATGAGAGACACGCCTCAAGCATCTGCACCCGAAACGCCCGCAGCCCCGGCGCAAAGGCGCGGTGTTGGCCGCTATGCCTTCGCCCTGATCCCGCTCATCGTCTTCGGCGGCATCGCCGCCACCGCCGGCAAGATGCTCTATGATCAGGATGTGCATGGCAAGAACGCCGCCGAGATTCCCTCGGCGCTGCTCAACACCAAGGCCCCCTCGCTCGATCTGCCGCCGCTGGAAGGCAGCAACCTGCCGGCGCTCAACGATGCCGCCGTGAAGGGCAAGCTGACGCTGGTCAACGTCTTCGCCTCCTGGTGCATCCCCTGTCGCGAGGAGCATCCGGTGTTGAAGGAACTGGCAAAGGATAGCCGGCTCAATATCGTCGCGATCAACTACAAGGACAAGAACGACAACGCGCTCGGCTTCCTCGGCGAGCTCGGCAATCCCTACAAGGCGATCGGCGTCGATCCCAAGGGCCAGGCGGCGATCGACTGGGGCGTCTATGGCATCCCCGAAAGCTACCTCGTCGCCCCTGACGGCACAATCCTCTACAAGCGTGTCGGCCCATTCGACGACATCAGCCTGAGGGAAGGCCTGTATCCGGCGATGGAAAAGGCGCTGGGCAAGCCGGCGTCGTAGCAAGCAAACGCGTTCCACCGAAATTCCTTCCCCTGAACCGGTGGTTTTTAAACCGTCCTTCCCGCTTTTCCGCCCTCATGAAAACCCAATCCTCTTGCCATCGGCTCCGCAACTATGACAGGTTCCGCAGGCGTTATTTTGGGGAGATATTTCATGTTGTTTCGTCGCACCGTCCTTGCCGGGCTGACCGCCCTTGTCCTCTCGCCGATTGCGGCATTCGCCGCCGAACTGCCCGACCTGAAGGGCAAGACGGTCGTCGTCGTCACCGAGAACGCCTATCCGCCGCTGCAGTTCGTCGATCCGAAGACCGGCAAGCAGATCGGCTGGGAATATGACGCGATGGACGAGATCGCCAAGCGGCTGAACTTCAAGCTCGAGTACCAGAACACCAGCTGGGACGCGATGATCCAGGCGGTCTCCGACAACCAGTACAACATCGGCATGACCGGCATCACCATCAAGGACGACCGCAAGGCCAAGGTCGACTTCTCCGACCCCTATATGCGCAGCCAGCAGTTCATGCTGGTACGCGGCGACGAGACGCGGTTTACCGACGCCAAGACCTTCGGCGCCTTCAATGACGGCCTGGTCGGCGCCCAGCCGGGCACCTCGCCCTTCTACGCCGCCGTCTACGAGATCCTCGACGGCAACGAGCAGAACCCACGTATCAAGCTGTTCGAGACCTTCGGCGCCACCGTACAGGCGCTCAAGGCCGGCGACGTCGATGTGGTGCTGACAGACAGCGTCGCGGCGCAGGGCTATGTCGATGCGTCGAAGGGCGGCCTCAAGGTCATCGGCGGCCCGCTCGGCACCGAGGATTTCGGCTTCATCTTCCCGAAGGGCTCCGATCTGGTGGCGCCGGTCAACGCCGCGATATCAAGTCTCAAGGCCGACGGCACGCTTGATGCGCTGAACAAGAAGTGGTTCCTCGACTACAAGATGGGGCAATGATCCCTTCTTCGCCTCTCTCCCGGTGCCATCGATGATGGCGCCGCAGCCGGCCCCGCATGGACATGAAAAGGGCGACTACCCCTGGTGGCTGGTCGCCCTCGTCGTAATCGGCCTAGCCCTTGCCGCCGTTATCATCGCCAACGATATCTACGCCCAGGTCTTCCGCACCGTCTTCAACGGCGTCGGCGTCACCATCTTCGTGACATTGGTGGGCTTCGCGCTGGCGACCCTGCTCGGGCTTGGCATCGCGCTGCTGGGGCTTTCGGACAGCGTCGTGTTGCGCCAGATCGCCCGCTTCTACGTCGAGGTCATCCGCGGCGTGCCGATGCTGGTGCTGTTGTTCTACATCGCCTTCGTCGGCGCCCCGGCGATCGTCGCTGCGTACAATTTTCTGACGTTACCGCTGGTCAGATCAGGTCTTGCCGAGCCGATCCTGGTCCGCGATTTCTCGCTGATGTGGCGGGCGATCATCGCGCTGATGATCGGCTATTCCTCGTTCATCGCTGAAGTATTCCGGGCCGGCATCCAGTCGGTCGATCACGGCCAGATCGAGGCCGCCAAGGCGCTCGGCCTGTCGCGCTATCACCGCTTCCGCTTCGTGGTCTTTCCGCAGGCGATCAAGGTGATCTTCCCGCCGCTGTCGAACGATTTCGTGGCAATGGTGAAGGATAGTTCGCTCGTCTCGGTGCTCGGCGTCTCCGACATCACCCAGATGGGCAAGATCTACGCGTCCGGCTCCTTCCGCTTCTTTGAAACCTATTCGATCGTCACCTATATCTACCTGATCCTGACGATCGGCCTGTCGCTTGGCCTGAGGCAGGTGGAAAAACGAATGCGTGGAAAAGAGCGGCGATAGAGGTTCAACGAATCGAATTGCCGAGCCAGCGAAAAATTGGTAAGTCACTGCCCATGGAATCCAAGTTTAGTTGCATTGGGGCGCATATTTTCGTGCTGCAGGATCATTATCGCCTGCCGGCACGTTTCTTTGCGGCTGTTTCCGGTGCGCTCAACAGCCGACTTCGTTGATCCCTGTCTGATCGACTGAACGGCCGGCGGGCTTCCCGCCACCAAGCTCCATACCCCCTATGCATAGAAAAACGGATGTATCGCCATGAGCGCACCGCGTACTCTCTACGACAAGATCTGGGACGACCACATGGTCGACCAACAAGACGACGGCACCTGTCTTCTCTACATCGATCGCCACCTGGTGCACGAGGTTACCTCGCCGCAGGCGTTCGAGGGACTGCGCATGACCGGCCGCAAGGTCCGTGCGCCTGAAAAGACGCTTGCCGTCGTCGATCACAACGTGCCGACCTCGCCCGATCGCCATCTCGGCATCAAGAACGAGGAAAGCCGCATCCAGGTCGAGCAGCTGGCGATCAACGCCGCCGAATTCGGCGTCGAATATTATTCGGCCAGCGACATCCGCCAGGGCATCGTCCACATCATCGGACCGGAACAGGGCTTCACACTGCCGGGCATGACGATCGTCTGCGGCGACAGCCACACCTCGACGCACGGCGCCTTCGGCTCGCTGGCGCATGGCATCGGCACGTCTGAAGTGGAGCACGTTCTGGCCACCCAGACGCTGATCCAGAAGAAGGCGAAGAACATGCTGGTGCAGGTCGACGGCGTGTTGCCGGCTGGCGTCACCGCCAAGGACATCGTGCTGGCCATCATCGGCGAGATCGGCACCGCCGGCGGCACCGGCTATGTCATCGAATATGCCGGCGAAGCCATTCGCGCGCTGTCGATGGAAGGCCGCATGACGATCTGCAACATGTCGATCGAAGGCGGCGCCCGCGCCGGCCTCATCGCCCCCGACCAGATCACCTACGACTACATCACCGGCAAGCCGCGCGCGCCGAAGGGCGAGACGCTGCAGCAGGCGATCGCCTATTGGGAAACGCTGAAGTCGGACGAAGGCGCACATTACGACCGTATCGTCACGCTGAACGCCGCCGAACTGCCGCCGATCGTCTCCTGGGGCTCCTCGCCCGAGGACGTTATCTCGGTGCAGGGCATCGTTCCAAATCCGGATGAAATTCCGGATGAGAACAAGCGCACCTCCAAGTGGCGCGCGCTTGACTATATGGGCTTGAAGCCGGGCACGAAGATCACCGACATCGCTGTCGATCGCGTCTTCATCGGCTCCTGCACCAACGGCCGCATCGAGGACCTGCGCGCTGCCGCCAAGGTGGTCGAAGGCAAGACCGTCGCGGGCACAGTCAGCGCCATGATCGTTCCAGGCTCCGGCCTGGTCAAGGAGCAGGCGGAAGCCGAAGGTCTCGACAAGATCTTCAAGGCGGCCGGCTTCGACTGGCGCGAGCCGGGCTGCTCCATGTGTCTGGCCATGAACGACGACCGGCTGAAGCCGGGCGAACGCTGCGCCTCGACCTCGAACCGCAACTTCGAAGGCCGCCAGGGCTTCAAAGGCCGCACCCATCTGGTGTCGCCCGCCATGGCAGCCGCAGCGGCCATCGCCGGCCACTTCGTCGACATCCGCGAGTGGAACTGAGATCGTTCAGCCTCTCCCTGTCGAAGGAAGAGGCTGGATGTATGATTGCGGAAGGACAGGCATAGCCTAAGGACAGGCGGGGCCTGTCCTTTTTCGTTTGTGAGTTATACTCCCGCCATCCCCCATCCGGAGAGCATCATGACATCCGACACCACGCTCCCGCGATACCGCCTGCTTCTCCTCCGCCACGCCAAATCCGCCTGGCCCGACGGTATTCCCGACCATGATCGCCCGCTCGCCACTCGCGGCCTGAGGGCCGCACCGCTGATGGCGCGCTACATGGCCCGCGAAGCGTTGATCCCTGATCTTGCCTTGGTATCGACCGCTCGGCGGACACAGGAAACGTGGGCACTGGTTGGCGCGGAACTGCCTGCATCGATCGAACGGCGGGATGTGGACGAAATCTACGAGGCGCCGGCCGAGCGGCTTGCCGCCATCATCCGCGCCACTGACGCCTCGGTCCGAACGCTTCTGCTGGTCGGGCATAATCCGGGGCTTCAGGATGTGACGCTCGATCTCGCAGGCCATGGCGACGATCTTGCTCGGTTGCGGGAAAAATTTCCGACCGGGGCGCTTGCCGTGATCGATTTCGCCGTCGGCTGGCAGGACATGACTGAGGGCAGCGGCAGGCTGGAGCGTCTCGTGGTGCCGCGTTCCCTGTGACGGTGAGTGACTGGTGTCCTGCCGCGCAGTCCCTCACCCGGCCTCCGCTCCGCTCGGCCACCCTCTCCCCGGGGGGAGAGGAGGATCGGCGAGGTTGCGGCCACTGGTAATTCCCGCATATTTCCGCCATATACAGCCCAAACAGACATGGACACCATACGATGAGCGCAACGGTTGAATTCGCCAGGATGAACGGGCTTGGCAACAAGATCCTGGTCGTTGATATGCGCGGCCGCACCGACAAGGTGACGCCGCAGGCGGCGATTGCGCTCAATGCCGACGCGGCGACGCAGTTCGACCAGATCATGGCGATCCACGACCCCAAGGCCGAAGGTACCGATGCCTGGATCGATATCCTCAACTGCGACGGCACCAAGGCGCAGGCCTGCGGCAACGGCACGCGTTGCGTGGTGCAGGCGCTGGCTTCCGAAACCGGCAAGAAGGTCTTCACCTTCCAGACCGTCGCCGGCATCCTCAACGCCGTCGAGCTCGAAGACGGGACGATCTCGGTCGACATGGGCAAGCCGGTGTTTGACTGGGACAGGATTCCGCTGGCGGAAGAATTCTTCGACACCAGCCGCATCGAGCTGCAGATCGGCCCGATCGACAATCCGGTGCTGCATTCGCCGTCGGCGATGTCGATGGGCAATCCGCATGCGATCTTCTGGGTCGATCGGGATCCGATGAGTTTCGATCTCGAACGCTTCGGTCCGATGCTGGAAAACCATCCGATGTTTCCCGAGAAGGCCAATATCACGCTGGCGCAGGTCATATCGGACTCGAGCCTGCGCACCCGCACCTGGGAGCGCGGCGCCGGGCTGACGCTGGCCTGTGGTTCGGCTGCCTGTGCCGCCGGGGTCTCCGCCGCGCGCACCGGCCGCACCGGCCGCAAGGTCACCATCGACGTCGCCTCGGCGCCGAGCCGCCAGCCGCTGATCATCGAGTGGCAGGACAACGACCACGTCGTCATGACCGGTCCCGCCGAATGGGAGTGGTCCGGCGTCGTCGATCCGACGACCGGCGCCTGGTCGCGCGACGAGGCGGAAGCGGCCGAGGCCTCGGGGGCGGAAGCGCGGTGAGCGGCGTCGAGGTCATCACCTTCGGCTGTCGTCTGAACACCTACGAATCCGAAGTGATGCGGGCCGAGGCCGAGAAGGCCGGCCTGAACAATGCCATTCTGGTCAACACCTGCGCCGTAACAGGCGAGGCGGTACGGCAGGCGCGCCAGGCGATCCGCCGGGCCCGGCGCGACAACCCGCATGCCCGCATCATCGTCACCGGCTGCGCCGCGCAGACGGAGAAGGAAACCTTCGCCGGCATGGCCGAGGTCGATGCCGTGCTCGGTAACGAAGAGAAGCTGAAGAGCGCGAATTATCGCGCGCTGCCCGATTTCGGCGTGTCTGCGGAAGAAAAGCTGCGCGTCAACGACATCATGAGCGTCAAGGCGACGGCGCCGCAGATGGTCAAGCACATCGACGGCCACGTGCGCGCCTTCATCCAGGTGCAGAACGGCTGCGACCACCGCTGCACCTTCTGCATCATCCCCTATGGCCGCGGCAATTCGCGCTCAGTGCCGATGGGTGCTGTCGTCGATCAGGCGCGGCGACTGGTGGAAAGCGGCTATCGCGAGATCGTGCTCACAGGCGTCGACGCCACCAGCTACGGCGCCGACCTGCCGGGCGAGCCGACGCTCGGGCTGCTTGCGAAGACGCTGCTGAAGCAGATTCCGGATATTCGCCGCCTGAGGCTGTCGTCGATCGACAGCATCGAAGCGGACAGGCATCTGCTCGATCTGATCGCCGACGAAGCGCGATTCATGCCGCACCTGCACCTGTCGCTGCAGCATGGCGACGACATGATCCTGAAGCGGATGAAGCGCCGGCATTCCAGCGCCGATGCGCTCGCTTTCGTCAACGAGGTCCGCAGGCTCCGGCCCGAGATCTCGATCGGCGCCGACATGATCGCCGGTTTCCCGACCGAAACGGAAGAGATGTTCGGCAATGCCGTCAGGCTCGCCGAAGAGGCGGAAATCGCGCATCTGCACGTCTTTCCCTTCAGCCCGCGACCCGGCACACCGGCGGCGCGCATGCCGCAGCTCGACCGGCGGCTCGTCAAGGAGCGGGCGGCACGGCTGCGCGCCACTGGACATATGCTGCACCAGTCCCATCTCGACGGCATGGTCGGCACGCGACAATGGCTGCTGGTGGAAAACAACGGATTGGCGCATACGGAAAACTTCACGCTTGTCGCGGCACCGGGGCTTCCTCCCCGCGCGCTGGTGTCGGTTGAAATCACCGGCCACAACGGCAAGCACCTCGACATGCAATTGACGGCCGCCGACGCGGCCTGAGTTTACGGATACCCCATGGCGTTCAGCTTCATCAAAAAGGTCTTCACCTTCGGCCCCGACAAGGCGGAGGAGCCAAAGCCGGACTCGGTTGCGACGAGCGTGGTCGAGACCAGCGCGGCCGGGGCGGTGGCGGTTGATCCTGTCACTGAGGTGCCTGTGGCTGAGGCTGAGGCTGAGGCGCCGGTTGCTGTCGACGCGCTGCCCACGGTCGCCGATCCGGTGCTGCCGGAGGAGATGGATACGGCCGGTGGGCCGGCCGATGATGCGGCTGTCGAGCCTCTCGAAGACGAGGTTTCCGAGGATCTGCCGACCGCGCTGGCGACCGATGATGTCGGGCTGGTGCCGTTGTCGCTGCTGGAAGCCGAGGCGGCGGCAGAGGCTGTTGAGGATGCCGCGAATGCGGCCGATGCTGACACGGCGGGTGTGGCACCCCCCTCTGTCCTGCCGGACATCTCCCCCTCAAGGGGGGAGATCGACCCGGAGCCACAGTCTCAGCAAGCAATTGAGGTCGAAGCGAGCGGCCAACCACAGCCGATCTCCCCCCCTGAGGGGGAGAT
>UCIT01000056.1 GCA_900472625.1 Hyphomicrobiales bacterium | reverse complement strand
GCGGCTTGTTGCGCTCAAATTTACTCTTTGCCATTTCGGCTCTCCATTCTTGCTAGTCCCCGAGGGACCTAATTCTTGTTATCGGTCAATTGGTATTCCGGTCACTTCTGACCGGAATACTTTGCCTGGATCTCGGTTGCGACGTTCGACGGGACCGGCGAGTAGTGATCGAAGGTCATCGTGTACTGAGCGCGGCCCTGCGACATGGAGCGCAGGTTGTCGACGTACTTGAACATGTTGGCCAGCGGGACGTTCGCGTTGATGACAACAGCGATACCGCGGCTTTCCTGGCCCTGGATCTGACCACGGCGCGAGTTCAGGTCGCCGATGACGTCACCGACGTAATCTTCCGGCGTAACAACTTCGACCTTCATCATCGGCTCGAGGAGCTGAGCGCCGGCTTCGCGGGCTGCTTCACGGAAGCATGCACGGGAAGCGATTTCGAACGCCAGGACCGACGAGTCGACGTCGTGGAAGGCACCGTCGATGAGCGTCGCCTTGACGCCGAGCATCGGGAAGCCAGCGAGCGGACCCGAAGTCAGAACGCTTTCGATGCCCTTCTGAACGCCTGGGATGTATTCCTTCGGAATAGAACCACCAACGATCTTGGATTCGAACTTGAAGTCATCGCCTTCAGGGTTCGGTTCGAAGATGATCTTGACGCGGGCGAACTGACCGGTACCACCAGACTGCTTCTTGTGGGTGTAGTCCTTTTCCGTCTGACGCGTGATGGTTTCGCGGTAGGCAACCTGCGGCGCGCCGACAGTTGCTTCTACCTTGAATTCACGACGCATACGGTCAACCAGGATGTCGAGGTGAAGCTCGCCCATGCCTGCGATGATCGTCTGACCAGATTCCTGGTCGGTCTTGACGCGGAACGAAGGATCTTCAGCAGCCAGGCGGTTGAGCGCGAGGCCCATCTTTTCCTGGTCGCCCTTGGTCTTCGGCTCGATCGCGATCTGAATGACCGGCTCGGGGAATTCCATGCGCTCGAGAATAACCGGCTTCAGCGGATCGCAGAGCGTATCGCCAGTGGTGGTTTCCTTGAGGCCGGCGAGAGCAACGATGTCGCCAGCAAAGGCTTCTTCGATGTCTTCACGCGAGTTGGAGTGCATCTGAAGCATGCGGCCGACGCGCTCGCGCTTGTCCTTGACCGTGTTGATGACAGATGTGCCCTTCTCGAGCTTGCCTGAGTAGATACGTGCGAAGGTGAGCGAACCGACGAAGGGGTCGTTCATGATCTTGAATGCCAGCATGGACAACGGTTCGCTGTCGTCTGCATGACGCTCGATTTCGGCTTCGGTCTTGAAGTCGATACCCTTGATCGCAGGAATGTCCAGCGGCGAAGGCAGGTAATCGCAGACGGCGTCGAGCAGAGGCTGAACGCCCTTGTTCTTGAAGGCCGTACCGCAGAACATCGGATGGAACTTGACGTCGATGGTGCCGCGGCGGACGAGAGCACGGATCTGATCGTTGTCAGGCAGAACGCCTTCGAGATAGGCTTCGGTCGCGGCTTCGTCGATCTCGACAACAGTCTCGATCAGCTTTTCGCGATATTCTTCAGCCTTGGCCTTCATGTCCTCGGGGATCTCGACGACATCCCACTGAGCGCCGAGCGACTCGTCGCGCCAGATGAGTGCGTTCATCTCGATCAGGTCGATGACACCCTTGAATTCGGTTTCTGCACCGATCGGCAGCTGCATGACGACAGCCGTTGCGCCGAGGCGGGTCTTGATCATCTCAACCGAGCGGTAGAAGTCCGCGCCGGTCTTGTCCATCTTGTTGCAGAAGATCATCCGCGGAACGTTGTACTTCTCAGCCTGACGCCAGACGGTTTCCGTCTGCGGCTCTACGCCGGCGTTGGCATCGAGAAGCGCGATCGCGCCGTCGAGAACACGCAGCGAACGTTCGACTTCAATGGTGAAGTCGACGTGGCCGGGCGTGTCGATGATGTTGAAGCGGCGGGTCTTGCCGTCGCGGCCCTTCCAGTAGGTCGTGGTCGCAGCGGAAGTGATCGTGATACCACGCTCCTGCTCCTGCTCCATCCAGTCCATCGTGGCCGCGCCGTCGTGCACTTCGCCGATTTTGTGCGACTTGCCTGTGTAGTACAGGATACGCTCGGTCGTGGTGGTCTTGCCGGCGTCGATATGCGCCATGATACCGAAATTACGGTAGTCTTCGATCTTATATTCGCGAGCCATAATGGACTGCCTTTCGATACCGTTCGGGATTACCAGCGATAATGCGAGAACGCACGGTTGGCATCAGCCATCTTGTGCGTGTCTTCGCGCTTCTTGACGGCGCTACCACGGTTGTTGGATGCATCGAGAAGCTCGCCGGACAGGCGATCGACCATCGTCGTTTCATTGCGCTTGCGAGCGGCAGTGATCAGCCAGCGAATTGCGAGGGCCTGGCGACGCTCAGGACGAACATCTACCGGAACCTGGTACGTAGCACCACCAACGCGGCGCGAACGGACTTCGACGTGCGGAGCGATGTTATCAAGAGCGGCGTGGAAAACGACCAGCGGCTCCTGCTTGGATCTGCTCTGTACGGAGTCGAACGCACCGTAGACAATGCTTTCAGCGACGGACTTCTTGCCGTCGAGCATGATCGCATTCATGAACTTGGTGACGATGAGATCGCCGAACTTCGGGTCCGGGTTGATCTCGCGCTTTTCTGCTCTGTGACGTCTGGACATAACTTCTCGTCTCTTAACCGTTAAGGCGCTTTATCACGCGGAGGACCTCACGCAGCGCCGGATTTCTTACTAAGCCCGAAGATTACTTCGGACGCTTCGCGCCGTACTTGGAGCGACGCTGCTTGCGGTTCTTGACACCCTGGGTATCGAGAACGCCGCGGATGATGTGGTAACGAACGCCTGGCAAGTCCTTTACGCGGCCGCCACGGATCATGACGACAGAGTGTTCCTGCAGGTTGTGACCTTCGCCAGGAATGTAGCCGATGACTTCAAAGCCATTGGTCAGACGGATCTTGGCGACCTTACGCAGAGCCGAGTTCGGCTTCTTAGGCGTTGTCGTGTAAACGCGTGTGCAAACACCGCGCTTCTGCGGGTTTTCCTGCAGTGCAGGAACTTTGTTACGCTTTACGTTTGGCTGGCGCGGCTTGCGGATCAGCTGGTTTACGGTAGGCATTCAACCATCCCTTACGTTTATATCTCAAACCCTTGCGGGCGTAACTCAACGCCGTCTCCGGCAAGATCACACGCTTGTCTCAATGCGCAAAACGTGGCCCGATCTGTTTTCGCAGA
Organism: Hyphomicrobiales bacterium; assembly: GCA_900472625.1. Taxonomy (GTDB): domain Bacteria; phylum Pseudomonadota; class Alphaproteobacteria; order Rhizobiales; family Rhizobiaceae; genus Rhizobium. The sequence continues at coordinate 15,158 of UCIT01000056.1, read as the reverse complement.
TGGACCACAAAGAGCAGAGGACGCAAAAGAAATGCGTCATGCGTGCAGGCAACATATCTTCAACGTGCGTTTCGAACCTTGTTTGAGGTGATATCCGGGGCGTGTCGCTCCAGATGGCCATGCCTCACATGGGTTCCGATGGCGCGGGTACTACTGGTTTCCCGCCGTCTCGTCAAGGCTGTTAACAAATAATCTTCCCGGGAAGCCCTTGAAACGCGGCCTTTCGGCCCTTGTTTGAGGCTTTTAGACAAAATCGCGTGCAGCTGCCAAGTTAAACTTGGGCATTGCAACGAAAGCGGCTAAGGAATCACAGATTGCAGAGGCCAAGTGCCTGAAAACAGATTCAAATCTCGAATCGAAGGACAGAGAATGATTGCCAGCCCCGACAATGACAACAATACCGAAGGCCCGATGGTCTTCATCATCATCGGCAAGGGATACGAGACGGACGGTAGCGAGGGTGTTGACCTCCACATCATGCTGAAGGCCGCCGACGACGACAGCGCCGTGCGCGAGGCACTGAACGCGCTTTCCGAAGAAGGCTTCATCGAAGCGGACCTCGACCAGATCGGGATGCTCACCGAGATTCCGGAAGAAGAGCCGCACGCATCCGCCTACAAGGGTGCCGTCGACGGCGAAGTCGCGATCATTCGCTTCAGCTGAGTTTCATTGATGAAGCCGGATGCTCTGAAGGTGCTGATCTACGCGACCTCAGGCAGCCGGCTTCTCGTTTTCGACGAACCGGACTTTCCTGACGTACTGCTGCAGGTGCCTGGGGGGACCGTCGAAGCCGGCGAAGACGTTGCTGATGCCGCCCGCCGCGAATTCCACGAGGAGACCGGGCTGTTGCCCACAGCACCCCTCACCCCGCTTGCGTTTCACGACTACCGCTTCCAGAAAAACGGGCTCGAGGTCTGCCATCACAGGCACTACTTTCATGTGGCGCTTGATGGCGAGTTGCCGGCCACATGGCTGCACCGCGAACTGACGCCGTTTGGTGGCGGGCCGCCGATCGTTTTCCGCTTCCGTTGGATCGATATCACCGAAGCGAGACAATGCCTCGGCTATGGCATGGGGCATTGCCTGCCGCTGATCGGCTGACGCCGCCTCTTCGCACCAGCCCCTTCCCTTGCCGATCCTCCCTACCCCCTGTCCAGAACGAAAAAACCGCCCGGATCGCTCCGGACGGTTTTCAATTCGTCAGACCAGATACCGATTATTCGGCGGCTGGCGCAGGCTCGCTGGCGAGGTTCTGCAGCATCGGGGTTGCGACGTCCGCACCCGTGCCCTTGCGGCGTTCTTCCAGGATCATCTCGTCGCGCGACGTAGCGATACGGCGGATCTGGGTCATGGTACCGCCGGTACCGGCCGGGATAAGGCGGCCAACGATGACGTTTTCCTTCAGACCCTGCAGACCGTCGGTCTTGCCGGCGATTGCAGCTTCCGTCAGCACCTTCGTCGTTTCCTGGAAGGACGCGGCGGAGATGAAGGACGGCGTCTGCAGCGACGCCTTGGTGATGCCGAGCAGAACCGGATCGCCGAAAGCAGGCTTCTTGCCCTGTTCGATCAGGCCGTCGTTGACGTCTTCGAGCTCGATACGGTCGACGTTATCGCCGACAATATAGGTCGAGTCGCCTGCATCAGTGATTTCCACCTTCTGCAGCATCTGACGGACAATCACTTCGATGTGCTTGTCGTTGATGACAACGCCCTGCAGACGATAGACTTCCTGAATTTCGTTCACGAGGTAGGAAGCCAGAGCCTCCACGCCCTTGATCGCCAGGATATCGTGCGGTGCCGGGTTACCGTCGAGGATGTAGTCACCCTTTTCGATATAGTCACCTTCCATCAGATGGAACGGCTTGCCCTTCGGGATCAGGTATTCGACTGGTTCGACACCGTCTTCGACAGGCTCGATGATGACGCGACGCTTGTTCTTGTAGTCGCGGCCGAGGCGGATCGTACCATCGATCTCAGCGATGATGGCGTGGTCCTTCGGACGACGTGCTTCGAACAGTTCTGCGACGCGCGGCAGACCACCGGTGATGTCCTTGGTCTTGGCGCTTTCCAGCGGCGAACGTGCAAGCACGTCACCCTGGGAAACCTTCTGACCAGGCTCGACCGACAAGATCGCGTCAACCGACAGCTGGAAGCGGGCATCAGCACCGCGTGGCAGCTTCATGACGTTGCCGCTTGCGTCCTTGATGACGATCGACGGCTTCAGATCCGAACCGCGCGGGGTCGAACGCCAGTCGATAACCTGACGCTTCGTGATACCCGTGGATTCGTCGGTCGCTTCCAGAACCGAAAGACCGTCGACGACGTCTTCGAACTGAACGGTACCCGAGACTTCCGTCATCATCGGACGTGTGTAGGGGTCCCACTCCGCCAGACGCTGACCGCGCTTGACCTTGTCGCCTTCGTCCACATGCAGCTTCGAACCGTAAGCGACGCGCTGCGAAGAACGCTCGACGCCACGCTCGTCCAGAATCTGGACGGTCATGTTGCGGCCCATGGCGACGAGAACGCCGTCAGAGTTGCGCAGCATGTTGCGGTTCTTCATCTGCACGGTACCTTCGTACGATGCTTCGAGGAACGACTGGTCAACCACGTTTGCCGTGCCACCAAGGTGGAACGTACGCATGGTGAGCTGCGTGCCCGGTTCACCGATCGACTGTGCGGCGATGACGCCGACGGCCTCACCCATGTTGACAGGTGTACCACGCGCTAGGTCGCGGCCGTAGCAGATCGAGCAAACGCCGGTCTGAACTTCGCAGGTCAGCGCCGAACGGATGCGGATCGACTGGATGCCAGCCTTTTCGATCTCGATGACATCTGGCTCGAGGATCATCTTGCCAGCATCGACGATACGTTCGCCAGTGACCGGATGATCGATATCGTCAAGCGCCGTACGACCGAGGACGCGGACGCCGATGGATGCCACGACCTGACCGGCATCGACGATCGCCGTCATGGTGAGGCCCTTGTCGGTGCCGCAATCCACGAGGTTGACGATGCAATCCTGGGCGACGTCAACGAGACGGCGTGTCAAGTAACCAGAGTTCGCGGTCTTCAAGGCGGTGTCTGCCAGACCCTTACGGGCACCGTGCGTCGAGTTGAAGTACTCGTTAACGGTCAGGCCTTCCTTGAAGTTCGACGTGATCGGCGTTTCGATGATTTCGCCCGACGGCTTGGCCATCAGGCCGCGCATGCCGCCCAACTGACGCATCTGGTTCGGAGAACCACGGGCGCCCGAATGGGACATCATGTAAATCGCGTTCATCGGCTTCTGGCGACCGGTCTTGTCGTCGAATTCGACAGCCTTAATGCGGGCCATCATGTCTTCGGCGACCTTTTCAGTGGCCTTGCCCCAGGCGTCAACGACCTTGTTGTACTTTTCGCCCTGCGTGATCAGGCCGTCATTGTACTGCTGTTCGTATTCCTTCACCAGGCTTTCGGTGTCACCGACGATCTTGGCCTTGGATTCCGGAATGACCATGTCGTCCTTGCCGAACGAAATGCCGGCGCGGCAGGCATGGCCGAAGCCGAGCTGCATGATGCGGTCGCAGAATATGACCGTGTCCTTCTGGCCGCAATGACGGTAGACCGTGTCGATCATCTTGGAGATGTTCTTCTTGGTCATTTCCTGGTTGCAGACGTCGAAGGTGACCTTGCCGTTCTTCGGCAGTAGTTCGCCGATGAGCAGACGGCCGGGCGTCGTTTCATAGATCTTCGAGTACGGCTTGCCGTCTTCGTCGATCGACTTGAAGCGACCGCGGATCTTCGTGTGCAGTGTTACGGTCTTGGTCTCGAGCGCATGATGCAGTTCGCCGAGGTCGGAGAAGGCCATGCCTTCGCCCGGCTCGTTCTGGTTCATGATCGCCAGATAGTAGAGGCCGAGAACCATGTCCTGCGACGGAACGATGATCGGTGCACCGTTTGCAGGGTGCAGGATGTTGTTCGTCGACATCATCAGAACGCGGGCTTCGAGCTGGGCTTCGAGCGACAGCGGCACGTGAACGGCCATCTGGTCACCGTCGAAGTCGGCGTTGAAGGCCGTGCAGACGAGCGGGTGCAGCTGGATGGCCTTGCCTTCGACCAGGGTCGGTTCGAAGGCCTGGATGCCCAGGCGGTGCAGCGTCGGTGCGCGGTTCAACAGGACCGGATGCTCGCGGATGACCTCGTCCAGGATATCCCAGACCTCCGGCTTTTCCTTTTCGACCAGCTTCTTGGCCTGCTTGACGGTCGAGGAGTAACCCTTGGCGTCGAGGCGGGCGTAGATGAACGGCTTGAACAGTTCGAGCGCCATCTTCTTCGGCAGGCCGCACTGGTGCAGCTTCAGTTCCGGACCGGTCACGATGACCGAACGGCCGGAATAGTCGACGCGCTTGCCGAGAAGGTTCTGGCGGAAGCGGCCTTGCTTGCCCTTGAGCATATCGGACAGCGACTTCAGCGGACGCTTGTTGGCGCCGGTGATGACGCGGCCACGACGGCCGTTGTCGAACAGCGCGTCCACAGATTCCTGCAGCATGCGCTTTTCGTTGCGGATGATGATGCCGGGAGCGCGCAGTTCGATCAGGCGCTTCAGACGGTTGTTACGGTTGATGACGCGGCGGTACAGATCATTCAGATCCGACGTCGCGAAACGGCCGCCGTCCAGAGGAACGAGCGGGCGCAGGTCCGGCGGGATGACCGGAACGACCTTCATGATCATCCATTCCGGACGATTGCCCGACTCCATGAAGTTCTCGACGATCTTCAGGCGCTTCATCAGCTTCTTCTGCTTGAGATCCGACGTTGTGTCGGCCAGATCCGAGCGCAGGTCGCCCGCGATCTTCTCAAGGTTCATCGATGCCAGCATCTCGAAGATGGCTTCAGCGCCGATCATGGCTGTGAACTGGTCTTCACCGTATTCGTCGACGGCGAGCATGTACTCTTCTTCCGAAAGAAGCTGATGCTCCTTCAGGGCGGTGAGGCCTGGCTCGGTGACGATGTAGTTTTCGAAGTAGAGAACGCGCTCGACATCCTTCAGCGTCATGTCGAGCAGCGTGGAAATGCGGCTCGGCAGGGACTTCAGGAACCAGATATGGGCAACGGGAGCGGCGAGCTCGATGTGGCCCATGCGCTCACGGCGAACGCGCGACAACGTCACTTCGACGCCGCACTTTTCGCAGATGATGCCCTTGTACTTCATGCGCTTGTACTTGCCGCACAAGCATTCGTAGTCCTTGATCGGTCCGAAGATGCGGGCGCAGAACAGACCATCGCGTTCCGGCTTGAACGTACGATAGTTGATCGTTTCCGGCTTTTTGATCTCACCATAAGACCAGGAGAGAATCTTCTCCGGAGACGCAATCGAGATCCGGATGGAATCGAAATTCTGCGCAGGCACCTGCGGATTGAAAAGATTCATGACCTCTTGGTTCATGCCTGTCTCCTTCATGGGCTTAGCGCCCTCAAACTGCGATGGTCAGCGGCAATTCCCGGGCGCCGCGCCATAGCAAAAAACGACAATAACCGCAAAATGCGGCGAAATCGTCCCTGCCCGGCCGACACGATACGGGGCCAAGGCGGGAACGGTGTGCGCTGCAGAACAGCGCACACCCTATCGATGATTATTCGGCAGCGTCGGGCAGTTGGCCTGCCTGCTGCTCGTCAATCTTGGAGTTCTCGAGTTCGACGGAAAGACCCAGGGAGCGCATTTCCTTGACAAGAACGTTGAAGCTTTCCGGAATACCGGCTTCGAACGTATCGTCGCCACGGACAATCGCTTCATAGACCTTTGTACGGCCGGCGACGTCGTCCGACTTCACCGTCAGCATTTCCTGCAGCGTGTATGCCGCACCATATGCTTCCAGTGCCCAGACTTCCATTTCGCCGAAGCGCTGACCGCCGAACTGCGCCTTGCCGCCCAGCGGCTGCTGGGTAACGAGCGAGTAAGGACCGATCGAACGGGCGTGGATCTTGTCGTCGACCAGGTGGTTGAGCTTGAGCATGTAGATGTAGCCCACGGTCACCTGACGGTCGAACTGCTCGCCGGTACGACCATCGTACAATGTCGACTGGCCGCTTTCCTTGAGACCCGCCAAAGCCAGCATCTCGTTGACGTCAACTTCGTGCGCGCCGTCGAAGACCGGCGTCGCGATCGAAACGCCACGCTTCCACTGGTCTGCGAGACGAAGAACCGAGTCATCGTCGAAATCCTGGACCTGTTCGGCCTTCGGACCGTCGCCGACAACGTCGCCGATCGTCTTGCGCAGCGGTGCGATATCGCCGTTGGCCTTGTAGGCATCGATCAGCTCGCCGATCTGGCGGCCCATGCCGGCGCAAGCCCAGCCCAGGTGCGTTTCGAGAATCTGACCGACGTTCATACGCGAAGGCACGCCCAGCGGGTTCAGAACGACGTCGACGTGCGTACCATCTTCCAGGAACGGCATGTCTTCGACCGGAACGATGCGCGAGACAACGCCCTTGTTGCCGTGACGGCCGGCCATCTTGTCGCCTGGCTGGATCTTGCGCTTCACAGCGACGAAGACCTTGACCATCTTCATGACGCCCGGAGGCATTTCGTCGCCGCGCTGAACCTTTTCGACCTTGTCCATGAAGCGCTGTTCAAGGCGCGACTTGGATTCGTCGTACTGGCCACGGAGCGCTTCGAGTTCGCTCTGCATCTTCTCGTCTTCGACCGCAAACATCCACCACTGCGAGCGGGGATATTCGGAGACGACGTTGTTTGCCAGCTCGGTGCCCTTCTTGAAGCCCTTCGGGCCCGCGATGGCAACCTGGCCGCGCAGCATGTCGACCAGACGACCGTAGACGTTACGGTCGAGGATCGCCTGCTCGTCGTCGCGGTCCTTCGCAAGACGTTCGATCTCTTCGCGCTCGATGGCCATCGCGCGCTCGTCCTTTTCAACGCCGTGGCGATTGAAGACGCGGACTTCGACGATCGTGCCATAGGTGCCCGGAGGCATGCGCATGGACGTATCGCGGACGTCGGAAGCCTTTTCACCGAAGATGGCGCGAAGGAGCTTTTCTTCCGGCGTCATCGGGCTTTCACCCTTTGGCGTGATCTTGCCGACGAGGATGTCGCCAGGAGCGACTTCAGCGCCGATATAGACGATGCCTGCTTCGTCGAGGTTCTTCAGCGCTTCTTCCGAAACGTTCGGAATGTCGCGCGTGATTTCCTCAGGACCAAGCTTGGTGTCACGTGCCATCACTTCGAATTCTTCGATGTGAATGGAGGTGAACACGTCGTCGGCAACGATACGCTCGGAGAGCAGGATCGAGTCTTCGTAGTTGTAGCCGTTCCAAGGCATGAACGCGACAAGCGCGTTGCGGCCGAGGGCCAGATCGCCCAGGTCTGTCGACGGGCCGTCAGCGAGAATGTCGCCACGGTTGACAACGTCACCGACGGTGACCAGCGGGCGCTGGTTGACGCAGGTGTTCTGGTTCGAACGCTGGAACTTCTGCAGGCGGTAGATATCGACGCCGGACTTGCCAGCTTCGAGGTCTTCCGTTGCACGGATAACGATACGCGTCGCGTCGACCTGGTCGACCACGCCGCCGCGGCGGGCGCCGATAGCAGCGCCGGAGTCACGGGCAACGATTGGCTCCATGCCGGTACCGACAAACGGTGCTTCCGCGCGCAGCAGAGGCACAGCCTGACGCTGCATGTTCGAGCCCATCAGAGCGCGGTTGGCGTCGTCGTTTTCCAGGAACGGGATGAGAGCAGCCGCGACCGAAACAACCTGCTTCGGCGAAACGTCCATCAGGTTCATGCCGTCGCGTGGCGCAAGCATAACTTCGCCGGCGTGGCGGCAGACGACGAATTCGTCAACGAAGGAACCTTCGCTGTCGAGTTCGGCGTTGGCCTGGGCGACGTAGTACTTCGCTTCTTCCATGGCGGAGAGGTAAAGAACGTCGTTCGTCACCTTGCCGTCAACGATGCGGCGGTACGGGCTTTCGATGAAGCCGTACTTGTTGACGCGTGCGAAGGTGGCCAGCGAGTTGATCAGACCGATGTTCGGGCCTTCCGGCGTTTCGATCGGGCAAATACGGCCGTAGTGGGTCGGGTGAACGTCGCGGACTTCGAAGCCTGCGCGCTCGCGGGTCAGACCGCCCGGGCCAAGTGCCGAAAGACGACGCTTGTGTGTGATTTCCGAAAGCGGGTTCACCTGGTCCATGAACTGCGACAGCTGCGAGGAACCGAAGAATTCGCGAACCGCGGCAGCTGCCGGCTTCGCATTGATCAGGTCCTGCGGCATGACCGTGTCGATTTCGATCGAGGACATGCGTTCCTTGATCGCGCGCTCCATGCGGAGCAGGCCGAGACGGTACTGGTTTTCCATCAATTCGCCGACAGAGCGAACGCGACGGTTGCCGAGGTTGTCGATGTCGTCGATCTCGCCCTTGCCGTCGCGCAGTTCGACGAGCATCTTGACCACGGCCAGGATGTCGTCCTTGCGCAGGACACGAACGGTGTCTTCGACTTCGAGGTCGAGACGCATGTTCATCTTGACGCGGCCGACGGCAGAGAGGTCGTAACGCTCCGCATCGAAGAACAGCGAGTTGAACATGGCTTCGGCCGATTCCATGGTCGGCGGTTCACCCGGACGCATGACGCGATAGATGTCGAACAGAGCGTCCTGACGGTTCTCGTTCTTGTCGGCGTTCAGCGTGTTGCGGATGTAGGCGCCGACATTGATGTGGTCGATGCCGAGAACCGGGATTTCTTCAAAGCCATGCGAGAGAATGACGGCAAGCGTCTTCTCGTCGATTTCGTCACCGGCTTCGAGGTAGATTTCACCCGTCGAGTAGTTGACGATGTCTTCGGCCAGGAAGTTACCGTACAGGTCTTCATCGGTTGCCTTAAGGGCCTTGAGGCCCTTTTCGGACAGCGTGCGAAGCAGACGAGGAGTCAGCTTCTTGCCGCCTTCGACAACGACTTCGCCGGTGTCGGCGTCGACCATGTCGGTGATCGTCTTCGCGCCCTTGAGGGTTTCAGGCGTAAACGGAATCCGCCAGCCCTTGCCTTCGCGAACGTAGTCGGACTTCGTGTAGAAGGTCGACAGGATCTCTTCGCCGTCCATGCCGAGCGCCATCAGCAGCGACGTCACCGGCAACTTGCGGCGACGGTCGATACGGGCGTAGACGATGTCCTTGGCGTCGAACTCGATATCGAGCCACGAACCGCGGTAAGGAATGACGCGGGCAGCGAACAGCAACTTGCCGGAAGAGTGGCTCTTGCCCTTGTCATGGTCGAAGAATACGCCCGGCGAACGGTGCATCTGAGACACGATGACGCGCTCGGTGCCGTTGACGATGAACGTACCGTTGTTGGTCATGAGCGGCATGTCGCCCATGTAAACAGACTGTTCCTTGATGTCCTTGATGGACTTCGCGCCCGTATCCTCATCGATATCGAACACGATGAGACGCAGCGTCACCTTCAGCGGCGCGGCGTAGGTCAGGTCGCGCTGGCGGCATTCGTCAACGTCGAACTTCGGCGGCTCGAATTCGTAGGACACGAATTCCAGCATGGAGGCGCCGGAGAAATCCGTGATCGGAAATACGGACTTGAAAACGGACTGAAGGCCCTCATCAGGGCGACCGCCCTTGGGCTCTTCAACCATCAGGAATTGGTCATAGGACGCCTTCTGAACCTCGATGAGGTTCGGCATCTCTGCGACTTCTGGAATCTTACCGAAAAACTTGCGTACGCGCCTACGACCATTGAACGTAAGGGTCTGAGCCATCGTCGCTCCTTCAAAAATTGCATCCGGGCCTGCAACGGACGGGAACCGATGGCCAGTCGACCCCGTCAACCAATGTGTACTTCAAACTCGTCTCACTTCCCGAAACCACGAGGCCGGATTGCCTGCGCGTCTCGGTTCGAGACCATCCTCTTGAAGAACCCATTACCCAAAAGCCGTTTTCACGTGGCTTTTGGGTAATTTGTTCCGGAAACGGCAAATGGGAGGTAGGAAAACCTACCTCCCAGATGTATTTCAAGCTTACTTAACGTCGGCCTTGGCGCCAGCGTCTTCAAGCTTCTTCTTGATGTCAGCAGCTTCAGCCTTGGAAACAGCTTCCTTGACAGCCTTAGGAGCGGCTTCAACGAGGTCCTTAGCTTCCTTCAGGCCGAGGCCGGTGATAGCGCGGACTTCCTTGATGACGTTGATCTTGTTGGCGCCAGCGTCAACGAGAACGACGTCAAACTCGGTCTTTTCTTCTTCAACGACAGCAGCAGCGCCACCGCCGGCAGCAGCAGCAACAGCTACCGGTGCAGCAGCGGATACGCCCCACTTTTCTTCGAGAAGCTTGGACAGTTCTGCGGCTTCCAGAACGGTCAGCGCGGAGAGGTCTTCAACGATCTTTACGAGATCAGCCATGTTATCAGTTCCTTATGTTCGGTTCGAACCGGTTGTTTATAAACAGCAAAAAACCGCCTTATGCGGCTTCGTCCTTCTTGGCGTAAGCCGAAAACACGCGAGCAAGCTGGCTTGCCGGTGCTGCAACAACGCCTGCGATGCGGGTAGCTGGCGTCTGGATCATGCCCAGCAGCCTCGCGCGCAGTTCGTCCAACGAAGGCAGGGTCGCGAGCGACTTGACTGCTTCAGCGTTGAGCGTGGTTGTTCCCATGGCGCCGCCCAGGACAACGATCTTATCGTTGGTCTTGGCGAAATCCACGACGACTTTCGGAGCGGTGATCGGGTCATTGCTGTATGCAATGAGGGTCTGACCGTTGAAGAGATCAGAGATCCCTTCCGCTTCCGTACCCTGAAGGGCGATCTTGGCCAGGCGGTTCTTCGCGACTTTGATGGTACCGCCAGCAGCACGCATCTTTGAACGGAAGTCGTTCATCTGCGCGACTGTAGCACCAGCATAGTGGGCCACGACGACTGAGCCCGAAGCCTTGAAGACTTCGTTCAGTTCCGTGACGAATTCGCGTTTTTCCGCTCTTTCCACTGCCTATCTCCAGTTGATGGGACCGTGACCGGACCCATCGGTTTGCCTTTGCCTCTTGGGATCAGAAGAGAACCCAAGCGACGCTTGAGGATCCTGTCCCCTCGCGCTCCGCGCCAATAAGGCTAAGAGGCACAAGGCATCCAAGGCTCGAACCAAATCGATCGAAGCAGAGCTTCATGCAATTCGGGTCTTACCCGTCTCATGCAGGCGAAGTGATTAAGGGAAAACCACCTGCAATCTCGGACAGGATTCCGGATTTCTCCGGAATATCCCGGCCTCTTTCGAGGCCAGGAATTCTTTAAGCCGGATCGAAATCCGGCTGAAATTCTTAAGCGGTGACCGAAGCGAGTTCGATCTTCACGCCTGGGCCCATCGTCGAAGAGATGGCTACGCGCTTGACGTAGTTGCCCTTTGCGCCTGCAGGCTTCGCCTTGATGACGGCGTCCGCGAAGGCCTTGATGTTTTCTTCGAGCGCCTTGGCGTCGAAGGAAGCCTTGCCGATACCAGCATGCACGATACCGGCCTTCTCGACGCGGAACTCGACAGCGCCGCCCTTGGAAGCCTTGACGGCACCAGCGACGTCCATCGTAACCGTGCCAACCTTCGGGTTCGGCATCATGCCACGCGGGCCGAGAACCTTACCGAGGCGACCGACGAGCGGCATCATGTCAGGCGTTGCAATGCAGCGATCGAAATCGATCTTGCCGCCCTGAACGATTTCGACGAGTTCTTCGGCGCCGACGACGTCAGCACCAGCAGCCTTGGCTTCATCAGCCTTGGCGCCACGTGCGAAGACAGCGACGCGAACGTCACGGCCAGTGCCGTTCGGCAGGTTGACCACGCCGCGGACCATCTGGTCAGCGTGACGCGGATCAACACCGAGGTTCATCGAAACTTCGATGGTTTCGTCGAACTTGGCGACAGCCCGTTCCTTGACCATGCCGATAGCAAGGTTCAGATCGTAGAGCTTCGTAGGATCAACACCTTCGTTGATCTTCTTGGTGCGCTTGCCTGCCATGGTCTTATCCTACCACTTCCAGGCCCATGGCGCGGGCAGAGCCCTCGATCATCGCCATTGCGCCTTCGATATCAGCTGCGTTGAGATCCTTCATCTTGGCTTCGGCGATCGACTTGATCTGAGCCTTGGTGAGCTTGCCGGCGTTCGGGCCCTTGCCGGGCGTCTTCGAACCGGACGTGATCTTCGCTTCCTTCTTCAGCCAGTAGCTGACCGGAGGCTGCTTCATCGCGAACGTGAAGGACTTGTCCTGGTAGTAGGTAATGACGACCGGGATCGGCATACCCTTTTCCATTTCCTGCGTAGCGGCGTTGAACGCCTTGCAGAATTCCATGATGTTAATGCCACGCTGACCAAGCGCCGGGCCGATTGGCGGGGACGGGTTAGCCGATCCTGCCTTGACCTGAAGCTTGAGCTGGCCTGCAACTTTCTTAGCCATATCTCTCTGCCTTTCACTGACGGCCGGTTGCCCGGCCAATAATGCCGGATTGCTCCGGCGGCTGCGGTTGCGTGGTACGGATTTTAGGACCCGGCTAAGGCGCCCTCACCTTCCACGCGCTTCACGGCTTGCGCCGCATGGACACAAGCCGTTGCCGGCCTACATCCGAGCTCAGACCTTTTCGACCTGAGCGTATTCCAGTTCGACCGGCGTAGCGCGGCCGAAGATCGACACTTCCACCTTCAGGCGCGAACGCTCTTCGTCCACATCCTGAACCGTGCCGTTGAACGACGCGAACGGACCGTCGGAAACGCGGACCTGCTCGCCGATCTCGAAAGTGACCGAAGACTTCGGGCGCTCGACACCTTCCTGAACCTGACCGAGAATACGGTCGGCTTCGGAATCGGGAATCGGCACGGGCCGATTGTCGGAACCAAGGAAGCCGGTAACCTTCGGCGTGTTCTTGATCAGGTGGTAGGCTTCGTCGGTCAGGTTGGCGCGAACCATCACATAACCTGGAAAGAACTTGCGCTCGCTGTCGACCTTACGACCGCGGCGCACTTCAACCACCTTTTCAGTCGGAACGAGAATCTTTTCGAAAAGATGCTCAAGACCCTTCTGACGGGCCTTGTTCTCGATGTCTTCCGCGACCTTCTTCTCAAAATTCGAATACGCGTGGACGATATACCAACGTGCCGCCATCTTATATCTCCACCCGATCAGTTGCCGATATTGAGCACGAAGCCCAGCAGCCAGCCGATCAACTGGTCCGCGGCAAAAAAGAACAGCGCGGCAAAGACCACCATCACAAGCACCATGATCGTCGAGATCATCGTTTCACGGCGCGACGGCCAGGTAACTTTCAACGTTTCCGTGCGGACCTGCTGCAGAAACGTAAGCGGATTAGATTTGGATGCCATCGACTGCCCACGCAATTACGGCACGTAAAGCTGACTATATCAGCCCCACGCACCGCGTGTCTGTTGAACCCCTACATAAACACCGATTCCCCATTAGACAAGAGGGGAACCAAAGTTTAACGAATTTAGCCATGTACCAGCCTTTTGCGAATTGCTGCAGGAAGTCCGCGCTGTTCGTTCAAGGAAGTGGCAGGGGCAGTAAGGCTCGAACTTACGACCTGCGGTTTTGGAGACCGCCGCTCTACCAACTGAGCTATACCCCTTTACGCTTTTCAATCAGCCTGTTGGCCGGAGCCTAGAGACATATTTGATAAGCATGGCGCTCCCTTTAAGACGCCGGAACGAGATTGGCAAGTGTGATTTTCATTTTTTCCCGTTCCGCGTCGTTGCTGGAAGACACGGTCAGACTTTTACATATTTGCGCCAATCGTGCTCTTCCCTGAAGCCGAGCACCTCGCGGATCTTCCGGTTGGAGAGCAAGCCTTCATACTCGCCGATCTCGCGGGTGAATTTCACATTGGGAAAGTATCGCGCGGCGAGCTCTCTGGACGGGGTATTGGCCGAGACCGCATCGTTGGCCGCATTGAAAACCTGGAAACCGAGGCCGTCCTTCTCGATGCAGAGATGGCAAATCTGGCCGAGATCGCGTGCGTCGATATAGCTCCAAGCGATCCGTTTGCGCATTTCAGGATTGGCGAAATAGGTCGGGAAATTTTCATATTCGTGCGGCTCGATGACATTTCCGATCCGCAGCGCATAGATGTCGGCACCAGACCTTTCGGCAAATGCCCTTGCTGTCTTCTCGTTGATCACCTTCGAGAGACCGTACGAATCCATCGGATTGACGTCGTAATCCTCATCGAGCGGAAACTGATGGAAATCCCGGTGCCCTTCGGCGAAGCACACGCCATAGGTGGTTTCACTGGAAGCGACGACGATCTTGCGGACGCCGAGCTTCACCGCTGCCTCGATGACATTATAGGTGCCCATCGTGTTGATGCGGAACGTCTCGTTGTCAGGCTTGATGAGGATGCGCGGGATAGCAGCGAAATGCACGACAGCATCATAGGGCTGGACGCCCCTGCCCGCTTCCAGATCCGGAAAATCGCGATGCATGGACAGCGCGTTGTAGACCTGGCCGCTGTCGGTGATGTCAACGATCAGATTGGTGACGCCCGGGCTATCGAGCGGCACCAGATCGATGTTGTGGACCTCATAGCCGGCATTGACCAGCCACGGCACCGCGTGCCGCCCCGCCTTGCCCGAACCGCCGGTAAACAGAATGCGCTTCTTCATGAATATCCTCCTCCTGTATCCCACTGATAGATAAGGAGCTGAAATCCAGGCGCAATCCTTGAACGTCAGTTTGCCGAAGGTTTGCTTTGTGGTTCCAAAGCGCATTCACGGTTGGCGCCAGTCCCCGGCGCGTTCTCGAAGGCGCAGCGCAAGTCAGGCGGATTTCCACATACCTTCTGCAACTGCCTGAAGCCGACACAACGACCGTCCGGCCCGCGATACCCCGGGCCGCCCTTGCAGCCGCATCCGCGGCAGGCAGGACGCTCTGGGCATGACGCTGCCGCAAACTCCGGTGAGGCTACCGCTGTCAGCAAGAAGCCAGAAGCAAGAAGTAAGAACAAGCGCATTATTCATCCGGAAGCTGTCAGTCGCCCACGATGCTACCATAGAAAAAGGCCCCGCCGTGCCGGCAGGGCCTTCTTTAACTCATAGCAACCCGAGGATTACTCGACGATCGAGGCAACGATGCCGGCGCCGACGGTGCGGCCGCCTTCGCGGATAGCGAAGCGCAGCTTTTCTT
>UCIT01000020.1 GCA_900472625.1 Hyphomicrobiales bacterium | reverse complement strand
GTCACATCAGGCGACAGGTGGCGCCGTAGAGGCGCCACCTGCCAGTCTTCTTGTCACCGCTATGCGGCCTGCGCCACATCATCGCGATGATGAATCTCAGTGCCAAGCACCTTTAGGCATTCTCGAATAAAGGCTGCGAGCGCCGTCCAGCCCTTGGCGGATACCATTGTACCGTCCACGTAAGCCTCGGTCGGTGACAGATCAACATAAGTCCCGCCCGCCAGCGTGACTTCAGGCTCGCAAGCGCCGAGTGCTGCAACCTTCTTTCCACGCACCACGCCATCGACCGCGATCAAGATTTGCACGCCATGGCAGATGGTGAAGATTGGCTTCTGCTTCTCGTGGAAGTGACGCACAATTGCCTGCACACGCTTGTCGGTGCGGATGTATTCGGGTCCGCGACCACCCGCCGCGTAGACAGCATGATACTGATCAAGCTGTTTTTCGGCCTCCGAGAATGTCTTGTTGATTGTGAAGAAATGGCCGAGCTTCTCGGTGTAAGTCTGGTCTCCCTCGAAGTCATGAAGCGACGTCTTAATGAGATCGCCGGCGTTTTTGTCAGGGCAGATAACGTGCACCGTATGACCGACTGCCTCCATCGCCTGCTGGTACACGAAGATTTCGTACTCCTCTGTGAACTCACCCGTCAGCATCAGTATCTTTTTACCTGGCATGATCTTGCTCCTCTTTGCTCATGCGGTGGGGCGGCGCTTGCCGCCCCGGTTTCGGTCTGGTGTTAAAACGGAGAATCCGGGAAATAGTATTCCTTCGCATTCTCCTGAGTAATCAGTGGTGCGTCGAGCTTGACGGTGCCGCGAACAGGTGCCTGACCGACAAGATTGGCAACCGTCATATAGATCGCCGTCTTGATCATAGCAGGCGGGTACGGCGTCTCGACGGGTGTCATCGCATCGCCGTCAATGACCTTCTTGACGATATCCTTCATGCCGTTGCCACCGAGTGCGAGCTTGATGTCCTTGCGGCCGGATTCCTTGACAGCTTCAAGAACGCCCAGCAGCATGTCATCGTCGTTCGCCCATACAGCATCGATCTGCGGGTATTTTGCAAGATAGTCCTGCATCAGCTTAAAGGCTTCATCGCTGTTCCAGTTTGCGTACTGGATGTCGAGAACCTTGAGATCGGTCCCTTTGATTGCGTCTTGAAAGCCTTGGATGCGCTCGTCGTCGATGACAGTCGGAATGCCGCGAAGCACGACCAGATTTCCTTTGCCGCCCAGCTTGTCGATCATGAACTTTGCGGTGTTTCGGCCAACCGCAATGTTATCGCCCGCCAGATAGAGGTCTTGAATGGTCGGATCGTTGAGACCGCGATCCACGACAGTGATGAAGGTGCCCGCATCCTTTACCGCCTTGACCGGCGTCGTTAGCTCCTCTGACGTGTAGGGCAAGATGACGAGGGCGTCGAGTTTGCGGCCTGCCGACAAATCCTCCAGCGCACTGACTTGAGCAGTCGCGGAGGGCGAGGTTTTGACCACCACTTCAACGTTCGGGAACGCCGCATTGATTTCCTTTGCTGCGGCCTGCGCGTGATAGACGATGCCCGCTGTCCACCCGTGATCAGCCGCCGGTATCGAGACCGCGACGACCTTCTTGTCGGCTGCGAAAGCGTGACCGGCAAGTAGCAGGGTACCGACGGCCGCGGCTGCAAGCCATTTCTTCTTGTGTTTCATTCCATTCCTCCCAGAATTTGGACCTAAGATCGTGAACCCGCGTGGTCCGGACACGGATTATTTCGAGAACCTTTGAATGAGCATGGCGATGATGATGATGACCCCCTGGACGCCTGCCACTAGGTACTCCGATACGAAGTCGGACAGCACCATCAGGTTGGCGATCAGTTCGAGGATGACTGCGCCGGCAACCGTTCCCCAGACATGGCCCTTGCCACCGCGCAACGCCGTTCCACCGATGACCACCGCGGTGATGACCTGGAGTTCCCAGAGAACACCTGTTGTTGGTGTTGCCGCCCCAAGACGCGGCACATAGCAGATAGCGGCGATTGCCACGCATGCACCCTGGATGGCATAGGCTATCGTGCGGGTCTTGATGATGGATATTCCAGAATAGCGCGCGACGTCCTCATTGGCCCCGACAGCCGCGCATTTCCGCCCATACTTCATCTTGTAGAGAATGAAAGACGCCACGGCGGCAACAGCAATCGAGATGACAATTGGTAGGGGAATGCCCGCAACGGTGCCGAAATAGACGGGGCGATAGGCGTCTCTGAGGCTGCGATCGATCGGGATGGTTCCACCATCCGACATGTAGGTGATGAGCGCCCTGAAGATCCCCATTGTGCCCAATGTGGCAATGAATGGTTCGATCTTCCCAAGTGTGACGATCAAGCCGTTCATCAGGCCACAAAACAGGCCCACGGCAACCGCGACCAGCATCCCCGCCGGGATTGCCGAAACACCCCATTCGGGAGCCATTCTGTTCATGAACATGATGGTGATCCCGGTGATGAACGCTGCCATCGACCCGACGGAGAGATCGAGACCGCCAGATGAGATCACGAAAGTCGCGCCGACCGCGATAATGGCAATGAAAGCGCTTCGCGTGATGACGTTGCCAAGATTTGTCGCCGAGAGGAAATCAGGGTTGATCGCAAACCCAATCACCATAAGCGCCGCGAGCGCTATAAACGGCCCAACGTCCGCCCAGCCAATAGTCCAATCCCGCTCTGGTTTGAGCGCAGTCGAGCCCGTAATAATTGTCATCGTTTCCCTCCCTCGCCGCTTTCCATTGCGACGTCGCTCGTCGCTAGGAGTGCGACGTTATGTTCCGTCATTGCTTCTCCGGCGACTTCACCCGATATACGGCCCTCCCGCATGACGATGATCCGGTCACAGATTCCGATCAGCTCCTGCATTTCCGACGAGATGACGATGCAGGTCTTCCCTGCGGAGACGAGTTGCTGGATGAAGGCATAGATTTGCGCCTTGTTGGCAATGTCTATCCCGCGTGTCGGTTCGTCGATGACGACGACCGACGGCGTCGTCAGCAGCACTTTGGCAAGGAGAAGCTTTTGTTGGTTTCCCCCTGAAAGCTGGCCAGCGGTAACACCGATATTCTTCAGGCGGATGTCGTATTGGTCGACCGCCTCAGAAAGTGCTGCCTGTTCGCGGCGACGTCGCATAACAAGGCCAGGATGAAACCGTCGAAGGGCCGATAGCGTCAGGTTCGGGGCCAGTCGCTCGTGGAGAAGAAGCCCCTTGCCCTTGCGGTCTTCGGTCAGGTAGCCGATGCCGGCGTCAAGTGCGGCGCGTGGCGAGTGAATATCGATTGCCTTGCCCAACAGTTCGACGGACCCGGTGGCCGGCCGCAGGCCCATGATGCCCTCAAAGAGTTCCGTTCGACCAGCTCCGATCATCCCGGCGAAGCCCAGTATCTCGGATTTGCGGACATTGAAGGAAACGTCTTTGGCAAATCCGGGAACGGTAAGACTGCGGACAGCCAGCGTGGTCCCTGTAGCGACGTTGCCCCGCTTGGGCGGGTAGAGCGCCGCGAGTTCGCGGCCAACCATATGGCGGGCCATATCCATCTGGCTGAGGGTTTGGCCCGGATAGGTACCGACCATCTTGCCATCGCGTAGAACAGTCACCTTGTCGGCGAGCCGCTGCACCTCGTCGAGCCGATGGCTGATGTAAAGAACCGCAGCGCCCTGCTCCTTGAGACGAAGGATGATGGCGAGCAGCCGTTCGACTTCTTCCCCAGTGAGAACGGCGGTCGGTTCGTCGAAGATCACCAACCTGTAATCATCCAGAAGGGCACGCGCGATCTGAACAAGCTGCCGGTCGGCAAGCGAGATGTTGCGAACGAGTGCATTCGGCGATACGACGCAGCCCAGCTCGGCGAGCTTATCTGCCGTCAGACGCCGCATGGTTTTGTCGTCGACAATGCCATTTCGCATCAGTTCCCGTCCGAGAAACACGTTCTCAGCAACTGTGAGCGCATCTGCGAGCAAAATTTCCTGATGGACGAGAACGATGCCCGCCTTCTGGGCCTGTTCGGGCTTGGTGAACCTGACATCGCCATCGCCCATCGACAGTGATCCACCCGTCGGCTCGGCGTAGCCCGAAAGCACGCGCATGAAGGTGGACTTGCCAGCGCCGTTTTCGCCGATGATGGCGTGTATTTCTCCCGGCAGGATATCAAGCGTGACCTCTGACAGCACCGTGACGGGGCCGTACTGTTTGGAGACATTGGCCGCTCGCAGAACGGGATTGCGCAAAGGATTCTCTGTCTTAGACGTTGGCGTCCATCCTTTTCGTTCCATCGTGATCACGCTCGACATTGGCGGCTCCTCAGTCAAACGCCGGGAGGAGACGGTCACGCGAATGCTCGAGATGAACGCGCATCGCGACCTCTGCTGCTGCAGCATCACCTGCAGCAAAAGCGGTCAAAAGCGCTTCATGCTCATCCAGAGCTTCTTCAGTAACCCGAGAATGAAACATCAGTCGGAAGATGTGGAAGTGCGTGTGCTGATGATTAAGAGTTTCCCGGATGAGCTCATTTCCAGCAATTTCCAGGATTTTGTCGTGGAAGAGTGCGTCCTGACGAGCGAAGGTCGAATAACGGAGGCGTTCGTCACCACCGTCCCGCCTGCCCATTACGCCTGCAGCGTCTTGGAGCACTGTGAGCTTATGTTCGTCCATCGCCTCCGCTGCTTTGGCCGCGCTGGCGGGCTCAAGGAGCAAGCGGAGCTGATAGAGTTCATCGAAGCGTCTGCGGGCTATCTGGGGAGCGGCACTGTAGCCAATCAGGTGTGTCTTGACGACGAGCCCCTCACCCTCGAGCCGTCCAAGCGCCTCTCGAATAGGGGTCTGCGAGACGTTGAGTTCACGGACAAGGTTGTCGACGGTGATCTTAGCGCCCGGAGCAATCTTTAACGTCATGAGCTGCGCGAATATCGCCTCGTAAACGCTGCCCGCGAGGCTGTTGTTACGTTGAATGAACCCGCTCGGGTCCGGTGCTTCGCTCAACATTGTCGTAGTCCGGTTTTGCATATTTTTGCCTCTTGACACAATCAACCGCTAACACGATGCTCCCCGATATGCAATCCCATATCCTATAGGATTTAATATCGGAGGCGTCGTGAGGGTTAATTGGGATACTGCGTTGTCATTGGGCACCCAGCTTCTTGTAGAGCGAGGCGTGCCTGCAGCCCACGCCGCTCTGCAGGCAGAGGTCCTCGTAGAAGGCGAGCTAAAAGGTCACCCCTCGCATGGGCTCCAGCGCCTTCCGCGAATTTTGGAGCGTATCGAGCGTGGCCTCATTGATCCAGCCTCGGAAGGGAGCTGGCATTGGCGATCTTCGTCATTTCTTGAGATGGATGGTGAGAAAGGACTTGGGCCCGTAGTCGCGCAGTCGGCGCTCGGCTTGATTTGCGCGCGCGCTGGGACGACCGGGATTGCAGTTGCTGGCATCCGCAACTCCAACCATCTCGGAATGCTGGCCTACTATGTGGAGCGCATTGCAGAGAACGGGCAGATCGGTTTGGCGCTGTCGTCGAGTGAAGCGCTAGTCCACCCCTATGGTGGTACGCGAGGCCTGATCGGCACCAATCCGCTCGCAATCGCCGTGCCTACTGCTGGAAGACCAATGGTCGTCGATCTTGCGACTGGCGTTGTGTCGATGGGCAAGATTCATCACCATGCCGCGACAGGGCTCCCGATCCAAGAAGGGTGGGCACGCGACGGCGGAGGGAAGCCGACGACGGACGCGGCGGCGGCCACAAAGGGATCCATTGCTCCTTTCGGAGATGCGAAGGGCTACGCCCTGGGGATGGCACTCGAATTGCTGGTCGCTTCGATTGCGGGCTCGGCGCTCGCACCTGATGTTCGTGGGACCCTGGACGCCGACAGTGTTTGCAACAAGGGTGACGTGTTGATCGCAATCGATGTTGGCGAGCAACCTGCGTTGCTAGCCTCATTCAGCAGCTACCTCGACCGTATTCGGAATTCGGAACCCGCAGACCCGACACACCCGGTCACAGTCCCCGGCGACGGCGCATCGCAACGACGCCAGCGGGCATTGCACGATGGGATCGACATCGCGCCAAGGCTTTGGAGCGAATTGAACGCTCTCTCTTGCTCGAACCAATCACTTGTCAAAGGACATGGACAATGACCCTCTTCGCCGCCCTACGGCTTCCAAGCGAAATTTTGTTCGGCAAAGGTCAGCGCCATGCCTTGCCTTCGGTCGCCGCCAGACTTGGGAAACGCGCTTTGATTTGCACCGATGCTCGCTTTGCCGCAACCAGCGTGTTCGCCGAGATCGTCACCTCACTTGAGGCGGTCGGCATTGACGTTCTGATCCACGATGGCGTCCAGCCCGACGTACCGGCGGAAACTGTGTCACTCTGCGTCGAGGATTCGCGCGCCTTCGACCCTGACATGGTGATCGGCATCGGTGGCGGAAGTTGCTTGGACATGGCCAAATGCGCCGCCCTGCTGCTGACACACGGCGGCGCGTTGAAGGAGTATTATGGGGAATACAAGGTTCCGGGCCCGACAATTCCGATCATCGCCGTGCCGACGACAGCCGGCACTGGCTCTGAGGTCACTCCCGTGGCGGTGATCTCCGACGCAGAGCGGACTTTGAAGGTTGGAATATCAAGTCCCTATCTGATCGCGACCGCGGCAATCTGCGACCCGGACTTGACGATGACTTGCCCTCCGGGATTGACGGCGGTTGCCGGAGCCGATGCCCTCACACACGCGATAGAAGCATTCACTGCTGCTCGCAGGGGCACGGATCATTCGTTGGCACAAAAGCACGTGTTCATCGGCAAGAGCGCGCTCACCGACCACTTTGCCTTGCTGGCCATCAAGCTTCTGGGCCGCAGCTTGGAAAAAGCGTGCACGGACGGCGAGAATGAAGACGCCCGAGCCGACGTGATGATGGGCGCGCTTGCGGCAGGCTGTGCGTTTGGAACTGCGGGCACCGCGGCGGCTCATGCCATTCAATATCCCGCCGGCGCGCTGACCCATACAGCGCACGGCCTCGGCGTCGCGACCATGATGCCATACGTTATGAACTATAACCTGTCCTGCTCTGTCGCTGAGTTGGCCGAGATCGGAGCCGCGCTTGGTTTGGCGACCTCGGATCTGGACGATAATCAGCTTGCCGTTGCCGCGATCGAGGAGATCCGCAGGCTGTTTGCAGCGATCGGAATTACCCGAACCTTGGCTGACCTCGGGCTGTCTTCAGACAAGCTCGACTGGACGGCGGAACAAGCGTTCGGGATCGACAGGCTCATCAAGAACAATCCACGGCCGTTCGACCTCGATTCGATGAAACGTCTCGTCAAAGCGGCCTACGACGGCGACCTCGCTGCATCCGCGATCTAATACAGGGGGATATCATGACCATTGCACAGCAAATCACACAAGCCAGCCAAGACATGCCGGACATCGACGCCGCTGCGCGTGGCCTCTACATCGATGGAGAGTGGCGCCCTTCTCGGTCGGGAAAAACCATTGACGTCGTCGATCCCTCGACCGGTGCGGTTCTAGCCACCGTACCGGATGCGACGATCGAGGACGCGCGCGCCAGCATCGATGCTGCAGCTGCGGCTGCGCCAGCGTGGCGCGCCACCCCTCCCCGCAAACGCTCGGAGATTTTACGCCGCTGTTTCGAACTGATGATCGAACGTTCCGAAATGCTTGCGACCTTGATCTCGCTGGAGAACGGCAAGGCGCTTAGGGACGCCCGTGGCGAGGTCGCATACGCCGCCGAGTTTTTCCGCTGGAACGCTGAAGAGGCCGTCCGCATCACCGGCGAGTTCGGCGTCGCACCATCCGGGACCAATCGGATTATCGTCGACTACCAGCCCATCGGTGTTTGCCTGTTGATCACGCCCTGGAATTTCCCGGCGGCCATGGCCACCAGAAAGATCGCGCCGGCACTTGCGGCTGGTTGCACCGTTATTTTAAAGCCCGCCAGCGAGACGCCACTGACAGCCTATGCATTGGCCTCAATTTACGAGGAGGCCGGTGTGCCCAAGGGGGTTGTCAACGTTCTGACGACAACCAGTCCAGGGCCTATGACCGCCGAGATCCTTGCCGACCCGCGGGTCAGAAAGCTGTCTTTTACCGGATCGACCGGCGTCGGTCGGCAACTGCTGTCCGAAGCGGCCAAGCACGTCATCTCCTGTTCAATGGAGCTTGGCGGAAATGCGCCGTTCGTCGTGTTCGACGACGCAGACCTGAATGCTGCGTTGGACGGAGCGATGATCGCCAAGATGCGCAATGCGGGCGAGGCCTGCACGGCCGCAAACCGATTTTATGTTCAGTCTGGAATCTATGACGCCTTTGCAGAGGGCCTCGCGAAGCGTATGGAGGCACTCAAGGTTGGGTCCGGTGTCGGGGCCGACACGGAGTGTGGGCCGATGATCACGCGCAAGGCCGTCGACAAAATCAGCCGTCTTGTCAATGACTCGAAAGAGAAGGGTGCGCGTGTTCTTTGCGGCGGCATCACGCCACAAGGAGACGGTTTCTTCTACCCGCCAACCGTGCTTGCGGATGTGTCGGATGATTCAGACATGAAGACCGAGGAGATATTCGGTCCAGTTGCTCCTCTTTATCGTTTCGACACAGAAGACGAAGCTGTCGAACGCGCCAACGACACGGAATACGGCCTTGCTGCTTACGTCTACACAAAAGACCTCGCGAGAGGACTTCGTGTTTCGTCAGGCATTGAAGCCGGAATGATTGCGCTCAACCGCGGACTGGTGTCGGACCCGGCAGCACCGTTTGGCGGGGTGAAGCAGAGCGGACTCGGCCGCGAAGGCGGTCAGCATCATGGCATTGCCGAGTTCATGGAAGCGAAATATATCGCTACGAGTTTCTGATCATGGAGGAGTGACATTGGAAACCGACCCATTTCGAATCCGCGGCCATGTCGCGGATTTCGACGCTGTCGTGGCTGATATAGTCGCGGCCAGTGCGAGGACACGTGACCTTGTGCCGATGCTTGCCGATGTCGCGTACGGCGACGGCCCGAGCGAAGCCTTGGACATCTTTTTCCCTAAAGGTCCCCGCGACAATCTCCCGGTCCATATGTTCATCCATGGTGGTTACTGGCGCATGTGGTCCAAGCGCGAGTATTCCTGCGTTGCAAACACCGTGACGCAGGCGGGCGCGATAGCGGTGATTGTCGACTACGCACTCATGCCAGGGGTCCGTATGCCGGTAATCATCGATCAGATGGTTCGCGCCAAGAAATGGGTCATCGAGCACATCGCAGAACACGGTGGTGATCCAGGCTCGCTTACAATTAGCGGACACTCAGCAGGGGCGCATCTGGCTACCTTCCTCATTCAAGGGAATTCCGGGGCTTCCGATGTGCAAGCGGCCTTCCTGCTCGGAGGCGTCTATGACCTTGCGCCGCTACAACAGTCGTTTCTCAAAGACGAGATATCCCTAACGAACGAAGAGGTCGCAGCTTTTTCGCCGATATCCCAAACCCACGATCCAGGCTGCCAAGTTACGATTGCGGTGGGTGAGAACGAAACCGTACCTTTCCATAAACAGGCCGAAACGTTTGCCGCTGTTTTAAAAAAACAGGGCTCCCTGGTCTCTTTCTCTGTAATGAGGGAGCGCGACCACATGACTTCCGTACGCGACTTGGGTCGGCCTAACTCCGATACCGGGGTGGCTTTAGCAAATACCATCAAGCAGACGTCTCCTGCTGGTCTGACAGGACCTTGAATCCATCTGCATTCAAGCGAATAGGCCAATGGCGATTGAGCCGCAAAACAAAGTGTCAGCTGGCGGGAAGTAAGGCGATATCGGTTTCTGTCGCAACGTCATCCCGGCCTCGGTCCCAATATTATTTTTCCCCAGCACGGATCGCAGTCTTCTAATGTAGAGGACTTAGCATCGTCACATTATCGCGAAAACTTACCACCACCACGCGCTCTACAATGTCAAACAACAGGTGCATTTCCAGTTCGACCGGAGGTGGCTAAGCGTGAACGTTCGGCAATAGGGCGATAGCAGGAAGTGCTGGTTGCCCCAATATTTCTACCCTCCGGAGGACCTCCAGTTCGGGTGCGGCTTTGCGCCGCTGCGGAATGACGGACGGCAGGTTGTCGGAGACCATGTTCAGTTCCCTGTAGGATACGCGATACGACGGGACCTCGCCGGGTGCGGCGAGCGGAAGGTCAGCGTTGTCGTATTCGTATGATCCTGAAGATGCGGCGGAAAATACTAGGGTGGTTGGCAGGCGTCGATCGCAAATGTCTGGCATTATCATCTGCTTGCAAAAAATACTAAATGCTATTATATTGGCACTAAACGCGCTTATTAGCGGTTAGGTGTTATTATGTTGGCATTTAAGATGTCGTCTCCAGCCGAAGTCATCCGTGGCTTGGCGGAAAGAATGAAGCGCCGAAGAATCCAGCACGGACTGACCCAGCGGGAACTGGCGGCAAGATCGGATGTCTCTTACGGATCACTGAGGCTATTCGAAGAAAGTGGGAAAATTTCGCTCGAGAGTCTCGTGAAAATTGCCTTCGTCCTAGAGGCCGAGGCTGAGTTCGACCACTTGTTTCCAAGTCGGCCGCCGCAGAATATCGATGATGTCGTTGATCGTCCTCTTAAGCAGCGGGTGCGCCGGAAATGAAGTTCAAACCAATCCAGCAGATGAGTGTTTATCTGAATCTCGAAGGGAGCGGCAAGAAACTCGGCACACTCGCCTGGAGTGGCAAGGAACGAAGGGCCTACTTTGAGTACTCGGCGGAGTTTCTCGCGGCGCCCCTTCTGATCTCGCCATTCCATATGAAGGTCGCTACTGGCTTGATCGCGGCGCCGCGTGACCCGTTCGACGGGCTCCATGGGCTATTTAACGACAGCCTACCTGACGGTTGGGGCCGTCTATTGCTGGACCGTCGTCTCCAGCGAGCTGGCATCGACTATACTCAACTCACTCCTATCGACCGCCTTTCCGCAGTGGGCAGAACGGGCATGGGCGCGCTGACATATGTTCCTGACTTGCCGGACGACCGGAAACAGCCGGCCGATGCCGATCTGGATTGGTTTGCTGATCAGGTGGAGCTGGTGCACACGGAACTGGACGTCGCTGACATCGATAGTTTGCAGGGCGCGCAAGGCGGGTCCGCGGGCGCACGGCCAAAGATCATGATCGGCTTCAACAGGGCCGAAAACACATGTGTGTTGGACTACGGCCAGCAGTTAGATCCGGGGTACGAAAGATGGATGGTCAAGGCTCCCAGTTCTGACGACCCGCGGGAAATCGGCGCCGAGGAAAAAGCCTATGCGTTCATGGCGGTAGCTGCGGGACTGGAGATGGCTGAAACCCGCCTGTTTGACACGCGTAAGGGAAGACGGCTTTTCGCGACAAAACGGTTTGATAGGACACGTGCCGGCAGGCTCCACATGCACACGGCAAGCGGCCTGTTAAATGCCAGCCACCGCGAGGCATCACTGAACTATGAGCAACTGCACAAGCTTACGCATATGATGACCCGCGATGCCGGAGAAGTCCTCAAGATGTTCCGAAACATGGTGTTTAACGTCTATGCTAGGAACCGCGACGACCATGCGAAGAACCACGCCTTCTTAATGGACGGGACTGGTCGGTGGTTTTTGGCACCCGCGTACGATCTGACTTTTTCGTCAGGCCCAGGCGGAGAACACAGCGCTGCAATCGCAGGAGAAGGTAGAACGCCTGGATTGCCTCACCTCTTGGCGGTCGCCAGAGGGGCCTCGATCTCGGATCAGGATGCCAAGGATATTATAGAGCAAGTGCGAACGGCCGTCGATCGATGGCCGGAGTTTGCTGAAAAGGTCCAACTATCCAGATCCCGTGCCGTTGAACTGGACAATTTCTTGAACGGTCATAGGCCGGCTCAGACGCTTCGCGTGTCCTATGATCGGAATGACTACAGCATTTCTAGGCCAACACGAGCAGTCAAAACCTCAAGCGATGATGATATGCAGGGGTTCAGCCCGAAGCGCTGAATCCCTCTTATAAGTTTCGTGGCAGTTGCTACCTAATTGCGGAAAGGCCTTGCTGCTGTGCACCTCACCCGCAAACTCTGTGTCGAGTACAAGACCCGATTGGGTGTTGCTCGCCAAGATCAGGGAGGCGATCGGCAAGCGCCGGGCGAAGATGAAGCTCTGGGGCTCCGTCTAGATCGACAGCAAGTACATTGGCGGCCACATCAAGCCCGAGAACAAGAAGGAAGAGCGCATCGACCGTCGCCGCAAGTAGAACCAGAATGGTAAACGCATGTGAGTCCTGTCGATCCGCGAGCACAATCCCGATGCGCCCAAACGCACGATCACCAGCGTCGTTTCCAACGAGAACCCCAAGGCCGCCTGGGCGGCCGTGCGCGACAATGTCCAGCCAGGGGCGGTCTCGACGTACTGATTTTCAGCCCTCCACCATGGTACAAAGAGACGCAGCTCCGTCGGTGGAATTTTTCGTTCTTGCTCTGTTCCCAATTTTCTGTATTTTTTGATGGCATGGACAAGAAAAATTTCCTTCGAGAGCAATACCTCGATGTTTTGGCGTCAGGGGCGCACGTCTGCGAAAGATGGCGTTTAGCGTTCGAAAACTTCTACGACGACTTGATAGACGCCACTCCGACCAACGCTTCCCGGCGCTTTCTGATGTACAGAGACCCCGATATCGGTTTCGAGCCGGACAACGTCGAATGGCATTTTCGCAGGTCACCCGGCCGCGCACCGGCTAAGGTGACCGCGACCGCAAAAAAATCGAAGGCGACAGCAAAGGCCAAAAAGGCTTCTGCGGCAACCAAAGCAAGACGAGAAGAAACACTTCGCAGGGAGGCCGAACGCCAAAAGGAAGAGCGCCGAAGGATGATCGCTGACCAGTACCTTCAATGGGAAGAGAAGCGGCTTAGGGTGCCCCGATAATTTTTCGGTTCGAAAAGATCGCTTTCCACCGCCGCTAGCCCATCTGATCAATCTGCTCTCTGGCTAGGACGATCTGTTCTCACGACGTTCCGTTCGAAGAGTGGGGAGGCAACGACCGATGTGTAACGCTTACAACATCACGACAAACCAGCAGGCGATCCGATCCTTCGTATCGATCACCCATGACATCATCGGCAATATGGAGCCGTCGATTGATGTTTATCCAGATCGAATGGCCCTCATTGTCCAACAACGAGGATCGTCGCGAACTGGCGATGGCTCGTTCCGGCGAATGAGGGATGACACCTCTGGTATACGACGACCGTCGTCTGGAACGATGGGGTCATGAGTTCGTTACTCCGGCATGGAGGAAATCAT
>UCIT01000054.1 GCA_900472625.1 Hyphomicrobiales bacterium | reverse complement strand
CATAGGTAATGGCGCCGAGCGAGGTTGCGGTGCCGATGGCGGCGAGACCGGCGACGCCGGCGCCGATCACCAGCACCTTTGCGGGCGGCACCTTGCCGGCGGCGGTGACTTGGCCAGTAAAGAAGCGGCCGAAATTGTTGCCCGCCTCGATGACGGCGCGATAGCCGGCAATGTTGGCCATGGACGACAGGGCGTCCATCTTCTGCGCGCGGCTGATGCGCGGCACCATATCCATGGCGATGACGTTCGCGCCAGTCGCTTTCACCTCTTCCAGCAGTGCGGCGTTCTGCCCGGGATGGAAAAACGATATGAGCGTCTGGCCAGGCTTCAGCAAGCTCACTTCCGATGGCTCCGGAGGCCGCACCTTGGCCACAACGTCGACTTCAGCAAACAGCGCCTCAGCACCATCCACTACAATGACGCCTGCCGCCCTGTAAGCCTCATCAGAGAAGCCCGCTGCTCTTCCTGCACCGGCCTCGATGAGACATGAATGCCCAAGCTTCTGCAACGCCAGCGCTGAGTCAGGCGTCAGGGCGACGCGCGCCTCGTTCGGATACAGCTCGCGCGGTGATCCAATTTTCATGATGAATTCTCCCTCAGTCGGCGGTCCAGCCGCCATCGACCATCAGCGCCGTCCCCGTAATCATCGCCGCCGCGTCTGATGCCAGAAAAAGAACTGGGCCCATGATGTCCTCGACCTCACCAATGCGACCGAGTTTGATTTTGTCCTTCACCCAGTTTAGCCGCTCGGAATTGGAGAAGGTTTGCTCAGCGAGCGGCGTAAGAATGAAGGTCGGGCAAATCGTGTTGACGCGAACACCATGCTTTCCCCATTCGATCGCCATGGATTTCGTGAAGCCCTCTACAGCATGCTTGGTGGCGGCGTAGACTGCCCTATCGATGCCGCCGACATGGGCCATCTGCGATGAAATGTTGATCAGCGAGCCGGGCCGTCCCGCCGCGATCAGAGTCTTCGCTACCGCACGGGTAAGGAAGTAGGCGCCGCGCAGATTGAGTCCGACAACTGCGTCAAAGTCGGCAAGCGCCGTCTCCAACGCCGGACCGTGGCGAGCCATCCCGGCGCTATTCACGAGGATGTCGAAGGGCGCGCGGGCAGCAATCGCCCGCTCGGTCGCCTCGACATCCTGCACATCGACGACAAGGGTTTCGGCTAGAAGCCCTCTTTCGTGCAGCGCCGCAGCCGTGTACTCCAGCTTGTCCGCCGAGCGGGCGACGAGCGTCACCCCTGCCCCAGCTTCGGCCAGCGCTACGGCTGCAGCTTGGCCAATACCGGAGGAGGCCCCTGCAACGAGTGCAGACCTGCCATCGAGCCTGAACGATGGTGTTTTAGGCAAGATTACGGACATTGCTCCTCCCTCCAGGCCGCTATTCAGCTGCCGAACCGTAGGCGACGTTCTTGCCACCATAGCGACGAACGCGGATATTGGCCTGCTCCGCATGGCCGACGAAGCCTTCCAGGATACATAGGCGCGAGCAGTACTCGCCGATGCGGGCCGCAGCCTCGTCGGTCAGCACCTTCTGGTAGGAATGCGTCTTTAGGAACTTGCCCACCCAAAGACCGCCGGTGTAGCGGCCGGCTTTCTTGGTGGGGAGGGTATGATTGGTACCAATGACCTTGTCGCCGTTGGCGACGTTTGTCCTAGGCCCGAGGAACAAAGCGCCATAAGAATGCATGTTTTCCAAGAACCAATCGTCGCGATCGGTCATCACCTGAACATGCTCCGACGCAATGTCGTTTGCCACATCAAGCAATTCCTCGTACGTGTCGCAGAGGATGACTTCGCCGTAATCGGCCCAGCTCTTCGAGGCGGTATCCGCTGTCGGCAGGATGGTCAGCAGACGGTCGATTTCGGCGAGCGTGCCCTCGGCAAGTTTACGGGAGTTCGTGATCAGTACGGCTGGCGAATTATAGCCATGTTCGGCCTGACCAAGGAGATCGGTCGCGCACATTTCGGCGTCGACTGTCTCGTCGGCAATCACCATGGTCTCTGTCGGTCCGGCAAAGAGATCGATACCGACGCGACCATAAAGCTGCCGCTTGGCTTCCGCGACGAAGGCGTTGCCCGGGCCGACCAGCATATGGACCGGCTCGATCGTTTCGGTGCCAATCGCCAGTGTGCCAATCGCCTGAATACCGCCAAGGACATAGATCTCGTGGGCGCCGCCGAGGTGCATAGCAGCGATCACAGCAGGGTTGGGCTCGCCCTTGAAGGCGGGGGTCGCAGCAGCAATGCGCGGTACGCCAGCAACCGAGGCAGTCGCGACCGACATATGAGCCGAGGCGACCATCGGGAATTTGCCGCCCGGAATGTAGCAGCCGACCGACTGAACCGGGAGGTTCTTGTGGCCAAGAACGACCCCCGGCAGCGTCTCGACCTCTATGTCGCGCATGGAATCGCGCTGCGCCTGGGCAAAGTTGCGGACCTGCGCTTGAGCGAACTTGATGTCCTCCATATCGCGCGGCGCGACTTTGTTCATCAGCGCTTCGATTTCGCCGGTCGACAACTTGAACGAAGGAGGCGAATACTTGTCGAACTTTTCCGAAAGCTCACGCACGGCCGTGTCGCCGCGAGCCTCGATGTCCTTTAGAATGTCCTCGACCGTACTGCGAACCTTGCTGTCGTCTGCCGAACGCTCCGCCTCGGGCTTGCCGCGCTTGAGATAGGTAATACTCATAAGTGGATCTCCTTTCGCGAGCCAAAATATGATGCTAAAGCGGCAATGCAAGTTTTCATTGATCTAGTGAAAAACTTTCAGTGGGGTTGGGTATGAAGCCGACAGCAAAGCAAGTCGCGCATGCAGCAGGGGTTTCCGTGGCTGCGGTGTCTCGGGCTTTTTCACCCGGCGCGCCAATCGAGGCGGAGAAGAAGAAACGCATCCTCGCCGCCGCCGAGGAGATCGGCTACATCAGTCCGGCCCGCCGGACCGCCAATGCGATCGCGGCTGGAACCATCACGCTTGTGTCCGGCGATCTTTTAAATCCGTTCTATCCGAGTGTGGTGGACGCGCTTGCTCGGCGCCTCCAGGACAGCGGCAGGCAACTGATTGTCTACGCGCTCCCAGCCCACGCCGATGTTGACCTGGCAACCGAACAGATCCTCTCGTCACGACCGTCGGCCATCATCGTCACTTCGGCGCAATTGACCTCGCGGATGGCGAGGGCCTGCCGGCAGCATCACATCAAAGTCGTGCTTTTGAACCGGGTGCAGCGCGACATCCGCATCAACGCAGTCGCCTGCGATAACTACCAGGGCGGTCGCGATGCAGGCCGGGTTCTATTGGAACGGGGTCATCGCGGGATTGGCCTGATCGGTGGCGTGGCCAATACATCGACCCACGTGGAGCGCGTTCGCGGTTTTCGTGATGTGCTGGCGGAAGCAGGTACCTCGATCCAGGCGCAGGCTTCAGGCGATTTTGATTACCAACGCGGTTACCAGGCCGCCGAATCTCTGATATCGACCGCAAATCGGCCGGAGGCCATCTTCTGCTGCAACGACATCATGGCGCTGGCTCTGATGGACGCTGCGCGGAAACGTGGCATCCGCGTGCCAGATGATCTTGCCGTCGTCGGCTTCGACGACATTTCCATGGCTTCGTGGGACGCCTACCGGTTAACAACGATACGCCAGCCAGTCGAGCGTATGGTGCAGGAAGCCCTGACTTTGATCGACGATCCCGCCATCAAGCCGGGCGACGACGGGATTACACGCATGCTAGCAGGTACCCTGGTCCGGCGCGACAGTGCGTGACTGGTGCGCCGAGGCAAGATGATCATCGCAGTACTGTGCCCGATTTGGCGTACGCTCCTCCTTAAGCGCTTCATCGAGTACATCTTCTTGTCAAAGCCCAGGCTCAACATCCTTTCAGCTGTCGTCTATCACCGAAATTGGCGTCTTGTTGCTGACCTGAATTCGCGCAGTTGGGTGGCACTAATTGCCGACCTCCACAACTTATCGGCCAAGCGCTCTGGTACCAGCGCGCAGAGCGTCACTCACATCTCGCTGCACACGGTTCCGTTTTTCAGTGCCCTGAGCAGCGGGCTCGTTACCTTTTCAAGCCTGGCCGATCATCTTCTGGGTCAGGCCGCCTACTTCGAAGACTTCACAGAATTTTCACCATGATTTGTTATGCAACCACAGACTTTGCCTTCGCTGGTTTGGAGGACTCCATGTCCTTTTTAGCACTGTACCACCAGTTGCTTCTAAGAGAATGAATCTTGGCTCGTGCAGGTCTTGGCCCGATGCGCGCCAACAAGGTTTGCCCAAAGCTTCGAATTGCGACGCATCGGATGGCCCTAACAGACAAGCCGATGCAGGCTTCGAGGAAAGCTAGGATCTGCTCATCGCATCTAAATTCGCCGTTGTGCCAGCTCTATCAGCCCCCAAGTACAAACCGAGAAAACGCCAAGGAATTCCGTGCATCCTAGTGCAACTTCGTCTCGTCTGCCCCGCCGCTGAGGTCGCGCCAGACTCGTATGTCTGATCCGATACCACCGCCTGTTTTAGCGAACGGCTCCAAGACAACATCACCTGTGTAGTTGATCTCGCGGAGCGCAAGCCGATCTCGTGCCACGGGATACATCCCGTCCCCGGTAGGCGGCGGCTGTTTTCTTCGGTGTGGAAATGGCCCAGCAATAGCCCGGCGGTGAGGATGGCATCGCCGAAGCTGTCTTCTTCAATGTTCACATGGAAAGTGTCGAGCATCACCTTGACGTTGGACTTGCCTACGTCCTGGACGAAGGCAACACCTTCAGCAGCCGTATTCAGGACGTGGTTTTGGAACCGGTCCAGTACCTCGATGCAGCGATGCAGAGTTTGATACCCAAGTTGTTCGCGAAGTCCGCTATAACGTAGATGCGTTCGACGCCGCGGGCGCAGTCGCCTGCCTTGTTCACCGGCTGCGTATAGTCGATCGCCAGTACGAGTGGAGTGCACCACCGATCGACTTGATATCCAGCTTGGCGACGTTCGTCAGCGTCTGTTCGAAAACCCGCAAACTGGAAAGTGAGGAATTGGCGACGAGTGCTAGGCATTCTCTGGTGCAGTCATCGACAACCGTCTAGATCCGGAACCTGCGGCCATTGGTCAATTGATCCGAGACAAAGTCAAGCGACCGGGGATCATTGGCTGCACCGATGCAGATCGCCGGCACGTCGATCCGCTTCAAGCCAATTCGTTCCGCATCCGGGGCCTTCTTCGCCAGCAGGGCGACCGAGGCTTCAGGGCCCGACTTCGCCCGGCTCTCCGTGATCTGCGTGGCGATTATTTCTTAGGTCGTACCTCGGCGGTCTCGAATTGGTTTCGCTGCGGTAAAGCTCTAACCTACCCAGCCGCGCGCCAGCTGCTGGACTCAATTCAACAGCGGGCGCGATTTCATCGTGGGATCTTCAGTCACTTCTTGAAAGGCGTTCGAAGAAAATTCCTGAAAGTCCACCAAGAAGGATCCAGAACAGAAGGCTTGTCAGCGCTGCCGTCACAATGAACTGCATTTCAAGCATTGGCGGCACCATCGTCTTATGCCCTGCCTCTACCTGCGGAGCCCCGATAACATGCGGTGCGACCACGAGCAGCAAAGCAACCACCATTGAACCAGGGCGTCGATGGAAAACGACAAGCGCAATTGCAACTGCCGTTGCAAGCGCAGTTCCGATCCACCACGCCTGCCGCTCGAGAAGAGGCGCCACCGGCATCCCGGGAAGTTCCGGCGGAAGGCCGAGCATGGGAGCGAGCATCACGCAGGCGAAACCCGACGCGCCCCATGCGAGCCCCTTCTTCCAAGTCATGGGCGTTCCCCGCACCACGAACGAACTTGTCAGGACCAGTGAGTAGCCGATTGCAGTAAGTATGTTTGCAGCGAGCGTGTAGGCACTGCGCTCGAAACCATCGGCCGGCTCCCAGGCGGCGCGATGCTCGTGATGCTCGCCCGATGCCTCGTGACCTGTGATTTCTTCGACGGACATCGCGTGACCGTCTGCCGCGACCTCCCCTTTTTCATAGACCTCAGCCTGGGCGATCAGCCGGCTGGTGCCGGCAAACTGCACCACACTGATCGCGGAGCCGACAAGAATACCGACCGCAACCGACGTAAAGACAAGTGAACGGAAAACAGACATGCAAGCCTCCGCTCAATGGCAGGGAAACGCGTTCGCATGCCGCGTGTCATGCGCGGCGTTGTGAACTGCTTCCAGATGCGAGAAACCGACAAACCCCACAATAAGGAGACCGCAGCACATTGCGGTGAGCGCCTGAACGAGCTGGCCTGTACGGCTAGTCGTCTGTGTGTTTACATTTGCAGTAGCGACCTGATGAGTAGACATGAAATTCTCCTAGACACTAGTCAGTTGATTGAGGTGGTCGTGAAGTTCACCCGCTGGGATCGAGCCTTGTGTTTCGGGCCCGATCAGCGATTCCGAACAAATTAAACCGGCCTGCTGCCGGGTTCATGCGATGCAGATCGGCTCGCGCATGGCGATGTGCGCATGCGGGACCGGATTGTCGTGCAGGTACTGCTTGCGGCTTGACAGATCGGTCGAGGCCAGCAGCTTTTTTTCGGCAACCAGCCTCTCTAGCGCGCGCAACCAGAGGGTGTAATAGTCCTTCGCGTCATGCGCAGCCTTGGGACCAGCCAAGCGGATTTCTTCGGCAAAGTAATCGGCCCATTCGATCCAGGTGAAATGGCCCTGCTCGCTGAGCTTTACTGCGATGGCGAAAGCATGAGCCTCCCAAGGCTCCCGGAAGAAAGGTCCTTCGGAATCCCTGAGCTTGGCGGGCATGAAGCTGATGTCGATGTTAGTGTTCTGCATTACCATCCCCTCAGATTTTGTC
>UCIT01000058.1 GCA_900472625.1 Hyphomicrobiales bacterium | reverse complement strand
TGTTCCCCGCGGGGAACAGCGTTTCGGAGACGACGGAGGCTTCGATCGGTGTTCGGTTCCCCGCGGGGAACGCCTCTGCGCAAGACAGCGAGTGACGCGACAGAGAGCGAGGTTTGGCGCCTGTTTCAGGTCGACTGGATTGCGTCTTGCGTCAGTCGCAGTTCTGTGGCCGCGGCTGATCGATCCCGAACGACGTTGCAGCGCCTAATGGCAAGTTGACGACATTCCCAACGCGGTTGCTGATAGCGCGATCGCAGCTTAGATCTTTGATGTGGCCTGGTCAGCGTCACGGGATCGGTACTTGGAAGATCGAGGTTGCTGTCAGGATGCAGTCGCCCGGAGGCGGCGACCTGTTGCTCATCGCAGCCCCGCCGTCCCTGTCGGTCACTCCTGCTGTTGGAGTGCGGAGATATGCTGCCCGTGCGCCTCGGTTGCTGTACGCGTCCGATCTTGTGTTTCAACCTGTCGTGCGCTTGCGTGGTGCCAGCTGTCACCCGTCGACCTTGCGGCAAGTGGTGGCCAGTTGCCTTCGCGAATCCACAGATGGTTCACATTCGGAAATGAAAGTCGGGGTAACGGCTCCCTCTGTATCGCCCGGGAAGTCCCCGGCGTTACTGTGGCCGGCCCCTCGCCTTGCTCAGTCCCATCGACACTGTCGTCTCCTTGCTATTCGAAAGGATAACCGCTGGTGTGTCTGATGGGATGTTGGCCGCTTCTCGAGATGAATGCGGAAACGCGAAACCCTCGATCGGTCTACACCTCAAGTCGTGGCGGGCCGTTTGTGCTTAGCGTCGGCCACTCATCGCCAAATGTCGCCCTACATCTCGACGCTACCAGTTTTCTCGATTCAGCGTGCTTGCCGCAATATCGGGCGGGCGACGCTCTTGGCCGTTGTTCCAGTTGCGCTCGCGAGCATGTAGCCAAGACGCAGGCCATGTGCCGAGATCGATTTAGGATCGAGGCCAGCCTTTTCGGCGCGGGTCTTGACGATCAGGTTGACGGACTGCGGGGTGAGTGCGCGCCGGGAGACATTGCCCCATTGATCGACTTTGCGAAACAGTGGTCCGCTGACGATCCCAGCCTCTGCAATCCAGTTCAGAAGCGCCTGAGCCGGTTTGCCTGTGACGACCACCGGTTTCCGGCTGTCCGCGCTGCCGATTATTACTGTCAGGCGAGGGCGCTTCCGCTTTCTCGCTGTGGACATCCGGCCGGTGTCTGTCAGAAGGTCGTCGATGCGCAGGGCGGCAAGCTCGGCACGACCCCGACCGCCAACTACGGTGGCAAGCGAGAGCAGTGCTCTGTCGCGCAGATCGACGAGATCACCACTCGCGCAGGTCCTCAGCAATTGCTTCAAGATCTTGGCCGTGATTGCTGTGGCACTCATGGTGGGCTGTGCCGTGTCAGGGCGTGTGGTGGCGAGCTTTAGTTTGGCTCTCAGTGCCGCCCCGTCGAAGGCGCTGGATAGTCCGCGGCGCTTTGTGATCAATGACCAACTGGCCAGCCGTCGGCGCACGGTTGCGGGAGCGTGTCGAGCGGCGCCTTTCAGCAGCTTGCGCGTGCGCAGCTGTTGCTCGACATGTTTGGGCATCGCATCGTCGGCTTCGGCACTCTCTGACGATGGCTGTCGCAAATGATGTGAAACAAAGGTGAGCAAGAGTTCTTCTGGCGCAGGCCATGGCAGATGAGCGTTGGTTGTGGCGAGACACCACGCCTGGATATAGGCAAGATCTGCGGTCACCGCGCGAACGGTATTTGGCTTTCCACCCTCGTCGGCCAGCTGCCGCAGGATCGTCACATCGTCGTCGGTCAGCAGCAAGGCGAGCTCGTCACGGCGTCGGAATGGGAAGATGGTATCGAGCGCATCGAGCTGCTCAGCACGCTTCAGATCTCTCTCGTTGAGCCTATTTGCGGTTTCGAGCTGCGATTTTCTCATTGGGCTTAGTTTTCCAGCATGCGTGCACGAGCCCAGATTATCGATTCTGCGACTCGATATCTATCACTATCGATAATCGATGATTATCCAGCTTGATAAGACCCAGTATGGGCTGCAGAAGAAAAGCGCGCAATAACTTCCTTAAGGCGATAATACCGTTTCTTTACAATGATGTCTGAAAGCGGTTCAGCTGGAAGATTGGGCCGCATGAGCGGCCTTTCGCGTGGGAAGATATAGCAATATTTGCGTTGAACCGCAACAGGCCCGCGTGCCCGTTGGCGCACAACCAGCAATGTCTACTGCTATGGCGGGATCGAGCGTCTCGCTTCGATTGCCGAATGACGATGCAAGATGATTACGCCATCACCGAGATTTTCTGGCGAGCCTCTCGCATCAGGTGCCGGTAAGGTGCTAGCGTCCGGCAAAAGAAGAATGCGAGAGAAATGCGATGAAGAAGAGCTTGGGGGATTGGCAGGCGCTGGCGGAAAAGGAGCTTCGTGCTTCGTCTGAAACGCTCATCTGGAAAACGCCCGAGGGCATCGATGTCAAACCGCTTTACACCGCGAGCGATCTTGAGACTGTGGAGCACCTGGGCACATTGCCTGGTCTTGCGCCGTTCACCCGTGGTCCACGGGCAACGATGTATGCCGGGCGTCCATGGACCATCCGGCAATATGCTGGCTTCTCGACGGCCGAAGCGTCCAACGCCTTCTATCGCAAGGCGCTCGCTGCAGGACAGCAGGGCGTCTCCGTCGCCTTCGATCTCGCTACCCATCGCGGCTATGACAGCGATCATCCGCGCGTGGTCGGCGATGTCGGCAAGGCGGGCGTAGCGATCGACAGCGTCGAAGACATGAAGATTCTGTTCGATGGTATTCCGTTGGACAAGGTCTCGGTCTCTATGACCATGAACGGCGCCGTCATTCCGATCCTCGCGAGCTTCATTGTTGCCGGTGAAGAGCAGGGGGTGTCTCGCGCGGCGCTTTCCGGCACCATCCAGAACGACATCCTGAAGGAGTTCATGGTCCGCAACACCTATATCTACCCGCCCGAGGCGTCGATGCGGATCGTCGCCGATATCATCCAATACACTGCCGGGGAGATGCCGAAGTTCAATTCCATCTCCATTTCCGGTTATCACATGCAGGAGGCCGGGGCGACCTTGGTGCAGGAGCTTGCCTTCACGCTCGCCGACGGGCGCGAGTACGTGCGGGCAGCGCTTGCCAAGGGGCTGGATGTTGACGACTTTGCCGGACGCCTGTCCTTCTTCTTCGCGATCGGTATGAACTTCTTCATGGAGGCAGCCAAGCTGCGGGCGGCGCGTTTCCTATGGACACGCATCATGCAGGAGTTCCAGCCGCAGAAGCCTCAGTCACTGATGCTGCGCACGCATTGCCAGACGTCCGGCGTATCCCTGCAGGAACAGGATCCCTATAACAACATCATCCGCACCGCCTTCGAAGCGATGTCGGCCGTGCTCGGCGGAACGCAATCGCTGCACACCAATTCCTTCGACGAGGCGATCGCCCTGCCGACGGAATTTTCGTCGCGCATCGCCCGCAACACCCAATTGATCCTGCAGCACGAGACAGGCGTCACCAAAGTCGTCGATCCACTTGCCGGATCCTACTACGTTGAGAGCCTGACGAATGAGCTTGCCGAAAAGGCTTGGGCGCTGATCGAGGAGATCGAGACGCTGGGCGGCATGACCAAAGCCGTGAACGAGGGCTTGCCGAAGCGACTGATCGAGGAAGCCGCGACACGACGGCAGGCGGCTGTGGACAAGGGCGACGAGGTCATTGTCGGCGTCAACAGGTACAGGCTGGACAACGAAGAGCCGATAGACATTCTGGAGATCGACAACAGCGCGGTCCGCAGCGCGCAAGTCACCCGCCTGGCTGAAACCAGGCGCCGCCGCAACAGCGCTGCAGTCGCGGCTACGCTCGACCATCTGGCCGAGGTGGCCAAGACTGGCGAGGGCAACCTGCTTGCCACGGCTGTGGATGCCGCGCGGGCCCGCGCCACCGTCGGCGAGATATCCGATGCCATGCGATCGGTCTTTGGCGATCACGCGGCTATGCCCGAGGTGATCAGAGACGTCTATGGCGAGGCCTACCGAAACGAGCCGGAGTTTGCGGCGCTGCGCACGCGGATGAGTGGCGTCTCGGCCATGCTAGGCCGGACGCCGAAGATTATGGTCGCCAAGCTGGGCCAGGACGGCCACGATCGCGGCGCCAAGGTGATTTCTTCGGCATTCGGCGATATTGGGTTCGACGTGCTGGCAGGTCCGCTCTTTCAGACGCCTGAGGAGGCGGCTGCACTCGCCATCGACAACAGGGTTCATGTCGTGGGCCTATCCTCGCTTGCTGCCGGCCATAAGACATTGGCGCCGCAACTGATCGAGGCACTCAAGGCGAAGGGCGCGAACGACATCGTCGTCATCGTCGGCGGGGTCATTCCGCGGCAGGATTACAGCTTCCTGATGGAACACGGCGTGGCTGCGGTTTTCGGACCGGGCACGAATGTTGTCGATGCCGCTAATTCGGTACTTGACCTCCTTGAGGGAAAACGGCGAAATCACTAGACATATCTGGTTATATCCAGTTGACTGTTGGCGCGCGATTATTGTCTTATAAGTGTTATGGACCAGCCATTCTCCCGCCGTTGCCGCGGTCGATGGCGGTTCATTGTCTGATGAAAATCAAAAGGCCATAAAAATGCGCAGTTATGAAAATTAATTTCACGGTTTCAACTTTTTCCGTGATTCGTGTTGACGAGATCGAATTTTTGTCTCAACTTGACGAAAATAAATTACGTAAATGGGAACGAGAATAGCATGAAAGTGGGAATTATCGGGCTAGGATTCCGCCTCGGCTACCTTGGCTACGTCTTCAAGTCTGTTGATGAGAGCTTCGAGATCGTCGGTTACGTCGATCCCGAGCCCGCAGGTCTGCCTGGCCTGGTCGAGAAGGGTATCTCCGTCGGCAAAGCCTATGCGTCCCCACAAGATCTGATCGCAAACGAGAAGCTCGATCTGCTGATGATCGGCTCGCCCAACCTATTCCATCTCGAGCATATCCGTATCGGCCTCGAAGCCGGGCTCAAGGTGTTCTGCGAAAAGCCGATCGTCACGACGATTGCTGAGAGCATCGAGCTCGCCCATCTGATGGCGAAGTTCGGCCATGAGCGCCTGATGGTCGGTCTGGTGCTGCGCTATTCGCCGCTCTATCGCGACCTGCAGGCCGTCCAGGCTGCCGGTAATCTCGGCCAGATCGTCTCGATCGAGGCGTCCGAGCACATCGAGCCCTATCATGGCGCTTTCTTCATGCGCGACTGGCGCCGCTATGAGCGCTATTCCGGCAGCTTCATGCTGGAGAAATGCTGCCACGATCTCGACCTTTATAATGGCATTGCCGGCGCAAGGCCTGAACGCGTTGCCAGTTTCGGCGGCCGCAAGAGCTTCACGCCTGCCAACGATCCCGCGCGCGAAGGCATCAACGATCTAGAGTTGTTCCACCGCAAGCCGAGCGGCTGGATGGGGTCGGACAAGGTGTTCGACAGCGATGCCGACATCATCGATTACCAGGTCGCGATCGTCGAATACGCCAATGGCGTCGGCATGAACTTCCATACCAATCTCAACGTTCCCGACCAGTTCCGCCGCTTCGCGATCATGGGTTCGCGCGGCATGGCGGAAGGCGACTTCGTTCGCGGCTATCTCGACGTCCACGAACAGCTGACAGGCAAGAAGGTGGTCGAGAACAAATACGTGGCGACCGAGCTTTCGCAGCATTACGGCGCCGACGAACAGATGGCGATCGACCTGCTTGGCAGCGTTCGCACCGGCACCGAGCTGCCCGTATCGACGCTCAATGCGCTCGAAGCCGGCATTCTTGCCCTGTCCATGGACGAGGCGCGGATCAAGAAGACGATAGTCGATCTGCGCCCGATATGGGACAGATTCGACGAGGCGCTCCACGCAAGAGCGGCTTGAGGAGGGCGGCAGGATGAATGTTCAAAGAAGCACGGTCATCTTCGCCTGGATATTGCTTCTCCCGGCAGTCCTCTACGTCACCGTCATCGTTGCCTATCCGCTGGTCGATACCTTCATCCTCTCCTTCACGGACGCGTCGCTGAAGAGAACGACCAACTGGGTCGGTTGGGCTAACTATTCGAAGATCTTCAACGCGACATTCGCCGAGGTCATCATCCGGACCTTCGTCTGGACGTTCTTCTCTGTCTCGATCAAGATGATCATCGGCGTCTTCGGCGCCACGATGCTGAATTCTGCCGTGCCGGGCAGGGCGTTGTTCCGCGTGCTGACCATGCCTCCCTGGATCGTGCCGATGGCAATCGGCATTTTCATGTGGGGCTGGATGTACAACGGCCAGTTCGGGATGATCTCGGGCATGCTGCAGCGGTTCGGGCTGGCGGATTCGCCGGTGGCGTTCCTAGCGCAGGGATCGACGGCGTTCTGGGCGACCATCATCACCGACGTCTGGATCGGCGTGCCGATGGTGACCCTCTACATGCTCGCGGCGATGCAGGCGATCCCACAGGATCTCTATGAAGCCGCCTGGACGGATGGCGCCGGCCGGTTCTACCGCTTCCGCCGCATCACCATGCCGCTGATCGTGCCTTCGATGATCACCATGTCGATGCTGTCGCTGATCTCCACCTTCAACTCGTTCGACATCATCTGGATCCTGACGCGCGGCGGCCCGAGCGGCGAGACGACGACGATGATCATCGATACCTATCGCACGGCGATCGGTTCGAACAAATACGGCGAGGGTGCCGCGCGCGCCGTGTTGATCTGCATCTTCCTGTCGATCTTCTGCGTCTGCTACTTCCGCCTGACCAGCCGCCTTGCATCAGGAGACAAGCGATGAAACAGCCACAGCTGATCAATCGGTATACATGGTACGAGATCATCGGCATCTATGCCGGCATCCTGGTGTTCCTCACATTCGTGCTGGCTCCCTTCGTCGAAGGCTTCCTGGTCTCGCTGAAGCCGCTCAGCCAGCTGTTTTCGTCGCCCTACCGGTTCATTCCCGAAAATGGTTCGTTCGAGGCCTACCGGACGATGTGGATCAGCGTGCCAGGTTTCGCGCGCTACATCTTCAACTCGTTCTTCATCTCCACCATCGTCACCGCCGTCGTGCTGGTGCTGGTGATCCCGGCCTCCTATGCCTTCGCCCGCTTCGAGTTCAAGGGAGCGGGGATGCTGCTGGGCGCGTTTCTTGCGGTCAACATGTTCTCGGGCGCCGTGCTGCTTATTCCGCTGTTCCGGTTGATGCGCACGCTTGGACTGCTCAACACCTATTTCGCCATCATGGTCCCGGGCGTTGCCTTCCTGATCCCGTCGGCGATCTGGCTGCTGCGCACCTACATGATGCGCATTCCGAAGGAGCTTGATGAAGCGGCATTCGTCGATGGCGCCAGCCATTTCTATACGCTGCGCCGCGTCATCCTGCCGATCGCGATGCCGGGAATCACGGTTGTCGCGATCACCACCTTTATCGGCTCCTATGCCCAGCAGTTCATTTTCGCCCTAACCTTCAATTCCAAGACCGAATATGCGCCCCTGCCGGTCGGCCTCTTCGCCTATTTCGGCCGCCAGGAAGTGGTGTGGAACGAGTTGATGGCGGCAAGCTTCGTCGGCATCGCGCCGGCGATGATCGTGATTTTCTTCCTTCAAAGGTATCTCGTCAGCGGTCTGACCGCCGGCGCGGTGAAACAGTAAGTCGATACGTCAACAACCAGAGAAAACGGGAGCTAAAAAAGTGACGATTCAACTCAAGACCGGGCTCATCGCCCTTGCCCTGCTCGGCTCGACCGCGCTCGGAACGATGACCGCACATGCCGCTGACAAGGAGATCAGCTGGATCTATTGCGGCGACAAGATCGACCCTATCCATGAGAAGTACATCAAGGAATGGGAAGGCAAGAACACCGGCTGGAAGATCGCCGTTGAGGTTGTTGGCTGGGAGCAGTGCCAGGACAAGGCAACGACGCTCGCCGCAGCAGGCACGCCGGTTGGCATGGCTTATGTCGGCTCGCGCACGCTGAAGGAATTCGCCCAGAACGAGCTGATCGTTCCGGTGCCGATGACCGACGACGAGAAGAAGACGTATTATCCTAATATCGTTGACACCGTCACTTTCAACGACACGCAGTGGGGCGTGCCGGTCGCTTTCTCGACCAAGGCCCTTTACTGGAACAAGGATCTCTTCAAGCAGGCCGGTCTCGACCCGGAAACACCGCCGAAGACCTGGGCTGAAGAAATCGCCGACGCCAAGCAGATCAAGGAAAAGACCGGCATTGCCGGCTACGGCCTTCCTGCCAAGACCTTCGACAACACCATGCACCAGTTCATGCATTGGGTTTACACCAACAACGGCAAGGTCATCGACGGCGACAAGATCACCATCGACAGCCCGGAAGTGCTCGCAGCCCTGCAGGCATACAAGGACATCACGCCTTACTCCGTCGAAGGCGCAACTGCCTACGAGCAGAACGAAATCCGCGCCATCTTCCTCGACGGCAAGGTCGGCATGATCCAGGCAGGTTCGGGCGCAGCTGCTCGCCTGAAGGACACCAAGATCAATTGGGGCGTCGCACCGCTGCCGCTCGGCCCGTCGGCCAAGGGTGAAGGTACGCTGCTGATTACCGATAGCCTTGCCGTCTTCAAGGGCACCGGGGTCGAGGACAAGGCGATCGAATTCGCCAAGTTCATCACCTCGCCGGGCCCGCAGGGCGAATATGAACTTCAGGGCGGCGCCGGCCTCACGCCGCTGCGTCCGTCGGAAAAGGTTGATGAATTCGTCAAGGCCGATCCGTCGTGGAAGCCGTTCATCGACGGCATCAAGTTCGGTGGTCCCGAGCCGCTGTTTACCGATTACAAGGGCTTCCAGAACTCCATGATCGAGATGGTTCAGTCCGTCGTGACGGGCAAGGCCGAGCCGGCCGACGCCCTCAAGAAGGCTGCCGCCGATATCGAAGCGTTCAAGTAAGTCTTTGTCGGGGATCGCGGGCGCAACACCCGCGATCCCTTTGCTATCGAGTGTAAGTGCCGCGCATAGCGGCGACCGGAGACAGGTTTTGGGACAGCTATTCCTC
Source organism: Hyphomicrobiales bacterium (assembly GCA_900472625.1). Taxonomy (GTDB): domain Bacteria; phylum Pseudomonadota; class Alphaproteobacteria; order Rhizobiales; family Rhizobiaceae; genus Rhizobium. The sequence goes on along the minus strand of UCIT01000058.1, from coordinate 9,646 downwards.
AACAAGGTTCAGAAATTTTACGGCGACTTCGAGGTTCTGAAGAGCGTTCAGCTCGACGTGAAGAACGGAGAGTTCGTCGTGTTTGTCGGCCCCTCCGGCTGCGGCAAGTCCACGCTGCTTCGCATGATCGCCGGGCTTGATGAAACGTCGGCTGGCGACATCGTCATCGACGGCGTCCGCGTCAACGATCTTCCCCCCGTCAAGCGCGGCATCGCCATGGTGTTCCAGTCCTACGCGCTTTATCCCCATATGACCGTCTTCGAGAACATCGCTTTTCCGCTGCGCGTCGAAAAGATGGAAGAGGAAAAGCTGAAGGCCAAGGTGGAGAATGCGGCCCGCATCCTGCATCTCGACCAGCGCCTGCAGCAAAAGCCCGGCATGCTGTCGGGCGGTCAGCGCCAGCGCGTTGCCATCGGACGCGCGATCGTGCGCGAACCGAAGATCTTCCTGTTCGACGAACCCTTGTCCAACCTCGACGCCGCACTGCGCGCCGATATGCGCATCGAACTTGCAAAACTGCACCGCCAGTTGAAGGCAACGATGATCTACGTCACCCACGACCAGGTCGAGGCGATGACGATGGCGGACCGGATCGTTGTCTTGAACAACGGCGATATCGCCCAGACGGGCGCGCCGCTCGAACTCTACCACAAGCCCGCCAATATCTTCGTAGCCGGCTTCATCGGCAACCCGAAGATGAACTTCCTGCCGGTCATCTGCACGGCCATCAGCGATGCCGGTCTTACCGTTGATTACAAGGGCCAGACGCTTACCGTTCCGGCTACGCCACGCCCCGACGCCGTCGGCCAGACGCTGACGCTCGGCGTTCGTCCGGAGCATATCCATCTCGCATCGGGTGACATATCGCTGACCGTCGTGCCAAGTGTCATAGAGCGCCTCGGCGCGCAGACGGTCGCCTATGCGTCGCTCGACGGCGAGTCCGAAAATTTCTGCGCAACGCTGCCGGGCAGCGTCGGCGTCCGACCGGAGCAGCCGCTGCTAGCCGGCATCAACGCGGTCGATTGCCATCTGTTCGACGAAGCCGGTATCGCCTTCGAGCGCCGTGTTGAACTGACCGATATCGACATGACCCTCTTGGCACCGACAGCGCTCGCGTAATTTTGAGCGCTACCGAAACGCGATCAGCGCGTGAGGAAATTATAGAACAGGGCGTTGGCCGGGTACGCATAGGCACCCCGGTCAACGATCCCGTGACGATACATGCAGTTGCGAAGCGCCGTGACATGCCACAGGTTGCCGGCATCGGGGGAACCCCTGCGGATCGCTTCCTGTTCGCAATACGAATAGGTTCGATCGAACCGCATCTGCAGCGTCGGATCGGAATCGACCCGGACGCCTGAATAGGTCTGCCACTGAGACGGCGCCTCGGCCGCGGATATGCATGCCAGGCTTGCCGCAATTCCCAATGCAATCTTGATTCTCATCGAATGATCTCCCAGACGAACAACGCGTCGCAGTCCTTAAGATGCGGCGGCTGAGGAGAACGTCAAGCCTGCTGAAGAGCCAAGTGCGTGACGTGCAACCCGATCCTCAGCAGAGGACCGCGCGGGTTTGCTAGGGTCACTCCACGGCATGATGCGGAAACTCTCCCTATACCGCAAAGGTGTAACGCGGAGTTTGCGCTGGAATGCGGTGCGCATGTGGTCCGGGCTTGCAAAGCCGCACTCAATGCAACTACCTTCAATGCAAGGTCTGTTGCCTCGAGAAGGTTTCGCGTGCGGTCGATGCGGACACCCTCCACGAAATCATGTGGTGTGGCCGAGCCTAGCCGTTGGGCTTCGTTCTTGCCTTCCCCTTCATGCGCACCGTGACAATCTTCGGGCTGTCGCCACTTCTCTCCACGTCGACGATGCCGGAAGCCTCGACGAGGTCTGTGAGGCGGGCAAAGCCGCAGTTGCGTGCATCGAAGTCTGGCGATTGTTTCGCCAAATGGGCGCCAACTCGCGCCAGGTTGGCCCGGCCATCTTCATCGGCCGACGCGGTCACAGCGTTTTTCAGCATCTTCAATGCGGCAGGGTCAAGCTTCGGTTTTGCCGGCGCCTTGGCGGGGGATGCCTTGGCCTCCTTCGCTTTCGATACAGCGGCCGGTTGCGGATCGTGGCGCGGCGCCTCCGGCTCGACCGAGTTGGCGTTGAGTACGTCGAAAAAGACGAGCTTGTCGCAAGCGGTAATGAATGGGCGCGGGGTCTTGCGTTCGCCGAAGCCGTAGACGGTTACGCCCTGTTCGTGGATGCGCGACGCTAGCCTTGCGAAATCGCTATCGCTGGAAACGATACAAAATGCGGAAAAACGGTCGGTATAGAGCAGGTCCATCGCGTCGATGATCATTGCGCCATCCGTGGCATTCTTTCCCGTCGTGTAGGCAAATTGCTGGACCGGTTGGATGGAATGCTCCAGCAGGCACTCTTTCTAGCCGTTGAGGTTCGGCTTGGTCCAGTCCCCAAGATGCGCTTGACACTGGCGGTGCCATATGTGGCGATCTCGGCCAAGAGCCCACTGACAATTTTAGGAGAGGCGTTGTCGCCGTCGATGAGGAGAGCCAGTGTGTCGGATGTGCTGGTCATCTGTCGCGCCTTTGTTCCAGACGATCTTTGTGCCTCAATCCAGCACACTACTGAGACTGATTTTAGAGATTTTTCCAGCCGGCAGACCACCATTTTTTTGGCATCGAAATCGCAAGTATCTCAAGAAGCTCGAACACAATTGGTCGCTCGGCGGGTCAACGGTTCGATTCCCATTAAGGCGGGGGAACACACAAGGCCGAATTTTTAGTGTTGGTGGGCCCAAGGTTAGCGCCACCTGGCGTGAGATCGCGTTGCCGATCCAAGCATGAAATTCAACACAAAAAAACGATTGCGTGCTACGTCAGGTTAAGGCGACGCCGCCCTCCCGACACACGATCAAATTCCCGGCCGCCGGTCTCGTCCGGCAACTTGAATCCGCATCGGAATTTAGAGTGCTGGCACTGGCATCCGCCGCGCAGCTAAATTCTAGAGCGCCTTCGAAAGGCGTTCTTGGCAGGCTGCTTTCACTGCCGCTTGAAGGACTTTGACATGCTCCAATAACCATGCGAGCTCATCGTCATTGATCTTGTACTGCGCCGAATAGCGCGCTTCGACATAGGCTCGTGATAGCATCTCAAAACATCGACGCGAAAACCTCGTGTCCCGCGGCCATGCTGCTATTAGGCGAGCGTCCACTTGCTCCGCTCTTGAGCGAAGAGCTTTTACTCGGTGGGACTTCGGGCTGTATAGCAGAGCGGTAAGTAGAAAACAGTGATACAGAGCCTCCGTCGCTTGATGAAGCAGGAATGCTCGTTGCTTTGGAAATGTTGTTCCGAGCGACTCTTGAGCGGACAAAAATCCTTCCGCGTTTGCCGACCACTCATCAAAGAAAAGTTGAGCTTCGCGACGCTGCTCAACGGCCGTTTGAGGCTTCGGTTGCGCGAGGGGATGTCCAGGCTTTTCGTAGAGCACGATGCCGTCCCTCGCGACGTCGACGAAGAAGGGCCGGCCGCGCGAAAGCTGCTCGTTGACGTCGTTGAGGTCGTGAACGATCGGAACAACCGGGGTTTCGATCCTGCGGCTTAGCTGCTGGTCTAGCAACTCGTTCTCGATGCCTTGCCATAACTCATGCTCTTCCACGAAAGCCTTGGAGTTGACGACGATCAGGAGATCGTAATCGGATCGGTAACCGCTGACACGATCCTCGACCCAGTCACCTCGCGCATAGGAACCGTAGAGGATGACCTTGAGGATTTTGCCGGCGTTGCGCTTCTCGGACAGCTTGGTTGAGTGGAATTTGTCGACACCTCCAAACAGGATCTCGATGATGCGCGCGAGCTCGCGCCGCTTCCTGTCCGGGAGGTGTTCGATATGATCGGTCAAGGTCAAAGCTGCGTCGAAGCCTTCGGTGTGAATCGCATCCATCTTAGCGGTTCCATCTCGATTGCACATCGAACCGTTTTACGGGATTTCTGATGATTGCACAATCAAAGGATGTGCATTCTCGGAACCAGAGGGGCCGCGTCGAATTGTCAAATTACTGTTACTGACGATCCGGCCCGAAAGTGGAACACGCCGGGCGTGGGGCAGTCGGTCCCGCATCTCCTTCGGACCGCTATGCTGACGCTCCTGCGACTACCCTTCCTCACGCCCTCGTGTGACGCGAATTCCCGCTTTCCGCGCGTGTTCGCGCGCCGCTATGCTGAAAGCTCCGATACGCTTCTTTGTTTTCCAGTATTGGCCGGGTGGGTGGAGGCGCTGGCAACTGGCGCTTTTCGACCCCCGACATCTGCTGTCTGCAGATAGAGTCGCTTGCCATCGCCGTCGAACAGCAAGCAATCAACGGGTTTTACACTGAGGCGAAGCTCGCTCCCAACCTTCAGGCCCGGCTTTCCCCGCACCTCGGCAATGAGAGAACTATTGCGTCCCGCATCGGTATGCGCGTATGACACGCCCCCCAGATGTTCGACGACTTCTGGCATCAGGCTGACGTTTGCGCCGTCTGCAATATCGGGATCAAGAAAGTGTTCAGGACGGATACCCAGCACGACCTGCTGTGGTACTTCCGGGTTGGCATTACGGAGCGTGACCACGATATCGGCAAGGCCCAAATCTGGAACGTTCAGGCGCATTCCGTCAGCTTCCATTCGCCCCAATACCGTGGCGGGAACGAAGTTCATCTTCGGCGAGCCGATAAACCCTGCCACAAATGCGTTGTCGGGATCGCTATAGAGTTCGAGTGGGGTTCCGACCTGCTCAATACGGCCGTCGCGCAGGACGACGATGCGGCTTGCGAGCGTCATCGCCTCAACCTGATCATGTGTGACATAGATCATTGTCGCACCGAGATTCCTCCGCGCGTCGCTCGACGGCGGTCAGCGATGTCTTCGGTTTGGCCACAGGCGCTCCAAAAGGACGGTTTCGGCGGCCTCGGGGCCGTGATTTGCTCCGATTCTGCGTGATTTGCGGCTCCAGATGAACTACCATCGATAAGAGGTAGCTATCGATGGTTGAGATGCTCACGCATTGAAATGCGACACTTGCTCAAGTGTCCCATTACTGGAGGACACTTATCGGTCAAGATGGTAAGCTAGTTCAGCTTGCCAAATACCTCCTTTGCCATGAAATTCATAAACCCGAACTGATTGCGGGATACGTTATGGATGTAGATCTCATCAAATCCGCATGAGGCGCATTCCCCGATGAGATCGAGAAGCTCATTTCCGCGCGTAATCAAAGGGATAAACTCGTCCATTTCTTCGGGCGTCACATCGCATGACGCGGCATCAAATTCCGCCGGGGTTTTCAGTTCGGCCAACAGATTCGGTTTGACGGCTGTATTACGCCACTCATACCAGGCAGCCATTCCCGCGTCATCGACTGTTGGCGCCCAGGACACTTGAAGCTGGAGAGCAAGAGGCTTTCCCGCGCCGCCGCTCGACCGGAACGCCTCTACCACGCGCCTCAGTTCGTTGACGGGTTTCCGAACTGTAACCAAGCCGTCTGCCCACTTTCCCAGACAGGTTGCAGTTTTCTCAGTAAGCGCCGCGCCTGACACTAAGGGCGGTATGTTTGGAGGTGACCACAGTTTTGCTTCTTCTGTCTTGAGGTGCGGATGATCAGAGTTCACCGTCTCACCGGCAAGTAGCGCGCGCATCATTTCGTAACCGGCCTCTAGTCTCTCGTTTCGCTCCGCCTTGTCCGGCCACCCGCGTCCTACGGCGTTTTCGTTCAGAGCTTCCCCGCTACCCAGCGCAATCCAACGCAGACGCTCCGGGAACATCTCGCTTAATGTGGCGACCAGATGCGCGAGCACCACTGGATGGTAACGCCAGCCGCCCGGTATTGCGAGACTTCCGAATGGCAAGCTCGTCTTTGCCATGGCCGCCCCGAGCCAGGCCCAGTTGTTGCCAGAGTTCCCCTGCCTTTTACTCCACGGTGCCAAGTGATCAGACGTCATGATGGCTTGGAAACCGGCGCGCTAAGCGGCCTGAACATAGTCAAGAAGTTGGCTTGGCGGGAATTGTTCGTGAGAGGCGTGGTAGCCGATCAGCATAGCGTCCTCAAAGAAATGCCCCCGCGAGACGAACTCGGCGGGGGCTGGAGGAATGATTACTTGTTCATGTCGGTTGCCATCTGGAGGTGGTGCTCCAGCGCCGGTCGCGTCTTTGCAGCCCAAGCCTTCAGCTCGGCGTTCTCGCCTTCGTCGCCATAGCGCTTGAACAGGTCGACCGCATCTTCATGCACATCTTCCTGGTCGGAGTGATATTGCTTGGTGAACTCGTCGCCTTGTAGCTTTTTCAGATCATCGAGCATGCCCTGGTGGGCGGATGACATGGCCGTCGGGATCGTCGCCTTGACCTTGCCTGCAGTCACCATGGCTTTCAGTTCATCAGAAGTCTTCTGGTGGTCGGTCAGCATTTGCTGTGCAAATGCCTTGGTTTTTGCGTCGGACCGTTCCGAGGCAAGCTTGCTGGATTCGATTTCGAACATGTCGCTGCTGGCTGCCTCAAGGACGAAGTCTTCGGTCTTCGGCGCAACACCGATGACAGAGTTGACCCCCGTCTTTTCGGCGGTGGACTGTGCCAGGGCCACGGATCCGGCCGTTCCCAGAAGGATGGATGCAAGGATGAGGGTTCTTTTCATAGCGGATACTCCTGTTGTGGATGGCCGAATAAACCACCGCGACGCCATCAAGTTCCGAGAGAAGGAACAATTTCATATCGTTATGGTTTTCAGCGCATGCAGGGAGGTATGAGATGACAGCCAGTGACATTTTGAACGAGGGCGTTTCGGATTTCGCGACCCGGCTTGAGGCGATGACCAATGATGAGGTCTTTGCGGCCATGAGCACGCTGGAAAAGTATAGCGAGGATGACACCAGTGATCGGGAGGAAACATTTTCCCGCATTACGCTGGTGGAAGAAGAGATCGAACGGCGCTTCCCCGGACAGATGTTGACGCCTTACCGCGACTGGAAAAAAGAGCAGCCTTTGCTGTCCTGATCCAACTCTCGCAGCAACGACGAACCAAACAGCCTATCGATCGGAAATGGACAACGAGCAGCACTCAATATCTCGAACCCTTGGGGTCACGGCCGATTTCGACGCAGCACTTGAGGTTCGGCGTCGCATCGATTTTCTACGCCGCTATTTGCGCCAGGCTTCATGCCGAACCTATGTTCTTGGAATAAGCGGTGGCGTTGATTCGCTCGCCGCCGGTCTTATTGCTAAGGCTGCAGTGTCGGAACTTCGATCGGATGGATACGATGCGCAGTTCATAGCAGTTCGATTGCCCTATGGTGTCCAGGCCGACGAGACCGACGCGCAGAAGTCCTTGGGCGTCATTGGCCCGGATCGTATCGTCACGATTGATATCAAGCCGGCAGCAGACGCCATGCTCGAAGCGGTGATGCTCGAGGGAGAGGACCTGGTCGAGCGGTCTCGCAGACATTTCCATCTCGGCAACATCAAAGCACGCCAGCGAATGATCGCTCAGTACGCGTTGGCTGGGTCAACCAGAGGATTGGTGATCGGGACTGATCAGGCTGCGGAGGCCATGATGGGATTCTTCACAAAGTTCGGCGACGGAGCAGCCGACATATTGCCACTTGCCGGTCTGACAAAACGACGGGTGAGGGCCATAGCTGAGCATATGGGCGCTCCGCAGGAGCTGGTATTCAAGGTGCCGACAGCTGATCTTGAATCTGACGCGCCTCTTCGTCCCGATGAAGACGTCTATGGTGTCACCTACGACGAGATTGATAATTTCCTGGAAGGGAAGGCGGTCACAGAGCCCGCACGGCAGCGTATTCTCAAGACGTTTTGGGCGAGCGGACACAAACGCGCCCTGCCAGTGGCGGCGATCGACGAACTGGCGGAGTGAAAGACCCGGCCGTGGGAACTGCCATCTTTGATGTTGGTTCGTGTCGGATGGAGGAGACGATGAACAACAGTCCTTGGATCCACTTGTGCATTGATATGCAGCGGATGTTCGCTGAAGGCACGCCCTGGCATGTGCCGTGGATGAGAGAGGTTTCGCCTCAGATCCAGGAGATTGCGCAGCGTCATCCGCAACGGACGGTATTCACGCGTTTCGTACCGCCCAAGAGAGCGGAGGACATGCACGGCATGTGGCGGAGCTACTACGAGAAATGGGACACCATGACCTTGGATCGACTGGGTCCAGATATGATCGATCTTGTCCCGTCACTCAAGGCGTTGGTTCCACCCGCCCGGATCTTCGACAAGATGACCTATTCGCCATGGACCACCGGCGAGCTTCACCGCGTCCTGGCGGGCGAGGGGGTTCAGACACTCGCCGTCTCCGGTGGGGAGACGGATGTGTGTGTCCTCGCTGCGGCCCTCGGAGCAATAGACCTTGGCTATCACGTCATCCTCCTGAAGGACGCCGTCTGTAGTGGCGCGGATGATACCCATGACGCCTCGCTCGAATTGTTGGGGGATCGGTTCTCAGTGCAACTGGAAATCGCCTCGACGGAAGATTTTCTCAGCCGTGTCTGAACGAACGTTGGCATCCTTCGGGACGTCATCTGGCTTCTCAGGCTGAGCAGAGGAGGGTGGTGACGGACCTCAGTGGTCAAAGCACCGTAGATCAGTAATCCGTGCAAACTTTCCAGATGGAAATCACATGTTCAGTCACATCATGATTGGCGCTCGAGATCTCAAAACGATGGTCGCATTTTAAGACGCTGTTTTGGCACCATTCGATCTGTGGCGGGCCGAAGAACTGGGCCATATCGACGAAGCAGGTGTCATCTGGCGTAAAGGCGAAAGGCGCTGGCCGCAGTTCGTCCTCCGGCGCCCGATCAACGGTTTGCCGGCGACATGGGGCAACGGTGTGCAAATTAGTTTCGCGGCGCCGTCGAGAGGGGCCATGAGGGTCAGCCTTTGGGTCAACCAATGCGGTATCGGAAAAGCCGCCGTTATAGTACCCTCGCACGAAGGACCACGCGAGGAACTGCGGAGATGCTCAAGACCGATACCAGGCAAGCGAACTGGCGGCGTGCCAACCCTGGCAAGTACGAAGCGCATCTCGCTGTGCAGCGGGCCGTCAAGGCAGGTGATCTCGACAAAGAGAGTTGCGAGGTCTGCGGCGTCGAAGCGGTCGATGCCCATCACGATCAATACCACGAACCCCTGCGGGTGCGGTGGCTATGCCGTCGCCACCATACGCGGCTTCATCACTACGGCGAGGATATGTTTCCGGTGAGGATTTCTACTCAGGAAGCGGTTGCGGACTGATCGTTTGAGCGGCCGGGTCGGTGGGAGGGCTTTTAGGTATTGGATTCAATAATTTTAAAGTCATCTGCGTCATAGGAATTGATATTGCTGGCGGTGATATCGATGCGTCGTGTTATTCAGAAGTCCATTTTGACTGGCTTGCTTTCCGTTATCGCCTCGCTGGCGCTTTCGGTCAGTATCGTTCCGTTTCTGGGCGGGCGTGTAGAAGGTGCCGGTCTGTTCATGACGATTTTCTGCCCGCTGGCGATATCGCTTCCTGCCTCGGCACTGCATTTTTGGCAGTCGGAAAAAGTGCGGCGGGCTGATGCCGCGACAAGGGAGGCGTTGCAAAAGCTTGCAGATGCCTATGAAGCGCTT
>UCIT01000050.1:51132-77762 GCA_900472625.1 Hyphomicrobiales bacterium | reverse complement strand
ACCAGACGGTTACGTCCTTAGGGCCATCCTGAGTGTGGCGCGTGGCGCGCGGAAAATTGCCGCGGTGTCGCTCGAGATCGGCGAACACACGATAACGGCCTTCGGTGTGAAGGCCTTCCAGCTCGCTCTTGAAGAATGCTTCGAAATCCATCTTGTGCTCCAGAATGCCACGCCTGGCAAAGAGGCCCATCTAGTGATAGCTGCCGGTATGGCTTTTGCCCTTGAACAGCCAGTAGACGATGACGGTGTAGATCAGCGTCAAAGGCATCACGAACAACCCCGCGCCCCAAAACATGAACGACAGACTCGAGTGCGGTGCTGCGGCCTGCTCGATCGTTATCGAAAACGGGATCATATAGGGGAGAAACGATACGGCGAGAGTTCCAAACGCCGAAAGAAACAGGATAACCGCGCCTGAGAATGGCCAGCCGTCGCGCCGCGACCTGAGCCCTTGCACGATCAGTGCACAGCCGACAACTCCTAAGAGGGGGAATACTGCCAAGCCTGGTCGATCAAGCCATCGGCGCATAACCTCCAACTCCATCAGGAGCGACATCACAAACGCAATCGCCAGGAATGCTAGTACGCCAATCAGTATCCTTGGGATGAACCTGTAACCGATCTCGCGAAGCAATCCCTCCGACTTCTTGACCAACCAGCCGGCGCCGAGGAGACAATATCCCAGGCATAAGCCGACGCCACAAAGCACGGAGAAAGGCGTCAGCCACCCAAACGCGGTGCCCGTGAAGCGGCCGGCAGCATTGGGAATTCCTTCGATTATCGCGCCGACTGCAGCTCCCTGTACGAAGCTTGCTACAAGCGAACCTATGGAGAAACCGGCGTCCCAGAGCCAGCGTTTGTTCCGGCTTTTTTCCCGAAACTCGAAGGCCACGCCTCGAAATATCAATGCAGCGAGCAGCAGAATGATCGGAAGATAGAATGCGCTGAGGACAAGGGAATAAACGACCGGAAAAGCGCCGAACAAGATGGACGCCGTCAGAACGAGCCAGGTTTCGTTGCCGTCCCAGATAGGTGAGATCGAGTTCAGCATCTGACGCTTCACGTCGTCGTTCCGGGTAGTGCCGAACAGTATGCCCACCCCAAGGTCAAAGCCATCAAGGATGACATACAGCAGGAGCGTAAGAGCAAGGGTAGCAGTCCAGAATTCTATCATGCCGGTCACTCCGCAGCACTAGGCGGAGTGCCTGGGCTTCCACCCGGAACTGCGAGAGGACGTTTCGGATTGGCCCCTTCACCAATTTCATGCGGTGTCGCATCGGGGCCAGTGTGAAGCATACGATAAACATAGGCGATCCCAGCGATGGCGATCGAGGAGTAGATAACCGCAAACGCGAAGAAGCTGATGGCAACCTGTTGAACTGTAAGGGAAGGCGTCACCGCCTCCGCCGTACGCAAGACCCCATATACCGCCCAAGGTTGCCGACCGACTTCGGCAGTGAACCAACCGGTCAGAGTGGCGATAAACCCGAGCGGAAAACTGAGAAAGACGCACCAAGTCATCCAGCGGACCTCAGCTAGGCATCCAGTGAACCCAAGCCATGTTCCATACCATGCCAGCCCAAACATCAATAACCCGCACCCGACCATTATCCGGAAGGCGAAGAACGGGATGAGGACGGGAGGGCGCTGATCGACGGGAAATGACTTGAGTCCCACCTCCTCGGACGAGAAGCTCATAGAGCCAATTAAGCTTCCGAGATATGGTATTGAGATTTCATAATAATTCTTCTCTCCCGCCTCATCGGGCAGGGCGATCACGATTTCGGACGCTGGTCGCTCATTCTCCCAGCGTCCCTCGATCGCCGCAAACTTGGCAGGTTGCTTGTCGTGCACGTAGTCGCCAGTGAGGTGGCCAAAGAAGAGCTGGACCGGAACCAGCACCGCCGCCAGACCCAAGCCCATCCGAACCATCGCGACGCCTTCGATCCGAAGCCTCCGCTCAAGCAAATACCAGGCGCCCGTGGCGGCGACGCAAAAGCAGGTGGTGATATATGCAGCCAGTATCATGTGAGGGAAACGAACCCAAACAACTGGACTGAATATGATAGCACCCCAGTCCGTGGGGATGAAAATACCATTGGCGTCGATCTCATAACCGACAGGCCACTGCATCCAGGAGTTATTCACCATGATCCAGAAGGATGACAGGCTCGTTCCCAAGGTGACCATGCCGCACGCGAACAAGTAGAACCACGGCGGTACGCGACTGCGGCCGAAGATCATTACGCCAAAGAAGCTCGCCTCAAGCGCAAACGCAGTGAAGCTTTCATAACCCAGCAGCGGCCCCTGTACCGGTCCTGTTCGCAGCGAGAGCTCGCTCCAGTTCGTGCCGAACTGGAAGGCCATGACTATACCTGTCACGACGCCCAATCCAAAGGCAACGGCAAAAATTTTGAGCCAGAAGTCGAAAAGACGTCGGTACAACGGGCGGCCGGACCTAAGGTGGAGCGCTTCCAGAAATGTCAACCAGGCTGCCAGGCCGACGGTGAAAGCGGGGAAGATGATGTGGAAGGATACCGTGAACGCGAACTGCAGGCGCGATAGGAAAAGCGCGGTGATTTCCATGTGGATCTCCTACCGCGTGCAGCGGCTCAGCCAATGATCGGACAATGATGGCCGCGGCGCCTGGCTTTCGAGAACAGCCTCCACGCCATTCGCAACTGGTATCAGTGGCGAGCCCTTGGCCGACCTTTCGGCGAGCCGAGGCCACATCAACGTCGCTCAGACTACCGCGTGAGGCCGACGGCAGGACACTATCCTTACGTATCGTGGGACTAACCTTTCGTGTCCCGTAGACCATCTCAGAGCGCGATACCCATCCCATCTGCACGGGGGCAGAATGGGCTCGGATCGACTTCGAGAGGACACTGTGACGATGACAGGCTTTGACACCACGGCGCCACGATTGAACTCCGGATATGTCGACATCGACGCGATCGTACACCGCTCTGACGCGGTGATTGCGATCCTGATGAGAGCGCTGAACTTGGTCCACGTCGACTGCGAGGTGGCGCTCGACCTGGTCAGGGAGGCGTCGGCCCTTGTCGGCTCGGCCGCCCCAGCGCAACCGGTCGCCATGAGCTCCTCCAATAGGGGCGCCGGCGGTCTGTCTCCTTGGCAGGTATGTTTAGTGGCCGCCTACATCGACAGAAACCTAGGAGTTGCGCTTCCAATCGCTGACCTGGCGAAAGTCACGAGGCTTAGCGAAAGCCACTTTGCGGCCGCTTTTCGTACAAGCTTCAAGCGGCCCCCCCACGCATACATTCTAGGCCGAAGGCTTGAAAGCGCGAGACAGAAAATGCTCTCGACCGACGCTCCATTATGTCAGATCGCACTTGAGTGCGGCTTGGCCGACCAGTCGCACCTCTGTCTCGTATTCCGACGGGCGTACGGAATGACGCCAAGTAAGTGGCGGAGGGAAACCCGTCAGCGAACTGGCACGGCAAGCCTGGTCGCACTTAACAGTACAATTGCGAGGCGCGGTTATCCAAGTGATTGCGGCGTCCGACACCAGGATGCAGACGAGTGAACCCAAGCCTGCGTCAAGATGAAGACGTGGCCATCCAGAGAGAGTTCCCTTCCATGAGAATCGTCATGGTACTTATCGTAGTGTGCATGATCGCGGGTGTTCTCAGCACTATCGTGGTGCCGGGGTCGGATGAACAGATTCCGGCGGGAAGCCCGCTGGAGGAAACCTTCAACTCACCCAACAACCTCTTCTAATAATTCGCTTGCCGATCCGCCACGACATTTTGACGGGGAGCCGCGACTGGAACATGGAGTCCGCGAGTTGAATGGTCTGACCGACGAGCTTCACGCCCGACCCACGATCTATTTTGACGGGCCTGCGTATATCGAGCACGTAGCGCTAATGCCGGATCGATTGCCGGCCTCCTGGGCCGCGCACACCACTTTCGACATTGGCGGAGAACGCCATGATTGGCCGCACACCCGAGTGGAATTCCATACGGAGTTCGTGACAGTCACCAAGATCAGAAAATTGACGAATGATCTCACGAGTTGGCCACGATCCGATCTTCCAATCGCTGCGGCAGAGGACCTAGCAGGCGTCGGTCGCTCGAAACTTATTTGCCGTTCTGCGATAGTGGTGCAAAGTCCCGTAAAAAAAGTCTCCGAGGTGATCAGAGACTTCGGCTTCGGGAACGTCACAGCTTCCGTGGTCGGCGAGGGCGGAGCTCAAGTATGTTCCGATTTTCAGGCCAGCGGTGAATATACCAGTCGGATCCTCCTACTCAACGCCGACCTGAACAAATTCCGCCTCGGCCGTATGGTCAGGCAACTTTTCGAGATAGAGACATATCGCGCAATGGCGTTGCTCGGCTTGCCGGAAGCTTGGCGTCTTGGGCCGATACTGAGCCAATACGATGCCATGCTTGTTGACCTAAGCAATCGCCACGTGACTACGCCGGCTACGAAGCACAGAGAACTACTGGAGGAAATATCTGCGCTATCAGCCAGAGTGATCTCCGCGGCTGCCGAGACGAGGAACCGATTCAGCGCGACTTCGGCATACGCACGTATCGTGGAGGATCGCATTTCCGAACTCCGAGAGCGTCGCGTACCCGAATTTCAGCGGTATGGGATGTTCATTACGCGTGGGTTTCAACCAGCAGTTCGCACATGCGAGGCCACTTCTCATAGACTGATGCAACTTTCTGCGGCGACCAGTCACCTACTCGACCTCCTGCAGACCCGTATCCAAGTCGAGATCGAGTTTCAAAATGCTCGTCAGATCCAAGCTGTGGCCGATCGATCTGCTGCCCAACTCAAAATTCAGCGTGCTGTCGAGGGCTTCTCCATTATCGCGATCAGCTACTATCTTCTCAGCTTGATGAGATTTGCGGTCGAGACGCTCGATCAAGCAGGGTTACACGTTAGCAACATGGTCACTCTGGGTGCGATACCAGTCGTTATCGTAAGCGTCGCGATCTCAATATCAAGAGTTAAGCGCGCGCTCGCCAGAACCGACTGAGTGAGTCGACTCCTGAAACAACAACGGGCGTCAGCGCCATTCCCCTCGAAACGATGGCGCGAAAGATCCAGCGACGCTATCCGATGTCGCGGTTCACACCTGGAGACTCCATCCTAACTGAGTTCGCACGTCTCCTCGACACGAGGTTGCTGAGGCTCTCGAGGTAGAGATATACGACAGGGGTCGTGTAAAGGGTCATCATCTGACTGATTATCAGGCCCCCGACGATCGAATAGCCTAGGGGCTGTCGAAGCTCAGATCCTGTTCCATGTCCCAGCATCAACGGAATTCCTGCCAGTAGGGCAGCCGCCGTGGTCATGACGATCGGTCGAAAACGTAGGAGACAGGCTTGGCGGATGGCGTCTTCCGGCGACAGGTCGAACTCACGCCTCGCTTTGATCGCGAAATCGACAATCATAATACCGTTCTTTTTCACGATACCCATAAGGAGAATGACGCCGATCAGTGCGATTACGGTAAAATCAAACCCAAACGCCCATAGCATCGCGAGCGCTCCCAACCCGGCGGAAGGAAGCGTCGACAAGATGGTCACAGGGTGAAAATAGCTCTCGTATAAAACTCCCAGGATCAAATAGATCACGACAATGGCCGCGAGTATCAAGAGCGGCTCTGATGCGAGCGACGACTGATATGCCTGCGCGTTGCCCTGAAACGTCCCAACCAACGTAGCTGGTTTTCCCATCTCCTTTTCGGCATTGCCGATAGCAGCTACCGCCTGGCTGAGTGCCGTGCCTTTCGAAAGGTTGAACGATAGCGTGACCGAGGGGAATTGGCTTTGATGGTTGACCTGAAGCACTGCGGTGGGTTCTGTTGTCGCCTTAACGAGGAGGTTGAGAGGCACCTGCTGCCCGGTCAAGGGCGATTTGATGTAGAGGTCATCGACTTGCATGGGCGAGTTCTGAAACTGCGGCGCGACTTCTAGCACAACGTGATAGCTGTTGATGTCGGTGAAATACTGGGTGACCTGTCGCTGCCCGAACGCGTCGTAAAGCGTGTTGTCAATCGCCTGGGGCGCTATCCCAAACCGCGACGCCTGATCCCGGTCGATCCGTAAGGAAACCGTGGCGCCGCCGTTCTGCTGATCAGTCGCGACGTCGGCCAACTCGGGGAGCGTTCTGAATTTCTCGAGCAGTCGGCCCGACCACTGATTCAGCTCCTCCGCGTTTCCATCCTGTAGGGTGTACTGGAACTGTGTCGCCGAACTACGGCCGCCCACGTTTATATCCTGAGCCGCTTGAAGAAATAACTGGGCGCCCTCAAGCTTTGCCAGCTTTGGTCTCAGCCTTTCAATGATTTCCGCGGCCGAAGCGTTACGTTGTTCCAGTGGCTTCAGGGTGATGAACATCCTGCTCATGTTGATGGTAGAGCCGGAGCCTCCACCGACCTGCATTCCGATACTGGCAACGCCGGGATCTGACTGGACGATGCGGCCAGCTTCCCGTTGGATGCCGGACATCTTCATAAACGAGATATCTTGCGAAGCTTCGAGAACTCCGGTGATTAGGCCTGTATCCTGAGTGGGAAAAAAGCCTTTTGGAATTTGAATGAAGACCACCGCAGTGACGCCCAGGGAGGCTAGAAACACAGATAAGGTAACGCGATGATGGCGTATTGCTACATCCAGAGTTCGGGTATAGCCCGCGAGGAGGGCGTCGAAACCTCGCTCGAAAAACATGTAGAGTTTCCCGTGGCCATCCTTTGCTTCCGGTTTGAGGAACCGTGAACTCATCATCGGCGTCACGGTAAGTGAAACAATCGCGGAAACCACGATGGTCATCGTAACGGTAATGGCGAATTCGCGAAAAAGCTCTCCCACAATTCCGCCCATCAACAAAAGTGGAATGAACACAGCGACAAGCGATATGCTGATGGAAATGATCGTAAATCCGATCTCTGCCGCACCATCGATCGCCGCCTGGCGCGCGCTTTTGCCCATCTCCATATGCCGGTGTATGTTTTCAACCATCACGATCGCATCATCGACCACGAACCCGACAGCGATGCTCAGGCCCATCAACGACAAGTTATCCAGGCTGAACCCGGCGGTGTACATCAATGCCAGAGTTGCCATCAGTGTCAGTGGGACAGTGACGCTTGGGATCACCGTCGCCCAGAAATTTCTGAGGAACAAAAAGATCACCATCACGACCAGCACAACTGTTATGAAAAGCGTCGTTTCCACGTCGAGCACAGAAGCGCGGATTGTCAGTGTTCTATCGCTCAGAATTGCGAGATGGATTGCCGCCGGGGCAATTGCCTGAAGTTGTGGCAAGACGGTTTTGATCTGCTCCACGGTGTCGATCACGTTCGCACCGGGAAGTTTGAAGATCGCGAGCAGAATGGCCGGCTTGCCGTTCGCCCAACCGGCGAGTTGAGTGTTCTCTGCCCCATCGATGGCCTTGCCCACGTCACGGATCCGGACCGGCGCGCCGTTCCTATAGGAAATGATAGCGTCGTTCCACGGGCTCGCCTGCAGGAGCTGATCGTTGTCGTATATGGTGTATGTGCGTTCGGCTCCCTGAATACTGCCTTTCGGAGCGTCGCTCGTCAGGGTGCTTACGGCGCTTCTAATGTCCTCGAGTGATATACCTAGCTCAGCAATCTTGAGCGGCTCGATCTGAAGGCGAACGGCTGGCTTCTGCTGTCCAAATACCAGCACCTGAGAGACGCCGTTGAGCTGGCTGATGTGCTGCGCAAGCACGCTTTCCGAGAAGTCGTCAACTTGCGTCAGGGGTAGAGTATCCGAGGTGAGCGCGAGGATCATCACAGGCGGATCTGCCGGATTGACTTTACGGTATGTCGGAGGGGAGGGTAGTCCGGAAGGTAGCTGCCCGCCGGCCGCGTTAATCGCAGTTTGGACGTCCTGCGCGGCTCCGTCCACGTTGCGAGATAAATCAAACTGGAGAGTGATCGAACTACTTCCAAGAGTGCTGCTCGACGTCATTTGTGCGACGCCGGGGATCTGGCCGAATTGTCTCTCCAAAGGTTGTGTGACCGACGACGCTATGGTCTTTGGGTCGGCCCCCGGCAACTGTGTCGAGACTTGGATCGTTGGGAAGTCCACCTGAGGCAGGGGAGCCACCGGGAGGAGAGGGTACGCGACGACGCCTAGCCCAAACAAGGCCACCATGAATAGAGAGGTGGCAATTGGACGCTGAATGAACCAACTGGAAATGGACATTGTTCAGTCCTTTTTCACGGGGACATTCGATGAATGGGAAGGCGCTGCTTGGGACACCGTCGTGCCATCCTGGAGCCGATATTGCCCTTGGGTGACAACCTGATCATTCACATCCACCCCGGAGTTGATTACAGCCCGTCCGCCATTGATCGGACCAGGCGTAACCTTTCGCATAGACGCAACGTTGTTCCCGTCCACGACATAGACGAAGTAGCCGTCGGTCCCGCGCTGAAGAGCGGATGATGGAACAGTGATAGCCTTTGGAATCGTGGAAACGAGGATTCGCAGATTCACGAATTGGCCAGGCCACAAGGATCGGTCGGCATTCGAAAAGGTCGATTTAACGCGGAGAGTGCCCGTATCCTGATCGATTTCGTTGTCGATCAGCAGTAACGTTCCATCCGCCAGCTTTGTGGAGAGGTCGCCACTCATAGCCGCGACTTCCACCGTCCCCTTTCTCAAGGCATCACGAAGTTTATCCAGATCGTCTTCGCGCAGTGTGGAGATAACTGAAATGGGTTCGGTCTGGGTGACCGTGACGATGCCCGTGCCATCCGTCGTATGGACTTGATTACCGGCGTCGATGAGACGAATTCCAGTTCGGCCGTCGATGGGGGACGTAATGTTCGTATAAGATAGCGAGATTTCCGCGGCTTCCTTTGCAGCTTGGTCCTGAGCAAGCTGAGCTTGGAGCTGATTGACTTGGCTCTGCTGCATCTCGAGGGTCTCGTCCGGCGCGATCCCTTGCTTCGCGAGCTTCTGGTCCTTGGCAAGGAGATACTGCCCATTGGCGAGATCCGCTTGATCTTGCTGGATCTTTGCCACCACCTGATCCAGAGCAGCCTGATATGGACGTGGGTCAATTACAGCTAGCAGATCGCCTTTTTTTACGTCCTGTCCCTCCGTGAACAGTACCTTCTGCAATTCGCCGTCGACGCGGGTCTTGATCGAGACGGTATATAATGCCTGGACCGTGCCAAGCCCGTCGAGATAAACGGGGAAGTCTTCGAGTTCAGGGTTGACTAAGCTCACCGGAACTCCTGCAGAAGCGGAGCTCGCCTCCTCGCCAAGCGAAGGTTCGACGAACAGTGAATTTGCAATCGCAAAGCCGCAAATCGCCACAACGACACACAAGAGCGCAAGCTTGAGTCCGACCGGGGACTTCGGTCGTTCAATTTGCTCCAACTTCTGGGGTGCGGTCATCACTGAACTCCGATGCGTTGATTTGGTACGATCTGGCCACGAAACTTTACTTCTCGTGTGCATTGTCGGGGCGCTGCGTCTCAATGCCTGTTATGCATCCGAACGCCATCAGTCCTTGTTCAACCTTCTTCGCCGCCTCACCGGAACATACCCGTCTCGGGGGGTACGCGCATCTATCCACAAGGATGGGTACCGCACGCCCTCGCGACATCTGCATATGGCTGAGCGAGCAAAAGTTGTCTCTTAGAACGGGGTGGCGATCCTGGACGCCAATGTTGAATAGAAGGGAGTCAAGCCGTTAGACGCTTCGCGTTGAAATATCGACGGCGCAAGTGTATCTTATCAACCAGATCGCAAGCCCTAGATAAGGCGCTACGCGCGAGCGAAGCGATGGCGTCCAAGGGAATTTTCACTCGGGATGCCGATCAACCAGCTTTTTGAAAGTCCGTCCGCAAAGGGGTGCTTCCGCATGGAGAATGATCAAGTAAAGGTGAGCGTCGACCAGTGGGGCTCCGCAATGAAGAAATACAGTTCGACATGGCCGCACGCCGACTTGGTCGATCGTCCAGGCACCACAACCTTTTGGGCGGACAGCCCGTTCGCTCTCTGGAATGGCTTGCTGCTGAATAGAAAATCTCCATCGGAATCTTCACTTCGAGCTTCCGTCGAGGATGCCATCAAATACATGCGGCAAAAAAGATGGCCGGGGCTTCTGTATAGTTGTGAGGAACATACGGCTCGAGAAGAGCAGGAGAGTTTTTTGCAAGTTTCGGGCTCGTTCCCCATATTCGCCTGACAGGTATGATTGCAGACCTGGAATTCGCGGAGCGTCCTGCTGTGCGCGGCTTGCATGTGGCAAAAGTAAGTGATCGTGTAACGGCGACTGATTTCGCGGCAGTCTTGAGTGAGGCATTCGGCTTCCCTCAAGACATTTGCGAAGCAGAATTTGTCGACAAGGCATTCTGGCGAGAAGAAGCTTATGCATCCGTCTCGTACTACCACGATAAACCGGCTTCAGTGTCATCGGTCATAATTGTCGATCAAATACTGTATGTCGGCCTCGTCGCTACGCGCCCTGCGTTTCGTAACAAGGGGCTAAGCTATGAGACCAACTATCTCTTGCTCGAAGAGGCTATGGCCGAGACCGGCATCAGACGGGCCGCATTACACGCAACGGATGCTGGGCGCCCAATCTACGAAAAACTGGGCTTTCGGCCTGTGATGACGATTGCCGGTTTTGGTTTCTGAGGGACGCAACTGCTATGGCCACGGCGCAATACCCCTTTGTCGCGGCAAATGTCACAAGCGAACCTCTAAGATTTCCGGGAAGGCTGTTCCAACTCAGCTTATTGTCTGGCAGCGCCGCAGCAGGGCGCGGGGCACTAGTTCGGCCGCGTTTTTAGGAGCCATAAATTCCAGGTTTATGTCCGAGATCTCGGCGAAACGGCCGCTCTTACTGCGGTCAGCAGTTCTCCTGCATCGAAAGGTTTATGGAAAAAACCATGGTGAACTACTCGATCCGCTCTCTCGTGGTCATTGGGTCCCTCGCGAGCGGTCATAAAGATAACGGCCACGTCCGGGTTCTCGCGTCTCAGTCGGCGACAAAGCTCAAAGCCATCCACGGCAGGCATTCCGAGATCAGTTATAAGGCAGTCCACGGATTCCGTCTCCCCGCTATCCAGTAGGGATTGCGCAGATTGGTAGAGCCTTACGACGTATCCAGTCGACTCGAGCAGATCGCCCATCGACTGCAATATGCGGATGTCGTCATCAACCACTGCAATAGTTGAACCTGAGTGAACGATCATAGTCAGAGTCTTTCGATGTCGCGAGGATGCAAGATTTCAGCGGATTCTTGTTCTCGGAGGGAGTTGGCATCTTGTATAGGAAGCTCGAAAGCAAACAGCGCTCCGCGCGATGGGCGCGCCTGCGCCCATAAACGGCCGCTATGGGCGTCGATGATCGATCGGCAGATAGATAGCCCCATCCCCATGCCGTCGCTTTTCGTCGTGAAGAATGGCTCAAAGACCTTGTGAGGATCGTCAAGGCCAACACCATTGTCCTCGATCTCGACGATCGCGGTGTTGCCGGCATAATGAGAACTTATATCCAGGCTCATCGGCTCCTCGCGGTTAGTGCGCATTGCCTCAACCCCATTTCGAGCGATGTTAAATATCACCTGCTGTATCTGGATACGGTCCGCGACTATCAACGGCATTCCACCGTCCAATTTTGCTGAAACAACTAGACCGCGGCTCGCGTACTTCTTCCTGATCAAGTCCACCACATCTTCTATGATCTCGTTGATGCTGATGCGCCCTTTGTGCGGAGCCTTCTGAGCAAAAAGTTCGCGTATTCGTCTCACGACGTCGGCTGCCTCCTTGGCGTCACGAACTATTCGATCGGCACTCGTACGGGCTCTCATCAAGTTTGGAGGATCGGCTGAAAGCCAGACTTGGCACGCCTCGCTGTTAGTGACCACTGCGGAAAGCGGCTGGTTAACTTCATGAGCGATCGAGGCCGCAAGCTCGGCCAGACCCGCGAACTCAGAAGCTTGCGCAAGTTTGTCTTGCGCTTGCTGCAGGTTCTCGAGTGTCTTTACTTCATCATCGATGTCACTGTGCAAGCCGTACCAGCGAACAACGTTGCCATTGTCGTCGAATGCTGGGTTTATTCTTATTCTAAACCACCGATAAACCCCGTCATGTCTTAACAAACGGACTGGGCGGTCGATCGGAATACCGTTTTTGATGTGATGCCAGCCTTCTGAGATATATCCATCCAGATCATCGGGATGTACAAACCGTGTGAAGCCCATTCCATTCAACTCATGGAACGTGTGCCCATAAAAGGTTTCAGCAATTCGATTGCAGTAATCATGAACGCCATTGGCGTCAGCAGTCGCGAGGTGCCCAGGAATGTGGTCCAAGATCGACCTTAAATTCTGTTCACTGCTGCGCAGAGCTTCCTCTGCCGCCTTTAGGTCGCCGATATCGATAAACGTTCCCCATGACGAGATGATCACGCCGTTCGGATCACGAATTGGTTGGACCACCGAGCGAAACCAATGATAGCGGCCATCGGGACCCAGCAGGCGGTGCGTACCCGGTTTTTCCGACCAATTTCTCAGTGTCCAAAGGTCGAATGTTTTGTGTCTATCCTCCGGGTGGATGGAGGTCGCAGCAACGACGAATGAGCCCTGCGGCACGTTGAGAAACTCTCGCATCCGAGAATTCATGCTGCTGATCTGTCCGTCGGGCTCCGCAGTCCAGGCGAGGCCGGGAACACTGTCGACAAAATTCCGAGGGTTGTTCGGAGGTCGGCTTTTCCGGCGGCCGGGGGAATAGAAAAACAACGCGAGCGTCGTCACTACGATAGCGGCGACGACAAAGCCGAGAGTGCCAGTGCCAAAAAAACTGAAGATCTGTGCTGAAACCAACAGCACGAACGATAAAGTGGCCGTGAAAATCAGAGGTTTAACGCTCTTCTCGACCATTTCGCACCCCTTGGCGGCATTTCATAATGCAAGAAGCCCGCGCCCGCGCAGGTGGTTGTTCTCGAATGATAGCATCGCGTAAAGTGCGCAGATATAATAGATTCTCGTTACGGTCGTTTTCGATCTCGACCAGGTTGGGTAGGCTTGGGGATGGGCCACTTGACCAAAAAAATATGATAAATCACTCATTCTCAATTATTTTCATGTCATTAAAATTGCCTAATGAAGGCGGCAGAGGGGACAGGGAATGTATACAGCATTTTACCATGACGGCGGTCCGACGTAGGTCGTTCGGCAAGCTGGACTAGCACAGCGCATATCTTCGGGGGAGGACTATGAGCAATCAGTTAACAGCGGGCGAACCATGCTAAGCATTGGAAAAAGCAAATTCAGACCTTTCGTAACAATCATCCTTGCCTTTGTCCTCGGCGTATCCGCGGCGGCGAACTTAACCGCGTCCGAATTGACCGTGGCCAGACCTTTCGACGCGGACACTCTTGATCCTCAACGAGCCGCTGCGACGTATTCGCTTCAGATCACCAACCTGATGTTCGATACGCTTCTGACCATGGATAACGACGGGTCGATACACCCTGGACTTGCGACCGACTGGACGATGGCAGATGACGGAAAGGCCTACAGCTTTACCTTAAGGGAAGGGGTAAAGTGCCACGACGGATCAATCTTCGACGCCGGCGCCGCCAAGGCGAGCCTAGATCGAGCACTCGATCCCACAACGCTCAACCCTAATCGAACGGTTTGGGGCCCTATCACCGGGACGGCGGTTGATGGAAACAAGTTGAAGGTATCGTTTTCGGAGCGCTACGGTCCGTTCACTTCCTTCCTCACCAGCATGCAGGCGGTTTTCCTATGCCCTTCGTCGTTCTCCGCTGGCAAATTCAAACCAATTGGGACCGGTCCTTTCAAACTGGCAAATTGGACACGAAACGACAGCATCCAACTCGAGGCGAACGCTGATTACAGGAACTTGAATCCGCTTGTAACAAATCCGGGCAGGCCACATCTCGACAAGCTGACGTTTAAGGTCATTCCTGAAGCTGTAGCGCGGATGGCGGCACTTCGGTCTGGTGAGGCCGACATGGTCGAGCCGTCATTGCAGGAGGCGAACGACCTCAAGGGCGACGGCGATTTCAAGGTCTACGCGTCTGACCTTTCCGGCCAACAGATGTTTGCCTCTTTCACGTGGAAGATCAAACCGCTCGACAACACCGACATTCGCAGGGCAATCGGAATGGCGTTGAACCGCGAGGCCTACGCCGCGATCGCCTTCGAGGGACTTGTAAAGTCCTCCTCATGCCCGGTGGCTCCCAACCTGTTCGCTACGGACCAGGCACTCTGCTCAGCTTGGGGTGAAAGATATGACCCTGAGGGGTCCAAGACCATCTTGGCAGCCAGCGGATACACGCCCGACAAGCCTCTCAAAGTGAAGTTGGTCGTGTACAAAGGCGAGGGGTGGGATCGAATGCACGAAATCATGCAGCAAGATCTCGACGCAGTCGGAGTAAAGGCCGAGATTGAAACCTGGGACGTGGCTGCGTTTTACGGTCATATCGCAGATGTCAATGTGAGCACGGATGGCCCACCGGCAATTTTGACCATGGGCATGTCCGGCGTCGACCCCGACTATCTGTATTTTCTTTGGAAGCGACCTGGCGCCTCCAACCTCGGCTTGAATGCGGAGCTTGATGAGATGCTTGAAGAGCAGCGGAAGCTTTCCGGAGAGGCGCGGGCCAACAAGATACAGGCCATACACAAATATTTGCTGACGAATGCCTATGCGATCCCTCTCATTTCGCCAGGGTGGGGCTGGCTCATGGCCTCCAGTTCGAAGGTGCACGATTTCAAAATGGGGTTTATGGTGTCGCTACTGTTTAACGACGTGACGGTATCGGAGTGAGAGAAAAGGGTGCGACTTTGTCGCTTCTGAGCAGGTTCCGAACAGAATGAGATCCCATGCTTCATCTTATTTTTCGAAAAACCGTTCTGGCGCTTGTCACCGTCTTAGTGGTCATCATTCTGTCTGGAACGCTAATTCATCTTGTGCCGGGTGATCCAATCACCGCAATGATGGCCCATTCGATGACTGCGCCGCCTGAAGCCATGGCGACCATGCGGTCACGGCTTGGTTTGGATCTACCCGTATGGCAGCAGGTCGCGCTCTATGCCTGGCGCGTTCTGCACGGAGATCTAGGGACAACCATTAGGGGCAACGAGCCAGTTTTAAACCTTCTGATGCAACGGCTGCCAAATACACTTTTGCTTGCAGTTTCAGGTCTGGCCGTCGCCCTACTCATCGGTATTCCATCCGGATTCTTGGCCGCAGTATATAGAGGCCGCGCAACCGACACCGTCATCACTGTGGTCGCAGTCTTCGGCGTCTCAGTTCCTGCGTTCTGGACAGGTCTGATCATGATCCAAATCTTCGCGCTGAAACTCGGGTGGCTTCCCGTGGCTGGGTCAGGATGGCGGAACATAATTCTTCCGTCATTGACCCTTGGCCTGACCTACTGCGCTTTAGTCGCTCGAATGACCCGATCTGCTCTGCTCGAAGTTCTTGGCGAGGACTATATCCGCACCGCGAGAGCAAGAGGACTTCGAGAGCACCAGGTTCTTTTCGTGCATGCTCTACGGCCAGCGTTGATCAGTATTGTCACAGTTATCGGGCTTGTGTTCGCCTATCTTCTGGGCGGTCAGGTTATTGTCGAAAACGTGTTCTCATGGAACGGCGTCGGAAGGCTCGCCGTCCAGGCAATGCTGGCGCGAGACTACCCAATGATACAAGGATTTATTGTCGTTTTCGCAACTTCTGTTGTCGTGGTGTCATCCTCGGTCGACGTCCTCTACAGCTACCTCGACCCCCGAATAAGGACGCGATGACAGATACCAGCACGCCGCCTAAGAAGGTACGAAGGCAGTTGTCCGCGACAGTCTCGATTGGCGCTGGGATCGCGTCGTTCCTGGTGCTTGCTGCGATCTTAGCGCCTTTCGTGGCGCCTTACGATGCGTTGAAAATGGCGGCCGGCTCTCGTTTGTCCGCTCCATCCGTGAACCATCTGTTTGGCACAGACGATTTCGGTAGGGATCTATTCAGTCGCGTCTTGATCGGCGCCCGCCTTTCCCTCGGTATTGGTATCGTGGCAGTGATCAGTGGCCTTGTTGCCGGTGGCTTGTTGGGCTTGTTCGCTGCCTTCGCGGGCCGGCATGTCGAAACACTATTACTCCGGCTAATCGATGTGCTCTATTCGTTTCCCGATACGCTCGTCGCATTGATCCTTGTGGCATTCCTTGGTCCGGGCATCGAAAACGCTACGGTGGCGATCACTATAAGCCTAATACCGTTCTATGCTCGCGTGACATACAGTTTGGCAGCAGGAGAGAGGGCGAAGCCTTATGTCGAGGCAGCAAGATTGGCGGGAATTCGTTCCGCCAGACTCGTTCGTGTCCATGTCATGCCGAACATAGGGCATAGTATGATTTCAATGGCGACTCTGGGCTTCTCGTCGGCAATCCTGTCTGCCGCGGGTCTTTCGTTTCTCGGCCTGGGCGTCCAGCCACCTTCACCTGAATGGGGTGCGATACTGGCATCGGGCCGGAACTACATCACGAAGGCCCCATGGATTCTCATCTTCCCTGGTCTCGCGATTTTCGTCACCGTACTCTCATTTAATCTCATCGGAGACGGCCTTCGAGATTTGTTCGATCATCGTCGGAAGACGCCGTGATGGCCAGTTCCTCCTACATTGAGGTTCGTGATCTGTCGGTAGACTTTTCAGGCGAGAATGGCGCGCCAAAGGCCGTTGACGGAGTTAGCTTCGATCTGGCGCGAGGTGAGATTCTAGCATTGGTGGGTGAGTCCGGGAGTGGAAAGACCGTAACCTCGCTTTCGCTTATGAAGCTCCTTCCGGAGGCGGCACGATGGACTGGGCACATCTCCATCGACGGCGTAGACATAGCGACAAAGGACAGGCGATCCATGGAGGACATTCGAGGGTCCAAGGTCGGGATGATCTTTCAAGAGCCCGCTACATCACTCAATCCAGTTCTCACGATTGCCCGGCAGATGACGGAGGGCTTGCGGCGGCACAAATTACTCAGTGCAACGAAAGCGGCTGCTGTGGCGAGGGCAGCGCTCTTGGATGTCGGGATCGCCGACCCAGATCGCATAATGGCGCAGTTCCCACATCAACTCTCGGGTGGCATTCGTCAGCTTGTTCTGATCGCTGCGGCGATCGCTCTCCAGCCTGACGTCCTGTTGGCCGACGAGCCGACGACTGCGTTGGACGTCACCGTTCAGGCGCAGGTTCTTGATCTGCTCGTCAATCTGAAGTCTCGCATGGGGGTAGGGATCTTACTCGTCACTCACGACATCGGCGTGGTGGCGGAAACTGCCGACCGTGTGGCGGTGATGCGGGATGGTCGAATTTTAGAAACAGGGTTCGTGGAGGACGTGCTGGCCGCGCCGCAGCACGATTACACGAAGGCACTGCTTGCTTCGCATCTGACGCTCCAGCAAGCGCTTGCCGTACGGAGTGCCGGAAACAGCAGGTTTCCTCGATGACGCCAGTGCCGGTTCTGTCAGCATCGTCGATTACGAAAGTATTCCAAGCGGGCGGGAAACAGCTTACCGCCTTGCGCGGAATTTCGATTGCGCCGCTTGCTGGCGAGACGTTTGGCATCATTGGCGAGAGTGGCTCTGGCAAGTCAACGTTTGGCCGAATTGCGGTTGGCCTCGAAATGCCGTCGAGCGGAGAACTCTACATCGAAGGAGAGCGCGTAGACGACCTGCCTGCGTCCCTACGACGTAAGAAATTTCTCCGATGCCAGATGATTTTCCAGGATCCATACTCCTCTCTCAACCCACGTCTTACCATTGGAAAACAGATTGGAGAGGCAATCTATGCGCAAGGCGTGTTAGATTGGCGACAGATCAGGGGCGACGTCGGCGAGCTGCTCGAGAAGGTCGGCCTTAGGCGAGACTCCGCAGATCGGTACCCTCACGAATTTTCGGGTGGCCAGCGTCAGCGAATCGCGATCGCGCGTGCGCTCGCCCCTTCACCAAGAATTGTGGTAGCAGACGAGCCGGTGTCATCACTCGATGTCAGCATCCAAGCTCAAATCCTGGACCTGTTGGCATCCGTCCAAAACGAGCACTTATTGTGCTACATACTTATTTCACACGATATGTCGGTGATCGCTCGCTTGTGTGACCGCGTTGCAGTCATGCATCGGGGGAGAATTGTGGAGCTTGGCCCGACCTCTTCCGTTATTGGAACGCCGCAACATCCTTACACCAGAAATCTCCTTGATGCCGTTCCGCGCCTCGGACGCCGACGCTCGGGTCACGGACCAACAACTGCGGCACTGCCAACACACGGCGACGACGACAATCTAATTGAAATATCCAGCGGCCACTTCGTACTGCAGAGCACTGCAATGTAACGGTTGGATGGCTGGAACGCGAACCGCTTAAACGCAAGAGGGCTCGCCGCTCGACACTGTGCTTCACCACCCCCAATCAACACCCAACTCATGCTTTGGAATAAAATTCACAAGTGATCTGAATTGTATGGGCCTTTTGGAATAGTTGCACATTCTTATATCCGGCCGAGGCAAACAGGTTGAAAGCAAGGAAATTTCTATGGACTTAAAGCTATCCGGAAAGACAGCGCTCGTTACCGGCTCAACGGCTGGGATTGGACTTGCGATCTCGAAGCGTCTGGCAGAGGAGGGGGCCGAAGTCGTGATCGTCGGCCGCTCAGCGGACAAACTTGCTCAGGCAGCGAAGGAACTTCAAGGCATCGCCGCTGCGCGAGTACGCGCAGTCGTGGCCGATGTAGCCACGGCTGGTGGCGCGGAACTGCTATACTCGCAAGCTCCGGAAATTGACATTCTCGTCAATAACCTGGGAATCTATGAGTCGAAAGAATTCGAAAACATTACCGACGAGGATTGGCGTAGGTTTTTCGAAGTCAACGTGCTCAGCGGCGCAAGGCTGTCCCGCATGTATTTCCCAGCTATGCTGAAGCGCAACTGGGGACGCGTGATCTTTGTGGCGAGCGAGTCGGGCGTGTTGGTCCCGCCGGACATGATACATTACGGCATGACGAAAACAGCGCAGCTTTCGATCTCGCGGGGTTTGGCAGCTCTTACAAAGGGTACCAATGTAACCGTCAACTCGGTGTTGCCGGGCACCACCCGCTCAGAGGGGATTGAAGAGTTTCTCAAAAGCGTCGCATCCGACCCACACGCCCCGGCCGCCGACATCGAGGCCGAGTTCTTCGCAAAAGACCGTCCGACGTCGCTAATCCAGCGGATGATCGAAGCCGACGAAATCGCTACACTTGTGACCTATCTTGCTAGCCCGCTTTCTGCGGCCACAAACGGCGCCGCGCTCCGCGTGGATGGCGGTATCACTCCAACTATCATCTGACCCCCGCAGGCAAAAAGGGTCCCGCCGGTCGGTTGACCGGCGAGACCCGCAGCGAGATGAGCCGCTCCAGTAGGCTAACCGCGGTTTACGTCCAGCAGAGCGTATCGATCAGGCAACCGCCCGCATCCTCTTCTGCAAATGAGGGTTCGTCTTTCGCCAAAGCCGGCCATGTACGACGAGTTAGTGGCCATCAGGCGATCCCAAGGAATGGCCGCTATCTCTCAAAGATTACTTTCTGAAGCAGAAAGAAATACCGACGATCATCGCCGTCGACCACCGTCCCAAGCGTCAGCTTCGTTGTTGTCGCTCGTGCGCGGTATGCAAAGCGGCTCGGCTTCCCTTGAAACAGCAGGGCATCTGCTTTCAGATTAGGATGAGAGCGCTTGCCGAACCATTGAAGGTTTTCAAGCACGCCATAGAACGGGTGATCCGACGGAATGCTTTCAACGCGAGAAGGGCGCTGTTAAAGCTCGAAATCCTTCGCGATCATGCCCAGCGAGGGCACCTTGCGCTTTGCAAACATCAGCAAGTCGAGTTCTATCGCGGACGGCCCGAACCGCGCGAACAGATCTTGCGCGACTTCTGGCGTGAGATCATGCTTCTGTTGAAACTCTTCAAGTGAGTAGGGCGCGCCACGCTGCGAGCGGTTGCCTTTCCAGTTTTGCTTATCGCTCATGGGGTTGCCTCCAAGATCAAGGTTCTTCGACGACCCTAGAAATGGCGTGCCTTGAATTTGGTTCCCGATAGTCGAGGAAATATCTCGTTGCCTCCTGAGCGGATGGAACATCGGTGATCGGCAGAGGTTAAAGCCGTCGATTGCCGTAATTTCACTATACGGCGATTGGGCGAGGAGCCTTCCTGCCCCCAGGCTACGGGCTCTTCGCCGTTGACCGCCCACACGACGCTGGCGTGTATCCATCAAGGACCCGGCTCATCGAGGCACGGAAACCGCGTCTGGCACCTGTCGCCGTCAGGGCCACTCATCCTCTGGCAACCGAGAGCTGCCTGCCGCCTTAGTTTGGCGAATGAGAGGCTAGCCATGAAGCTTCACGAGCGTGGCACGGTCGTAGCTTCCCTTCAGTTTGCATGCCCGACATTCAACTTCGATAACCGGGATGCGGACATCCTTCAATTTCGGGCCAAGCGCACTGTCCGGCGTTGGTCGACGTTTTCCCACACTCTTCTCCGCTATCTCGCCCGACCGGCAGGCAGATCAATAATCAATGGGCCATCCACAAGGCGCCTGCGATGGCAATAATAATTTCAAAGACGATGCCGCCCTGCGGGATTGGCTTACGGAATTGATTGATTTGGCTAATCTTCGGAACCACCAATTCTTAGGACTAGATTCTTCTCTCATAGGCTCCTTGACGTTGCTAACGATAAGGAACAAAAGAAGAACAATCAAGTTTCCAGCGACACGATGTCGTCCCGCCCACCACGATTTCGAAGGATTCGTGAATGTCGTCGCTTGCCCGCGAGGTTGCCATCGCCGAACTGCGCGACCGCATCTCCGCCTTAGAAGGCGGTATCGCCAAGCGGAAGGTCTGCCTGCCGTTCGGAGTGCCGGAGATCGACTCTATGCTGCCGGGGGGTGGTCTAGCCTCCGGATCGATCCACGAGTTCGCGGGTGGTGGATCCGGGACCGTCGATGGAGCGGCCCCTGCGCTTTTTGTGGCAGGCGTCGCGGCCCGAACACAAGGTCCAGTCGTCTGGTGCCTAACGCGCCCGGATCTGTTTGCCCCGGCGTTGGCGCAAGTGGGACTTCACACGGAGCGCATCATCTTTGTCGAGAGCGATGCTGAAGACGACGTGCTTTCCAATATGGAAGAAGCTCTTGCTTATGGGGGTATAGGCGCGGTAGTCGGCGAGGTGGTCCGGCTCCCGATGACCACGTCAAGGCGACTTCAGCTTGCAGCGGAGCGTAGCGGGACGATCGGACTTATCGTGCGCCGATGGAGGCGGCAAACGGAGGCCAGCGACTTCGGTAACCCGACCGCTTCGATGACGAGGTGGAGAGTGAGCGTTCTGCGATCTGAAGAATTACCTGTTCCCGGCGTTGGTCAGCCGCGATGGCTCCTAGAATTGATGAGGTCACGTGCCGGAGAGTGTGCCGAATTTCAGGTGAGGGCGTGTGATGACAAGGGCTTCCTGAGCATTTCGATTGCGGAGGTGGAGCAATCTTGTTTGATCGCAGGTCGCGCTAGACCGTATGGCAGCTAACTGGAAAGCGTTTTTGTTTCTGTGGTCGACGGCCGTAAGGCGCCAGATGAATGTTGCGGGCTGGAACCATTACGAGTGGTGCAGGTTCACTATCCGAGGTCGCTGCGTGTCAATCGGACATGACGGAGATGATGGACGCATCGATTTTTCCGATTTCTCGGTGCGGGCAACGAAACGCCAGGCGAGCATCCCACCCGTCCACGGCGACCTCATCCACCGACACGAGGCGCCATCATGATCGATCCTCCGACCGCGCAGCCAGAATCTCCCGAACGCAAGGTCGAGCTCGACCAGACTGTCGACTTCGCCATCCAGCTCCTTGTAGAGGAAGGGCACCTGGTAGGCTGGACGCGCGTCGAATTTCTCACCGCAGTCCTCGATGCCGCGAACAACCGGTTGTCGGCGCTCGAAGAAGAGCGCGAACTTGAAGCGGACAGTCCGTGAAGGTCGCGACCTACAACGTCAACGGCGTCAATGGCAGGCTGGAAATCTTGCTGCGATGGCTAGCAGAAGCCTCGCCGGACGTTGTCTGCTTGCAAGAATTGAAGGCTCCGCAGGAGAAATTCCCGATCAAAGCCATCGAGGCTGCAGGCTATGGCGCAATCTGGCAAGGGCAGAAATCGTGGAACGGGGTGGCGATCCTTGCAAAGGGACGGGAACCGCATCTCACGCGCAAAGGCCTTCCCGGTGATCCGGACGACAACCACAGTCGGTATATTGAAGCGATCGTCGGCGGCGTCGTCATCGGCGGCCTATACCTTCCGAACGGAAATCCTTATCCGGGGCCGAAATTCGACTACAAGCTTCGCTGGTTCGAGCGCCTACACGACTACGCTTCCGAGCTACTCGAACTCGACGTCCCGGTCATTCTGGCTGGTGACTATAACGTCATGCCGACCGAACTCGACGTCTACAAGCCCGAGCGCTGGGTCAACGATGCGCTTTTCCGCGTCGAAGTACGAGCCGCTTTCAGGAGCCTTGTGGACCAGGGTTGGGCGGATGCGCTTCGCACGCTGCATCCGGATGAGCGGATATACACCTTCTGGGACTACTTCCGAAACGCATACGCTCGTGACGCCGGACTGAGGCTCGACCACTTCCTTTTGAGCTCGGAAGCCGCATCGCGTCTAGCAAAAGCCGAGGTCGACAAGCATGTCCGCGGATGGGAGCACACCAGCGATCACGCCCCTGTTTGGATCGAGCTTGCAGACGAACCCATCAAGAAGAGGAGGAGACGGAAATGAAAACCAATGACTGGAGAGACGACTTACCCCTGAGGCTCGAAGACTTTGTCGACTCCTTCGTGGTCAAAGGTGCCGAACATGAGGACGTCTACAAAGCTATCAAAGCTGAGATCGAGAACTTGCGGGTAGCCTATGAACGGGACCCTGACCCGGCCGACGACGATGTAGAGACGATCGAGGGACCCGCGAACGACTGGCCGGCAGCCGGCTGAACGCCTCCGGCGGAACCAAATAGCTTCAGTCGTGTTTCTGGCTTGGTCGTCAGGCAGTCGTTTCCCTCAAGTGACGAGACTTGGCAGGTCCGCCGGATGACCACCAAGTTGTTTATCAAAGGGGACAGAAATGGAAAATGCAGGCATCGGCTGGATCGCAGCCATCATCATCGGCGGTATCGCCGGCTGGTTGGCCGAGATGTTCATGAAGTCCAACATGGGCGTCCTCATGAATGTTCTGTTGGGTATCGTCGGCGCGATCGTCGCCAACTTCATCCTGTCGCTGTTCGGGGTTGTGCTTGGTGGCTGGCTCGGATACCTGATTGCTGGTTTCGTTGGAGCCTGCATTCTCATCGCCCTAGCGCGCATGGTCAGACGGACCGCGTAACTTCCCCGACGCGGCGGTCTCTAGGTCGCCGCGTACCTCCAACACCGTCCTCTGACCGGCCGCAGCGGCAAACGT
This sequence comes from Hyphomicrobiales bacterium, assembly GCA_900472625.1. GTDB lineage: Bacteria > Pseudomonadota > Alphaproteobacteria > Rhizobiales > Rhizobiaceae > Rhizobium. The sequence goes on along the minus strand of UCIT01000050.1, from coordinate 54,254 downwards.
TTAATCCCGTCCACCCCAATCACGGAGATACGGCCCCAGTAGAGCTTCGAGTGTTACGGGACGAAGGACGTGTGGATCAATCCTGACGTATTGGCTGGGAAGGGGATTTAACCGTCCATGGCAGTAGCCGTGAAATTGACGGACTTCTTGCTATCTTAGGCCCGTGAGCGACGTCGAACTGACCCATCTTGTCGTCGGTGGCCCTAGGCGTCTTCCTTGTTGAGGATGCGCAGGGCTCTAATCTGTCCAGCCAGCGCGAGCAGCGCTTTCGCCACCGTCTCGTCGGGCATGTTTTCAACGTTCCGCGCGATTTCGCCGATCACGTACTCAGTCGAGCCGTCGAACGGTACCAACTTTCCCGTCTTCGAAAGAAGTCCGCGAAGCGCTCCGGATGCAGTCACACCCCGTTCCAGAAGGCGTCGCCGTTCGGCCTGTGGCAGCTTGGGCAAGGTGTTCGCGGCTCGAACGAATTCGGAGACCAGATCGGTCGTCACTGTCATAGCGGATTGATCTCTGGCTTGCCTTCAAACCGCGAAGAGTTCACGTCGCGCGATACGCGATGGAATTCCAACTGGCCATCGAGGTTTTCCGTCAACAGTTCCTTCGCCTTCGCTGCCGGGGTCCCGGTATCGAGCCACTCTTTGTAGACGGCCGGATCGAGGATAACAGGTTGTCTGTCGTGAAGTTTGGACATCGGTTCGCCGGCCGGCATCGTGACGATAGAACAACTCGTGACACCCAGCTTGTCGTTGTGAGCCCAGATTCCCGCGAAGGAGAATGGGTCGTCACCGGGCAGGTGAATGTGCCATGGATCCTTCTTCCCGTCGGCGTCGCTGGCCGTCCATTCGTAGAATGCCGACGCAGGTATCAGGCAACGCTTCGACTTGAACGCTTCGCGGAATGCTGGCGCTGTGTCCACCGTCTCGATCCGGGAGTTGAACATCGCCGCTTTCGGCATTTCTTTTGCCCAGAACGGCACCAACCACCACCGCGCCTCCTCGGCGACCTGCTTCCCTTCCTGATCGTTGTGGACCATCAGCACCGTTTGGGTGGGAGCGATGTTGTACCGCGCCTGCGTGTTCCGGCCGCGCTCCGCATCCCAGGGGAGATCGTAAAGATCGACGAATGCCAGCCACTCGTGCTCGAACGTAAACCTGCCGCACATGAAGGACGATCTCCTACCTCTTGAGAACCGCAAGATCGCGCGCAAGGTCACGATTGGCAAGCAACGCAAGCATGTGGTTGTCGGCCGGCTCGACAAGAGCGGCCGCGACCTCTTCTGGCTGCCAACCCACCCCAATGGCAGATGCCACCAACGACGCCATCGCGTCTTCGATCGCTTCCTGACACTTCAGGAAACGGTCTGGATGCTCTTCGAAGGGAGGCGAAGGGATTCGGGTCATCAGATCGAAATGTCGTCCGAATTCAAACCGTCAAGGCGCCGATCTTGAACGCATAGCCGGCATCACCATCTCAAGACGAATACCCCGGAGCTGCAATATGGACGACTTTATCCTCACGACCGTGTTCGAGGACGATATGATGGAAATCCTCCCACCGGAGAGAGACGCCTGTCCGAACGGGATGATGTCGCGTTGCGACTGCTGCGGACGGCCGACCGCGATCGACGAAGACGGCTGTGGGATCTGCGAGGAGTGCCTTGCGCCATGAGGCCTGCCTAACTTCGATCGCCGTGCGGTCCGACAACCGTTACGGAAAACGGCCTGAGCTGCCGTTGTTGCATCCCGTTTCCGATTTGCGTTCTGGCCAGATCGCCGCGCTTCGAACATATGCTCCCAAAAATGGGAACCTGCCTCAGCCGCGTAGGTTCCCCTGTTACACAATGGAGCGGCAACCCATGACTGATCACGACGACGACCCGTATGGCTCGGTAGACAAGACGACCTCTTACGAGGCGCAGGGCCACCGCGGCGCCCGCGCGGGCAAAGCGCGCTCCGCATGGGCTGTCGGGATAACTGCTGTTTTCCTGCTAGGACTCGGCGCATGGATCCTGCTTCGTCCTCATACGGACAGCAATCCACCAGCCGCGGCGTCGCTAGGCGAAGGCGTCACGACCGGATCCAATCCTGCAAACAAGCCGCGGTAAGGGAGGCGGTGTCTGGAGCGCGTCGGCGTCGACCAGAAAGCCTTCGGAACTTGCATCCATGACCGGCGTTTGCTTGCGTAACTCTACGAGAAGAAGGCTGGGAGTTATGGTCGAGGAAAACAAGATCGTGGAAGTCACGGTGGTGGCTGACGACGGGGGGTTGGTGCCAATTGGCATAATGAATGCAAAACAAGCCCTGTCGCTTCCCGAGGAACTGGACGTTTCGATTTCACATCCCGACGGGGAGGACGGCTCGCCCGACGGGCTGATCGATCGGCAGGGTCTTCGGACATTGACCGAGCCGTGGGTGGAGCCGTTGGGCATCATTTTTCCATCGCCGATAAGCGAAGAGGCGGTCGACCGTATCGACGAAGCGAAAGCGCTTGCCCACAGGGTGCTCTCCGAGATCGCGGCTGCTGCGATCGAGGCAGGATGGCCCGCAGGAGAAATAACTCATGCTCTCATTGACGCGGCATGTTCGCTTGAACATACAAACGCGGCCATTTCCGCGGTGGCAACGTCGGACGTCGGCGATGCCGTGAGGGATCAAATCGGTCATGAAGAGCAGTTCGACTGACGGTGCCGCCTGAAGGTCGAAGAGTTCGCTTTCACATCATCGGCCAAGCGTTGGGGAACGTCCGCTGGTAGGACATCGCCGTCCGAGTAGCTAGCTATGAGGCACGACGTTTGTCATTTAGAGGAATCCTACTCTTTGGACGGAGACAGGTATTGCTTGGCCAGGATTGGTGACCCATAGCCTCGCAGAGGGGAACCATGCGATTGAAGCGACGTTTGATGTGTCTCCATGGGCTAAGTCCCATAGCCTGTCTCCCACCTGTCTCGAAAGCGCCATGACAAGAATTGCCATCATCGGATCCGGTCCCACGGGCATTTACTCGCTTAAAGGACTCTTAGTATCGCCACGGCCGGTCGCCATCACGATTTTCGAGGAGACACCAGATGCCGGTAAGGGAACACCCTATCATCCTGCCGTAAATGACCGAGCGATGCTGGC
>UCIT01000050.1:0-51111 GCA_900472625.1 Hyphomicrobiales bacterium | reverse complement strand
GCCAGCATCGAGCTGCCTCCCATCTGCCAAAGTCTTGTTGAATGGCTCCGCGCGCAGCCGGTAGAGAGACTGCAGGAACTCGGCGTGGGCCCCGATGACATAGGCGATCGAGAGTTCTATCCACGCGTCGTTCTCGGCGAGTACTTCGCCGCGCAATTCTGGATGCTCGTCAAACAGGGCGTCGCCGCCGGACACTCGATCGAGGTGAAAGCCAGCCACCGAATTCTGGACATCAAACTCAACGAGCAGGACATCGCGTTGACCTTCCAGAAACGAAGCGGTGGCAAAGAAGGGGCGGCGAGCTTTGACCATGTTGTCATGGCAACCGGTCACGACTGGCCGGAAGACACCGAGATCTCGCCGGGTTACTTCTCGTCTCCCTGGCCAGCGGCAGCAATCAAACGCATTGGCGCTGTCGCCGTCGGCGTTCTCGGCACGTCCTTGAGCGGCATTGACGCCGTCGTCTCGGTGGCAACTTCACACGGCATGTTCCTGCGCGAAGGCACCGGAACGCTGAGGTTCGAGCCACATGCGGAAGCTGAAGCTTTTCGTCTGACGATGATGTCCCGCAAAGGCCTACTTCCGGAGGCAGATTTCTATTGTCCGATTCCCTACGTGCCGCTAGCGATATGCACTGAAGATGCTATTCAGTGCCTCATTTTAGAGAAGCCCGATAGGCTTCTCGATGAGGTGTTCGAGCTATTCAAGGACGAGCTCGTACACGCCGATCCGGAGTATGCTGCAGGCGTCGGGCTCGCTTTCGCCACCATTGAAGACGTGGCGGAACGTTACTTTCGGGCGAGACAAGAAGCAGATCCCTTCGTATGGGCCGCGCGCAATCTCGCAGAAGCCAAACATAACAAGGCAAACCGGATCACCGTCGCATGGCGTTATGCGATCCTTCGCATGCACGAAGTCATTGCTGTAGCTGTGCCGCACTTCAACGCAGATGACTTGAAGCGTTTTCATAAGCACTTCAAGACCGTCTTCGTCGACGACTACGCGACAGTGCCTCACGAGTCCGTGGAGCGCCTGCTTGCGCTGCACAGGGATGAAAGGCTTGACGTCGTCGCTCTTGGCGATGACTACGAGATCACACGACAGCCGGTTGAGAGCGGGGCGGTCGTTAAGACAGCAAGTGGCGAAATGAGCTTCGCCGCATTTATCGACGCGACCGGGCAACATGCTCTTTCGGCGTCCGACCTGCCATTCCCGAGCCTCAGGAAGGCCGACGCCCTGAAGGAGGCACGGACGAAGACTGGCGATATCGATGGTGACCAGTCATTCAGGCGGACCGGAGGCATTGATATAGACGACGACTTCCGCCCGCGTGTCGACCCCGGAATCTCGAACAGGCTATACTGCGTGTCGGTGCCTTTCCTGTTACACAAGCTTCCGTTCGTGCAAGGCATCACCAGCGCACACGAGATGGGGACGAAGGTTGCGTCTGCGATCATCTCATCCCTCGGCGATGACACAATTCCCTCGGGCCTGGTTCATGCAAGCGAAAAAGCGTCACCGACCGAGATTGAGGCGCCTTCCGACACCGTCGCGTAGACGCCCAGACACCGGCTCCGCTTTCGTAGGATTGTTCGCAGGATCTCAGGATCCTCGGGCAGCCCCTCCTGGGCGATCAATGTCATCCCACATCTCTTCGTAGCTTCGGTCACAGTGCCTTTAACGAGCCCCGCCTCAAACTTCCGGCCGACCGATTCGTGGTCCTTAAAGTTCGCGTCGACGACTATGTTCGGTCGAAACCTGCGGACGTCGACATGGGAGTCGGGAAGATACGCCTCTAGCTCTGCGATCGCCGCAGAAGATACGATGTGGAGGGGGCTGATTTCGTACCGCGCTTGAACGTTCACTGATCCGTTTGTGATTTGGAGTTCAGTACCCTCGCGTCGAAGTCCGCACTTGAACCCGAAATGACTGGATAGTGCTTCATCGAGAGCGGGGTCGAAAAACGAAAGTGCCCATGATGGTCCCGCGATCATTCCGTCGTTATCCCAAGAGGCTGACAGGGTAAGGGCAGGCCTCCATTGCGGCAGCTTTTCTGGTGCAGCCACTGCGCCTGAGGTAACGTCGACGAGAAAGAACTCGCGGTCACCTTTGATACGCTCCCGGCTCACATCGATCTCCACGACGCGCTCGCCACCGACCGATGCCACAGGATATCGCCAAAGTTCTTGAACTGCGGCCAATTAGTACAACCTCCCCATCTGTCTCGAACGGTACTGAAACTTCCGTTCCGGCGAACCCAGTGTGTCAGCCGCTACCGGGCGAAACGCTTTCGTCTTCCTTGTCCGGCAGTGTTCCAGCTCCAGGGGTCTTGCTCTCATCTTGGAGACGCTCTTTGCCATGTTGACCTGCTGGCGGATGATCCTGTCCATCGACCGGCTTCTTCCCCGTCTCCTCAATCTCCTGTCGCGCTTCCGTGTCTTTGTTCATGTCTCTCTCCTCAAGTTGGCAAAAGGAAACACGCCGCAGCAGAGAGAGTTCCCATCACCAAGCCCCCCTTGCATCACCCGGAAACAGACCATAGCCGGTTTGGAGCCCTCCTGTGGAGCGGCATATCAACGGCGGCGCGGTTCGGAGAGCGCCGAGGAGGCCGTCGTCAATCAACGGGCTGTCGAACGATTGGCGGGCATTTCTTGTATTTCGGATAGGTCATCATTCTGGGGTACCGAGTCATATGAAATTTTAATTTCCGCAGGCATCGACTCGGATGGAAAGGCTATGGCTTGAGGTCCACATTCCGGTCTTTAAACGACGATGTGGGACGAAGATGTACTTCGAACTCAAGGACGCGACCGCCGATATCCTGGCCAAGAGCCGCCGTCACGGCGAGCTGTGCGATCTGCCCCTGGACCTGATTTCCTCCGAAGCCGAAGCATATGACATCCAGGCGGCCGCGCAGGACGCCCTTGGTTTCGAACGCAAAGGCTACGCGATCGTCGGTTCAAGCGATGGCTCACGTCGAACCCTCGGTCTAACGAAGCCCGTCTTTTCCGAGATTCCGGGCTCGTCCCTGTTGTCGAACACGAGGGAATTCCATCTCCCTGAAGGCGCCATCGGCGTCCAATCCGAATTCGTGTTCACCATCTTACGTCCATATCCGGACGAAGGGGAAGAAATCGACCTGCGCAGTGTCGCCGACGCTGTTCTGAACTGCAGGCCGGCCATCGGCATTCTCGGCCGGAGAACGCGCCGCCTCTTCGCGGGTGAGAATGCCGCCATTGCAGACTACGGCCTCCATGTCGCCACCCTTTGCGGAAGCCATATGAAGGACTTCGCGGTGACCGAGCTGGCCGACATCGAGGTCACGAGTTTCCTGTTCAAGGAGACTGTCCTGATGGGCAAGGCGTCGTTGGTTATGGGCAACCCGCTGAATGCGGTTGCATGGCTGGCTCGCGAACTCCAGGCGAAGGGCGGTGCCTCGAGCCAAACGACGTGGTTGCGACCGGGTCTTGCACGACGATCCTCCAGGTGTGGCCAAAACAGCACCTGGCCGTCGATTTCGGACCACTCGGCCAGATCGAGTGCATCTTCAACTAACAGAAACAAGGACGACAGGATGCGTACGCAACAAAAACCGTTCGTTGTGGAGGTTCGGAGAAAGCGATCTTTACCAACGAAGAGCGCAACTCTTACCACCCGGCCGAACGCCGAACGACCCGTCAGCGTCACCATCAAGGTACGACCATGACCGTTAGCCGCAGCCTTCCGCACGAGTACTTCGTGCTTGATGTGAATTCGAACTTAGGGCCGGTTGTCGCGGTGATCGACGGCAGGCAGGCTCGCGCCTCCGTCGTTGATATGAACGGCCGCCGGTATTCGTTCGCAGGCGTCGCTGGAAGAGACGAGAATGGCCGCCTCGACGTCACTTCCTTGCGCCGTGGCCAATGGATCGTCGCTCCAAATCTCGTCTACGAGCAAGCCTAACCACAAGGAGCCACAGAGCCTTCATTCGCTTTATTGCCCTGTCGGACCCCTCGCTGGGAAACAAGTCTGCGGCAGCCGTCGGGACGTACACAATGCGCCGGATCTCGCGTTCGATCTTGGCCGCGACTTCGCTTCGCAATTGCCAAGGCTGCTTCAAAGGACGGTTGGCTCCCGATAGTCGCGCTTACCGAGTGGCGACACTGCAAAGTCTGGGATGATCTCAGCCGTCTTCAATCGAAATCGCCAGTCTTCCCGGCACGGTAAACGACAACTGGATCGCCTTCTTCCCCCACAGAAGGCTTTCCATCCCGCCGCACGACAAGGACTCCAGCGTGACGAGTTGCGGCGTCCTTCGCCTCTTCGATGGCATCTGCTTCAGTTTCGGCAACAGTTTCCCACGCTTGAATGGCGTCGCCGCGCTCGTTGAGGTCGTAAGCGAAGATACTTATGGAAGTGAACGTGCCGGGCATCAGGCGTTACCGTGTCGAGGTTCGGCGAAGTCGTTGGTGGTGGTAGACATGTTATCCATCATTCAGACGTCGCCGGTCTCGGAATGCGCTCGTCATCGTCTGCGCCGTCCGATTTGGCGTTGTCCGTCCGGGTAGGACGGGTTGCCTTGTCGTCGGGCGAGGGCGCTGGCGATAGCTGGTCGTCGGCCTGCAGTTCGTCCGTGTTCGTGTATCCCTTCCGATCATCCATCGAGTTCACTCCCTGTTAGCCGTTTGAGGAGCCGGGATATGGTCTCCGGCGTCGGCCCTGCCTGTCTTGGGATCGGCATCGGTCACGCCTTCGCCGGCTTCCCTGCTATTGCCCATGTTGACGGGCGGCGCGCGGCGGTCGTCGATATTGGTTTCGGGAAGCTCGTCGTCTTGCGTGTCTTCATTTAGGGACTTGGGCGGAAGCTTTGCGGAGCTGGGAATCGAGTTCGTTGTCATGGCTGGTTCTCCTTCTAAGGATGAACTCGTAGACGCCGGGGCGGTTCCCGAAGTTGCGATGGGGAGATGGAGGAGCACTCTCGGGATTTCAGGATGCAATATCCAACCGCCGCTCGGGCATCCCCTTCTTCCTTGAAGCGTGTAGTGGACATTCAGGAAAGACGTATGTCGAGGCCGGGATAATGAGCATCGCGTTGGGGTAACACCAAGGGCCGAAACTCGCGTCCGGCCGTTGGTTGTTCAATTAATATTCGTCGATCAACTGGCCTTTGCCAGACTAGCTGCAGTCTCGTGGTAAGAATGCAGCGGCCGACCAAGGAGTTCTACCAGACGCTCCACGTTTCCCTCGTCTGGGATCATGCCGTCGCTCACGTATCGCTGGGCCATCAGGCGCATTTCATAGGCCGTCCATTTTGGCATGAACGTCGCCATGGTCTGTTCGAAGCCGCTCGGATCGTCGCCGCCGTAGACGATGGGGCGCCCAAGAACCTCCGACCAGATGGCGGCGACGCTTTCTCCAGTAAGCGTGTCCGGTCCAACGAGATTGATCGTCTCGATCGGCAACTTGCCAGGCGCTTGGTCGCGGCGGATCAGTTCCATCGCCGCCACCTCGGCGATGTCGCGTGCGTCCACCATCGCAATGCCCTTGCTGCCAATCGGCATCGGGTAAACGCCGTGGTTTAGGACGACATCCTTGATCATCACTTCGTTGTCGATGAAATAGCTCGGGCGCAGGATCGTCGCGCTGAAGTCCATTGCCTTGAGCATCCGCTCCGCGCCCGATTTTACTGCGAAGTGCGGAACGTTGACAGCAAGGTCGGCATCGAAGACCGACAGGTAGACGACACGTTCCACGCCGGCTTCTTTGGCGACGTTGAGGGCAATGATAGCCTGAGCGAACTCATCGCCCGTCACGGCATTGAGCAGGAAAAGCGTGCGGACACCTTTGAAAGCGTTGCGCAGGGAATCGAGGTCCAGGATTTCGCCTTGAACCACCTCCACGTCGATCGGGAAGGTCGCCTTCGAGGCGTCGCGGGTCAAGACCCGTACCGAGGCTTTGCGGGAAACGAGCTGCTCGACAACATGACGGCCAACGCGGCCGGTTGCACCAGTTACCAGGATTGTCATTGAAGTTCTCCGTTCGTTGTTGACAACCCGAATATGGATGGATCAATAATGATCCAATAGACGGATAATTTGAACACCTTGTCTCACCAGTGGAACGATCGTGGATCTTCTAGGACTTGCCGACTTCGTCTTGGTTGCCCGGCATGGCGGCTTTGGCAAAGCAGCGCGAGCAACAGGTCGTCCTAAGGCGACACTCTCGCGACGAGTTGCCGAGCTGGAAGCCAGTCTTGGACTGCGGCTCGTTGAACGCGGCGCCAGGATGCTGAAGCTTACTGAGGAGGGGAGGGCGCTCCATCAGCGGGCCGGAGCGCTTCTCACCGAGCTGGATGAGACAGCGTCTGCAATCGCGGCGGGAGGCGACAAACCGCGGGGCAGATTGCGCATCAGCGCGCCGATGCTGTTCTCGCAAACGGCCATGGGAAAGCTCGCCGCCAGCTTCGCCCTCAAGTTTCCGGAGGTGAGGCTTGAGGTCACCACCGAGGATCGCGTGGTCGACATGATCGAGGAAGGCTACGATTTGGTCATCCGCGTCAATCCCGATCCCGACAACAGCCTCGTCGGACGCGTTTTCCTTCGAGACCGGCTGGTCGTGGTCGCACCTGCAGGAATGGAGTATCCAAAGGTCGGCGCCATCGTTCCTGTCGTCGTGCGCGGGCCGGCTGATCCGACAGATGCGTGGGCTATGACCGTGGGAACCGGGTCCGGCACTTCCATCAATGTTGAAACAGTCCTTAGTCTGTCGTCGCTGCTGAACGTACGCGACGCCGTGAGGATGGGCGTCGGAGCGGCACGACTACCTATCTCTCTCGTCAGTGCGGATATCACCTCAGGCAGGGTCGCGGCATGGGGAGACGTCGATGGCTCGGAAATACGCCTATGGGCACTTTATCCATCGAGGCGCCTGCTGAGTGCGCGCGTCTCGGCGTTTCTCGATCATTTGAAAACCGCCTTCCCGAACGGGCTGCCCGACGAGCTCTCGGCTTACGTCCATGGAGACAACTAGACCCGATGGCGTTCAATCACCGTGGTCGTACCGTGTTCAGTCATGGCGCTGTTGGACATGGTAGGCTAGAGCTCTGACGCTCGCATTTTGCCCTTCTCGGTAATCATCTTAAGGTCGTCGGCGGTGGAGAATGCGATAGATGAATCCGCGATGGTTCAGGCGAATTGTAGATTATGCGAGGCAGGACTTTTCTGTCGTTTGCGGTTTTAAGGGAATTTGTCGCTCATCGAACCCAGTATTTTGCTCTATTCAAGTACGTCTAATCCATTTGACGGTTAGGGCATCGCCACTCGAATTGCCCGCCAACCATATTTATCCGCGACGACAACGAGTAAGGACTGCTCCGTATGACGACGATCAAACGCATTGTGCTAGAAAGCCGCCCGCTGGGTGAACCCTCGCCTGAAAACTTCCGACTGGAGGACACCGAGTTACGGGAAGCGGCGGAAGGCGATGTGACCGTCCGTGTCCTTTATCTCTCGCTCGACCCCTATATGCGCGGGCGCATGAGCGACGCCAAGTCCTACGCCGCGCCGGTGGCGATCGGCGGCACCATGGAGGGCGAGACCGTCTGCGAGGTGGTCAGGTCGAGGCACACCGGTTTCGGACCCGGCGACATCGTTCGCGGGCGCACAGGCTGGTGTACCGGCGCCGTCATCAGTGGCGATGTCCTGCGAAAAGTCGAGACGCATGGCGCTCCGATCACGACTGCGGTCGGCGTCCTCGGCATGCCGGGATTCACCGCATGGAGTGGTCTCAAGTTCATCGGCAAGCCCAAAGAGGGCGAAACGGTCGCGGTCGCTGCTGCATCGGGACCAGTCGGTTCGATGGTAGGACAACTCGCAAAGCTTGTCGGGGCGAGGGCGGTCGGCATTGCCGGAGGGCCGGACAAGTGCGCGTTCGTCAAGGACGAGCTAGGCTTTGACGCAGTTGTCAATCATCGCTCAGCGGATTTCGCCAATAATCTTGAAGTCGTTTCTCCAAAGGGGATCGACGTCTATTTCGAGAATGTCGGAGGTTACGTCTGGGATGCGGTGCTTCCGCGCCTGAACCAGTTCGCCCGCGTTCCCGTCTGTGGCCTGGTGGCGCAATACAATGGAGCGGCTCCTTCGGAGACCGACCATCTGCCGACAACGATGTCCGCCATTCTCAGGCGGAGCCTCCTCATTCGAGGCTTCATCCAGACGGAATATGCCGGCGAGCATTTTGACACGTTCCTCGCCGAGATCGGTCCGCGGGTCGCAGCCGGCGAGATCAAGTACCGCGAGGACATCGTCGACGGATTGGAAAACGCTCCCGAGGCCTTCATTGGAATGCTGAAGGGCAGGAATTTTGGCAAGCTCATCGTCAAGGTCGATGCCAACGCCTGATGAAAGGTCTCGATATGAAGAAGATTGCAGTTCTGGACGACTACCAGAACGTCGCATTGGAGAGTGCCGAGTAAGACTCTATACCTCGGCGAAAGCCTTGCTAGACTCTGATGGATTGGTCGGCATTGACTGCCTGATCACGGATTTTGGCTTGCCAATTATGGACGGCTCGGAACTTAAGCGCGTTGCGAAGAGCGAACGGCCGGAACTACCGGTGTTACCTATCACGGGGCGACATGAATTGGCCAAGAGCCAACTTAGCCGTGGGCAGCCTCCAGAAGAGCTCTTTCGCAAGCCGTTCGCCAGCGCAGAGCTGCTGGCGGCGGTTTTCCGCTCGATCCGACCAGCTTAGAACGCCGGTTGTAGACAAAGCGCTCAGTATCCATGGGGTTTTCGAGAGCAAGGCCTGTTAAAGCGCCTTCGTGATTGCAACCTCACAGGGAGTTAACCCCAAAAAGAGTTGCCGTTTACGACCCCAACGCGATTTATATGTTGCCAGCGTTGCTTGATCTGACATGCTCTGCAATCCATGGTGTAGGACTTCGGTTCCGGGGGGGAAATGTCGAAATCAAGAACGTCACGCAGGATGGGATTTCTCGAGCAATACAGCCCGTCAGATACCTATCTCCTAAAACCGGACAGGAGGCGAGGAGCGCCCGGCATTCTCGAGGGAAGTTCCGCAAGCGGCGACCCGCTCCTGATCCGTGTATGGCCGCGGAACGAAAAGACCGACGATCAAGATCTCTTCGAAATCTGGCGTAACGAGCTGAGGCTCTTGCACCGTGTAGGGGGTGCGCCGGGAGCCGAGGAATTCATCGCTCGTCTGCTCGATGCGGGAGAGGACAAAAAGGGATTCTATATTGTAATCGCTGCTGGGCAGCGCCGGCCAGTGTCGGTCTTACTCGAACGTGGGCGGACGGGAGCCGGGTGGCTGAGAGTCACGTCGTCAATCAACAATCGGCGCCGACTGTGGGCCAATCTCGCACGGGTCGTTTCGGCGCTCGAGGTTCTCCACACACAGGGTTTGCTGCACTGTAATCTCGATACCTGGGCAATACTAAGCTCAGGCGACGTCGAACCAGACTTCCAACTGACCGGCTTTGAGTGGTCGATGCGTTTGATGCATAGCGACAAGGGCTCCCAGAGGCCGGCGTCGGAAAGAGGGCTTTCATTCCTCGACGATTGGAAAGCCCTTGCAAGCCTGGCCGCATCTCTGCTGGAAATTGATCCAAGAAGGCTGAACGATTTTTCGATCCCTCATTTCGAGGTCGCGCCGAACGTCAAGGCGGAAGAAGCGTGGTTGCTGCGAGAGCTGCTCTCACCGAGCCCCTTAGTGCAGATCGATGGCGATTTTATCAATGGGCGAATAGCGATGATCGTTGAGACGCTCGAGGACGCCGCCGCGGCAGAGGAGCCTCAGTATCAGCTCGTTCTACGTCTCGGACGGGACAGTGATCTGTCCGCAGCCGTTAGAGAGGCAAGCGACCTGACCATCGATCTGGACGATACTGACGCGCAACTCGCATTCATTTCCAACGACCTTGAAAAGCCACGAGTGCTTGCCGTCGGCCAGCAGCATGATTACAGCATGTTGGTCCGGGGAACCGAGCTGGTTTATCGGTTGCGCAAGTACTCGATCGCCAAACAGGACAACCCGACATGGGAGTTTGCCCTTTGCGAAAAAGCTCCGCAGGGTAAGGACTTCTCGGCTCCCATCCTCACGAGTGACCAGTTGCCGGCAAACTCAATCCGGCTGATGACCTTCCGCGAGGCTTCACAACGCGCCCCCAGGATGAGAGGTCGTGTTCTAAGCTGGGAAAACGTCCGAAAGCGGCTTGAGGCGGCCGCACCCAAAACGGATACGAGAGACCAGAAGGTATTTCGTGCACTGTCGCTGCTCTACGTGGTCGATCTAGTTTCGACAGTGGCAGAGGTGTTCCCCGTAAAAGCCAAGCTCATCAAAAGTTCAGATGATGGCAATCTGGTGGAGATTGTCCTCAAGACCGATACCTCACGTGAAGCTCTAGGAGACCTGCTGAAGCTTCGCACCCCCGAGGAACGCCTCGAGCAGCTTCTTGAGCGAGAAATTGGTGACGATGAAGGATGGCGGCTAGGGGAAGCGCGCCCGTTAGGAAGACGAGACAGGGGGGACGTCGAGCTGCAATTTGAGAGGCGATCCGGCTCAGAAGGCAATCGCACCCTGCTGTTTAGACCACTTTCACTAACGTCGCATGTGCCCAGCGATGGCATCCTGATTCCAGGCGAATATCGAGGTCGAATCTCGCAGTTCCGTCGTCGTGCCAACGCTTTGCAGGCGCTGCTCGGTCAGTCCGAATTGCTCCGAATGCTCAGCGACCCGCGTGGCGGGCTGACGAGCTCCCACGAGTCGCTAAAGGAAGACGAACATCTGGATCGGCTCGATATTGCGAAGCGAGAGGCCTTTCGGGAACTTACCGCGGTAATTCCGCTCTATCTTGTTCAAGGCCCTCCCGGTGTGGGCAAGACGTTTCTAGTCCGGGAGGTTGTCCGGCGTCGTTTTGCCGAAGAATCGACTGCGCGCCTGCTGCTCACCGCGCAGAGCCATCACGCCGTCGATCACCTCATGACCCAAATACGCAAGGATTGGACGCCGGAGCAGGCTCCGTTGGCCGTCAGAAGCAGGACATCCGATAAAAGCGAGAGCTATGGCGATCTCGACCTTCGTCCTCGAAGCGAGGCGTTGTTGCGAGACTTGGCAGCGAGCAAGCTCGCGGAAACCTGCTCGCCGTTTCTCGCCGAGCGTCTGCGCAATCTTACGGCCTCGGATGACAAAAACTCGCGCGTTTCAGAGCGCAGATTGCTTGAGGGGCTGGTAATGCGTGCGGCGAATATCGTGTTCGCCACCACCAACTCGGCGGATTTGGAACGCCTCCTTGAAGAGAGAGGCCAATTCGATTGGGCGATAGTCGAGGAGGCCGGTAAGGCAACGGGCGTCGAACTCCTGATACCAATGCTCCTTTCTTATCGACGATTGATGATCGGCGACCACAAACAATTACCGCCTTATGGTTCCGATAAACTCGACGCGTTGTTGAAGAACCCGACCAGCCTCCGTTCGGCGATCAAGTTAGGTTTGGAGCTTATCGAGCCGTCGCTGAGAGAGATCATACCTGAAGAGCTCCTTGAGTTCGTAGCAGACGACGAGAGCGAAGAAGAGTTTGCTAGGCTGTGCTCTGACGCTGGTCGCACGCTTTTCTTGTTCCAGTCGATGCTTGAAACACAGATCGCGCGTCAGAGTGCACCTGGTTCTCGAGGCCCGCCGATCGCGCGAACCCTCAACATTCAGCACAGGATGCATCCTGACATCGCGCAGCTCGTATCTCGATGCTTCTACGACACCAAAATCGCTACGGATGAAAAAGCAAGAAAGGCATTCGCCGAAAATGCCTGCCCGATAATGACTGACGTTCCAAAGCTAAATGTGCCGATTACGATCATAGACATGCCGTATGAAGTCGCGACGAAGGGCGCGAGGGATGTTGAGCGATACCCTCGTTACACTAACGAGTTGGAGGCTCGAGCAGTTGCGAAAGTCGTCGGCAATCTGCGCGGAGCACCAATCGAAGGAAAAAAGCCGAGCCTAGTGGTGATATCGCCTTATGCTCGCCAGGTCGATCGTCTCGCGTCTCATTTGGCCGACGATGCCGCAGCGTCAAGGGCCCTTGAAAGCTTCTCACCTGTGGCCCGCCATGGCGCCTGGTGCAGCACGGTGGACGCATTTCAGGGGAACGAGGCCGATGCTGTCGTAGTTTCGCTTGTCCGCAACAACCATCACGCTACGCCTCGGCAGGCCTTGGGTTTCGTCAGCGATGCTCGCCGGATGAACGTGCTGCTTAGTAGAGCGAAGTGGCGCCTTTACATCGTTACAAGCCTCGAGTTCTTGAGAACGGTAACCAAGCCAATCGGACGGGACGACAAGGAAACGGCGTTTTTACACGAGATGCTCGCGGCGTTGGAAGAAAATATGCAAAGCGGGATTGCTGAGCGGATCGATGGACGTGATCTTCTCGGAGGCAAAATATGAGTAGCATCCTGGTAGCATTCCCGGTGATCAAGGACGCGCGCAAGTTTCATCTGGAGAAGGGACGTCGCTGGACCGTCGTTGAGCATATTATTCTCGAGGCCTTGGCGAAGGCGGATTGGTCTATAGCGGATCTAACAGCCGCGAGCTCCCTGCCTCGCCGTGTCGTTTTGGAAGTAGTCATCAGACTCATGCGTGTGGGATGGGTCGAGTTGAAACCAACGACCCAAGGGGTGATTTTTAGCAGTACACCCGGTGGACGCGTTCAGGCCACACGTGAAGATCTGCCGCCGGTGACTCGTTCTGCCACCCGTTACATGGGGTACGCAGTCGACCTTTTTTGTGGCGACGTCTTTCGTGCACGGGATTTGATCACTTTGACGGAAGAGCAGTGGCGGAACCGTAGAGAGCAGGGTTTTTGGGCCGAACTGCCTACTCAACTCGACCAAGACACCGCTCTCCCGGATGTGCGCGTGCTAGCTGACAGGCTCCTAGAATCCGATGAACATTTAACGCGTGTGGAAGTGCAAGACTGGCGGCCCCATCGTCGTCTGGCCATTGTATCGGTCCGGAACGGCGCGATCGATGGGGGCTTGGGAGACATCATCTCAGACCAGCTCAAGGCCGCAATCCTTACTGCTTCGGACGCAGCGAAGCGTAACACAGCGCCTGTGGTCTTCGCACGTCCAGCGGCGGATCAGACAGGTAATCGCATCCTTCACCGTGACCATCAGATCTCGTTCCGTCCGGACGACATCCTAATTGGTGGGGAGAGCCATTCTACCGCACTCGATAAGATGCTGACGAAGTCTCGACACCGTGTGATCATTCACTCGACTTTTATCAGGCGAGACAAAATCGACGAATACATGAGTTGGTTTACGCCGGTTATCCAGAGGGGCGCGACTATCGACATCCTCTGGGGGCAGTCGACCGAGCGAGACGGAGTGAATGAGACGAGACAAGCTGCGACCGCACTGAAGGAGGCGGTTTCTCTAAGAGGCTTTCAAGATCGACTACGGGTTCACACTACGCCCACGCGCTCACATGCCAAGTTAATCCTAGCCGACACCGGCCATCCTGAGAGCTTCAATTCCTTGATCGGATCGTGCAATTGGCTCTACTCAGATTTTAAAAGTGCGGATGTTAGCGTCCGACTTCATGATGCAAATATCGTTGCTGACGTGGCCTTTGATTTGGCTGAGCTGGCTCGACCGAGAGATGGTCAAATTCCAGAGTTGTCTGTCGAGATGGTGCGACTGGGGAGGCAGCTAGCCGATTTTGAACCGCCGGCATCTGCGCGTGGCACTGCTCGGATCATAACAGCGCCAGAGCACGCACGGATATTCACGGATGCGCGCGAGAGCGCTAAAGAGCGAATCCTTTTGATCAGTCATCGCTTAGATGCTGCAGCAAAACCGGCGGTCATCAAAATGGGATCCAGCATGCAGGACGGTGGCACGCTGGATCTCACAGCGATTTATGAAAGAGCTGACGCTTTAACGCCTGATCTTCAAGAGGAACTTCGGGTGTGGGCGGCGCAAAAAGGGGTCAAGCTCAGCAGACGGTCGAAGACCCACGGCAAGGTTTTGGCATGGGATAGTGACAGTGTTCTCATATCCAGCTTGAATATGCTTTCCGCCGATCCCGGCGACCGTGAGCCCAGGAACGAGATTGGCGTCCTCATTAGGGCGCCGAACGCGGGTCGCAAACTCCACAATTCCTTTAGTTTAGCAAATCAGAACACGGACGCCGACGCATGACCTTGGATAAGGCAAATGAACTTCTCGCAAACATGAAGAGCACTGCAGCGTCGCGATATAACGCCGCGAAGCGGTTAGAGGCGAAGGAACGTAGTTTAACGAGGCTGACGGCGTTCACGTCGGCCTACGTCGTTGGGCTGACTGTAGTCCCATACTTCGTCCACCTTCCTCCTGGCAGCGCCGATCGCATGAATCTTGTTACATTCGTGATGGGTATCGTCATCCTTGTTGCTTCGCTCATTCAATATTCGGCACGCGACGGCGTGAACGCCGAGCTGCATTACCGATGCGGCCTGGAAATCGCCGAGATGCGTCGGCGTTTGAAAATCCTGCGTGATTCCATCGGCGATGAAGAGCTCTTGAAGATATCTGACGAGTATTCGTCGATTTTGACAAAATACAGCGTGAACCATGACCAGGTAGACTTCGACCAGTATCGGATTGAGCGCACGGAGGAGGCCAAGAAGCTCGGCTACTATGAACGCTTCATTGCAATACCCTTCCGAATGCGTGTTGCCCGTCATGCTGCCAACATTGCGCTGGTCGTCCTGTCGGTCTTTATGATCTGGCTTGTGTGGGCTGTTATCGCGCCAGCTTGGCGGCTGGCCGCGTCGGCAACTGGAGCCTGACGGCGATCGGGGAAGCAGACATCAGTCTCATTAACTCATAAACCTAGGTCTCAGACGGCACCTTCCAGCAACCAAAGCCGCGGCTTCCTTGCCAAAAAGTCGTACAACTAGCCGAATACGCGATAAGAATGCGCTTACAGCGGTGATTGGCATTTGCGATCGCTTAGTCCTGGAGATGCTGAACTTCAGCCGACGAGCATTGAGTACCTATTGCGCCACCGAAACCGTCTCACGAAGCTGCTTGACAGCATTGAAGACCTCTCCAGGCATACCGAACCCTGGAGTGTCATAGAGTATATGGAGCTCTTCCCTACGACGATCGGGGTCGAGAAGGATCTCCGCCAAATGATCGAAGCGTCGGAGTTCCTCGGCGCTGATCTCCGCGTCTGGGGATGGCATCGCCCCCCAGTCGTCCCACGGCAGCACTTCGACCTTGTTCAGGCTGGCGAGGTCACGGATCATATTTGAGGCGATGAACCAGAAGCCGCCTTCATCGAAGATGCCAAAGCGATTGGGGTCGTCCTCGCCACGCCGGCAGAGTTGCCAGGCCTGGGCGGCCAGAAGGAACTCACCCGACGGCAAGTCGAGAGTGTCGAAGCGCGCTAGTCGCTGTTGACCGCTTCCACCAGCCTGACCAGATCAGCCACGGAGCGCACATCTAGTTTCCGCATAACGCTTCCGCGGTGAAGTTTTACCGTGACTTCGCTGATTCCAAACTCATGTGCGATCTGTTTGTTCATCAGACCTTTCGCAACCGCCAGCATGGTCTCGTGTTCGCGTGGCGTTAGAGAGAGCTGCGCTGTTAAATGACCTCACGGTCAGAGCGAAGTTTTCTACTCGTAAGGTCGCGTTCCAATGCAAGGGTGACCGCGTCGAGCATGTCCTGATCCCGAAATGGCTTGGTCAAGAAGTCTATGGCGCCGGCTTTCATCGCTCTGACGCTCATCGGAATGTCTCCAAAACCCGTCATAAAGACTATCGGCATGTGGTTGCCAAGGCGAGCAAGATGGGTTTGAAATTCTAGTCCATTTAGGCCAGGGAGCCGAACGTCCACAAGTATGCAGCCATGTCGGTCGGCTAATTTCTGTTCGAGGAACGCGGCAGGGGTCTCGTACGCTTCGACGTCCAAGCTCATCGATCGAAAAAGATCGGTGAGCGCCTCTCGCATGGAGAAATCATCGTCAACCTATAAGCTCCGTGCCGAAGAGGGCCCCGTTAACAAGCTGCCAGATGGGCACTAGGATATGACAGTCTGACAACCCAGGACCGGGATCGGATCGAGAACGATCGTATTGATAGGGGACCGACGGGGCTTTAGTCGCTTCAGCGACGGCAAACCGATGCTCCACTGTCAGGCTTCCTGTAGCCTATGGACCCATCCAAGGAATCAGCTATCTTGCCAACCAAAAGGTGAGGAGGCTACTCATGATCAACTACTCGGGATTGTCGCGACCCAAGAGCGTCGCAGCGCCAACCGACCCCATTGAAATCTTTAAGAAGACACCGAACCTCGGGCATGCACCCAACGATCTGTGGAAGGGGCAGGCCGAAGCCTTGTCCGCCTGGCACGCCAACCGCAAGGGTGAGGACAATCTCGTAATCCTTAATACCGGTGCCGGGAAATCCATTGTCGGTGTCCTGATCGCTCAGAGTCTTGTTAACGAACAGATCGGCCCCGTGGTCTATGTCTGCGGTACAATTGATCTCGTGAAACAGACAGCAAGGGAGTGTGAGCGTATCGGCATAAAGAATTCGACCCGTGCCGGCGGCAGCTTCGATAACGACCTTTTTGAGACCGGAAAGGCGTTCTGCATCACAACCTATGCGGCGTTGTTCTCGTCGCTCAGCCCTTTTCGCGGCGAAAAAGCGCCAGCAGCAATACTTTTTGACGACGCCCATGTGTCTGAGAGGATGATCCGCGACGCCTTCACGGTAAATATTCAGAAGCGCCTGCACCCTGATCTCTTCCGGGAACTAGTCGCGATCATCCGTCCAGAGTTTGATAACGTTGGCAAGGCGGCTCACCTAAACTTCGTCCTGGAAGACATTGGGCTTAGGTCGGTTACTATGGCGCCTCCTGCCACCGCCTATCGAAATCAGCAGGCGATACGGGAAGCTTTCAAGAAGCACGAGTATCGAAAGAAGCCCGATCTGATGTTCGGGGTTATCCAGCTCTTCGAGCATTTGCAGTTTTGCTCGGTCTTCATATCGTCCGATCAGATCGAGATCACGCCACCGTTCATTCCGACCGCGAATTACGACTTCTTGCAGAAGGGTACTCGTAGGGTCTACCTCTCGGCAACCTTGGACTATGACACGGATTTCATACGTGGCTTTGGGATTATATCAGCCAAGCGGATCGAACCCGACAACGACGCGGGCAACGGCGAGCGACTGGTTCTCCTTGCTAACGATTTTGAGAAACCCGAGAACGAAAAGCTAGTGGCCACAGAACTTGCGGGCACGCGCAAGGTGCTGATAGCGTCGCCATCGTATGCGCGGGCAAAGAAGTGGGAGCCGCTTGTTACGCCGCCGAGCCAGCAGGACTTCTCCGAGAGCCTTAATACGTTCCGAAAGAGTTCCAAAGGGATGTTCAGTCTCGTGTCGAGGGTGGACGGCATTGATCTACCCCAAGACACCTGCCGTATCATGCTAATCGATGGGGCACCTGCTGGTTCCAGCTCTATGGAGCGGTTCCTTTTTGACGTCCTGGCAATGAACAATCTGTTCTCGATGAAACTTGCGAGCCGCATTACACAGCTCTTCGGTCGTATCAATAGAGGTCGGAGCGACTTCGGCGCTTTTCTCGTTTACGGCCGAGATATCAACGTCTGGCTCAAGAACGAGCGTAACATTGCATTGCTTCCCGACTTGCTGCGTAAGCAAGTCATGTTGGGCCAGAGCCTACAGAAGGATATGCCAAAGGTCACGCAGGAACAGATTGTTCAGCTCATTGAAGATGTCATCGAGCGCAAGGAAGGTTGGCTTGACCACTATCGCGGCACCGTGGACGGCCTAGTCCTTTCACAAGAAGTTGCGGACAAGGTGAGAGAGAGGGAGGCCGCGCTCGCAATCGGGGCCAAGGCGGAAACCGAGTTTATGTCCGCATTGTGGAATGGCGATGTTGCGAATGCTCGTAAGGCCATCATCGGAGTGTTGAATTCTGTAGCTATGGTGGATCCTAAACTTGCCGGTTGGTACTCGCTCTGGCTTGGCATGACCTACGAGATTGAAGGCGATGACGACAACGCCAACGTACACTACACCCGCGCAAGGTCTCGATTGACCCAACGACTGAACTTGCCTTTCAAAGCTGTATTCGAGTCAGGCACTTTCAAAGCACAGGCGAAAAACGACTTCCATCAGAAGCTTCTTTCTGTATGCAATCAAGGGCCGCAGGCAATGGCGGATTTTGTGGCCAAGTTGAAGGCTGAAGCTGATCAGATCAGCCGTGCAGATCTGTCAGCAAATCAGCACGAAGAGGCTCTGCGGCGTGTAGGAGAACGACTGGGCTTCAACGCTTCGCGTCCAGACAATGATGGAAACGTTGGACCCGACGTCGTTTGGTCTGACGAAATGACAAAAACACTCATCGCGTTTGAACTCAAAACGAAAAAGGAAACCGGCTCGGAGTACAGCAAGGCAGATATTGGGCAGTGCCACAATCACCTTGAATGGCTTCGCACGAACTTTGAAGGGTTCAGTATTGACGGAATTCTCATCGTGGGTCCCGAAGGGGCATGCTCGAGCCAAGCCAATCCGAGCACTGACATGTGGCTCGCTCCTGTTTCGCAGATCATAAACTGCATCGCCCGACTTTGTGCGAGGGTCGATGATGTGCGGGGCGGTACGGCGATCGCGTGCTGGACCGCGCTGAACGAAATGGGTCAGCTCGCCGAGTGGTCGCTACCCGGCATTGAGACCCAGTTTCGGACGAAACGGCTAGTGGACTTAAAGGCTTGATCTCGATCGTGTCCCAGAGGTCCTCGCTCAAACTCCGTACAGTAACCGCTTGGCCGTGCAGCATCGGTGGCTGACGACGGAATTGTGGTGCGATATTTATAGTGAACTGCTGTTCTTTAGGCGCTCACCAAAGAGGATGTGCCGCTTCCGGACGGCGGCGGCGGGCATCTCGCCTAAAATTACTGAGCCTCTCCTTTGGGCGGCTTAGTTTTTCTTTGAGACATTTGGGAGCCATGGAGTTTGGGAGCCGCTTCGCATCAGTAGCTCTTGCGATTGAGTTGGAAGATGGGAAGCATTGAGAGAGGTGCCGAGCCTGCTCGAGCGGCCGAGCTTGGTCGGCTTTAGAGGCAACTCGTTCTGTTCATGGGATTAAGAACTTCGAAGAAGTTGACCTCGGCGTAGTCCATGACTTTGATGTGGCCGAGCGCGTCCTTGCCAAAAGACGTGTCTAGTCCGAAAGCCGCAGGCTTGACGTCGTTTAACCACGAGGGAAAAGATGCGCGATCAAGCTGGTCAGTGTCGTTGAGAACACTTAGCCGCTCCATTAATAGAAACCGGCCAGTCTCACTGATGGAATGGCAACGTGCGAACATTGTCTGGAGGCGGACGTTTGTCACGCAGTTCAGATGGTTGTCCGCCATCTTAACCAGCGCATTCCAAACTAACCATTCCACCATGTTCGCCATTGGAAACGGCCTTTTCATCTCCTTGATCACGAGGTCTGGGTACTTGGGAAGCGAATAGACGATCCGCGACGTCCCGGAGCCGATTGGTGGTATCGACCGATCAATCTCGTCGGCGAAAGTATTGTCAGCGAGCCCAGGCGTTATCTGTCTAAGGTTAATCGTCACTACCTCGTCCTCCCGTGCGGGCTGTATACAAGCAGTCTGTTCCACGCCGCTACTCGCCCGTCAAGGCATTGCTATGGCACGTGCGCGCCAAGCCTCGACGAATATCCAATAGGGATATTGGATGTATGGCCGACCCAGTTGCTACGACTATCTGAAGCTGGGCAAGACAGCAGCAACGGTCTAAACTCCCTAGCGATCTGATGAAGTCAAAGCAATTAAGTCGGTGGGTAACTCATGAGCGACTTTTTCGAACGTCTAATTGTTCGTGCAGCTACGATTGACGAATTACTCTCAGATGACTTCGAGACTTTGCCTGGACAAAAAAGTGATACCGACAAAGTAGGGAGGAGGCTCGCCGCTTGGTGTCGTTCAAGCGCAAGCGGCGATTGGTCTTTGTTCCTAAGAAGGCTCGAACGTGATGGACTAGGAATTGGACATGTTCTTGAGAGGCTAGGAAGCGTACGCCACAACCCTACAGCACCGCGGCCCGCGTGGATCGAGGATGCAATCTGGGTTGAGGGCGCCCTTTCCGACGACAGCGAAAATTCGAAACCCTTACTATGGCCAGAAAGTCTACGCCCATTTCCATTCGAAAACTTGTTTTACAAACTGGCCGAACAGGCGGAGGCGCGATTGTGGTCTGCTGTCGATGCGCCGTTAGTCAAGAATTTCAGTGAGGCCGCGCAGGTCACGCTCCGGCACGCACTTGTCAAGTCACTTAGCGAGCTTTGTGCCCCGGTCCTATACGAACTTTTCTCCAGAATGCGGAAAAGAGCCGCAAAGTTTGGCCCCAGTGATGAAAGCCCTTCTGCTAAATCTGGTACCCTTTACAACCGCTTTTTGGCAGATCTAAAAGCTGGTGGCCTTCGACAGATGTTTGAAGAAAAACCGGTATTGCTTCGCTTGGTCGTCGTCCTGACGCGGCAGTGGATCGATGCGTCGCAAGAACTGGTTCTACGGCTTGGTGCGGATCTCGACGCTATCAGACAGACGTTTTTTTCCGCGGACGCGATCAGTCGCGTTGCTGCGATTGAAGGCGATCTTTCGGATCCGCACAATTGCGGCCGCACGGTGCAGATTCTACACCTCGAGAATGGGTCGCGTTTCGTATATAAACCGAAAGATCTTCTCTTAGACGCTGCTTGGTACGCGCTTATCCACCGTCTGAATGCGTCTAACGCGCCGACCGAGCTTAAGGCAGTCCGAGTTATCGTGCGCGACGGCTACGGCTGGGCCGAGTTCGTTGATCACAAAGGATGCGAGGATGCTGAGGGCGTCACGCGGTTTTTCGGAAGGGCTGGCGCCTGGCTCGCATTGTTCCACTGCTTTGTTTGCGGTGATATGCACGAAGAAAATGTGATCGCGGCTGGCGATCACCCGATTCCAATCGACCTTGAGACGGTCCTGCAGGCTGAGGTTGGGGGGCGGCGTTCGAACGAGCCCCAATCGCAGGCATTCGAGGCCGTCGCGGAAATCGTTGCCAATTCCGTCATGATGGTGGGGTTGCTACCAGCATACGGCAGGTCGCACAATAACGATGTCTTCGCTATCGGCGGCTTGAAGTCTGGTTGGAAGCCTCAAACAAGACTCTCTTGGAGCGGCATTAATACCGACGAGATGCGACCGGTGCAGATGGAAGAACTCGACGGGAAGATTCCGAACCTGCCATATCGCAACGGCATCTACGCAACATTTGGGGATCATGTCGAGGAGTTCGTTCGAGGCTTTGAGGGCTACGCTGATTTTCTGAAAGACTTGGGTCGTACAGCACCTTATATCCATATTTTCGATGAATTCGTTGGCGCGCCGGTTCGCATGGTGGTCCGCCCAACGCGCTTCTACTATCATCTGCTTCAACGGCTGAAAAACCACGCTACCATGGACGATGGCGCGATTTGGTCTGCGCAGGTAGACTTCATTGCGCGTCTGTCAGATTGGGACAACGATGTTGATCCGCTGTGGCCATTGCAGCGCGCGGAACGGGCAGCCCTTCAGTTACTTAATGTCCCACACTTTGTCTCGTCCAGCGACGGCTTGACAGTATCTGACATGGCAGGCGTCTCGGTTCGGATTGCAGGTATGTCAGGGATACGTCGAGCTAGCGAGCGCATGCAAGCGTTCGATAAGCGGGAGATCTCATGGCAGGTTGCTGTTATCCGGCAAAACACGGCCTCGCTGTCGCGCTCAAACGGCTTGCGACAGGCTAGGCCCGCAAGGCAAAGGATTTTGCGCGCGGCGAGGGAGATTAGGCCTCTCAAGGAGGTCTTCATTGCTGAGGCCGACCGTGTAGCTGAAGATTTAGATCGCTACGGAGTCTGCCGTGGGACCGGTGCCGCTTGGATCGGATTAGATACGCTCGGCGGCTCAAATGTGTCCCAGCTTGTGGCGCTCGGTATGGATCTTTATGCCGGAACGGCTGGGATTGCGGTGTTCTTGGCTGCGCATTATGCCGTGTCTGGACGTAAGCGATCGAGAGAACTGGCTCTGGCTGCCGTTGCGCAACTTCGCCAACGGTTAGTTGAAGTTAACGCGGCGCGTACGGCGAGATTGTTGGGCGTGGGCGGTGGTACGGGCTTGGGCTCTATCGTTTACGGGCTCACGGTAGTGGGCCGATGCCTCCAAGACGAGAGCTTGGTCTCCGACGCTCATTTAGCGGCAGAGCTGTTCACCGATGATCTAATTTCTGCTGACGACCGACTCGACGTGATAGGTGGCGCTGCGGGTGGTATTCTTGGCTTGCTTCGGCTGTATCGGGAAAGCTCGTCGAGCGACGCGCTTCGGCGCGCTGTCGCGTGTGGCGAGCACCTTCTTGCGCAACCGAGGCATGGTAGCGACGGTCGTCGCACTTGGATGAGTCTAGGAGTTGCTGCAGTTCCGCTCACCGGAATGTCTCACGGTGCTTCCGGCTTCGCTTACGCTTTGACGTCACTTGCCAATGCAACGGGACGCGATGATTTCGCGGATGCTGCAAAAGAGTGCATTCTGTTCGAGGAATCCACCTTCGATGCGGAACACACCAACTGGCCCGACTTTCGTGAGATGGGGGCCGTCAAATTTCCTTGCCAATGGTGTCACGGTGCAACCGGCATCGGTCTCGCGCGCGTCGGTATGAGCAAATTTGGCGCTGGAGATACTGGGCAGATCGCGGGTTCGGCTGCCAGCTATTTAGCGACCGACATTGCCTATGCACTCGCTGGGGTGGAACGTGACTGGCCTAGTGAAGTTGATACGCTTTGCTGCGGTACGCTCGGCAGCATCGAGTTTTGCAGCGAGGCCGGAAGCCTTTTGTCAAGAAATGACCTTCTCGAAACCGCGGCCCGCCGGCTGGTGGCCGTACTCGAGACGGCAGCGTCATCCGGCGACTATCGATGGGGTACTGGCAACCGAAACTTCAATCTCGGATTATTTCGCGGCCTAGCGGGTGTCGGATATACATGCCTCCGCCAAGCCGATCGTTCGCTTCCGAATGTTCTGATCTGGGAATAAGCGAGGAAAACGCAGTGCAGGGCCCCAAAATCGGCACTTCGAACGCCAAGTTCAAAACCGTCTACCTCCCTCGGGAACCATCATCTCGGTGATCAACGCGCTGGTGGTAGCAAGTCTCCTGATTTAAGTGGGTCGGCGGCTGGCTGGTCGCCAAGGCTAATAAGTCGCGACGACCAGACCAGTCTCATCTGTTGCAGCCACAACTTCCAGCACAGGTTGCTTTAGAAACGACGTTGGTCACAACCTTCTCGGTGCCACCGGCAGCTTCCAGCGCTTCATCGGACACGATGTGAGACAAGATTTCTTCCTCAACTCGGTCGAGCTCGTCCTCATCATCCGCGGTTTTCAAACGGTTCATGACAGTGACTCCCTAGTTCCGTACGCCAGCATCGGCGGGTGGGTCTGGCGTCCTGCGTAATTCACCACGCCATGATGCGAGTGTAAAGTCCGATCATTGGCAGCCTGTCGATGATCTGCGAATGCTATCTGCGCGCCTTGGTTTCGATGCGGCCCTCGTGAAGAATGTAAACGTAGAGGAGACGATGGTGGTCTGCCGATCCCCTTAAGCGGCGGGGGCGGAGCCTGTCCCGCAGCCATGGGATCCCGCAAAGACAAGGTCGGCGATAAATTAGGATTGACGTCGCCAATTTTGTTCGTATTTTGTTCACCATGATGAACAAGCTCCTTCGAATACGCCGAATACGTTGAATCCTTCGCGCCGCAATGAATGCGGCAAGGATCATTGTTACTTTGGGTATCGTTATGAGCCATCCGCATTATGAAATGCCGCAGGCGCTCTATGCTGCGTACAAGCACGCTTCTTCCCAGAAATTTTATCCGCTAGGCACCGTTCGATGCTCCGGCGACGTCATGTTCCGGTCCCAGTTAGCGCGCGATCTTGGTTGCCTGTTGGATGTGGACGAGACAGTTGTCGCCTGGCTCTGCCTGCCGGTGGAGGTGTCAACATCGGACGGCGTCCACGTTCCAGACGTAATGGTCGACTATGACGACGGCAGGCGCGTCTTCCTGGACGCGTGCGATGAAGAAGGGGACGCTTCGGTTTCCGAGGGCGCCGCCTGCAGCCGCATTCACCACCGTTTCGTACCCCGTGAGGAAATCGAAGCCGGCTGCCGGCTGGTGAACGCAAAGGACATGTTGCGCTACGCGAACTATCGGACGCCGTTGAACGATAGGATGCGACTACTGGCGGCACTTGAGGAGGCGGGCTCTCTTGCAATCTCGGAGTGCATGCATTTGTTCAGAGAGGTGCAGCCGATGACAGGCATCTCCTGGATGCTTCTCAACCGCATGATCTCCGCAGACCTCGACGACAGGATGCTCGGGCCAGAGACGGCGCTTCGCCGTTTCACAGCGGGAGGCGTAAGATGACACCCCGCAGATCAGCTCACCGAACCAATAATTTCGAGCGCCAAGTATATGGCGTGGCCCTCAAGAACGCCATTCGTCTCGGAGGGGGCTTTAGAACCCTCCGAGACCGCCAGCAGGTCATCACGCTCCGCCTTCCGGCGGGAGCGAACACCGCCGAGTACGAGACCGCAACACAAATTCTTGTCAGGGAAAACATGGACCTTTCAAACTTTGCTGCCGTTTGGCCGAAGTTTGATGCGAGACGTACGGCCGACCTCCACCTTGTCAATGATGCCATGAGCCGAGAGGTATCAGTCGTGATCGTTTGGCCGCCGAACCACGATCTACCGCTCGAGCTCGAACTTGCCTCCGATCGCGTCGTCGATGTCGAGCCGGTACGGCCTTATCACCTCGTGGCAGGCACCAGGCTAGCGTCGGGTCAAGTGCTTGAGCTTTCCGACGCGAAAGCACTGCTGCAGCACCCGCTCCGGTCGGTGTTTGCGGCAATGAGAAGCGCCAGACCCGTCGCAGATATTCTTCGAAGGTTGGAAGAGGCGCAACAGGTGACTGTTTCCTCATCCGACGCGGATGTGCCAAGCCTAGACAATCTCGTCGGCTACGGCGACGCGAAGGTCTGGGGACTGTCGCTAGCCGAGGACCTCCGTGAATGGAAAAATGGGCGGCTGTCATGGACGGACGTCGACCGCGGCCTCCTCTTAAGTGGGCCGCCGGGAACTGGCAAGACAATGTTCGCCGGTGCCCTCGCACGGACGTGCGACGCCCATCTCGTCGCGACTTCCGTGGCCCGCTGGCAATCTGCCGGATACTTGAACGACACGCTGACCGCTATGCGAAGATCCTTCCAGGAGGCGGTCGCCAACAAACCTTCAATTCTTTTTATCGACGAGCTCGATGCGATCGGAGACCGCTCGCGCCTGGTAGATAGCCAGCACAAGCAATACTGGACCCAGTCGATCAACCTTCTGCTTGAACTGATGGACGGTCACAGCAAGCTTGAGGGCGTCGTGATTGTCGGCGCAACAAATTTGCCCGGCGCCATCGATCCGGCCTTGTTGCGACCCGGCCGGCTTGATCGGCACTTCACTATCGCGCTCCCCGATCTGACTGATCGGCAGCACCTCGCGCGGACCTATTTCGGTCATCACCTCGCGAGCGAAGATGTGACCAGGATCGCCGCGGCGACCGCGGGGTTCACCGGGGCGGACTTTGAGCAGGCGGGTCGTGAGGTGAGGCGCACGGCTCGGCGTGCTAAATCGGACGTGAGCGTCGAGATGATCATGCGTGCGCTCCCGCCGGCGACGAAGCTCGAAGGAGCTCGGCGTAGAACGGTCGCAGTACACGAGGCCGGCCATGCTGTTGTTGCCGCGGAACTTGGAATCGGAACTCTGGAAGGTGTCTTTGTTCTGGGTGAAGTTCGCTCCCCGCAGCCGTACGGGTTCGTGCGCCTGGTCGTTCGAGACGACGACGAGCTGAACAGGCAGCTCAATCTTGACCGTATCGCCTTCTTCCTTGCCGGGCGAGCGGCGGAAGAGGAATTACTTGGGAACGCGTTCATGGGCGCCGGCGGACCCGAGGGATCAGATCTTCACAGGGCGACCGATCTAGCGACGGAGATGGAGGTCTTGTTCGGGATGGGGGAGGGCGTCTCATATTTCGAGGCAAGTACGCCTGCGCATCGAGATCGGCTTCGTCGGACTAATCCTGAGGTAGCCGCAAGGGTGGAGCGGGTTCTCGTGCGGGAATTGCGTCGGAGCCGCGAAATCGTGCGGCAGCATCGTCGGGCCATCGAGGAGCTGGCTATCGCCTTGGAGAAGACGGGACACGTCGAGGGCGCGGATGTCGCGCGAATTCTAGTGGAACCCAGGGAGCCAGTAGCATGAGGCCCCCCTGGAAAATGGTTGTTCGAACGATGAAGGAAAAACCGATGCCCGAGGCGCGCTCCGCAGTGGCTGCCGCGATTCTTGAGGCAGGAGGTATGCCCTTGAAGCTTCGAATGGCGAGGAGCGGCCTCTTTCTTTTAAGCAGGAGAGCATCACAGGGACTGCCCGCGATCGTCGACACAGAGGATGGCTTCGTGTGCCTCATCTCGCTCGACGACCTGGTCGATGTGGTCGTGGCGCCCGAGCCAACGTTGAAAGAGGTGATGGAGGAGGCAAGGGTGAAACGAAGAGCGCGACGGAAGATCTCGCAAGGGAGTAGGATTGCCTCCGTGACAAAGGCGACGAAATAGGAGCACCTGGATGGCGGATGTGATGACAGACTTTCCAGACATTTCTGAGGAAGGGCCAGTCTGCGGAAAGCGTTTTGTGGCCCCTCGGAGTGCGGCGACCGTGGTACCTTGTGGGGACATCGGTTGGGAGCAATCGCATGAACAACGCTTTTGACGGAGTGACCGGGCGGCCATCCGAGGCGGAACTGGCAGACGCTCCAACGCTGACCGGATGGATGATTGAGAAACCGTCCGACAGCAAGCCTTGGCTGTATGGCTGGTTCATCTCTCATCCCGAGATCCTGGATGGCGATCACGGTCACACGTCGGCTTTGGTAGAAATGGATGACAGCAATCCGCCCACT
The DNA here is from genome assembly GCA_900472625.1 of Hyphomicrobiales bacterium. Lineage (GTDB taxonomy): Bacteria > Pseudomonadota > Alphaproteobacteria > Rhizobiales > Rhizobiaceae > Rhizobium. The sequence continues at coordinate 24,018 of UCIT01000050.1, read as the reverse complement.
TGGGCGAGAACTGAAAGCCGGGTGTTTAGATTGGGTGCCTGGTATCCTCCGGCCGAACGCGAAATCCGTTACTGGTGTGAGAAGCTGCGTCAACGAGACCATCTAACCTTTGGCGGCACCCCTGGCGGAAGCGACGACATCGAGCAAATGATTGAGTTTATCCGTGAACGGAGGCCCTTTCGGCAACAGAAGCTCATCCGCATGGTGAATGCATACCGCGAGGAACAGACGCGGCGCCGCTAGCGGCCAACGAGAAGCCCGACCGCTCTCTTCGTCGAACTGAGAGGGACGGCCCACGTGTGTGCAAGGCAAACCGCCTTTGTCAGGTGCAACTCGTTCTCGTTTCTGCGGGCACGTAGATGTCTGCCTCACCACTGCGCTAGCGACCTTTCGCGCGGCTCGGCTGTCCGCCATGGCTTGAGATCAATAGGCAATCCGAGGTGTCACCTGCGCGCTGCATGAGTTTCCAAGTTCGCCCTATTACATGGCTATGGCACAACTCCATCGAACGATGCCCGAATGGATGTTTGACCTCACCGGCTCTCGCAACCGCAACATATGCAGCACTTGTTACGATCTAATTCTCATCCAGTGGTGGAAAGAGGGTTCGTGCGACGTTCGGAAATTCTTCCATGACCTAGCGATTGCTCAGCGGGGATTCCGACCCCACCCTTTCAAGCCAACCGTCTCTGGATTTGAAATACTCCAGGCGAACTTGCAGGATTACGACCTGGATGCTGAGCTATCTGATCGCCAACTAGTTGTCACGCGAGATGGGGTCGAAATTTTAAGGGTTGAATATTGCTCCGACCAGTTCTTTGATCGCTATAACGATTGGCACCAGCAAACGGAGATGATGTCGCAACGCAGTATCTTGCAGAAGCTGACTTTGGAGGGGCTAGAATGGTAACTAAAAACACTGATCTAAACGTCATTGGCGATCTGCGTAGTACACCTGAAGCCTTCATGAGTGCAGCGGGTCGCCTTGGTATCGGCCTGCTTCGAGATGCCATAAGTGGTACAGGTCGTGCGGACCGATACCATGTTGTGAGCGCAGTCTCCGACTTCGATTCTATGGCTTTCCCTCTGTGGCAGCATCTACTGCGCGAGGGTGCCGAAGTGGCGGCAACATGCGCCTGGACCTATCCAGAGATCTTGGTGGCCAACCCCGTAAGAGAAATCGCGCCGATACGAACGGTGATGAGAACCGCAATCGATTCTGGATATGAATACGACCTGATACTTCCCACAGTAAGCGTTGGGACAATCGCGGAGTTGAAGTCTCTCGTTACCCATGCGCTATACGACCAGGAGAATATCCACTACCGGCACATTTTGGTTCTGTCCCCGCTCGCGCAGCGAGACGCCGAGAAGGAGTTCAAAGCGTGCTTGCCAGAGGGTTTCGCAGAAATCGTTGTGTGGCGACAATACCTTCCGCAAACGCGACTTCAACTAGATGGCACGCTTTTTCCAGGTATCGGTGCCAGATCTTACGCGAGAGTCGGCTTTGACACCGTCGAAGATACCTTTGAATACCTGCCCGACGCGTTCCTCTCCAGGGTGTCTACTGACTTGCGGCGAAATCCGCGGCATCGCCCGCCCGGGCCATAGTTTCCTTCTACGCCGGCTCGATCTTCTTCTTGCGCGCTGCCATCGCCGTCACTTTGGTCTGGTTGGCTGCCTTGAAAGCTTCGTACATCGCCTTCTCAGAGGGTGTCGACGGCTTAGTGGCCTTGAGCGCGAACAGATTGTAATAGGGTAGGAAGCGCTTCTTGTCGGATTGCCATTTCCATTCCCAGTTCCACTCGAACGACCCGTCCTTCCGGTCCTGGATATCGATCGTACGGTCCACCACGAACTTGTACAGATGGTTATTACACTGCTTCACGAATTCCTGGAGGGCGTCGGCGATTTTGGTCAAATCCGAAAGCGTTGTCGAAAATACATGGCCGATCAGCTTTTTATGATCCCTGATGCCAAGCTCGTAGGCATTTTTCGTGCCTAAGTAGCCGAAACGATGCACGCAGCAGTGACGCAGGTGGCAGATGTTGTCGTATTCCTTCAAGTCGGCTTCCATCGCGGCCGGGATTTTGAATCCTATTTCAAGAAGTCGTTTCGTCAATTCCTTGGCGGACGCGAACGAGTCTTCGTAGAGCGCTTCCGCCAAGGATTCCTTGGGCCTTGATACCGCAACAGCATATGTAATCTGTTTCTCCCCGAGCATGGCGCCGGTCACCACATCAGTGTGCGCGAGCCTGCTGAGCAATGTTCTGAAGAAGGTCTCGACAGCGGAGAGATAGCCAAGGAGTACGACCGAGCAAACTTCAGGTTCGGGTTCGCCTTCGATCTTGGCCAGCAATTTGTTGATCGCATTCGTATGCGCGATGAAGTTGTCGATAGGGCTGCCCTGGGCGCCTGGCTCTCGAAAGAGGTTCTGGGTCGCAACCGGCGTCTTGTCTCCCAGCGGCGCGAGGGCGACGATTGCAAGATGCATTTGTTCGCTCATGAAATCATCTCGTCGACATAGGCTTCAATCCTATCGAGGATCTTGTTCGAGTAGGACGGACCGATACGGGGTAACTTGCGCAGCTCGGTTCCCGGATCACGCAAGGCTCGGAGATCGCCGACCGTCTTGAGACTGCTGCTGCGCAGCGTGCTTTTCTGAAACGTCGAGAGCGAAGGAACGCCGGCGATATCCAGGGACATGATCCGATTGTAGGTCAGTTCCTCGACCAGCCTATTTCCGCAGTTGTGGCAGAAACGTTGACGCTCGTTCTCTCTTGGCGTCTGGCAGTTTTGGCATGCCGGCAAATCGAGCTTCAGGCCCGCAAATCCGTCCCTCCCGAGGATCGTTTTCGGACTTCTACGAAGTGGGTGCTTATGCGCGGGCCGTTCAATGAACTCGACAACCTGGCTGGCGGAGTTGCCGCGATTTGATGCTGAGAATGCTCGCTCGGCAATGAGGGATGCAAGGTGCGGTTCAAAACGCCGATAGCGTCGACCCTTGCCATGAGAGACGTCGGTAGTTGGATAGAGGAGACCAGCCTCGGTCAGGAGATCAAGCATTCGTTCGCTAAGGGGGTTTAGCTCATCGTCTTGAATGCCGATTATCGCCTGCTTTGTGCTCCCGTCCGCGTTTTTATCATTCCAGTCACGCAGACCTTCGACAGCTTTGTCGAAAAACGTTTCGCCGGCCCTTACGAGGGTCCTAAGCTCGACGACCTTGTCACCCAGTGATCGAAACTCGCTTATACGGTTATCGTGGTGAGCTCGTACTGCGCGCGTCAGCGCACTCTGAGTGAGAGTTTTGTCGCCGCGTACACTCCGGAGGAGTGTAAGGTACGCCCTGGGGACGCCGAAGGCTGCATACTGCAGCAAGGCATTCGCGTCCGCCGAAATACCTTGCAAACCCTCGGGATAACGGCGCTCCGCGATAGTCTGCATCATAGCCCGATAATTGGCACCGTATGCGGAAACCCAAGCTGACACAAACCGCCCCTCATGGTCGGCGTGGAACCGGCTGCCGTAAACCGTCGTTCCGGGGTAAACGGAGCATTTTGGCGAGATGTCCGTCGCCTTGATCACCCGCAACAGATCCAGAAACTCAGTCAGGAACGCGGGCGACAAAGTAAGCGCCGCATCGTCTAGCAAAAGGACGATGCGTTTTCGCCCAGCACGGGCCGCCATGTCCCGTAGGATGTTTTGCACTGCATCGATAGACAGCGCGCGGTGAAGGCTTTCATCTTGAGCGTCCAGCTCGAAGTTTCGCTCGAGAGTTGTCAGCAACTTCTTCATATCAGCGAATTCGAGATCGAGAGATCCTGCTAGGTCGAAGCTTTCTCCAGAGATGCGATGAAACGCTTCTGCCGCCGCTTCCAAAATTCGGGCAAGGATCCAGGAATGGAAAAGAGCATTCACATCGCGCCTAGACGTAGAAAGGGGTTCCAGGCTCAGATACCGATTGAGAGTCGTGTAGACGCAAAACGGCTTTGTCGCATCGCCAATGGCGCCCAGCCACGCGTACCGCATCAGGTGCGTTTTCCCGCACCCACGTGGACCTACCAAAAGGACTAAGCCGCGGCCGACGAGGTCTCGTACTACATCGTCGAAATGGTCACTTGTGGCCGTGCCGTCCCTGATGACTTCCTCTTCGACGTGATCGGCTCGTTCCTCGAAGTCATCGTCGAAGGCGTAAGCCTCGTCATCCTTCGCATCAGTGATCATCCAGTTGCAACTCCATCCCCAACAAGGCCGCCTTCGAAAGCATCCTCGCCCCCACACCTCTTGAAGTTCTATAGAGCGCCTCCCGACCCTGCGGCGATACAAGAAACGCGAAGACCCGGTTCCGGATACTTTCCGGCAGCCGAATTCTCAAAATACAGTCGCTCAACGCCGCCGTCCCACTCGCGACGAGACAAATCTTCGTTTCAAGCTTTCTGTCGACACGGGCAAGGAGGATGTCGCCAGCCTGGGCCAGTACGCATCCGGCAGGGTATTCCTCCTGTTGAGGAAGCTCCAAAGCGTACTGATGTTTTGTTAGGAAGTCAGTTGTGTGAAAGACCGTGCCCGCAACGCCCTTGATCTCGACTGACGATATGTTCCCACGGCGGATCTCGGCGCCCAAGCTAGCCAGAGTTGTTTGTCCTTGGCTCTGCTCCCCGGAATAATATGCCCAGTCTAGTCGCTCCACGGCGCGAGATGGCTCAATCGACAACGTGGAACAGGTGTCGGTTCTGTCGAGCCTGCCGATCGATATCGAGTTGCCGGAAGGAGGCGCATTTCGCAAAACAACCACATGCGCTTGGGCTTCAGTCCCCTTGAACGACCCTCGAGGTAGCTCGACCACTCGCCGTATGTCGGTGCGACGCATCAGCGCCTCACGGATAGGTCGCATCCTGAGACCGGAGATCAGCCCGTCGGGCACGATTAATCCGATCTCGGCGCCCGGCTTCGCCAAGCGCAAGATCTGGGCAAGGAATAGCACGTCCGATGTCAGGAACTCTTTGGAAACAGCGTGAAGCTCGCTTAATCCGGCCTCGGAAATAATGTGGTCGAAGCCGTCTCGCCAAGGGATTCGACTATAGGGAGGATTGCAAATCGCAAGTTCGAACTCTTCGCCATTCATGACCGACGGAAGATCGTGGTCCAAAGCGTCAGCCACGTGGTGAATATGACGGGCATTGGGGGAAATCTGCAGGGTCTCGGACAGGAACCCAGCGACGCGCCGATCGATATCCACGGTTGTGATAGATGCGCCCGACCAACGTCGTACAGCCGCCGCGGAAAGGGCGCCTCCGCCAGCACCTAGATCAAGGATGGTTGAAGCACCGGGACTGTCGAACATTTTGACGAGGTGGTCGCTTACCGACCCCAATGTGAAGTACTGGTCGAGTGAGCTGTCCGAGCACAACATTGAGGCCTACCGAGATTCTGATTCCGACTTTGTATCATGGCCACAACGTATGTCTGACACAACCTGTCCACTCTCATGTTCGCCGTTACAAGATGCAGGCATAGAAAATTCGTCGCCCGGTCGTCTGAGCGCTGCGTTTCGTGTGGATGCATCCTGAGGAAAGCAGGAGGCACGGTCAAATAAACGACGGTTGATCATGCTCTGATACGCGGGTTGGTTACCGCCGGACCTGATGCGTCGCGGAGCGTCCTCTGTCTAGGTAGCAGCGTCGGAATATACCCGGCTGATAGTGGAAGCGAGGGTTCTCCTGCCGTGACCGTGCCCCCAGCCTTGCCCAGGCGCACATGGTATTCTGCCTCCTATATCCTCCTTGCTAGATTCAGGATTGTGCTCAACGCTGTGGGACCTGGCATGCAATCGCCCAGACAAAGCCTGATAGTTCGCGGGCAATCGCGGTAGTGACCGTCGTTGCCGGCTTTCCGGCCTTCGCAAGCTTCCGGTATCGGCTGCACAGCCTTAGCTGCGCCTTCCATGCTGTGTCACGGATCGGCTTAGGAAGTTGCTCCTGTCGGATCAACTGATCACGGCTGATCTTCGCTGGAAAACGATAACTCCAGGCAGCCTCAATGAGCATGCGACGGGCAGTCGTATTGCCTGCTTTTGTGATCCCACCCTGCCGCCGAGTTCCGCCGCTTGAGTGCTCCGATGGAACCAGCCCAAGATAGGCCATCAATTGGCGCGGATTTGTAAAGCGGCTCAAATCGCCAAGCTCTGCAATGATCGTGGCAGCCGTTACCAGAGCCATACCGCGAAGCGATTGCAGCGCAACGACCACAGGTGCCAATGACCAGTCGCTTAGCGTGGCCTCGATTTGCTTTGTCAACCTATCGCGCCGCTCGGTTGCCGCCTCGATCGTGGCGACGTGATCCTCAAGCACGATGTTGTGGATTGGCTGTTCAAAGCGAAGACCGGCCAACCAACGTCGATGCATCTGCGTCCAGGCCGGGCGGCTGTAGTGAAAGCCATGGCGCAGCAAGAATCCTGAGCTGCTGTCGAGCTTGCCGCAGGCTGCGGACCGCAGCAAGCCGTGCCCGGACCAGGTCGCGCATCGCCTCATGAGCGGCGTCAGGTATCCAGACGGCAGTCAATTCCCCGGCGCGATGTAATCTCGCCAGATTGCTAGCGTCGCGGCGGTCTGTTTTGATACGATCGCCAGGCTTTTTGGGGATCAACGACGGCGCAACGACCACACAGTCGTGCCCGGCATTCGATAGCTGTCGCTGAATACCGTAGCCGCAAGGACCCGCTTCATAGCAAAACTTCAACATTTGCCCCGGCTGAATCAGCTTCGTCAGCAACCGAGACAGAGCAGCAGGGGTGTTGACGATTTGGCCAAACGAACGAACGTCGCCGCGACTGCCGCCATCTGCAAGCGCTACTACGATCGTCTCTTTGTGAACATCCAAACCAACATATGTGATAGTCTCGTTCATGGCCCGTCTCCTATGCATGAGGCTCTGTGCGAGGTTAACTTACGCAACCCTCGATACCTGCATATTGTGAGACGGGTCACCCGGTCCCCAGGCGAACATTTAGTCTATCATGGGAATGTTTCAAAATGGTTTTAATTCGAGACACCCACTAGTTGTGACTGTGGGGCCAGAAAATCGTCCTCGGACTAGACGACGTAAGAGGGTAGCGCGTGATGTCGCTAGGGGTGTCTGCGACACGATCGACTGGATCGAGGAGAGGTGGCGTCCGATTTTCGCCCGCGGCTACACTCCAGAGCCGAACGTGTGATCGAGGAACTGATCATGAGGCGCTAATTCTCCCAGCGTAACAGGTGCATTTAGAGACCTGGGGGCCCGAGGCAGCGCTTTTCTTGACCGCAGAACTGGAAGACATAACGTCGTCGTGCCTTGTAACTTGCAGTGCGCAGTGGCTCGATGCCTTTGATGCTTGGTACAATAGTTTGGACGAGCTCTCACAGGGTGATCTGATGGACTGGATGGTCAAAAGTCTAGGAAGGGAAACGTCAGATGTGGCCTAAAGACGCGTTGCGAAAAATAGGTGACCCTTCGACGTCGGAAGCTGATTACTTTCTGGCCATGAGAACGGTGACGCACGAACTTTTGACACAGGCGAAAAGGTGCAAATTCTTTCCTCTTAGTGAGATCCACATTGTCTCCAGTGTCGCGGATTTCGACTTGATGTCAGTTCCTGCTGCGGAGCAACTGAAATGGGACGATCACCTCACAGCCGTGACGTGCCTTTGGCCTGATAATCAGGTCGTGCTTGACGGCATCATAGATGTAGCTCCAATAAAACTTGCGATGAGCCAACCGATTCCAGGATCGATGAAGCAGCTTCTCTTTTTCAGCCAATCTATTGGCACGATAACTGAGCTAGAATCGATGGCAGCGCATGTCGTCTTCGACTCGAGTGAACAAAAATACGAGACAATCGCCGTACTAACACCGGTGGCTCACACCGAGGCAGAAGAACAATTCAGGCTGGCACTTCCAAAAAAACTTCGCGACCGTGTAAAGTGGATCGAACTGCAGAGAGATCCCAATCTCACCCATACCGGCGTTCTACGGCCTGGGGTCGGCACGTCCAACCTGGAACGAGCTGGATTTCGATCGTTTGAAGAAGCAAGCACATACGTGCCGGAAATTTTCCGTTCTCGATACAATTTCCAGAAACGGTCGAAGCCGGGTAACGGTCTCAGCATGATCTAGCTAACGCTGCCGAAATCAAAAGCATCAGGGGGCCACCTTTCGGTATGGCCTCGAACTTTCAAAACTCCAGCTCCATTTTATCTCTGACCACCTTGAGGGCCTTGTAAAATCTGTGGTGCTCGCAGGCATCAAAAATTTTTTCGATCTGAGTTCGAAAGCAGGGCGATATCAAACCACCGCCTCCGCATAAATCTGACAGGTGAGCAATTGCTTCGGTGACCGTCGTGAACCGTATGTCTCGAGACGCACCTGCTCGCTCACCTCGTTTCTCAATGACAAGCAAGCGCAAACAGAGTGCCACGTGCTCCGTGCTCCATGGTTCAACGAAGGCGATCGCCTCTAGTGATTTAGGCCTTTTTAGGAATTCAACTTTAAGCCCCGACTCGGCGAGGGCGGCAAGCCCCAGTATCTCTTCGGCTTCATCATGCTCCACGAGGATCTCCTTTTTGGAACAAAAGATTGAGCAGCCTGTCGAAAGTTGCAAAGGGCAAAAATTCCGTCAGCAAATCGCGATGGTTCAGAACCCGAGACCGTGGATAGCGAAAAGCTCGTCGCTGCGTTTGGCTCGAACGGCGCAACCGCCGCGAGCCGGGAGGCGGCTAAAGCAGCGACACGGCGCCATCATACTGTCATCGACCTTGGCGCGGCCGAGGCCGCCCTGCAACTTGATAAGCGTGGGTGGCTGTGGCCGTCGTCCGCAGGCGTTGGTTTAAGGCGAGAAAAACCGTAGGTTCAAACATAACGCGAAGAATTGGGAAAAGGAGCTTCTGCAGGTTCAAACCTCGGCGGCCTTACCAGGAGACGCTTGCTAGGTGGCGACTTTCATTTGTTGGACGGCGCACGTAAATAACTATTTAGATACAAATATTTATCAATTATATCATGGTGATAACAACATTTAACCTTGGCCTCGCCGCTGATTTCGTCTTGACAGTGAATGCCTTTCGCTGTCTGTTTTCGCCCAGGACGCCGCCGCTGGTTTAGGTCGATGGCGCGTGAGGATTGCCTGGAGGATTTATCCATATGATGAGATTCGCCGTTGTCGGGATCGACCATGGGCACACCTTCGATCACGTGAAGGGACTGCTTGCGGCGGGGGCCGAGTTCGTGGGCTACTGCCCGCAGACATCCGTTCCGGCCATTCGCGAAAATTTCGAAAAGACCTACCCGGATACGCCCCAGATCGATCGCGACCGCTTGTTTGCCGATCCGTCGATCGACGTGATCTGCATTGCCGCAATCCCCTGCGATCGGGCCGATCTTGCCATCCGCGCCATGAAGTCCGGCAAGGACGTGATGACCGACAAGCCCGGCCTGACAAGCTTTGCACAGCTGGACGCCGTAAAGGCCGCGGTGGCAGAGACCGGCCGTATCTTCTCGATCTGCTTTTCCGAGCGACATTGCGTCCGCTCCGCGGTCAAGGCCGGCAAGCTGGTGCAGGCCGGCGCCATCGGCACCGTCATCCAGACTCTGGGAATGGGGCCGCACCGCCTGCAACTGCCGACGCGGCCTGACTGGTTCTTCGATCCACAGAAATTCGGCGGGATCATCATCGACATCGCCTCGCATCAGGTCGATCAGTTCCTGTTCTACACCGGATCGGCGAGCGCCACGGTGGCTGCCAGCTCCATCGGAAATTTCGGCATGCCGGAGAGGCCTGATTTCCAGGATTTCGGCGAGGTCCTGCTTCGTTCCGACAAGGCCTCCGGCTACATCAGGGTCGATTGGTTCACACCCGAGGCGCTGCCGACATGGGGTGATGGCCGGCTGACGATCCTCGGCACCGAAGGCTATATCGAATTGCGCAAGTATATCGACGTTGCCGGTCGCCCCGGCAAGGATCACCTCTTCCTCGTCAACGGCACGGAGATGACGCACATCGATTGCAGCGACGAACCACTCGACTATTTCTCTGCCTTCGCGGCCGATGTTCGCGAACGGACGGAGACGGCGATGACCCAAGGCCATGTCTACGAGGTCTGCCGGCTGTCGCTGGAAGCACAGGCCAACGCCGTCCGGCTCGGCGCGAGATAGGGGAACAGAGATGACCGCAAAACTCCGCGTCGGCGTCATCGGCGCCGGCATTGCCGAACGCCATCTTGCCGGCTTCCGGTGGAACAAGGATCTGTTCAACGTCTCCGTCCTCTGCTCGCTCGACGAGGATCGCGGGCGCAACCTCTGCTACCAGTATGGCATCCCTGAATACACCGGGGACGCCGAAACGATGATCCGGCGATCCGATCTCGACATCATCGACATCTGCACGCCGCCAAGCTCGCATTTCGAGCTCTGCCGCAAGGCGATCGAAGCGGGCAAGCATGTCATCTGCGAGAAGCCGCTGTTCGGCTCGATCGCCGAGGTCGACGAGATGAGCCGCATCGTCGCCCGCGCCGAGGGTCCGAAGCTGATGCCGATCTTTCAGTATCGCTATGGCTCCGGCTTGCAGAAGCTGAAGATGCTGATCGATCTCGGCTTGACCGGCGCACCGTTCCTGACGACGATCGAGACCCATTGGTGGCGCGGGCCGGATTATTACGCGGTGCCGTGGCGCGGTAAATGGGCGACGGAGCTCGGCGGCGGGTTGCTCGGTCACGCGATTCACGCCCACGACATGCTCAATTACGTGCATGGCGCCTGTGCCGAAATATTCTCGTTCGGCACGACGCTGGTCAACCCGATCGAAGTGGAGGACACGGCGGCGCTGTCCATAAGGATGACGAACGGTTCGCTGGCCAGCCTTTCGATGACGCTCGGCTCGCGCAAGGAAATCTCTCGGCTGCGCTTCTGCTTCAGCGATCTGGTGGTCGAGAGCATTCTCGAGCCTTACACCATGGGTCGTGATCCATGGACGTTCGTGGCCGGAAACGAAGAGCACCAGCAGCGCGTCGACGAAGCTCTGGCAAGCTACGAGACCAAGGAGGATGGCTATACGCGTCAGTTCGAACTCTTCCATAACTCACTCGTTCGCGGAGAAGAGCCGCCGGTGGCGCTTGCCGATGCGCGCAATTCGCTGGAGCTCGTCACCGCTGCCTATCACTCCCAGCGGACCGGTCTTCCAACCTCGCTTCCGATCCTTTCCGACCATCCTCTCTACCATTCCTGGCTGCCGGAATCGTTCCGTTAGGCCGGGGCAAACCTGTGATGCCTAAATATCTGCAATAACGTTGTTTCAGTCTTGAAAATGGCAGTGAAGTAACGAGTTGCTAAGCTCCGTTTGTCAGCTTGATAGAAGCTATTTCATTGTTGGTTGTTAGAGGTCTTTCATGTTTCTGCGTAAGGACGACTGGATCAATCAGCGTGCCTATTCGCTATGGGAAGCGGAAGGTAGGCCGGAGGGCCGCGGTGGCGATCATTGGCAGCAGGCAGCACGGGAATATGAATTGCTGGAACTGACCCGAGCGTCTGCCGATGGCAGCGAACTGATCGAACGGTTGAGGGCGATCGGCCGGTTGATGCGGGCATCCGATACCGAAGAGACCGCACCGGACGTGCCGACTGCGTCGAAGATCGCTCGTCGCACTGGCCGCTGATGCAGGCCTTAGGGCTTCATTCACCATGATTTCCTCTTTCCCTCAAAATCGAGTGGGAAATTCGGCTCGACAAAACAACGTCAACCTTTGCCGAACAAGATGCGAATCAGAAGGCATGAAGGCCTTCTTGCATCTGCAGGACCTATCAATGTCGTCAGCGATTGTTCATGAAGTCACGTCACGGTTTGCAGGAACGCGAGGCAGAGTGCCGCGTAGCCGCCGCAAGCCTGAGGTCAGCGAGATCAATCCGCCGGTGCGCCTCGACGACACATCGCTCCAACTCTCCCACATGAAGAAGCTGTTCGACCATTCCTCGCGGGCCGCCCGCATCGGGGTGTGGGAATGCAACCTTCCTGACGAGACGCTGGCCTGGACCGATATGGTCTATGATCTCTTCGATCTGCCGCTCGGCCATCCGCTTGATCGCAACGAGATCGTCAAGCTCTATTCCGAGAAATCGCTGGCTGAACTTACCGAGCGGCGCGATCGCGCAATCCGTGAGCGCAGCGGCTTCAGCCTTGACGCCGAGATCACCACCGGCAAGGGCAACCACCGTTGGATCCGCATTACCGCAACCGTCGAATGCGAAGGTAACGAGCCGGTTCGCATCTTCGGTATGAAGCAGGACATCACGGCGGAGAAGCAGATGTTCGACGAGATCCGCTATCTCGCCGAGTTCGATATGCTGACCGGCCTGCCGAACCGGGTGAAATTCCAGTCGAAATTCGCGACGCTCTGCGAAACCGATACCTCGAAGGAACAGGTCGGGCTGTTCCTGATCGATCTCGACGGCTTCAAGCAGGTCAACGACCGCCTGGGCCACCAAGCTGGGGATCAATGCCTGATCGCGGCGGCAAAATGCCTTCTCGCGGCGGTCGGCGGTGCCGAACTCGTGGCGCGCATCGGCGGCGACGAGTTCGCGGTACTGCATCGCTACCAGTCCGAGGACGATGCAAGACGGATCGCCGATACGATCGTGACATCGCTGGCCGGATCCTGCGATGACGCCGGCAGGAAGCTGGGCATCGGCGCGTCGGTGGGCGTGGCGCTGGCCGGTGGTCACCGCGAGACCAAGGACATGTTCGCCGCAGCAGACGACGCACTTTATGCCGCCAAGAGCGGCGGTCGCAACCGGTTCAAAATCGCGCAACCGGCCTATGCCTCGCAGATTCACGCCGCCTGAGCGATTTCGGCGTTCGCCGCACCGTTTAACTGCCAGCCAGGAAATGTCCTTGCCGCCTTTGCAGCATCGCTGTTCCTGCGCTAACACCGGTGCGAGATCCGGTGCGCGTCTTCGAACGTCGGACCGCCCTGTCACCGATTGAACGAGCAGACATCATGAGCCACATCCCGCTGATCGACTACGACACTGCCGCCGAAGAGGTTCGGCAGGCCCATGATGAGGAAGTGAGGGTCCGCGGTCGTATGACCAACATGAAGCGCACGCTGCTTCATTCGCCGGCGGCACATCGCATCTACGCCGAGTGGTTCACGCTGCGGGCGGAGCTTGCGACAATCGCTGATCGCCCGATCTGGATCTTCTCGCACGCCATCTCCAAATCCTGCAATTCGAAGATCGCCATCACCTTCTTCCGCCGGGCCCTGATCAGCAACGGCTTCGATCCCGATGCACTTGAGCTTTCAGAGGAGGAGGCACTTCTCGCTGCTTTCGGCAAGGCGATCGTCGCCGATTCCAATGCCATCCCGGCCGAAATCTGGGTCGCGCTGAAGCAGCGCTACGACGCCAAGACGCTGGTGGACCTCGTCGCTTTCGCCGGTATCATGCTGGCGACGGCGGTGTTCAACAACGTCGTCGAGGTCGATTTCGACGCGGAGCTGGAACCCTTTGCCGAGGGCACACGCTAAGCAGTATCCGAAATTATATCAGACGGTTACAGTAACAGAGCGAACCTTGTTCGCAAGTTCCTGCGCCACGAAGACGGCATGCTCGGTGATCTGCGGCAGACCCATCAGCTCGCCGAACGTACCGCGCGCCAGCGGTCCTGAGATCAGCAGCGTCGGGTCGGCGGCGCCTTCACCACCAATGGCCTCTGACCGGTCACTACAAAATATGCCGAGACCTGTCGGGTCGAGTTGCAGGTGTCCATGGTTGCGCAGGTTCGCCAGCCATGGCTGGCTGTCGAGAATGCCGCCATGCGCCGGCCCGGTGGTGACCACTGCAGCATCATAGACATGCTCCACCGGCGCGCCATGGCGCGGGCGCAGAGTCACGTGGATCTCGTCGCCGTGGACGCGGGCGTCAGTGACCGAGGCTGCGAGGACATCCATGCGACCCTCTTCGATCGCCTGATCCAGGACCTCTTCGACCTGCGGAGCGATACGAAAACGGTGCACATCCCAGAAGGGCCGTAGATGGCGGACGAGCCGGCGGCGCTCGGAGACAGGCAGGTTTCGCCAGATGGCATGGCCTTGGCCGCGCACCTGATCGATGACGGCATGCCATGTCAGTCCTGCCGCGGCGGCATCGACTACCGTATGCCGGACGTGACGCAGGAGCTGCGCGGCACTAGGGATCAGCGGTGCATCAAAGCTGCCGAACGGGTCCTGCGCCACAGGCGCATGGCCGCGCGCCCGCAAGCCGCGGCGCGATATCGAGGTGATCCGGCCGCGGTGACCATTCAATGCGAGAGAGGCAACGACATCAGCCGCTGTCAGCCCGTTGCCGACGATGAGCAGCCTGTCGTCCGGCCGGATGACGTCGAGCGAGCCGGCTATGGTTGAATCCGCGACGAACCGAGGATGGCTTGCGAGCGCGGCGAGATTTCTGGGCGTGGAGGGCGCGGGGTGGCTGGTTGCTATCACCAGGTAATCCGCAAAGCTCTGCCCGCCCTGGCTGTCAAATAGCCGCCAGAACGCGCCGTCGCGGCTGACGTCGGTGACCAAAGCCTGTCGATGCCTGATGGCGCCTGTCTCGACAAGCGGCTGGAGCGCGGCGGCCACATACTGACCGAACAGTTGCCGGCGCGGAAATACGCTGCCATTTTCTCGGTTTGCCTCAGGATCGTCGGCGAGGCCGTCGTTGTCGATGATCCATTGCAGGAAGTCCTCCGGCTGCTCGGGCAGCAGGCTCATGCGGGCCGCCGGGACGTTGATGCGGTGAGCCGCATTGCGTGTGTCATAGGCAAGGCCCCGGCCGATCTCCGGGCGCGGCTCGAAGACGATGATGGCCGGCTGCACCTCCCGCCATGTCAGCGCCAGATGATAGGCAACCGCCGCACCCGACAGGCCGCCACCGACGATAGCAACCAGCGGCCGACGGCGGTCGGCATCGAGCGCAATGCGTGGAGAAATATCCTGGTCCGCCAAAATCGCTATCCAATCGCCATGTCGCAAACTCGATGGAGACCGAGTCAAACGGTGTGCCCGCCAATTCTGTTGCGATTCATATCAGCATCCGCTGCGTGGCTGTCAACGCTGACGAGTATGCACCTTGGCGGTCCGGCGAGCACATTTGATGTTGTCGATATCGTTTGTCGCTCGATCAGAGCGCGTGGATGGCGATGAGATAGCATGTCGCCTTGCCGTCTATCGTGACGACCTTGCCCGCCGCGCCTTCGAGCAGCAGCGTGTCGCCGTAGCTCAATTCAGCCTTCTCGCCATCCCAATTCAAAACAACCGCGCCATCGTGGCAGAACAGCAGCCAGATCTGCGCATCGACTCCGGCGATAGACTGGCCGTCCACATGCGAACGCTCGATGTGATGTCTCAGGACACTGCGGCGAGTCATGACGTTGAGATCGGTGATGGGACCGTCGGCCAGAACCGCAGTCACCGGCACATCGGCGGCGAAGGGTAGGGGCGCGCTTTCCCGTGTCAGCGCAGCCGACGCGGCGCCATCGATCGCAAGTGACATGCCTTGGCCGTCGAGGATCGACAGCGTCCTGTCGATGCCGGGGAAGATCGAGAACGCGCCATCGGTCGCGACTGTGGCCATGCTGATCCGCCAGTCGAATTCCGACAGCGCCGCCGCATCCGGTCGAACGGCGATCTCGACCGTTTCACCGCCACCGTTCTTCCAGGGCATGCGACGGTAGGTGCTGGATTTCAGCATTGTGGCAGTGGGCATTGGGGCTCCGGAGGTTGCAAAGTAAAGAGGACTGCAAGACACTTTCTATGTCAAATCCGTTGGAGGCGAATGAGGAAAGTCGTCAATATTAGCGAGGCGAAGGTGCATCTGTCGTAGCTGATCGAGAAACCTGCTATGGGTGAAGCCTTCATCATCGCCAAAACCGGAAAACCCATGGTCAAAGTCGCGCCGGCTTCATGACGGGTATGTTCACAACGCCAGACGACTTCGACACGATGATGGCCGAAGAGATCGAGGAGATGTTCTACGGCACCGCCGACAAGTTCAAAGACCGGTGAAGTGGATAGGACCATCGCGAAATACGGTGGCCCTATCCGCCTCATGTAGACTCAGTTTCCGAGAATGCCTGGCAGCCGCAGGCCCTTTTCCTTCGCGCAATCGAGCGCGATGTCGTAGCCGGCATCGGCGTGGCGCATGACGCCGGTTGCCGGGTCGTTCCACAGCACGCGTTCGAGCCGGCGATCGGCATCTTCCGATCCGTCGGCGCAGATGACCATGCCGGAATGCTGGCTGAAGCCCATGCCGACTCCGCCGCCGTGATGCAGCGACACCCAGGTGGCGCCGGACGCGGTGTTGAGCAGGGCGTTGAGCAGAGGCCAGTCGGACACGGCGTCCGATCCGTCCCTCATCGCTTCCGTCTCGCGGTTTGGCGAGGCGACCGAGCCCGAGTCCAGATGGTCGCGGCCGATGACGACAGGAGCCGAGAGTTGGCCGTTGCGGACCATCTCGTTGAAGGCGAGGCCGAGCTTGTGGCGGTCGCCGAGGCCGACCCAGCAGATGCGTGCAGGCAGGCCCTGGAAGGCGATGCGTTCACGGGCCATGTCGAGCCAGTTGTGCAGGTGCTTGTTGTCGGGCAGCAGCTCCTTGACCTTGGCGTCGGTCTTGTAGATATCCTCGGGATCGCCCGACAGCGCCGCCCAGCGGAACGGACCAATGCCTCGGCAAAACAGCGGGCGGATATAGGCCGGCACGAAGCCTGGGAAGGCGAAGGCGTTTTCCAGGCCCTCGTCCTTGGCGACCTGGCGGATGTTGTTGCCGTAGTCGAGCGTCGGAACGCCGGCGTCCCAGAAGGCGACCATGGCTTCGACATGTTGCTTCATCGAGGCGCGGGCGGCGGCCTCGACGGCCTTCGGGTCGCTTTCGCGCTTGGCCTTGTGCTCGGCAACCGTCCAGCCGATCGGCAGGTAGCCGTTGAGCGGGTCATGGGCGGAGGTCTGGTCGGTGACGATATCGGGGCGCGGACCGCCGGCCTTCATGCGGCGCACGAGTTCCGGGAAGATTTCGGCGGCATTGCCGAGCAGGCCGACGGACTTGGCTTCGCCCTTGGCCGTCCATTCGGCGATCATAGCCAAGGCTTCATCAAGCGTCTTGGCTTTTGCATCGACATAGCGGGTGCGCAGGCGGAAATCGATGCGGGTCTCGTCGCTTTCAACGGCGAGGCAGCGTGCGCCGGCCATGACGGCCGCCAGCGGCTGGGCGCCGCCCATGCCGCCAAGGCCGCCTGTGAGGATCCACTTGCCGGTCAGGTTGCCGCCGTAGTGCTGACGACCGGCTTCCACGAAGGTTTCATAGGTGCCCTGCACGATGCCCTGCGTGCCGATATAGATCCACGAGCCGGCAGTCATCTGGCCATACATGGCAAGACCCTTCTTATCCAGCTCGTTGAAATGGTCCCAGGTGGCCCAATGCGGCACGAGGTTGGAGTTGGCGATCAGCACGCGCGGCGCATCCTTGTGGGTGCGGAACACGCCGACCGGCTTGCCTGACTGTACCAGTAGCGTTTCTTCCTCGGTCAGCGTCTTCAGCGTCGCGACGATCTGGTCGAAATCGGCCCAGGTGCGGGCGGCGCGGCCGATGCCGCCGTAGACGACCAGCTCGTGCGGGTTTTCCGCGACGTCGGGATCGAGATTGTTCATCAGCATGCGCAGCGGCGCTTCGGTCATCCAGCTCTTGGCAGTGAGCTCGTTGCCCCGCGGGCTTCTGACGTCGCGAATGTTGTGGCGTGGATTGCTGGTCATTGCGGTTCCCCTGATCTGGGTTTGAAGGCTTATCGTTTCAGGCTTGCTGTTTGAGGCTGGGAGCGATCGCGGCGATGCGCGCCAGAATGTCTTTGAGATGCACGCGAAGGCGCTCGGCATTGGCGGGATCGTAGGCGAAGGGTGGGGCCTCGGTGACGAGATGCGTCGATTGCGTGAGCTCCATCTGGATGGCGTGGACGCCGGTCAGCGGTTGCCCGTAATGGCGGGTCGTCCAGCCGCCCTTGAAGCGGCCGTTGAGGATGCTGTCGTAGCCGTCCGCGGCTGCAGCGGCGGTCACCGCAACGGTTGTCTGCTCGATCGCCTTGTCGCAGGTCTTGCCCATGTCGGTGCCGATGTTGAAGTCCGGCAGCTTGCCCTCGAACAGGAAGGGAATGTGCGAGCGGATCGAGTGGCAGTCGTAGAGGATGGCCACACCGTGGATGGATCTCACCCGCTCGATCTCGGCGGAAAGTGCCGCGTGGTACGGCGCGTGGAAATCGCGAAGGCGAGCGGCGATATCGGCTTCATCAGGCGCCTGGCCGTCCTTCCAGATCGGCACGCCGTCGAAATCGGTCTGCGGGATCAGGCCGGTGGTGTTCTGGCCCGGATAGAGGCTGGTGCCGGATGGGTCGCGGTTGGCGTCGATGACGTAACGGTGGAAGGTGGCGCGCACGGTGGTGATGCCGTCGAGCAGGCCGTCGTAGAGATTATGGATGTGCCAGTCGGTGTCGGCCAGCAGCTTGCCGTTGTCGTTCAGGCGGTCCCAGATGGCCGGCGGGACCTCGGTGCCGGTGTGTGGGAAACCGAGGATGACGGGGGATGTGCCCTGGCAGGTTTCGTGGGTGGTCATTGGTGGGGCACTCCGTCGGTTGCGGGTGCGTTACCCCCCTCTGCCCTGCCGGGCATCTCCCCCTCAAGGGGGGAGATTGGCTGGGCGCAACCGCTCGCTCCAACCTCTATTGTTTGGCGATGCCACCGCCACGAGTCGATCTCCCCCCTCGAGGGGGAGATGTCCGGCAGGACAGAGGGGGGCGCCACAAACGAAACCATCACCATCACCCCTCCAACCCCGGCAGAATGCCAACCGACACCGCCGCGTTCAGCGCGCCCGATGCCACCAGATCGCTCGCCGCCTGCAGATCATTCGCCATGTAGCGGTCGACCTCAAGCGTCGGCACCACGCTGCGGATCGCCGTGATGGCGCTCTGCAGTTCAGGGCTGGTGGCCAGCGGTGCACGGAATTCGACGCCCTGGGCGGCGGTCAGCGCCTCGATACCGATGATCGAGAACAGGTTGTCGGTCATCTGCAGCAGACGGCGGGCGCCGTGGCAGGCCATGGAGACGTGATCTTCCTGGTTGGCGGATGTCGGCGTCGAATCGACCGAGGCCGGATGTGACATTTGCTTGTTCTCGGACATCAGCGCTGCCGAGGTCACTTCGGCGATCATCAGGCCGGAGTTGAGGCCGGGCTTCTTGGCGAGGAAGGCCGGCAGGCCGTAGGACAAGGCGGGATCGACCAGGAGCGCGATGCGGCGCTGGGCGATGGCGCCGATCTCGCAGACAGCAAGTGCGATCTGGTCGGCGGCGAAGGCCACGGGCTCGGCATGGAAGTTGCCGCCCGACACCACCGAGTTATCGGACAGGACAAGCGGATTGTCGGTGACGGCATTGGCTTCGATCTCCAGCGACCGCGAGACCTGTCGCAGCAGATCGAGGCAGGCGCCGTCGACCTGCGGCTGGCAGCGGATGCAATAGGGGTCCTGCACCCGCTCGTCGCCCTCGATATGGCTCTGGCGGATGACGGAGTTGTCGAGCAGCGCACGCAGGGCGGCCGCCGTATCGATCTGGCCCCTGTGGCCGCGCAACGTGTGGATGTCGGGGTGGAACGGTGCGGACGAACCCATGGCGGCATCGGTGGACATGGCGCCTGTTATCAGCGCTGCCTGAGCGGCACGGTGGGCGCGGAACAGACCGGCGAGCGCCAGAGCGGTCGAGGTCTGCGTGCCGTTGATGAGCGCGAGGCCCTCCTTGGCGGCGAGCACAACCGGCGTCAGGCCGGCCTTTTCGAGCGCTGCGGCGCCAGACAAGCGTTGGCCCGCGAAAAAGGCTTCGGCCTCGCCCATCATAACGGCTGCCATGTGTGCGAGCGGCGCAAGGTCGCCGGACGCACCGACCGAGCCCTTTTCCGGGATCACGGGGATGACACCCTTGTCCAGCATGCCCTCGATCAGCCGCACCAGCTCCAGCCGGACGCCGGAGGCGCCGCGGCCGAGCGAGACGAGCTTCAGCGCCATGATCAGGCGGACGATGGTTTCGGGCAGAGGCGCGCCAACGCCGCAGCAATGCGACAGGATCAGGTTGCGCTGAAGCGTTGCCACGTCGGCGCTGTCGATCTTGATGGAAGCCAACTTCCCGAAGCCAGTGTTGATGCCGTAGACCGGCGCGTTTCCGGCGGCGATCTCGGCGATGCGGGCAGCGGCGCTGGCAATACCGGCGTCGAAGGAGCGGTCGAGCACGGCCGGTTCGCCGGTCCAGTAGATCGTTTCCAGATCCTTGAGAGATACGGAGCCAGGGTGAAGGGTAATAGTCAACGGTCGATCCTTTCGCCCTTGAAGACGTGGGTGTGAAGCGGGTTGAAGCCGATGCGGTAGACGAGTTCGGCGAGGCTCTCGACGTTCCAGACGGCGAAGTCGGCGGACTTGCCGACCTCCAGCGTGCCGGTGTCTTCGAGCAGGCCAAGCGCACGGGCGCCTTCGCGGGTGACACCGGCAATGCATTCCTCGACGGTGAGGCCGAACAGCGTCGCCGACATGTTCATGGTCAGCAGCAGCGAGGTCAGCGGCGAGGTGCCGGGATTGCAGTCGGTTGCGATGGCGATATGGGCGCCGGCCTCGCGCAGCGCCTTGACCGGTGGTTTCTGCTTTTCGTTGATGGCGTAGAAGGCGCCGGGCAGGAGGACGGCAACGGTGCCGGCCGCGGCTAGGACCGCGGCATCGTCTTCGGTGAGATATTCGAGATGGTCGGCAGACAGCGCGAGATAGGAAGCGGCCAGCCTGGCGCCGCCGAGGTTCGACAGCTGTTCGGCATGGAGCTTCACTGGCAGGCCGAGGCTCTGGGCCCGATCGAAGACGCGGCGCATCTCGTCGACCGAGAAGGCGATGCCCTCGCAGAAGCCGTCGACGGCGTCGACGAGACCTTCGGCATGCGCCTGCTCGAGACCGGGCAACACGACATCGGTGATGTAGTCGCCGTTGCGCCCCTTGTATTCCAACGGCGTCGCGTGGGCGCCGAGATAGGAGGTGACGACGCGGACCGGGCGGACGCGACCGAGCTGGCGGGCAGCGCGCAGCATCTTCAGTTCGGCTGCGATGTTGAGGCCGTAGCCGGACTTGATCTCGATGGTCGTCAAACCTTCGGCAAGCAGCGTGTCGAGGCGCGGCAGTGAGGCGGCGACGAGACCGTCGACGGACAGCGCGTTAGTCGCCTTGACCGAGGAGACGATGCCGCCGCCGGCGCGTGCCACCTCTTCATAGGTGGCGCCCTCGAGGCGCATCTCGAATTCGCGGGCGCGGTTGCCGCCATAGACGATGTGGGTGTGGCAATCGACGAGACCGGGGGTGACCCAACGGCCTTCGAGGTCGGTGATCTCGGCGCGCTCGATGGCCAGAACCGGCACATCACTCTCCGGACCGACGAAGGCGATTTTGCCGTTCTCGACGACCACGGCGCCCTTTTCGACAATGCCGAGACCTGGCTTCAGCGGATCGAGCGTCGCCAGGCGGGCGTTGCGCCACAGGTGCGGACGACCCTCGCTGGATGCTTCATCGCTTGAAAAATCGTTCCCATTCATCAGCTTTGCGCCTTTCCTTATGTCGAAAAATGTATATACATAATAAACGGGTGACAAGAGAAAATTTGGGCGTATCTCTGGAAAAGAAAGATGCGCTGCGCCAAAGAGGAGAAAAGCGGTCATGGCACAAACGGTTGCGAGCAGCCTGCATGCGAGCGCGGCGCTGCTGCCACAGGGCTGGCAGAAGGACGTCCGCCTGACGCTGAAAGACGGCAGGATCGCCGGCATCGAGACGTCGGTTGCGCCAGCGCCCGGCGACGAACGGCATCATACGCTTGTTCCTGCGATGGGGAACCTTCACAGCCACGCTTTTCAGCGCGCCATGGCCGGCCTTGCCGAGGTGAGGGGCCCTTCTAACGACAGCTTCTGGAGCTGGCGCACTGTCATGTACAAGTTCGCGCTGTCGATGACGCCCGATCATGTCGAGGCGGTCGCCGCACAGCTTTACATGGAAATGCTGGAAGCGGGTTTTTCCCGTGTCGGCGAGTTCCACTATCTGCACCACGACAAGGATGGCCGACCCTACGCCAACATCGCCGAGATGGCCGAGCGCATCGGTGCGGCGAGCGCCACGGCGGGCATCGGTCTGACATTGCTGCCGGTCTTCTACGCCCATTCCGGCTTCGGTGGTGCCGCGCCGATCGACGGCCAGCGGCGCTTTATCAACTCGCTCGACAGCTTCGCAGCCCTGATGGACGGATGCCGGGCGGTGACCGGCGGGCTCGAGGGCGCTGAACTCGGCCTGGCACCACACAGCCTGCGGGCCGCCACGCCCGACGAGCTGCTCCAGCTTGTGCCGATGGCTGGCGACGGGCCGATCCACATCCATGTTGCCGAGCAGGTCAAGGAGGTCGAGGACTGCATCGCCTGGTCCGGCGCCCGGCCCGTCGAGTGGCTGCTCGAAAACGCACCCGTCGATGATCGCTGGTGCCTGATCCATGCCACTCACATGACCGACGACGAGACGCGGCAGATGGCGCGGCGCGGCGCGATCGCCGGCCTTTGCCCGATCACCGAAGCCAATCTCGGCGACGGCACGTTCCAGGCACCGCTGTTTCTTGAAGAGGGTGGGCGCTACGGCGTCGGTTCCGATTCCAACGTGCTGATCTCGCTGCCCGGCGAATTGCGGCAGCTGGAATATTCGCTGCGTCTGGCGCTCAGGGCCCGCAACGTCGTTGCTGTACCCGGCGGGTCGACGGCGCGCAGCCTGTTCGACCATGCGATAAAGGGCGGTGGTGCGGCGCTGAAGGCGCCGGCGGGGCTTGAAGTCGGCAATCATGCCGATATTGTCTCACTCGATACCGCTGCCGTGCCCTATCTCGCCGGTGATCCGTTGCTGGATCACTGGATGTTCGCCGGTGGCGTCGGGGTGGACAGCGTCTGGTCGCGGGGTGCCAAGAAGGTCGAGGGTGGCCGGCACGTCGGCCGCGAGGCGATCAACCGGCGGTTCCTGGCGACGATGGGCGAATTGCTCGCGGCCTGACGGGGCTTTCCAGCCGCTTCGAATGTCGATAAAGCCGAACGCAGAACCGGAGCGTGACGATGGATCAGAGCAAGGACATCACCTTGCATCAGCAGATTCTCAACGATATCGAAGGCCGCATCGTCTCCGGCGAGTGGCCCCCGGGGCATCGCATTCCGTTCGAGGTCGAACTCACCAAGCAGTATGACTGCTCGCGGATGACCGTAAACAAGGCGCTGACCCAGTTGGCAAAGGCCGGCCTGATCGAGCGCCGCAAGAAATCCGGCAGCTTCGTCACCCAGCCGCAGGCGCAATCGGCGGTGCTTGAGATTCACGACATCGAGGCCGAGGTGACATCGCTGAATCTCACCTATGCCTTCACGGTTGCCAGCCACGTCAAGCGCAAGGCCAAGCTGGAGGATATCCGCCGGCTGGAGATCGAGCCCGGATCGTCGGTCGCCGAGGTGGTCTGCATCCATCACGCCGGCGGTCGGCCCTTCTGCCTGGAGGAGCGACTGATCAGCCTGGTTACCGTGCCGGAGGCCGAAGACGCCGATTTCTCGCGGACTCCGCCCGGCGCCTGGCTGCTCAACCAGGTGCCCTGGAGCAGCGCCGAACACCGCATCCACGCCGTCCCCGCCAACGCCGAACAGTCTGCCAGCCTCGACATCCCCCGCAACACCGCCTGCCTGGTGGTCGAGCGCCGGACGTGGAGCAATATCGGTCCGGTGACGCATGTGCGCTTTACCTATCCGGGCGACAAGCATGCCCTGGTGGCGCGGTTCACGCCGGCGTCTTGAGGGGGCGACGGTCTGCATCGGTGATTTGGCGCCTGTGCTGTTGTGCCGGGTGGCACCCCCCCCTCTGCCCTGCCGGGCATCTCCCCCACAAGGAGG
>UCIT01000048.1 GCA_900472625.1 Hyphomicrobiales bacterium | reverse complement strand
GGCTCGTCCATCAGCAGCAGGTCGGCGTCGAAGGCGAGCGCGCGGGCGATCGAGGCGCGCTGCTGCATGCCGCCTGACAGTTGCCAGGGGAACTTCTTCTCGAAGCCGGTGAGGCCGACGAGATCGAGCGCCTCGGCAATGCGCTTGCGGCGGTCATCCGCCGCATAGTTCATGATCTCCAGCGGCAGGGCGATGTTTTTTTCGATGGTGCGCCAAGGGTAGAGCGCCGGTGCCTGGAAGACGTAGCCGTAGGCGCGAGCCTTGCGCGCGTCCTCGGGCGTCATGCCATTGACCGTGATATCGCCTGACGTCTTCTTCTCGAGATCGGCGATGACGCGCAGGAAGGTGGTCTTGCCGCAGCCCGACGGGCCGATGAAGGAGACGAAGTCGCCCTTGCTGACCTCAAGGTCGACATTGCTCAGCGCATGCACCGGCGCGTCATTAGCCTGATAGGTCAGGCAGAGGTTCTTGGCGGATACGACAGAGGCTGCTTGCGTCAATGCGGATCGATCCTGTTTTCCCCGCGTGTCAGCGGATTGCGTGATAGTATCGGCGGCGGCATGTTTTCCGGAGGATGGTGAAGACGATGACTGTGGATGCGACATCAAAGCCTACCTGCCATATTGTTCGCCCCAACCATGCCTATGACGGCAAGCAGGGGCTCAGCTACTTCGAAGGCATCGCCGCCGAGACGGTCGGGGCCAAAGGTATCTGCATGCATCTCCTGACCATTCCGCCGGGCGTGCGCGCCAAGGCGCATCTGCACGAGGCGCATGAGACGGCGATCTACATGCTGTCGGGAGAGGCGCACACCTGGTACGGCGACGACCTCGAGCATCATGTCGTCGTCCATGCCGGCGAACTGTTCTACATCCCGGCCGGCGTTCCGCACCTGCCGGCCAATCTCAGCAGCACACCCTGCACGGCGATCATCGCCCGCACCGATCCCAACGAGCAGGAGAGCGTCGTGCTGCTGCCCGAACTGGACAAGGTCGTGCCGGTCTGAGGTCATTTGCATAGCGGCAGCGGACCCCATTTGATCGTTGCGTCCGAGGTGAAGCCGATGGTGTAGCCTTTCGGGCCATAGGTAATCTTTGCCGTGTCCTCGCTGGCTGCTTCCTCGCCTTCGGCCTCGCAGGAGACCTTGGCCGTGAAGGACTTGCCATCGGTCTTCAGCACCTTCTCGATGGTGCAGGCGGAGGATGCCGTTGTGATGGCCTCCGATGTCAGCAGGAAGAAGTTTTCCGATCCGGTGGATTCGCCCGACTTGGCGTAGGCGCAGCCATCCTTGTTGCCGTGGCTGCCCTTGATCGGCAGCGTGTCGGCGGCGGCCGCCGATGTCAGCGCGGCCAAAGATGCGAGTGTCAGAAACAGTCTCCCGCGCATCTCGATCACACCCCGCTTGCCGGAATGCCGGAGCGCTCGACCTTGCGCGGCGCGGTGATTTCCTTCCAGGCGGAGAGCGCCTTCGACACTGCCGTCACCGGCTCGCGCTTGATGAACTCGCCGTGGCCTTCGCGGGTCTTCATCGTATCCTCCTCGACCACCACGACGCCGCGGCTCAGCGTGTAGCGCGGCAGGCCGGTCACCTGCTTGCCCTCGAAGACGTTGTAGTCGATGGCCGATTGCTGGGTCTTGGCGGAGATGGTCTTCGAGCGCTTGGGGTCCCAGACGACGAGGTCGGCGTCGGCACCCACGAGAATGGCACCCTTGCGCGGGTATATGTTGAGGATCTTGGCGATGTTGGTGGAGGTGACGGCGACGAATTCGTTCATCGTCAGGCGGCCGGTGTTGACGCCATGGGTCCACAGCATCGGCAGGCGGTCCTGCAGGCCGCCGGTGCCGTTGGGGATCTTGGTGAAATCGCCAACGCCGAAGCGCTTCTGGTCGGTGGTGAAGGCGCAGTGATCGGTGGCGACCACCTGCAGCGAGCCGGAGGCGAGGCCGGCCCAGAGTGAGTCCTGGTGCTGCTTGTTGCGGAAGGGCGGCGACATGACGCGGCGGGCGGCGTGGTCCCAGTCCTTGTCGAAATATTCGCTCTCGTCGAGCGTCAGGTGCTGGATCAGCGGCTCGCCATAGGCGCGGATGCCTTTCTGGCGGGCGCGGCGGATGGCTTCGTGGGCCTGTTCGCAGGAGGTGTGGACGATATAGACGGGGCAGCCGGCCATATCCGCGATCATGATGGCGCGGTTGGTGGCCTCGCCCTCGACCTCGGCGGGGCGGGAATAGGCATGCGCCTCGGGGCCGTTGTTGCCTTCGGCGAGCAGTTTGGCGGACATCGAGGCGACGACGTCGCCGTTTTCGGCATGGACGAGGGGCAGGGCGCCGAGTTCGGCGCAACGCTGGAACGAGGCGAACATCTCGTCGTCGTTCACCATCAGCGAGCCCTTGTAGGCCATGAAGTGCTTGAAGGTGTTGATGCCCTTGTCCTGAACGATCGTCTTCATCTCATTGAAGACCTGCTCGCCCCACCAGGTGATCGCCATATGGAAGGAATAGTCGCAATTGGCGCGGGTGGACTTGTTGTCCCACATAGTGAGCGCTTCCAAGAGCGACTGGCCGGGGGCGGGGAGCGCGAAATCGACCACCATCGTCGTGCCGCCGGCCAAGGCGGCGCGGGTGCCGCTGTCGAAATCGTCGGCGGAATAGGTGCCCATGAAGGGCATTTCGAGATGGGTGTGCGGATCGATGCCGCCGGGCATGATGTAGCAGCCCGTGGCGTCCAGCGTTTCGGTGCCGGAGAGATTGGGCCCGATCTCGACGATCTTGCCGCCATCGACCTTGACGTCGGCCTTGTAGGTCAGGTCGGCGGTAACGACGGTGCCGTTCTTGATGACTGTGCTCATTGGTCGGGTTCCCTGTTTTCTTTATGAGACGAGTTATCGCTCACGGTGCCTTTGCGCCGTGCCGAGCAGTCTTATGGGTATGAAGTAGGCCTTCCGGAAAACGCTTGTCGAAGGCTGGTCCAGGTCTCGACGAGGTCCAGCCTGCGCTCGACGCGCCGTGAGATGCTCGCATATTGCTGTTCGAGAAAGCCGAGCCGCTCCTTGGTTTCGAGATGGTACTGCGTGTGAACGCCGAGTGTTTCCTGAATCTGCTTGAGCGTCTCGTCGATAAGTTCGTTGGCGACCTTGCCTGACATTGCTCAATGCCTTTGAAGCGGAAGCATAGGCGACGCCGGTTGCCGTCAACTCTCCACGAGATCCAGCCGTTTTTCAATGCGCAGGACGCGTTCGTCGAGACGGTCAAGCCGCGTCGAGATAGTCGCATACTGATGTTCAAGGATGCCGAGCCGCTGCTTGACGACCTGCATGTCGTCGGCAAGCCGTTCGACCGTGCCGCGGATGGCACGCAAATGCTCCAGGATGAGGTTGTCAGTCGACATTCACCGGCCTCCGTTGGCGGCAACTCACCCTTGGAATATAGGCGTAATCCTCTCACGCCACAATCTCCGCCGTCTCTACCACCGCGTGGAACAACACGTCCGCGCCAGCCGCTGCCCACTCCTTCGAGATCTCCTCGGCCTCGTTGTGGCTCAATCCGCCGACGCAGGGGCACATGACCATCGTCGCGGGCGCCACCTTGGCGGCCCAGCAGGCGTCGTGGCCGGCGCCGGAGATGATGTTCATGTGGCTGTAGCCGAGGCGGTCGGCGGCGTTGCGGACAGCGTCGACCAGCTTCGGGTCGAAGGTAACGGGGTCGAAGTGGCCGACGGCCTCGACCGAGCAGCCGACGCCGAGGGCCGCGCAGATCGTTGCGGCCTCCGCTTCTATCCTGGCGCGCATGCGGTCGAGCTTCGCCTGGTCGGGGGTGCGGATATCGACGGTGAAGACGACCTTGCCGGGGAGCACGTTGCGGGAGTTCGGCGAGAAGAACACCTGGCCGACGCCGCCGACGGCGCCCGGCTGGTTTTCCATGGCGACGCCCTGGACCATCTCGATGATCCGCGACATGGCCAGACCGGCGTTGACGCGCAAGTCCATCGGCGTCGAGCCGGTGTGGGCCTCACGACCGGTCAGGGTGAATTCCAGCCACCAGAGGCCCTGGCAGTGGGTGACGACGCCGATCTGCTTGTTCTCGGCCTCGAGGATCGGACCCTGCTCGATGTGATATTCGAAATAGGCGTGCATCTTGCGCGCGCCGACCTCTTCGTCGCCCAGCCAGCCGATGCGCTTCAATTCGTCGCCATAGCTCTTCCCCTCGGGATCCTTGCGGTCATAGGCGTAGTCGAGCGAGTGGACACCGGCGAAGACGCCCGAGGCGAGCATGGCAGGGGCGAAGCGGGCGCCTTCCTCGTTGGCCCAGTTTGTAACGACGATGGGGTGTTTGGTCCTGATGCCAAGGTCGTTCATGGTGCGCACGACTTCGAGTGCGGCCAGGACGCCGAGTACGCCGTCATACTTGCCGCCGGTCGGCTGGGTATCGAGATGCGAGCCGACATAGACGGGAAGCGCATCGGGATCGGTGCCGGGGCGGGTCGCGAACATCGTGCCCATCTTGTCGACGCCCATCGTCATGCCAGCGGCATCGCACCATGTCTTGAAGAGACTGCGTCCCTCGGCATCGGCGTCGGTCAGCGTCTGGCGGTTGTTGCCGCCCGCAATCCCGGGGCCGATCTTCGCCATGTCCATGAGACTGTCCCAGAGACGGTCACCATTGACGCGCATGTTCTCGCCTGGTGCTGCCACCATGTCCGTATACCTCACCAGTTTAGCCGCGATCCGCGCATGCCGCGCGTCCGCTTGTTCCCTTGGTCAGTTTCGAGCGCTCTTGTTTGTTTTATTAGCGCTTGAAAATCGTCAGTTGCCTTTGTTTTGCTTCTGACGGATAATTTGACCGACTGGTAAACATTACAACTTCCGGCGTCGGGCTCAAGGCGAAAATAAGAAAAAATACAGACAAAATGAGGGGCATTTGCTTAATTTATCGGCAAGCGTGATCGCCTGATAAAGTTGAGTAAAACGGTTGAATTTGAAAGAGAAAAAGTAAGACATGGCAATACCCAGAGCTGCGAAAACACAGCGCCGCACCCGCATCCAAGAGGAGAAGGAAGAACAGATCCTCGAAGCGGCGCTCGACGTGTTTTCGGTGAGCGGCTTCCGGGGCTCGACGATCGACCAGATCGCCGAAGTGGCCGGCATGTCGAAGCCCAATCTGCTCTATTATTTCCGCACCAAGGAAGCGATGCACCGGTCCCTGATCGATCGGGTGCTGTTCACCTGGCTTGAGCCGTTGCGCGCCTTCGACGCGCTCGGCAATCCGGAGAACGAGATCCGCAGCTATATCAGGCGCAAGCTGGAAATGGCGCGCGATTTCCCCAGGGAAAGCCGGCTGTTCGCCAATGAGGTGCTGCAGGGCGCGCCGCATATCGAAGACGAGCTCAAGGGGCCGTTGAAGGAATTGGTGGACGAAAAGGCGGAGGTCATCCGGGTCTGGGCCAAGGCGGGCAAGATCGCCAAATGCGATCCCTATCACCTGATCTTTTCGATCTGGTCGACGACGCAGCACTATGCCGACTTCGACGTGCAGGTGCGCGCCGTGCTTGGCCAGGGTCAATCGGGCGAGGGGCGGTTCGAGGATGCGGCGCGCTTCCTCGAGCAGCTGTTCATCGACGGTCTGCGCGTCCGCGCGGTCGAGCCGGCGTCATGATTTGACGATCGGGCCAATGCGGCCCAGCGCGCTGGCGACGCTTTCGATCGTATAGGGCTTCTGCAGCAGGTTGGCGGCCAGCGGGCCGTATGTCTGAGAGACGCCTTCGCCATAGCCCGTCGCCAGGATCAAAGGCGTGCCCTTTGCAGCCAGGCGCTCTGCCACAGAGATGCTGGTCTCTTCGCCGAGATGGACATCCAGAACCGCAAGATCGAATTGCCGGCTTTCTATCGCCAGCAGCGCCTGCGAGACGCTTGGTGCCAGCGCCACATGACGTGCGCCGAGCTGCAGGAAGATGTCTTCGCCATCCATGGCAATGATGAGGTTGTCCTCGACCAGGAGAATATCGAGGCCGTCCAGCGGCTTGTCCTTAATGGTTTCCGCCGATGCATTGGCCGACTGCGACGACCGCTCCGGCACCAGCGAGACCGCACCCTCGGCGAAGGTCACGAATTTTGACGGAATCGAGAAATGCGCTTCGAACCCCTGTGGCTCGTAGCGGATTTCCGCGACGCCGCCGAGTTCGTAGGGAATGGAGCGGCGGATGATGGTGGTTCCAAAACCCTGCCGGGTCGGCTGGCGCACCGGCGGGCCGTCGCTTTCGCGCCAGTCGATCACCAGATCGCCGGCCTCGTCCTTGCGCCAATCGACGGTCACAGTGCCGCTGTCGCAGAGGCTGCCGTATTTGGCGCTGTTGGTGACCAGTTCGTGGAAAACGAGAGCGGCGATGGAGAAGGCCTGTGGCGCCAACAACACTTCCGGGCCGGTCATGTTGATACGGGCGGCGCTCTTGCCGAGATAGGCGGCGGCTTCCGCCTGCAGCAGGGCGCGGAAGGGAGCCGGCGCCCAGTGATCGCGGGTGATCTGGTCATGGGCACGCGACAGGGCCTGAACGCGGCCCTCGAGATGGCCGATAAACTCGTCGGTACTATCGGTGGTGCCGCGTGACTGGCGGATCAGGCCGCTGATGAGGCTCAGGATGTTGCGGACGCGATGGTTCAGCTCGGCGATCAGCAGTTCCTGCCGTTCGTTGGCCTGCTGGCGCACGGCATTGGCCTCGTCGGTGAGGCGCAGGACAACTTCGATCAGCGTCACCCGAATGGTTTCGGCGACGCGGCGCTCGGCCGGTGTGAACGGCTGCGAGTGATGGCGCACCAGTTCCGACCATGTCTCGAAGCTCTTGCGCGGCGTCAGCCGCGGGCCGTTCGGGCCATATTCCACCGGCTTGTGCGGATCGCCTGCCCAGCGCACGGACCGCACGATCTCCTGGCGGAACAACACGACATAGTCACGTGGCGAGCGGGAGATCGGAATGGCGATCAGGCCGGCGACGATATCGCCGGAGACGATACCCGGCCAAGTCTCCACGATGCTGTCGGTCGAAAACACGCGACCGGCGGAATTGCGGTTCAGGATGCGGACAAGCTCGGTGAAATGCGCCAGCGACGGGGTGATGCCGTTGAGCGCCGAGCGACCGTTGATCCAGACGCCGATACCGTCGGCGGGGATGGCGTCGCCCAACGCGTCGATCAGCCAGGAGGGATCGTCGAGCAGGCTGGCATTGTCGGCCACCGAGGTGAGCAGGCGGTCGGCGATCTGGCGGGCCTTGGTTTCGAATTCCAGCGCCAGGCGTCGCTCGCGGCTTTCGAGGCGCGAGGCGAACATCTGGCCGAACAGCTCGGATGTGGTGCGCCGCTCGAAGGAGGGCAGGCGTGGCGAATAGTGGTGGCAGGCAAACAGGCCCCAGAGCTTACCCTCGACGACGATCGAGATCGATAGCGACGCGCCGACGCCCATGTTCTTCAAGTATTCGATGTGGATCGGTGAGACCGAACGCAGGATCGACATGGACAGGTCGAGAGAACGGCCGTGCGCATCGATTTCGGGCTCCAGCGGCACACTCACCGCGTCGATATCGGCAATGATGCGGAAGAGGTTGCGGGTGTACAACGCGCGGGCCTGCACCGGGATGTCGGACGCGGGATAATGCAGGCCGAGGAAAGAGCCGATCCCGGCACGGGCCGCTTCCGCCACCACTTCGCCGGCGCCGCTTTCGTCGAACCGATAGACCATGACGCGATCGAAGCCGGTGAGCGCGCGGGCCTGGCGGGCGCCTTCGCGAAAGAAGGCCTCCATCGTTTCGGCCTGATCGAGCCGCGCCACCATGCTGCGGATCGAGACCGGTGAGCCGCCCTGGGCACCTTCCTGCGATGGTTCGGCCTCGATCACCACCTGGTCGTCGCTCATGTGGACGGCGATGTCGAAAAGCGGGCCGTCGTCGGCCAGTTCGACGCCGAACAGGCGCTCGACGACATCGGGGCCGCGCATGACGCTCAGGCGGTTGCGCAGCGTGTGCATCGTCTTTCCGCCGATGATCCGCGACACCGGTTGGCCGATGATCTCGCTGTGCGAGACCCCGACGAACTGCTCGAGATTGACCGAGGCGCGCGCCACCAACCAGTCCGAGGAGACGACGATCAGGAAGCCGAAGGGCTGGATGGCTCCGAGACGATGGATGGGTTCGCGGTCGCAATTGGTCAGGTCGACCTTGCCGAAGTCCTCGCTCATGATTGACCACGCTCCCGGTCAGATCGGATCGTCATGGCGGAGAGGGCTGCGCATCTGGTGCCGCGTCGAGGGAGGCCGTCTGTCGCTGCGTGGCAACCGGTGATCTGGGCGCGAGGCGCACTGCGAAGGGGCATGCTGTGGAATTCCAGTTCTCGGTTACGACGCTGGGCGGCGAATATTTGCGAATAGCCTAATGAGCAGGATTGAAAATATGCGTCAAGGCGTCCGTTTTTCCACCCGCAACGACCGGGAAATTTCATCGCATCAATGACTTCGCCTGTTTCCGCGCGTCCCGGTGCCTGATTTCGTACTGCCGACGAATGCGCTGGCGCACCATCGATCGCCGGCTCGGGTCGTCGCACAGGGACAGCCAGGCCAGCGCGGTGGCTTCGAACTCGCCGGTTTGCGGCACCAGCAGGTCGGTCTCGTCAAGCTGTCCGTGGATGCAGCCGCGGTCGTAGGCAATGACGGCGTTGCCGGCGGCCTTGGCTTCGAAGAGAACGATCGGCTGAGCCTCGTCGGCATAGGTGGTGGGAAAGACGAAGACGTCGATATCGTCGTAGAACCGTGCCTTGGCCTCGCCCTCGACAGGGCCCCGATACTCCAGCGTGCCGGTGAATTCCGTGACGGCGGCGTCGATTGCGGCATGATCGCCGCTATCGGCTGCGGGACCGGCGAGGATGGCACGGACCGACAATCCTTCCCGACGCGCCTGGCGGAGCAGGGCGAGAAAGATGTGCAGCCCTTTGTCGGCGTTCAGGTTGCTCAGCAGGCCAATGGTCAACGGCCGGGACCCTGCCTCCACTTCAGGTCGAGCTTGCGGCGCCACGAAGGCGGCGTTGGAGACGATCTTGCTGCGGATCCGCTTGGCGTAGGTGTCGGTGAAGCGTTCGCGCATCGCCTCGCCGAGAAACACATGGGTAAGGCGCGGCCCGGCCAGCGTTAGGATCAGGCGCATGGCCAGCATTTCATTGTCGATATAGCGGAAGCTGTGGTGGTGCAGGTAGGTGGGGTAGGAGAGCAACCGGGCGGTCACGACCAGAAGCAGCGTGTAGATCTGGCCGAGACCGCCGTCGCAGGCAATGTAGCCGCGTTTTCCCGGGCTGCGACGCTGGCGAAACAGAGTGTTGCAGGCGGCCAGCACTCGTGCCAGCTTCGCCGGATGACGCCACGGACGCGCGGTTGGTGGTGACGGGGAAAGGTTCGCCACCACAACCGTATTGTCTTCCACCAGCAGATCGATCATCGCGGACGTGGCGAGCGACAGCCCATGCAGCGGCGGCGGCAGCGGACCGATGGCAACGATATGCTCTGTCATACGGGGGCCACCTTGTTGCGCGCCGAATGACTATGCGCGCCGGGCTGAAAAAGACAATCTCCTCCTTTGATCTGCCGCTTTGTCCAGTGCGAATCAGGCGGCGTCGATCGCTTCTTCGCGTTCGAAAGCGAAACCCTCGTCGGCCCATCCGGTCATGCCACCGATCATCACCTTGACCTGAAGTCCCAGTCTTGCCAGCCGCAACGCCGCCTTGTCGGTGCCATTGCAATGCGGACCGGCGCAGTAGACCACGAAGAGCGTGTCGTCGGGCCAGTGCGACATGCGGTGCGCGGTCATCTTGCCATGCGGCAGGTTGACCGCGCCGGGAAGGTGCGATTGCGCAAACAGGGTCGGCGAGCGGACGTCGAGGAGGACGAAGTCGAGCCTGCCGGCCGCGACAGAGGCGTGGACGTCCCAGCAGTCAGTCTCGAAAGCGAGTTTGCGAGCGTAGTATGCGGCAGTGGCCTCGGGAGCGGAGGCGGGCACTTCGGCAACGTGGCTTCTGGCGGGTGCAGCTCCAGGCGTGGTCGGGCTGTCGGAAGTCAGGCTGGTCATTGGCATGTCCTTTCAGAGATGGAATTGCCTCACAGCATGGAGGATGCTAGGTCTGCGCGAAATTGGCCATAATGACGATTGGCGTAAAGATCATGCCAAATGCTGCTTCGCTGACCGGTCCGAAGGTTGCTGTGCTTGTCTATGACGGGCTGTGCACCTTCGAGTTTGGCATTGCTTACGAGGTGTTCGGTCTGCCGCGGCCGGAGATGGGCGCGGATTGGTATCGCTTCCTCGCCTGCGCCATCGAGCCCGGGCCGCTGATGGCGGCAGGCGGGCTGAGCGTTACGGTCGATGGCGGGCTCGAGGATCTTGCCGATGCCGACCTGATCGTTGTTCCCGGCTGGCGGGCGATCGATGCGCCCGTGCCGGAAGGACTGGTGGATGCCTTGCGGGCGGCGCATGCGCGCGGGGCTCGGGTGATGTCGCTTTGTTCGGGCGTCGCGGTGCTGGCTGCGGCGGGACTGCTCGACGGACGGCGGGCGACGACACACTGGCGCTACGCCGCATCAATTGCCGCACGCTATCCCGGCATCACCGTCGACGCCGACGTGCTCTACATGGACGAGGGTAGGATATTGACGGCCGCCGGTAGTGCTGCGGGTATCGATCTCTGCCTGCATGTGGTGCGTGGCGACTTCGGCACAGAGGCGGCCAATAGCGTGGCGCGCCGTCTGGTAGTGCCGCCGCATCGCGAGGGTGGGCAGGCGCAATTCATCCACGCGCCGGTGCCGGAGGCGCGCGAGGGCGTTCGGCTCGGTCCGCTCCTTGACTGGATGCGGGCACGACTCGACGAGGAGCAATCGATCAGCATGCTCGCCAAAAGGGTCGGCATGAGTCAGCGGACGTTCCAGAGACGCTTCGAGACGACGACCGGCTCGAGCGTTGGCGAATGGTTGCTGGTGGAGCGGTTGCGCCATGCGCGGCAACTGCTGGAAACAAAAGGGGATGCATCGCTCGACGACATCGCCATCGCCAGCGGCTTCGGTACCCCGGCGACGATGCGTCATCATTTCCGCCGGCGTTTGGGCACCACTCCGGGCGCCTATCGCAAGACGTTCGGCGAGTGAATCGCTTGGCTGCAACCGCGGCGAACTCGGACGCAATTTTGGCGAGAAAGTTGGCGTGTTTCTGTTCCGAGCATGCACGAGAAGTATCGATCGACAGATTGGCAGTCTTTCGAAGCAACGCGATCCCGGTTTCCTGGCGAGCCGCAACTGTTGGTGCAGATCGGAATGCCGCACACGCGAATTGATACTGATGCATCCCGATATACTGTTAAATTTGCCACAAATCGAATCAATCCCGGGATGCTCTTCAATACATATGCTTTATTATGCACATTTTATTTTACCTAAATAACAAGTAGTGCTATGGAGGCCGAAACAGATAAAAATCCTAAATGGGAGACACCCTTCAGCTTACCTGCAGCATGATGATGTCAGGATTGAAGGCAATGAAGACTACATCTACAGATGGAAGATTGAGGGATCATAAGATACTCTCAGCATCCCGTTTTATAGGTTACGCTTTCGCGTTTATGCTTGTCTTTATCATCGCGATGGCGATGATACCGAACCAGTTCTTCATTGTTTCAACGCGGGCAGTGATCAATGCCCCCGTTCAGATGATCGCGTCGCCTATCTATGGCAGGGTGGACAAGATTTCCTTACAGGTGGGTCAGGTCGTCAACCTTGGCGATGTGATGGCGACTGTTTCGAACCCCAATCAGGATCAGACTTCGCTGACGGGGCTTCGGCTGGAGAAGCTCGACCTGACGGAGAAGCTCAACAACACCACCAGCGTGGTTGCAGAGCGTACCGAGCAATACAACAAGGTCAAAGCCCAGATCGACAGCGTCAAAGCCGGGGTTCTCAGCGAGCTTTCGGCGGTGATCGACAATTCGCAATTCAACGTGCAGAACTATCAGGCCCGTCTCAACGAGCAGGACGCCCTGTTGCAGAGACAGCAGACGTTGCTGAAGAAGGGCATGGTGTCGTCAACGAGCCTGGAGCCGCAGCGCCAGAAGCGCAATGCGGCGCAAGCCGAGTTGGATTCGGCAAAAGGCGAGCTTCGTCGCAACGAGATCGTGCAATCGCTGGTCGGCCGAGATATCTACACAGGTGGAACAGTTGCGGCCAATCTCCTGACGCTTGAGATGCAGCGCACCAAGCTTGCCGGCGATATCGCCGAAGACAATATCGAAATTAACCAGATGACGGAACGCAAGAAGCAGGTCGAAAACCTGATCGCGCGTGAAGAGGGTCGGCTTGGCAAGACAGGTGCGGCCGAGGTGACGGCGGAGCGGCATGGCCAGATCGTCAGCGTCGATGCGTCCTTCGGCGACTTCGTCATGCAGGGGCAGCCGGTAGCAAAATCGCTTGATTGCACCGAGGCATTCGCGGCTGCTGTCTATCGGAGCCGCGATGTCACGGCGCTGGAAATCGGCATGCCAGCAACGGTCAATTTCCGCAGCCTTGGCGTCAAGCGCAGCGGGCATATCTACAAGATCGTCAGATACTTCAATTCCGGGCCGGAGAACCGCTATTTCGCCAAGTTCCCGGAAGCCGAGGGACATGAAGTCTATGTGCTCGTCAAGGTGGACGAACAGACCGCCGATGACGGCAGCGTGGCAAAGCAGAACAACGACAAGTTCTTCGGATGCCACGTCGGCGAGGATGTGATCGTGTCGCTTGGCGAGACAATCACGTCGCGTATCGCACGCTACTCGATGGCGGCGCTCGCCGGTTTGCGCGCACCCGTCAGCATTGTCTCCGCATCGACATCTCTCGACAAGGGCACAGCGCCGCGCCTGCCGGCCGCCGCGACCGCCACACCCTGACGACCAAACCTCGACCTGTTGTCCGTAATCGCGAGGGGCTGAAATGATGCGCATGAGATGTCTGACGTTTGATGCTGCGTGCCCATTGCGCATGCTGCTTGCCACGGTTCTGCTGTGCCTCGCCATCGGCGCGCCTGTCATGGCCGACGATGTTGGGCAAAAGAAACTCGCGTGCTCGCTGTGCGATGGGCTTGCGGCCGAGATGACGGGGGAGCCAGAGCAACCTTTCGTTTTCCGAAGCTTCGAGCCGGCAAACGGTGGCTCGGCGCTGCACCCAGCGCTGGAGAACACCGGCTTTACCTACGATAATGCGCTGGCGATGATGGCGCTTTACGGTTGCCAGAGAAAGGCGGAGGCCCGCCGCGTGGCCGATGCGCTGGTGGTCGCACTGGAAACGGACCGGCATTATCACGATGGCCGCCTGCGCAATGCCTATCGCTCCGGTCCGGTTATCCCCGGCAAGGAGGGGATGCTGCTTCCGGGGTATTGGAGTACGGCCAGCAATTCGTGGATCGAGGATGGCTATCAGGTCGGCACGGCGACGGGCAGCACCGCCTGGGGTGCACTCGCCTTGCTGACGGCTTACGAGCAGACCGACCAGCAGGCCTATCTCGATGCCGCGCGCAAGATCATGGACTGGATCCACCGCAGCACCGCCGACCCGAAGAATGTTGGCTATCTCGGCGGCTTTTTCGGCCATGAGCCGACGCCGGAGCGGATGACGTGGAAGTCGACCGAGCATAATCTCGACGTCTATGCCGCGGACAGCTGGCTTGCCCAGATAGACGCTGGCGGTGACTGGGCGCATCAGGGCGACAGCGCATTCCAGTTTCTGAAGGCGATGTGGAACGATGCCGAAGGGCGTTTCTATATCGGCAGTGCGCCCGACAGCAACGCCCCGAATGTGGCGATGTCCGGTCTCGATGCCGAACTCTGGCCGCTGATCGCGGTGCCGGATTTCAAGTCGAAGGCCGATCGGGTGATGGAGTGGACCGACCTCAACCATGGCGTCCAGGGCGGATATGACTTCAACAGCGACCGAGACGGCGTCTGGCTCGAAGGGACCGCGCAGGCGGCACTTGTGCTGAGCCTGACGGGCCATCCTGACAAGGTCGAACCTCTGTTCACGACTATTGCCGCGCAGATGGCGCCAAGCGGACTGGTCTACGCGACTGAAAACGAGCAGCTGACCACCGGGTTGCAGGTGGGGCCGAACTCCGCGCCCGGCGACTTCAAATATTACCGCCTGCCGCATATCGGCGCGACCGGCTGGGCCGTTCTCGCCGCTCTCAAGATCAATCCCTTCGTCGGCCGCAAAGGCCAGTCGTCGACCAGCGAGGATCGTCCATGTCCCCCGAAGTAATCACCTTGTCGGACTCGATCATCTTCTCGATGCTGGCGATCGCATTGATCCTCGGATGCGCATGGCTGCTCGACAGCAACCGGGGCAAGGATCGCGTCATCTTCGGCACCATTCTGGTCGTGATGCTCATCAATTACCTCTACTTTCGCATCACCGCGACGTTGCCGGACTTCGAGTGGAGCGCCTACGCGGTCTGGCCACGGATCTATCTCGGCTTCGAGGTCGTCGTGATCTTCTACACGGTCCTGTCGATTGTTTTCTTTTTCCGTCGCACCGACCACAGTGCTGCCGCCGACGAGAGCGAGGCGCTGATCGCCAGCCACTCCCGGCACCCGGCCGTCGACGTGTTCATCTGCACCTACAATGAAGAACTCTCTATCCTGGAGCGAACCATTCTGGCCGCAAAGGCGATCGATTACAGCAACTTCACGGTCTGGATTCTCGACGACGGTCGCCGTGACTGGCTGGCGGAGTATTGCGACGAAATCGGCGTGCGGTATCTCCGCCGCAATGACAACGCAGGCGCCAAGGGCGGCAATATCAACAATGCGATCCGGCGTTCGGCCGAAGATACCAATGCCCCTTTCATTCTGATTCTGGACGCCGATTTCGCGCCGCAGCGGGGTATTCTCAAGCGCACGGTGGGCCAGTTCGTCGATCGCGAGATCGGTCTCATCCAGACGCCGCAGTTCTACTACAATGCCGATCCGGTCCAGCATAACCTGCTGGCGTCAAAGGCATGGGTCGACGACCAGCGGATATTCTTCGACGTCATGCAGCCGTCCAAGGATGGATGGGGCGCTGCCTTTTGCGTCGGTACATCCTGTATCGTTCGGCGCGACGCGTTGGATATGATCGGCGGCATGCCTCAGGAAACGGTGACCGAGGATATTCATCTCACTTATCGGCTGATGCAGAAGGGGCTGAAGACGCGCTGGCTGAACGAACGCCTGAGCGTTGGCCTGTCCGCCGAAAGCCTTTCGGGATACATCACCCAGCGATGCCGCTGGTGCCTCGGGACGATTCAGGTGGCGCTGCTGAAGGATGGTCCGTTCTTTGGCCGCGGCTACAGCTTCATGCAGCGGCTGCATTATTTCCACGGCTTGCTGTTCTGGTTTTGCCGCCCCTTCATCCTGTTGCTGATGGCAGCGCCCTTGCTGTTCTATTTCCTCGGCCTGCCTGCCATCCTGATGGAGCCGGAGGCTTTTTTCCTCTACGCTCTGCCGATGGTCGCGGGCATGTGGGCATTCCATTCCTGGGTGTCTGGACGCCGCAGCCTGCCGCTCTTCACCGAGGTGTCGCAGATGGTCTCGGCGATCCCGATCACCATCGCTCTCGTGCACGCACTGTTTCATCCCTTCGGTCGTCCTTTCAAGGTCACGGCCAAGGGCGAGGATCGTGGGCGGGTGGAGGTGCTCTATCCAATTGCAGCAACGTTCTTCGGCATCATCGTGCTGACATTCATCGGCATGCTGAACGGACCACTGATGGGTACCTATAACGACCTCGACGGCTTCAGCGTCGCCTGGGGAATGGTGGTGATGATCTACGCCTTCGTCTCGATGCTTGTCTGCATCGAACTCCCGCGCCAACCGCTGGACAAGCTCGAACTGGTTTTGGATCGCAAGTCACAGGCTGCCGGCGGCGGCAAGTCCTCGCCTTGCATGTTGAACACGATCTCCGTCGATACGGCGAAGATCACGATGCAGGACAACGCTGCGCTCGGACAGATACGCCTTGGCGATATCCTGATCATCGCGCCGTTCGATGATTTCGACGTCGCCGGGCAGGTGCTCAGCATGGACCGGGCCAATGCGGGCGTGTCTCTGTCCATCGTCGCCGTCAGAGACCGTCGCGATGACTATGAAATCAGGAAAGGGCCGGAAGAGGTCCGCCGCAAGATGATCCAGCGGATGTTCAGCGAAATGCCGGAGGTCATGCCGGCGCGCGCCTATCCGCTTCTCGCTGTGCAGGGCCTGTGGCAACGCATGTTCGGCCGGCCCGCAATTCTCATGGGCGCTGTCGAGCCGTTGACGCTTAACGCCCGACAAACGCCGCAGAAATTCTACCGACCACGGTTCTTCACGCCGAAGGTGCCGCTGTTGCAGATAGGCGGCGGAACGGCTGCGCCGCCGCTGGCGGAATAGACATCAAGCGCATGGCATGCGGATGAAAATACCAACTGTCCCCGTCATGCATTGCTGGCGGGGACAGTTGTCGTTGTGGTGGCCGGTTACTCGGCCGCCTGTCGCGCCATCGGGTTGTTCGGATGCGTCGTCCAGTTGGCGTAGTTCGGGTCGACCACCTTGCCGGTGCGTTCGTCCAGCGCACCAGCGGGAAGCTGCTCCATGGTGATGCAGTTCTCGACCGGGCAGACGTTGACGCAGAGATTGCAGCCGACGCATTCGTCTTCCATCACCTCGAAATGCCTGACGCCATCGACGAACTGCGTGATCGCCTGGTGCGAGGTGTCCTCGCAAGCGATGTGGCAGCGGCCGCACTTTATGCAGGCGTCCTGATCTATCTTCGCCTTGGCGATATAGTTGAGGTTGAGATACTGCCAGTCGGAGACATTCGGCACGGCGCGGCCGGTGATGTCGTCGAGGTTGCGGTGGCCCTTGGCATCCATCCAGTCGGAGAGGCCCGTGATCATCTCCTGCACGATCTTGAAGCCGTAGGTCATGGCGGCCGTGCAGACCTGCACGTTGCCGGCGCCGAGTACCAGGAACTCGGCTGCGTCGCGCCAGGTGGTGATGCCGCCGATGCCGGAGATCGGCAGGCCATAGGTCTCGGGATCGCGGGCGATCTCGGCCACCATGTTGAGCGCGATCGGCTTGACCGCCGGACCGCAATAGCCGCCATGGCTGCCGCGTCCGTCGATCGAGGGTTCGGGCGCGAAAGTGTCGAGATTAACCGAGGTGATCGAGTTGATGGTGTTGATCAGCGAGACCGCATCGGTGCCGCCTGATTTCGCGGCGCGGGCGGGCTTTCTGATGTCGGTGATATTCGGCGTCAGCTTGGTGATGACGGGCATGCGGGTGTATTGCTTGCACCAGCGCACGACCATCTCGATGTACTCAGGCACCTGTCCGACGGCGGCACCCATGCCGCGCTCGGACATTCCGTGCGGACAGCCGAAGTTGAGCTCGATGCCGTCGGCGCCGGTTTCCTCCACCAGCGGCAGGATCGCCTTCCAGCTCTCCTCCTCGCAGGGCACCATGATCGAGGCGATGAGCGCCCGGTCCGGCCAGTTCATCTTCACCTGCTTCATTTCGCGCAGGTTGGTGTAAAGGTCGCGGTCGGTGATCAGCTCGATGTTGTTCAGGCCGAGCAGCCTGCGGTCGGCGCCCCAGATGGCGCCGTAGCGCGGGCCGTTGACGTTGACGACGGGC
Organism: Hyphomicrobiales bacterium; assembly: GCA_900472625.1. GTDB lineage: Bacteria > Pseudomonadota > Alphaproteobacteria > Rhizobiales > Rhizobiaceae > Rhizobium. Next base: position 19,195 of record UCIT01000048.1, on the reverse strand, counting down.
GGGCCTTCCTCGCCGAGCGTCTTCCAGACCACGCCGCCCCAGCCCGCCTTGAAGGCGCGCTCGACGTTGTAGGCCTTGTCGGTCGGCGGCGCCGAGGCGAGCCAGAAGGGGTTCGGCGATTTGATGCCGACGAAATCGTTGCGGAGATCAGCCATGGTTCATTCTCCCCTTCACGCGACGGCAACGGCTGGCTGCGCACCAGCGGCCAGCATGCGGTTGATGGATTCAGCGGCGTCGCGGCCATTGGCGACGGCCGAGACGGTGAGATCATTGCCGCCGAAGACGCAGTCGCCGCCGGCCCAGACGCCATCGAGCGATGTGCGGCCTTCGGCATCGACGGCGATGCGGCCGGATTCGAGCCGCAGGCTGCCGAGGCCCGAGGATATGAAGGTCTGACCGATCGCCTTGAAGATCTGGTCGGCCGCGATCACGCCGGTTTCGCCTGTCGTCGTCAAGCGTCCCTCGGTGAGCGTGGTGTATTCCACCTCGATGCCGGCGACCTTGCCGTCCTTGGAGACGATTGCCTTAGGCGCCAGCCAATGGCGGATGATGACGCCCTTGGACGTCGCCAGATCCTGCTCGAAGGTCGAGGCGTTCATGTGCTCCTTGCCGCGGCGGTAGCAGATCGTCACCTCTTCGGCGCCGAGCAGTTTTGCCTGGACGGCAGCGTCGATGGCGGTCATGCCGCCGCCGAGAACGACGACGCGGCGGCCGACGGCAATATCGGCCTTGCTGTCGGTCTGGCGCAATGCCGAGATGAAGTCGACGGCGTCGTCGACGCCCGAGAGATTTTCGCCTTCAACGCGCAGCGCGTTGACACCTGCAAGACCGATGCCAAGGAATACGGCGTCATTCTGGGCCTGCAGATCGGCAAGCTCGATATCGCGGCCGAGCAACTGTCCGTGCTTCACCTCGATGCCACCGATGGAAAGAACGTAGTCGACCTCCTTCTGCGCGAAGTCGTCGACGGCCTTGTAGGTTGCGATGCCGTATTCGTTGAGGCCACCTGATTTCGGCCTGGCATCGTAGATGACGACGTCGTGGCCCTTGACCGCGAGGCGATGCGCGGCGGCGAGGCCGGCTGGGCCGGCGCCAACCACGGCTATCTTCTTGCCGGTCGAATTTGCGCGCGCGTAAAACTGCTTGTCAGCCTGCATGGCGGTATCGGTGGCGTAGCGCTGCAGGCGGCCGATCTCGACGGGGCGTTCCTCGGCGGTGTTGCGCACGCAGGCCTCTTCGCAGAGCTCTTCGGTGGGACAGACGCGGGCGCACATGCCGCCCAGGATGTTCTGGTCGAAGATGGTCTTGGCGGCGCCGAGGGGGTTGCCAGTCGATATCTGCCGGATGAAGAGCGGGATATCGATGGCGGTGGGACAGGCCGTCATACAGGGCGCGTCATAACAGAAGTAACAGCGGTCGGAGGCGACCAGAGCCTCGTGATTGTCGAGGCGGGGATGAAGATCGGAGAAATTGCTGTCGTATTCGGCGGGCGAAAGCCGGCCGGCGCGAATCCCAGTGTCCAGACGTTCCATTGAAGTTCCCTCATTATAGGTAAACGGCCAGTGAAACGAAGCGTAACTCAGGATAAAAAATTTATCAAACGGTAAACGTTTTGCATTTCATTTGTCGCTGAATTACTCTATCGCTTTGTTATAAATGAATTTTTATTTCCAGGAATGACGATCATCAAGCTTCGGACGGCCGTGCGTCAGCGATAGTCGGCGGAATTGCAAAAAAGATTCCGCAAAAGCGCATCTTTTTCCATCCTCTGTGGAACCAATCCGAATTGAGCCCGTTTAGACGATATCCGAACGGTGATCGCATCGACCCAAAATGCGCGCCCCCAAAACACCTTCGGATCATCTGCTCACGGTCCCCTCCCGGTGAGCAAAAACAGCCGGTGCGCCGCCCTCGCACTGGCTGTTTTATTTTGCGCTACAGACAGTTTTGATATCAACAAGTTGGCGATCGGCAGAGATCAGCGCGCGCCAATCTGTTGTGGGGCATCTTTCAGGATTTCGAATTCGGCATCTGGGATGATCAGGTGATACTCGATGCGTCCCGGCGTCAGCTGAAGATCCGCCTTGCCGTTGACGGAGGAGGGCACGACGCGCTCCAGCACGACCCGGCCAAAGGTGTTATCGCTGAACTCATGCGTCTCGCTGGCGTTTGGCAGGTTTTCGACCCACGACACGCGAATGGCTCTGCGGTCGCCGAGCGTCGTCTCCTGACAGTCGAGTGTGACCGCAGGGGCGCCGCCTGCGATGGCGCCGAAGGTCGCGGAGTTGACGATCAGTTCGTGCAAAGCGAGGCCGACATGCACGGCGGCATTCGGCGTCAGATGTACGTTCAGGCCGGTGACGGGCAGTGGCCCGACGCTCTCGGGCCAGTAGGGGGCGAATTGCTTGCGGGTCAGTTCGAACAGGAAGGCGCCACGCCAGCTGGAATCGGTGATCAGATCCTGCGAATTCGACAGCGACTGTAGACGACCACGGAATTTGACGAGGAAGCTATCGAGCGACAGCGTGTTGCGGGCCGTCTGGGTGGCGATCCCCTGGATGATGGCGAGTAGGTTTTTGGAGCGGTGCGACAGCTCGCGCAGCAGCGACTTGAGCACCTTTTCACGGTGCCGCGTCTCGGTGATTTCGGTGATGATCGAGAGTAGGCCGATCTGCTGGCCGAGGCTGACGCGCTGCACTTTGATTTCGTAGGTACGCAACTCCCCGTCGATCGATATGTCGACCTCGGTGCTGGCGGGCGTGCCCGCGTCGAGAACCTTCTGCTTCAGTGCCTCTAGGGTGCCGCCATGCGCCTGCCCGAACATGTCGGCATCGCTGCCGCCGGGAACCGGGACACTCTCGAAGTGAGCGGGCAGATTTTCGGCATAGATAATGCCGAGATCGTGATCCTGATAAACAACGGCGATGCCTGCGCTCGCGAGCGCACGTTCCATCAACAGCTGTTTGCCTTCCAGTGCGAAGGGCGTGCCGGCCAATGGTCCAGTCCTATTCACCCAGCCGCCTTTCCTTCAAACCGTTTCACGCCGACACCACGAACTCGCCCACTCAAGGCACCATCCGCATGTCGTTTCTTTCTAGAGGCAAGCGCTAGATAAAAGCTTAATATCCCGGGAGCGCTCCAGACTGACTGCAACGCTCCCGATTTTGCTTTGTTCCGCAATTGCTGAAATTTCGCGTTAGGCGGCGGCCTTCGTGCTTTCGTTGAAGAAGAGCGCCTGACTGATCAAAGCCTTGACCATGTCAGGGTTGAATGGCTTGGTGACGAGGAAAGTCGGTTCCGGACGTTCGCCTGTGAGGAGACGTTCCGGGAATGCGGTGATGAAGATCACCGGCACGCTTGATGTCTTGAGGATGTCGTTGACCGCATCGATGCCCGAGCTGCCGTCGGCGAGCTGGATATCGGCGAGCACCATGCTCGGCTTGGTCTTGTTGTAGAGTGCGACGGCCTCGGTGTGCGTACGGGCGATACCGGTGACCCGGTGGCCGAGGCTTTCGACCATCTGCTCAATATCCATGGCGATCAGCGGTTCGTCCTCGATGATCATGATATCGGTCGCGACCTGACGGGAGATTTCGCGCGATGCGCTGTCGAGCAGGCCTGCGACATCAGTTTCGTCGGTGCCGAGGATTTCGGCGATCTCACCGACGCGGAAGTTTTCGACCGACGCCAGAATGAACGCCTGGCGGGCGCGTGGCGAAACCTTGCCGAGATTGATGGTGGCACGCTGTTCCCAGGCATAGGGAGAGGATGGCTCGGGAATCTGGACCGTCGAGGAACCAAACAGGGCGGTGAACAGTTTGTACAATGCGACACGGTCGTTGGATGTGTCGGGGAATATTGAAATGTCGGCGATAATCGCCTCGAGGACTGCGGCGACATATGCATCGCCCGATGTCTGAGTGCCGGTCAATGCGCGTGAATAGCGGCGCAGGTAGGGAAGATGCGGCGCAATTCGAGTAGAAAGTGTCATAGAAAACTCCCATAAGCAGGGCCGAAAACCGGGTCCAGTGCATCGAGAACGCACACTACCGGAAAAAAGTTCCGAAACTTCAGGAACTTTTTTTACCCCAGTGCATTCTAATGCCCACAGAGGCCTCTTTGTAAACTTACCTGCGACACGAGATTTTTCCGAAGAGTTCGTTCCGACAGCATTTGTCTGGGCGAGAGAGGGATCGGAATTGCGGTCTTCCTGCAGAAGCGCACGAGGCTTAGGGACAACAGGCAACAAAGTGAAAAGTTAATGACAAGCAGCAAAAATGAAGAACTGGACGGCCATCGCGCCGAGCTGCGTGCCAATGATCTTATCGATCCCAACAGTCAGATCGGTGTAAAATTGAGATCGTTGTACGCCGCCGCTCAGGAAGAGGCGATTCCGGATCGTTTTCTCGACCTGCTCGAAAAGCTTGACCAGGCCGAAATGGCTTCGGCCAAAGTCGCGAAGTGAAGGTTGATCGATGGAAAAGCAGCAACCAAGCTTCAAACGCGAACTTCTCTCGGCTCTTCCGAGCCTGCGCGCCTTCGCAATCTCGCTGATCGGTCGTCACGACCGCGCCGACGACCTTGTGCAGGACACCATCATGAAGGCCTGGGCCAAACAGGACCACTTCGAGATGGGCACCAACATGAAGGCCTGGCTCTTCACCATCCTGCGCAACGAACTCTATAGCCAGATGCGCAAGGCCGGCCGCGAAATCCAGGACAGCGACGGCATCTTCACGGAATCCATGGCCACGCACCCGTCCCAGTACGGCGCGCTCGACCTGCAGGATTTCAAGAAGGCGCTCGAGCAGTTGCCGAACGATCAGCGCGAAGCGATCATTCTGGTTGGTGCGTCGGGCTTCTCGTATGAAGAGGCCGCAGAGATTTGCGGATGCGCCGTCGGCACGATCAAGAGCCGCGTCAACCGTGCACGCCAGCGCCTGCAGGAATTGCTGCAGATCACCGGCGAGGCCGATTTCGGCCCGGATGCAACATCGTCGCCGCTGACGTCGAAAGCCTTCGCCTTCTGATTTGGTGATCCAACAACTGAAAAGCCGGCGTCTCTCGCGAGCGCCGGCTTTTTTGTTGTTGCCAAATCATCGAGCAATGGTCGGGCCTTATGGGCCGATCAATCCCTGCTCTTCGATGAGAACAGATTTGCGGCCACCATTGCGGCGATTACACCAGCGGTGAGCAGCGGTTGCGAACGGATCACGCCGAGGCTGGCCGCCGCCGCTGTTTCGAATGCCTGCTTACGTTCCCGGCCGCGCCGCGCTTCCTGCGCATTCATGACCATCATGACAATCATCACGATAATCGCGATCAGCAGGGCGCAGGCCGCGAGGAACAGCGCCGCTCCGACGGGACCATAGATACCGGCCAGCCAGATCGCGCCTGCGGTCACTGCCAGCGCATAGGCCGTCAGGACGAAGATCGCGGCGATGGCAATGAAAATACCGTTGCGCTTGGTGCGCGCAACGGTTCGGTGAACACTCGTGCCTACCAGGAGGCTGAGGATCGGGAACAGCATTTATCCTCCTTAGCGGCGTGCCAGAAGGGCAACGACCAGTCCGAACGCGGCAGCAGCGCCGATTGTTGCAACCGGGTGCTTGCGAACGGTATCGCGCACCTCTGTTGCACCACGGAGATAACCATCCTGCAGGTTGCGTAGCAAGTCTTCGCTGCTGGCAATCAGATCATCGTAGCTCGATGCCGCTTGTGCCGAGAGCTTTTCGCTCTGTTTGCGGGAGCCCTTGCCGATCAGCTTGGTCAGCGAGGCGATTTCGTCCTGCAGCGACGCGATCTGATCCTCGATCGTCGATTCGATGCTGTGAAGGGCGGCGCTGCCGTTGCGACGGTGACGACCGGACTGAAGGAAAGATGCCATAGGTTTTCTCCACTGTTACGGCGCGACGTGGCGCCGCCTGGTTGAACACAGGATCAAAACACAAGCTTGTATGAACGAAAACGCCCGGCAGTGACCCAAATCAAAGGCTTAACGCCGCTTGGGGTCAAAAAGTTCCGCCCTGTCAATCAGCCGTCGATGGCGCTGTGGGCGAGTACGAAGGGCGTGCCATCGGCCGGTACGGTGTTAATGCGCAACGGGCAGCCGAAAACGGATTGCATGGTCGCGTCGGTCAAGACGTCGTGGACGCTGCCGGCTGCGGCTAGGCCGCCGGATTGCATCAGGATGATCCGGTCGGCGAACAGAGCCGTGAGGTTAAGGTCATGCATCACCGCGATCACGCCGCCGCCGTTGTCGCAGAACGTGCGGGCGAGACGCATGATGGTCAGCTGGTGGCTGATATCGAGGCTGGAGACCGGCTCGTCGAGCAGCAGCCAGCGCGGTTGGCCATCGATGACGGGTTCCGAGATCTGGCAGAGCACGCGGGCAAGCTGCACGCGCTGCTGTTCGCCGCCGGACAGATGCTGGTAGAAGCGGCCCTCGTAGCCGCCGAGATCGACGGATGACAGGGCCTTGGCGACCGTCTGCTCGGCCTTTTCGGGATTACGGTTCAGCCCGGAAGTCAGGCCCATGCGGACGATTTCTCGAACGGTGAAGGGGAAGGAGATGCTGCTCGCCTGCGGGAGCACGCCACGCATGGCCGCCAGCTGCCAGGGCTGCAGGCTTGTGACGTCGTGGCCGTTCATGCGGATCGTACCCTGATAGGGAAGTTCGCCGGATATGGCCTTCATGCCCGTCGTCTTGCCGGAGCCGTTCGGGCCGGCGATCGCCGTCAGCTTGCCGGCTTCGGCTGTAAAGCCGACGTCGCTGATGATGGTCTTGCCCGACAGGCGGACGGAAACGCCGGATAGCTCGATCATGTCATGTCGCTCAAAGGGCAAGCCGGGACCGCTGGCGCAGCAGGATCCACAGGAAGAAGGGACCGCCGACGGCCGCGGTGATGATGCCGATCGGCAGCTCGGCCGGGGCGACGACGGTGCGGGCCAGTACGTCGGCGAAAATCAGCAGTGAACCGCCCAGCAGCGCCGAGGCCGGCAGCAGGTAGCGATGGTCGGGGCCGATGATCATTCGAAGCACATGCGGCACGACGATGCCGACAAAGCCGATGCCGCCGCTGACAGCGACCGAGGCGCCGGTGGCGGCGGCGACGGTGACGATGGCAATGTTCTTCAGCCGCTGGACAGGAACGCCCATATGAAAGGCTGCTGCTTCGCCGAGCGTGATGGCATTGAGGCCCTTGGCCAGAAACGGCACGACGGCGAAGGACAGCAGGATGATCGGGCCGGCAGCCGCGATCTTCGTCCATGTGGACCCGGCCAGCGAGCCCATGCCCCAGAAGGTGAGGTCGCGCAGTTGCTGGTCATTGGCCATGTAGACGAGCAGTCCGGTCATGGCGCCGGCCAGCGAACCGAGGGCGATGCCGGCCAGCAGCATGGTGGCGACCGAGGTCTGGCCGTTGCTGGTGGCGATGCGGTAGAGGAGCAGGGTGGTGGCGAGGCCGCCGCCGAAAGCCGCCAGAGGCAGAGCGTAGATGCCGAGCAAGACGTAGAGCGGGGCGACGAAGCCGCCGCCGAGCACGATCATCACGACCGCGCCGAGGCCGGCGCCGGAGGAGACACCGACGAGGCCAGGATCAGCCAGCGGATTGCGGAACAGGCCCTGCATGACGGCGCCCGAGACGGCGAGCGAGCCGCCGACCAGGAAGCCGAGGATGGCGCGCGGCATGCGGATGTCGAAAATGATGATCCGGTCGCGCATGTTGAGCGCATCCTCTGATCCGGCGACATTGGCGATGACGTCGAGAAAGGACGCGTCCGAGGCGCCTGTGGTTACCGAAAACAGCAACGACAGGACGGAGCCGACCACCAGCAAGGCGATGACCAGCAGTGCCAGCAGCGAGCGATCGCCGGCGCGGTGGCGCTCGCGCAGCCCCGTCGGCGAAAACACGGTGCGATGTCCGTCCATATCGTTCACGACCGCCACGTTCAGCCCCCGTAGATCGCCGTGGTCAGTTCGCGGACGGCACTGGCCGTGCGCGGGCCGAAGCCGAGCAGATGCAGGCCATCCATGCGGATGATTGCATTGTTCTTTGCGGCTGGAGTGAGCGCCAAGGCCGGCTGCTTCAGCAGGTCTTCATTCTTGGTGCCGGCGCCATCGCCGCGGTTCATCATCAGGATGACGTCGGGCTTGGCTTCGATAATCGCTTCGTCGGTCAGCGGCTTGTAGCCCGGGAAGGTGCCGACCGCGTTCACCGAACCGGCGAGCTTGATGATGCCGTCGGCCGCCGTGCCGGTACCCGATGCCATGACCTTGCCGCCCTGCAGGCTGAGGATGAAGAGCACGCGCTTGCGCTCACCCTCGGGATGCTTGGCAGCATCGGCGATCGCGGCGTCTAGATCGTTGGCGACCTGCCTGTGCAGCTCGCTCGCCTTGGCCTCGACGCCGAGCAGCGTTCCGACCTTGTCGATCTTCGCCAGGATACCGTCTCGCGTGTAGGCGTTCGGGACGGTCTCGAATGGCACGCTGGCGCTGCGCAGAACGGTGAGCGCCTCCGGCGGACCGGAGCCCTCGACAGCGACGATCGCCGTCGGGTTCATGGCCAGGATGTTTTCCGGCGACAGTGCACGCATATAGCCGACGTCGGGCAGCTTCAGGGCCTGCTCGGGAAACAGGCTGGTCGTGTCGCGGGCGATCAGGTGCTTGTCTTCGCCAAGCGCATAGATGATCTCGGTGAGATCGCCGCCGATCGAGATCAGGCGGGTGCTGTCGAGCTTCTCTTCGGCACGGGCGGCCGGCGCCATCGCGAACAGCGAAGCGGCAAGCGGCAGGGCCAGAAGTCCGCGGGCGAGCAGCGACTTCAGGGGCGTGTGGGGACGGTTCGGCATGCTCATCTCCTTGGGCTTACGCCGCAACGCTGGTTGCCTTCGGCAGGCTCTCGACAATGTCGCGCCAGTCGGCACGCTCCTCGGAGCCTTCGTGGCGCTTGCCGAAAAACTGGATGATCATTTCGCCATTGGCGCCGTAGACCTCGACCGATGTGACATGGCCATCCTTGGTCGGCTTGCGCACAGCCCAGGTCTCGGCAATGTGATCCTGGCGCAGATGCAAGTGGAAGGTCTCGTCGAGGATGTTGATCCACGGACCCATCGGCTGGACGTTGAAGATCGGGCCGGAATGGATCTGGACGATGCCGTCATTGTTGACGAAGCACATGATCGGCAGGCCTGATTTGACCGATGCGTGCATCATGTCAGCGGTGGCGGTGTTGTCGAGCTTCCAGGCGAAATCGTCGCCGACGGTGCGGACGGCGGCCTGACGGCCGATCTTCAGCTTGCGCAGCATGCCGAAGAATTCGTGCGTGTCTGTCAGCTTGCTCCAGTGGTCGCGCAGTTCGTCGGCGCTGACCTCACCGCTTTCGTCGACGGCGGTCTTGCTGTGGTCGGCAACGAAGTCCTGCGACTGGTCCTCGAGCTTCAGGTCGTTGACCATCGCGTGATAGGCTTCGACGTTGGAGGTCGGGCGCAGGTGCACCTTGTGGACGGCGACGCCGGCCTTGTCGAAATACTGCAGGCTCAGACGCTCCTGCTCGCCATCCTTCTTGGTGACGGCGAAGGCGTGCACCCAGCGGCTGGGGAAAATGCGCAGGTCGATGTTTTCGCCAAGAACGATGGCGCCCTGGCCGCCGGTCTTGATGTTTTCGTAGACGCCGATCTTCTCGTGCACGGCGCTTTCGTTGCGCGACAGAGCCATGACTTCGCCGAGTTCGGCGACGCGCTCCAATAATTTCAAGGCGCTACCGTCGATGCGGGTCGCCGTGAGGCCGACCTCTGCTGCCACGAGCGCAGCCTCGGAAACGTCGAGCTGCGCGGCAATGTCGCGTTCGCGCATCTTTGGATTCTCGGCGCGGAAAGCGCGGATGTCGGCCGGCGTCGGCTTGGTGGTCTCGGTCATGTTCTACCCCTACTTATTCAGAATTAGTTTGCCCTGGCGGGTGATCTTCATACGGTACACAGCACCTTCATGCCGGATGACAATCTCGTTGGCACCGCGAAAGATTTCGCTGCTGTCCAGCGTGCGAACTTCGGCCACGGCGTGGCGCGCCACAATCGGCTGCTTCAGTGTGTCCGGCTTTTCAACCATCATTTCGTTGGCTTTTTTGCTTCTATTGCTGGGCGTAAATGCCCTTGCGGCCTACAATTATCTTGACTCTCATAGTCATCATTTTTTAAACACGCAATAGCGGACATTCGAAGTCAAGTTTTAGAATTTCATTGGAGAGATGCGATGGCAGTCACACGGTTTGCAACGCTTTTGGCGGGTCTTTCGCTGGCGGTCGCGGGGTCCGTGCAGGCCTATGCCCAGGAGGCTGCGTCGGCTGCCAAGCTCGATGTCGAGCTCAACGGTTTCGCGCCGTCGCAGAAGGGCTGCATGATGACCTTCGTGGCGCTGAACACGCTTCCGGAAGACATCGCCAAGGTCTCCTTCGAGCTCGCCTTCTTCAACGACAAGAACGCCGTGGACAAGATTACCGTTCTCGACTTTCGCGATCTGCCGCAGGGCAAGAAGCGGGTGCGCCAGTTCGACATGCCGAACGTCAAGTGCGAGGCCGTGACACGGGTGCTGATCAACGACACACCGGCTTGCGAAGGCCCAGCCAAGGGCGAATGCATGAAGGGTCTTGTGACCCGCTCTCAGGTTTCCATTCCCTTCGAGGGTTGAGGGCCCTTCGAGGGTTGAGGGATGGCCGGAGTTGAGCTCCGGCCGGCTCAGTTTCAGATGGACAAGGCATTTTAGATGGCGGCTTCAGCAAGACCAAAGGCGAGACAGGTTCTCTTTGACGCGGCGGTCGCAGACAGCGGCGTGAACGACAACAATCCGGGCATGCATCCCGGCCACGAGTTGTTGGATCTTCGCAACGTCTCTCGCCCGCCGGCCGCCGAAGCCGTTATCCACTACACGCGCCGGGCGCAGATTTCCTCCTTCCCGCAGGATCCGCAGACCGCCAGCAGCGGGCAGGCGTCGGCTCCGCCGATGGATGCTCGCGTCGAGATGCCGGCTTCCGGCTCGACCACCGGTAAACTTGGCGTGACGGCTGCCTGCATCGGCTCCTTCATTTTTCACGGTGCACTCGTCGTCGCGCTGCTCGTCGGTTTCGTGGTGACGCCACAGGCGCCGGTTGAAGAGGCCGGGGAAGTGGTCAGCGTCATCATTCTCGGCGATTCCGATGTCGACCAGCAGTCGTCGGGCGAAGAGGAAGCCGATCCGAAGCCGGAAGAGATCGTCGCTGAAAGCGTGCAGCCCGAGACGACACAACAGCCGACCGAGGTTCAGCCGGTTACGCAGCCGGTGGAGCCGCAGCCCGTCGCCCCGACGCAGGAAGTGACGCGGGTCTCGCCGGAGAATGTCACTGCCGCCGAGCCAGAGATCCTGACGTCGCAAACGCCGACCGAAAGTTCCGTGGTGCAGCCGATGGCGACCGAGGTGCCGACGGAAGTCCCGCCCGAGGTTCCGCCGACCACCCCAACGACGCCCGAGGAAGTGACCGCCGTTCAGCCGACCGAGACAGCGGAAATTCCGCCGGAGCCGGAGACCGTGCCGAAGCCGGATCCGAAGCCCGTCGCTGAAAAGCCGGTGCAGAAGCCGAAGCCGGTGGAGAAGAAGCAGCCGCCGAAGAAGACCGCGACGCGGGCCGGTTCGGAGGGTGAGAACAAGCAGGACAGCCGGCGCGGGGCTGCCGATGGCTCCGAATCGGCCTCCGACCAGAACTCCCGCAGTGCCGGCAGTACGGGCGGTGCGGGCAGCGCCGCTGTGGCCAACTACCCCGGCAAGGTGCAGTCGAAGATTCGCCGCTCCGTCCGGGTGCCCTCCGAATACAAGCGGATGACGGCATCGATGAGCGTTCGTGTTCGGCTGACGATCGGTGGTTCTGGCGCCCTGAGCGGGCTTTCCGTTGCCCGTAGCTCCGGCATCCCCGAGCTCGACCAGGCGGTCGTCGATGGCGTGCGCCGCGCGGCGCCGTTCCCACCGCTGCCTGCTGAGTGGGGCAAGCCGAGCTGGTCCTTCACCCAGGAGGTGCAGGTAACGGGCCGATGATAAAATATGATAAAAATCATCAACTTTATACTTTACTCTAAAATTCAAGTTTACTAAGGTCCACTTACACACGCAGCGATCGTGTGCCGAGCAATCAGCGAACGGGTGGTCAATGGCGCGTAAGGCGAAGAAGGGTTCTAACCGCGAGATCCGCGTTAGTGCGGATACGAGCACGGTTCAGGAGGCCTCCGGACGTTCCAAGCTCGATGGCCGCAGCTTTCTCTACGTCGGCGGACGTGACTGCCAGGTGGCGCATCTCCGCCAGATCTGCAGCAATTTTGGCGCCGAACTGATCCATCATGACGGCGGCCTGCGCGAGGCCGTATCGCGGATCGACACGGTGCTTCCCTCGGTCGACTGCGTCTTCTGCCCCATCGACTGTATCAGCCACGATGCTTGCCTGCGGGTGAAGACCGGCTGCAAGAAGTTTGGCAAGACGTTCATTCCTCTGAGAAACGGCAGCAAGTCCAGCCTCGAGCGGGCGCTGACGACAATGAACGAGCGAGATGCCGCGCGATGAGCGACACGCGTGAGGGTGGTTACGTGCGCGAGACCAACGTCAGGCGCCCGGAAGGATATACGTTGATCGGCCTGCACAAACTGGCCGCGCAAAACGGTGACGGCATGGTTCCCGAACTTTACGAACTGATGATGGATCGCGAGGAGCGGCAGCGGGATTATCCCAATGTCGAGCAATTTCCGATCTGGGACGCACGCATGCCCGGTGAAGCGGCCGAAAAACCGCTTGGCCGCGATGCCGCGAACGGCGATAATGTGGTGGCTTTCAAAGCGTTGAAGGCCGACAGAAAACGCAAAGCCTGAGGGTCAGCATGTATATCGCGATGAACCGCTTCAAGGTCGCCACCGCATCGGAAACGGAATTCGAGAGCGTATGGCGCAATCGCGATTCGAGCCTCACCGAGTTGCCTGGTTTCGTCGAATTCCGGCTGCTGCGCGGCAAGGAAAATACTGACGAGGGATATACGCTGTTCGCCTCTCACACGATTTGGCAGAGCGAGGAAGATTTCCTCAACTGGACCAAGTCCGAACAATTCCGCGCCGCCCATCGCAACGCCGGTGACCGCAAGACGATGTACAAGGGGCCGCCTGTTTTCGAAGGTTTCAAGGCCGTCGAAGGGATCTGACGGTTGACGGCTGAGAACCCTGATCGCATCGAAGTTATGCCGGTTCTGCCATCGCTCGACATTGGCGAAACGCTGTCATTTTATCGCGGCAAACTTGGCTTCGAGACAATCGTCTATCAGGACGAGGGCTACCTGATCCTGCGTCGCGACGAGATGGAATTGCATTTCTGGCGCACAGACGATCGATCGTTATGCGAACGCACATCCGTCTACCTGCGCGGCGGCGGTATCGGTGGGCTGCACGCGGAATTCAAGGCGCGTGGTATCGAGAAACTCAGCGACATGACAGTCAGGCCTTGGAACATGGAAGAGTTCCATATCCACGACCCGCATGGCAATCTGTTGCGCTTCGGCCGGATTCCGCAGCCGGCATAAGTCGGTTTATGCGGCGCGTTTGCGGAAGACGGCGCCGGCGGTGATCGCCAGCCAGCCGAACATCATGGCGAAACCGCCCGTTGGCGCTGCCATCGGAAACAGGCCCGAGCCCGCGAAGCGAAGCGCTATCAGATCACCAGCAAACAGCAGTGTGCCGATGCCGAGCAGCAGTCCGGCCAGCCAAGCGGTCTTCAGTCGTTCCCCTACGAGCGCCAGCGCCAGAAGGGCAGGGGCGTGCGCGAGGCACATGGCCGAGGCGGAGGCCAGCAGATGCGTGTCGCCGCCGGCATGCGACGCCGCCGCGGCCAAGGCCACACCTGCGCAGCCGAAGAGACCCGAAAATACCAGGAAAAACGGCTGAAGGCGCTGATTGAGCATCATGTTGGAGCTATTCCTTGTTCTGCATGTGGTCGGCCAGCCGTTCGATCGGCGGCAGGATCAGGGCGCGCAGTTTGGGATTGGCGACAGTCTCTTCCAGGGCTTGCCGGAAGCACAACAGCCATTCGTCGCGTTCGACATGGCCAATGGCAGCGCCGAAGTGGCGGCTTCGCAGGCGAGGGTGGCCATACTTGTCGATATAGAGCGGCGGGCCACCGAGATAGCCCGTCATGTACTCGTAGAACTTCTCTTCACTCCCCGCCAGCGAGGGTGGATGCACGGCTCGCACGCGGCTGGCCTCGGGCAGCGTGTCCATCAGTTCATAGAAGCGGCGCGATAGCGCGCGTATCGTCGGCTCTCCGCCGACCGCCTGATAAAGTGTAACAAGATCTTCGCTCACAAACCGTCCCTTCCACGCATGCTCTTCATGCACCCGCCAAGCGTCGATCGCAACAGCAACCAGCGAAGGCTACCGCGACATTTTGAGGCGCGTCGGCTCAAGCCTGGAAATCATAATCATTGACAAAACCGTCCAGACGGTATCTTTATAGTGAATGTCAGATGCTCATCACCGCCGCAAGCAGCCAGCCCTCGTTCGCCAGCAACTGCTGGAGGTCGCCGCGCGCCTGACCAGCGAACAGGGAATGGGAGCCGTTACGCTCGATGCCGTTTCCGGTGCATCGGGCGTGAGCAAAGGCGGACTGCTCCACCATTTTCCGACCAAGAATGCCCTGCTGGACGCGCTTTTCGACAGTCTTCTGGCGCGGTTCGACGCAGATATCGACCAGCGAATGCTGGATGATCCGGCGCCACACGGTCGCTTCACGCGCGCCTATCTGCTGGCCGTGGCGGGGCTGAGGGACAGTCCCGACGAAGCCGGTCACTGGGCGCAGGTGACGATTGCCCTCTTGGCCGAACCCCGGCTGCGGCAGCGCTGGAACACATGGGTGCAGGAGCGGGCGGACGAATATGTCGGCACCGATTCGACCATCGACGCGCAGATCGTTCGTTTTGCCGCCGATGGGCTATGGCTGGCTGATATGCTGGGCAGCCACGTCACCGATGATGCAGCCCGCACGGCGCTGCTCGCCCGCCTGATCGATCTTACGGGTCGATAAGTCCCCATTCACACAGAGGATAGTCCAATGGCACCGATTGCCGTCTACGCGCTGCTGTTTGCGGCAATCGTGCTCGAGGTCATCGGCACCACGGCGCTGCAGATGTCGCAGCAGTTCACGCGGCTGGGGCCGACGGTTCTGCTGGTTGTCTGCTATGCGGTGGCATTCTATTGCCTGTCGCTGACGCTGAAGGTGATCCCGGTCGGCATCGCCTACGCGATCTGGGGCGCGCTCGGCATGGTGCTGATCTCCGTGGTCGGGCTTGTCTATTTCAAGCAGCGCCTGGATATGCCTGCCATCATCGGGCTGGGGCTGATCATTTCAGGCGTGCTTGTCGTCAACCTGTTTTCGAAATCCGTCTCCCATTGATTTTCCGCACATCCGGTCGTATGCGGAGCGATATCGACGGTCGTGCGGGAGATGATCAGCGCACGCAAATTTGACCTCATCCGTTCGGGCCCGACTTGCGTAACTGATTGTCATATCCATATCCTGAGCGACGTATGACAGTTTTAAGCATCGCGTATTGGAACATCCATGACTGACGGCACCGCTGACATCGCCTCCCCCAAAACCTCCGATTCCAAACCCGACAGCCAGACTTTCGGCACATCCGGCATTGCGCCGATGGGCCGTCCGAGCCCGGTAACGCGTTTCTTCATGGGCATCGTCGCCTGGGCGGAAAAGCTGAATTTCAAATATGCCAAGCTCGGCAATCCGCCGGTCTACGACAACGCGACTTTCCCGTGGTCGGCCGAGGTCGAAAAGGCGTTTCCGGAGATCCGGGCGGAACTCGACAAGGTTCTGGTGCGCCAGAGCGAGTTGCCGACGTTTCAGGATATCTCAACCGATGTGAAGACGATCTCGACCGACTCCGGCTGGAAGACGTTCTTCCTCGTCGGCTTCGGCGTGAAGTCGGAGCAGAATATTGCGGCTTGCCCGAAGACCTGGGCTGCGGTCCAGAAGATCCCCGGTCTGAAGACGGCCATGTTTTCGATCTTCGAGCCCGGCAAGCATCTGCCGGCGCATCGTGGCCCTTACAACGGCGTGCTGCGCCTGCACCTCGGCATGATCGTGCCGGAGCCGGCCGACAAGCTGGCGATCCGTGTCAAGGACCAAATCTGCCACTGGCAGGAAGGCAAGGCGCTTATCTTCGACGACGCCTACGAGCACGAGGCGTGGAACCATACGGACAAGACCCGCGTGGTGCTGTTTGTCGATTTCGACAAGCCGCTGAGATATCCGGCCCGCTTCGTCAACTGGGCGCTGATGAACCTTGCTGTGTTCACGCCCTTCATTCGCGAAGGGCTCGATAACCACAAGGAGTGGGAAAAGAAGTTCTACGCCGAGGCCGAAGCCTTCAGAAACCGCCCGCAGGCCTGAGCCGACGGCGGCTCTCCAGTCAGCACATCCGGCGTCCCTTTCGGGCGCCGGCACCGCCACCGGGCGGGGCAGCGACTTGCCCCACATGATTCTACTCAATCTTCTGTTTGTGCTTTTAAGGCCGCGTTCCTCACCCTCGCGAACCTTGCTTCGCAGCGGCGCAATGCCGGCGATAATCGTTTCAGTTGTTGTTGGCAGCCATGCGCTTCAGGCTCGGCCTGGTTGCCAGGTATATGACATAGTCTTCTGCTGCATCTGCGAGGTGAAGAGCAATTTCCTCTTCACGCCATCCCGCCGCTATCGCGCGACGGACAACTTCGGTTATCGCCCCTTTGCAGACGCTTTCGCATTCTCGCGACCGTCCGATATCTTCGGCGCTGTATCTTGGAGAGCGTATGTTTGTCATGACTGAACAGTGCCATAACCGCCTGCGTTTTCAACAGGATGCTAATGGATTGGTTAGCTGGTAAGGTTAAGCGTGGCGGGTGTTTCGAAATATGACCGGCGTGCCTGTTTCGAAGCAAGACGATGGCGGTCAGCGGGTCGCTTGCAAGTGTCCCCGTGTGCCGATCTGGGGCAGCTTCCCTTATCGTTGATGAATGACTCGCGCACGTTGTTGTGGCGGCCGTTAACGTTTATCCGGAACCAATAGGGTTCAGTCGGTGGGGAAAATGGTGAGCCAACCGTGCTATCGGCGGTCGTCTCACGCTGTTGCTTCCGATCCGGCCACCGATCTGCTACGCTTGTTGTCCAATCGAAGCGTCCATTCATCCACACTGGGAGACTGACATGAGAGCGAACCTGTCCGGCAAGAAAGGAAACATCATCCACAAGGACACACCGCTTCATGCTTATTTCGTTCTCTCGTGCGAGGAAAAGCGCACGGTTTCATAGCGACCTCCCGAAACGTTATAGCTGCAACCCGACTTCCTGCGCCCATGCGCGCAGACGGTCGCGAATGCGCAAATTCTTCTCCTACTACCGTCCACATCTGGTTCTGCTGGTTGCGGATCTCTTCTGCGCAATTCTGGTCGCCGCTACGGCGGTGGCACTGCCAATCTGCGCCCATATCGTCACCAGCCGTCTATCCGATCTGGCAGCCACGCCGGACGCCTACTGGCAGATTGCCGAGGTCGGCGTCGCCATGCTGGCCATTCTGGCGATACAGATGGTCGCGATCTTCTTCGTCGATTATCGCGGCCATGTGATGGGCGCCCGTATCGAGGCGGCCGTTCGCCAGGAGCTTTTCGAACATTGCCAGAAGCTGTCCTTCAGCTTCTACGACCGGCAGCGCACCGGGCAACTGATGAGTCGCATCACCAGCGATTCGCTGTGGCTCGGCGAACTCTTCCACCACGGTCCGGAGGATATCGCGATCGCGGTGCTCAAATATGGCGGCGCCATGCTGGTGCTGTTCTTCATCGATCCGGTGCTGGCGGGGCTGATCCTGCTGATCACGCCGGTGGCGGTGGCCTATGCGCTGTATTTCAACCGCCGCATGAACCGGGCGCTGGCTGCCAGCAAGCAGCAGATCGCTGGGGTCAACGAGCGGGTGGAAGACAGCCTCGCCGGCATTCGCGTGGTGCAGTCCTTCGCCAACGAGGCGCTGGAGAGCGAGCGGTTTTCGTTGCACAATCGACGCTTCCTGCAAAGCCGCGCCGAGGGCTATCGCAGCGAGGCTTGGTTTTCCGTCGGGACGGAAAGCTTTGCGCAGCTTATTTCCCTTTTGGTCATCATCGTTGGCGGGATCAGGATCGTGTCGTCGGCGATGACGGTGGCCGATCTCCTGACCTTCCTGCTCTGCGTTGCCGTGCTCGTCGATCCGGTGCAGCGGCTGGCGAACTTCGTGCGTCTCTGGCAGGAGGGCTATACCGGGTTTACGCGGGCCATGGAGATCCTCGAGATCGCTCCTGACGTGACCGACCGGCTCACTGCCCGGCCGATGTCGACACCAACAGGGGAAATCCGCTTCCGCAATGTCAGCTTCGGATACGATGCCGATGGTCCGCACGTGCTGCGGGATCTGTCGCTCACCGTGGGGGCGGGCGAATTCGTGGCGCTCGTCGGTCCGTCCGGCGTCGGCAAGAGTACGCTCTGCTCATTGATCCCGCGCTTCTACGATGTTGCGGACGGCTCCATCCACATCGACGGCGTCGATATCCGCGATGTGACCCTGACATCGCTCCGGCGGCACGTCGGCGTCGTTCAACAGGATGTCTATCTGTTCGCCGGCACGGTGGCGGAAAACCTGCGTTATGGCCGGCCGGAAGCAACGGACGGAGAGGTGGAGGCGGCGGCACGTGCGGCCAACGCACATGATTTCATCATGGCGCTATCCGATGGCTATGGCTCGGATATCGGTCAGCGCGGGGTCAGGCTGTCGGGTGGTCAGCGACAGCGACTGACGATCGCTCGGGCGTTCCTGAAGGATCCGGCCATCCTGATCTTCGACGAGGCGACCAGTGCACTCGACAATGAAAGCGAACGAGCGGTCCAGCAGGCGCTGCTTACTCTCGCCAACGGTCGCACCACCATCGTCATCGCCCACCGCCTCTCCACCGTCCGGCATGCCGACCGGATTCTGGTGCTCACCGCCGACGGGATCGTCGAGGAGGGCCGGCATGACGAGTTGATGATGCAGGATGGCGTCTATGCCGGTCTGCATCGGGTGCAGGCGAGCATCTGACGGGACGTCCAGCGACGGCGGGACAGACTGCTGCAATAAAAAAGCCCCGCGC
>UCIT01000022.1 GCA_900472625.1 Hyphomicrobiales bacterium | reverse complement strand
GGGAGATCGGCTGGGCGCAACCGCTCACTGCAATCTTAACGTTCTGCAAAGAGCGAGCCACCTGCCGATCTCCCTCCTTGTGGGGGAGATGTCTGGCAAGACAGAGGGGGGTGCGCCACACGGCAAAACGCCGACACCACACCCACCATTATCTTAATCAGACCTTCACCCAGGCCCCATTGCGCTTCGACGATGCTACGCAGGCCTCGACGAACGCCACGCCCTTCACGCCATCATCGACGGTCGGGTACACCACGGCCTGATCGACCGCCTTGCCCTGTTTGTGGGCGTTGATGGCGAGCGCCGCTTCCGTGTAGATCGTCGCGAACGCCTCGAGGTATCCTTCCGGATGGCCGGACGGGATGCGCGAGACACGGGCGGCGGCGGGGCCGGAGCCAGCACCGTTGCGGGTGATCAGCCGCTTGGATTCGCCGAACGGCGTGTACCAGAGATAGTTCGGATCGGCCTGAACCCACTCGATGCCGCCCTTGGTGCCGTAGACGCGGACCTTCAGCCCGTTTTCGTGGCCCGGCGCGACCTGGCTGCACCATAGCATGCCCTTGGCCGGCTTTTCCGAGCCCTTGGCCTTGTAGCGCAGCATCACATGGGCGTTGTCGTCGAGACGGCGGCCTTCGACGAAGCTGTCGAGATCGGCAGCCAGGCTGTCGAGTTCCAGCCCCGACACGAAGCATCCGAGATTATAGGCATGCGTGCCGATATCGCCGGTCGAGCCGCCTGCACCCGACTGGGCCGGGTCGGTACGCCACACCGCCTGCTTGGCGCCCTGCTGTTCGACGGCCTCCGTCAGCCAGTCCTGCGGATACTCCGCCTGCACCAGCCTGATATCGCCGAGCTCGCCATTGGCGATCATCTCGCGCGCCTGGCGCACCATCGGATAGCCGGTGTAGTTGTGCGTCAGGATGAACAGTGCGCCGCTCTCGTCGGCCACCTTCTTCAGCTTCTTGGCGTCGGCGAGGTTCGAGGTCAGCGGCTTGTCGCAGATGACGTGGATGCCGCGACGCAGGAATTCCTTGGCGGCGTCGTAGTGAACGTGGTTCGGCGTCACGATCGATACCGCCTCGATGCCATTCTTCAGCTTTGCCTCGCGGATCGCCATCTCGCGATAGCTGGAATAGGTGCGGGATGGATCGAGCCCGAGATCGGCGCCCGAAGCCATCGCCTTCTCCGGCGTCGACGACAGCGCGCCCGCGATCAGCTCATACTGGTCGTCGATGCGCGCCGCGATACGGTGGACCGCCCCGATGAAAGCGCCGGCGCCACCGCCGACCATGCCAAGACGGATACGCGGCTGGCGCGTCTGTTGCGTTGATGCTTCGATTGCCATTGGTGTCTTCCTTCGAATTTGGCTTTGATGGCACAGGGCGGGAACACCCCCCTCTGTCACTATCGTGACATCTCCCCCTCAAGGGGGGAGATTGACCGCGAACGTCGCGCTATCTCTTGAGCAATGCGAGCGGCAGCCCCAACCGATCTCCCCCCTTGAGGGGGAGATGCCCGGCAGGGCAGAGGGGGGTGGCCACACGCTCCACGTCGATTAAAGCCCCAGCATCCGCCGGTTGGCCGCATCGTCGGTGCCGCCGGACGCAAAATCGTCGAAGGCGTGCTCGGTGACGCGGATGATATGCGCCTTGACGAATTCGGCGCCCTCGCGGGCCCCATCTTCCGGATGCTTCAGCGCGCATTCCCATTCGACCACGGCCCAGCCATCGAAATCGTTCGCCGTCATCTTCGAGAACACCGCGCCGAAATCGACCTGGCCGTCGCCGAGCGAGCGGAAGCGGCCGGCGCGTTCGACCCAACCCTGGTAGCCGCCATAGACGCCCTGCCGACCCGTCGGGTTGAACTCGGCATCCTTGACGTGGAACATCTTGATCCGGTCCTTGTAGATGTCGATGTTGTCGAGATAGTCGAGGCACTGCAGCACGTAGTGCGAGGGATCGTAGAGCATGTTGGCGCGCGGGTGGTTCTTCACCCGCTCGAGGAACATCTCGAAGGTAACGCCGTCATGCAGGTCTTCGCCGGGATGGATCTCATAGCAGATGTCGACGCCGTTGGCGTCGGCATGGTCGAGGATCGGCGTCCAGCGTTTGGCCAGTTCGTCGAAGGCGGTCTCGACCAGACCGGCCGGGCGCTGCGGCCACGGATAGATGTAGGGCCATGCCAGCGCGCCTGAGAAGGTCGCATGCGCCTTGATGCCGAGATGCTTCGACGCCGTCAGCGCCATCTTCACCTGCTCGACCGCCCATTCCTGCCGCGCCTTCGGATTGCCGCGCACTTCAGGCGCCGCGAAACCGTCGAAGGCCTCGTCATAGGCTGGATGCACGGCAACCAGCTGGCCCTGCAAGTGGGTGGAAAGCTCGGTGATCTCGACGCCGTTCTGCCGTGCCACGCCGGCCAGCTCGTCGCAATAATCCTTGGAAGACGCCGCCTTCTTGAGATCGATCAGCTGGCTCGCCCAGGTCGGAACCTGCACGCCCTTGTAGCCTGTCTCGGCCGCCCATTTGGTGATCGAATCCCAGGAATTGAACGGCGCGGAATCGCCCGCGAATTGCCCGAGAAACAGTCCGGGGCCCTTGATCGTTTTCATGTCGGATTCCTCCCTTGAGATCGACCGTAAACGTTTATGTGAACTTCCGCCCCACGATTTACGAGGCCGGATGGCTCCGGCGTCGCACTCCTACATCTCGCGCCAACGCCGGAAGTCAATGCGAAGCGAACTAATCATGTCGGTGGCGAGACGGCAAGAGGTACGTACGGCATTTTTGCGATGGGAAGGTGCAGGGAAATGAAAATGGGACGCGCATACCGTGTGGCGCCCCACTCTGCCCTGCCGGGCATCNNGGGAGATCGGCTGGGCGCACTCGCTCGCTCCAACCTTCATTGTTTGGCGTAAACCCAACCACGAATCGATCTCCCCGCTTGAGGGGGGAGATGTCCAGCAGGACAGAGGGTGGTACCCATCCACCCCCTGTCCCACCATTTCAATATCAGAACGGCGAATCCGGGAAGTAGAAGTCCTTGGCGTTGTCCTTCGTCACCAGCGTTGCGTCGAGGATGTAGGTGCCGCGAACAGGGACCTGGTCGTAGAGCGAAGCAGCGGTGAGCTCCATCGCGGTACCAACCATCGCCGGCGGATAGAGAACGTCGACCGGGATCAGCTTGTCGCCGTCCATGACCTTCTTGACCATGTCCTTGGAGCCGGCGCCGGCCACGACATACTGGATGTCGGTGCGCTTGGCCTGCTCGATCGCCTGCAGCACGCCGACGGCCATGTCGTCGTCCTGGCACCAGACCACGTCGATCTTCGGGTACTTGGTCAGGTAGTCCTGCATCACCTTGAAGGCGTCGTCGCGGTTCCAGTTGCCGAACTGGCGATCAAGAACCTTGACGTTGGAGCCGGCGATGCCCTTGTCGAAGCCGTCCTGGCGCTGCTGATCGATGGGGATCGGCAGGCCGCGGATGACGACGACCTGTGCGTCCGGCGTCGTGTCCTTGATATACTTGCCGGCGACTTCGCCGAGCGCCGGATTGTTGCCGGCGATGTAGATGTCGCGGACGGAATCGTCGTTGGTGCTCGGTGCACGGTCGACCAGCGCCACGAAGGTGCCCTTGTCCTTGACTTCCTTGATGGCGTTGACCAGCGGATCCGGATCCGACGGCAGGATGACGAGGGCATCGATGCCCTGGGTCGCCAGATCCTGCACCGCGTTCGCCTGGCTCGCCGCATCCGGCGAGGTCTTGACGATGACGGTGAGATCGGGGTGCTCGGCCATCAGAAGCTTGGCGACGCGCTCGGCATGGAACACCACGCCGGAGGTCCAGCCGTGGTCGGCGGCCGGGATCGATACGCCGATGGTCTTCTTGTCCGCCGCCTGCGCGACACCGGCGAGCAGAGCCGCCGTCAGGATCGCCAGGCTGAACATTGTCTTACGCATGTCTATTCTCCTCCCATTGAATGTCAGGGCTTTCCTACCTCCAGGCTGGGGCGCCCCGTCGACCCAGCCAATCCCTTTACCTGCGCGCCAGCGACCGCTGCACGAGCATGGCGATGATGATGATCGAGCCCTGGATGGCGCCGATCAGATATTCCGAGATGAAGTTCGACAGCAGCATGATGTTGCCGACGAGCTCCAGAATGAAGGCACCACAGATCGTACCCCACACACGCCCCGCCCCGCCCTTCAAGGCAGTGCCGCCGACGACGACAGCGGTGATCGCCTGCAGTTCCCACAGGATGCCCGTGGTAGCCGACGTGGAACCGAGGCGCGGCACATAGAGCAGCACGGCAATGGCCACGCAGAGCCCCTGGATGACGAAGGCAATGGTGCGTACCTTGTTGACGGCGATGCCGGAATAGCGCGCCACATCGCGGTTCGATCCGACGGCGACCACATGGCGGCCATAGCGGGTGCGATAGAGAATGAAGGCGGCAACGGCGGTGACGGCGAGAATGACCACGATCGGCACCGGAATGCCGGCGATCGAGCCGAAATAGACCGGGCGATAGAGCGCCTGCTGCTCGGCCGAGCGCAGCGTGATCGCCCCGCCCTGTGACAGCCACGTCGTCAGGCCGCGATAGATACCCATGGTGCCAAGCGTGGCGATGAACGGCTCGATCTTCCCAAGCGTGGTGATCAGCCCGTTGGCGAGGCCGCAGAGCGCGCCGGCGACGATGGTGAAGACAACCGCGACGACAAGCATCAGCACCGGATTGGCGATGATGCCGGAATTCATCAGCAGGATCATCAGGCTGGCGACAAAGGCCACCATCGAACCAACAGACAGATCGAGATCGCCCGACGAGATGACGAAAGTGGCACCGACCGCGATGATGGCGATGAAGGCGCTGCGGGTGGCGACGTTGGCGAGGTTGGTGATGCCGATGAAATTCGGGTTGACCAGCGCGCCGACGACCAGAAGCAGCGCAAGGGCCGCGAACGGCGCGACCGCCCTCAGATCGATATCCCGCCAGGAACGCCGCCTGATCTCCCTGGTCTCCTCATTCATGCTCATGTCCAATGCCATCCTCCCGTCATGCCTCAGCTCCACCTGCCGGCATCGCATAAATCGTTCCGCCCCGTGAGCGGCGTGTTCCCATCGACCGCCTCAGGCAGCCTTCTTCTTCAGCCCTGCAGCGTAGCGCATGATCTCCTGTTCGGAGATCTCGTCGCCCTCCAGCACGCCGACGATCCGCCCCTCGCGCATGACGGCCACGCGGGTGCAGAGCCCGATCACCTCCGGCATCTCCGAGGAGACGACGATGATCGAGCGGCCGTCGCGGGCGAGCGCCGAGATGAAATGATAGATCTGCTGCTTGGTGCCGACATCGATGCCGCGGGTCGGCTCGTCGATGATGATGATATCGGGTTCGGTTTCCATCACCTTGGCGAGCAGGAGCTTCTGCTGGTTGCCACCCGACATGCGTCCGGCAACGATATTGGCGTCGCGCACGCGGATATCGAAGCGTCGCCGCGCCTTGGCCAGCGCCGCCGCCTCGCTGTTGGGGCTGAGATAGCCGTGGCGCGAATGCTGGTCGAGCGACTGCAGCGTCAGGTTCGCCATCATGTTGGAGCCGAGCAGCAGACCCTTGTGCTTGCGATCCTTGGTCATGTAGGCGAGCCCGGCGCGATTGGCCGCGTGCACGTCGCCGGAGGGAACGCTGTCGCCGTGGATCGTCACCTCGCCGGACGTGCGCCCGCGCAGACCTGCGATCGCCTCCATCAGTTCCGTACGCCCAGAGCCGATCATGCCGGAAAAGCCGATGATCTCGCCCTTGCGCACCTCGAAGCTGGCGTCCTGAACATAGCCGGTCGAGACACCCTCGACCTTGAGCACGATCTCCTCGTCGACATTAGGCTCGTTCTTGGTCGGATAGAGGCTGGAAAGCTCGCGGCCGACCATCAGCTGCGCGATCGACTCGCCATCGAGCAGCGCGGTCGGCGCCGTCTTCACCCACTGGCCATCGCGCAGCACCGTCACCCTGTCGGTCAGTTCCATGACCTCGTCGAGCTTGTGCGACACGAACACGAAGCTCGTGCCCTTGTCGCGCAGCTTGCGCACCTGTTTGAACAGGAAGTTGGTTTCCTCGCGCGACAGCACCGCCGTCGGCTCGTCCATGAACACCACGCGAGCGTCACGGCTGATCGCCTTGGCGATCTCCACCATCTGCTTGTCGGCAATCGACAGCGTGCTGATCAGTGCGTTCTCGTCGACATGCGAGCCGAGAAGATCGAGCGCCTTGCGGGTCTCGGCGCGCATGAACTTGCGGTCGAGCACGCCGAAACGGGTGACCTCGCGGCCGAGAAACAGGCTTTCGGCTACGGTCAGATGTTCGGCGAGATTGAATTCCTGGTGAATGATGACGATGCCGAGCGCTTCGGCAGCGCCATTCGGCGGCAGCACGATCGGCTGGCCGTCAAAAACGATTTCGCCAGACGTCGGCTGCTCGAAACCGGACATCACCTTGACCAGCGTCGATTTTCCGGCACCGTTTTCGCCCATCAGCGCATGGATTTCACCGGCGCGAAGCTCGAAATTGACGCTGAACAGCACCTGCACGCCATTGAAGGACTTGCATATGCGCCGGGCCGACAACACCACCGGCGCCGCCTGGACAGTCTCCGAACTCATGATATCCTCCACTGCGGACTCCCACCCGCTTGAGCCCTATGTAAACCTTTACATGTGGTATGTAAAGGTTTACATCGTTGATTTACAGACATGTCGCGGCTTCGCCCTTTGACGTAAGACGCAGTCTGTGTAGTGTCGCCGCGAATTGAGCCTCAAGGCAGGACGCAGTGTCGAATTCATCGCCCGCCACCATCGAAGACGTTGCCCGGATCGCCGAAGTGTCGATCGCGACCGTGTCGCGCGCGATCCACACGCCGGAGAAGGTCGCCAACTCGACGCGGCTGAAGGTGAACCAGGCGATTGCCATCACGGGATACACCACGAACGCCATGGCCCGCAGCCTGCGTCTTGGCCGGTCCAACATGATCCTGGTTGTGGCTCCCGACATCGGCGACCCCAATTTTTCCAACATCCTGATCGGCCTGGAGAACGAGGCCCGCGCCCATGGCTACGGCATTCTCATCGGCCACACGCAGAATGACGCCCAGCGCGGCCTCGAATATCTCAAATTTCTAAATTCAAACCAAGCGGCGGGATTAATTCTCTTTACCGGCATCCTGCCCTTCGGCCACCAAACCATGACGGCAAGGCTTCCGCCCAGCGTCGGCGTCTTCGAACCGGTGTTCAATGGCGGCATTCCGTATGTCGGCGTCGACGATACCGAGGGCGCCCGCAAAATGGCTGACCTGCTGATCGCCGAAGGCCACCGCAAGATTGCCTTCATCGGCGACAGCAAGACACGTCTTGCCTATTCCAGACGCCGCCAGGGCTATGACGACGGACTGGACGCCGCCGGCGTCG
This sequence comes from Hyphomicrobiales bacterium, assembly GCA_900472625.1. Taxonomy (GTDB): domain Bacteria; phylum Pseudomonadota; class Alphaproteobacteria; order Rhizobiales; family Rhizobiaceae; genus Rhizobium. Next base: position 76,035 of record UCIT01000022.1, on the reverse strand, counting down.
CGAACAGCCAGCGCATCATCCTCGAGGGCGACGGCACGCTCGAAAGCGGCCGCCACGCCGTCGAACAGCTCTTCATGCGCGACACGCTGCCGACAGCCTTCATGTGCGTCAACGACCAGACGGCCATCGGCGTGATGATCGGCCTCAACGCCCGCGGCTACGACATCCCCCGAGACTTCTCCGTCACCGGCTTCGACGACATCCCGCAGGCAACGTTCATGTCACCGCCGCTGACGACAATCCGCCAGCCGCGCACCGCGATCGGCAAACAGGCGATGGCGCTGCTCCTGGAATTTCTTGGCGACGGCCAGCCGACCGAGACCGAAATCCTGCTGCGCCCGGATCTGGTGGTTCGCAACTCGGTGTCAGGCCCGTCCCGTAACGCAAAGAACCGCTGATCGCGGTCATGCGGGCCATCGGTCTGCTCTATTTTTCACCTCACCCGCATGTCCCGCCATAAGCCCTGCGATGGCGCAGAAACGGTTCTCCGACTTTTGTAACCTACATCCCGTTTTACCGTAACGTACTTACCGGCGGCCGCCCGCCGTGCAACTTCTTCGTGTCCGCAGCTCATCTCACCGTGGCCGAGGATCGTCGGCCCAATCCTCAATGGGAGACATGCGAAATGATCCCCGACACGCTTCAAGAAACATCTGGCGCCGACGCAAAGAGCGTCACGCGTCGAAATCTGTTGATCGGCTCGACTGCATTCGCAGCCGGCGCCATGGCAGCAGCCAACGTCGTCGGCGCGACCGCTGCCCGGGCGCAGGCGGCAACGACGCCGGCGGCGACCGGCAAACCCAACATCCTGGTGATCTTCGGCGACGACATCGGCGTTCCGCAGATCAGCGCCTACACCATGGGCCTCATGGGCTACCGCACCCCGAACATCGATCGCATAGCCGCCGAAGGCGCGATTTTCACCGACAGCTATGGCCAGCAAAGCTGCACGGCCGGCCGCGCCTCGTTCATTCTCGGCCAGGAGCCGTTTCGCACCGGACTTCTGACGATCGGCATGCCCGGCGATCCTCATGGCATCCAGGAGTGGATGCCGACCATCGCCGACGTCATGAAGACGCAAGGCTATGCCACCGGGCAGTTCGGCAAGAACCATCTCGGCGATCGCGACGAGCATCTTCCGACCAATCATGGCTTCGACGAATTTTTCGGCAATCTCTACCATCTGAACGCCGAGGAGGAGCCGGAAGGCTACTTCTATCCGAAGGACCCGGAGTTCAGGAAGAAGTTCGGCCCGCGCGGCGTCATCCATTCCAAGGCCGACGGCAAGATCGAGGACACCGGCCCGCTGACGACCAAGCGCATGGAAACGGTCGACGAGGAATTCCTGACAGCGGCAAAGGATTTTATCGACCGGCAGCACAAGGCCGACAAACCCTTCTTCGTCTGGTTCAACGCGACGCGCATGCACATCTTCACCCACCTGAAACCCGATTCCGAGGGCAAGACCGGCAAGGGCATCCATGCCGATGGCATGGTCGAGCATGACGGCATGGTCGGCGAACTGCTGAAACAGCTCGACGACCTCGGCATCGCCGACAACACCATCGTTCTCTACACCACCGACAACGGCGCCGAGATCGCCCTTTGGCCGGATGGCGCAATGACGCCGTTTCACGGCGAAAAGGGCACGACATGGGAAGGCGGTTTCCGCATTCCGATGATGGTGCGCTGGCCGGGCGTGGTGAAGCCGGGCACCCAGGTCAACGAGATCGTCACGCTGATGGACTGGATGCCGACCTTTGCTGCAGCGGCGGGTATCCCCGATCTCAAGGAGCAGATGAAGACCGGCTTCGCGGCCAACGGAAAGAACTTCAAGGTCCATCTAGACGGCTATGACCTGACGTCTCTCCTCAAGGCCGAATCGAAGGAGCCACCACGCGATACGGTCTACTATTTCGACCAAGGCGGAAATCTCAACGCCATCCGCTGGAACGACTGGAAGCTGAGTTTCGCCGTAGCGCATGGCAACATCGCCACCGGCGTGCGCGAGGCCCCGGCATGGGCGCTGATCGCCAACCTGCGAATGGACCCCTACGAACGGGGGCTGGAGGAAGGCGGGGGCGCCATCGAGTTCCTGGCGCGAAACATGTGGCTGCTCGTGCCCATACAAGGGAAGCTCAAGGAGTTCTTCGCCGATTTCGATCAGTTCCCGTCCCAGGGCGGCAGCACGCTCAACGCCAGCAACATCAACTACGGCATGTTGCGACAACAAGCGGCGCTCAACAGGCTCAAGGAACTGGAAACACTGGCGCCGCAGTAGGCGAGGCCTATACAGTAAACGCCTCGCGAAATGCCGCGAGCGCCAGCTCCGGATCGCCCGACGCGAACGCCTCCATGCCAACCGGACCGGCATAGCCCATCGCTTTCAGCGCCCGCGCGATGCCCTTCCAGTTGACCTCGCCCGTTCCCGGCTCCATGCGGCCGGGGACGTCGGCGACCTGGATTTCGCCAATCCACGGCAGGCTCTTTCGGCAAAGCTCGATCAGGTTCCCCTCGCCGATCTGGGCGTGGTAGAGATCGAGATTGAGCCGCAGGCGCGGATGATCGACGCTGGCGACCAGCGCCAGCGTATCCTCGGCCCGGCCGAACGGTACGCCGGGGTGATCAACCGGGAGATTGAGGTTTTCGAGCGTGAAAGTCACGTCCTCCTCTTCGGCCAAATCAACGATCCGGCAAAGCATGTCGCGCGCCTTCAGCCACATCGGACCGGTCACCACCTCGATCGGCTGCACCGGCAGGCCACCGTCGCCGAGACCGGTTCCATGCAGGTTGAGACGCTGGACGCCGAGGCGCTTGCCGACCTTGGCGGTCTCGCGCGCGGTTTTCAGCAATTCCGCCGCGCCCTCGTCGTCTGTCAGGCGGCCGGCAAGATACCCGTTCATGATGGTGAAGGTCGCGCCTGTAGCTTCGAGCTTCGCAAGATCATGCTCGGGCCAGTTCCACAGCCCGACGCCGAAACCCATCTCCTTCAGCCGCGAGGCACGCCACTCGATCGGGCGGTCGCGCCAGATCATTTCCGCGCAGGCGGCAAGTTGAAACGGCAAACTCATGGTGATCCTCCCGATCAGGCATGCGAAATATCGCGTGCAATAGAGCTCATATCGGAAGTGTCCGCAATGAGGCTCTGCGACGGAACTGCCGCGATTGAACAGGTCACCGCGTCCGGCAGCGGGTGGCTCTCAAGGCAGGCGGCCGATGCCTGAGCCATTCGTCCACAGGCTTGAAATCGCAACATCAATGAGCGTTGGATTTGACGATTGTCATGAGAGGTTCATCGAGCGGGCCTAATTCGGATGGGCGGCTTCAGAACGGAGAGACCGACATGGCAGACGTCACCAACGAGACTGTTCACCGCGATCGCGACAGCCATCCGCTGCATGGCTCCGGCTCGGGCAAGTGGTTCCTGCCAGCCGTCGTCATTCTCCTTCTTGCCGGGCTTGGCTATGTTGCCTATGCACTCGGCCGCGACCTCACCAGTGCCGTTGCCGTGCCGTGGCTGCTGCTTGGCCTGGCGTTGCTGATCGCGCTCGGCTTCGAATTTGTCAACGGTTTCCACGATACCGCCAACGCGGTCGCGACGGTCATTTATACGAGGTCGATGCCCGCGGAATTTGCCGTGGTCTGGTCCGGCTTCTTCAACTTCCTCGGCGTCTTGATGTCGAGCGGCGCCGTTGCCTTCGGCATTCTGGCGCTGCTACCGGTGGAGCTCATCCTGCAGGTCGGTTCGGGTTCGGGCCTTGCCATGGTCTTCGCGCTGCTGATTGCCGCGATCCTCTGGAACCTCGGCACCTGGTATCTGGGTCTCCCCTCTTCCAGCTCGCACACGCTGGTCGGCTCGATCATCGGCGTCGGCCTTGCCAACCAGTTCCTGGCACCCGCAGGCAGCGCCACCAGTGGCGTCGACTGGTCGCAGGCAACCAATATCGGCCTGTCGCTGCTGATTTCGCCGCTGATCGGCTTCGGCATGTCTGCCATCCTGTTGCTGGTGATGAAATATCTGGTCCGCAACAAGGCGCTCTATGAGGAGCCGAAAGGCAACAAGCCGCCGCCGCTGTGGATCCGCGCTTTGCTGATCTTCACCTGCACCGGCGTCAGCTTCGCCCATGGCTCGAACGACGGCCAGAAGGGCATGGGCCTGATCATGCTGATCTTGATCGGCCTGGTCCCCACCGCCTTCGCGCTCAACCGCACGCCCGACGTCAATTATCTCGAAGCTTACAAGTCCGCGTCAGCGCAGGTGGAAACGGCACTCGGCAAATATGTGAAGCCAGGCGTGACCGTGACCGATTTCCGCGTCGAGGTCAGCAATGCCGTGAAGAACAAGAACTGGAGCGACGCGACGACACCCGCCCTGCAGCAGTTCATCCACGCCACCAGCGCCGAAGTTGCCGGTTTCCCGACACTGGAAGCCGTCCCCACCCATCTGGTCAGCAACGTCCGCAATGACATCTACTTGATCGGTGAAGCGCTGAAACTGATCGACAAGAAGAATCTGCTGGCAATGGATGCGCCGGATCTGCAGGCCGTCACGGCCTATCACAAGGCCGTCGACAACGCGACCAAGTTCATTCCGCTCTGGGTGAAGGTCTCCGTCGCCATCGCGCTCGGCCTCGGCACCATGGTCGGCTGGAAGCGGATCGTCATCACCGTCGGGGAAAAGATCGGAAAGACCCACCTGACCTACGGTCAGGGCGCCGCCGCCGAAGTCGTCGCCATGGTCACCATCGGCGCCGCTGACAGCCTTGGCCTGCCGGTCTCCACCACCCATGTGCTGTCTTCGGGCGTCGCCGGAACAATGGCGGCCAACGGATCAGGCCTGCAATGGTCCACGGTCCGCAACATGCTGATAGCCTGGGTGCTGACACTGCCAGCCTCCATCGCCATCGCCTTCGTGCTGTTCCTCATCCTGCGGCAGGTATTTTAGAGCACTCCGGGTTGAACTGAGAAGGCCGGGACACCCACGCGTCCCGGCCTCTCTATGCAGCAACCGGCCGTCGATCAGACGTAACGATTGACCACGTTCTCCAGCAGTTCCTGCTGGCCGGAACGCGGCTGCGGGTTGATGTCCTGGCTTTCGACGCGGGCGGCGATCTCGCCGAGCGAGTATTCGCCGCGCAGCATCTTCTGGCTTTCCGCCGAATCCCAGCCGGCATAGCGGTTGGCGAGCGGCTGCGAGAGCGCCTTGTCCTCGATCATCTTGGCGGCAGCCTTCAGGCCGCGAGCGCAGCAATCCATGCCGCCGATATGGCCGATCAGGAGGTCGGCCGGATCGAGCGACTGGCGGCGCAGCTTCGAATCGAAGTTGGTGCCGCCCGAGGTGAAGCCACCGCCGGCCAGGACCTGGTAGTAGGCCAGCGCCATTTCAGGCACGTTGTTCGGGAACTGGTCGGTGTCCCAGCCGGACTGGTAGTCGTTGCGGTTCATGTCGATCGAGCCGAAGATGCCGAGCGCGTTTGCAAGCGCCAGCTCGTGCTCGAAGGAATGGCCGGCGAGGATCGCGTGGCCCTGCTCGATGTTGAGCTTCACTTCGTTTTCGAGGCCATTCTTCTTCAGGAAGCCGTAGACCGTCGCGACGTCGTAGTCGTACTGGTGCTTGGTCGGCTCCTGCGGCTTCGGCTCGATCAGGATCTGGCCCTTGAAGCCGATCTTGTGCTTGTACTCGACCACGAGGTTGAGGAAGCGGCCCATCTGGTCGAGCTCGCGCTTGAGGTCGGTGTTGAGCAGCGTCTCATAACCTTCGCGGCCGCCCCACAGCACGTAGTTCTCGCCACCGAGCCGCTGCGTCGCGTCGAGGCAGGTCTTTACGGTCGCGGCGGAGAAGGCGAAGACGTCTGGATCCGGGTTGGTGGCCGCGCCCGACATGAAGCGGCGGTTGGAGAAGAGATTCGCCGTGCCCCAGAGCAGCTTGGTGCCGGTGGCAGCCTGCTTTTCTGCGAAGTAGTCGACGATCTCGTTCAGGTTCCTGGTGTTCTCGGCAAAATTCTTGCCTTCAGGGCGCACGTCGGCGTCATGGAAGCAATAGTAAGGCGCGCCGAGCAGCGAGAAGAATTCGAAGGCGACGTCGGCCTTCAGCTTCGCAGCCTGCATCGTGTCTTCGAACCACGGGCGCAGGAACGTCTGCCCGCCAAAGGGGTCACCGCCCGGCCATGTGAAGGTATGCCAATAGGCGACCGCAAAACGCAGATGGTCTTCCATCCGCTTGCCGAGAACGATCTCGTCCGGCTGGTAATAACGGAAGGCCAGCGGATTGGTGCTGTCGGGGCCTTCATACTTGATCTTCTGGATATCGCCGAAAAATCCGGTGCTCATGGGGTACTCCTCCTTGGGTGTGTTGTTCCGTAAATGTTTTACCGTGTGGCTCCCTCATCCGCCCTTCGGGCACCTTCTCCCCGGTGGGGAGAAGGGGAAGAGCCAGATGAGGGGGCTCAGTGCAAGCTCTTATAAACCCTCAATGCGCCAGCGACCTGATCGCCGGATAAAGCGCACGATACCGGCCATAGGCCTCCTCATACGCCCCGCTCAGCGCCGCATCCGGCTTGATCGTCCCATCCGTCCTGGGCGGCGTGCAGACCGCCACAGGATCGGCCCCGGTCGCCGCGATCAGCCCCAGCCGCGCCGCACCGAAGGCTGCGCCGAAATCGCCATCAGCCGGCAAATCGACCGGCACGCCGAGTGCAGTGGCGATCGACGCCAGCCAGTAGCGCGAGCGCGAGCCGCCGCCGATGGCGGTGACGCGGGAGATGTCGGTGCCGGCCGAGCGCAGCGCTTCGAGATTGTCGCGGATCGCGAAGGATACGCCTTCGAGCACCGCCTGGGTCAGCACCACGCGGCTGCTCTCGTGCTCCAGGCCGATGAAGGCGCCGCGGATGGCAGCGTCGTTGTGCGGCGTGCGCTCGCCGGAAAGATAGGGCAGGAAGGTGACGCCGGATGGCGCCTTGAGTGTCTCGCCGAGTTCAGCCGTCAGATCGGCCGCCGACTTGCCCGTCACGTGCGAATGCCAGTTCAGCGCGTCGGTGGCCGAAAGAATGACGCCCATCTGGTGCCAGGTGTTCGGCAGTGCGTGGCAGAAAGCGTGCACGGCGCTCTCCGGCTTCGGCAGATAGGACCCGTTGGCGGCAAACAGAACGCCCGAGGTGCCAAGCGACACGAAGGCCGCACCATGGCTGACGGTGCCCATGCCGCAGGCCGACGCCGCGTTGTCGCCGGCGCCGCCTGCAACGACGACAGGACCGGTGATGCCCCATTGCGAGGCCAGTTCGCCGCGCAGCTTGCCGGCCTGTTCGGTACCTTCGACCAGCGTTGGCATATGCGTCTCGTCGAGGCCGGTGGCTTCGAGCAACTCCGACGACCATTTGCGCTTGCCGGTGTCGAGCCACGAGGTGCCGGCCGAGTCGGACATTTCGGAGATGTGCTCACCCGTCAGCCACAGGCGCAGGTAATCCTTCGGCAGCAGCACCTTGGCCACCTTGGCGAAAATCGCAGGCTCGTTTTTGGCGACCCAGGCGAGCTTCGGCGCGGTAAAGCCCGGGAAGACGATATTGCCGGTCAGCTTGCGGAATTTCGGATCGGCGTCGAGCGCCGCCGCCTCCGCGTAGCTGCGCGTGTCGTTCCAGAGGATGCAGGGGCGAAGCACCTTGTCGTCGGCATCAAGCAGCGTCGCGCCATGCATCTGGCCGGAGAGGCCGATGCCCTTCACGGCGGCCAGTTCCTTCGGATGCTTCGCCTTCAGCCCCGCGATCGCCTCCTCGCTGGCGCGGATCCAGTGCGACGGCTCCTGCTCCGACCAGCCGTGGTGCGGACGCGACACCTCGAGCGAGCCGTTGGCCGAACCAATGATCTTCTGATCGCCATCAATCAGCATGGCTTTGACGCCGGACGTTCCGAGATCGAGACCCAGATACATGTGTTTCTCCCTTTGCCGTTACGGCAGATTGTCTTTCAGAAAGATGTCGAGACGGATGCGTTCCTGCGCGTCGATGACCGAGAGGCCGTCAGCCTTCGCCTTCAGCACGCGGATGGCACTGCGCACCTCGTGGCCCGCATCCTGGTTCAAGATTGCGTCGATCGTACCGTCGAGAAGGGCGGCGCGCGTATGCGCGGTCAGTTCATGCGCGACGACGGTCAGCCGCCGGTCGGCCGCCTTGTCCTTCAGCGCCCGGATCAGCCCGCGATTGCCGGCGCCGAGGCTGTAGACGCCGATGATTCCGTCGCGCTTCGCCAGCGCATCGGCCACCAGCATGTGCGCCATATCAGGGTCGTCGCGGCCTTCGATGACAGGCAGAACCGTCAGATCCGGAAACTCCTCCGCGATCAGCGAGGCGAACCCCTCCAGCCGTTCGCGATGGTCGCGCACCAGCATTGAGCCGGCGAGAACCGCGATGTCGCCCTTGGCGCCGCCGAGGAACCGCCCGAGCAGCCGCGCCGCCGTGCGGCCGGCTGCGATATTATCGACGCCGGCATAGTGATGGCGCAACGAACCGGTGAGATCGGAAACGACGGTGACGACGGGAATGCCGGATTGAACCAGCCGATCGACCGCCTCGCGCACCTCCGGCGAATCGGTCGCCACCAGCGCTATGCCGGCCGGCCGTTCTTCGCCGAGTTGATCGAGCACGGCGACCAGCGCTTCCGGATCGAAGGCCGGAACCTCGACGGTGCGAATGTCGGTCCGCTCTACCGGCGAGCGCGCCACGGCGGCCCGAACCTCGGCGTTCAGCCCGTGCATGAAGGAATTGTCGCTGGCAGGAACGATGAAAACGAACGGATAGGTGCGGCCCTTGGCCAGATTGGCGGCGGCGACGTCCCTGACATAGCCGATCTCGCGGATGGCAGCCTCGACCTTGTCGCGCGTCACGCCGCGCACGCCGGGACGCTGGTTCAGCACCCGGTCGACGGTCGCAAGGCTGACGCCCGCGGCAGCGGCGATATCGTGAACGGTTGGCCTCATCACTCCTCCTGACGAGACCTTTAGCGCCAAATTTGATGTACGTAAATCAGAAATTCGGCGAGGCCGATATTTTGCGTTCCCGGCGGTCTATTTCTCGTGGTCGCCGGCGACGCTGGTTTCCAGCGCGGCCGCCATTTTCCTGAGGTCTCGCGGCTTGCCGGCCACCGTCTCGATCGCCGCGACGGCAAGATCGCGGGCGACGTAGTCGGACTTGTGGCCCATGTTGTGGATGACGAGCAGACGTGCGCCCTTGATGACGCGGGCAAGGTGGCGAGAGTGGATATCGGGCGAGACAACGCTGTCGGTATCGCCCGTGATGATAACCGTCGGCGCGGCGATGCGGCCGTATTGCGGCGAATTCGTCTTCGTCCATTCCAGCAGGTTGGCGACGTCGATGGCATTGTCGCGGAACGCCTTCGGTCCCAGCGCCTGCAGCGCCCTCGCCTTGGTGATATAGCCCGGCGGCCGCGGATTGGGCGCGAACACCGAGCGCGTCGCACCGTTGATCATCGCCAGCCCCACTGGCGGCACGACAAGCGCGCTGAACAGCGCGCCTGAGACGGGCACCTTGGCCGCGTCGTAATACCAGGCGATGCCGCCAGGCCATGGATAGACCGCCGGCGACAGGAAGACGAGGCCGAGCACCATGTCGGGATGACGCAGCGCGAAGGCCGCCGCCACCGCGCCGCCGAAGGAATGGCTGACGATAACAGCCTTGCCGATGCCGCGCTTCTTCATCAGCGCCGCGATCGCATCCGACTGCCCGTCGGGAAACGCGTTCTCCGGCCCGCCGCGATCGGATCGGCCGTGACCGGGGCGATCGACGAACAACAGATCGGCGCGGCTCTCCAGCTTCTCACGGAACGAAAACACCGGATCGTAGAGATTGGCGCTGGCGCCGTGGATGAACACGATAGGCGGCAGCTGCGGCTTCTTCGCGCGGAGATAGAGGCTGTTCATCCTGTAGCCGCCGACATCGATCCGCTCTTCTTCGCCCGAGGGGGCGACGGCGAGGACCTGGCTGACGGCGATGGAGAACACGACGGAGAGAAGCGCGAGAAGTTTGGCGGAGGCTTTGATCATGAAGCGGCGTCGATCCCGGTGATATCGACGACTATACGCAGAAACGCCGGCTTTGGTTTCCAAAGCCGGCGTCATTATTCCGATTGCCTGATGTCAGTGGCCGCCGCCACCGCCGCCGCCGCCCTGCGGCGCTGGTTTGTCGATCAGCACGATCCCGAGGATCATCGCCACGAAAAGGACCGTGAGGATCACGAAGATATCGCTGAACGACATCACCATCGCCTGCTTCGTCACCATGCCGACCATCTGCTTGATCGCCACCGCCGCACCATCCATGCCATAGGCATCGTAGTTGGAGGTCATCGACTTGATCTGGTCGTTCGCCATCGGGTTGCCCCAGTCGAGACCCTCGCGGATGCGCTGGTAGTGGACGTCCTGCCGGTTGGTGAGCAGCGTGTTGATGACAGCCAGACCGACGGCGCCGCCGAGGTTACGTGTCAGGTTGAACAGGCCCGAGGCGCCGCGCATGCGGGCGGGCGGCATCGTGCCGAGCGCGATGTTGTTGATCGGCACCATGCACATCATCAGGCCGAAGCCGCGCAGCAGCTGCGGTATCAGCAGCTCGTAGAAGTCCCAGTCTGTGGTGACGCCTGTCATGATCCAGGTGCCGGCGGCAAAGCTCATGAAGCCGAGCACCATCATCATCCTGAGGTCCATCTTGGTCGACAGCTTGCCGGCGATCGGCGCGGTGAAGAACATCGCCAGGCCGGAGACGAACATGGTCTCGCCGATCATCAGCGAATCGTAGCCGCGGATGCGCCCGAGATAGAGCGGGTAGATGTAGGTCAGCCCGTAGAGGCCGATACCCATGACGAAGGAAAACAGCGATCCGACCGCGAAGTTTCGATTGCTGAAGGCCCTGAGATCCACCACCGGGAAATCCACTTTGAAGGCGCGATAGAAGAACACCACGCAACCGATCGTCGACGCGATGGCGCCCATGACGATATGGCTGTCGTTGAACCAGTCGTTCGAATTGCCTTCCTCCAGCACGTATTCCAGCGCACCGAGGAACACGCCCATCGACAAAAGGCCCCACCAGTCGAACTTCTTGATCAGCGAGAATTCCGGCTTGTCGAAATCGATGAAATTCCACGTGACGATGGTGACGATGATGCCGGGAATGATGTTGACCAGGAACAGCCAGTGCCACGAGAAGGCATGGCTGAGATAGCCGCCGACGGTCGGCCCGATGGTTGGCGCCAGCGTCGCGATCAGGCCGATGATCGGCGAGACGATCGAGCGCTTGGAGGCCGGGAAGATGGTGAAGGCGGCCGCGAACACCGACGGGATCATGCCGCCGCCGATAAAACCCTGGATGGCGCGATAGACGATCATCTGGTCGATGTTGGTCGCCGTGGCGCAAAGCGCGCTGGCCGCGGTAAATCCGGCCGCCGAGAAGGCGAACAGGTAGCGCGTCGAGATGATCCGCGCCAGCGTGCCCGACAGCGGGATCATGATGACTTCGGCGATCAGATACGACGTCTGCACCCAGCCGATCTCGTCCGTGCCGGCGCTGAGGCCGGCCTGGATTTCGGCCAGCGACGCCGACACGATCTGGATGTCGAGGATCGACATGAACATGCCGACCACCATCGCGAAGAACGCGATCAGCTTGCGTGGGTCCATCGCATCCGCATCGGCCGGATTGGCCGGAACGGATCCTGCTGTTACGCTCGTGGCCATGGGCCCACCTCGTCAGACGATATTGCGTGCCGCTGCAATTGCTTGCGGCAGGATTACTTGAAAGCGATTACTTGGAAGCGTCGGGCGCCGTGCGCGTATCGACGTCGACGACGACACTGAGGCCGGCGCGGAGACGACCGGTATCAAGCGCATCCTGCGGCAGGGCGATACGCACCGGCACGCGCTGGATGATCTTGGTAAAGTTGCCGGTCGCGTTTTCCGGAGGCAGCAGCGAGAACACCGAGCCCGAAGCCGGCGAGATCGACTCGACGGTGCCGACGATCGCGTGATCGTCATAGGCATCGACATGGACGTTGACCTTGGAGCCGGGAACCAGGTGCTGGATCTGCGTTTCCTTGAAGTTCGCGTCGATATAGAGCTCGCGTACAGGCACCAGCGCCATCAGGCGCTGGCCGGGCGACACCAGGTCGCCTTCCTGAACGGAACGATTGCCGACGATACCGTCATACGGCGCCTTCAGGATGGTGAAGGACAGGTCGCGCGCGGCCTTGTCGCGGGCAAGCCCGAGCTGGCGGATCGTGCCTTCGGCCTCGCGGCGCTGGGCGTGCAGCAGCGTGACGTTGGCTTCGGCCGACGCGATCGCGGCGTCGCCGCCGACGAGATTGGCGCGGGCCTGATCGAGAGAGATATTGGCGGTATCGAGCGATGCCGTGGTGCCGACCGACTTGGCCTGCAGGTCGCTCGCACGGGTCTGGGTGATCTGCGCGCCGCGAACGGTCGCCTCGAGCGCAACCTTCTGCGCCTTGGCCTGGTCGAGACTCGCTTCGCCGCCGGCGATCTGCGCGTCGATGCGCTGCAGCGACAGCTTCTCGGTATCGAGCGAGGCCTGCGCCTGCTCCAGCGCCAGCTTGTAGTCGCCGTCATCAAGCGTGGCGAGAACGTCGCCGGCCTTGACCTGCTGGTTGGCGACCACGTTCACCTTGGCGACGTAACCCGTCACCTTCGGCGAGATCGTGGCGATATCGCCTTCGATATAGGCGTCGTCGGTGGAAACCATGAACCGGCCGGTCGTGAACCACTCATAGCCATACCAAGCGACGCCGGCCAAGAGCACCAGTCCGAGGATCGGAAGCACCGGGCTGCGCTTCTTCTTCTTGACGTCAGGCGCGGCGGGTGCGGCCTGCACGGCCGCGGGCGTCTGCGGTGTGCGCGGCGCTTCGGCTGTGGTGACGACGGCTTCCTGTGCCTCGCCTTCGGCATCAGCGGTCTTGCTGACAATGCGGGCGACATTGGCGTTCTGGTTGGACGACATGAGAAACTACCGGTATAAACGAGTGAAACAGATCGAACTGAACGGTTCGGTTTAGTTGACATAGAACCTTTTAACGTTCATATCAAGATGTATCGAACCACCCGGTTCGATTTTGTTAACGAAACATTCGCACGTGCGAATATGGTTAAGGAGCTATGACAGAGCTTTCCGATATGTCCGTGGGGGAGTCACCATCGAGCGGAGGCAGATGGGCTGCAGGAGAAGACCCTGCCAAGCGCAAGCAAATTCTCGACGGCGCCCGCCGCGTCTTCATGAAGCTCGGCTTCGATGCCGCGAGCATGAACGACGTGACACGCGAGGCCGGTGTCTCGAAGGGAACGCTCTACGTCTACTTCGCCAACAAGGAGGAACTCTTCGCGGCGATGATCGAGAGCGAGCGCGCCGCGTTCGTCGCGGCCATGCGAACCACGCTCGAAGAGCACGAGGATATCGAGACCGGTCTCCACGATTTCGGCGTCGGCTTTGTTGCGCACCTGACGGACGAAAAGGTCATCAGCGCGATGCGCACCGTGCTTGGCGTCCGTGACCGGATGCCGGCGCTTTGCCAGCGTTTCTTCAACGGCCCGGAAAATCTGCGCACCATCCTGCGCGACTACCTCGTGCGCTACGTGGATGCCGGCAAACTCGACATCGCCGACATCGATCTGGCCGCTGCCCAGTTTCTCGATCTTTCGAGCGGCAGCTTCTTCAAGTTCCGCCTGTTCGGCAGCATGGAAAAGCCGCCATCGCGACAGGAAGCGGAGCGCGTCATCAACGGCGCCGTCCGCATGTTCATGGCGACTTACGGCGTCCGCAACGACCGCTGAATTGTAAGGCGACATGGCGACGCCCCGCCGCCAAACGTTCTGTCGGGGAATAAAACCTGACCAGCTTTCGTATACCCCCTTGCGCGCTTGCCAAGCTGCGGCGCAACCTTACATTCGAGCGACCGCTAATGTGGCGCAAGGGGATATACATAGATGCAAGACATCATGATGCTCGTTCAGGACCCGGCCGCCTGGGTGGCCCTCGTCACCCTGGTGGTGATGGAAGTGGTCCTCGGGATCGACAACCTGATCTTCATTTCCATTCTCACCAACAAGCTGCCACCTGAACACCGTGAAAAGGCCCGCAAGGTCGGTATCGGCCTGGCACTGATCATGCGTCTGGCCCTGCTCGGCACCGTGGCGTGGATCGTCAAGCTGACGACGCCGGTCTTCGACCTGTTCGGCCACGGCTTCTCCTGGAAGGACATGATCCTGATCGCCGGTGGCCTGTTCCTGCTCTGGAAGGCAACCAAGGAAATCCACCACTCGGTGGACCCCGCCGAACATGAAAACGATGCGGCGGCCAACGCGGTCACGACAAGCTTCGCCGCCGTCATCGGCCAGATCCTGGTGCTCGACCTCGTCTTCTCGGTCGACAGCATCATCACCGCCGTCGGCATGACGCCGCACCTGCCGATCATGGTCGTTGCCGTCGTTGCCGCCGTCACCGTCATGCTGGTCGCCGCCACGCCGCTTGCCAACTTCATCGAGAAGAACCCGACCATCGTCATGCTGGCGCTCGGCTTCCTGATGATGATCGGCACGACGCTGATCGCCGAAGGCATGGGTTTCCACGTTCCCAAGGGCTACGTCTACGCCGCCATGGCCTTCTCGGCGCTGGTCGAGGTGCTCAACATGTTTGCCCGCAACGCCAAGAAGCGAAAGCGCGAAGCGGCCAAGCAGGACACCGTTCACTAGCAACGGCATTCACAACAAACGAAAAGGGCGCGGCCAGCAAGCCGCGCCCTTTCTCATTCAACACTTCAGCTGTCAGCCAGCCGCCAGTTCCTTGTCGATCGCCTGCACCAGCCGCTGGTCGTCGGCGGTAACATCCGGCGCAAAGCGGGCGACGATCTTGCCGTTGCGGCCGATCAGGAATTTTTCGAAGTTCCAAAGCACATCTGCGTCACTGCCGTCGACGAGACCGCGCTCCTTCAGCTTCTCGCGCATCGGGCCCTCGCCGGTCGTCGGCAGGCCGGTTCCCGTCAAGAGCTTGTAAAGCGGGTGCTGATCGTCTCCCTTGACGGAAATCTTCGAGAAGATCGGGAATTTCACGTCGTAGGTCAGCGTGCAGAATTCGACGATCTCCGCGTCCGTGCCCGGTTCCTGGCCCTTGAAGTTGTTGGCCGGGAAAGCGGCAATCTCGAAGCCGCGCTCGCGCTTGTCCTCATAGAGCTTCTCCAGCCCTTCGTACTGCACCGTCAGCCCGCACTTGGAGGCGACGTTGACGACCAGCACCACCTTGCCACGGTATTCGTCCAGCGTCGTTTCGCGGCCATCGGCAAGCTTCACCGGCACACTCAAAACATCGGTCATAACAGTTCTCCAATATGAAATTGCGATGCGGAAGCTATACCCGCTGCTCTGTTTGTCCAGCGCCGATGGAGGAGCGCTGACAAAATCCTGCAAAGCATATAGTTTCCATCGTGGCGGCAGCGGGGAGAGCGCAATGTCTCGGGAAGTGTTTTTGGCGGCCTTCATCTGCGTCTGCCTGATCGCTGCCTCGATCGGCACCATGCTCACCTATTCGAAACTGCCGATGCACCACCGCCAGGACGAGACCAACGCCGTCGTCCGGCTGGTCGCCAACATCTTCGTGGTGATGACCTCGCTGGTGTTCAGCTTGATGATCAACTCCGCGAAGAACACGTTCGAAGGCATCGACAGCAACGTCCACTCGTTCGCTACCCAGATCATCCTGTTCGACCAGACCTTGAGGACCTACGGGCTGGAGGCCAACGAGACCAAGCAGCGGCTCGCCGTCTATGTCGAGAAGGCGCTCGGCGCGGCGCCCGAGAACATCGACCCGCTCGTCAAGGGCGACCCGACCTCCGAATTCGCGCTTAACGAGGTCGGCAACAGCCTGGCGCTGCTCACCCCCACCGACCCCGGACACCTCGCGCTGTGGAACGACGCCCGCCAGCACTATCAGAAGATCGTCGAGCAACGCTGGATCCTGGTCGAGCAGTCGGAAGGCGTCATCCCGAGGCCGCTGATCGTCATGCTTCTGGCATGGCTGATCCTGATCTTCGCGAGTTTCGGTTATCGCGCACCGCGCAATATCATCATCGTCGCCATGTTCATCATCGCCGCCTTCCTGATTTCGGCATCCATCTATCTGGTTCTCGACATGGACATTCCCTTCTCCGGCCTGATCCAGATTTCCGACCTGCCGCTGCGCCGGGCGCTGGCCGAAATCCAGCGATAGCGAGGCAAAGTCGATCGCGACTTGTTGATCGCCGGAGGGTGCAACTGCTCGCGCAGCGCCGGGAATTGCCCTTGTCGCTCCTTCAACCGGCCCCTAAAGAGACGGCATGACCATCTCCCAGACTGAACGCCCGGTCGCACCCGGCATGTCCCGCCCGCTGACGCTGCTGTTTGCGATTTCGGGTGGCGCCGCCGTCGGCAATCTCTATTGGGCGCAGCCGCTGCTCTCGGATATCGCCGCCTCGCTCGGCGTCTCGATCGGCACTGCCGGCACGCTGATCACCATGACCCAGATCGGCTATGCCCTGGGCATCCTGCTGATCGTGCCGCTCGGCGACACGCTGAACCGGCGCCGACTGATCCCGGCAATCATGCTCTGTTCCGCCGTGGCGCTGGCCGCCTGCGCGCTGGCGCCGAGCTTCGGTGCTCTGCTCGCAGCGCTGGCCGCGCTTGGCCTCACCACCGTCGCCGGACAGCTGTTGACCCCGCTTGCCGGCGACCTCGCCAGACCCGAGCAACGCGGCCGCGTCGTCGGCACCATCGTTTCGGGCCTGATCTCGGGCATCCTCCTGTCGCGAACCATCAGCGGTTTCCTCGCCGACGCGCTCGGATGGCGCGCCATATACATCGCGGCCGCCATCTTCATCGTGCTGCTCGCCGCCCTCGTGGCACGCGCCCTTCCCGCCGAACGGCCACGCCCTGCCGTCGCCTACGGCACACTGCTCAAATCGGTATTCTCGACGGTGCGCCAACATCGCGCCGTGCAGATCACGCTCATTATCGGCGCCAGCGGCTTTTCCGTTTTCACCATGTTCTGGACCGGCCTGACCTTCCTGCTCAGCTCCGCCTCCTTCAACTACTCCGTCAGCCAGATCGGCCTCGTCGGTCTCGTCGGCCTCGCCGGTGCCCTTGCCGCCCAGCGCGCCGGCTGGCTGCATGATAGAGGTTGGTCGGTGAAGGCCACCGGAGCGGCGTTGGTATTGGCCCTCGTCTCGCTGGTGATCGCCGGCTTCGGCGCCACCCACATCATTCCGATTCTGGTCGCCGTCCTGCTGCTCGATATCGCCATCCAGGGCCTCAACGTCCTCAATCAGACGCGCCTGTTCTCGATCGACCCGAACGCCAGAAGCCGGCTCAACACCGCGTTCGTCGCCAGCAACTTCGTCGGCGGTGCCATCGGCTCGACGCTGGCCGGCGTGTTATGGGAGCATGGCGGATGGGTGTTCGTGGCGGCAGGCGGCATGGCGATCGTCGCATTCGCGCTGATCGTCTGGCTGACCCAGCGCAAGGCGCTGGAGCTCCGTTGAGGCACCGGCCGATCAAGCATCGCGATCAGAAAATGTGGAACAAATTCCGCGGTTCGGCGGTTTGGTCTGCATGAAGAGCACAGAGAAAAAAGCCCGCCGCGGCATGTCGCGGTTCGTCCCCATCATCTTCGTCATCGCCGTTGTTATGGCAGCCGTCTACCTGCTGGCCTTCACGCCCGGGTCGGCATAACGCCGGTCATTTGGCCGGCTTGAAGGTCAGCTTCAAGACATAGTCGCCGTTGCGTTTCCGGCGGCTCTTGGTCTTGACCCGCACCGGGCGACCAAGCGCGGCCTCAGCCGCCTCGAATGCCTGGCGCGCCTGTGCCATTGCCTCGTGATAACTCGAGTTGTCGCGCCTCGGACTATCGGCAATCGCTTTCAGAAGCGCGACCGTGTCGGGTGCGCCCTCATTCCGCCTGTTGTTGGCCACTGCGGTCTCGCGCGTCTTATTGCCCATGTTTGCTCCTCGGCGGCGCCGTCGCCCAGCAAGCATCCATATACCCGCTGGGAACAATATCTCAATGCGAGCGAGGCCCCAAACGCCGGGTGCCTCATGAATTTGCCAGGTCCAAGCCATTGAAGTGTATCGCACGCGGTCCAGTTATCCGCTGACACCGGGTGTCCGCCCGGCGCCCGATCCCTGTCCCCGGAATAGCATGACAACACAGCAGCTCCTCGCCTTCGGCGTCATCGGCTTGATGATGGCGGTCTTCATCTGGGACCGGTTTCGTTACGATCTTGTGGCCTGCTGCGCACTCGTGCTGGCCGTTGCCGTTGGGCTCGTCCCATTTGAGCAGGCCTTCTCGGGCTTCAGCGACGACATCGTCATCATCGTCGGCAGCGCGCTTGTCGTCAGCGCCGGCGTCGCCCGTTCCGGCATTGTCGATACCGCGATCAAGCGCTTCTTTCCCAATCTGGACACGCTGCATGCCCAGTTGGCGCTGCTTTTGATCGTCGTCGCCGTGCTCTCGGCCTTCATCAAGAATATCGGCGCGCTGGCGATCATGATTCCGGTCGCCTTCCAGTTCGCCCGCAAGAGCGGCAAGTCGCCTTCGCTCTATCTGATGCCGATGAGTTTTGCCGCCCTGCTCGGCGGCCTGATGACGCAGATCGGCACATCGCCGAACATTGTCGTCTCGCGCCTTCGCGGCGAGATAACAGGCACACCCTTCACCATGTTCGACTTCACCCCGGTCGGCGCGACGCTGGCGTTTGTTGGCGTTACCTTCCTGATCTTCTTCCACTGGCTGGTGCCCGAGCGGAAGAACGAAAACCCGTCGCTGGAAGAAGCTCTCGACGCCAAGGCCTACTTTTCCGAAGCCACGGTGGCAGAGGAATCGACCGCCGAGGGCAAGCCGCTCAGCGACTTGCTGAAACTCGGCGACGGCGATGCCGTGGCAACCGCGATCCTGCGCGGCCATACCCGCCTCTCGCCCTTTCCCGATATCGAACTCAGGAACGGCGACACATTATTGCTCGAAGGAAGTCCCGACGCGCTGGACCGCATTGTCTCCAACGCCAAGCTCAAACTCTCGGGCAAGCCGATCGCCGATCCCGCCGAGCGCAACGACCTGATCTCGATCGAGGCGATCGTCGCTCCCGAGTCGCAGCTTGTCGGCTGGTCGGCGCGGCAGCTGTCGCTCTCCAACCGCCGCAGCGTCAATCTTCTCGCCGTCTCCCGCAAAGGCCACAGGCTGAACGAACGGCTAAGCGAAGTCAGGTTGCGCGCCGGCGACGTGCTGGTGTTGCAAGGCAGCCGGCGTAATCTCCCCGCCTTCCTTCAGGAATTCGCATGCCTGCCGCTTGCGCAGCGCGACATCATGCTCGGTACCTCGCGCCGAGCCTACGTGCCGCTCCTGATACTCATCACCGCCATGGCCGCCACCGCGACGGGCGTCGTACCCGTCGCCGTGTCGTTCTTTTGTGCGGCACTCGCCATGGTCGTCTTCCGGGTCATCCCGCTGGTCGATGTCTACAAGGCGCTCGACGCGCCGATCCTGATCATGCTTGCAGCCTTGATCCCGGTCTCCGATACGCTGCGAACGACGGGCGGCAGCGAGCTGATCGCCGGCTGGCTCGGCCACCTTGCCGCGCAGATGCCGCATTACGGAGCGCTGGCGCTGATCCTGATCACCGCCATGGCAGTGACGCCGTTCCTCAACAACGCCGCCACCGTGCTGGTCATGGCGCCGATCGCCGCCAGTTTCGCGCAAACCCTCGGATACAGGCCGGACGCCTTCCTGATGGCGGTGGCGATCGGCGCCGGTTGCGATTTCCTTACCCCGATCGGCCACCAGTGCAATACGCTTGTCTTTGGCCCCGGCGGCTATCGCTTCAGCGATTATCCCCGCCTTGGCCTCCCGCTGTCGCTGCTCATCATCCTCGTCAGCGTGCCGCTGCTGCTCTGGGTCTGGCCGGTCGCCTGACCCCGTGACCTGACGATGCCGCCCATGCCCGCGGACGGCATTTTCCTTGACGTCCGCGGCCGAATATGGCCTTAAAGCCAGCCAAACGGGCAATTGGCCGGGCAAGCGCGCAGGATACCCTTTTCCGGCCGGTTTCCTGATCCAGTTATCTGCATTCTTTCCGGCCGAGCGTCGCTTTCTGCTTTGAAAGCCGTCCGGCATTTATTTGACGGGCACATAAAATGACAGCTTCCGGCGTCCGCGTCCGCATTGCTCCCTCGCCGACCGGCGAGCCGCATGTCGGCACCGCATATATCGCACTCTTCAACTACCTGTTCGCCAAGAAGCACGGCGGCGAGTTCATCCTGCGCATCGAGGATACCGATGCGACGCGTTCGACGCCGGAGTTCGAGACCAAGGTTCTGGATGCGCTGAAGTGGTGCGGCCTTGAGTGGTCGGAAGGCCCCGATGTCGGCGGCCCCTACGGCCCATATCGCCAGTCCGACCGCAAGGACATGTACCAGCCCTACGCCCAGCAACTCCTGGACAAGGGCCACGCCTTCCGCTGTTTCTGCACGCCCGAACGCCTGACCGAAATGCGCGAAGCCCAGCGCAGCTCTGGCAAGCCGCCGAAGTATGACGGCCTGTGCCTGAAGTATTCGGCGGACGAAGTCAGCGCCAAGATGGCATCGGGCGAAAGCTCGGTCATCCGCATGAAGATCCCGACCGAAGGTTCCTGCGACTTCACCGACGGCGTTTACGGCGACGTCTCGATCCCGTGGGATTCGGTCGACATGCAGGTGCTGATCAAGGGCGATGGCATGCCGACCTATCACATGGCCAACGTCATCGACGACCATCTGATGAAGATCACCCACGTCGCCCGCGGCGAGGAGTGGCTGTCGTCGGTGCCGAAGCACATCCTGCTCTATCGCTATTTCGAGTGGGACGAGCCGGTGTTCATGCATCTCTCGCTGATGCGCAACGCCGACAAGTCAAAGCTGTCGAAGCGCAAGAACCCGACCTCGATCTCCTATTACTCGGCGCTCGGCTATATCCCCGAGGCGCTGATGAACTTCCTCGGCCTGTTCTTCGTGCAGATCGCCGAAGGCGAGGAACTGCTGACCATTGCCGACCTCGTCGAAAAGTTCGACCCCGAGAACCTCTCCAAGGCCGGCGCCATCTTCGATATCCAGAAGCTCGACTGGCTGAACGGCCGCTGGATCCGCGAGAAGATGTCGGAAGAAGAGTTCCGCGACCGCGTCTTGACCTGGGCGATGGAAAACGACCGGCTCAAGGCCGGCCTCGGCTTGTCGCAGTCGCGCATTTCCAAGCTCGGCGAACTGCCGGAGCTGATGGGCTTCCTGCTGAAATCCGATCTCAATCTCGATCCCTCGGCCTTCGCCAAGATCAAGTCGCCGCCGGAAGAGATCCTCGAGATCCTCAACACCGTGCAGCCGGATCTGGAAAAGATCCTCGAATGGAACGTCGAGGCGATCGAAGCCGAACTACGCGCCATCGCCGACCGCATGGGCAAGAAGCTCAAGGTCATCGTCGCGCCGCTCTTCGTCGCCGTCTCCGGCTCGTCGCGCTCGCTGCCACTGTTCGACTCTATGGCCATCCTCGGCCGCTCGGTCGTGCGCCAGCGTCTGAAGCTGGCGGCGCAGGCCGTGGCGGCGCTGGTTGGGCCAAAGTAACAGACGGCTGCTCGAACGCAGAATTGTATTGGAATGAACACCACCCTCTCGGCCCCTCATCCCTGTGCTTGTCACAGGGATCCAGCAAGCCCAAGTCCTTGGGCGCGGGGACTCATTCACGACGCAGACGCGTCGTGGCTGGATTCCTGTGACAAGCACAGGAATGAGGGAGCAGTAGGCACCGATAGGAACGAACGATGACCGACAAGACCGAAACCACCCTCTCCTCCGACGCCACCGAAGTGCGCGCCCAGAAGCTTGCCAAGCTGCGCGAGACGATCGGCGACGTCTACCCGGCGCATTTCCACCGCACGATGACCAATGCCGAGCTGGTCGAGAAGTACAAGGATCTGGAAGCCGACGTCGAGACGTCAGATGTCGTCACCGTCGCCGGTCGTGTCTACTCCTCGCGCAACTCCGGCATGTTCATGGACATCCATGACGCCGGCGCCAAGATCCAGATCTTCAGCCACAAGGACGTGACGCCGGAAGAGGCGCGCAATCTCCTGGCGATGATCGATATCGGCGACATCATCGGCGTCACCGGCACCGTGCGCCGCACCAAGCGTGGCGAACTGTCGATCAACGCCCGCGAAATCACCATGCTGACCAAGTCACTTCTCCCGATGCCGGAGAAGTGGAACGGCATCGCCGACGTCGAGATCCGCTACCGCAAGCGCCACCTCGACATCCTCAGCAACGAGGAATCCAAGCTGCGCTTCCAGCAGCGCTCGAAGATCGTCTCCGGCATCCGCCGTTTCATGGAAAACGACGGCTTCATGGAAGTCGAGACGCCGATGCTGCATTCGGTCTATGGCGGCGCCACGGCCGAGCCCTTCAAGACGCACCACAACACGCTGAAGCTCGACATGTACCTGCGCATCGCGCCGGAACTGTTCCTGAAGCGCACTCTGGTCTCGGGCCTCACCGACAAGGTGTTCGAGATCAACCGCAACTTCCGCAACGAAGGCGTCTCGACCCGGCATAATCCCGAGTTCACCATGATGGAGTGCTACTGGGCCTATGCCGACTACGAGGACATCATGGACCTCGTCGAGCGGCTGTTCGAGACGCTGGCGCTGTCGATCCACGGCACCACCGACTTCGCTTTCGGCGACAAGCAGATCTCATTCAAGGGTCCGTTCAAGCGCGTGCCGATGCCCGACGCCGTCAAGGAAGTCACCGGCATCGACTTCCTGGCGATCAAGACCGACGAGGAGGCCCGCGCCGCTGCCAAGGCCGCCGGCTTCGAAGTCGAGAAGGATTGGACCTGGGGCGAATGCCTGGCCTTCATTTTCGAGGAGAAGGTCGAGGGAACGCTGATCCAGCCGAGCCACGTCACCCACTTCCCGAAGGACATCTCACCCTTCGCCAAGGAAGTGCCGGGCGAGCCGCGCCTCGTCGAGCGCTTCGAGACCTACTGCAACGCCTGGGAACTGGGCAACGCCTTCTCGGAACTCAACGATCCGGAAGAGCAGCGCCGCCGCATGGTCGAGCAGCTTGAACAGGCCCATGCCCGCGGCGAGAAGGACAAGCAGCTGGACGACGAATTCCTCGACGCCATCGACCAGGGCATGCCGCCGGCCGGCGGCCTCGGCATCGGCGTCGATCGCCTGATCATGCTCTTAACCAATGCCCCGTCGATCCGCGACGTCATCCTCTTCCCTGCCCGCCGCGCCAAGGCGGACTGAGCCGGCTTACCGACACGCAAAGGGCGGCAATCCGAAAGGGTGGCCGCCTTTTTTGTTTCATGCGCTGAGGACGCAATCCTCAACCACTTTCATCCCAAATCGACTTTTCACATTCCTCTGCCGCGCCAGCGGGTCTTTTGCCACGTTAGCGTCCAGCGCCGGACAATGTCATTGACGGCGAAATGAATATAATGTTTGCATATGAATGAATGCGCAACGGCGCTATGCTTCATGGGGAGGAATTATGAGCCACGGTCTGGAAGGCAAGACAGTCGTCGTCACGGCGGCCGGACAGGGGATCGGCCGCGCCAGCGCCGAGCGGTTCACTTCGCTTGGCGCACATGTGCATGCCACCGACATCAACCAAGCGACGCTGTCGACGCTTCAGGGCGCCACGACGACGGTTCTCGACGTGCTCGATGGCGATGCCGTGCGCGCCTTCGCGGCCGAGATCGGCCCGATTGACGTGCTGTTCAACTGCGCCGGTTTCGTCCATTCCGGCTCGATTCTCGACTGCGAGGAAAAGGACTGGGACTTCTCGTTCAATCTCAACGCCAAGGCGATGTACACCACCTGCCGCACCTTCCTGCCCGGCATGCTGGAGAAGGGCAAAGGCGCGATCGTCAACATGGCGTCGGTCGCTTCGAGCGTGAAGGGCGTATCGAACCGCTTCGCCTACAGCGCCTCCAAGGCCGCCGTCATCGGTCTCACGAAGTCGATCGCCGCGGATTTCGTCGCCCGGGGCATCCGCGCCAACGCCATTTGCCCCGGCACGGTCGATAGCCCGTCGCTGCACGAACGGCTGCGCGCCACCGGCGATTACGACAAGGCGCTGAAGGATTTCATCGGCCGCCAGCCGATGGGGCGGATCGCCACGCCGGAGGAGATCGCAGCGCTGGTCACCTATCTCGCCGGTGACGAGGCCGGGTTCACCACCGGGCAGATCCATGTCGTCGATGGCGGCTGGACCGGCTGACGCCATCTTGCTCTTTCCGGTATCAAGCTGATATCAAAGGCAATCTCGCACCGGCGGAGCAGGCGATGGCAGACGACAGACAAGGCGAGACGAGCCGCATCCTGCAGCTGCTGCGCAAGCACGTGATCTTCGCGATCGCCATCCTGGCAGGCCTGTTGGTGTTCCTGCTGCTGACGACGCGCGAGGTCAACGCCCGCAACCTGCTGGCCGGCTGGAACGTCTCCGCCCTGCTGTTCATCGCCGCCACTTGGCGCCGCATGCTCAGGGCGAGCGTCGCGACGATCCGCAAGCGCTCGGCGGATCTCGACTTTTCCGACACACTTCTGATGTTCCTGTCGATCGCGGCAGCCCTTGCCAGCATTGCCGGCATCGGTCTCGAACTGCATCAAGTGAAAGATGCGGCGCCCGGCGCGGCGCTGGCGCGGGCCATGGTGGCGATCGCCACCATCCTGATTTCCTGGGTGTTCCTGCACACGCTGTTCACTCTGCACTATGCGCACCGCTACTATGGCGGCGACGATGACGGCGACGGCGTCAAGGGCGACGGGTTAAAGTTCCCGGAGGGGCTCGACGAGCCCGTCTACTGGGATTTTCTCTACTATTCCTTCACCATCGGCGTCGCCTCGCAAACCGCCGACGTGGCAACCAGCTCCACCGTCATGCGCAAGCTGACGCTGCTGCATTCCGTGCTGTCATTCCTGTTCAACACGACGATCCTGGCGCTCGCCATCAATGTCGGAGCAAGCCTCCTTTAGAAGTAGCGTCCGGGAATAGAGCCTCGATGCATTTTGGTGTATGAGAGTTTTCATTCACCTGGGGTTGTTTCATGGATGTCTTGTCCCGTGAAATGTTGGCGTCTCTGGCCGGCTGCGATGATGATCGGCTACAGCAAATCGAGCAGTCGCGGATCATCGAGGCGGGTGCGGCCGGTTATGCCGGTAGCGACGTCAGCCGGTTGCGGCTGGTGCTGGCGCTCAACGATGCCGGCATTGCGCTGGAGACGCTGGCGGAAGGGCTGCGGCGGCAGGTGGTATCACTGGATTTCGCGAGCCAGCTGATGTTCGAGCCGGTAACGATCTCGCAAACGCCGCTCTCGGCGGCGCTAGAACGCTCGCCGCTCGATCTCGAAAAGCTCAATGCCCTGCACTCCAGCGCCGGCCTGCCGCCGATGTCGCCGGTCCGCGCGCTCAGGGAGGATGATCTGGAGTTCATCCGGCTGGTCGCGGAATGCGTCGCTCTCGGTGCTTCCGGCGACGGGATGCACAGGGTTCTCAGGGTGTTCGGACAATCCATGCGGCGCTGCGTTGATACCATGCGCGACCTGTTTCGCTCGGAAGTGGAAGCGCCGATGCTTCAGGCCGGGCTTGGCCATCGCGAGGTGCTGGCGGCGGGCGCCGCGAAGCGGCTGGAATTGCAGCGGATCGGCATGCGCATGCTCTTCCTACTGCAGCGGCGCCTGCTTGAAGAAGCGGTGTTCGACAACGTCGTCGGCAGGCTGCAGGAGGCGCTGCGCGGTGTGGGGGATGATCGATGGTTGGATGCCGAAGCGGACCGGCCGCTGCCTGCCGTGGCCTTCGCCGATCTTTCCGGCTTCACGGCGCTGACGCAGGATATCGGCGACCTCAAGGCCGCGGAAAAGGCGGCCGGTTTCGAGGCGCTGGCGCAAAGGCTGTGCAGCAATTTCGGCGGTCGTATCGTCAAGCCGCTCGGCGATGGGGTGATGATGCTGTTTCCCGATTCCGGTGCGGCGCTACGGACCGCACTCTCGCTGGTCGAGCAAAGCGCCGCGCATGACTTGCCGGATGTCAGGGTCGGCGTGGCGACTGGGCAGGTGGTGCCGCGCGATGGCGATATCTTCGGCCAGACAGTCAACCTGGCGGCTCGCATCGCGGCGGCCGCCGCCCCGTCACAAATACTTGCCTGCCGCAGCACTCATGGCGACGCGGCAGGCAACTTCGATGCGACCGATTTTATTCCATTGGCACCGTTATCCCTGAAAGGGCTGCCGGAGCCAGTGTTGCTCTATTCGGTCACGCGCAGATTATAGGATCGCCTGTCCGGCCAACAGCGCCAGCACCAGGAAGATCAGGAAGATCACCAGCGCGATACCGAAGAGGACTCGGGCGACGGTCGCGGTCGCGGCCGATATACCGGAGAAACCGAAGAAGCCGGCGATCAGCGAAACCACGAAAAAGATGAGAGCCCATTTCAGCATGGAAGTGTTCCTTCTTGTTGGTGGGAAGAAGACGCTTCAGGTGGAAAAAGGTTCCATATCCAATGAGATAGCCGCCATTTTTCGCCGTCTTGCCAACGGCGGCGCCGCCGCGTTCAATTGCGGCGGCGTCGATCGTTGAAACGAGGCCGTATCAGCCGTGGTTGATCATCACGTGGCGGACGGCGGTATAGTCTTCCAGTGCGTAGACCGACATGTCCTTGCCGTAACCGGACTGCTTCAGGCCGCCATGCGGCATCTCGTTGGTCAGCATGAAATGGGTGTTGATCCAGGTGCAGCCATACTGAAGGCGGGCCGCCGTCTTCATGCCGCGGCTGATGTCCTTGGTCCAGACCGAGGAGGCGAGCCCGTAGTCGCTGTCGTTGGCCCAGGTGACGGCATCCTCGACGTCGGTGAAGCGGGTGACCGAGACGACGGGACCGAAGACCTCGCGGCGGACGATCTCGTCTTCCTGCGTGGCGCCCGCGATGACGGTCGGCGTGTAGAAGAAGCCCTTGTCGCCTGATGTCTTGCCGCCCGTGGTGATTTCCATGTGCTTGTGCTCGCCGGCACGCGCCACGAAACTTTCGACGCGGTCGCGCTGGCGCTTGGAGATCAGCGGGCCGATCTCGTTTTCGCTGTCGTCGGCGAGGTTGAACTTGATCGAGGACACCGCCGAGGAGAGGTCGGCAACGAATCTGTCGTAGACCTTGGCGTCGGCATAGATGCGACAGGCGGCGGTGCAGTCCTGGCCGGCATTGTAATAGCCGAAGGTGCGGATACCGGAGACGACCGCGTCGATATCGGCGTCGTCGAAGACGATGACGGGGGCCTTGCCGCCGAGTTCCAGATGGGTGCGCTTGACGGTCTTGGCGGCGGCGGTCAGCACCTTCTTGCCTGTGGCGACGTCGCCCGTGATCGACAACATCGAAATCTTCGGGTGGTTGATCAGCGCGTTGCCGACGCTTTCGCCGCGGCCGAGAATGACGTTGACGACACCTTCGGGCAGGATCTCGGAGAGGAGCTTGGCCATCTTCAGCGCCGTCAGCGGCGTCTGCTCGGAGGGCTTGAAGACCACGGTGTTGCCGCCGGCAATGGCCGGCGCCAGCTTCCAGGCCATCATCATCAGCGGGTAGTTCCAGGGCGCGATCGAGCCGACGATGCCGACGGCGTCGCGGCGGATCATCGAGGTGTGGCCGGGCAGGTATTCGCCGGCAACAGGGCCATGCAGGTTGCGCACGGCGCCGGCGAAGAAGCGGTAGCAATCGACGATGGCTGGGATTTCATCGTTGAGCACGGCGTTGATCGGCTTGCCGCAGTTCAGCGCTTCCAGCGCCGCGAAGCCTTCGGCATCCCTTTCGATCGCGTCGGCGATCTTCAGGAGGTAATTGGAGCGCTCGCCCGGCGTCGTCTGCGACCAGGCGGTGAAGGCCTTTTCGGCGGCATCGACGGCGGCGTCTATCTGGCCGAGCGAGGCCTCCGGCAGGTTCAGCACGGTCTCGCCGGTCTTCGGGTTGAGGATGGTTTCCTCGTTCTCGGTGCCCGCTTCGAAGCGGGATCCAATCAGCATCGCGGTGTCCATGATGTTCTCCCTTGTCTGATGTGGGCGGGATGGGGGTTATCCCGCCTCCTGTTTACTTTCCGGCGCCGGCGACCTGATCGCCGTCGCGTGTGAGGTAATAGGCTGCCAGGATCGGCAGGAAAGTGACGAGCACGACGACCATGGCGACCACGTTGGTGACGGGGCGCTGGCGCGGGCGGATGAGTTCTTCCAGCATCCAGATCGGCAGCGTCGACTGCTGGCCGCCGGTAAAGGTGGTGACGATGACCTCGTCGAAGGACAGCGCGAAGGCCAGCATGCCGCCGGCCAGCAGCGCCGTGCCGATGTTCGGCAGGATGACGTGGCGGAAGGTCTGGAAGCCATCGGCGCCGAGATCCATAGAGGCCTCGATCAGAGAGCCCTGGGTGCGGCGGAAACGGGCGACGGCGTTGTTGTAGACGACCACCACGCAGAAGGTGGCGTGGCCGAGCACGATCGTCCAGACCGAGAACGGGATGTCGAACAGGCTGAAGGCGGAGCGCAGCGCGATGCCGGTGATGATGCCTGGCAGCGCGATCGGCAGGATGACCAGCAGCGAGATCGCCTCGCGGCCGAAGAATTTCGTTTGGCTGACGGCGGCGGCGCAGAGCGTGCCGAGCACAAGGGCGATCGCGGTGGCGATGCAGGCGACCTGTACCGAGAGGCCAAGCGCGGCCCAGACATCAGGGCGGTTCCAGGCAACGGCGAGCCACTGCGTCGTCAGCCCCGGCGGCGGCCACTGATAGCTCTTTTCCTCCGTCGTGAAGGCGTAGACGAAGATCAAGAGGATCGGCAGGTGCAGGAAGAGCAGGCCGCCGGCGGCGGCGATCTTCAGGAGCAGCGGCGAGCGTTGGCCACGGTCAGAGCGCATCGAAAGCTCCCTGTTTCTTCGCCAGCCAGAGATAGACGGCCATGATGACGATGGGGACGACGGAGAAGGCGGCGGCGAGCGGCACGTTGCCGGCCGTGCCCTGCTGCGCATAGACAGCCTGGCCGATGAAGAGGCGTGAGGAACCGATGATCTGCGGGATGATGTAGTCGCCCAAGGTCAGCGAGAAGGTGAAGATCGAGCCGGCGACGATGCCGGGCAGCGCCAGCGGGAAGAGCACGGTGCGGAAGGTCTGGCTCGGCGTGGCGCCGAGATCGGAGGAGGCCTCGATCAGGTTGCCCTGCACGCGTTCGAGTGCTGCCTGCGTCGGTAGGATCATGTAGGGCAGCCAGACATAGACGAAGACCAGGAAGGTGCCGATGTAGCTGACCGACAGCGAGTTGCCGCCGATGACGGGGAGCGAAAGGACGCCGTCGAGCAGCCACGAGAGGTGCAGCTTGGCGAAGATCCAGGTGAGGATGCCTTCCTTGGCGAGGATCAGCTTCCAGGCGTAGATCTTGACCAGATAGCTCGACCACAGCGGCAGCATCACGCCGAGATAGAACAGCGCCTTCCATTTTCCCTTGGCGTAGCGGGCGGCGTAGTAGGCGATCGGGAAGGCGACGACCGCGGAGGCGAGCGTCACAAGTGCTGCCATCAGCACCGTGCGGACGATGATGTCGAAGTTGGTGGGGTTCAGGAGTTGCGCGTAGGTGGCGAGCGTGAACTCGTAGTTCACCAGCCCGGAGAAATCGTCGATCGAGAAGAAGCTCTGCAGCAACAGTGCCAGCAGCGAGCCGATATAGATGATCCCAAGCCAGAGCAGCGGCGGCGTCAGCATCAGGAACAGCAGCAGCTTCGGGTGTCGCCAGAAGGCATCCGAGAGGCTGCCGAAAAAGCCGCCCCGGCCCGGCAGGATCGATGTGGCCTGTTCGGTCGGGTTGAGCGCCAGCGCGGTCATGCGGCGTCGTCCATGTAGTGCACGTCGAGCGGCTGCCAGGCGAGGCGGACGTTGGCGCCGACCTCGGGCACGGCTGCGCCCGCAGGCAGCATGACGTGCAGGCGGGTGCCCTTGGCGGCGACGGTGAGGCGGGTGGCGGCGCCGAGGAAGCTGGCGTTTTCGACGCGGGATTCGACACCGTCGCCGGCGAGGCGGATCGCCTCGGGGCGCAGGCTCGCCCAGCGCTTCTCGCCGCCGAGAGCGATCATCAGCTCGGGCGCGATGACATTGGAGGAACCGACGAAATCGGCGACGAAGCGGGTCTTCGGCCTGTTGTAGATATCCTGCGGCGTGCCTTCCTGGACGATGCCGCCGTCGTTGAAGACGGCGACGCGGTCGGCCATCGACAGCGCTTCGCCTTGATCGTGGGTGACGAAGACGAAGGTGATGCCGAGCGCCCGCTGCAGGCTCTTCAGCTCCTCCTGCATCTGCTCGCGCAGCTTCAGATCGAGCGCGCCGAGCGGTTCGTCGAGGAGCAGCACTTTCGGCTTGTTGACCAGAGCCCGGGCGAGCGCCACGCGCTGCCGCTGGCCGCCGGAGAGCTGGCCGGGCTTGCGGGTGCCGTAGCCGGGGAGTTTTACCAGTTCCAGCGCCTGCTCGGCGGCCTTGGTGCGTTCGAGCTTACCTGTTCCCTTGACCATCAGCCCATAGGCGACGTTGTCGAGGATGTTGAGATGCGGGAAGAGCGCGTAGTCCTGGAACACGGTGTTGACGTTGCGTCGATAGGGCGGCACGCCTTCGGCGGTCTCGCCGAAGATCTCGATATGGCCCGCAGTCGGCTGCTCGAAGCCGGCGATCAGGCGCAGGCAGGTGGTCTTGCCGGAGCCGGAGGGGCCGAGCATGGCGAAGAACTCGCCGGGCGCGATCGTAAGATCGACGCCATCGACGGCGCGCACAGGGCCGAAGTGGCGGGAGACCTGCTGGAAGCGGACGGCGGGGGTCATGGGTGGCTCCTCGGGTGTTGGGGTGGTCTTTGTGCCGTGGGGCACACCCCCCTCTGTCCTGCCGGACATCTCCCCCTCAAGGGGGGAGATCGACTTGTGGCTATGTTTTCGCCAAACAATGGATGGAGAGCGAGCGGTTGCTACTAGCCAATCTCCCCCCTTGAGGGGGAGATGCCCGGCAGGGCAGAGGGGGGTATCACACGCTCCGGAGCGAGCTTACCTTCCCCCAATCACCCCAATATAATCCGACACCCAGCGATGATACGGCACGCACTCGCCCTGCTCGCACTTGGCGGTCGGTGTCTTCCAGAACTTGATCTTGTCGAAGTGATCATAGCCATTGGTGGCGCAACCGGTGTCGGTCATCAGTTCGTTACCTTTGCAGGCGGCGGGGACCGAGGGGACGGCGCCGAACCAGGCGGCGGCGTCGCCCTGCGTCTTGGCGGAGAGAGAGTGCTCCATCCACATGTAGGCGCAGTTCGGATGCTCGCTGTCGGCATGCAGCATGGTGGTGTCGGCCCAGCCGGTAACGCCTTCGTCCGGGAAGGTAGAGGCGATCTTCTGCTTGTCGGCCTGCATCAGGTTGACCTGGAACGGCCAGGAACCGGAGGCGACCACGCCTTCGTTCTTGAAGTCGTCGATCTGGATCATCGCGTCGTGCCAGTAGCGCGAGACGAGCTTGCGTTGGCCGCGCAGCAGGTCGAGGGCCGCCTTGTACTGGTCCTCGTTCAACTCGTAGGGGTTGGTGATCTTCAGTTCCGGCTTGTGGGCCATCAGGTAGAGGGCGGCGTCGGCGATGTAGATCGGGCCGTCATAGGCCTGCACGCGGCCCTTGTTGGACTTGCCGTCCGGCAGCGTCTCTTCCTCGAACACCACCTTCCAGCTCTTCGGGGCCTCGCCCCTGAAGGCGTCGGTGTTGTACATCAGGACGTTCGGTCCCCAGAGATAGGGAACACCGTAGTGGACGCCATTGACGGTGTACCACGGCGCGTTCTGCAGCCGCTCATCCACCTTCTTGAAGCTCGGGATCAGATCGGTGTTGATCGGCTGGACGCGCTTGCCGGCCACCAGGCGCAGCGAAGCGTCACCCGAGGCGGTGACGAGGTCGAAGCCGCCTTCGTTCATCAGCGACACCATTTCGTCCGACGTGGCGGCGGTCTTGACCGAGACCTTGCAGCCGGTTTCCTTCTCGAAGCCGGTGACCCAGTCGTAATTCTTGTCGGTTTCGCCGCGCTCGATATAGCCGGCCCAGGCCACGATGCTGACGGCACCTTCGCCCTTGCCCAGCGCCTTCAGCGGCTCGGCCGCCACGACCTGCGTCACGAAACTCAGGCTCGCGAGCGCAACCGTGCACGATTTCAGAAGATATTTCATCTGATGTCTCCCGGTTTAGGTGCCACTTCGTGGCGTTTTGTTCCCGGTAGAAAAGGTGACGCGAAAAAGCCGCTTTCGCAAATTCATTTATCAGAATGGCGGTATCGGTTTTTCCGATAGCTTATCTGAGCATGAGCTTGTCCGAAAACCGCTTCACACTTTTCGGGCTCATGCTTAGCGCGGGCGTCCCGAGCGCATCGCCTCGGCAATGCCGACGAAATCGCGCGCCGCCTGCGGCAGGCTGGAGCCCTTGCGCCAGACCATGCCGACCTGCACGACGGGCAGCGCGCCGGAGACGTCGCGGCTTTCGATGCGGTCGCCTTCCAGCGACCAGGGGCGGTAGACGAGATCGGGCAGAAGCGCCACGCCGGCGCCTGTGGCGACCAGGCTGCGCACCGCCTCGACCGAGCGGGTGCGGAAGGCGACATGCGGACGGGCGCCGAGCGCCGAGAGCAGCTTGCCGGTGTTCTCCTCGATTTCGTCGACCGTCAGCATGATCAGCGGTTCGCGGGCAATGTCGGCGATCGAGATGATGTCGGCGGAAACGAGCGGGTGGCCCATGGGGAGCCACAGGCGATAGGGCGAGGTTTCGAGGATCTCGGCCTGCAGCGCCATGCGGTCGCGCAGGTTGGATATGACCATGACCGCGACGTCGAGTTCGCCGCCGACAAGCAGATGCTCGAGATATCCGCCATTGTCCTCGATCGCCGAGACCTCGACGCCGGGGCAGGCGCGGCGGTAGCGAGCGAGCAGGTCTGACAGCACGTAGCCGGCAACCAGCGAGGTGACGCCGATGTTGAGCTTGCCCGACAGTTCGTTCTTGTTGCCGGAAAAGCTGGTGCGGGCGTCGGAAACGCTCGAGAGAATCTTGGTTGCATGGCGCAGGAACTGGTGGCCGTTATGGGTGATCGTCAAACCGCGCGGGTGGCGGTCGAAGAGCTCGACGCCGAGATCGGTTTCCAGTTCCTTCAGCGCCTCCGTAACCGAGGATTGCGAGATCGACAGGTTCTGCGCGGCCCGCGTGATCGAGCCTTGCTCGGCCACCGCGATGAAATACTGGATCTGGCGAAGCGTGAAGGCCATGTCACGTTAGAGCATGGCGGCCGGCGCTATTGCAAGCATGCACCGGCGGGACCTTTTTTGGGATAAGTCCCTGACTGGCACAAACTTATTCGCTCTATTTAAGTATTCCGAAACGTCATTTCTCTAGCGTCGAAACCAGTTTGTTGCGTTGGAGTTACTTGATGGCGGAGCAGTTGGCGTGAAGGCCTTACTGCGCATCTTCCGGCCTTCCCGGAAACTGGTTCTGATTGTCGGCGGAATTGCCCTCCTTGGGGGCGTTTCCGGCGGCGCAGCACTGTATATGGGCAAGGAAGCGATACTCGGTGCTCCCGCGGAGACCGTGAACGGCGCCGCGTGCACCGACGTCAACCTCGTCACCATCAAGAAGCAGAAGAAAACCTGGATCCGTAAGTATATCAAGACGGAGCCGACCGACGGGATGACCCGCGTCAAGACGGCATTGCGGGTGGCCAAGGCTGTGTACGAAGCACAAAAACCTGACCTGGTGCAGGTGGTGGTGCTGGACGCCAACGGGCCGACCTTGCGGTCCGACATCCGAGGCCGCGCGATCGGCGCCGACGTCGTCTTTATCCCGCACCCCGATCCTCTCATCGAGAGCATCGAGGGCAGCAAGACCTTCACGGCACGCTATTATGACGGAACGGCGGCCGCCAACGGCTTGTTCTTCGGCGAGCGCGTCGACCTGCCGGAGGACGAGATCACCACGCTGAATGCGTCCTTCAAGGACGTATCCGACTGTATCGATCCCATCGCGGTCGCCGCGACCGAGGGTGGGGAAGGCAAATCGGAGAAGCCGAAGGGCAAGGCGGAAAAGCCGGCGGGTGAGCACGGCGCCGCACCGGCGGAAGCAGCCGCCCCCGAAGCGGCACCCGCCGCCGGCCATTGACCATCGGCCGGACGAAGCTCTGCCGCGCGTGCCAGATCACGAATCGGAAATCTTCCAACGCGCCTGAAACCCAAGACGCGGCGTAACATTTGCGGGAACGAAAAAGGCGGCGCCACCGGCACCGCCTTCCAGATCAAATCACCCGCAAAGCCTTAAGCGGCGGCGAGCTGCAGTTCCTTCGTGACCATCGTGCGCAGGATACCGAGATCCTTGGCGAAGGCGCGGATGCCTTCGGCGAGCTTTTCGGTCGCCATCGCATCTTCGTTCATCATCCAGCGGAAGGTCTTCTCATCGACGGCGATCTTGGAGACCGGCTTGATAACCTCAGGCGACAGCTTGCGCTCGAGCTTGCCTTCGTCCTTGGCCAGTTCGTCGAGCAGGTTCGGCGCGATCGTCAGGCGGTCGCAACCGGCCAGCGCTTCGATCTCGCCAGCGCTGCGGAACGAGGCGCCCATGACGATCGTCTTGATGTCATTGGCCTTGTAGTAGTTGTAGATTTCGCGAACCGACAGAACGCCCGGATCTTCCTCAGGCGTGTAGTCCTTGCCGGTCGACTTCTTGTACCAGTCGAGGATACGACCGACGAAGGGCGAGATCAGGAAGGCCTTGGCATCGGCGCAAGCGATCGCCTGGGCCTGCGAGAACAGCAGCGTCAGATTGCAGTCAATGCCTTCCTTCTGCAGGATCTCAGCGGCGCGAATGCCTTCCCAGGTCGATGCGAGCTTGATCAGGATGCGATCCTTCTCGATGCCGCGTTCCTTGTAGCCGGCGATGATGCCATGCGCCTTTTCGACCGATGCCTTGGTGTCGAACGACAGGTCGGCATCGACTTCGGTCGAGACGCGGCCGGGAACGAGCTTCGACAGCGCAGCGCCGACGGAGATGGCGAGGCGGTCGGCAACGGCAGCCGCGACAGCGTCGGAATTGCCGCCCTGCTTCTTGCCCCAGGCAACGGCTTCCTTGATCGCATCGGCGAACATCGGCGTGCCGAGTGCCTTGAGAACGATGCTCGGGTTGGTGGTGCAATCCACCGGCTTCAGGCGGGCTACGGCTTCGATGTCACCGGTGTCGGCAACGACGGTGGTAATCTCGCGGAGTTGGTCAAGCTTGGATGTCATGATCGAGTGTCCTTCTGACTTGAGCTGCGGACCGGGGCGTTTGCCGACCGGCAAAGAGGTGATCTACGGAAGCGTCCGTACGGTGAATGTCGGCCGTCTCTCAACGATAGGCCATAAACGCTGGTGAAGGTATCGTCGTTCCGGCATCGCCAATCGGCAAGGCGCCTCGCCGGGCTTCATCAGCCCGCAGCGCCAAAGCGTGTCGTGACGACCCATATGCCCGCACATTGCCTCCTCGAACGGGCCTCCTCGAAGGGAGGGAGCGACTATTGGCAAGACTATCACTATTCCGACCGCACTATGTCAAGGACATTTGTGCATTTCAATTGACATAAGTGTCACACCCGTCATTATCGCAGACTTCAAGGCGCCGCCGGAAAATGGTTGCGGTTCAAGCCCCTGCCCTGCGTCGAAGACGAAAATAGGGCGCAATTCGCTGAGGAGGAGATGTGGTCAAGCTCAAACGCGGCACGCACACCGCTTATTCGGAAGCCTCCTCCCTCCGACTGCGCGCGGCCTGGCTCTATTATAACCAGGGATTGACGCAGAAAGATGTCGCCGAGCAGCTCGGCATCAGCCGCACCACCGTCATCCGCCTGCTCGACGAGGCGATGAAGCGCAGCGAGGTGCAGATCTGGATCAATGATTCGATCGGCGATTGCGTCGAGCTGTCGGTGAAGCTCGAGCGTGCCTATGGGCTGGACGAAGCCATTGTCGTGCCGGCGCCGGTCAGCAGCGATGCCAACGCGCTGGCGAAGAGCGTCGGTCTGGCGCTTGGCCAGTTCCTCTCTGAAGCCATACCCGACAACTATACCATCGGCGTCGGCTGGGGCCGCACGATGACCGCGTCGCTGTCGAGCTTCCGCCCGCCGCGGCGCGACAACTGCAAGGTCGTCTCGCTGCTCGGCGGCATCGTTGCCGTCCACCAGACCAACCCGATCGACTACACCTGGCGGCTGGCAAGCCAGCTCGGGGCCGAGTGCTACATGTTCCTGGCACCGCTGCTGGTCGATTCCACCGAGACCAAGCGCAACCTGATCGAGAAATGTGGCCTCGACGCCATCTACCGCCTTGCCGAAACGCTCGATCTTGCCATCGTAAGCTGCGGCGATATCGGCCCGCATTCGACATCGCTGTCGGAAGGCTGGATTTCCAAGGCCGAACTGCAGGAACTGATCGACGCCGGCTGCGTCTGTGACACCATGTTCAACTTCCTCGACAAGGACGGCAACACGGTCGACCACTCGATCAACAGCCGCGTCATGTCGGTCGATCTCGACACGCTGAAGAAGGCGAAGCACATCGTGCTCTCTTCCGGCGGCGCCCACCGAGCCATCGCCATCAGCGCCACCATCAAGCGCATCGGCTGCAACACGCTAATCACAGACGAAAGCGCCGCCAGGGCTTTGCTGGAGCTGGCTGACGCAGCCTGACGACCGGTCACATCGGCGTCATCTGAGGCCGGCGCATCATCCGGCGGCAGTTCGTCCACGTATAGGCTTGATGACCCAATGCACGGAGACGACCGAGGGCCGGATCGGCAGATATGCCTTGGTCGCTCTTTACGCCCTCGCCGGCCTAGCACACGTGCTTTTCGCCGACGCGTTCCTCTTAATCACCCCTGACTGGGTCCCCTTTCCGGCCACCATTATCGCCCTGACCGGGATATGCGAGATAGCAGGCGCCATCGGACTGATGACGCGCCGCTTCCGCCGCGTCGCCGGCATCTGTCTGGCCATCTACGCGGTCTGCGTCTTCCCGGCCAACATCAAGCATGCGATCCACGACCTCGGCTCGGCGACCGCGACCTTGGGCTGGTGGTATCACCTGCCGAGGCTTGCCCTTCAGCCGGCGATCGTCTGGTGGGCGCTGTTTGCCGGCAGGGTAACCCGCTGGCCGTTCGCGGCGCAGAGCTGACCGTCATTCGACGACACGAGAGCGGATAAAATCCCGCTCTCCAGCCGTTATGCGTCAAACCGCCACGTCGCGGACGCAAAATCATTTGATAATAGCCAGATGAAGAACTGGCCGACGGGGCACAGTCGGGGGCACATCATTTGTCGAAGCGCAGCTTTTCTTTTCCAGTCGCCGATGTCCGCGCCCGCGCGCTCGGCGAAATCCACTCGCGCCCCTACACACTCATTCCGCTGCCCCGCGTCATCTTCCAGGTCGCGTTCCTGACCGAAGCCAACTTCGCCGCCGATCAGGCGCTGCTGTCCGACCTATCTCTCGCTCAGGGCGTGCCGGCGCCGGCTGCCGACACCAGCCATCACACCATGACCTGGGGCAATGGCACGCTACGCTGGGAGCGGCACACGGAATTCTCCACCTATTTCTGGGATACGCCGGCGCTGGCCGAATTCGGCGCCGAAATCCCGATCAACCCCTTCGGTGTCTCCTTCGCCGCTCCGGGCGCCTTCATATCAGGCGTGCGCATCGAGATCCGTCCCGATAGCGAGGATGTCGGCGACGTCATCGCCAATTTCGATCCGACCAGTCTCTGTCAGAGCATGGTCGCAGACAGCCAGGCGACCGTCATTACCGATTTCCGCCAGGACGGCGACGGCCTGACCAAGTTTCTGGTGCTCGACCACGGCATGACCGATGGCGCCCGCGGCATGCTGGCCCAGCGTCTGCTCGACATCGAGACCTACCGGACGCTGGCGATGATGGGCCTGCCCCTTGCCCAGACGCTGTCGCCCGAGATCCGCCAGATCGAAAACAGCTTCACCGCCATCACCCAGGGCATGAAGCAGCATGCGCGTGCCGAGGCCGACGCCCTGCTGTCGGAAATCACCCGCCTGGCGGCCGAGCTGGAAGCCAATGCAGCGCTCAGCCTCTACCGCTTCGGCGCCAGCCGCGCCTATTACAACATCGTGCTCGAACGCGTCGCCATGCTGGCTGAGAAGGCGCTGCCCGGCAACGAGACGCTCGGGGCCTTCCTGCAGCGCCGCCTGGCGCCGGCCATGCGCACCTGCCAGTCGGTCGAGGAGCGACAGGCCGACCTGTCGCGCAAACTCGCTCGCGCCACCGCCCTGCTGCGCAGCTGGATCGATGTCGAATTGCAGAAGTTCAACACCGAGATCCTCGCCTCGATGGACAAGCGCGCGCATCTGCAGCTGCGCCTGCAGCAGACGGTCGAAGGCCTGTCCGTCGCCGCCATCTCCTATTACGTCATTGGTCTCGTCGGCTATCTCGCCAAGCTGATACACGGCGTCGGCATCGAGATAGCGCCGGAAACATTGACCGGTGCGGCGGTCCCGATCGTCGTCCTCGGCGTCTGGCTGACGGTGCGGCGCATCCGCAGCAAGCACAGCGACGACCACGTCAAGCAGGCCGCCCGCCCACGCTCCGTCAGCTGAGGCGTCGTTCCGGTCCGCACTCGAAGACCGCTGCACCGCGCGCCACCGTCGATTTTCGACGGCGATTTGGCCGTGCCTGCAGCTACGTCATATATCCTTCATGAGACGCTGCTTATTTGGCGGCGTGAGTCGCCCTCTTCATGCCGGTTTTCATGATAGTCTTCATGGCGACAGCGTCCGAAGCGCGATGCATGGCGACCAAACCCGCTCCGGCGACCAAGACCCCCGGACATCTGAACAGGGACTCGAGATGACCAATACCAACGGCACGCCTTCTCACGACTGGCTCGAAGCCGAACTGGCCGATACGCTCGATGAGGATTACGAGCTCGAGCTCTCCGAACCGGCACTCTCGGAAGAGATCCGCAAGATTTATCGCAAGGCGCACCCGCCTTCCATGCCGCGCATCGAGTATTTCCGCGCGCTGATCGCGCTGCAGTCGGAGTTGATCCGTCTGCAGGATTGGGTCACCTATCACAAGGAAAAGGTCGTCGTCATTTTCGAAGGCCGCGATTCCGCCGGCAAGGGCGGCGTCATCAAACGCATCA
Organism: Hyphomicrobiales bacterium; assembly: GCA_900472625.1. Lineage (GTDB taxonomy): Bacteria > Pseudomonadota > Alphaproteobacteria > Rhizobiales > Rhizobiaceae > Rhizobium. The sequence continues at coordinate 36,721 of UCIT01000022.1, read as the reverse complement.
CCCAGCGCCTCAACCCGCGCGTCGCCCGCGTCGTGGCGCTCCCCGCGCCGTCCGACCGCGAGAAGTCGCAATGGTATTTCCAGCGCTACGTCCCGCATCTGCCGGCCGGCGGCGAGATCGTGCTGTTCGACCGCTCCTGGTACAACCGTTCCGGCGTCGAGCGCGTCATGGGCTTTGCCGACGAGGATCAGGTCGAGCAGTTCTTCAACGACGTACCCGAGTTCGAACGCATGCTCGTCCGCTCCGGCATCCGTCTCGTCAAATACTGGTTCTCGATCACCGACGAGGAGCAGCAGATGCGCTTCCTCGTGCGCATCCACGATCCGCTCAAGCAGTGGAAGCTGTCGCCGATGGACCTGCAGTCGCGCATCCGCTGGGAAGGCTACACCAAGGCAAAGGAAGAAACCTTCGCTCGCACCAACATCCCGGAAGCCCCGTGGCATATCGTCGAAGGCAACGACAAGAAGCGCGCCCGCCTGAACTGCATCGATCACCTGCTATCGCAGTTCCCCTACGAGGACGTCCCGCACCAGGAAATCGCCCTGCCGGAGCGCGTCTTCAACCCAGACTATGAGCGCAAGGTCCTGCCGCCGGAATTATACGTTCCGTCGAAGTATTGATTTTGTAGAGAGGTTTTCGGGTGAGGCCCCTCATCCCCGGTGCAACTTGTTGCACCTGAAACCTTCGGGCACCTTCTCCCCGTAGCGGAGAAGCGGAGGTTGGCGCAAGCGGTCCGCATCGAGTCCCTTCTACCCAACGGGGAGAAGGTGCCGGCAGGCGGATGAGGGGGCCACACCCGCAAACTATTGATATTAATAACCACCACACACCACCCTCAAGCGTGCGCCGACTCCCATCCCAACATCGCCCGCTTGCGCGTCAGCCCCCAGTGATACCCCGTCAGCGCGCCGCTCTTTCCAAGCGCCCGGTGACACGGCACCACGAAGGAGATCGGGTTCGCCCCGACCGCCGCACCCACCGCCCGCATCGCCGTAGGACGGCCGATGTCGCTGGCGATGTCGCTGTAGGTGACCGCCTTGCCGAACGGAATCTTCAACAGGCTTTCCCACACCTGAACCTGGAAATCGGTGCCGATCAGCACCACCCGCAGCGGCTGGTCCGAGGTCCAGCGGCCGGGCGTGAAGATGCGTTCAGCATAAGAGACCGTTGCCTTGACGTCCTCGATGTACTTCGCGTTCGGCCAGCGGCAGGTCATGTCCTCGAGGCAGGCCCCCTCGTCGCCGATATCGCTGAAGGCAAGGCCGGCAAGGCCGCGGTCGGTGACCATGACGAGCGCGATACCGAAAGGCGATGGATGGAAGCCGTAGCGGATCGTCAGCCCGCCGCCGCGCGCCTTCCATTCGCCCGGCGACATCGCCTCGTGGGTGACGAACAGGTCGTGCAGCCGGCTCGGGCCGGAGAGACCGACTTCCAGAGACGTTTCCAGCAGCGGCAGCTCTTCCTTGCGCAGCAGACGCTTGGCATGATCGAGCGTCACCGCCTGCAGGAAGGCCTTCGGCGACAGCCCGGCCCAGCGGGTGAATGTCTTCTGCAGCTGCGTCGGCGACTGGTTGAGGCGCGCGGCAATGGTCTCCAGCGACGGCTGGTCGCGATAATCCTCAGTGATCAGTTCGATCACCTGGCGCACGGTCTCGTAGTCGGGACCATCGGGCGTGATGTCTGTGTTGAGATTGGCTATCATGTTCATGATCTTTCTCCTTGTCACAAGGAGATAGTCAAGGGGCATCCGCCGAGCCACCCGATTCTTGCAGGCATGCAAGGGATCGCTTAGATACGTTGCGTCACCGTCGCCAGCGCCCGCTTGAATGCTTTGGCGAAGCTTTCGCGGTCATCCGGGTTGAGGAACGAGCCGATATCGGTGCCGCGCCCCTGCCCCGAGATATGCATCGACAGGATGCCGATTTCGTCGTCACGGCGCACCATGAACCGAGTCCAGAACGGATTGAAATGATGCTCGATGGTCCGGCCCGAAGGGGCGATCTTGCGCACGGCGATATCGGTGCGCGACACCGTCACCAGTTCGCGCGTCCGCGCCGAGCGGTAGTTCAGCCTGAAGGCGCCGTAGAGCAGCAGGAAATCCAGCCCGAAGAACAGGCCGATCGGCCAGGCGCCGGTCGCAACGAAGAACAGGCCATAGAACAGGCAGAAGCCGCCCGTCAGCAGCAGCATCACCCGAAACCCTTTGCGGCCCAGCGACCGGTGGGGATAGAGCTCGGCTGCAAACACGGGCTGCTCGAAAACCGCCTGTTGAGCGGCGTTGTCGGCGTTGCTTTCCATCATGGCTGCCGAGTATAGATTCGGAATGTCCACTCCGAAACTCAAATCCGCCGCCACATCGTCGCAGTCTGCGAAAGCACCAGAGAACCCCGTCGTCCGCCGCAAGAAGCTGGCTGCGGTCCGGTCCGTGTACAGCGAGGCCGAGCGCGAGGAGATGTTCCGCCGCTTCTCGATCCAGCGGCCAGAGCCGAAGGGCGAGCTCGAGCATTCCAACCCGTTCACGCTGGTGGTCGCCGTGGCGCTGTCCGCGCAGGCGACGGACGCCGGCGTCAACAAGGCGACGCGCGCCCTGTTCAAGGTTGCCGACACGCCGGAAAAGATGCTTGCCCTCGGCGAGGACAAGGTGCGCGACTACATCAAGACCATCGGCCTTTACCGCAACAAGGCGAAGAACGTGATTGCCCTGTCGCGGATGCTGGTCGAGGTTTTCGGCAGCGTCGTGCCGCAGACACGCGACGAGCTGGTGATGCTGCCCGGCGTCGGCCGCAAGACCGCCAACGTCGTTCTGTCGATGGCCTTCGGCCAGGCAACCATGGCCGTCGACACCCACATCTTCCGCATCGCCAACCGCATCAAACTGGCGCCGGGCAAGACGCCCGACGAGGTCGAGGCGCGGCTGATGAAGGTGATCCCGAAGCACTACCTCTATCACGCCCACCACTGGCTGATCCTGCATGGCCGCTATACCTGCAAGGCGCGGCGCGCCGAATGCGAGCACTGCGTCATCGCCGATCTCTGTCGCTCGCCCGAAAAGAGCTGCGACATTCCGGCCCCGCTGGTCGAGCTGCCGCCACAGGTGATCGGCGAAGGCGTCGACTAGAGCAATTCCAGGAAAAGTGCGAAGCGGTTTTCCGTCCGGAATTGTGTGAAAACAAAAGCCTAGAGCAGGTCCGCGGTTCGAAGAAAAGCGGACCTGCTCCAGCGATCAGACGCGGACGCCGAGCTCCCTGCGCGACAACAGCTTGTGCAGATGCACCATCATGCCGGCTGCAAACAGCGGCGTCAGCAGGTTGACGATGGGGATGGCCAGGAACACGGCGATCACCAGGCCGGCCATGAACACCGTCGGCGCGTGCTTCTGGCGAAACAGCCGCGCCTCGTCGGGCGACCGGAAACGCATGGCCGCGAACTCGAAGAATTCGCGGCCGAGCAGGTAGCCGTTGACCAGAAAGAAGGCGACGAGGTTGATCCCCGGGATGAACAGGAGGAACAGCGCCACGATATTACCGGCAATGACCACACCGAGAAATTTTATCGAACTCAGCATCGCTGGCCCGAGCGGCATCGGCGTGCCGGGCACGTCGCCGGGATAGTCGCGCTTTTCCACGACCTCGGCGACATCGTCGAGAAAAAGCCCGGCAATCAGCGCCGTCACCGGTGACAGAAGCAAAGCGAGCCCAAGCGCCAGCCCGATGCCGGCCATGATGGCGAACACGAAGCCCAGCCATCCAGCCCAGTCCGGCAAGTCGGGAAAGAAGCTCGCGAGCCACGGGAACAGGAAGGTCATGAACACGCCGCGCAACGCCAGCCACAGGCCGATCAGCGCGAGAACCGTTAACCCGAGCACCTTCCAGAAGACCGAACGCGTTTCGGCAGCGAACAGATTGGAAGCTGACAGGCGGGCTGCTTCAAGGATCATGTGACGTCTCCGGTTGCGCGAAAGATGTAGGAATCTGATCTTTGAACGGCAAGGCTGAAATTATTTCGCTAAATTAACGGAATTGTTGTTCAAAAGCGTTTGTTAATATATATTTTAATAAGCATTCTGGCATACTTGCATTGCGTTTGGACTATCTGTCCGCGCAAACGTTTCATTAGAATACGAGAAAAAACTCCTGACATCGGGACAGCGACCGTGGAAGACTTTGTTCAGAAGCTCCGCCAGTATTCGAAATCCGGCACGCCTGCCGAGCGTCGTATCGCAAAATATTTCACCGAACATCTGAGCGACCTGCCGTTCGAGACGGCCGCCTCGGTGGCAGACCGGCTGGACCTCAGCCCGATGACCGTCGGCCGCTTCCTGCGCGCGCTCGGCTATCAGGGGCTGGATAGCGTCAAGGTGCAGATCCGTGACGTCTCTAGCGTTTCGGCCACCCAGATGCAGGCATCGATGACAGAGTTGCAAGTCGATGCATCCGATGGCAAGCCACTTGCCGTGCTCGTCTCCGAACAAATCCAGGCCCTGCACCACATCTACCATCTGACCGGGCAACCACAGTGGAGCGAAACCATCTCGGCGATCCGCAACGCCCGCGAAGTGTTCATCGCCACCCACGTATCGCAGGCGAGCTTCGCCACCCATTTCAGCCAGCGCCTGACCCAGGCGCGTGACGGCGTACATGCGCTCGACGGATCCGGCAATCGCTTTGCCGAGTTGTTTGCCCGCGTCAACGGCAACGAAGCGCTTGTCGTCATCATCGACAGCCAGCGTTTCAAGAAGGCCCGGCTGCTCGCCCGCATCGCGCGTCGGTACGGTTACCGGGTCGTGCTGATCAGCGCCCAGAGCGCAAACTGGATGCCGGATCAGGCCAATCTCATCCTGCCTTTGCCGCCGGCACGAGCCGGCGAAGCGGACAACCTGCCACCGGTCATCGCCCTGCTCGACTGTATGTCCTCAGCGGTGATTGCGGCCGTCGGCGAAGAGGCCACCTTGCGGGCCGGACGCATGGCCGAATTCAGCGCCATGCTCGGCGAGGATGCAAGCCGCTGAACGTCAGTCACGCCTGACGGATGTCAGCGTCCGCGTGCGCTATTCCATCGCCTCAAGCTCGGCGCGATGCCGGTACATCGCCAGCAGTCGGCGATACTCGCGATCGTAAAGCGCCCGCTTACGCTCATCCGGCACCCTCACCTCGCCGCCGGGATACATCGCTGCCCCCGCCGTCGGCAGGTCGGCGTGCAATCCGCAGGCAACCGAAGCCGCCATGGCGGTGCCAAGAAGCACCGCCTCGTTCATTTTCGGCACCACGACCCTGCAGCCGGTCGCATCCGAATAGAGTTCCATCAGCACCGGGTTCTTCACATGCCCGCCGGCGACGTGCAGCGTGTCCGGCCCGTAACCGTATTCCTTCATTCGCTCGAGAATGTGCCGGATGCCGAGCGCGATGGCGACGGCCGTGCGCCAGTAGAGCGTGCAGAGCCCGTCGAACGACGTATCGAGCGTCAGGCCGCTGATGGCGCCGACCGCATGCGGATCGGCCAGCGGCGAACGGTTGCCGTGAAAATCGGGGAGCACGAAAATCCGGGCACCGAACTGGTCGCCCTCCTCGGCGCGCAGTTGCGAGATCCGCGAGACGATCTTCTGATGCAGCGCCGCCGTCGGCTCGCCGCCAGCCGCATGCATCCTGACCACGTGGTCGAGCAAGGCGCCGGTGGCAGACTGGCCGGCCTCGACCAACCAGGTTCCGGGAAACACCGCCTCGTAATAGGGGCCCCACATGCCGTGGCTCGGGCGGCGCTCGTGCGAAAACGACACGATGCAGCTCGACGTACCGGCAATCAGCGCCAGTTGCCGCTCCAGCCGCTCCGGGTCATGCGCATCGCCGCCAAGCGTCCCGAGCGCGCCGGCATAGGCATCGACCATTCCCGCAGACACATGACAGGCGGTCGTAAGGCCAAGCGCCGATGCGGCCTCCTGCGTCAGCGTTCCGACGCTGCTGCCGACGGCAGCCGTCTCGTCGGGCAAGCGCCCGCGCGCCTGCAGGTCGTCGAGACCGATCTGCTCGAGAAAATCCTTGCGCCATCCCTGCTTTTGATGCGCCAGATAATTCCACTTGGCGGTCAGCGTGCAGCGCGAGCGGGCCAGCGAACCGGTGGCCTTCCAGGTCATGAAGTCGGCGAGGTCGAAGAGATAGCCGGTGTTCATCCAGGTGCCGGGCAGCTTCTGCTTCAGCCACATCAGCTTCGGCATCTCCATCTCCGGCGACATGAAATGCCCCGAATGTTCCAGCACCTCATGCTGCGTGGCCGTACAGAAATCGGCTTCCTTCAGGGCCCGATGATCGAGCCAGACGATCGTATCGAAGCGCCGCTCGCCGCCGGTGGACACGCTGATCTGGCCGCCGTCGATGTCGCGCACCACGAGCGAGCAGGTGCCATCGAAGCCGATGGCCCCGACCGTTTCCGGCGGAATACCCGATTGCTCCATCGCCTTGCGCACCGCGATGCTGACGGCCGACCAGATGTCTTCCGAATCGTGCTCCGCATGGTTTTCACGCGGCCGGTTCATGATGATCGGATGCTCGGCCTTGCCGAGCAACTGGCCTCCGGCATCGAAGACGCCGGCGCGTGCACTGCCCGTGCCGATATCGACCGCGACCACATGCTGAGGCATTAAAGGTGAATCCCGTCCTGCTTGAAGGTGCGGACAAGGTGTATCAATTCCGGCATGACGTCAAACGTCGCATCGGGAGAAAGTCGCTCCAGTTCAGCACGATAGCCGGCAAAATTGGCGTGCGATCCGCCGGTGAAGGCAAACACCGTCATGCCCGCCGCCTTCGCCGCCTCGATGCCGGCAGGACTGTCTTCGATGACCACGCACTCGGCCGGCGCGGCCTGCATTTCATGGGCCGCGTGCAGGAAGAGATCCGGCGCCGGCTTGCCGTTCTTAACCATGGAGGCGCTGAAGATATGCGGCAGCTTGTCGATCAGGCCGGTCACCGTCAGCGACAGGCGGATGCGCTCGATCTGGCTGGACGACGCCACGCAGCAGGGAATATCGAGCGCATCGATGGTTGCACCAACGCCCCCGATCGGCTTCAGCTCCGTGCGGAAGCGTGCGTAGAGGTCCGTGCGGATCTGCTCGAGAAACGCCTCCCCCGGATGCACGTCATACTCGGTCTTCATCGTGTCGATCACGGTTGCGAGACTGCGCCCGAGGAAGCGGCCATAGACCTCCTCCTCGGTGATCGGCACATTGAGATCGTTCATCGCCTTGACGAGAACGCTGACGGAAATCGGCTCGCTATCGACGAGAACGCCATCGCAATCGAAAATGACCAGGCGCTTCTCGCTGTCAGCCATGCTTCACCACCCTAAGCCGAGAGCTTGTTGTCGAGGTAAAGCTGCAGCGTCTCGCGGGTGCCCTTGTCCCAGAGCGTCTTCAGCGCATGCGCGAAGCGCTTGCGGAACAGCTCCGACTTCGCCACTTCGCCGAAGATATCGTCGAAGGCGAGGAAGGCAGCCGGATCGTCCTTGGCCTTCAGCGCCGCGGCATGCAGCCGGTCGGCGCTGGCATCGTTAAAGACGATGTCCTGGCCGCTGTCCGTCTTGCCGGCGAAGTAGCGGCACCAGAGTGCTGAGACCAGCGCCAGACCGACGACATCGCGACCCTGGTTCAGGTTGTCGAGTGTCGAGGGCAGGATGAACTTCGGCTGACGGTTGGAGCCGTCCTGCGCCAGGCGCGGGATGGTGTCGGCGATCTTCGGGTTGAGCAGGCGGTGTTCGATCAGCGCGAAGTAATCCGTCAGCGACGTATTCGGCACCGGCGGCACGATCGGAATGATCTCGTCGGTCTCGAGCTTGGCGAGGAAGGCGCGGATCAGCGGATCTTCCATCGAGTCGTGCACGAAATGGATATCCATCAGCGCCGCCGGATAGGCGATGGCCGCATGGCCGCCGTTGAGGATACGGATCTTCATGTGCTCGTAGGGGGTCACGTCGGGCACGAAGGTGACGCCGACATTCTCCAGCGCCGGACGGCCGGCGGTGAACTTGTCTTCGAGCACCCACTGCTTGAACTCTTCGCAATAGACCGGCCAGTTGTCCTCGATATCAAACACGTCTTTGAGCAGGTCGATCTCGCGCTGGCCGGTGGCCGGCGTGATGCGGTCGACCATGGCATTCGGGAACGCGACGTTGGCCTTGATCCACTCGGCGAAGGCGGGATCGGACAGTGCCGCCGTGCCGACGACGGCATTTTTGGTGACGACGCCGTTATGCGGAATGTTGTCGCACGACATCACGGTGAACGGCACCAGGCCCTTGTCCTTGCGCGCCTTGAGGCCGGCAACGACGAGGCCGAACACGGTCTTAGGATCACCGGGGTTCTGGCCATCAGCCGCGATCGCCGGATGCGCGGGGTTGAACTTGCCCGACGCGTCGATGAAGTAGCCGCCCTCGGTGATCGTCATCGAGACGATGCGGATCGAGGGATCGGCGAGCTTGGCGATGATCGTCTTGGCGTCGCCGACCGGCAGGATGTCGATCATCGGCGCGGTGACGCGTGCCGAGGTCTTGTTGTTGTCCTGCTCGACCACGGTCGTCAGGAAATCCTGGGCGGCGAGCTTATCGCGCATCGCCGCATCGGACGGCAGGATGCCGGCGCCGATGATCGCCCAGTCATGGTCCTCGCCCTTGTTGAACAGGTCGTCGAGGTAGATCGCCTGGTGGGCGCGGTGGAAATTGCCGACGCCGAAGTGCACGATGCCCGCCTTCAGCGACGCCCGCTCATAGGCCGGCACAGTGGCCGTCTTTGCCGCGTCGGAAAGCGTTGCCAGCGATAGTTTGCACGTCATGTCTCAGTCCTCTTGAAGGTCTTCAGGGTCATGGGACCCCGGTATCGGCGCGCCGGGCACCGTGTCCGGCACGCACTGTTGTCCCCACCCCCGGCGAGCGGCTTCAGATGGCGAGACCATCCTGGCCGAACTTGTGAATGCGCGCGGCGTCGGCGGTCATGTAGACGGTGTCGCCAGCCTTGGCCGGGAAGTTGCCGTCACCACGCGCCGTCATCTGACCGATGCCCTCGACGTCGACATGCAGGAAGGTGTCGGAGCCGAGATGCTCGGCAACGATGACCTTGCCCTTCCAGTCGCCGCTCTGCATCGACAGCTGCATGTGCTCGGGCCGCACGCCGATCGTGTGGGCGTTGTGGGCGGCCGCGTTCTGGCCAGTGACGAAGTTCATCTTCGGCGAACCGATGAAGCCGGCGACGAACAGGTTGCGCGGCTTGCTGTAAAGCTCCAGCGGCGAGCCGACCTGCTCGATGTTGCCGCGGTTCAGCACCACGATCTTGTCGGCCATGGTCATGGCTTCGACCTGGTCGTGGGTGACGTAGATCATCGTCGTCTTCAGCTGCTGGTGCAACTCGCTGATCTCGAGGCGCATGTTGACGCGCAGCGCCGCATCGAGGTTCGACAGCGGTTCATCGAACAGGAAGGCCGACGGCTGGCGCACGATGGCCCGGCCGATGGCGACGCGCTGGCGCTGGCCGCCAGACAGCATGCGCGGCTTGCGATCGAGATAGTCGGTGAGATTGAGGACGCGGGCGGCATCCGCCACCTTCTTGTCGATCTCGGCCTTCGGCATACCCGCCATCTTCAGCGGGAAGGCGATGTTGCTGCGCACGCTCATATGCGGATAGAGCGCGTAGGACTGGAACACCATGGCGAGCCGGCGTTCCGACGGCGCGCTGTCGGTGGCGTCCTTGCCGTCGATCACCACCTTGCCTGACGTGACGTCCTCAAGGCCCGCGATCAGCCGCAACAGCGTGGACTTGCCACAGCCGGACGGGCCGACGAAGACGACGAACTCGCCGTTCTTGATTTCGAGGTCGATCGAAGGGATGACCTTGGCTTCGCCGAAGACCTTCGAAACTTTCTCAAGGGTAATGCTGCCCATGTCTCTCTCCCTAAGTTCTTATTTCACCGCGCCGAAGGTCAGGCCGCGGACGAGTTGTTTCTGGCTGAACCAGCCGAGGATCAGGATCGGGGCGATTGCCATGGTCGATGCTGCCGAAAGCTTGGCGTAGAAAAGTCCTTCCGGGCTGGAATAGGACGCGATGAACGTGGTCAGCGGCGCCGCTTTGGAAGCGGTGAGGTTGAGCGTCCAGAAGGCTTCGTTCCAGGCCAGGATGATGTTGAGGAGCAGTGTCGAGGCAATGCCGGGCACGGCCATCGGCGTCAGCACGTAGATGATTTCCTTCATCAGCGAGGCGCCGTCCATGCGGGCCGCTTCGAGGATCTCGCCGGGGATTTCCTTGAAGTAGGTGTAGAGCATCCAGATGATGATCGGCAGGTTGATCAGCATCAGCACCACGACGAGGCCGAGGCGGCTGTCCAGCAGGCCGGTGTTGCGGAACATCAGATAGATCGGGATGAGCGCGCCGACCGGCGGCATCATCTTCGTCGACAGCATCCACATCAACACGTCCTTGGTCCGCTTGGTCGGCGAGAACGCCATCGCCCAGGCGGACGGAACGGCGATGATCAGGCCGAGCAGCGTCGAGCCGAAGGCGATGATCACCGAGTTCATGAAGTGGCTGAAGTAGTTCGAGCGGCTCTGCACCTCGAGATAGTTCTCGGTCGTCCAGTGGAAGAACAGGAACTGCGGCGGCGAGGCAATGGCATCGGCTTCCGACTTGAAGCTCGTCAGGAACGTCCACAGGATCGGGAAGAAGATGATGATGCCGATGGTCCAGGCGACAGCGGTGACGATCACCTTGCGCTGGGTTGTGATCTTTCTAGCCATCTCAAGCCTCCAGGTTCTTGCCGACGATGCGGACGAGGAAGATAGCAACGATATTGGCGAGGATGACCGCGATGATACCGCCGGCCGACGCGCCACCGATGTCGAACTGCAGCAGTGCCCTGTTGTAGACGAGATAGGTCAGGTTGGTGCTGCTGGTGCCGGGGCCGCCATTGGTGGTGACGAGGATTTCGGCAAAGACGGAGAGCAGGAAGATCGTCTCGATCAGGATGACCACGGTGATGGCACGCGCCATGTGCGGCAGGATGATGTAGACGAACACCGAGAAGAAGCCGGCGCCATCCATCTCGGCCGCTTCCTTCTGCTCTTCCGACAGCGACTGCAGCGCGGTGAGCAGGATCAGCGTGGCGAATGGCAGCCACTGCCAGGCGACGATCAGGATGATCGAAAACAGCGGCGCATTGGCGAGCCAGTCGAGCGGCTGCAGGCCGAACAGCTTGGCGATATAGGCGAACAACCCGTTGACCGGGTTCATGAACATGTTCTTCCACACCAGTGCGGCGACCGTCGGCATGATGAAGAACGGCGCGATCACCAGGATGCGCACGATCCCCTGGCCGAACATCGGCTGGTCGAGCAGCAGCGCCAGCGCGATACCGCCGACGATGGTGATGACGAGGACGCTGAGCACCAGCACGAGCGTGTTGATCAACGCGTCGAAAAATGCCGGATCGGTCAGGAAGAACTTGTAATTGAGGAAGCCGACGAAGCGATTGTCGCTCGGCATCAAGAGATTGTAGTCGATGAACGAGAAGTAGATCGTCATCACCAGCGGGACGATCATCCAGGCGAAGAGAAGCAGCACCGAAGGTGCCATCATCATGCGCGCAGCGGAGCGGGTGTGTAGGGTTGCCATGGTTCACCGTCTTTTCTGAAAGCGGATGGCTGCAAGGCCTTTGGGACAAAAAGGGCCGCCGATGCAGTTCGGGCAATTCGGCGGCCTCAAGGGTGCGGAGTGCCAGGTACCCCGCCTTTGTCAGACGATTACTTGATGTAACCGGCCTTGGTCATTTCGCGGGTCGTCAGCTGCTGCGCACTCTGCAGGGCCTGATCGACGGAGAGCTGGCCGGCAACGGCTGCCGAGAACTGCTGGCCGACAGCCGTACCGATGCCCTGGAACTCAGGGATCGCCACGAACTGGCCACCGGTGTACGGGACAGCCTTGACGGTCGGCTTCTGCGTGTCGGCTGCCTTCATCGCGTCGAGCGTCTTGGCGGCGAACGGAGCGGCCTTCTGGTAGTCGGCGTTTTCGTAGAGCGAGGTGCGCGTGCCCGGAGGAACGTTTGCCCAGCCTTCCTTGCCGGCGACCAGTTCGCCGTAAGCCTTGTCGGTCGCCCAGGCGACGAACTTCTGCGCGGCTTCAGCCTTGGTCGAGGTTGCCGGGATGGCAAGGTTCCACGACCACAGCCAGTTGCCGTGGTTCTTCAGTTCGCCCTTGGTCGGGAACAGCGCGTAACCGACCTTGTCGGCAACCGTCGAGTCCTTCGGGTTGGAGACGAACGAAGCGGCGACAGTCGCATCGATCCACATGCCGCACTTTCCGGTCTGGAAGAGCGCCAGGTTTTCGTTGAAGCCGTTCGAGGAAGCGCCGGGAGGGCCGGAGTCCTTCATCAGGTTGACGTAGAAGTTCAGAGCTTCCTTCCACTCGGGGCTGTCGAACTGCGGCTTCCAGTTTTCATCGAACCAGCGACCGCCGAACGAGTTGTCGAGCGCGGTGATGAACGCCATGTTCTCACCCCAGCCGGCCTTGCCGCGAAGGCACATGCCGTAGACTTCCTTGTCCTTGTCAGTGATCTTCTTCGCCGCATCGGCGATGAATTCCCAGGTCGGGTTCTCAGGCATCTTCAGACCGGCCTTTTCGAACAGGTCGGTGCGATACATGATCATCGCGCTTTCGCCGTAGAACGGCACGGCGTAGAGTTTGCTGTCGACGGTCAGCGCGGCGCTGATGGCCGGCAGAAGGTCCTTGCTGTCATACTTGTCGCCGAGATTGTCGAGCGGCAGGAGCCAGCCCTGCTTGGCCCAGATCGGAACTTCGTAGTTGCCGATCGTCAGAACGTCGTATTGGCCACCCTTGGTCGCGATATCGGTCGTGACCTTTTGGCGCAGGACGTTTTCTTCGAGCGTCACCCATTCCAGGTCGATGCCCGGGTTCTTGGCCTTGAAGTCGTCCGTCAGCTTCTGCATGCGAACCATGTCGCCATTGTTGACGGTTGCGATCGTCAGCGTTTCGGCCGAAGCCATGCCGGCGAACGCCAATACCGAGCAGGCGCCCAGCAGAAAAGTTTTAAATGTCATGATCTTCCTCCCAGAAGATGTTAGCGAGCATTCGCTTTGCTCATGGGCAATTACTCATCCTCGCGCAGAAAATGTCAATCGTCAATCGTTGCTGCAATAGCGAAACGACTGCCTAACTACCTGAATTCAAAACAAATAAATTTTTGCTCACGCCTTGAGCAAATACTCGGCAACCTCTTCATCGGTGATCAAACCGTTGATTTGATGCCCGACGACCGCGGCGCGGATCGCTTTCATCTTGCGTTTTCCCTTGCCGATTCCGATCACCACCGAGGCTTCGCGCGACGGGATCGGAGCGGACGCAACGCGCTCATTGATCGGGTTGTCGAGCAGCCTTCCCTCGCTGTCGAACACCCATCCGCAGATCTCGCCGACGGCACCGCTGCGCATCAGCTCCATCATCTCGTCCTTCTCGAGAAAGCCGTCGAGACACAGCGGTCCGTCGATGCCGAGCTCGCCGATGCCGACGAAGGTGACATTGGCCTGCGCGCTCATCTCGATTGTCGAGCGCACCAGCTGCTGCGCATGCAGCGTCTCGCGCTCCTCGGCGGAGGTGACCAGCACCGGCAGCGGCATAGGGAAATGCCGCGCCTTGACGGCATCGGCCATGCTGAAGATGACGTTGTAGTAGGCGGCAGAGCCGTCCGGCGTGATATTGCCGGTCAGCGAGACGATGCGGTGATTGATGCATTCGATCGCCGGCAGCTGATCGACGGCGGCCTTCAGCGTTCGACCCGTACCGACGGCAAGCACGATCGGATCCGGCTTCTTCAGCCAGCGCTCGATCTCCGCCGCCGCCGCCTCGGCGATGCCGACGGTCGCGACGCCGGCACCGGGATCGCTCGGCACCACCTCGACCTGGCGCAGACCGTATTTCTTGCGAACCGCATCGGCGAGTTCGAGACAGGCAGCGATCGGATGATCGAGCCGTACCTTGATCAGCCGCTCGGCGACGGCAAGCGAGACGAGGCGCTGCGCCGACTGCCGCGAAATTCCCATCGCCGACGCGATCTCGTCCTGCGTCCGCCCGGCGACATAATAGAGCCAGCCGGCGCGGGCTGCGTCGTCGAGACGGGCGGAAGTTTCGGATCGTTTCACCATCGAATGTCCATCGCGCGGGCCTCCTTCGCCGGCGAACATCGCCATTGACTCCCATTTCGCCAGATCAAAACAAAATTCGGGCAAATGTCGAGTGCATTGAGAAATTGCACAATCTATTTTAGCGCTGACACTTCCACGCCCCCCGCCATCGCCGCGCCATCATTGCCCGCGAAGCCTGCGCTTGACCTGCGATCGGCAGGCACGCTAACTGTGGCCGAGAGGGACAAGCCTTGCGAATTCTGCTGGTTGAAGACGACAGGATGATTGGCGAAGCGGTGCGCGATCACGTCGCCGCATCGTTTCATGCCGTCGATTGGGTGAAGAACCTCGCGGATGCCGATGCCGCATCCGGCCCCGTGGAATACGGCCTGATCCTGCTCGACCTGCAACTCCCCGACGGTAGCGGCGTCGATTTCCTGAGGCGCCTGCGCGCCCGCGACATCAGAACGCCCGTCATTATTCTCACCGCGCGGGACCAGATTTCCGACCGCATCGAGGGCCTGAACGCCGGCGCCGACGACTATCTCGTCAAGCCCTTCAATCTCGGCGAACTCGAAGCCCGCATCATGGCCGTCGCCCGCCGCTACGAGGCCAGCCCGCATCCGGTCCTGCGCATCGACGGCATCGAGATCGACCGGCCGCAGCACAAGATTTCCGTCGACGGCGTATCGGTCATCCTCACCAGCCGCGAATGGGCGGTGCTCGACCTGTTGACCGCCCGCCCCGGCGCCATCGTCTCCAAGGACCGCATCGAGGAGGCACTCTATGCCTTCGGCTCGGAAATCGAGAGCAACACGGTCGAGGTCTATGTCAGCCGTCTGCGCAAGAAGATCGGCAAGGAACGCATCCGCACCGCCCGCGGCATCGGCTACACACTCGGATCACAATGAAACGCGAACCCAGCATCACCCGCCCGCTGATCACTGCCCTGACGACGTTCATGGTGGTCTTCTGGCTCATCGCCATCGGCCTCAGCATCCGCGTGATGCAGCACGAGTTCGACGAGATCTTCGACAGCGCCCAGCAGGAAACCACCGAACGGCTGCTGGCCCTCATCCTCGACGACATGGACCAGCACGACGTCGCCAACCCGCGCGGCATCGCGATGCTGAACACCGCGGCAAATCGCGAATACCTCACCTATCAGGTCCGCGACGGCACCGGAAAGGTCGTGCTCCGCTCCAATGACGCCCCGTCGGAGCCGTTCTCCGCACCGCTGGCGACGGGCTTCCATGACACCGAAGTCGCACGCATCTACACCGAGAAAACCACGGACGGCGCGTTGTTCCTGCAGGTGGCGGATCGCTTCAAGAACCGCCGCGAGGCCGTGCGCGAAAGCGCTGTCACATTGCTCATCCCGTTGATCGCACTCGTCCCCGCCAGCATTTTCGCCATCTGGTTCATCGTCGGTCGCGCCCTGAGGCCGCTCGATGCGCTGAGACAGGATATCGGCACCAAGGACGGCGGCAATCTGGCGGAGGTCGAGGCAACCGGCCTGCCGAAGGAACTGAAACCGATCGCCCGCTCGGTCAACCTGTTGCTCGGTCGATTGCGTTCGGCGCTCGAATCCGAGCGCGAATTTACCGCCAACAGCGCCCATGAACTGAGAACCCCGATCGCCGGCGCGCTGGCGCAGACCCAGCGGCTGGCGGAAGAACTCCCCGACGGACCGACAAGGACACGCGCCCGCCAGGTCGAGACCTCGCTGGTCAATCTCGGGCGCCTGGCCGAGAAGCTGCTGCAACTCGCCCGCGCCGAGGCCGGTATCGGCGGCAGCGCCACGGCGACCGATCTGCGTCCGGTGCTCGACATGGTGGTCACCGATTATGAGCGCGACAGCCGCTCGGAGGGACGGCTGCACTACACTGCTGCGGCCGAGACCACGCTGATCCGCAACGCCGACATGGACGCCTTCGGCATCATCATCCGAAACCTCATCGAAAACGCCCTCGTCCACGGCGATCCCGAAAGTCCCGTCAGCGTCAGCCTTGAGCCCGGCGGCATTTTGCGCGTCGTCAACGGCGGCCCTGTTGTGACCGAAATAGATCTCGCCACGCTGAAGAAGCGCTTCCGGCGCGGCAAGACCAGCGCGTCCGGATCCGGGCTTGGCCTGGCGATCGCCGACCGCATCGTCTCGCAGATGGGCGGCACGCTTGAGCTGCGCTCCCCGGCGAGCGGCGAGACATCGGGCTTCGAAGCACGCATCACCCTGCCGACCTGAGCCTCTTCGAGCCAGGCACGGTTTGGACTTGCAAATCATCCGGAACGGTGCGAGCAGACGCTAATCGTCTCGAACAGATAGAACACGAATGATCATCTCTTTCGACATCGGCGGCTCGGCCATCAAGGGTGGCATCGCCCTTTCCGAAACCGACATCACCCCGCTCGGTCGCCAGCCGACACCGCTCGACGATTTCGGCGCTTTCGTCGATACGCTGAAGAGCTTCATCACGCAGGCCGGGGGCCAGCCGACGCTGCTCTCCATCTCGATCGCCGGTGTCGTCGATCCCGATACCCAGAAGCTCACCTGCGCCAACATTCCGTGTATTCACGGCCGCACCTTCGCGGCCGATGTCGAAGCCGAACTCGGCATTCCGGTGCTCGTCGCCAATGATGCCGATTGCTTTGCCATGGCCGAAGCCGGTCTCGGCGCCGGGCGCGGCCACCGCATCGTGCTGGGCGTCATCCTCGGTACCGGCGTCGGCGGCGGCGTCATCGCCAACGGCAGGCTGATCAACGAAGCCGGCGGCTTTGCCGGGGAATGGGGCCATGGCCCGATCGTTGCGCTCCGCGCCGGCCACCCGCCGGTGGAAATCCCGCACTATGCCTGCGGCTGCGGCCAGAGCGGCTGCGTCGATTCGGTCGGCGGCGCCCGCGGCATGGAGCGCCTGCACAAGACCCTGCACGACCTCGATTTCACCAGCGAGGAAATCATCGGCAAGTGGCTGAAGGGCGAGGAACAGGCGACTCGCACCATGGACGTCTTCATCGACCTTCTCGCCTCGCCGCTGGCGCTGACCATCAACATAACAGGCGCCACCATCGTCCCCGTCGCCGGCGGCCTCTCCAATGTCGAACAGCTCCTGCAGGAGCTCGACAGGACCGTGCGCCAGCGCATCCTGCGCAAGTTCGACCGCCCGCTGGTGGTCCGCAGCGAATGCCGCGTCGAGCCCGGCCTGATCGGTGCCGCGCTGCTGGGGTTGAAGGCGGAAGCGGAGAGCGTGGGCTAAACGCGTTCTTACGCCAGCATCTGCGCCAGCAGCCCCCTCACCCTACCCTCTCCCCGAGGGGAGAGGGGGAGATTCGAGTTGGCGCCAACAAGAATCTTCAGCGTTGAAGTAAGGCGAGCGGCTGCCAGAACTCCCTTCTCCCCGGCGGGGAGAAGATGCCGGCAGGCAGTTGAGGGGGCCACACCCACAATCTTTATGAACCGTTTTCACACAAAAATGGCGCGGCTCACACCGCGCCATTCGCATCTTTACTCGGCCGCCACCGCCGGCGGATGCCGATGATCCGTCTCGGCGTCGTTGCTGTTCGAATGCCCTTCGGCATCGCCTTCCTTCGCCTTCGGCTCCTTGCCGAAGAACAGCGCGTAAGCGGCGGGCAGGACCAGGATGGTCAGCACGGTGGCCACCAGGATGCCACCCATCATCGCGTAGGCGAGCGGCCCCCAGAACACGCCGCGCGAGATCGGGATCAGCGCCAGAACCGCCGTCAGCGCCGTCAGCATGATTGGCCGGAAACGCCGCACAGCCGCGCCGACGATCGCCTCCTGCCGGTGCATGCCCGCCTTGATGTCCTGGTCGATCTGGTCGATCAGGATGATCGAGTTGCGGATGATGATGCCGAGCAGGGCGATGACGCCGAGGATGGCGACGAAGCCGAACGGCGCGCCCGAGATCAAAAGGGCCGCGGCCGCGCCGATGATCCCCAACGGGCCAGTCGCCAGCACCAGCATCGCCTTGCCGAAGTGCTGCAGCTGCGCCATCAGGAGAAGCACGATGACCACGAGCATGATCGGCGCCTTGGCGGCGATCGAGGCCTGGCTTTCGGCCGAATCCTCGGCACCGCCCTGGATCTCCACCTTGTAGCCGGCAGGCAGGCTGTCGCGCAGCGGCTGCAGGTCGGCATACATCTTCATCACGACATCGTTCGACTGCACGCCATCAGGCAGCGTGGCGCGCACGCTGATCGTCGGCAACCGGTCGCGCCGCCATTCGATGCCCTGTTCGAGCACGGGCACGACCTTGGCGATCTGCGACACCGGTACGAAGCCGCCGAAATCGGTCGGCACATAGACCGAGTTGACGGCCGACAGCAGCGAGCGGTTGGCATCCGGCTCGCGGGCGACGATCGACACCGTCTCCTCGCCGTCGCGGAAGTCGTCGAGCGGCGCGCCAGACATGGCGGTCTGCAGCATCTGGCGGACGCGCTGCGAGGTAACGCCGAGCGCGCGCGCCCGGTCCTGATCGATGACCAGCTTCATGGCAGGCACCTGCTCCAGCCAATCGTCATGGATGGCGCCCAGCAGCGGATTGGCCTGGAACTTCGCCTTCACCTCGTCGGCAATCTTACGGACTTCCTGGCGATCCGGGCCCATGACGCGCATCTGTACCGGCCAGCCGGTCGGAGGACCGAGGAACAGACGATCGACCTTGCCCCTGATGTCAGGGAAGTCTTCGGCCAGAATCGCGCGCAGCTTGACGATCATGCGCTCACGCGCCGGCTCGTCGTTTGCCATGATCAGCAACTGCGCGAAATTCGGGTTCGGAAGCTGCTGGTCGAGCGGCAGGAAGAAGCGCGGGGCGCCCTCGCCGATATAGGTGGCGACGAACTTCTTGTCCTTGTCGTCCATGATCTTGGCTTCGAGCGCCTTGGCCTGCGTCTCGACTTCCTTGATGCTGGTGCCCTCGGGCAGCCAGAGATCGACGAGGATCTCAGGACGCGAGGATTGCGGGAAGAAGTTCTGCGGGATGAACTGGAAGGCCCAGAGGCTGGTGACGAAGGTGACAAGCGTCAACGCGACAACGATGATCCGATGCCGTACGGCCCAGCCGACGGTGCCGCGCAGGCGCCGGTAGAAGCTGGTGTCGAATGCGTCGTGATGGTCGCCGCCGGCATGCTTGCGCTGCTTCAGGATCATGTAGCCGAGCCATGGCGTGAAGTAGACGGCCACGAACCACGAAACGACGAGCGCAATGCCGACGACGTAGAACAGCGTGCGGACGTATTCGCCGGCGGTGGAAGCCGCGAAGCCGACGGGAATGAAGCCGGCGGTGGTGATCAGTGTGCCTGTCAGCATTGGAAAGGCGGTCGAAGAATAGGCGAAGCTCGCCGCCTCGATCTTGACGAGGCCTTCCTCGAGCTTTCGCTCCATGAGCTCGACGACGATCATCGCGTCGTCGACGAGTAGCCCGAGCGCGATGATCAGCGCGCCCAGCGAGATACGCTGCAGGTCGATACCCAGCTCGTACATGATGGCGAAGGTGGCGGCCAGCACCAGCGGAATCGCGATGGCGATGACGAGGCCCGAGCGCCAGCCGATCGACAGGAACGAGACGATCAGCACAATCACCAGCGCTTCACCGAGCGCATGCATGAACTCGCTGACGGCGTCGGTCACCACGTCGGGCTGGTTGGAAATCTGGTCGACGGCGACGCCGTAGGGAAGAGAGTCCTCGAAACGCTGGTAGGTCGCCTCGACATCCTTGCCGACATCGGTGACCTTGAAGCCCTTGGCCATGACGACGCCAACCTGGACGCTCTCGTGGCCGTTGAAGCGGTATTTCTTCTGATAGGGATCCTCGAGGCCGGAATAGACGGTGGCGATATCGCCGAGACGCGTCACCTGGCCGCCGGCATTGAGCCGGAGCTCCCGAATATCCGCCGCCCGCGTCACGTCACCTTCGACAGCGATGCGCACCGAGCGGGTGCCGGTATCGATCGAGCCGGCGGGATCGACACTGTTCTGGCCCTTGATCGCATCCTGCAGGTTGACGATCGTCAGCCCGCGCTCGGCCAATGCCTTGGAAGAGACGTCGATATAGATCTTCTCCGGCTGGTCGCCGATGATCACCGCCTTTTCGACGCCTGGCGTCGTCAACAGCATGTCGCGCGCCTGGATGGCGAACTTCTTCAGCTCCGGATAGCTGTAGCCATCACCGCTGATCGATTGCAGGGTGATGAAGGTATCGCCGAACTCGTCGTTGAAATAGGGGCCGAGCAGGCCGCTTGGCAGATCGCCCGAGATATCGCCGACCTTCTTGCGCACCTGATAGAAGGCGTCCGCCACCTCGGCGGCGTTGGTGTCGCCCTTGACCTGCAGGGTAATGACAGCGGAACCGGCACGCGTGTAGGATTTCACCCAGTCGATATGCGGGGTTTCCTGCAGCTTGCGTTCGATCTTGTTGACGACCTGGTCCTGCATCTCCTGGATCGACGAGCCCGGCCAGACGGCCTGCACGACCATGACGCGGAAGGTGAAATCAGGGTCTTCCTTCTGCCCCATGCGCATCAGCCCGAGCACGCCGGTGATCAGGATGAGGCCGAACAGGAAGCGCGCGATGCTCGGATGGCCGATCGCCCAGCGCGACAGGTTGAAGGGCTTCTTCTCGGTGGTGGAGTTGTCCATTGTCCCGTTCCCTCTGCCTGCGCTCAACGAACGACGTCGGTTGCTTCGGCGGACGCCGACTGCTGGCCGGGCAGCTTGACCTTGAGATTCTCGGTCATGAACTGCGTGCCGGCGGCGACGACGAGATCGCCGGTGTTCAGGCCGTCGGAGACGTTGACGCCATCACCGGTGAAATCGACGACCGTCACGTCACGGGCATGCACGGTCGCGGCATCGCGATCGACGACCCAGACGATCTTCTTGCCGTCCTTTTCGGCCAGCGCCGCCAGCGGAATGGCGACATGGGTCTTGGCGTTGCTGACATTCGCTTCGATCGTCGCCGTCATGCCGAGCAGCACGCGATCGTCGTTGGGCAGGCTGACGCGCACGGCGAAGGTCCGCGACTGCGCATCGGCGCTGCCGGCGACCTCGCGCACCTTGCCGTCGAGCACCAGCTTGTCCGACGACCAGAAGCTGGCCTTGACCGTCTTGCCCGGCTTGAACTCGGCGATGTCGTTCTCCGGCACCGCAATCAGCACTTCCTTCTCGCCATCGAGCGCGACGGAAGCGACCGGCGTGCCCGCAGCGACGACGGCGCCGGCATCGGCGCTGATCGCCGTGACGATGCCGCTCTGGTCGGCCTTCAGCTCGGCATAGCTCACCTGGTTCTTCGCCTGATCGAGCGAGGACGCGGCCGCATCGCGCGTCGAGACGGCCTGATCGTAGCTGAGCGACGCCTGCTCCATCTGCGACTTGGCGGTAACGCTCTTGTCGAACAGCTGCTGGGCGCGCTTGTTGGCGAGATCGGCGGTGCCGACACCCTTTTCAGCGGCCGCCAGATTGGCTTCGGCAGTCTTTGCCGCAAGCTCGTAGTCGGTCGGGTCGATCCGCGCGATCAGATCGCCCGGATGCAGGCGGTCGCCGATATTGACCTTCCGTTCGGTGATCTTGCCGGCAACGCGGAAGCCAAGACTGGTCTCGACCCGCGCCTTGACGGCACCGGAATAATCAAGAACACGGGTGTCGCCCGCCTTGGCGATCTCGACCACCTTGACCGGTCGCAGGATCTCCTTGGTCTCCGCCTTCTTCTCTTCGCTGCAGCCGGAAACGGCGAGCGACACGGCGCCCAGCAGCGCGAAGGTGACAACGGACGGCAACTTGACTGTATTCAGCGAAATCATCTTTCGCACTCCCGGTATGTTTGCATGTTGAATGGCGTAGCGGAAAGGCCGCCTGGTTATTTCGTCAGCGCCCGGATCGAGAAATCGATCAGGTCATCGACCGACGCGCGGTTGGTCTTGGTGAGACATTCGGCCACCATGATCGGATGGCAGAGCATCATCGTCGCGGCGCCGAAGCAGCGCGATGCGGTCGTCGGATCCTGCTCCACGAATTCACCGGCCTCGATGCCCTCGCGGATCACCTCGGCAAGCAAATCCTGAATGCTGTCGATATGCTTTTCGATGACATGCCAATCGCGCTCGATGGCAACGACGACCATCTCGTGCACCTTTTGCTCATCGAGCATGGTCTCGACCGTCGTCGTGTACTGCCCACGGACATAGCGCCGGAGCCGCTCGGATGCGCTGATCGGGAGGTGGCGGATATCGTAGGCTTGCTGATAGCTGGCAGCCAGCATGCGGCCGCAGATCGCCTGGTGGATTTCGACCTTGGAAGAGAAGAAGCGATAAACGTTGGCCGGCGACATGCCCAGATCGCGGGCAATGTCGGCAACGGTGGTTTTCGAATAACCATAGTGCCGGAACAAACGCTCGGCCGCATCGAGAATGCGCGTCACATTCTCCTGCCGGGCTGCATCGAGCGCATTTTCTGCGAGGTCGTCCATTGATTTAGTCCGCCTAAATTACGACTGACGATTTTCGAATTTCGTCAGTCGTAAAACATCAGTTGACGGAAGTCAATCTGTTGCAATGCGGCACAATGCCCTAGAATCCTGCCATCATCGGCCGAAAGCGCCGGATAGAGAAAAACCCGACGACCAGAAACGCAATGAAGACAACTGCTTGCACAATCCCGACGATCGGCTCACCGCCGGTTGGTGCCAATGCATTCAGAGGCGGAATTTTCTGGAATGACTGAACGACGAAGACAAGACAGTTGAAATAGAAGAGCGCCAGCGCGCCGACGATGAACACCGGACGCCAGAGGCCGGCCATCTGGAAGCGATAGCGGGCCAGGGCCGTAGGGATAAAGACAAGCACGCAAACGATCCCGACTCCGATTCCCGGCGTGAAGCCGTGATAGGGGAAGACGAAGCCGGTAAGCACGGTGATCGCGGTCGTCACCATGAAGATTTGCGTCCACCGGTCACTGCGCTGCCCGGAGATAAGGCCACGGGCAAGCGCGACACCGGCAATGATGGCGATCAGGCTGAGGATGACATGGAAGATGGTAAGAGCTGCTAGTCCCGACATGATTTAACTCCCTCGGTAGAGACAGGTTAAAAGAACTGGGCATGGCTACGGGATGAGACAGGACGAAAGACAAGACCTGCAGCATGGATGCTGCGGCGCAATCCTTTTAAATGGAAGCGAAATCTGAAGTGTCGGCAAAAATGAAAATGCCGCGACGCATGGCGCCGCGGCATCGAAATGATTGTGAAGGTCGATCGATCAGACGAGCTGGGCGTCGAGCGTGATCGGAACGGCCGACAGCGCCTTCGATACCGGGCAACCGGCCTTCGCCTTGCCTGCCAGTTCGATGAAGGTCTTTTCGTCGCAATCGGGAACCGTGCCGCGCAGCGTCAGCGCGATGGCGCTGATGGCAAAGCCACCTTCGACGCTTTCGAGCGTCACCTTCGCCGTCGTTTCCATGCTGGTGGCGGTAAAGCCGGCGTCACCGAGGATCAGCGACAGCGCCATGGTGAAGCAACCGGCATGGGCAGCGCCGATCAGTTCTTCGGGATTGGTGCCCGGCAGGCCTTCGAAGCGGCTGGCGAAACCATAGGGATAGGATTTCAGCGCGCCGCTCTGCGTCGAGATCGCGCCCTTGCCGTCCTTGATGCCGCCCGACCATTGTGCCGAACCTGTGCGATTGATCTGCATGCCGTTCTCCTATTGGATTGAGTATCTTTCCAACGCAGCGGGCTTGCCGCGTCGTTCGGTCAAGAGGCGCAAACGACCTCTTCGCCGGTGGATATAATCCTCTAAACCAGGAAGGCGACACTCCTGCGAAATTAGACCGCGAAAAGATTGCATCCCGCAACTTCCGCGCCTTAGAATGATCGTACTTGAAAAATCATATTGTATGATGATTGATCCGAAATCCCGCCGCAACAACCAGACTTTCCATCGACTCTTGAGCTCCATCCAGGCCACCATGACATATGCGATCCAGGCTCCCAACATCGCCATGCGACACCAGCGCGAAGGCTCGGTGATACAGCAGGGTCTGATCGAGACTCTAACGATGCGCGACGGACCGGCCGGCAGCCACTGTATGAGCAGCATTCTCGATCTTGCCGCGCCAACCTGAAAACCGCCGGCACGATCCAGGATGCTGACATCGTAACTGAGACAAAAATCGGTCGGGGCCGCCGGAGCCGATAAAGAGGAAACGTCCATGAAGATCACCAAGCTCACCACCTATATCGTGCCGCCTCGCTGGCTGTTCCTGAAGATCGAGACCGACGAGGGCATCGTCGGCTGGGGCGAGCCCGTCGTCGAGGGCCGGGCCTTGACCGTCCAGGCCGCTGTCCACGAGCTCGAGGACTACCTGATCGGCAAGGACCCGTTCCTGATCGAGGACCACTGGAACGTCATGTATCGCGGCGGCTTCTACCGCGGCGGCGCCATCCACATGAGCGCAATCTCCGGCATTGACCAGGCGCTCTGGGACATCAAGGGCAAGGCACTCGGCCAGCCCATCCACTCGCTGCTCGGCGGCCAGGTGCGCGACAAGATCAAGGTCTATTCCTGGATCGGCGGCGACCGCCCTTCCGACGTTGCCAACAACGCCAAGGAAGTCGTGGCCCGCGGCTTCAAGGCGATCAAGCTCAACGGCTGCGAGGAAATGCAGATCGTCGACACCTGGGACAAGGTGGAGAAGGCCGTCGAGACCATCGCCACCATCCGAGAGGCGATCGGCCCCTATATCGGCATCGGCGTCGATTTCCACGGCCGCGTCCACAAACCGATGGCAAAAGTGCTCGCCAAAGAACTCGATCAGTTCAAGCTGCTGTTCATCGAGGAGCCGGTGCTTTCTGAAAACTACGAAGCGCTGAAGGAAATCGCCAACCACACATCGACGCCGATCGCGCTCGGAGAGCGGTTGTTTTCGCGCTGGGATTTCAAGCGCATCCTGTCGGAAGGCTATGTCGATATCCTGCAGCCCGATCTCAGCCACGCCGGCGGCATCACCGAATGCCGCAAGATCGCCACCATGGCCGAGGCCTACGACGTCGCGCTCGCCCCGCATTGCCCGCTCGGCCCGATCGCGCTGACCGCCTGCCTGCAGGTCGATGCCGTCAGCTACAATGCCTTCATCCAGGAACAGAGCCTCGGCATCCACTACAACAAGGGCAACGACATCCTCGACTACATCTCCAACAAGGAGGTGTTCCACTACGCCGACGGTTTCGTCAGCATTCCGCAGGGCCCCGGCCTCGGCATCGAGGTGGACGAGGCCTATGTCATCGAGAAGGCCAAGGAAGGACACCGCTGGCGCAACCCGATCTGGCGCCATGAGGACGGCAGCGTCGCCGAGTGGTAGGTGGTCACTACTATTGAATTCGACGGGACAAGGGGTCGTGGATACGGCCCCTTTTCTTTTGCCGCAACGTCAGTAATATAGACATATACCTATATGTCATTCATCAGACCGCATTGCCTGAAACGCATATGACGGGACAACGGACGCTCATTCGCTTCCCGCGTTCCCTGCCCCGTTCCGTCCTCGTATCACCCGCAGTCCATTGATCCCTGCCCATTCCCCCTGCATGTCAGCAACAGAGAGAATGTCGTGATGTTTTCAGACAAAGCCATTGCTCGATCCGCCTGCGCTGCCGTTGCGTCCGCCCTGTTTGCCGCCATCCTCACAATTGCCAGCCCTGCCGCCGCTCACGTCAAATGGTTCGCCCCGTACATCGTCGGCGCCGCGCCGAAGCCGGTGGGCTACACCCTGCACGACGGCTGGTTCTGGCTCGGCATCGCGCTTGTGCTCGCCTTCTTCCTCATTTTCGGGATGATCGAACGCAGCCCGCTCGGCACCCGTCTGCTTGACATGCTGGATAGAGGTACCCGGCTTTTATGGGAGCGCATCGACGACTACATGCGCGCCCTCATCGCCGCCTTCTTCGTCGCCATCTTCTCGGTCGGCGGCATCTACCTGACGCCGGACCTGAAGACGCCGGCCGAATGGGTCTCGTGGATGCAGTTGCTGATTGCCGCGCTGATCTTCTGGCGTGCGACGATGCCGATCGCAGGCGTTGGCATCATCGCGCTCTGGCTGCTGGCGTTGCGCGACTACGATCTGTTCCATCTCTTCGATTATCTCGCCCTTGGCGTCGGCGTCGCCGGCTATCTCATCACCGCCGGATCCAGCCGCCAGACCTGGCAGGCCCACCGCTTCGAGATCCTGCGGTGGGGGCTTTCCATCGCGCTCATGTGGTCGAGCCTGGAAAAATTCGCCTATCCCGAATGGTTCTATCCCCTGGTCATCGAGCGACCGTTCCTGACGTTCGGATTGCCGCGCGATGCTTTCATTCCGATGGCCGGCGTCGCCGAATTCACCATGGGCTTCGGCATGCTGTGGACGCCGTTGATCCGCCGTCTCTCGGCGATCGCGCTCCTCGTGATCTTCACCGCCGCCGTCTGGCCCTTCGGCCGCATCGAGATAATCGGCCACGGGCTGATCATGGCGATCCTGCTGGCAGTAGCCGCCGACCACAGCCGCGAAAGCCATGTCCTCAGCCGCTTCAAGAGCCTGCCCCGCAACATTCCCGTCGGCCTCGTCTGCGCCCTTGCGCTGTTCGTCTCCTCATACTGGGGCATGCATCTGGCTTTCTACGGCCCCAATGGCCATGTTGGCCCGGCCACGTCCGATCGATCCACCCATTCACACAATCCGGAACAGCCGCATGGCCCCGAAGCCGAAGGCGGCATCGGCGCGCCGCCGACACGCGGAACGGATGTGGTGGAGTAACCTCTCTGGAACCAAGCACACTGCCAGACATTGCCCCATGGTCCACCGCAACGAGGAGCAGACCATGGAACTTCAGGGCAAGATCGCATTGGTGACGGGCGCCGGATCCGGCATCGGCAAGGCAACCGCGCTTGCGCTGGCGGCCGAAGGCGCAAAGGTCGCAGCGCTGAGCCGCACCGAGAGCGAGGTGGCAAAAACCCGCGACGAGATCGCAGCCGCCGGCGGCGAGGCAATCGCGCTGACGGCCGATACCAGCGACGAAGGCCAGATGCGCCGGGCCATCGACACCCTTGTCTCGACCTTCGGCGGTCTCGACATCGTCGTCGCCAATGCCGGCATCAACGGCGTCTGGGCGCCGATCGACGACCTCAAGCCGGACGAATGGGACAAGACCATCGCCATCAACCTGCGCGGCACATACATGACCCTGCATCTCACCGTGCCGCACCTGAAATCGTCGGGCGGAGGATCGATCGTCGTGGTCTCGTCGATCAACGGCACCCGCACCTTCACCACCCCGGGCGCCACCGCCTATACCGCAACCAAGGCCGGCCAGGTGGCGATGGTGCAGCAGTTGGCGCTTGAGCTCGGCAAGCATCGCATCCGCGTCAACGCCGTCTGCCCCGGCGCCATCGACACCGATATCGACGAAAACACCAGCGCCCGCCATCGCGAGGAAACGGAAATCCCTGTTGTCTGGCCGGATGGCGAGATCCCGATCACCGGCGGCAAGGCCGGCCAC
The DNA here is from genome assembly GCA_900472625.1 of Hyphomicrobiales bacterium. Classification (GTDB taxonomy): domain Bacteria; phylum Pseudomonadota; class Alphaproteobacteria; order Rhizobiales; family Rhizobiaceae; genus Rhizobium. The sequence continues at coordinate 9,026 of UCIT01000022.1, read as the reverse complement.
AGTGAGGATGTCGCCGAAACCATCCTGTTCCTCGCCAGCGATCGCGCCCGCCACATCACCGGCACGCCGGTCTGGGTCGATGGCGGACAGGGCCTGCTGCGCTGATCAGCGCAGGGCACCGGCCGTTTCGAGCGTATAAAGCTCCTGCGGCCGCTGCACGCCGCGCAGCGCATATCGGCCGATGCAGGCAAGCGTACCGCGCTGGTCTTCCGGGATGGCAGCAGCGAAATCGGACGACATCAAAACGTTGAAATCCACCGAGCGACAGAGCGAGGCAATGCGGCTGACTTCGTTGACGGCAGGACCGATGACGGTGAAATCGAGCCGCTCCTGGCTGCCGATGTTGCCGTAGAACACGTCGCCGATATGCAGGCCGATATAGACGTCGGTGGTCGGCCGCTCCTCGAACGCCCGCTCATCGTTCAGCGTCACCAGCCGCTCATGCAGCAGCCGTTCGGCCGTCAGCGCCGCCGAACAGGCATCGACCGGGGCATCCGCCTTGAAGATCGCCAGCACGCCATCGCCGATCAGCTTCAGCACATTGCCACCGGCCTCATGCACTGCCGAAATCACCAGATCGCTGTAGGCATTCAGCATCGGCAGGATTTCCTCGGGCGAGGCGCTGTCGGAAATCTTGGTGTAGTTGACGAGGTCGGAGAACCACAGAACCGCGGAAATCCGCTCCGACTTGCCGCGGCTGATCTTGCCCTCCAGCACCTGCCGGGCTGCATCTTCACCGAGATAGACCTCCGCGATCGTGCGCGCGATGCGGCCGAGCGCGATGCACTTGATCGCCAGCGCCAGCACAGGCACCAGCTTGCGCAGGATCATCAGGTGATGATCGGTAAATCCTTCGGCATGGCGCGTGGTGAAATGCGAGAAGAAGCAATCCATCTCGCCGATCGTCCCCGCCTTGGCGAAACGATGCACCATAGCGATGAAATCTGTATGCCCCTCGCCCTGCATCTTTTCCAGCATCGCGAAATCGGTGGGGTCGCCGAAGCCGATGCGCCGGCGCACTTCGTTGTCGGTACCGGCCCAGAGATAGTAGAAGGCGGATGTCTGCCAGCTCGCCAGCGAATTCCCGTCGCTGCCGGTCGGGCCGTAGGCGAACTCGCCTTCGACCTCTTCCTGGCTGTCCCAGCGAAACGCGCGCCCCTCATGAACCGGATGCAGCGTATCCATCAGCGCTAGGCCACGATCGAGCGGCAGGCCCATGCCACGACAAGTCTCGCAGAATCCGTTCAGCAGCTCCGACTCGGTGGCGCCTTTCAGCCCCTGTTCCGTCAGCCACGACGCGACTGTGCCGATATCCTTGTATTCCATACCAAATTCACCTTGCCTAATACGGAACCCATACCGCGATTTCGCCCGCGAAGGAACGGCCAACCTTATCCGGACGACGGCATATTGTAAGGAGTGATAATCTCCACCGCCGAAAGGGATGCCCCGCCAACCCTGGCCGACATCGTCCGGCTCATGATTGCCCGAAAGGCCGAACGCGCGTCCGAGCGCAGATCGTGGTGCAGCACAAAGCTTATTCTGCCCGCCGCCAGTAGTGCGCGATTGTCGGCGTCGAGATCATGCGCGACGAAGACCCGAAGCGATCGACCCGCCGCCTCGAACGCCGCCAGAACCGCCCGGTTGCCACCGCCGATCGAGTAAACGGCATCGATCGCTTCATTTTCGGCGATGGCACGCGCCGCCAGCGTCCCTGTTGCGATGTCCGTGCCGTGTCCCTCGCTGATCTCGGTAATGCCGATCTGCCCGTAGCGCTCGCGAATGATGCGGCGAAAGCCGATCTCGCGTTCCTCTTCCCCACGGAAGCGACCGCTCGACAGCGTCACCAGCACCCGCCCCGGCGCACCCGCAAACCGCTCGCCGATCAGATAAGCGGCGGTCTCTCCCGCCGCCCGGTTGTCGGCTCCGGCATAGGCGGCGCGCGCCGAATTTGGCAGATCGGTCACCAGCGTGACGACGGGAATGCCGGCCTCGTCGAGCCGCGAAACCACTGCGTCGATATCCGTCACGTCAGGTGCCTTCAGTACCACCCCCTTGGTCCCGCGCAGCCGGATGCGATCGAGAAGCTGTACGATCTCGGCGGCTTTCATCACCTCGGAAAAATGAAACCGGCAGCGAAACACTGTCGGCAGGAAGGTGGTGACCTCAGCCTCGAAAGCAGCCCGAACCGCCTCGCTGAAACGCTCCGGCGTCTCCATGACGATGTCGATCGCCAGCGTGCGCCCAGCGACCGCAGCTCCCGTTTGCTGCTTCTCCAGCTCGGCGATGGCAGCGCGAACCCGCAACTCGGTCTGCCGCCTGACACCGGAGCGGCCGTTCAGCACGCGATCGACCGTCGCGGTGCTGAGCCCCGCCTGGAAGGCGATGTCCTTGACGAGGAATACGTGCGCCACAGCGACCCAATCTGATGTCTTTTTGATGGATTCCTGATCTATAACACGCCACGCCAAGCCGTATAGTGCCTCCATCAGCAATGGAGGAGCATCTGATGAAAACCGACAATTTACAAAAATTGCGCGCCGACCGCATCTGGCTGACGGAGGACAGCTGCGACATCGACGATTTCCGCGCACAGGCCGAGCGAACGACGTCTCTTGCCGACTACCCGAACGCAGCGTCGGTCGAGAAGAACGTGCTGATCTACGACAGCCGGAAAGTCCGCGCTTCAATTGCCGAGGTTGACGGCAAGCGCACCATCCTCGCCGAAATCTGCGAAGCCTTTGCCGATGGTCCCGGCGTCGTCGTCTTTGCCGGCGCCTACGAAGATACTGATGTCATCGATCGCGCCAGCGCGATATTCGAGAACATCATCGCCGAGCAGCACCGTTCGTCGACCGGCGGCGGCGACCATTTTGCCAAGGCAGGCGCCAACGACCGCATCTGGAATTCGCTGGAAAAGCACTGCCTGGCGGATCCCGAGAATTTTGCCGAATATTACGGCAACCCGATCATCGCACTCGCCAGCCAGGCCTGGCTCGGCCCGAGCTATCAGATGACCGCACAGGTCAATCGCGTCAACCCGGGCGGCGCCGCCCAGTCGGCCCACCGCGACTACCATCTCGGCTTCCAGTCCTCAGAGGTGATCCAGCAGTTCCCGGCGCATGTTCACAAGCTCTCGCCGGTGCTGACGCTGCAGGGCGCCGTTGCCCACTGCGATATGCCACTCGAAAGCGGGCCGACCTTGTTCTTGCCTCACAGCCAGGCCTACGTGCCCGGCTATCTCGCCCTCAAGCGGCCGGAATTCCGCGCCTATTTCGACGAAAACCACGTGCAACTGCCGTTGCGCAAGGGCGACGTCGTCTTCTTCAACCCGGCGCTTTTCCATGCCGCCGGCACCAATCGCTCGGCCGATATCAAGCGCGTCGCCAATCTGCTGCAGGTCTCGTCCGCCTTCGGCCGCGCGATGGAGACCGTCGACCGCCAGCGCATGTCCGCTACGCTGTTTCCCGCGCTGAAGAAGCTGAAAAACAAGCTGTCTCCCTCCGAGACCGTCAACGCCATCGCCGCCTGCGCCGAGGGTTATTCCTTCCCGACCAACCTCGATCGCGACCCGCCCGTCGGCGGCATGGCGCCGAAAACCCAGGCTCAACTGATGAGCGAAGCCTTGGCAGCCGGCTGGAGCCACGCGGCATTCGAGCAGGCACTGTCCGACCTGGCGGAGAAGAAGCTGAGCTGATGCATCGGGCCGACACACCGGTCATCGACGCGCATCAACCCCTTGCAGCAACACCATGAACAAACAGGCCTCTCGCTGCGCGAGGGGCCATTCGCACGTCACAACAGGAGGAGGAACCCATATGAGCACAGTACACAGCCGTCTCGACGGCAAGATCGTTATCGTTACCGGCGGCACCCAGGGACTCGGCGCCACGATTGCACGGCTGTTCGCCGAGCGCGGCGCCAGCGGCATCGTGATCTGCGGTCGCAATGCCGAAAAGGGCAAGGCAAAAGCCGAGGAGATCTCGGCCAGCACAGGCGCGAAGGTCGTCTATATCGCGGCCGACCTCGGCAAGGTCGAAGACGCCACGCATGTCGTGCACGCTTGCGACCAGGCTTTCGGCCGCGTCGACGCGCTGGTCAATGTCGCCGCGCTCACTGATCGCGGCACTATCCTCGACACCACTCCCGAGCTCTTCGACCGGATGTTCGCCGTCAACGTCCGCGCGCCGTTCTTCCTGATCCAGGAGACCGTGAAGATCATGCGGCGCGAGAAGACGGAGGGCACGATCGTCAATATCGGCTCGATGTCGGCCATGGCCGGCCAGCCCTTCATCGCCGCCTATTGCAGTTCCAAGGGCGCCTTGGAGACGCTGACCAAGAATACCGCTTACGCCCTGCTGCGCAACCGCATCCGTGTCAACGGCCTCAACATCGGCTGGATGGCATCGGAAGGCGAGGACCGCATACAGCGGGAATTCCACGGCGCATCGGCCAACTGGCTGGACGAGGCCGCAGCCAGCCAGCCCTTCGGCCGCCTGGTCGATCCGGAAGAAGTAGCCCGAGCCTGCGCCTACCTGTCGTCAGCGGAATCGGGCCTGATGACCGGCTCGATGATCTGCTTCGACCAGTCGATTTGGGGTGGCTACGACGGCTCGCCTCATCCCGACGCACCTCTTTGAAAAAATGCCGGAGCCTGATCCTTTTGCCGGATCGGGCTCTGGCACGCTCTGCCGTTTACGTTTACGAAGGAGATCAAATCGCTTTGGGAGGAGCAGCCGGTGTCGCAAGATGCGCTTTACGAAATCCGTGACGACCGTTTTCACAGCCTGATCGCCGGCAGCGCCAGGCTGGAGGAGCTCTATTCCGGCTGCCGCTGGAGCGAGGGCCCCGTCTGGTTTTCCGATCTGAATTGCCTGCTCTGGAGCGACATTCCGAACGAGCGCATGATGCGCTGGGTTCCCGATGGCGGCGTATCGGTCTTTCGCGCCGCGTCGAACTACGTCAACGGCAACACCCGCGACCGCCAGGGCCGACTGGTCTCCTGCGAGCACGGCGGACGCCGCGTCACCCGCACCGAGCCGGACGGTCGCATCACCGTTCTTGCCGACAAGTATCAGGGCAAGCGGCTGAACTCACCAAACGACGTGGTCGTCCGCTCGGACGGATCGATCTGGTTTACCGATCCGAGCTACGGCATCATGTCCGACTATGAAGGCCACAAGGCCGAGCCGGAACAGCAGAGCCACAACGTCTACCGCATCGACGCCGGAACCGGTGAGGTCGAGGCGGTCGCCACCGACTTCATCCAGCCGAACGGCCTTGCCTTCTCGCCCGACGAAAAGCAGCTCTATATCGCCGACTCCGGCTCGTCCAACCACGACGTTCCCCGCCACATCCGCGTGTTCGACGTCATCGACGACCGCACGCTGGCCGACAAGGGGTACTTCTGCTCGATCGACACGGGTAACCCCGACGGCTTCCGCTTCGACATTTCGGGCAATCTCTGGAGCAGCGCCGCCGACGGCATCCACTGCTTTGCGCCTGACGGCACGCTGCTCGGCAAGATCAAGGTGCCGCAGACGGTCTCCAATCTCACCTTCGGCGGCCCGAAGAAGAACCGCCTGTTCATAACCGCGACGCAATCGGTCTACGCCATTTACACGACGACCAATGGTGCCCAGTACCCGTAAGCCGTGACCGACAGAGACCGTTCGCGTCCGGTCTCAGCCCATTGTCGCGCCGACAGCATTTTCAGGAGGACAGATTGATGTTCGATTTCTCACGCGCCAGCGAGGCCCTTTTCATCCCTCACACTATCCCTGCAGCGAGAGCCTGACATGCGTTCGATCGTTCCCTACAATGAATCCTGGGCCTTCCACCAGGGCACCGCCCAGCATCTTCTGCGCGATTTCGACGGCCGCGTCACCGTTAGCCTGCCGCACACGGCGGTGGAATTGCCGTTCAACTATTTCGACGAAACCAGCTATCAGCGCGCCTTCACCTACCAGAAGCTGCTGCGCTGGATGCCGGAATTCCAGGGCCGCGAAGTCTCGCTGGTCTTCGATGCCGCCATGGCAGACGCCGTCGTCTATTTGAACGGCGTCGAGATCGTCGCCCACAAGGATGGCTACACCCCGTTCGAGGCGCGCCTCACCGATGGACTTCAACGCGGCGACAACCTGATCACGGTCACCATCGACGGCAGCGAGAACCCCGAGATCCCGCCCTTCGGCGGCGCCATCGATTATCTGACCTATGCCGGCATCTACCGTGAGGTCTGGCTGAAGGTCACCGATCCGGTGTCGATCGGCAATCTCAAGATCGAGACATCGGACGTCCTCGCCGAAGAGAAATCGGCATCCGTCCGCGTCGATCTGTCCAATCCTCCGGGCGTCGATTTCTTCGGGACGCTGACAGCTTCGCTCTGTGATATCGACGGCAATGTGCTGGCAACGGCGTCGGCCGAGACGACAGGCGACGATGCGGTGCTGTCGTTCCGCGGCCTCAGGGGCATTGCGCTCTGGGACATCGTCAATCCGGAACTCTACCAGATCACTGTCGAGCTGAAGACCAGCCACGGCGCTGACAGACTGACCACGCAGTTCGGCTTCCGCACCGCCGAGTTCACGCCGGAAGGCTTCCTGCTCAATGGCAGGCCGCTGAAGCTGCGCGGCCTCAACCGCCACCAGTCCTTTCCCTATGTCGGCTATGCCGCCGGCCGTTCCGCCCAGGAACGCGACGCCGACATCATGAAATCCGTGCTCAAGTGCAACATGGTCCGCACCTCGCACTACCCGCAGTCGAAGTGGTTCCTCGACCGCTGCGACCGCATCGGCCTGCTGGTGTTCGAGGAAATCCCCGGCTGGCAGCACATCGGCGACCAGGAATGGCAGCATGAATCCATCCGCAACGTGCGGCGCATGATCGAGCGTGACTGGAACCACCCGTCGATCGTCATCTGGGGCGTGCGTATCAACGAATCGCAGGACAATCATCCTTTCTACGCCGAGACCAATCGCCTGGCGCGCGAACTCGACCCGACCCGCCAGACCGGCGGCGTCCGCTACATCACCGACAGCGAGCTGCTCGAAGACGTCTACACGATGAACGACTTCATCCTCGGCAACGAGGAACTGCCCGGCGTCAACCGCCCGCGCACGGCGCTGCGCCCGCAGCAGGAAAGCACCGGCCTCGCCCGCAAGGTGCCCTACATGATCACCGAGTTCGGCGGGCACATGTATCCGACCAAGATCTACGACCAGGAAGCGCGTCAGGCCGAACACGTCCGCCGCCACCTCGAAGTGCTGAACGCCGCCTACGGCGACCCCGACATCTCTGGCGCCATAGGCTGGTGCATGTTCGACTACAACACCCACAAGGATTTCGGCTCTGGCGACCGCATCTGCTACCACGGCGTCCTCGACATGTTCCGCGAACCGAAATTCGCCGCTTACGTCTATATGAGCCAGTGCGAACCGTCGGACGAAGTCGTCATGAAGCCGGTGACCTTCTGGGCGCGCGGCGAGCGCAACATCGGCGGCGTTCTGCCGCTGGTCGTGCTGACAAATTGCGACGAGGTCGAGCTGACATACGGCTGCGTCACCAAGCGCGTCGGTCCCGATTACGAGAACTTCCCGCATTTGCCGCATCCGCCCGTCGTCTTCGACCACAGGCATTTTACCGCGGACGAACTCGGCCTGTGGGGCATGAAGTGGATCGACGGCAGCTTTACCGGCTATGTCGATGGTGTACCGGTGGCCAATCTGACGCTGGTCGCCGATCCGCTGCCGACCACGCTTGAGATTATGGCCGACGCGAGCCGACTGAAGGCCCGCGAGCGCGACACCACCCGCGTCGTCCTCCGCGCGCTCGACCAAGAGGGCCAGCGCCTGCCGTTCCTGAACGAGACAGTTTCGGTCAGCATCACCGGCCCGGCGAAAATAATAGGCCCGGCGACGATCCCGTTCCAGGGCGGAACCGCTGGTTTCTGGATCGAGACCACAGGTCTCACCGGCGCTATCACGCTCCGGGCGACCTGTGACCGCTTTGCGGCCGTCACGCTCGAGCTGGCAGCGGTCTGAAGCCAGAGAAGGACGGCTCTCCGGGCCGTCCTCACTTTCGTTCGCTGTGATCGCGCTCATGCGCGCCATCAACCGCAGGCACATCTCACCAGATCCGGAGACCGTCCGGGGAACGGGGACTGATCCCACGACCGTTGTCATTGAGAGAGAGCCAGCGCAGTCGGCGCATCAGCGATTGCCGAGCACCTTTCGACAACAAGTCGTCGGTCCATAGCTTCACACGCCCCGCCATGGTGGCCATGTGGTCCGCCGCCGAGAAGCCGGAGATCGCCTTGCGGGGCTTCAGGTCGTGGTCGCCATCCTCCAACCAGGAGATGTCGATATGCTCGGAGAGCGCATAGCCGGAAACCTCCTCCTTGGTTCCGAAAGCGTCGCGTGTTCCCTGGCAGATCAGCGTCGGCGTTTGCAGCCGCTCGAGATGCGCGGTGCGCAATTGTTCCGGCTTGCCGATCGGGTGGAAGGGATAGCCAAGGCAAAGCAGCCCTGCGATCGCGCCGCTGCGATGGAGATCATCCGCCACCATGCTGGCGATGCGTCCGCCCATCGACTTGCCGCCGATCACGAGCGCCCCACCCGAGATTGCTCGAACCGCCGCCAGATATTCGGGTACCAGCGTTTCCGCGCGCGGCGGCGGCGGTCTTCTCTCCGATCGCCGACGCTCGGCCATATAGCCGAACTCGAACCGCGCCACCCGCAAGCCGACGGCGGCCAGCGCGTCTGCCGAACGCGTCATGGCGGGCGCATCCATGGCACCACCGGCGCCATGCGCCAGAAGCACGGTGACGGCCGCATCGTCGGGGCCGGTGATCAGAAACGGAATGCTCATGCCTGTCGTTCTACACAACGGCATCCTCCGAGGCGAGAGCACTCAATCCTGCTTCAGCGCTTTCATGGCGCTACGGAAACGCCAAACGCCCGCCTGGGCGGGTTGTTTTGGTTTGGCGGATTGCGTGTTTTAGTAGGATTTGGTTGCGGGGGCAGGAT
>UCIT01000062.1 GCA_900472625.1 Hyphomicrobiales bacterium | reverse complement strand
GGCAGAGGGGGGTATCGCGAGCCGCAGCACCAACCATGACTACCGCTTCAACTCCCATGTCGTCAAACGCTCGCCGGTCGCCGCATCCTTGCCATCCTTCAACTGCACGCCCTCGGCCAGCAGTGTGTCGCGGATCGTGTCGGCCTCGGCGAAGTTCTTCGCCTTCAGCAGTTCCAGCCGCGCCTTGACGCGCCGGTCGATCTCGATCGCCACGGCCTCATCGATCTCCGCCATCTCAGGCAACAGCCCGAGAAGGGCGGCGCTCGCCGCGAAGGTCGGCAGCAGCGCCTTGTCGGCATTGGCTTCCTGCGCCAGCGCATGCAGCGCCTGCACGGCGGCAACCGTGTTCAGGTCGTCACGAAGCGCATCCGTGACCGTCGCGCACGGCTCGGCGGTTCCGGCCTCCGCAGCCGGCCATTTCGCCAGCAACCGTTCGGCTTCCTCCAGCCGCTTGATCGAGAAATCGATCGGCTCGCGATAATGCGTCATCAGCATTGCCAGCCGCAGAATGTCACCCGGCCATTTGCGGGCGCCAAACTTTTCCGTCGCCAGCAACTCGTTGATGGTGATGAAGTTGCCTTCCGACTTCGACATCTTGCGGCCTTCGACCTGCACGAAGCCGTTGTGCATCCACACGTTCGCCATCACCTCGGTGCCGTGAGCGCAGCGCGACTGGGCGATCTCGTTCTCATGGTGCGGGAAGATCAGGTCCAGTCCGCCGCCATGGATATCGAAAACGTCGCCGAGATAGCGCTGGCTCATTGCCGAGCACTCGATATGCCAGCCCGGACGGCCGCGGCCCCAGGGGCTTTCCCAGCCGGGCTCGCTGTCGTTGGAGGCCTTCCAGAGAACGAAATCGGCGGGGTTCTTCTTGTGCGCATCGACGGCAACGCGGGCGCCGGCCTGCTGCTCGTCGAGTGGCCGCTTCGACAGCTGCCCGTAATCCGCCATCGAGCGGGTATCGAACAGCACCTCGCCCTCAGCCTCATAGGCATGACCACGGGCGATCAGCCGCTCGATGATCTCAATCATCTGCGCAATGTTGTCCGTCGCGCGCGGCTCCACCGTCGGCGCAAGGCAGCCAAGCGCCGCCACGTCCTCGTGAAACTGCCGGGCCGTCTTCTCGGTCACCGCATGGATGGCGTCGTTCAGCGACAGGCTCGGATGATCGCGAAGCGCCCGCGCGTTGATCTTGTCGTCGACGTCGGTGATGTTGCGCGCATAGGTGACATGATCGCTGCCATAAACATGAGAAAGCAGCCGGAACAACACGTCGAAGACGATGACCGGGCGGGCATTGCCGATATGGGCGAAATCGTAGACGGTAGGGCCGCAGACATACATGCGGACGTTCTGCACGTCGATCGGTGCGAACACCGTCTTTTCGCGCGTCAGCGTGTTGTAGAGCTTGAGTTCCGGCGTCTTCGATGCCGACTGGCCGTCCATGTCTGTTCTCCCAAAATGCCATAATCCGAAAAACGTTTCACAGCCGGCGGGCCGGGGCGTTTCTCATCTTGGGTATTTGGGAGACGAAAACGGCCAGGCCAGCGAGCACGCTAGCGAATAATCTTCCGGCAGATGATGCAGGTAACCGTTTTCATGGCGGGTTTTATGGCGCGGGTTAAGGCGTTGGTCAAGGGGGTGAGACGCCGTCGGGCAAAGCCCGGGCAATCGATCCAGTGGATCGATTGCAGCGTCGAACGCCCGAGGCGCAAGCGCAGGGCCGGGCGCGGAGGAAAAGCGCTGAAGCCCGGGGATATCGAAAATCAAAGTTAAAGAGAGACGTGCTTGAAAACAGTATACCAAATCGCAGCCGCCTTCGCCGGTATCGTCCTCGCTGTCGCTTTCGCCGCGTATCTCGCATACGATCGGCCGATGACGCCGTTTTCTCCTCCCTCGTTCGAACGTTTCCCCATTCAGGGCATCGACATCAGCCATCACCAGGGCTCGATCGACTGGAAGGCGCTGGCGTCACAGCCGAATATCCGTTTTGCCATCATGAAGGCGACCGAAGGCGGCGATCATCGCGATACGCGCTTTGGGGAAAACTGGCGGGCGGCGAAAGAGGTCGGCATCGTCAGGGGCGCCTATCATTTCTTCACCTTCTGCCGCCCCGGGCGGGAGCAGGCGCGCAACGTGCTGGCGACCGTGCCGGTCGAACCGCAGACGTTGCCGCTGGCCATCGATCTCGAATTTACCGGCAATTGCGGCAAGGTGCCGACGCGCGAGGAATTGAGCGCCGAGATCAATTCGTTCTTCGATGAGTTGAACGGCGCCTATCCCGGCAAACCGATCTTCTACCTGAACCAGCCGTTCTTCGATCAGTATATCAAAGGCTACGAGGCGATGTTTCCGGCGCACCATCTCTGGCTGCGAAGCATCGCCGAGGAGCCGGCAGTGGGCGATTGCGGACAATGGTCCATCTGGCAGTTCGCCGACAACGGCAGTGTCGAAGGCATCCAGGGGCCGGTCGACCTCAATGCGCTCTGCCCGACGATCAGGTCTTGGCGCATTGTTCGTGCCTGCTGCTCCGGGCGGCGCCTGATTATTCCGGCATCCGGTAACCGACCAGCTTGTTCTCGCGCACGATGAACAGCTTGCCCGTCTCGGTGAACTCGGGGGAGAGCAGCGGCATCATCGCCTTCGCCACCTCGGAGGGATGCGGCAGGGTCTCCGGATTTTCGCCGGGAACCGCCTGCGCACGCATGGCGGTGCGGGTGGCGCCCGGATCGACGCTGGTGACGCGCAGCGTCGTCGTCTCTGTCTCGCCAGCCCATGTCCGCGACAGCGCCTCGACGGCAGCCTTGGATGCCGAATAGGCACCCCAGAACGGCCGACAGCGGTGCGCGGCGGCCGAAGACAGGATCACGGCGCGACCGGCTTCCGAGCGTGTCAGCAGCGGATCGACCGAACGGATCAGCCGCCATGTGGCGGTGACGTTGATGGTCATCACCTTCTCGAACACCTTCGCCTCGATATGACCGATCGGCGAGATGACGCCGAGCACGCCGGCATTGGCGACGAGGATGTCGAGCTTGCCCCAGCGCTCGAAGATCGAGGCGCCGAGCGCGTCGATGGCGTTCATGTCGGCGAGGTCGAAGGGAACGAGCGTGGCCGAGCCGCCGATCGCCTTGATGGCGTCGTCGAGATCCTCAAGGCCGCCGACCGTACGGGCGCAGGCAACCACATGCGCGCCGGCTTTCGCCAGTTCCAGCGCGGTAAAATAACCGATGCCGCGCGATGCGCCGGTGACGAGTGCGACCTTGCCTGACAGATTGACGCTCATGAGACCCTGTTTAAGTATTCGCGGGGAGGTGAGGGGCAACGCCCCTCGGTCGAGGTGAAGACGGCCTGGGATCAGCCGTTGCTGGCCATGACGGCGAGCTTTCGCACATTGCTGGTGCTGTCGTTGTCGAGCAGCCGCGTCGGGTAGTCACCGGTGAAGTAGTGGTCGGTGAACTGCGGGTTGGCGGCATCACGGCTTTCGCCGCCGACGGCGCGGTAGAGACCGTCGATCGACAGGAACTCGAGCGAGTCGGCGCCGATATAGTCGCACATCGCCTTCAGGCTGGAATACTGGTTGGCCAGCAGCTTGTCGGCGTCAGGCGTGTCGATGCCGTAGAAGTCGGGGAAGTAGATCATCGGGCTCGCGACGCGGATGTGGACTTCCTTGGCGCCGGCATCGCGGATCATCTGCACGATCTTCAGCGATGTGGTGCCGCGCACGATAGAATCGTCGACGAGCACGACGCGCTTGCCTTCGATCATCGCGCGGTTGGCCGAATGCTTGAGCTTCACGCCGAAGGCGCGAATCTGCTGCGTCGGCTCGATGAAGGTGCGGCCGACATAATGGTTGCGGATGATGCCGTATTCGAACGGAATGCCGCTCGCCTGCGCGAAGCCGAGCGCTGCCGGCGTGCCACCATCGGGTACGGGAACCACGACGTCGGCCTCGACGGGCGCTTCCTTGGCGAGGTTGAAGCCCATGTTCTTGCGGGCGGTATAGACGCTGCGGCCGCCGACGACGGAATCGGGACGGGCGAAGTAGACATATTCGAACAGGCAGAGCCGTTCCGGCTTCGGCTGGTCGGCCTTGCGGCTGTCGATGGTGATCGAGCCATCGGGCTGGATCTCGCAGATCACGACTTCGCCGTTCTCCACGTCGCGGATGTACTTCGCGCCGATGATGTCGAGCGCGCAGGTTTCGGAACAGAAGATCGGCTTGCCGTCGAGCTCGCCCATGACGAGAGGGCGGATGCCGATCGGGTCGCGCGCGGCGATCAGCTTGGTGCGCGTCATCGCCAGCATCGAATAGCCGCCTTCCATCTGGCGGATGGCATCGATGAAGCGGTCGGAGGAGGATGCCTGCTTGGAGCGGGCGATGAGGTGCAACACCACTTCGGTGTCCGACGTCGCCTGGAAGATGGCGCCATCGGCGATCAGCATGCGGCGCATCGTCAGGCCGTTCGTGAAGTTGCCGTTATGGGCGACGGCAATGCCGCCGACCTCGAGTTCGGCAAACAGCGGCTGTACGTTGCGCAGCGCCACTTCGCCCGTCGTCGAGTATCGCGTATGGCCGATCGAGATGAAGCCCGGAAGCTTCGCCAGCGTGACCGGGTCCGTATAATGGTCGCCGACCAGGCCCATGCGCTTTTCGGTATGGAACTGCTTGCCGTCGAAGGTGACGATGCCGGCCGCTTCCTGTCCGCGGTGCTGCAGGGCGTGCAGTCCGAGCGCCGTCAGCGTTGCGCCGTCGGGATGTCCGAGGACGCCGAAGACACCGCATTCCTCATGCAGCGTATCGCCATCGAGTTCGTCGTTGAGCGTGGAGGAATGGGACTGGGTCATTGATGCGGGCCTTTGCTCTCACAAGAATGGAATGGCACTTCCGAAAACGGCTAAGCCCGGCGGAGCATGTGCCCGGCCGGACCTTTATTCGCGTCCCCCTCAAATGGCAACTGCCACGGGCGGGGTCAAGCTGTTGAACACTGCGTCAATTAGACGGCTGCTGTGCACCATTGGCAGGGGCGGGCGCGGCATCCTCGGCCGGCGCCTGATCCGAAGCCGGCGCATTGCCGGTCTCCGCATTGCCGCCCTGCGGCTGAAGTTTCTCCATCACGCTGGCGCGCACCACCTGGGCGAATTCAGCCGGCAGCACCGCCTGCAGCTTCACCACCATCGAATCCAGGAACGGCTTGGACTTGGCATTGTTCACCCATGTCGGGCGATGATCGACATCGACGAGCCAGTTCCAGAAAGCGGTGGCGACGACGAGCAGGAGTATGCCGCGCGCGGCGCCGAACAGGAAGCCCAAAGTGCGGTCGAGTGCGCCGATGCGGCTGTCGATGATGAAATCGGCGATCTTCATGGTGATGAAGGAGATGACGATCAGCGCGATCAGGAACACGACCGCTGCCGAGCCGACGAGCGCGATGCGGTCATCGTCGGTGTATTTCTTGGCATAGGGCACGAGATAGGGGTAGAAATAGTAGGCCGCGGCAGCCGAGCCGCCCCAGCTGGCGATCGACAGCACTTCGCGGGAAAAGCCGCGCACCATGGCGAGCACGGCGGAAAAAAGCACGACGCCGATGACAATACCGTCGAAAATCGTAATGGGCATATAAATCCAACTCCAGGACGGCCGCTTTCGCGGCTCAGTCGCGCCTCATTGCGTGCATCCTATATCATCACCTGTCGTGGCGATGAAAGGATCAAACCTCTTCTTCCACACGTCTCAAAGCGCCCTTGGAGCCGGCGATCCGTGCGACCAGGTCCGGCAGGCTTTCGATCTCGCTCCAGCGCCCGCCCGTGCCCTTCGGCAGTTCGGCGGACCCTGATGGAAGCAGCGCTGCAGAAAATCCGAGCTTCTCGGCTTCTTTGAGGCGCTGGTTCGTATGCGCAACCGGCCGGACGGCGCCCGACAGGCTGACTTCGCCGAAATAGACACAATCGGCCGGAAGGGCAATACCGGCAAGCGACGAAACCAGCGCGGATGCGACAGCGAGATCAGCCGCGGGCTCTGAAATCCGGTAGCCGCCGGCGATGTTGAGGTAGACGTCGTGCTGCCCGAGCTTGACGCCGCAATGCGCCTCGAGCACCGCCAAGATCATCGAGAGCCGCGCCGAATCCCAGCCGACGATGGCGCGGCGTGGCGTGCCGAGCGAGGTCGGCGCCACCAGCGCCTGCACCTCGACGAGGATCGGCCGCGTTCCCTCGATGCCGGCGAAGACGGCGGCACCCGGTGATTTCTCATTGCGCTCGCCGAGGAAGAGTTCCGACGGATTGGCCACCTCGCGCAAGCCCTTGTCCGACATCTCGAACACGCCGATCTCGTCCGTCGGCCCGAAGCGGTTCTTCACGGTGCGCAGGATGCGGTAGTGGTGACCCCGGTCACCCTCGAAATAGAGCACGGCATCGACCATATGCTCGACCACACGCGGACCGGCGATCTGTCCGTCCTTGGTGACGTGGCCGACCAGCACCATCGCGGCACCTGTCTGCTTGGCGAACTTGATCATCGCCTGCACGCCGGTACGTACCTGCGTCACGGTGCCCGGCGCGGACTCGGCCAGATCGCTCCACAGCGTCTGGATGGAATCGATGATGACGAGATCGGGCCGTTTGCCCTCTGCCAGCGTGGCCAGAATATCCTCGACATTGGTCTCTGCCGCCAGCAGAACGTCGGTGTCGGCCGCCTGCAAACGCTGCGCCCGGAGCCGCACCTGCGCCACCGCCTCTTCGCCCGAGACGTAGATGATCCGATGCCCGCGTCGCGACAGCGCTGCAGCGCCCTGCATGAGCAGCGTCGACTTGCCGATGCCGGGGTCGCCGCCGATCAAGACCGCCGAACCGCGCACGAAGCCACCGCCAAGCGCCCGGTCGAGCTCCGAAATCCCGGTGTGGATGCGTGGTGCTTCCTCGATTTCGCCCGACAGCGCCGTCAGCGCCACGGGGCGGCCCTTCTTCGGCGTCTTCGCCGGCCCGCCGCCGATCCCGCCCATCGGGTCTTCCTCGACGATGGTGTTCCACTCGCCGCAACCCTCGCACTTGCCCGCCCAGCGGGTGTGGATGGTGCCGCAGCCCTGGCAGATGAATTGTGTTCTTGCTTTAGCCATGAAGTGGAACGCTCACAATCAGAATAGGAGTTCGCCAAATAGAACAAATGGAAAACAAAAAGCAAGCGTGCTCTGTGTGGTGCGAACCTCACTCCTCCTCGGCGATATACCGCCGCTCGTGGCGCAGTCCCATGCTGGTGAGGATTTCGTAGCCGATCGTTCCAGCAGAACGGGCCACCTCATCGACAGCCACATTGCTACCGAACAACTCGACATAGTCACCAGCCGTGATCGCATTGTCGGGCAGGTCGGTGATGTCGAAGATCGTCAGGTCCATCGTGATCCGCCCCGCGACAGGGACCCTTCGCCCGGCGATAAAGCCATGGCCACCCTGCGGCAAGATCTGGCGAAGCGGCACGCCGCCACTCGACTGGCTACGCATGTAGCCATCCGCGTAGCCCGCCGAAACGACCGCCAGCCGGCTGTCGCGGGTCAACTGCATTGCCCGGCCGTAGCTGACGGACTGGCCGGCCTTCACAGTACGGACCTGGATGACCCGAGCCTCCGCCGTCACGACAGGGCGCATCGGATTGGCCAAGCCGCTGACAGCTTCGCCGCCGTAGATGGAAATGCCGGGACGGGTGAGATCGAAGTGGTAATCGCTGCCGAGAAAGATACCGGCGGAGGCTGAAAGGCTTGAATCGATACCTTCATAGGCGGCGCTAACCCTGCGGAATGATTCAAGCTGTTGCCGGTTCATCGGCGAGCTGTGGTCGTCGCCGCAGGCAAGGTGGCTCATCACGAGCACGGGCGCAAAGCTTGCCGGGCGCGAAACATCGTCGGCCAATGCGACCGCCTCATCCATGTCGATCCCCAGCCGGTTGAAACCGGTATCGACATGCAGGGCGCAGGGATAATCGCCATAGTCGGCCAGAACCGCCATCCAGAAGGCGAGTTGCTCTTCCGAGGAAATCACCGGCACCAGGTCGTTCTCGAAGAAGCGCCGTTCGGTGCCGGGCCAGATGCCGCAGAGAACGAAGATGCGGGCGTCTGGTGCATAGAGCCTCAGCGTCACGCCCTCATCGACAGTCGCCACGAAGAAGTCGCGCGCGCCGGCGAGATAGAGCGCCTCGCCGGCATCCTCGATACCCGTGCCATAGGCATCGGCCTTGACGACGGCAGCGGTGCGCGCCTTTCCCGAACGGCGCGCCAGGTCCTTCCAGTTGTCGGTCATCGCGGTGAGATCCACCGTCAGCCGCAAACCGGCGGAGCCAAAACGGTCGTCTTCATAGTCGTCGGTCAAGTCGGTCATAGCTCACATCTGTAAAAATAGGCTAGGCCGGAGACAAGGCTCCGGCCAGTCCAGAGGTCAACCGTGAAGAACGGAAGGCCAGCGCTGAACCGCAGCTGAGCCTCAGTGCTCTTCGTAATGCGTAAACGATGGCTCGGCCAGATCCGCGAAGCGCGTGAACTCGGACTGGAAGGCGAGCTTGACAGTGCCGGTCGGACCGTGGCGCTGCTTGGCGATGATGACGTCGGCGGTGCCCTTCACCTTGTCGAACAGGGCTTCCCATTCCGGATACTTCGGGTCGGCGATGTCGCGCGGCTCGGAGTTCTTGACGTAGTACTCCTCGCGGAACACGAAAAGCACCACGTCGGCGTCCTGCTCGATCGAGCCCGATTCACGAAGGTCCGACAGCTGCGGACGCTTGTCGTCTCGGCTTTCAACCTGACGCGAGAGCTGCGACAGCGCGATGATCGGAACGTTGAGTTCCTTGCCGAGCGCCTTCAGGCCCGTCGTGATCTGGGTGATTTCCTGGACGCGGTTCTCGCCGGATTTGCCGGAGCCGGTCATCAGCTGGATATAGTCCACCACGAGGCAGTCGAGGCCGCGCTGGCGCTTCAGGCGCCGGGCGCGCGCGGACAACTGGGCGATCGAAATACCACCGGTCTGGTCGATGAACAGCGGGACTTTCTGCATCATCATCGAGCAAGCGACCAGCTTCTCGAAGTCGGCGTCGTTGATGTCGCCGCGGCGGATCTTAGACGAGGAAACTTCCGTCTGCTCGGAAATGATACGGGTGGCCAGCTGCTCGGACGACATTTCGAGCGAGTAGAAGCCGACGACGCCGCCGTTCTTCGCCTTGGTGCTGCCGTCGGGCTGCACTTCGCCTTCGAAGGCGGCGGCGATATTGTAGGCGATGTTGGTCGCCAGCGAGGTCTTGCCCATGCCGGGACGTCCGGCAAGCACGATCAAGTCCGACCGCTGCAGTCCGCCCATCTTCGAATCGAGCGAGTGGATGCCGGTAGAGATGCCGGAAAGGCCACCATCGCGTTCCTTTGCAACCGCCGCCATGTCGATTGCCAGCGCCACCGCGTCGTTGAACGCCTGGAAACCGCCGTCGTAGCGGCCGTTTTCGGCGAGTTCGAACAAGCGGCGCTCGGTGTCTTCGATTTGTGTCTGCGGCGGCATGTCGAGTGGCGCGTCATAGGCAATGTTGACGACGTCTTCGCCGATGGTGATCAGCGCCCGGCGCAGCGCCAGGTCGTAGATGGCGCGGCCATAGTCCTCGGCGTTGATGATGGTGACGGCTTCGCGGGCAAGACGGGCGAGATATTCCGACACCGTCATGTCGCCGACCTTCTCGTCGGCCTTCAGGAACGTCTTGATCGTTACCGGATTGGCGATCTTGCCCATGCGGATGATATCGCCGGCGACCTCGAAGATCTTGCGGTGCAGCGGCTCATAGAGATGCGGCGGCTTGAGAAAGTCCGACACCCGGTAATAGGCGTCGTTGTTCATCAGGATCGCGCCGAGAAGCGCCTGCTCGGCCTCGATATTGTTGGGGGCTTCGCGGTAGTGCTGCTCCGGCTGGGGTGCAGGGGCGATCTTTCGGGCGACGTCGTTCATCTTGATCCGTTCTGTCTTATCCAGCTTCGGGTTTGCAATTCACGAACGAGAAAATCAAGCACTGAACGGGCAATGCGGTGAAAAGGCGAAAGCTTTGCCCGTTCTTCGACTTCTCCACAGCAAACATGCGCTGTAGTGAAAATACTGCATGTGTAGCGGGCAGGACACGCCGCAAACCGGCTCACGCGAATCACCGCTGCTATGCTATTCTAATATTCAAACGGATTGTTCGAACTGAAACTCTTGTTGTTGTGACTTGAAAACCGTGAAAAAGCCATGTAGATAGGAAGAATATAATTAGCGCACTAACGAAAGTGAATTGAATCATATGACAAATACCTCTCTAGGGCGCGAAGTGATCGAAGATCTGGCAGCTTTCAACCGAAAGCTTAGAGCGGTTTTCGACAAGATCGTCCGGGAGCGCAACATGACACTGCCGCGCGCGCGTGTGTTTTTCACCCTTAACAAGAAAGACGGCATCAATCAGCGCGAACTTGCCGAGCGGCTTGAATTGGAGACGCCCACCTTGGTGCGCATCCTCGATGCGATGGAAGGGCAGGGCTTCGTTGAACGCCGGGTTGCCGGCTCCGACCGGCGTGCAAAGGAAATTTACATCACCGAAACGGGCAAGGTTGTTGCGGGGCAGATCGACGATATTGCCGTCAGCGTTCGTGCTCAGGTCCTTGCAGGTATTTCCGAAAGCGATCTGAAGACTACCTTGGCTGTCATCAGATCCATGCAAGCCAATCTGCAGGGCGTTCGAGGAGTGTGAGGTTGCGCGAATGAGCGTTGTCCAGACCGTTAGTGGCAATGTAGCGTTGAACGCCCCGGACGAATCTGCATCGGCTGAACCACAGACGCCAAACCCGTCGCCGCCGCCGGGTCCAATGCCGGGCTGGAAAGTCCCCTTCTACGTTGCGGCCTCTGTCCTGCTGTTTCTGACGCAGGGCCTTGGGATGAATCTCGTTACCGCCAACATTTATCAGTTGCAGGGTTCGTTCTCGGCAACGACGGCCGAGGTGTCCTGGCTCTCGGCCGCCTACATGGCACCCTATGCCAGCCTTTCGATCGCGCTGTTCAAAATCCGCACGCAGTATGGCCTGAGACGCTTCGCCGAACTGGGCATCATCTGCTTTGTCGTCGCCGCGCTGCTGAACCTGCTTGTGACCGACCTGCATTCGGCCATTGTCGTCCGGGCGATCAGCGGCATTGCGGCCGCGCCGCTTTCCACCCTCGGCTTCCTCTACATGCTGGAGATATTCCAGCCGGAGAAAAAGCTCACGACCGGCATCAGCCTGGCACTGATGTGCACGCTGTTTGCCGCGCCCGTGGCACGTATCATCTCGCCGACCTTGCTCGACCTCGGCGGTTATCACGCGCTCTACACGTTGGAGATGGGGCTCGCCCTGATCGTCTTTGCGATCATCTACACGCTTCCGCTCACCTCGCCGCCGCGCGCCGTGGTCATCCAGCGCATGGATATCCTGAGCTACCTGCTACTCGCCATCGGCTTCGGCTGCCTTGCCGTGGTGCTCACGCTTGGCCGTCTTTACTGGTGGTTCGAGGCGCCATGGATCGGGGTGGTACTGGCCGTGGCGGTCGGTTGCCTAGCCTTGGTGCTTGCCATCGAATTGCCGCGTGCCAATCCGATGCTCGATTTCCGCTGGGTGCTGTCGGGCCCGAACCTGCGGATGGCCGGTGTCCTTCTGCTTTTCCGCTTCGTCTCGTCCGAACAGTCATCCACTGCGGCGAATTTCTATCAGCAGCTTGGCCTGTTGAACGAACAGACCATCGCGCTCTACGTGATCATTCTTCTCGCTTCCGTGGGCGGCGGTTTGTTCTGTGCGCTGCTGGTCACGAAGCAGTATGTCCTGACCGCGCATCTACTGTCCCTGGCAATGATCGCTGCCGGCGCCTACCTCGACAGTCAATCGAACAGCCTGACCCGACCGGAGCAGATGTATCTCAGCCAGACGCTGGTTGCCGGCGGCGCCGCACTTTTTCTGCCGCCAGTGATGGCCAAGGGCTTCAAGGCGGCAATGGCGCGGGGCATGCCGTTCATCGTCAACTTTCTGGCGATCTTTCTGTTCACCCAAAGCATCGGTTCGCTCTTCGCGTCGGCGGTGCTCGGCACCTTCGTCACCATCCGCGAGAAATTCCATTCTAACGTTCTTGTCGAGCACATCCTGCTCCAGGATCCGCTAGTGGCCCAACGTGTGTCGCAGCTGTCGGCCTCTTATGGAAAGATCATCACCGACAATACCTTGCTGAATGCCGAGGGCATTTCGCTGCTTGCGCAGCAGGTGTCGCGTGAAGCCTATACGCTTGCCTACAACGACAGCTTTTTCGTGATCTTTCTTGCGTCCGTTCTTGGCCTCGTAACCCTGATCCTTCATCAGGTCTGGCTACGCTTTGGACATAAGGTCGATCAAGAGCACCCAGCCGCAGTTCAATCATGATCGTGAGTCCATCGAATGTTGAATTTCTTCCGATCCCCGGCCCGTATCATTGCCATTCTTGCTGGCATCGCCGGTGTGTTGCTTGTTCTTTACGCCTGGCGGCTGCCGCCATTCGTCACCTCTGTCGAGACGACGGACAATGCCTATGTCAGGGGTTACGTCACGATCATGAGCCCGCAGGTCAACGGCTATATCGTCGATGTCCCCGTCAAGGACTATCAGCAGGTCAAGCAGGGCGAGGTGCTGGCGAAGATCGATGACCGCATCTATGCGCAGAAGCTGGCCCAGGCCCGCGCCGCACTGGAAGGGCAGAAGGCATCGCTCGAAAACTCACGCCAGTCGGAGTTATCGGCCAAGGCGACGATCACATCCAGTCAGGCCCAGATAGACAGCGCCAACGCATCGCTGAAACGGGCGCAGCTGGCGTGGGACCGGATCAGCAACCTCAGTGATCGCGGCATCGCATCCGCCAGCGAATCGGAGCAGGCCCAGGCCACTCTGGACGAGGCGAAAGCCGCGCTGAATCAGGCGCAGGCAGCATTGGAGGTTTCGAAGCAAAGCCTGGCGACCATCATCGTCAACCGGTCTCTCCTCGAAGCCAATGTGGCGAGCGCCGAGGCGACGGTGCATCTGGCGGAGATCGATCTGCAAAACACAGCGATCGTCGCGCCGCGCGACGGACATCTGGGGGAGGTCGGTGTCCGTCTTGGGCAATACGTGACGGCGGGTACGCAGCTCATGGCGGTGGTGCCGGAGGATGTGTGGGTCGTTGCCAATTTCAAGGAAACGCAGCTGGAAGGCATGCAGGTCGGTCAACCCGTCTCGATAATCGTCGATGCGTTGGGTCGCCAGCGGCTCAATGGTCGCATCGAGCGTTTCTCGCCAGCTGCCGGCTCCGAGTTTGCGGTCATAAAGGCCGATAATGCCACCGGCAATTTCGTGAAGATCGCCCAGCGCGTCGGCGTCCGTATCAGCATCGATCCCGATCAACCCGCGGCGAAGAATTTGGCGCCCGGGCTCTCGGTTGTCGTGCACGTCGACAAGAGCGTCGAGCCCGAGAAAAAAGCTGCGGCAAACTAGAAAACTTCCTTCTGAACAGCAAAAAGCCCGGATCTCTCCGGGCTTTCGCATTCAGGAGACCAGGCTCCGGAATATTATTCGTCTTCGGCGTTGCCGTCGGCTTCAGGGTCGAAGAAGTCTTCCGGACGCAGAGCGTCTTCGTCGACGCCGTAGATGGCGTCAACTGACGTCAGGGTCTCGCCCTGCTTCTGGCGCTCGGCTTCGTCTGCCGAACGGGCAACGTTCAGCTCGACCTTGATTTCGACTTCGGCGTGCAGCTGAAGTTCAACCTGATGCAGGCCGATCGACTTGATCGGGGTGTTCAGATGAACCTGGTTGCGGCCGATGTTGAAGCCTTCGGCAGCGAGGATTTCAACGACGTCGCGAGCAGCGACCGAGCCGTACATCTGGCCGGTTTCGCCAGCCGAGCGAACGACGACGAAGGACTTGCCTTCGAGAGCGTCGGCAACGGTCTGTGCTTCGGACTTGCGCTCGAGGTTACGAGCTTCGAGCGTTGCACGCTCGGATTCGAAACGCTTCTTGTTGGCTTCGTTGGAGCGAAGAGCCTTGCCGAGCGGCAGCAGGTAGTTACGAGCGAAGCCGTCACGAACCTTTACGGTTTCGCCCATCTGGCCGAGCTTGGAGATGCGTTCGAGAAGAATGACGTCCATGTCAGTGTTCCTTTCGTGTCCTTAGAGTTTCGTGTCTGTCTGTTTGGGGGCATCAGCATCCTTGTTCGGGGTCAGCGCGATCGCCTTGCGGGTATCGCCGAGCCCCAGAACGAGGATGAAAAGGGCTGGCACCATCAGCATGAGCGATGCCAGGTAGCAGAGGATCAGCGCCGGCAGGCGCCATTCCT
This sequence comes from Hyphomicrobiales bacterium, assembly GCA_900472625.1. GTDB lineage: Bacteria > Pseudomonadota > Alphaproteobacteria > Rhizobiales > Rhizobiaceae > Rhizobium. Next base: position 109,687 of record UCIT01000062.1, on the reverse strand, counting down.
TGCCGCGCGTGCGGAAATGCAGCGCGGCGAAACCGGAGAGCAGGAAGCCGGCCCCGAACGTGCCGACAAGCGTTGCTCCCACCAGTGCCGGAATACCGCCGAAGAAGGTGGCGGCGAGGCCGACGAGGAAGATGAAGATCGTGTTGCGGTTCATGCGCAGCGAGGAGGGGATGTCCTCGCGCGGACGAAGTCCGCCACCGGATGCGGTGACGATGCGCGTTGCGATGTAATAGGCGGCAAACAGCATGATCACCCACATGCCGCCCTGAATGGCCGGTAGCAGCAGGAGAACCAGCGCCTTGGTCTGCGTAATCGTTGCGGCGTCGGGCGCAAAGTCGGACTGCTGCTGCGCCACCGAGGTGAACAGCACGTCGATCAGACGGTCGATGAGCTCAGGGCCGTAGCCGATCATCACGCCGACGACGATGACGGCAAGCGTCACCAGGCCGCAGAGATGCAGCAGGATATCGGAAAGCGGATACCAGGCCATCAGGTGATCGGGACCGCCGAGTTCGGCGGCGGGACGGGCAAGGTTCGCAAGATGGCTGATCCAAGCGGCCGGCAGCAGCGTGACCAGCGTCATCATCAGCGCGAAGGACGGCGAGATGGCGATCGCGCCAACGACGGCGGCAGTCACGACGGCCGAAATCGCAGCCATGTTACCCCAGCCGAGGCCGACAAGAAGAATGGGAAGAGCCGAAGCCGCATAAAGAACCGCACTGAAAGACGGCTGAAGGCTTGCGCCCAGCACCAGAAGTGCGGCGGTCAATCCGGCGAGAGCGCCGAGGCCCAGCATTTTCGTATTCAGTGGTTTCACGGTCGCTGTCCTGCTTTATCAAGCAGTTAGAGGGACTTTTCTGAATCAGAACCAGAAAGGCCTCAACATGGGTTTTAAGTGTTCCGATCCGCGCCCATCGCGAAAGGGAGAAGGGAAGGCATCGCTGCCTTCCCTCAAATCAGAGCGTCAGCTGATTAAGCGACGACGTAAGGCAGCAGGCCGAGGAAACGAGCGCGCTTGATCGCCTGGGCGAGCTCGCGCTGCTTCTTCTGGGAAACAGCCGTGATACGGGAAGGAACGATCTTGCCGCGCTCGGAAATGTAGCGCTGCAGGAGACGAACGTCCTTGTAGTCGATGCGCGGAGCGTTTGCACCGGAGAACGGGCAAGTCTTGCGACGACGGTGGAACGGGCGACGAACTGGTGCGGAGGAAGATTCAGACATTCTCAGTTCTCCTTATGCACGGTCTTCGCGCGGAGCGCGGTCAGGACGCGGGCCACGCTGGAAGTCGCCGTCACGGCGCGGCGGACGATCGCCGAATTCGCGGCGCGGGCCACGATCGGCACCATCACGCGGAGCGCGGTCGTCGCGGTCGCGCTTCTGCATCATGGCAGACGGGCCTTCTTCGTGTGCTTCGACAGCCAGCGTCATGTAACGCAGGACGTCTTCGCTGATGCGCATCTGACGTTCCATTTCATGGATCGCTGCTGCTGGTGCATCGATGTCCACGAGGACGTAGTGAGCCTTGCGGTTCTTCTTGATGCGATAGGTCAGGGACTTGAGGCCCCAGTTTTCTACGCGCCCGACTTTACCGCCGTTAGCTTCGATCACACCCTTGTACTGTTCTACGAGGGCGTCGACCTGCTGAGCGGAAATATCCTGCCGGGCAAGGAATACATGTTCATAAAGAGCCATGACAGCTTTGCCTTTCTTGCGTTTGAACAACCCGATATTCGGCGGCTAAGCCTCAACGACTGCTCCTGATGGGCGGACCCAGGCAAGAAAAGCGTTTCCGAGACGGTCGAGAGCGGAGACACGGGAGGCTGGAACCCTTCGGTTCCGACGGCTTCCTCACGAAAACCGGCCCTCCGTTCAGCCACCAGCCAGAAGACCGGGTTTGCGAACAGGGCGGCTTATACGGGTTTTTGACGGAAAGGCAAGGGGCGATGGGCGGTAAATATCCCCAATCGCAGGTTTCAAGCATGGCCCAAAACGAAAACGGCCACCGAGCGATACGGTGGCTGTTTCCCGACGTCAATGCCGGCGCCCAATCAGATCGGCATCGGATACTCGCGGTGAACCTTGTCGATCTCCGTCAGGATCTCGCTGGAAAGCTTCAGATCGGCAGCGCCGATGTCCGTCTTCAACTGCGCCATGGTGGTCGCGCCGATGATGGCCGATGTCATGAAGCGGCGCGTCAGGCAGAACGCGATGGCCATGGCTGACGGATCGAGGCCGTGACGCTTGGCGATGTCGAGATACGCCTTGGTCGGCGCTTCCTGCAGCGGCTGAAGGCGTCCGCCGATGTCGCCGTTGATCGAGCCGCGTGATCCATCCGGCTTGGCGCCGTCGACATACTTGCCGCTCAGAATGCCGCCGGCGAGCGGCGAGTAGGCCAGAAGGCCGACGTCTTCATGATGCGACATTTCCGCCATGTCGAGATCGTAGTGGCGGTAGAGCAGGTTGTATTCGTTCTGGATGCTGACGACACGCGGCAGGCCGAGCTGTTCGGCCAGCGTCAGATATTTCTGCGTGCCCCAGGTCGTTTCGTTGGAAAGGCCGATCGTGCGGATCTTGCCTTCCTTCACCAGTGCGCCGACAGTCTCGAGAATCTCGTTGATGTTGGCGAGTGCCTTTGCGCGATCCTGCTTGTAGGGATCGTAGTGCCAGTTCTGACGGAAGTGGAAATGACCGCGCGTTGGCCAGTGGATCTGGTAAAGATCGACATGGTCGGTCTTCAGCCGCTTCAGGCTGGTTTCCAGGGCAAGCTTGATATTCTTGGCATCCGCACCTTCGCCACCGCGAATATAGGAGCGGCCGGGGCCGGCAACTTTCGTGGCGAGGACGATGTCCTTGCGCTTTCCTGATTTCTCCAGCCACGTGCCGATGTAATCTTCGGTCAGGCCCTGCGTCTCCGGCGAAACCGGCGTTGTCGGATAGAGCTCGGCGGTGTCGAAGAAGTTGACGCCGTGTTCGAGCGAATAATCCATCTGCGCATGCGCTTCGGCCTCGGTGTTCTGCGTGCCCCAGGTCATGGTGCCAAGGCAGATTTCGGACACCGAAATATCGGTGCGACCAAGTTTCTTGAATTTCATTCGGGAGCCTTAAAGGTGATCTTGAGAGAAAGAGGTCTTGGAAGGACGGCGCGAATTTAGGCCGGAATTGAGCAAGCGCAAGAGCAAAAGTGCCGCGTTCTCGCAACCGCGAAAGCCTTGGAGCGCAGGCATCCGCCACTTGACTCTCTGGGAAAGAATGTCAATTGGAGGCGAAATAACCAGAGGTCCATATAAAAAGGACGTAGGATGACCATCGCTTTTACATTCCCCGGACAGGGCAGCCAGGCCGTCGGCATGGGCAAGGATCTTGCCGAAAACTTCGCCGAGGCCCGCGCGGTTTTTCAGGAAGTCGACGACGCTCTCGGCGAAAAGCTGTCGGAGACCATGTTCAATGGTCCTGAAGAGACCCTGACCCTGACCGCCAACGCTCAGCCGGCGCTGATGGCGGTGTCGATGGCGGTCATCCGCGTGCTCGAGGCCAAGGGCGTGGACCTGAAAGCCAAGGTTTCCTACGTCGCCGGCCATTCGCTCGGCGAGTATTCGGCGCTCTGTGCCGCCGGTACCTTCTCGATCGCTGATACCGCGCGTCTCCTGCGCATCCGCGGCAATGCCATGCAGGCGGCCGTGCCGGTCGGCGTCGGCGCCATGGCCGCCATCATCGGCCTAGAGCATGCTGGCGTCATCGCCGTCTGCGAAGAGGCCTCCGCCCTCGGTTCCTGCCAGATCGCCAACGACAATGGCGGCGGGCAGATCGTCATATCAGGCGAGAAGGCGGCTGTCGAAAAGGCCGCGGCCATCGCCACGGAGAAGGGCGCCAAGCGCGCAATCCTGCTGCCGGTCTCCGCTCCCTTCCATTCCAAGCTGATGGCGCCGGCCGCCGATGCCATGCGCGAAGCCCTTGCCGGCGTCGCCAAGTCGAACCCGATCGTGCCCTTGATCGCCAACGTGCGCGCCGCGCCTGTGACGGATGCCGAGGAGATCGCGAAGCTGCTGGTCGAGCAGGTCACCGGCCAGGTCCGCTGGCGCGAGACGGTCGAATGGTTCGCCGCCAACGGCGTCACGACGCTGTACGAACTCGGCTCGGGTAAGGTCCTGACCGGCCTCGCGCGCCGCATCGACAAAACAGTCACCGGCATCTCGGTCAACACACCGGCCGATATCGACGCGGCCGGCGCCGCTCTTCTGGCCTGATTGATTCAACGATTACAAGGAATTCTTCCATGCTCGATCTGTCTGGCCGCAAGGCTCTGGTAACCGGTGCCTCTGGCGGCATCGGCGAAGAAATCGCCCGCATCCTGCACAAGCAGGGTGCCATCGTCGGTCTTCATGGCACCCGCGTCGAGAAGCTCGAGGCGCTGGCCAATGAACTTGGCGACCGCGTCCAAATCTTCCCGGCCAACCTTGCCGACCGCGATGAAGTCAAGGCGCTCGGCGCCAAGGCCGAAGCCGATCTCGAAGGCGTCGACATCCTCGTCAACAATGCCGGCATCACCAAGGACGGCTTGTTCGTGCGCATGTCCGATGAGGACTGGGACAATGTTATCGAAGTCAACCTGACCTCGATGTTCCGCCTGACCCGCGAACTGACGCATCCGATGATGCGCCGCCGCTATGGCCGCATCATCAACATCACCTCGATCGTCGGCGTCACCGGCAATCCCGGTCAGGCCAACTACTGTGCGTCCAAGGCCGGCATGATCGGCTTCACCAAGTCGCTGGCCCAGGAGATCGCCACCCGCAACGTCACCGTCAACTGCGTAGCTCCGGGCTTCATCGAAAGCGCCATGACCGGCAAGCTGAACGACAAGCAGAAGGACGCGATCATGGGCGCGATCCCGATGAAGCGCATGGGCACCGGCGCCGAAGTCGCCTCCGCCGTTGCTTATCTGGCTTCGTCGGAAGCGGCCTACATGACAGGCCAGACTTTGCATGTAAATGGCGGCATGGCCATGATCTGAAACGGAAAACTGGTCTCCGGACCGTTTTTCCCCGCAATAGCGTGTTGACCAACCTTATGGGGTTGATTTTCTGGCTTTGCGGCAGACATAAACCGTGTTAATCGGGCCATGACTGTGAACAGTCTCCCGAGAAAGAAGACGGACCGGCGGGCTTTTGTGCAAGCCTGGGACATCTCTGGTAGCCGGGTACAACGAGTTTGCCGAAGGTGGCCTTAGGGCGCTGCAGGCTGAAACAGGGTAGAGTGCCATAAAGGCATTCTGATCAGGATATAAGGTCGAGGAAACCGACATGAGCGATATCGCAGAACGCGTAAAGAAAATTGTTATTGATCATCTTGGCGTCGACGCCGACAAGGTTGTCGAAGGCGCAAGCTTCATCGACGATCTGGGCGCAGACTCGCTCGACACCGTCGAACTGGTCATGGCGTTCGAAGAAGAATTCGGCGTTGAGATTCCTGACGACGCTGCGGATTCGATCCTCACGGTCGGCGACGCTGTAAAGTTTATCGAAAAGGCCCAGGCTTAATCCTGAGCACTTGAGAAAGGGCGGACCCAGAGTCCGCCCTTTTTATTTCTGGCATGGTCTCCATAGAACATAAAAGGCGGGGGAATGCAGTCGATGAGACGGGTGGTTATTACGGGCACCGGAATGGTGTCTCCCTTGGGATGCGGAACCGAAGTGACGTGGGCCCGGCTGCTTGCCGGTGAAAACGGCGCACGTCTGGTTACCGAGTTCGAAGTCGATGACCTGCCTGCCAAGATCGCCTGCCGCATTCCCGTCGGCGATGGCACCGGTGGCACATTCAATGTCGATGACTGGATGGAGCCCAAGGAACAGCGCAAGGTCGATCCCTTCATCATTTACGGCATGGCCGCCGCCGACATGGCGCTGAACGATGCCAACTGGCATCCGCAGACCGATGAAGACCAGATTTCCACCGGCGTCCTGATCGGCTCCGGCATCGGCGGCATCGAGGGTATTGTCGAGGCGGGCTACACGCTGCGCGACAAGGGCCCGCGCCGCATCTCTCCGTTCTTCATTCCCGGCCGTCTGATCAATCTCGTATCCGGCCAGGTCTCGATCCGCCACAAGCTGCGCGGCCCGAACCACTCCGTCGTCACCGCCTGCTCGACCGGCGCGCACGCCATCGGCGATGCCGCCCGTCTGATCGCCTTCGGCGATGCCGACGTCATGGTCGCCGGCGGCACGGAATCCCCGGTCAGCCGCATCTCGCTCGCGGGCTTTGCCGCCTGCAAGGCGCTGTCGACCCAGCACAACGACGACCCGACCAAGGCTTCGCGCCCGTACGACAAGGACCGTGATGGCTTCGTCATGGGCGAAGGCGCCGGCATCGTCGTTCTCGAAGAGCTCGAACACGCGCTTGCCCGCGGCGCCCGGATTTACGCCGAAGTCGTTGGCTATGGCCTGTCCGGCGACGCTTACCACATCACGGCTCCGTCGGAAGACGGCGAAGGTGCCGGGCGCTGCATGGCGGCTGCCCTGAAGCGCGCCGGCCTGACGCCTGCCGACGTGGATTACATCAACGCTCATGGCACATCCACCATGGCCGACACGATCGAGCTGGGCGCCGTCGAGCGCCTGGTCGGCGATGCTGCGTCGAAGATCTCCATGTCCTCGACCAAGTCGGCCACCGGCCATCTTCTCGGCGCTGCTGGTGCCATCGAAGCGATCTTCGCGACGCTCGCCATCTGCGACAACGTCGTGCCGCCGACGCTTAACCTCGACAATCCGGAACGCGAGACGAAGATCGATCTCGTGCCGCACAAGGCGCGTCAGCGCGAGGTCAACGTGGCGCTGTCGAATTCCTTCGGATTCGGCGGCACCAACGCATCGCTGGTGCTGCGCCGCTACGTCGCCTGAGACTGATTTCGACGTCCGCAACGGGCAGGGCAGTCCGATCCGATGGCTGCCCACCTGCATTTCGCCGCATTGCTTCGCAAGAAGCAGCTTTTGGGGCCGAATTTAGAGGATTGCCGGTGAGCGATACGAACCAGAGCAACGATACGACTGGCCAGCAGGGTCAGCAGTCGCAAAACGGCCCGATCATTCCGAAGTCGCCGAATGAGGCACTGCGCCCCGAGCGCGTGCCGGAACCGCCGAAGCGCTCAAAGAAGGCCAGAAGCCAGGTCGTTATCTTCCTGAATTTCCTGATGACGATCGTCGTGCTCGGCTGCGCCGCTGCCGTCGTGGTCTATTACTATGCTATTTCGAGCTACCAGAGCCCCGGTCCACTCGAAGCCAACACCAACTTCATCGTTCGCAACGGCGCCGGCATCACCGAGATCGCCTTCAACCTCGAACGTAACAACATCATCTCCGACGGCCGCGTGTTCCGCTATCTGACGGCAACCCATCTGAACGATGGCGAGAGCCTGAAGGCTGGTGAATACGAGATCAAAGCGCACGCCTCCATGAACGAGATCATGGAACTGCTGAAATCCGGCAAGTCGATCCTCTATTCGGTCTCGTTCCCCGAAGGTCTCAGCGTCCGCCAGATGTTCAACCGGATGAACGAGGACCAGGTGCTCGAAGGCGATCTGCCGGCCGTCCTGCCCGCCGAGGGCAGCCTGCGCCCCGATACCTACAAGTTCTCCCGCGGCACCAAACGCGCCGAGATCATCGAGCAGATGGCCGCTGCCCAGCAGAAGCTCGTCGACCAGATTTGGGACAAGCGCGATCCTTCGCTGCCCTTCAAGTCGAAGGATGAGATGGTCGTCCTTGCGTCGATCGTCGAGAAGGAAACCGGCGTTCCAGATGAGCGCGCCCATGTCGCCTCGGTGTTCCTCAACCGCATCAACAAGGGCATGCGCCTGCAGTCCGACCCGACGATCATCTATGGTTTGTTCGGCGGTGATGGTAAGCCTGCCGACCGGCCGATCTTCCAGTCGGACCTGAAGAAGGAAACGCCCTACAACACCTACGTCATCAAGGGTCTTCCGCCGACACCGATCGCCAATCCCGGCCGCGATGCGCTGGAAGCCGTTGCCAATCCGTGGAAGACGCAGGACCTCTATTTCGTCGCCGACGGCACAGGCGGCCACGTCTTCGCCTCGACGCTCGAGGAGCACAACGCTAACGTCAAGCGCTGGCGCAAGCTGGAAGCAGACAAGGGCGCCGATCCCAATATCGCCGTTGACGGACAGCCGGATGGCGCGACGCCCGCCGAAGCTCCGCCTGCGCCCGCCCAGAAGAAAAAGAAAAACTAACTTACCGGAGGCTTCCATGGCTTTGCAATCCATGACTGGTTTTGCGCGGCGCGAGGGCACCACCGACCGTTGGCGCTGGGCATGGGAACTGCGTTCGGTCAACGGTAAGGGCCTTGACGTCCGCCTGCGCCTGCCGCCCGGCCTGGAGCGTCTGGAAAACGACGTCAAACGTCTTGCCGGCGAGCAGTTCAGCCGTGGCAACATGCAGGTGTCGCTGTCGGTATCCTCAGGCGAGAATCGCTTCGAGAGCGTGCTCAATCAGGAAGCTCTGGCGACTGTTCTCGCGCTTCGCGATCAGCTGGCCGGCATCATCGATCCCGAGCCACTCAAGCTCGACACACTGCTTGCGATCCGCGGCATCATCGATTTCCGGGAAACCGAAGACAGTCCCGAGGCGGTAGCCGCGCGCGATGCCGAGATCATGGACGGGTTGGCGCTGGCCCTGTCCGACCTGCGGCAGATGCGCGAGAGCGAAGGGGCGGCGCTATCGCGGGTGTTGCTTAATCAGGTCGCCATCGTCGAGCGGCTGGCATTGGTTGTCGAGAACGATCCGTCGCGCTCGCCGCGCGAGATCGCCGAAAGGCTTGCAGCGCAGGTTGCGCTTCTGATGGACGGATCGGGGAAGTTCGACCAGGACCGGCTGCACGCCGAAGCGGCGCTGCTTGCCACCAAGGCCGATCTGCGCGAAGAGACCGATCGCCTGAAGGCGCATGTCGTTGCCACCCGCGAATTGTTGGCCAAGGGCGGCCCGATCGGGCGAAAGCTAGATTTCCTTGCACAGGAATTTAACCGGGAATCGAATACAATATGCTCGAAGTCCAATGCGGCGGCCGTGACGGCGGCCGGCATTGAGCTGAAGGTGATCATCGATCAGTTCCGCGAGCAAGTTCAGAATCTGGAGTGAACCATGAGCCCGACCCCGTCGAGCCCCTCAACGTCGAGCACAGTGACCAAGATCGCCCGGCGCGGGCTGATGCTTGTGCTGTCGTCGCCTTCGGGCGCCGGCAAATCGACCATCGCCGCCAGCCTGCTGAGGGATGATCACAGCCTCGGTATCTCGGTCAGCGTGACGACGCGCGCGAAGCGCCCAAGCGAGATCGATGGCACCCACTATCACTTCAAGACAATCCCGCAGTTCGAGCGCATGCGCGAGAGCGGCGAGTTGCTTGAATGGGCAGAAGTGCACGGCAATTTCTATGGCACGCCGCGCGAGCCAGTCGAATCCGCCATGGCGGACGGACGCGACATGCTATTCGACATAGACTGGCAGGGCGCCCAGCAGCTTCAGGAAAAGATGAAAGCCGATATCGTCTCGATCTTCGTGCTGCCACCGACCATGACGGAACTGCAGTCTCGCTTGCATCGCAGGGCGGAAGATTCGGAAGAGGTTATCGCGACGCGTCTCGCCAATTCCCGCGCCGAAATCGGCCACTGGCGAGAGTATGACTACGTCATCGTCAACGACGACCTCGGCAATGCTTTCGAGGCAGTCCAGTCGATCGTGCGTGCGGAGCGCCTGCGCCGCGACCGCCGCTTCGGCATGTTCGATTTCGTCACCAAGCTGATCGAAGAAACGCCCGTTCTCTAGCGGGTACGCCGGGGCCGCGAAGGTGCCGGCGTCATTGCTTCCTGGATATAGCGAACCGCGCGCGGCGAAGCCCGCGCCAATCCGTCTTACAGGCTGTTTGCCAACAGGCAGAACTCTTCCACCGAAAGCGTCTCGGCGCGTCGCTGCGGGTCGATGCCTGCCTTCTCCAGCAGCCGTTCCCCACCAATCGGCTTGAGGCTCTGGCGCAGCATCTTGCGGCGCTGGCCGAAGGCTGCCTGCGTTACCTTCTCAAGATTGGTAACGGAGCAGGGGATCGGGTTCTCGTTCGGCGTCAGGTGGACGACCGTTGACGTTACCTTGGGCGGAGGCGTGAATGCCTGCGGCGGGATGTCGAAGGCCATGTGCGCGCTCGTACGCCACCCGCAGAGCACACCCAGCCGGCCATAATGGTCGTCATCCTCGTCGGCGACGATCCGCTGGCCGACTTCCTTCTGAAACATCAGCGTCAGCGACTGCCAGAACGGCGGCCACTGCTTCGGCAGCAGCCAGTTGACCAGCAACTGCGTTCCGACATTGTAGGGGAGGTTGGCGATGATCTTGACCGGCCCCTCGGGCGCCAGCGCCTCGAAATCCGTCTCCAGCGCGTCGCCTTCGATGACCTCGAGCCGGCCGGGATAATGCGTCGACACTTCGGCCAGCGCCGGCAGGCAGCGCGGGTCGCGTTCGATCGCGATCACCTTCTTGGCGCCGAGCGCCAGGATGGCGCGGGTCAGGCCGCCGGGGCCGGGGCCGACTTCGAACACGGTGGCATCTTCCAGCGAGCCGGCCGTCCGGGCAACCTTTTGCGTCAGGTTGAGATCGAGAATGAAATTCTGGCCCAGCGCCTTGCGGGCGTCCAGACCATGACGCCGGATGACGTCGCCGAGCGGCGGCAGCCCGTCGAGTGCGGCCATCAGCGGCTGGCCTCGGCAACGCGGCCGAGCTGGGCGGCAAGCTTCAACGCCGCGACCAGGCTGCTTTCGCGCGCCAGTCCCTTGCCGGCAATACCGAAGGCTGTGCCGTGGTCGGGCGAGGTGCGGATGAAGGGCAGGCCGAGCGTGACGTTGACGGCATCATCGAAGCCCAACGCCTTTGCCGGGATCAGCGCCTGGTCGTGATACATGCAGATCGCCACATCGTAGCGGGCGCGGGCCTGATCATGGAACATCGTGTCAGCGGGCAGAGGACCGATCGCATCGATGCCCTCGGACCGCAGGAACTGGATGGCGGGATGGATGACCGCCTGATCTTCCTTGCCGATCGCACCGTCTTCCCCGGCATGCGGATTGAGACCGGCGACGGCGAGGCGAGGGTTCTGTATCCCGAAACGCTGTACGAGATCGGCATGAGCGATTCGGCAGGTCTCGATGATCAGCTCTGCCGTCAGCGCCTGCGGCACATCCTTGATGGGAATGTGGATCGTCACCGGAATGGCCCGCAGCTTGGGGCCAGCCAGCATCATGACAGGCGTGACCGGCTTTTCGGTCGCCCGTTTGGCCAGTTCCGCCAGAAATTCGGTATGTCCGGGAAAGCGGAAGCCGCTCTCGTAGAGCACCGATTTGGCGATCGGGTTGGTGACGACGCCGAGCGCTTGGCCCGATATCGTCAGCAAAACTGCCTCTTCGATTGCGGCAATCGTGCCACGAGCGGTGGCAACATGCGCTTCACCCGCGATCACCTCGACACCCGCTGGAATTGGCAGAACCGGAATGGCATCCGCAAACGCGGCCGCAGCACCGGCGCAATCCGTCTCGCGGATCGGCGCCGTCAGATCGAGCATCCGCGCGCGGCTGGCGAGCACGGCAGGATCGCCGATGAACAAGAAGGGAGGCAAGCCAAGCTCGCGTCTTTGCAGCCACGCCATCAGAGTGACGTCAGGGCCGATCCCTGCAGGATCGCCCTGGCTAAGAGCGAGAGGACGCGAGAATGATACCTTCATGAACCCTCAGGGACGCAGGATCTGCGCCTTCTTGCGCAGTTCAGCGATGTACTTCGTGGAATTGGCGTTCTCAGGCGCGGCGTCCTTGCCCTTGGCATTCGCCAGGTCTTCCTGGCGGAAAACCATCTCTGCCGCCTGGTCGTCGGAAACCTGGCGCTGGCTGCAAATGGCGAGGTACTCGACACCCTTGTCGGTCACGCGCGTTGCGGTCGTGTTGCCTTTGGCCTGCTCGACGAGCGGCTTCCATTCCGGCGGCAGTTCGGGGGCCAGCATGCGGCCGAGTTCACGCACCGATACATCGCGCATCGTCGCGGCGAAAACCTTGGCCTGCTCGCATCCCGGATACTTCGAGCGCGATGCTTCCGCCTCGCTCTTGCGTTTGCCGACGATACCCTTCTTGCTGGCTGGAACGACAAAGATCATCTGCTGCAGAATGTACTCGGTGGTCTCAGGCTTCTGCTTGTTGTTCTCCATCATCCGTTGGACGAGATCGGAGTTCGACATCTTGTTGCTGGAACCGTACCGGGCGTTGACGAGCCGCGGCCAGCTCATCTGCACGGCGATGAACGCCTTGAAGTGATCGACGCCGACGCCGGCCTGGTTGAGGATCTGAGTCATTTGAGCGGTGCTGAGCTTGTTGCCGCTCGCGAACCGTCCGAACGACGCATCGACATCTTCCTTGGAAACGGACATGCGAACGCGGGCGATTTCCTGCTGCTTCAGCATCTGCTCGATCAACTGGTCTTCGGCAGCCTTAGCGTCGCCCTTCTGGCGCTGCAGCTTCAGGAATGCCTGGCGCTTGGCGACGTCACCGCTGGTGATTGCCGTCCCGTTGACCACCACTCTGACCTCACTAGCCGCGAACGCGGCTCCGGCCTGCGGGATCACCAAGCCTACCAGCATGGCAAAAGCCGCGCCGAGGATCATTGTTCTTACTGTTTTCTTGGCGCCAATCATCTAACGACCCTTCCCAATGACGCCGCGTTATCATATCGCGGCGCGCCTGTCTCATGGAGATAACATCGAGCATGTGTTGCGTCTGCACAGACGCGGCACATGCTCCAGATATCCACTGGCACAATGTCCTGCATAGCGTTGCGGCGAAAGAAAGGCTCCCTTCTCTCGCCGCGCTGCAAACCCGTCAGTTGCTGTAGATGTTCGAATTCGTGGTCCCGACATCGCCGACATTGATGTCGCCGAGCGTGCGGAACGTCAGGCGCGCGCCAATCGTCCAGTCGCTCGCCGATTCGGAACTGGTGTCCCGCTTGTCGGAGTAAGCGATCGTGAAGATCGTGCACTCGTCTTCGTAGGTGAGGCCGATCGTCTGCCTGGTGACCATGTTTTCGTTCAGATCGTAGGCAACGCCGCCGAATATCGACCAATAGTCCTTGAACTTGACGGTCGCCTTCGTCTGGATCTCGTCATTGTCCTCTTCGTAGCCATATTCAGGCTGCGCCGAGACATGGGTGTAGAGGAGCTGGCTCTGGAACGTATCCGTCTGGAAGCCGGCTGTCAGATCGCCGCGGCGAAGCTCGAAGCTCTTCTCGTCGAGACGATAGGAGGCAGCGAAGGCAAATCCACCGGGGGTCTCGACGCCGCCGAGACCGACATAGTCCGACCGCGTCGTTTCCAGGCCGGAATCGGCACCGACATTGACCAGGTCGTCCGTGGCGAACGAGTTTTGCCCGCCAAGCTGGTAGGACTGGCCGAAGATGCCGTGCAGTTTGTAACCGTTGTCGAAGGTGCCGGTGTACTGGAAGCCGACGTTGGCGCGCGTGCCGCCTTCGATGCGGTCATAGCCCGAGAACTTGTCGCGATCGAACAGGTTGGTCGCGTCGAACACGAAGCTCTGCGCGTCTTCGTTGGGCAGCGCGCCGGCGAGCGATTCGTTGGGGCGCGCATAGATCTGCATGATCGGTTCGAACAGATGCGTGCTGTTGGCTGTCGTGCCCAGGATCGGATAGCGCATCTCAAGGCCGGCCGTGACCATGCCACGAGTTGCGGCGTCGCCGTTGTCGTAGCCACCGGCATAACCCGCAGGATCGTCCATGTTGAGCGCGAAGGCGTCTCCACGGCCCGACAGAAGAGGCGTGATCAGCAGGCCTTCAGGCGTGACGAACGTGCGCTGCCACGTCAGTTCACCGGTCAGACGCGACGTCTGGCCCTTCAGTCCTCTGTAGCGGTCAAACCCGGCGACGTCGTAGAAGTCTTCGCGGCCACGAGAGATGTTCGTGAAGTTCACGTCAGCCGAAAGTTCGCCACCCGCCAGCGGCTGCGGTGCGACGTAGTGATAGTCCATCACCGGATAGACGATCGCCTGTTTCTTTTCGGCCTTGCTGTCCGGGTCCGCGTCCTGCACGTCGAAATAGAACGAGCGCAGATCGAAGTAATTGCGCTTGCCAAGACCGGTCAGGTAAACCTGATTGGTCTGCGTAGAGCTGTTATACCCCTTGAGCTTGTAGGTATAAGCGAAATTGTTGTCGCTCTGGGCCATGACGTCCCAGCCGAACGACCAACGCGGATTGATCTTGAAATCACCCTTGGAGGCTATCATCCCGCGCGCATCGTTCTCGGCGTCGCTCGTTCCAGCCGTGAACCGATTGGTGTTCATCTGGCTGATGCCGGCAATCCGCAAGGTATGCGTGCCGTTCTCGAAACGCTGCCGGAATTCGGCGTCGCCAAGAACGCCCTGGGTGGTGAACCCGGTGCCGGTCACCGTCGCGTCCATGCTGGGCGAGATGACGTAGTAATAGGGGACTGCCAGGCCGAAGCCGAGATTCTGTGCGGTGACGAAGCTCGGGAACAGGAAGCCGGACTTGCGCTTCACCGTATTGTCGGGAACTTCAAGCCAGGGAACGTAGGCAATCGGATGGCCGAGCAGTTCCATGCGGGCGTGCTCGAGACGAATCGTGTGCTTTTCGCCGTTCTGGATGACGCGCTCTGCCTTCACCTGCCAGAAAGGAGGCTTCGACGGGGTCTCCGCGCAGGGCAGACACGCGGTATAGACGCCCTTGTTGAGAATCATCTCCGTGCCACCGACCCGCTGGCCGGTTTCGGCAACGATACGGGTGTTGTCCACGGTTTCGATTCGCAGCGAATTGATGAAGCCGTCGGCGAAATCGTCGGTGATATCGAGCTTGTCGGCATACATGCGCGTGCCATCGGGGCTGACGAGCTCGACGTTGCCGAGCGCCATCATCCGGCCGGTCTGCTGATTGTACTCGACCCGCTGCGACACCATTTTGTAACCGGCGTAGTTGATCTGTACACCGCCGACAGCCGAAACGATCTGCGCGTCCTTGTTATAAAGAAGCTCGTTCGCCGACAGAAGCATCTTGGCTTCTTTCGAGACGTTGGGCTTCATGTTTTGCAAAGCGTCTTGTGCGATGGCGACAGGAATATTGCCGGTATAGCCACACATGGCTACGCCTGCGAACAGGGCAACCAACTGCTTACGAACACTTTTGCGGTTGCCTGCCGCCACTAGCCATCCTCCTGATGAAGCAGAATTGTTGCACCCAAAGCCAAGGCGACGGTGACCGGAATCCACGTTGCCACGAAAGGCGGGACAACCCCACTGCTTCCGAATGCTTTCACAAGCACGGTGATCACATAAAGCACGAAGCCCGAAAGGATTCCACCCAGAATCACGGACCGCGATTGGTTGAACCGGCTAAATTTTAGGGACACTGTTGCAGCAATGAGAGTCATTGCGACGAGCAGCAGCGGTTGGGACAACAATGAGTGGAATTGAGTCTCCAGGGCCTTGGTCGAAATGCCAAATGATTTGGCTGCTTCGATTCGGCTCGAGAGATCGAAAAATGCAATGGTTTCAGGGGCGGTAAGCCTCTGTTCGACGAAATCGCGTTTCAAATTGGTACGGACCTGTACCTCATCCTTACGCTGTGCGATTTCACCGGGCCGACGCTCGATAACGTTCTTAAGAAGCCAGTAACCATCTTCCAATTTTGCGGACGCTGCGTCCTGCCTGAGGATGATGTGGTTGCTCGTATCGAAGTGCACGAGCACCGCATCGACGAGCAGCGTTCCGTCTTCGAGAACCTTGTGCGCACCGATAATCATGTCGTCCTGACCGCTGATCTGGCGGATCCAGGGAACCTCCGGCGCATTGCTGGTCGAGCCGTCATTGCCGCGCCAGTTGCTTTCGACGGCGGACGCCTGTCGCTGTCCCCAGGCTGCAAGCGGATTGAGTACCGTCATCACGCCTATGCCGAGCAGGAACGAGCCGACGATGAACGGCGACATGAACTGCCACACGGAAATGCCTGCCGCGCGCGTCACGACCAGTTCATATTTGCGATTGAGCCCGATCAGCACCGTCATCCCGACGAAGAGGGCGATGAACGGCACCGTCTGTTGCATGATCAGCGGCAGGCGCACCGCCGTCATCAGTAGGCCGCTTGTGACGGTATAGCCAGGCAGGCCCGACATGCGGCTGGCGGTCTCGCTAAAATCGACCAGATACACAATGCCGATCACACCCAGGAAGAACCACATCGTGGTCATGAGGTAACGGCGGAAGAAGTAACGCCCAAGCGTTCCGAATAGCATCAGCGACCTCCCACCGAGGGACCGGCAGACTTCGGAAGTAGTCGATGGACCTTGCGCCAAAGTGCAACGACCTGAATGGCCACGAAGCCCACCAGCGATATCCGCCTGTGCAGGACCAGCGATGCCACCGAGGTTATGCTGATAATGATCGGAATGGCGTAAAGCACCGCGATGTAGATCGGTTTATCGTCGATCTGGTTGGCGGCATAGAATGTCGCCCACCGCACGACGAACGCCATCACCAGCGCCGACACCATCGGATGCAGCCGCGCCTCGCGATGGGATCGCGCGTCACCGGCGATCGCCAGCGAAATCAGCGCATAGACGAGCGGCAGCACCCAGTCGGTCAATCGTCGGTGCAACTCGGCGCGATAATTGCCCGGTTTCGAAATGTAGTCCTTGTCGTTCGGATCCGGACTGAGGAGGAACGGCAGCTCGCGGTCGGATGCGCGAAGCGTGGACTGTCCCTTGTTCTGGGTCAGGTCGGATAGATCGAAGGAATAGGAATCGAATCGGATGACGGAGACGTCGCCAGCGGGCGTTTTCCGGTGCACTTCGCCGTCATGCATGATCAGCGAGGTACCCTTTTCGTCAACGGCGCCTTCGCGGGCGTAATAGATCAGTTCGAAGGCGGGATCGCGCTCGTCGACGACGAACAGCCCCTTCAGGACGCGGCCGGCGAGGCGCTCGGAAATCTGCACGTAAAGGCCGGTATCGATCCGGCGAAAGTTCTTTTCCTCGATCACCGTCGACAGAAGATCGGCGTAAGCCGCTGCAACCATTTGCCTTACGGCAGTCTTGGCTTTTGGCTCGACAACGTTGTCGACGAAGAAGGAGAAGACGCTGATCACGGCTGCGAGAATAATAATTGGCCGCCAGATGATGCTGCGGCGCGCGCCGGCTGCGTCGATGACGGCCAGCTCCGAATCGTTGTTCATCGTCGTCAGTGTCTGGGTGACGGCGATGACAAGTGCGAACGGCAGGACGACGGGAATGATCGACGGCAGGATAAGCGTCGCAAGCTTGGCGAACGAACCGACCGACTGGCCGCTATCCGTCACCAGATTGATGCGCTGCAGCACTTGCGTCGTCCATATGATCGCGAGCACCGGCAATAGGGCGACCAGAAACATCTGGCCCACGCGCCTCAATATGTATGTTTCAAGCAGTTTCATGCACGCCCTTGAACGCTCTTCGCGAAGTCTTGCCGCTATGCAGCGCAAACCATCTACGCTTTTTGGTTTGCTTTTGCGACAAGCCACCCTCGAAAATTCATTCAATTTTCAGTTTTTTTTCCGGCTGTGGCGAATCGGTCAGGGCGAGGACGGCTGCGAAGACGACGAGCGACGAGAGCCAGCCGAGGATAACGTCCGAGAGGAAGTGAGCGCCAAAGGCGACGCGCAAGGCCGGTGCCAATAGTGAAATGGCCGCGAGCGGAATGAAAAGTGCTGGCCGGATCGAGCGCGGCGCCAGGAAGACAAGGCAGAGAAGCCATCCGGCACCGGCTGCTTCGCCGGAAATGAAGGAACAGTTAGACACGCATTTTCCAATGAGCGATCCGGCCTGGACGAAATCCAGACTGCCGCCGAAATCCAGCGTGCCCGAAGGTCTTGGCCGGCCGGAATGATCCTTGAGGATCATGTTCACCAGGACGATCGGCCCGGCAATGAGAGAGCCAAGTGCGATCTTTAACGCCCTTGCTCGATTGGCGTCGAAGGTTGCGCCACAATGGCTGTAACAGTCGGCCAGCTTCCAAAGTAGCACGGCCGTGACCACGTAGGGCAAGCGGAGAAACAACGTACGAAGCAGTTGTAGTGACAGTTCCTGCCGGTAGGGGAAATGCCCACACGTCTCGCGGATCGAAATGCTTGCGCTGCAGACTTCACGAACGAAAAAGTGTTCTGAAACATACAGATCGACTTGTGGAAAGATATGGAAGAATGCCAGCAGCGCCAGCCACGTGATCAGCTGCGCCTTGAACGCGTCGGCAGCGCCGTAGCGGGCGCTGGGTCTGGCTACAGAACTCAATGTCCTCAATATTGCGTTCAAAGATCGATTCCCAACCCGTCCGTCAGCCAGGATCAATAAGGCGCGCAGATGACGGCTTGTTGACGCAACTTCCGCGATCTCAAGGATTGCGGTCCGCGACAAAGACTTGTCTTCGGATGCGAAACCCGAGATGATTGCGCAAGAGGATTTCGACAATCCCACTGGAGAAGACATGTCAGCCAAATTCGAAATTTCATTTGAAAAATCTGCCGAGATTGCCGGCGGTTACGCCATTCTGCTCAAGACCAAGGACGCGGATACCGCTGCAGGCGTCAGCGCCGCCGATCCGTCCGGCGTGGTCGCGAAGGCGGCCAAGATTGCGGGATTTACCGCCAAGCTGGCCACGGCTCTCGATATCGTCGCGCCCGAGGGCTCTGCGGCTGAACGAATCTTCGTGATCGGCCTCGGCAAGTCCGCGGACCTCGCTTCCTTCGACTGGCTGAAGGCCGGCGGTGCGGCGGCTTCCAAGATCAAGAACACCACCGACGTGACGATCTTCATCGACGCACCCGGCGTTGACGTGACGCCGGCGCAGGCAGCCGACTTCGGGCTTGGCATGCAGCTGCGCGCCTATGGTTTCGACACCTACAAGACGAAGAAGTCCGACGACGACAACAACGGCAAGGCTGGCAATGGTGCCGTCACGGTCCGCATCGTCACGGCCACTGCTAAGGAGGCCTCCAAGGCATTCGAGACCGCGCAGGCCGTGGCCAATGGCGTCAATCTCGCCCGCGATCTCGTCAACGAGCCCGCCAACATCCTGGGACCGGTGGAATTCGCCGCCAAGGCCAAGGAACTCGAAAAGCTTGGCGTTGAGGTCGAGATCCTGACCGAGAAAGAGATGACGAAGCTCGGCATGGGCGCGCTGCTTGGGGTTGCGCAGGGCTCCGTGCGTCCGCCGCGCCTGGCCATCATGCAGTGGAAGGGCGGCAAGAGCGGCGAGCAGCCGGTCGCCTTCATCGGCAAGGGCGTCGTCTTCGACACCGGCGGCATCTCCATCAAGCCGGCCGGCGGCATGGAAGACATGAAGGGCGACATGGGAGGTGCTGCCGCCGTCACCGGCCTCATGCATGTGCTTGCAGCCCGCAAGGCGAAGGCCAACGTTGTCGGCATCATCGGCCTCGTCGAGAACATGCCCGATGGCAACGCGCAGCGCCCCGGCGACATCGTCACGTCGATGTCTGGCCAGACAATCGAGGTGATCAACACCGATGCTGAGGGCCGTCTCGTGCTCGGCGATGCCATCTGGTATTGCAACGATCGCTTCAAGCCGAAGTTCATGATCGACCTCGCGACGTTGACCGGCGCCATCCTCGTCGCACTCGGCAACATCCAGGCCGGCCTGTTTTCCAACGACGACCAGCTTTCCGAGCAGCTGACAGCCGCGGGCATCGAGACGCATGAGCGGCTCTGGCGCATGCCGATGGGCAAGGAATACGACAAGATGATCGACAGCAAGTTCGCCGACATGAAGAACACCGGCGGCCGCCATGCCGGTTCGATCACCGCGGCGCACTTCATCAAGCGCTTCGTCGGCGACACGCCTTGGGCGCATCTCGATATCGCCGGTACGGCGATGGGCTCGCCGCTCGATGAAATCAACCAGTCCTGGGGCTCGGGCTACGGCGTGCGCCTTCTCGACCAGCTGGTTCGCGCCAACTACGAATCATGACCGAGGTCCTATTCTATCATCTGACCGAATCCAAGCTGGAAGATGCACTCCCGCCGCTGCTCGACAAGAGTGTCGAGCGCGGCTGGCGCGTTGCCGTGCAGATGAAGGAAACGGCACACAGGGATGCGCTGGATGCGCATCTCTGGACGTTTCGTGAAGACAGCTTCCTGCCGCACGGAACCGACGAGGGCGATCTGGCCGGCAATCAGCCGGTTCTTCTCACTGTGACCGACGGCAATGCCAATAGCGCGACCGTGCGCTTCATCGTCGGCGGCGCCGAGCCACCGCCGCTCGCCCCCTATGAGCGCGTCGTCTTCATGTTTGATGGTTACGACCAGGAACAGCTTGAAGGCGCGCGCGCGCAATGGAAGAAGCTGAAAGGCGAGGGCCACAGCCTGACATATTGGCAGCAGACGCAGGAAGGCCGCTGGGAGAAGAAGGCCTGACTGGGTCGATCAGGTCAGCCCGGCGTCCGCCACCACCTTGTCGATGAAGTCGTGCTTCGACTTGGTGTACTCGGCACGGCTTTGCGCATGCGTGTCGGCCAGCCCGACCTTCAGCTGCTCATAGGCGCGGGCGAGTTCAGGCTTGGCGCGCAGGGCGTTGCGAAAGGCCAGCATCCGGTTCCAGTGGCTGCCCTGGTATTCGACCACATGCACGAGATGCGTTCGCGTCTCGCCCTTGATGCCGCGGCCGAAAATATGATCGTCGGGAACGATGTCCGTGCCGGCGTAGTCGTAGCCGATGCTCTCCATCGCGCCGACGCAGGCAAGGCCATCGGCAAAATGGCGGATGCCGACCATGATGTCGATGATCGGCTTTGCCTTGATGTTGGGAATAGCCGTACTGCCGACATGCTGGATGTCGATCGCCATGTCGCCGAGAGCGTCGCGGATGGCCTCCGCTTCCTGTTCATAGGCGTCGTGCCACAAGCTGTTGGGCGTCGCCAGAGAAACCGTCTGGTTTTTCAGGCCGAGACCGAACGACTCATCATCCCGCATGCCGAACCTCCGCGATACCGGGTCATTGCCCTAGAATATCACGAGGTTCGGCAATTTCGAATCAATCGTGGAACGCCTCGACGAATTTGCGCTTTCCGAGCATGAAGGCGTCGGCGACATGGCGCAGCGGCGCCAGGTCGACATCCGACTCGTCCGCCTTGACGATTTCGGCAAAGCGCCGGTAGAGCGACGGATATTCCTCTTCCGGTGCTTCGAATTTGAGTTCGCCGTTGACCGAAAGCTTCGAACCGCCCTCGGCAAGAACCATCTGGCCCGCCGCGGTTTCGGCGAAAATGTCCCAGCTCTGCTTGCCGGTCTGGCGCCAGTCGAATTCGACATGAGCAGGAACGTTGTCGGCGTTCTTGAAGTGCAGATCGGCAGCGATCGGCGCATCGCGGTTTTCTGGGAACTCAAGCGTCGCGCTGGTCAGGAAGATCGCCTTCGGCAGGATATGGGTGACGATCGACAGGGCATTGATGCCGGGATCGAACACGCCAAGCCCCCCGGCCTGCCAGATCCAGTCCTGGTTCGGATGCCACTGGCGCACATCTTCCTTCCAGACGACATGAACGCTCTTGATCTCTGTCGATGCCAGGAAAGACTTCGTCGCCTCGACAGCGGCGGCATAGCGCGAATGCCAGCTGGCAAACAGCGACAGGCCCTTGGATGCGGCAAGCTTCTCGAGGTCGGCAACTTCGCTCAGCGTCGCGCCGGGCGGCTTTTCCATAAACACATGCTTGCCCGCGGACAGCGCTTTGTGGGCGGCATCATAGCGGTACTGCGGCGGCATACAAAGCGAGACGGCGTCAATCTCGGGCACGGCGTCGAGCATGGCTTCGATCGTCGTGAAGGCCTGGACGCCGTCGATAGTGCCGTTGCGGCTCGCCGTGGCGATCAGGTTGAAATCCGGGTTCTTGGCGATGGAGGGGAGGTGCTGGTCGCGGACGATCTTGCCGACGCCGACGATGGCGAGATTGATGGATGACATGCTGCTTGCTCGCGTTCGGTGTTTCGCTCAATAGTATGATTTATTTTGGCGCCTGTTTTATCAGAAAGATGCCGGCGGGCAAGCGCCGGCACCGCGATTACAACAGGTCGTTCAAAGCGAAGCCATGACGGCAGGCGCGGGCGTGGCCTTCTTGAATTTCAGCGTTACCACCTTGTAGCCTTCGGCTTCCAGCTTCGAGAGCAGCGTCGGCAGCATGGTGACGGTCCGGTTGTGGATATCATGCATCAGGATGATGCCGCGGCCGCGCTTGTGCAGCAGGTCCATCGTCCGTTTGGTGACGGAAGCCGGCGTCGTGTTGAAATAATCCTTGCTGTCGACATCGACGTCCATGACCACCATCTCGCGCATGGCAATCGCCGCGCGCAGCTTGTGGCTATCCGCCAGATAAGGGAAGCGGAAGAAGTTGACTTCAACGCCTGTCGCCTTCGTCACCGCCGCTTCGCCACGCGTGACCTCGGCCATCGCCATGTCGAAGCTCAGCGATGCGAGGTTGTCGTGCTTGTAGGTGTGGCTACCGATGGCATTGCCGTCCATGGCCACCTTGCGGGCCAGTTCCGGATGCAGCGACGCCATCTCGCCGACCATCATGAAGGCGCCCTTGACGCCGAATTCGTCGAGCGTCGCCAGCACGCGGTCGGTACGTCCTGGGATCGGGCCATCGTCGAAGCTGAGGATGACTTCCTTGTCCTGCAGGCGGATATCGTGGACCGAAGAGACGGTCATGGTCCGGCCGGCGAGGTGGTGCTGCTTGCCGAAGCGACGCGATGCGGACAGCTCGGCGCCATCGCTGTCGGCCGTATTCTGCTTGCCTTCCGGTGCGACGATCGACGAGGTCTTGATCGTCTTGTCAGGTGCGGGTTGCTTGGTTGTTTGGCAGCCCGCAAGAGCGGTGCAGAGAATAAGACCGGAGTAGAAAGCGAAACGGTGCATGAAGAGTGTCTCAACAAATCAGTAATGAATGTTGAGACAACCTTTCGAATTATGGTTAACGATCGGTTGCTTTCGGTCGTGAGAGCCCTAACAAATGTCAAATCGGGCACGCTTGAAGAACGCCTGTGGCTATCCTGCCATAGCCTCTTCGTATTCCGAGGAAAGCTCCAGCCACTGTTCTTCGGCCGCAGCCAGCTTGGCGGCGGCTTCGCCACGTTGCTTGGCCTTGTCGGCAGCCTTGGCGGGGGCCTTTTCGTAAAGAACAGGATCCGCAAGCTCTGCATCAAGACCCTGAATCAGTTTCTCCAGCTTGCCTGTCAACGATTCGATTTCGTTGATCTTTTTCTTCAGCGGCGCGAGCGAGGCACGCCGCTCGGCGTTCAGCTTGCGCTGATCCGCCTTGGTTGCTGCGTCCTCAATCAGTTGCGGCTTTTCTTCTTTTTTTTTACCGGAAGAGACAATCAGATCTCGGTATTCGTCCATGTCGCCTTCAAACGCGGCGACCGTGCCGTTATTGACCAGCCAGAGCCGGTCGACCGTGGCCTCGATCAGGTAGCGATCATGCGAGATCAGGATGACGGCGCCTTCGTAGTCGTTCAGCGCCTCGATCAGCGCCCGGCGGCTGTCGATGTCGAGGTGGTTGGTCGGTTCGTCGAGTATGAGCAGGTTCGGCGCGTGGAACGCGGCAAGACCCATCAGCAGGCGGGCCTTTTCGCCACCCGAGAGATCCTTGGCGGCGGTCGCCATCTTCTCGGTCGCCAGACCCATCTGCGCGACGCGAGCGCGGACCTTGGCCTCCGGCGCATCAGGCATCAGCCGGCGCACGTGCTCGACGGCGGATTGGTCTGGAATAAGATCGTCGAGCTGGTGTTGGGCGAAGAAACCGATCTTCAGGCTCGGCGCCAGCTTCACCTCGCCGCTGTCGGCGGCCAGCCGTCCGGAGATGAATTTCGCGAAGGTCGACTTGCCGTTGCCGTTCGAGCCGAGCAGCGCGATACGGTCGTCGTTGTCGATGCGCAGATTGAGACCCTTCAGGATCGGGTTGCCGGGCTCGTAGCCGACGGCGCCGCTGTTGATGGCGACGATCGGGGAGGCGGGCTGCTTCTCGGGCTCGGGGAAGGTGATCGGCTGGACATGGTCCTCGATGACCGACGCGACGGTGCCCATGCGCTCCAGTGCCTTGACGCGGCTCTGCGCCTGCCGTGCCTTCGAGGCCTTGGCCTTGAAGCGGTCAATGAAGCCCTGCAGGTGCTTGCGCGCCGCGTCGTTCTTCGCCTTGGCCTTGGTCTGCAGCTCGTCGGCCTCCGCCTTCTGCCGCTCGAACTGGTCGTAGCCGCCGCGATAGAAGGTCAGCTTCTTCTGGTCGAGATGCACGATCGAGTTGACCGCGTTGTTGAGCAGGTCGCGGTCATGGCTGATGATCAGCACGGTGTGCGGGTAACGGCGGATATAATCCTCGAGCCAGAGTGTGCCTTCGAGGTCGAGATAGTTGGTCGGCTCGTCGAGCAACAGCAGATCCGGCTCGGTAAACAGCACCGAGGCCAGCGCCACGCGCATCCGCCATCCGCCTG
Source organism: Hyphomicrobiales bacterium (assembly GCA_900472625.1). Lineage (GTDB taxonomy): Bacteria > Pseudomonadota > Alphaproteobacteria > Rhizobiales > Rhizobiaceae > Rhizobium. Next base: position 85,117 of record UCIT01000062.1, on the reverse strand, counting down.
AGAAGGACGATGCCGGTCGCGCCTGCGCTTCCTGATTGAAGCCGAGGCCGGACAGAATGCTTGCGGCGCGCGATTCTGCCGAATGCGCGTCGATGTCGACCAGGCGCATCTGGATCTCGGCGATACGATGCGGATCTGTCGCCGTTTCGGCCTCCGCCATCAGCGCGCTACGCTCCTTGTCGGCGGCGAGCACGATTTCGATCAGCGAATCTTCGGTGCCAGGTGCCTCCTGCGCGACCTGACCCATGCGCGCATTTTTCGGCAGCGAGATCGAGCCGGTTTCGGCACCGAGATCGCCGGTGATGATGCGGAACAAGGTGGACTTGCCGGCGCCGTTGCGGCCAACGAGGCCAGCTTTCGTGCCCGAGGGCAGCGAAACGCTGGCGTGGTCCAGAAGCAGGCGGCCTGCAATACGGGCGGAAATATCGCTAATCGTGATCATGCCCGGCGTTTTGGCCGAAACCCGCAGTTAGCGCAAGGGGCTGTCGGTCACCGTCCGAAGGCTTGCACGGGCAGGCGGCGGTTGGATTGCGCGGCGTGCAGGGCAATTCGAGCGTTTGCCTGCAGCTGTGAGGCCGTCCCGGCATCAGCGCTCAGCGCCACGCCGAGCGAAACCGTCAGCTTCGCGTTGGGTGCGTTGTCCGATGTCGCGAATACCACGCTTTCCTCGACGGAGTTGCGCAGGCGGTCGGCGATCGCCATCGCCTCCTGCATGCCGACATTGGCGAACAGGAAGGTGAACTCGTCGCCATCGGTGCGGGCCACGAAGTCGTGCTTCTTGATCGATTTGCGGAACAGGTCGGCTAGCTTCTTCAAAAGGCGGCTGCCGGTCTGTGTGCCGTAGCGGCTGTTCAGGGCCTTGAAGTCGTCGACGTCGAGAACGATCAGCGCATTGCCGGCGGACCCTTCCTCGCGTTCGTAGAGCTCGAGCACTGTCCGGTTGAGGGCCGTGCGGTTGGGAAGGCCGGTCAGCCGGTCCGTGGACGACGCCGACTGCGCGGCGGCGACGCCGCGCTCCAGCGCCTCCATGCGGTCGACATCGTGGCGCAGCTTCTGTTCGAGGTCGGTGTCGCTGGACAGCAGGTCCTGCAGCGATGTCGACAGATAGTCCATCTCGGTCATGAACGACGAAAGGCTTTGGTCTGGATTCCCGGATATCGATTTCAGCGCCGTTTCCGCTGCGCGCATGAAGGACTGCTTCTGGCGCAGGCTTTCGCTCAGCCGTTCCACGGCATCGCGCAGCATCTTGCTTATCTCCGCCTGAGATGTTTCGCCGACGAGGCCGCAATGGCTGACAAGGCGATATTTCAGGCCGAGTTCATCCAGCGACGGCTGCCGGGGCGCGGCACCAAGCGAGGCGATGTCTTGTGCCAGCGCCGCATTCTGGCCGATGATCGCCTCATGGAACAGCTCGTAATTGCGCGGTAGGCCGGAAACGCCGAGCCTGGCGATGTGCTGGCTGATCCGCTGGATGTCTGAGATCGCGGCAGGACGCTGGGCGTCTCGCTGTGGCTGTGGAGCCGATGCTGCATTTCGCATGATCAATCCCTCGCTCGTCGGCCCTGTCCGGCCTTGGTCTCCCTTTCTATGCAGTCTACTGTTTAAGATGAGCTGAATTTGCAGCTTTTCCGAGTAAATTGGCTTTCCGCATTCGCTGAATGCGGTTAACGCGATCTTGACGTCACTGGCTCAGCCACTGCTTGCCGTCGCTGTGCAGGAAGTAGCTGATATCGAGCGCCAGGCTCGGTTTGCCGAGCGATGTCAGCGTCATGTGACATTGGCCACGATGATGCGTCTGATGGTTGAAGAGGTGCGACATCGCCGGCCACAGCGGCTGGGTGATCTCTCCCGGACGCGACACCGGCGTGTAGCTGAAAGTCTGTGAAAGCGCTGGCTCGTCGAGCGTATCGATCCAATCTGCAATCCGCCTGTCCTCGCGATCGCGGGCAGCACGTAGTCCGGCAAGGTCATCGTAGAGAATGCCGTTGAGCGTTGTCGGCGCGTCGCCCTGACCGGTGAAGCGTTTCATCCAGATGCGATCGGCCAGAAGAATGTGATTAAGCGTGGCATGTATCGAACCGAAGAAGGCGCCGCGACTTTCGCGATACTCCTCATCCGTCAGTTCTGCCGCCGCACCATAGACAAGGGCATTGGCCCAGTGGTTGTAGTCAGCAAACATCCTGTACTGCTTCAGCATTTCCGCCTCCATGCGATTGACGTGTTTCGACGTTAACGCGGTTTTAGACCAAAGTGGTTGATGGCCTCATGAAAAATCGACATCAACCGCCATTCGGCGTCCCACTCTGTGACGGGCGCGTGAAATTACCGTAGCCCCCTTGTTTTCAGGCTATCGGACGGGTAAACACCGCCCACTTTTCCCCGATAACTGAGGATTATTACAATGGCGATTGAACGCACCTTCTCGATGATCAAGCCCGACGCCACCAAGCGCAACCTGACGGGCGCCATCACCAAGGTATTCGAAGACAACGGCCTGCGCGTCGTCGCTTCCAAGCGGGTCTGGATGAGCAAGCGCGAAGCCGAAGGCTTTTACGCCGTTCACAAGGATCGTCCTTTCTTCGGCGAACTGGTCGAAGGCATGACGTCGGGCCCGACCATCGTTCAGGTTCTGGAAGGCGAGGGCGCCATCCTGAAGAACCGCGAAATCATGGGCGCAACCAACCCTGCCAATGCTGACGAAGGCACGATCCGCAAGCAGTTCGCCCTGTCGATCGGCGAGAACTCGGTTCACGGTTCGGACGCTCCTGAAACCGCTGCCGAAGAAATCACCTACTGGTTCTCGGCCACCGAAATCGTTGGCTGATTCAAGAGTTCAGCGGAGACGCCGAACGCGTTGAACTGATTCAGAAAGCCGGGGCATCGCTCCGGCTTTTTCACGTCGCAGTCCTGATCAGCTTTGGCAGGCGCCGTCCGAGCCGTAATCCACCGTGCCGTCGGGTTTGAACACCTCGGGGTTCTTCGTATAGAGCGGCCCGATCACCAGCGGCTTGGCCGGCATCACCGACTGGTCGGTATCCGACGTCACCATCGTCTTCAAGCTTTGCAGCGTCTTTCCTGATGCGTCAACGAGCCGTATGGCGACGGAATAGGGGCGGTTCTCCTTGACGCAGTGTATGGGTGGGCTCTGCAGCGTGATCTTGTCCCAGGCTGGGAAGATCTTCTCGTTGACGACAAGCGGATCGCCGCCGGCCGGATTTTCGAACTCGGCAATCGCCACGGCTCCCTCAGGTATCGGTGCCTTCTTGTTCAGCGTCACCAGATAGGTCGCGATGGCCACGCGATAGTTAAACACGAAGATGTGGCCGCTGACGTCGACCAGTGTCTCGGGCTCCCGCTGGCATCCCGCCAGTATTGTCGTCATCGTGACGACTGCCATCCCAAACCTCCTCATGGCACATCCTCCTCTTTCCGCCGCCTGTAGTGGCGGCTCGCCTTTGCGCGGTTGCCGCAGACGGTCATGTCGCACCAGACGCGGCTCCTGTTTTTGCTTCGGTCGAGAAACAGCCAGCCGCAGTTGCCGCAGATCTTCATCCGCTCGTTATCCGGCGTGGCGATCAGCCTCAGCGCCGAATGCGCCGTCGCCCTGTCCACGCCATTGGCAGCCGAACCGCCGCGCAGCACCCGTGCGATCGCCTCCAGCAGATCGGCAAGCAGGGCCTCTTCATGGCCGCAAAGCACCCGACTGCGAAAATACCGATCCGTCGCCTCGCGCAGCGCGATGAACGCCTGCTTGTCCTTGGGCGCTGTCAGCACGACGTCACCGAAAATCGCCCGCTCTGCGGAAAATTCCGCCGCCGCCTTTGGAAACGAAAGCAGTTGCCCCTCGACGCCGAAACGATCGACGCGACGCGCCTCGTCATGCCTGAGCACGACGCTGTTGGCGACATCGAGCGCCAGTGCGCCGCCTGCGAAACGATGGGCAGTCCAGGAAAAGTTCATCGAGAAAATATAACTGGTAAAACGAATTTTGCCAGTTATGATTTTTGTAAGGACGGAGCTGTCGATGGCATATCTGCTACAGCAACTGGCAAATGCGATTCCGCTCGCCGCGCTCTATGCGGCGCTGGCCTTCGGCTATGCGATCGCCTTCGGTGTCACCAAGCGACCGGATATAACCTACGGCGCGATCTTCGCCTTCGCCGGCCAGATGTTTCTGCTGTTCACCGATGTCGGTTACAACAGGCTTTGGCTGATCCTGCCTGCAGCACTCACCTTCGGCGCGGTCGCGGCTGTGCTTTACGCCATGGGGGCGGGCATCTGGATCGGCCGTTCGATCATGCTGCCGCTGGTCCGCCGGTCGTCCAACACGGTTATCGTTGCCGCGCTCGGCATCACCATCGTGCTGATGGAAACGGCGCGCCTTGCCTCGAACAGCCGCAGCCTCTGGCTCTCGCCGTTGCTGAACGAACACGTCGTCTTCTGGCGCAGCGGCGACTTCGAGGTGGTGCTGACGCAGATCCAGCTGATCAACACGGCGCTGATGTGCGTCTTCGTCGCATCGGGCGGGCTCATTCTCAAGCGAACCTCATGGGGCCGCATCTGGCGCGCGGTCACCGACGACCCACTGGCGGCCGAACTTTGCGGCGCCAGTGCCAACCGTGTCTTCCTCGTGGCCTATTCGGCAGCCGTGCTGATGGCGACACTGTGCGGCATCCTTTCCACGACCTATTACGGCACGATGGATTTCGGCGCCGGCCTGATGTTCGGCCTGAAGGTGCTGATGGTGGCAGCGGTCGGGGGATATTCCGATCCCTTGAAATCGGCCGGCGGTGCAGCCGGGCTCGGCCTTGTCGAAACCCTTTGGACGGCCTATGGGCCATTCCTGTGGCGCGACCTCGTGGTTTTCTCGCTGCTGATCCTGTTGCTGGTTCTCAGCCGGCGCGAGCGGGCGATCCCCTGATTATTTCCACTTGTCCTGCGCCGCGTCGTCGGCGTGCTTGGCTTCGACCCAATTGCGCGCGGAACCGTCCTTGGCATGTTCCTTCTTCCAGAACGGCGCCGATGTCTTCAGGAAGTCCATCACGAAGCTCGCGCCATCGAACGCCGCCTGCCGATGTGGCGCGGCGGCAATGACCAGCACGATGTTCTCGCCTGCGGCAATCTTGCCGTAGCGATGGATCGCGGTCAGGCCGACCAGCTTGAAGCGCTCGATCGCCATATCGGCGATGCGCTCCATCTCCGCTTCCGCCATCCCGGGGTAATGTTCAAGCTCCAGGGCCTCGAGCGTCCCGCCTTCGTCACGGCAGAGCCCGGAGAAGGTGACAATCGCGCCGATGCCGGGCTTGCCCTTGCTCAAGAGATCAACTTCGCGCTGCAGGTCGAAGTCCTCGGTCTGGACGCGGATGGAGGGTGAGATGCTCATGAGTGTGGTTGCGGCTTTTCGGCGAGAAAGTGCCGCGCCGGCCCCCCTCTGACCTGCCGGACATCTCCCCCACGGGTGGGGAGATCGACTCGCGGAGCGATCATCGCAGGACGTTGAGGTCTGAGCGAGCGGCCACGCACAGCCGATCTCCCCCCTTGAGGGGGAGATGCCCGGCAGGGCAGAGGGGGGTATGCCCGCGCCGCGACCGTCACCGTCTCATCCGCCCGTCATCGGCGGAAAAATACCGATCTCGCGCGCGTCGCCGATCGGCTCGTCATGTTCCACATGTTCCTGATCGAGCGCAACGCGGATCACATCAGGAAACAGCAGCGCGGTCTCATACTCTTCGCCCAGCGTCTGCAGATGGCTGAGAAGATCGGACACCGTGACGACGGAGGCGGGCAGGGCGATCTCTTCTTCGCCCTTGCCGATCCGTTCGCGCACCCAGGCGAAATAGACGAGCTTGGTCATTCGTCGTTTTCCACAATGTGCTTGATGCCGGCGCGGAAATAGTCGTAGCCGGTGTAGATCGTCAGGATCGCGGCAATCCACAGCAGGCCGATGCCGGTCATCGTCGTATAGGGGAAGATTTCGTCGCCGGCAGGACCGGCGAGCAGGAAGGCGATGGCCACCAGTTGCACGGTCGTCTTCCACTTGGCGATCCGCGTCACCGGCACGCTGACCTTCAGCGCCGCCAGATACTCGCGCAGGCCCGAGACCAGGATCTCACGGCAAAGAATGGTGATCGCGGCCCAGATCGACCAGCCGGCAATCGTCTGATCGGCCGCGACCAGCAGCAGGATCGAGGCCACCAGCAGCTTGTCGGCGATCGGGTCGAGCATGCGGCCGATATTCGACGTCTGGTTCCAGATGCGGGCGAGATAGCCGTCGAGAAAATCGGTCAGCGACGCGATGACGAAGATCCACAGCGCCACCCAACGGGCCGTATTGCTGATCGACAGCTTGCCTTCAATAAAGAAGCAAAGAACGATGAGCGGCACAGCCAGGATGCGGCCGTAGGTCAGCAGGTTGGGGATGTTGTATGCGCGCGATGCCATGAATTGCTTCTCTGATTTGATGCGTCCGTAGATGACGGCTTTGACCGCAAAGCGTCAACATTGTTTCTGTTTTTTCGCTGCCTTTGCGTGGAATTTGCGACCGACGCCGGTTATTTCGCGGCGTCGTCGTGAAAATGGTTGTAAACCTGCTTGGCGACCGTTTCCGAAATCCCTTCCACAGCCATCAGATCCGAGAATGCTGCGCGCGACACCGCCTTGGCGGTCCCGAAGTGCTGCAGCAGCGCACGTTTGCGTGAGGGGCCGATGCCGCCGATCTCGTCGAGCGGGTTCTTGACCATCTCTTTCTTGCGCCGCGCCCGGTGCGAGCCGATGGCGAAGCGGTGCGCCTCGTCGCGCATGCGCTGGGTGAAATAGAGCACCGGATCGCGTGGCGGCAGGGTAAAACTCTCGCCGCCCGGCAGGAAGAAGCGTTCGCGCCCGGCATCGCGGTCGACACCCTTGGCGACGCCGATGGCGGTGACGCTGTCGGTGATTCCGAGCTCTTCCAGGATCGCGCGTACGGCAGTCATCTGCCCCTGGCCGCCGTCGATCAGGATCACATCAGGCCATGCAGGGAAGGGCATGTCGGCCGCATCGGCGGCCGCGACGGGCTGGCTTCGGTCTGGAATGCCCTCTTCCTTGAGCAGTCGCGAAAACCGCCGCGTCATCACTTCGCGCATCATCCCGAAGTCATCGCCCGGGGTGATGTCGGTCGATTTGATGTTGAACTTGCGGTACTGGTTCTTCACGAAACCTTCCGGCCCCGCCACCACCATGCCGCCGACGGCATTGGTGCCCATGATATGCGAGTTGTCGTAGATCTCGACGCGCTGCGGCACATAGGACAGCTTGAACGTATCCTTGAAGCCCTCGAGCAGCCGCGACTGCGATGCCGTCTCGGCCAGCTTGCGGCCATGCGCCTCGCGCGCATTGCCGAGGACGTGATCGACCAGGTCGCGCTTCTCGCCGCGCTGCGGCACCAGAACGGAAATCTTGTGCCCGGCCTTCTCGGCGAGGGCGGCGGCCAGCAGTTCCATTTCTTCCACCGTTTCCGAGAGCAGGATTTGCTTCGGCACCGGCTTGTCGTCGTAGAACTGCGCCAGGAAGGCGCTGAGCACCTCCGCGCCGGTCAGTTGCGGATCGGCCTTCGGGAAATAGGCGCGGTTGCCCCAGTTCTGCCCGGTGCGGAAGAAGAACACCTGGATGCAGGAAATCCCGCCCTCGTGATAAATCGCGAAGACATCCGCCTCATCGACGCCGGCCGGGTTGATGCCTTGGTGGCTGGAGACATGCGACAGCGAGGCCAGCCGGTCGCGATAGACGGCGGCCTGCTCGAAATCGAGATCCTCAGCCGCCTGGTTCATCGCCTCGGCCATATGCGCCTTCACCTTCTGGCTCTTGCCGGAAAGAAAGTCCTTGGCCTCCTGCACCAGTTCGCCATACCCCGCATCACTGATCTCGTGCGTGCACGGCGCCGAACAGCGCTTGATCTGGTAGAGCAGACAGGGCCGCGTCCGCGTCTCGAACACGCTGTCCGTGCAGGTGCGAATCAGGAAGGCGCGTTGCAGCGAATTGATCGTGCGGCCGACGGCGCCCGCGGATGCGAAAGGACCGAAATAATCACCCTTGCGCGCCCGCGCCCCGCGATGCTTGAGAATGGCGGGCGCCCTGTGATCGCCACCGATCAGGATATAGGGAAACGACTTGTCGTCGCGCAAAAGCACGTTAAAGCGCGGCCGCAACCGCTTGATCAGATTCGCTTCCAGCAGAAGCGCCTCGATCTCGGTCCGCGTCGTCACGAACTCCATATGCGCCGTCTGACGCACCATCTGCGCGATCCGGTTGGAGTGGACGCGGCCGACCGCGTAGTTGCTGACGCGCTTCTTGAGGCTGCGCGCCTTGCCGACATAGAGCACGTCGCCGGCCTCATTGAACATGCGGTAGACGCCGGGGCTGTTCGGCAGCTGCTTGACGAACTCGGCGATCAGGTCAGCGCCGATAAGCCCGGTCTTGTCGGTCCCGCCCTCGTTCCAGTCGATGGCAGCCGTAACAGGCGCGGCGGAGCTGTCGCTCTCCACCTCGATATCGTCGTCCGTCTCGTCGTTTTCGTCGTAAAGAACGCCACCATCCGGCAGCTTCCTTGAGTTCATTCCGTAATCTCCGCCACATCGGGCGTCTGCCAGGCAAGATGCTGGCCGCCGTCGAGGGCAATCATTTGGCCGGTGATCGAGGGCGTATCATAGAGAAAGCGGATCGTCCGCCCGAACTCGCCGAATCCCGGCCCCGCCTTCATGATAAGGCCGTCGACCTGCGCCTGGAAGTCCTCTTCGCTCTGTCGTGCACTGCGAACCGTCGGGCCGGGGCCGATCGCGTTGACGCGGATGCGCGGCGCAAAGCTTTGCGCCATCGTCTGCGTCGCCGTCCACAGCGCTGCCTTGGAGAGCGTATAGGAATAGAAGCCGGGATTGAGCGCCCAGACCCGCTGATCGACAATGTTGACGATCAGACCCGCGTCATCCGCCGGCAGCTGGCTTGCAAGCGCCGCCGAAAGAATCGACGGAGCGCGGACGTGCAGCGCGAAATGGTCGTCCCAGGCCGCCGCATCGAAGTGATGGGCCGAATCATTGTGGAAGGCGGAGGCGTTGTTGATCAGCAAATCGATCGGTCCAAACGCCTCTGATGCCCTCGCCAGAAGATTATTTGTAGCCTGCGTATCTTTTAAATCGGCCTGCAGCGAAATGGCCCGAAACCCCTTCTGCCGCAATTCCGCCACCAAATCCTCGGCGGCCTCGATCGAACGGTTGGCATGCACCGCGACCGCGAAGCCGTTTGCAGCAAGATCCTCGACTATTGCCCTGCCTATTCTCTTCGCCGCGCCGGTCACCAGTGCCGTTCGAAGTCTTTGCTCGTTCAAAATCATGCCTCTTCGTCGCGCAAATCTATGCGCTGCTTATATAGGCGTGTCACCAGACCTTACAAATGGCTGAACTGATTGCGGGAATTGCTTGGCTGTTGTATGTATTATTTAAGAAAATAATTCGATAAAATAAGTATTCATCGATTAACCACTCGTTATGGTTAACAAATAGTCTGTTGCGCCAAAGCAACATCGAATTTCAGCCACCCAGGCGCCACAATCAAATCACATTTTGGCTCTTCCAAATCCGCATTTGCGCATCACTTTCACCCTCGATCCGAAAGGGACATGCGTAATTGCCTGCGAATGCTTCACTCTAAGACAGTCGATGCGGAGCGCGGGTTTGATAAGGAGATGAGTATGCGTACGTTTATTGCCAGCCTGTTGGTTTCGACCGTTGCCCTTGGTGGCGTTTCGGCTGCCTATGCAGCTGACGCTGTTGATCAGATCCCGGAAGCACCGATCGCCCAGAACGACCCGGCTCCCACGGGCAACTGGCAGGGCTTCTACCTCGGTGGCGCCGGCACCTACAACATGGGCGGTTTTGCTGACAAGTATAACGCCCGCGCATTCGGCGGCCAGATCTACAGCGGCTACAACTGGCAGCAGGGTCAGATCGTATACGGTGTCGAAGGCGACCTCGGTTATTCCGGTGCTGACAATCCTGTCGATGGCGGCATTGCCAAGAACGGCATCAACGGCTCGATCCGTGGCCGCATCGGCTACGACCTGAACCCCTTCCTGCTCTATGGTACGGCCGGTCTGGCTGCCACCAAGAACAAGTTCAGCAACGCTGCCGGTTCTGATACCGACGCCGCGCTCGGCTACACGGTTGGTGCCGGTGCGGAAGCCATGGTCACGAACAACATCACGGCTCGTATCGAATATCGCTACACCGACTACCAGAAGAACGACTTCAACGTCGGCGGCGCGAACATCTCGCGCGGTTACGACGAACACAGCGTCAAGGTCGGTATCGGCATGAAGTTCTGATCCACTCGATCATGACATGAGAAAGCCGGGCCTCAGCGCCCGGCTTTTTTATTGCCCGGTCTCGATATTAGGCCGCGTCTGCATCGCGTGGAAAGTCCGTCGATACGGCCAGATCCCGCCAGACGGACAATTCCGCGGCAACGCTGGCGTTCTTCTTTTCGATGGCTGCGACGGTGTCGCTGCCGAACGGCATGCGCAGCGGCGGGTTGTCGGAATGCGCCAGCGTGATCATCGCCTTGGCGAGGCGGGCAGGGTCGCCCGGCTGCTGATGGTTGAAGCCGGCCGCCAGCTCACGCATTTCGCCGGCCGGCGTCTCGCCATAGTCGGCAATGGAACTGGGGCTGACGGACAGTGAGCTTTCATCGAGGAAATCGGTTCGGAAGAAGCCGGGTTCGACGACCGTTGCCTTGATGCCGAGCGGTGCGAGTTCCGCGGCCAGCGCTTCTGTCAGGCCTTCGACCGCAAACTTGGTCGAGCAATAGACGCCCCAGCCGGCATGCGAGACATAGCCGCCGATCGACGAAATATTGACGACATGGCCAGAGCGCTGGCGACGCATGTGTGGCAGCACCGCGCGCGTCACCTTCAGCAAGCCGAAGACATTTGCTGCGTAGAGCTTCTCGATCTCGTCTTCCGTGGCTTCCTCGACGGCGCCTAGTAGGCCAAAGCCGGCATTGTTGAGCAGGATGTCGATCCGGCCGAAACGCTTCACCGCTTCTTCGGCTGCCTTGTGCGCCGACGCCTCATCCGTGACATCAAGCGTCACCGCCAACAGATTCGAATGATTCCCGAATTTCTCTTGCAAACCTTTCGGGTTGCGGGCCGTGGCAACGACCGCGTCGCCGGCATTGAGCGCTTCCCGGGTGATGAGCGCACCGAAACCTCGCGATGCACCAGTGATGAACCAAACACGCATGACGTTTTCCCTTCGGGTTGTGATTTACTGACACAGCCAAGGTAGCGTATGAAGATAGCTGAGAGAATTTGCCCTCTACTCCACGAGTCGATGAGAATAATTCATCAATGAAACGTGTTCGTTCCACCGACCTCGCCATTTTCCTGGCCATCGCCAATCATCGCAGCTTCCGCAAGGCCGCCATCGAACTGGGTGTCACAGCTTCGGCCTTGAGCCATGCGCTTCGGGCGATCGAAGAGCGGCTCCAAGTGCGCCTGGTCAACCGAACCACCCGCGGCGTCGGTCTGACGGAGGCAGGCGAGCGGTTGTTCGACCGCATCCGCCCGGCCTTCCTTGATATCGACGCTGCGCTCGACGATCTCGACACGTTTCGCGGCCAGCCCTATGGAAAGCTCCGTATCAACGCCGCTAGGGCGGCGACGAAGCTGGTGCTCCTGCCGATCGTCTCGCGCTTTCTCAGGGCTTACCCGTCAGTGGATGTCGAGATCGTCATCGACGATGCGCTGGTCGACATGGTCTCATCAGGCTTCGATGCCGGCATACGCTTTGGCGAAAGCATCGCCGCCGACATGATCGCGGTGCCGATCGGCCCGCGTCACCGCTTCGCCGTCGTCGGAACGCCTGGGTATTTCGACAACAGGCCGGTGCCGGCGACGCCGCACGACCTCAAGGACCATGCCTGCGTCCGCTATCGCTTTGCCGGCGGCGCGTTCTATCGCTGGGAATTCGAGCGGGGCGGGATTGAGCTGGAGATCGAGGTTCAGGGGCCGCTGACGCTGGGCGATCAGGACGTCATCCTCAATGCCGTGCTTCAGGGCGACGGTCTCGGCTATCTATTCGAGGAGCAGGTGCGGAACGCCATCGACGACGGCAGTCTGGTGCAAGTGCTGGAAGACTGGTGCCCGTATTATCCGGGTTTCTTCCTCTACTATCCAAGCCGCCGACAATTGCCGACGGCGTTGCGTGCCTTCATCGATTTCGTCAAGGCCGAGAGGCCGGCGTCTCAGCCCTGAGGCTTCAGCTCGGAATAGGCTGCGAACTTCTTCTCGAATTCCCGCAACCAGCCGATCAATTCCGAATGCTCCGCTTCCCACTGGCCCTTGAAGCGCAGATCGAGGTAGCCGAGCGTCGCCGCGAGCGCGAAATGGCCACCATGCAGCTTCTTTCCAAGCTTCGGCACGTGCACGCTCAGATGGCTAAGGCCGCTGACCGCCTTCTTCCACTGACGATCGATCCACGGCTGATGGATCTTTTCCTCGTCGCGAAAACGGCGCTCGTAGACGATTGCCAGCAGGCAATCGCAGATACCGTCGCACAGCGCCTCGAGGATCTCGGTTTCGGTACGCTTGGCGTTTTTCGAGGGGTAGAGTTGCTTGCCCTTGAGGCGATCGAAATAGTGCATGATCGCCCGGCTGTCGAAGATCGAAACGCCGTCATCGGTGAGCAGCGTCGGGATTTTCCCGAGCGGGTTGTTGTCGACGAGAATGGCCGGCCCGGCGTTGGTATCGACGCGAATCTCGGTCGCATCGAGATCGAGATAGCGGGCGGCCATGCGCACCTTGCTGGAGTAGGGCGAGCTCGGAGCGCAAAGGATCTTCATTATCGGTCTCTTTCAAAATGCCTGAAACGTGCCGGGACTATTTCTCTCCCGACAGAGTCGGTCAATCCTCTTTCACGGCCTTGGCCTCGCCGCGCAGCCAGAAAGCCCGGTGCGAGGCATAGCGATCCTGCGCCATGTGATCCTTGATCGCCGGCAGCAGAGCATGCAGTTCGTCCTTCAGAGTGTAGGGCGGGTTGACTATGATGAGACCGGAGCCGGTCAATCCCGTCATGCCGCGATCGCTCTTGACCGTGAGTTCGGCGCATAACATTTTTGGAATGTCGAGCGCCTGCAGCGCCTCGTGGAATTCCTTCAGCGGCGCGCTTTTCTTGATCGGATACCACAGGCAATAGGTGCCGCCCGGAAAGCGGCGGTAGGCCTTGGCCAGCCCGTCCACCAGCCGCTCATACTCGCCATCCTCTTCGAACGGCGGATCGACAAGCACGATGCCGCGCTTTTCCTTGGGCGGCAGATGTGCGCCGAGCGAAAGCCAGCCGTCGAGCTCTGTGATGCGCGCATGGTGATCGCCTTCGAACAGCCGGTGCAGCTTGACGAAATCCTCGGGATGCAGCTCCATCGCCGACAGCCGATCCTGCGGCCGGAACAGCATGCGCGACAGCTTCGGCGAGCCGGGATAGTAGCGCAACCCGCCATCCGGATTGAGTTCGCGGACCGCAGCGAGATAGGGCTCCAGCAGTTCGGTCACCTGCGGCGACAGCTCGGCTTCGAGCAACTTGCCGATCCCGTCGCGCCATTCACCGGTCTTCTGCGCCTCTTCCGACGACAGGTCGTAGAGCCCGATGCCGGCATGCGTGTCGAGAACGCGGAAGCCCGCATCCTTCTTCTGCATGTAGACGACGAGACGCGCCAGAACGGCGTGTTTCAGCACATCGGCAAAATTGCCCGCATGGTAGATATGGCGGTAGTTCATTTTCGCTGATGCCTGCATGAATTCGGGTGAGGGGCGTCGTTTCCGGCTTTTGGCCGGTTACCGGTTGGAATATAGAAAGACCATGAACATTGCGACCCCTATCCCGGCCAAATCCCCGAAGTCGTCAGTCAAACTTGGACACACCGCCTGTCCGCACGACTGTCCGTCCACCTGTGCGCTGGAGATCGAGCTGACCGAAGACGGTCGGATCGGCCGGGTGCGCGGGGCAAACGACCACAGCTACACCGCGGGCGTGATCTGCGCCAAGGTCGCCCGCTACGCCGAGCGGCTCTACAGCCCGGACCGGCTGATGCATCCACTGCGCCGCAAGGGCGCCAAGGGGGCAGGCCAGTGGCAGCAGATATCCTGGGACGACGCGCTCGACGAAATCGCCGACGCCTTCGTCAAGGCCGAGGCTAAGAACGGCAGCGAGGCCATCTGGCCCTATTACTATGCCGGCACCATGGGTTGGGTGCAGCGCGACAGCATCGACCGTCTGCGCCACGCCAAGCGCTACTCCGGCTTCTTCTCGTCGATCTGTACCAACCCGGCCTGGACCGGCTTCACCATGGCGACCGGCGTTCTCAGAGGTCCGGATCCGCGCGAGATGGCGCGCACCGATTGCGTCGTCATCTGGGGCACCAATGCGGTGGCCACGCAGGTCAACGTCATGACCCACGCCATAAAGTCACGCAAGGAACGTGGCGCCAAGATCGTTGTCGTCGACATCTACGACAACCCGACGATGAAGCAGGCCGACCTGGCGCTGATCGTCAAGCCCGGCACCGACGCAGCGCTTGCCTGCGCCGCCATGCACATCGCCTTCCGCGACGGTTACGCCGACCGCGCCTATATGGCCAGATACGCCGACGATCCCGATGGCCTTGAGGCGCACCTCAAGACCAAGACACCGCAATGGGCCGCCGCAATCACCGGCCTGTCCGTCGATGAAATCGAAGCCTTCGGCAAGCTCATCGGCACCACCAAGAAGACCTTCTTCCGCCTCGGCTACGGCTTCACCCGCCAGCGCAACGGCGCGATTGCGATGCATGCCGCGGCCTCGATCGCCACCGTGCTCGGCTCCTGGCAATACGAGGGCGGCGGCGCGTTCCACTCCAACAGCGATATCTTCCGCATGAACAGCGCGGAACTGACCGGCAAATCGATGAAGGATGCGGATATCCGCATGATCGACCAGTCGCAGATCGGCCGCGCCTTGACGGGCGATGCCGTCGCGCTGCGTCATCGCGGCCCGGTGACCGCCATGCTGATCCAGAACACCAACCCGGTGAACATCGCGCCCGAGCAGCGGCTGGTGAAGCGCGGTTTCGCGCGCGACGATCTCTTCGTCGCCGTGCACGAGCAGTTCATGACCGACACCGCCGAGATGGCAGATATCGTCATCCCCGCCACCATGTTCGTCGAGCATGACGATATCTATCGTGCCGGCGGCCAAAACCACATCTTGCTCGGCCCGAAGCTGGTCGAGCCGCCGGAAACCGTGCGCACCAATCTCTTCGTCATCGAGGAACTGGCCAAGCGCCTCGGCGTCGCCGATCGCCCGGGCTTCGGCTTCACCGCCCGCGAGATGATCGACCGCGTTCTCCAATCGAGCGACCTGCCGGGCTACGATCACTTCCTCGAGCACAAGTGGTTCGATCGCCAGCCGGAATTCGACGACGCCCATTTCCTCAACGGCTTTGCCCATCCGGACGGTCGCTTCCGCTTCCGCCCTGACTGGACCAACCAGCCGGCCCCGAATCGCCCGCCCGAAGCCGTCGGTCTGCTCGGCCCGCATGTCGAGCTGCCGGTCTTTCCCGATCAGGTCGATGTCATCGAGGTCGCAGATGCCGACCACCCGTTCCGCCTCGCCACATCGCCCGCGCGCAACTTCCTGAACTCCAGCTTCGCCGAGACCAAGACCTCGCGGCAGAAGGAGGGGCAACCGGAACTGATGATCAATCCTGCCGATGCAGAAGGCCATGGCATCGCCCACGGCGATCTCGTCCAGGTCGGCAACGGCAGGGGCGAGGTTCGCCTGCATGCCAAGGTCACGACCGAGGTCAAGCCCGGCGTGTTGATCGCCGAGGGCCTGTGGCCGAACAAGGCGCATGTGGACGGCGAGGGCATCAACGTGCTCACCGGCGCCGACCCGGTCGCGCCCTATGGCGGCGCCGCCGTCCACGACAACAAGGTCTGGCTGCGCAAGGATGCCGCATGACGAAGTTTGAAAAGGCCCGCGCCGAGATCGTCGATGAAGAGACGCTCTCCAACGGATGGACGCGGCTGAGCAAATACACGGTCGACTACACCGATTCCGGCGGCGACATCCACCGCGTCTACCGCGAGGTGTATCAACGCACGCCGGCAGCGACGATCCTGCTCTACGACCCCACCCGCGGCACCGTTGTCCTCGTCCGCCAGTTCCGCTTGCCTCTGCAGCTCCACGGCGAACCGGCCTGGATCCTCGAGACACCAGCCGGGCTGCTTGACGGCGACGAGCCGGAACCCGCCATCCGCCGCGAGGCCGAGGAGGAAACCGGCTTCCGCGTCCGCGACGTCCGATTTCTCTTCAAGGCCTACAGCTCACCCGGATCCGTGGCGGAAGTCGTCCATTTCTTCGCCGCATCCGTCGACACCAGCGATCGCGTCTCCGATGGCGGTGGCCTGGCCGAGGAGCATGAGGATATCGAGGTGGTGGAGATCCCGCTCGACGCGGCGACGGCGATGATCGAGAGCGGCGAGATCATCGACTTCAAGACGATCGTCCTGCTGCAATGGGCGGCGTTGAACAGAAGTGCCTTGGATAAGCCACGGAGCCTTCACGCGCATGTCACGAACAGGGGCTAAGCGCTCCGGCTTGTCATAATTCACCACCTTCAAGGAGAAAGCCGATGTGGCTCAGCAATTTCACGATCGTTATGCCAGATGAAGTCGTGAACCACGGCTCGATCCGCGTCGAGGAGGGCGTCATCGCCGAGATCCGGCCGGAGGTGGTCGCAAATGCCGCGATCGATGGCGAGGGGCGGCTGCTGATGCCCGGTTTCGTCGATCTCCACGGCGACATGATCGAGCGCGAGATTGCGCCGCGCCCCAACGCCATGATGCCGATCGGCTTCAGCATCCACGAACTCGACAAGAAGCTTGCGGCCCACGGTGTGACGACGGCCTATGCCGCCGTCTCCTTCGCCACCGAAAGCGTCTATGGCCACGTCCGCTCGCTGGAAACCACCTGCGCCGTCATCGAGGGCGTCAATCGCCTCAAGGACAGCCTGCTGATCGATCACCGCGTCCACGCGCGCTACGAGATCACCAATATCGGTGCAGCACCTGCGCTCGAAAAACTGCTCGATGCCGGGCATGTCGATATGGTGTCGCTGACCGACCATACGCCGGGGCAGGGCCAGTACAACAATATCCAGAGCTACATCCTCAGCATCGCCGAGCGTCGTGCCGTGTCCGAGGAGATGGCCGCCGAAATGGTCGCCAAGCGCATCGCCATGCGCGATAATCCGGAGATCGAAGCCAAACTGCGCCACATCGTCGATCTGTCGCTGCGCCACAAGCTGTCGCTCGCCTCGCATGACGACGACAGCGTCGAGAAGGTAGCCGAGATGCATGCGATGGGCGTCACCATCAGCGAATTCCCGGTCACGCTGCCGGCCGCCGAAGAAGCCCGTCGTCGCAGCCTCTGGACGTTGATGGGCGCTCCGAACGCGCTGCGCGGCCAGTCGATGTCCGGCAATCTGAGCGCGCTCGATGCTGCCCGCGCCGGTGTTCTCTCCGTCATCGCTGCCGACTATCACCCGGCCGCCTTCGTTCCCGGTGTCTTGAAGATCGCAGAGCACACCAACCTGCCGACCGCAGTCGCCATGGCGACGAGGAATGCGGCCCGCTCCGCCGGTCTTCTTGACCGCGGCGAAATTGCCATCGGCCAACGCGCCGATCTGGTCGTCGTCGAAGCCGGCGATGTCAGCCGCATCCGCGCCACCTTCCGCGGCGGCCGCTTCGTCTACAGCGACGGCACGCTGCATCAGCCACGCGCGATCGCGGCTTAGGGCGTAAAAGGTTTGGGCCCGCTTGCCGGGCCCAAATCGCGAAGTTCAAATCGTTTTATGAATTTCTGGCCATCGATCAGGCCATGAATGTCAGGCTTTATCGCCGATCAGCGAAATCACGTTAGCGCTTGCGGCTGACGTTGTGGTCGCTCCAATACCGACAGCCTTGCCACCTTCCATCCTCACCTTGCCCTCGGCAACCAGCCTGAGCGCCTGCGGATAGATCCAGTGCTCCACCGTAAGCACGCGTGCTGCCAAAGCATCGGCTGTATCGTCGGAAAGAACCGGCACCGCCGCCTGGCCGATGACAGGACCTTCATCCATGCCCTCGGTGACGAAATGCACGGTGCAGCCGGCGATCCGCATGCCGGCATCGATCGCCCGCTGGTGCGTATGCAGGCCGGGAAACAGCGGCAGCAGGGACGGGTGGATGTTGATCATCCGGCCTTCGTAGCGCTGGATGAAGGTGGCGCTCAGCAGACGCATATAGCCTGCGAGGCAAAGAATGTCGGGCGCCAGCGTGTCGAGCGCCGCGAAGATCGCTTCCTCGTGCGCTTCCTTGCTGGCGTAGTCCTTGCGCACGAAAGCGAAGGTCGCGATGCCCTCGGCCGCAGCCTTGGCAAGTCCGCCTGCGTCGGCCTTGTCGGAGATGACGCCGACGATTTCGACCGGATAGTCGGACGCTTTGGCGGCTGCGACCAGCGCCATCATGTTGGAGCCGCCGCCGGAGATGAAAACGACGGCGCGTTTGCGCGGCGTGGTCATATGGCGAGCGTGCCCTGATAGAGCGTGCCGCCTGCGCCTTCGGCGCGGGCGATCATCTTGCCGAGACGAACGACGCTCTCGCCCTGGGCTTCCAGAGCGGCAATCACCGTATCGGCGTTCTCAACCGAGACGACAGCAATCATGCCGACGCCGCAGTTGAAGGTGCGCAGCATTTCATTGGCTTCGACACCGCCGGTCTTCGACAGCCACGAGAATACGGAGGGAACCTTAACAGCGGTAAGATCGATTGCAGCGGCGAGATGCTTCGGCAGCACGCGCGGAATATTCTCCGGGAAGCCGCCGCCGGTGATGTGCGCCAGCGCCTTGATCGCACCAGTCTCGCGGATAACGCTCAACAACTGCTTCACATAGATGCGTGTCGGCGTCAGCAGCGCTTCGCCGAGCGTCTTGCCTTCGGCGAACGGTGCCGGCGCATCCCAGGCGAGGCCTGAAATGCCGACGATCTTGCGCACCAGTGAGAAGCCGTTGGAGTGAACACCTGACGAGGCAAGGCCAAGGATGATGTCGCCTTCGCCGATATCGCCCGATGGCAGCAGTTTGCCGCGTTCGGCTGCACCGACTGCGAAGCCTGCAAGATCATAGTCGCCGGAGGAGTACATGCCAGGCATCTCAGCGGTCTCGCCGCCGATCAGCGCACAGCCTGCATCGCGGCAGCCGGCGGCAATGCCTTCGACGATCGCGGCACCCTGGTCGGGATCAAGCTTGCCGGTGGCGAAATAGTCGAGGAAGAACAGCGGTTCGGCACCCTGGACGACCAGATCGTTGACGCACATGGCAACGAGATCGATGCCGACGGTGTCGTGATAATCGGCGTCGATGGCGATCTTCAGCTTGGTGCCGACGCCATCATTGGCCGCGACCAGAACCGGATCGACGAAACCTGCGGCCTTCAGGTCGAACAGGCCGCCGAAACCGCCGATCTCGCCATCGGCGCCCGGGCGACGGGTCGAGCGAACGGCAGGCTTGATCTTCTCCACCAGGAGGTTGCCCGCATCGATGTCGACGCCTGCGTCGCTATAGGTGAGGCCGTTTTTTCCGGACTGGCTCATACTGCTCTCCGATGGCTGTCTTCGGGCGGGAAAGATCCCCGCGTCATATGCGGGTCGCAATTGCATGACAGGGGCGTTTATGCAAGGCATTGCATGGCAAAAAGCCCCAATTTCCCGCAGTTTTGAGCGCAGCAATCGGGATTCGCGGCGGCGGGGTTGACCATTCTCGCGGCTACATCCTATTTGGCTCAAAAGCCGTATCGCTGCGATGCGGCATAGGGCGGTCGATCAGCGGAGAATGTCATGGCACAGCAGATAAGCGGCGCAGGACTGAAGCGCCAAGTAATATTCTGGCTTGTCGTGCTCGTTGTTTTCATTGCTTTCCTGCTGGTATTCAGCTCGATCCTGCTGCCCTTTCTCGCCGGCATGGCGATCGCCTATTTCCTCGATCCGGTTGCCGATCGGTTGGAGCGTTTTGGCCTCAGTCGCCTGATGGCGACGATCGTCATTCTCGTCAGCTTCGTGGTCATCATTGCGCTAGCGCTGATGATCCTGATCCCGATCCTCGCCAGCCAGTTCGCCGATTTCGCCGGACGTCTGCCGGGCTATATCGACCAGTTGCAGGCCTTCATCGCCAAGCAGCAGAATTCGATGCTGCCGGACTGGATCAAGAGCCAGCTCGGAACCATCAAGAACAATTTCTCCGAAATCCTCTCCCAGGGCTTCGGCCTGCTCACCGGTCTGTTTGCGGGCGTCTGGAGTTCCGGTCTCGCCGTCGTCAACGTCATTTCGCTGATGGTGGTCACCCCGGTCGTCGCCTTTTACATGCTGCTCGACTGGGATCGCATGGTTGCCAATATCAACAAATACGTCCCGCGGGATTATGTCGACAACGTTCACCAGATAATGCACGAGATCGACCAGGCGATCGCCGGCTTCATTCGCGGGCAGGGCTCTTTGTGCCTGATCCTCGGCATCTGGTATGCCGTCGGCCTGTCGTTGGTCGGGCTGAACTTTGGCCTGCTCATCGGCATGTTTGCCGGCTTGATCAGCTTCATTCCGTATGTCGGTTCCATGGTCGGCCTCGTCCTCGCCGTCGGCGTGGCGATCGTCCAGTTCTGGCCGGACTACATCTGGGTCGGTGCCGTTCTAGCCGTCTTCTTCAGCGGCCAGTTCATGGAAGGCAATATCCTGCAGCCGAAGCTCGTCGGCCATAGCGTCGGCCTCCATCCGGTGTGGCTGATGTTCGCGCTCTTTGCCTTCGGCGCCCTGTTCGGCTTCGTCGGTCTTCTGGTCGCAGTGCCGGCCGCAGCTGCCGTCGGCGTTCTTGTCCGCTTTGCTCTTTCGCGTTACCTTGATAGCGATCTCTATGCCGGCGAGGCGAAGACCAGCCGCACGCGCAAGATAGAAACAGACCGGAAATGACTGACGTGAAAAACGCTGATCCGCGGCGCAAGGCCGTCGAACAGCTCCCCTTGGCCTTTTCGCATGATGCCGCGACTGGACGGGACGACCTGCTGGTCTCCGAACGCCTTGCGGCTGCTGTCGAGATCGTCGATGCCTGGCCGCAATGGCCATCGCCGGTCGTCATTCTCGCCGGTCCTGTCGGCTCGGGAAAATCGCATCTCGCCAACATCTGGAAAGACCACAGCGGCGCGGTCTCCATCCACCCGAAGGCTGGCGCCAACGCCGCCATCGAGGCCGCCAATGGTCCCGTCCTCTTCGAAGATGTCGATCGCCTCGGCTTCGACGACACCGAGCTGTTCCATGTCATCAACAGCGTTCGCGAAAACGGACACAGCCTGCTGATGACATCACGCCTCTGGCCGATGTCCTGGCCGGTTGAGCTGGCCGACCTGCGATCGCGCCTGAAGGCCGCGACCGTTGTCGAGATCGGCGAGCCGGACGAGGAGCTGCTGTCGCAGGTCATCGTCAAGCTGTTCGCAGATCGGCAGCTTTACATAGATGACAAACTCGTCCTCTACATTGTCGCCAGGATGGAGCGGTCGCTGAATGCCGCCCAGACGATCGTCGAGCGACTGGACCATCTGGCGCTCGCCCGCGGCACGAGGATCAACCGTTCGCTTGCCGCCGAAGTGTTGAATGAATTGGGCAATTCCGACCCGGTCGATTGACTGTCACAGTTCCGTCGTGAAACTGATATATTCGGCTTGGCGCAATCAAAAGGGGACAGAGACACGATGGACAGTGCAGTCGCGGACCACCAGGAACCGACCCCTGAAGCCAGGGGAAACGTTCCTCCGCTCGAAGAGCTGCTCTCCAGTCCCGAGCGTTTCATCAACCGCGAATTTTCCTGGCTGCAGTTCAACCGCCGTGTTCTCGAGGAGACGCTGAACACCGAGCACCCCTTGCTCGAGCGCGTCCGCTTCCTGTCCATTTCCGCCGCCAACCTCGATGAGTTCTTCATGGTCCGCGTCGCCGGTCTCGAAGGTCAGGTGCGCCAGAACATCGTCGTCCGCACGCCCGATGGCAAGACCCCGGCCGAGCAGCTTGAATCCATCCTGCAGGAGATCGACAATCTGCAGATGGAGCAGCAGGCCTCGCTGGCGGTGCTGCAGCAATATCTCGCCAAGGAAGATATCCTGATCGTGCGCCCCGGCGCGCTGAGCGAAGCCGATCGCAGCTGGCTGGCCACCGAGTTCGAGCAGGCGATCTTCCCGGTCCTGACGCCGCTGTCGATCGACCCGGCACACCCGTTCCCGTTCATTCCCAATCTCGGCTTCTCGATCGGCCTGCAGCTCGTCAGCAAGAACGGGCGCGAGCCGATGACGGCGCTGCTGCGCCTGCCGCCCGCCCTCGATCGTTTCGTGCGTCTGCCCGACGACGGCAACACGATCCGCTACATCACCCTCGAGGATGTCGCCAACATCTTCATCTACCGGCTCTATCCCGGCTACGAGGTGCAGGGCTCGGGAACGTTCCGCATCATTCGCGACAGCGATATCGAAGTCGAGGAAGAAGCCGAGGATCTCGTCCGTTTCTTCGAGACCGCGCTGAAGCGCCGCCGCCGTGGTTCTGTCATCCGTATCGAGACCGATTCCGAGATGCCGGCCTCGCTGCGCCAGTTCGTGGTGCAGGCTGCCAATGTGCCCGACAACCGTGTTGCCGTCCTGCCGGGCCTGCTGGCGCTGAACACGCTGTCGGAGATCACCAAGGCGCCGCGCGATGACCTCCGGTTTCCGACCTACAATGCCCGATTTCCCGAACGCGTCCGCGAGCACGCCGGAGACTGCTTCGCCGCCATCCGCGAAAAGGACATGGTGGTCCATCACCCCTACGAGTCCTTCGACGTGGTGGTCCAGTTTCTGCTCCAGGCTGCGCGCGATCCTGACGTTCTGGCGATAAAGCAGACGCTCTATCGTACCTCCAACGACAGCCCGATCGTCCGCGCCCTGATCGACGCCGCCGAGTCCGGCAAGTCGGTGACGGCGCTGGTCGAGCTCAAGGCCCGCTTCGACGAAGAGGCCAACATCCGCTGGGCACGAGATCTCGAGCGTGCCGGCGTGCAGGTCGTCTTCGGCTTCATCGAGTTGAAGACCCACTCGAAGATGTCGCTGGTCGTTCGCCGCGAAGAGGGAAAGCTGCGCAGCTACTGCCATCTCGGCACCGGCAACTACCATCCGATCACAGCCAAGATCTACACCGACCTGTCGTTCTTCACCTGCAATCCGGTGATTGCCCATGACATGGCCAACATCTTCAACTTCATCACCGGCTATGGCGAACCCGAAGAGAGCATGAAGCTCGCGGTCTCGCCCTACACGCTGCGCTCGCGCATCCTTCGCCACATCGACGAGGAGATCAAGCACGCCAAGAACGGCGCACCGGCGGCGATCTGGATGAAGATGAACTCCTTGGTGGATCCCGAGATCATCGACGCGCTCTATACGGCGAGTCACGCTGGCGTCGAGGTCGACCTCGTCATTCGCGGCATCTGCTGCCTGCGTCCGCGCGTGCCCGGCCTGTCGGAAAACATCCGCGTCAAGTCGATCGTCGGTCGCTTCCTCGAACACAGCCGCATCTTCTGCTTCGGCAATGGCCACGGCCTACCGTCGGACAAGGCACTCGTCTACATCGGTTCCGCCGACATGATGCCGAGAAACCTCGATCGCCGCGTCGAAACGCTGGTGCCGCTCACCAATCCGACCGTGCATGAACAGGTTTTGTCACAGATCATGCTGGGCAATCTCATTGACAATCAGCAGAGCTACGAGATATTGGCCGACGGGACGTCGAGGCGCATGGAGGTGCGCAAGGGCGAGGAGCCATTCAACGCGCAGCAGTATTTCATGACCAATCCAAGCCTGTCCGGGCGCGGTGAAGCCTTGAAATCAAGTGCGCCAAAGCTGATTGCCGGCCTTCTTTCCGGCCGCACAAAAAGATAAAACTGGACCTGCATGGTTGAATCAGAAGCCCAGGGGCGCCTTCCAGGGATTGCCCCGGTCTCCGTTGTCGATATCGGGTCGAATTCGATCCGCGTCGTCATCTATGAAGGCCTGTCTCGTTCGCCGACGATCCTTTTCAACGAAAAGGTCCTCTGCGGTCTCGGCAAAGGTATTGCGCTGACCGGAAAGATGGATGAGGCCAGCGTCGAACGCGCCCTAGCAGCCCTGCATCGGTTCAAGGCGTTGTCGGATCAGGCCCGCGCCGCGACAATGTACGTGCTGGCCACGGCTGCCGCCCGCGAAGCGTCGAACGGTCCCGATTTCATTCACCGCGCCGAAACCATCCTGCAGCGTAAGGTCCGTGTCCTCTCCGGCGAGGAGGAGGCGAAGTTCTCCGCGCTCGGTATCGTCAGCGGCTTCTACACGCCCGACGGCATCGCCGGCGACCTCGGTGGCGGCTCGCTCGAGCTCATCGACATCAAGGGCAAGGAACTCGGGCAGGGCGTGACGCTGCCGCTCGGTGGCCTGCGCCTGTCGGAATATGCCGGCGGCTCGATGGACAAGGCCCGCACCTTCGCCCGCAAGCATGTAAAGACGATTTCCAAGCTTTTGGCGCAGGGCGAGGGGCGTACCTTCTATGCCGTCGGCGGCACATGGCGAAACATCGCCAAGCTGCACATGGAGATGACCAACTATCCGCTGCACATGATGCAGGGCTATGAGATCTCGCTGGAATCCATGATGCAGTTTCTCGATCAGGTCGAGATCGCCAAGGATTCCAAGGATCCGGCCTGGATGGCGGTGTCGAAGTACCGCCGCGCCCTGCTTCCCTATGGCGCCGTCGCCATGAAGGAAGTGCTGAGCGTCATGAAGCCTTCCGTCATCTCCTTCTCCGGCCAGGGCGTTCGCGAGGGCTATCTCTATTCTCTGTTGTCGGACAGCGAGCGCCGCACCGATCCGCTGATCGAGGCCGCCCGCGAGCTGGCCATCCTGCGTGCACGCTCGCCTGAGCACGCCCGTGAGCTATCCGAGTGGACCGGTCGCATGATGCCGTTCTTCGATGTCGTCGAGACGCCGGAAGAGGCGCGCTATCGTCAGGCCGCCTGCCTGCTAGCCGACATTAGCTGGCGCGCTCATCCCGATTACCGAGGCCTGCAGGCGCTGAACATCATCGCCCACACCTCCTTCGTCGGCATCAGCCACCCCGGCCGCGCCTTCATCGCGCTTGCCAATTATTACCGCTTCGAAGGGTTGCACGACGACGGCGCCACCGGCCCGCTGGCGACGATCGCCACGCCTGCTTATGTCGAGCGCGCCAAGCTGCTCGGCGGCATGCTGCGCGTCGTCTACCTGTTCTCGGCGTCGATGCCGGGCATTGTCCGCAATCTCCGCCTCGAGCGATCGTCCAATCCGGACCTCGACCTCGAATTCGTCGTGCCCTCCGAGTACCACGATTTCGCCGGCGAACGCCTGGACGGTCGGCTGCAGCAGCTGGCGAAGCTGACCAACAAGCGGCTGGCCTTCCGCTTCGAGTGACGCGGCATACGTTTTCGTAAATCGCAAAACAGCCCCCGCTCCTTCGAACGGGGGCTGTTTTGATTCGATCTTCATGTCTACTTCGCGTTCAGCAGTTCGCCGACTTCGAGCAGGCTGAACTCGTTGTTATCGGCCTTGTCGACGGCGCGCCCGGCCGAGAACGGCAGGTTGTTGTCGTTGCCGACGACGATGTGCGTGGCATCGACCCGATCGACGTTCTCGATGGTCAC
The DNA here is from genome assembly GCA_900472625.1 of Hyphomicrobiales bacterium. Classification (GTDB taxonomy): domain Bacteria; phylum Pseudomonadota; class Alphaproteobacteria; order Rhizobiales; family Rhizobiaceae; genus Rhizobium. The sequence goes on along the minus strand of UCIT01000062.1, from coordinate 59,314 downwards.
GAACGGCATGTCGTAGACACCATCCTTGGTGCCGGCCTTCTTCTTGTTGTCGGGGTCCTTGATGTCGAGCAGGTCGATGTAGCCGATCTTGCGAACGGCCTTGCCTGCGTTGGCATCGTTGAACTCGATCTTGTAGATCCGCTTGAGCTCCGCCGGCGCCTCGAAGCAATCCGGCTTCGGCTGCTTGGGATCGGCGCAGGCCTTGTCCTTGGTGCCCGCACCATTGTCGCGTTCGATCACCAGCGCCGTGCTGTCGTCGAGCATGTTGAAGTCGCCGATAGCGATGCCTTTCTCCTCAAGCGGATAGAGCCAGCTGCGGCCCGTCCAGCCCTTCGCGGCTGTGTCGAACTCGATGATGCGGATCGCGGTGCGACCATCAACGGTCTCGACCTTGCCGTCGTCCTGGAACAGCGGTCCTTCCAGCAGGCCGTAAAGCTTGGAACCGTCTTTCGACATGGCCAGACCCTCGAAGCCGCCGGAGCGCTTCAGGTTGAACGCCGTCATCTTGGCGGCCGGGTTGGCCGGAACCGACAGCGTCGGATTGTCGGGCGACAGCACGGGCTTGCCGTTGACAACAGTCGAGACGACATCAGTCAGTTTACATTCGGTGTCGAACTTCAGGATGTACGGCCCAAACTCTTCGCCGATCCAGAAGCCATCGGCGACCGGCTGGATGGATTCGATGTCGAAATCAGCGCCGGTGAGGTAGCGCTGTTCCGCGCCTTCAAGCACGATGGGGAAGGGGGCTTTCTTGTCGGGATCCGATAGGAACAGGTTCTTGACCACCTCGACCTTGCCGTTCGCCCAGTCGAACTTCACCTGGTGCAGGAAGAGCATGGCATCGCTGGAATTCGACTTCGAGCCGAAGCCGTTGTCCGACAGCGTCCAGAACGTGCCGTCAGCCATCGTCTTGATGCCCGAGAAGCCCTGTATTGGCTGGCCGTCGAACGGCAGCTTCAGATCGGTGACGCGCGCACCATCCTTGCCGGGCACGGTGCCGAGCGCCTCGGTGCGCTTGCGGTCCGACGTGGTGAACTTGCCGGAATGCTTGAGGAATTCAGGCGCATCGGTCGGAGCCGGCGTCATGGTATTGGCAGGCAGAATGGCCTGGCTGACGAGCTTTGCAGGAAATTGCTGCTGGTCGGCTGCGGCCGAACCGGCGATCAAAAGAACAAATGAAACAGACGCAAGAAGAGCATTTTTCATCGAAACCCCCATGTGATGGTATGCAGGTCTCGATTAGCAGGGCTCTTATGTCGGTGCGTTGACGCCCGCGTGAAGCTTTGGTGACGCGAGCCGGTTATCCGCCTTCACCAGCGAGATCACTCCGAGGCTCTGCCCGCGACCCTTGACGGCGTGGTAACCGAGCTCTTCCGCCGATACGGTTTCGGGAAACTTGATCCGCTGGGCAAGATCGGTCGATATGAGGACAGATCTGTTCAGCGTCTTGCAGAGGGATTCAAGTCGGGCGGTGGTGTTGATGGTGTCACCGAAATACGTGATCTTGTGGTGATCGATGCCGATTTCCGCGGTGATGATGCTGCCGCCGTGCAGGGCCGCGCGCAGCCGGGGCACCTGGCCGTAGGTCCTCAACCAGTTCTCCGCGTCCGCTTCGATGGCGTTGATGATGTCGAAGATGCAATTGACGCAGCGGGCGAACTTCACGCCGCGCTCCAGCGGCCAGGTGATGATCGCGGCATCTCCGACATAGTCGTCGATCGTGCCCTTGTATTTGCGGACCGGTTCGGCGAAGGCGGCAAACAGCGAACTCAGCATCTGCTGCGCCCGGAGGTCTCCGTGCTTTTCCGCAAAAGACGTCGAATCCACCAAGTCGATGAACAGGAATACGCGCTCCTCGCTGATCGGCTTGCGGTAGCGGCTGACCAGCATGCTGGTGAACACCTCGCGGCCGAGGAGTTCGCGCACGCGAAGCACGAAGATCATCAGCGAGCAGACCGCAAGCGCGTAGAGGAATGCGTTGAACGGCATCACCACGACATCGACCCAGGAGGAGGGAACGATGACGCCGAGCCCCCAGAGCGACAGCCCGGCGGTCGCAAACCCCACGCTCATCAGTATTTCGTAGATGAACAGCTCGGCTAGGAAGAAGGTGAATGTCGGCAGCGCCTCTATGCGGCGGTAGAGCCCACGAAACAGCACCTTACGCTCGAAGGCGATGATCGGCATGCCCATGCAGACCGCGAAGATGGCGCCGATGAAGAGCCGGCTGTCCTTGAAGAACAGCACGTTGTAGAGCACGCCACTGGCAGCCATGACCAGCACGATCAGCAGCCAGTTCTGGACCGGGGATATTTCTCTCATGGCGCCCTTTTCGCGTCGGCCGTGGCTGGCGGGGTCTCTATGAGATGTAATATCCCATCAGCCCTAGTGAAAGGGCATTAGAGGTTCCTTACGAAAAGATTTACGGGAGCGATTGGGCGCAGTTATAACCTGAATCGGGTGCTCCGAAAAATCGGACGGGACGCCTTACAGCGTAACCGTCTCGACCTTTCTGCCGACGAAGCGCAGCGCAACGTCGCCCTTGATGAGCTTGAGAGCCGGTTCGCCGAACAATTCGCGGCGCCATCCGCGCAGGGCGGAGACATCCGCGCTTTCGCCTTCGGCGGCGATCTTGTCCAGATCCTCGCTGTTGGCAATCACCTTCGGCGCCACGCCGTGCTTTTCCGAAATCAGCTTCAGCAGCACCTTCAGAAGTTCGGCCGCAGCCGCGGCCCCTTCCGGCTGCTGGGTCTGGCGCGGCGGATGCGGCATCTCAGCCTTCGGCAGCGCAAGCGCCGCGTTGACAGCCTCGACGACGGCGGCACCGGCAGCCGAGCGCTCCCAGCCCTTCGGAATCGTCCGCAGACGACCAAGCGCCTCGCCGTCCTTGGGCTGCTGTTGGGCGATCTCGTAGATCGCGTCGTCCTTGATCACCCGCGAGCGCGGAACATTGCGCGTGCGAGCTTCGCGTTCGCGCCACGCGGCTACGAATTTCAGGATCGCCAGCTCCTGCGGCTTGCGCAGGCGCATCTTCAGGCGCTGCCAGGCGTCGTCTGGATGGATGTCGTATGTTTCCTTGGCCTCGAGAACATCCATCTCTTCGGACAGCCATGAGGAACGGTCTTCGCGTTCCAGCTCGGCCTTGAGGTAGAGGTAGACGTCACGCAGGTGCGTCACGTCGGCCAGCGCATAGTCGAGCTGCTTTTCCGACAGCGGACGCCGGCTCCAGTCGGTGAAGCGCGACGACTTGTCGATCTGCACGCCCTTGGTGCGGCTGACCAGCTGGTCGTAGGAAACGGAATCGCCGAAGCCGCAGACCATCGCGGCGACCTGCGTGTCGAAGATCGGGTGCGGAATGAGGCCGCCCCTGTTGTAGATGATTTCGATATCCTGCCGCGCCGCGTGGAAGACCTTGAGCACCGCCGGATTGGCCATCAGCTCGAAGAAGGGCTTCATGTCGAGCCCCTTCGCCAGCGGATCGACAAGCACTTCGGTCGTCGGGCTTGCCATCTGGATCAAGCAGAGTTCCGGCCAGAACGTCGTCTCTCGAAGAAACTCGGTATCGATAGTAATGAATTCCGACTTGGCCAGCTCGATGCAGGCCGCCTCTAAATCGGCGGTTGTTTCAATCATCTCAATTCATTCGCAGGATAGACATTGTTGAACCTTCCTTCTCCTTTCGGCCCAATATGTCAACTGCTACGCGCCGAAGGCGGTCAAACAACCCTGACATAACTCGTCATGCCGGTCTTCTGATGCTCGATGATGTGGCAATGCAACAGCCAGTCGCCGAGATTGTCGGCAACGAAGGCGAGTTCAACGGATTCCCCCGACTGGATCAGATAGGTATCGGAGACGAACGGCATGACCTCGCCTGCCGACGACGAAAGCACCGTGAAGCTCATACCGTGCAGGTGGATGGGGTGGACGTGCGGTGTCAGGTTCTCGAGCTGCAGGATATAGCTCTTGCCCAGCTTCAGTTCCGCCAGCGGCGCGGTGGGGTCGGCGGTATCTCCGGCCCACGTGACCTTGTTGATGGCCCAGAAGCTGTAGCCGAGCGTGCCGCAGATGCTGTCCACCGGCGCGCTCTCAGCGGTTGCGCTGAGCGTGACGGATATCTTTTCCGCAGACGACAGGTCAGCCTTTGGAACCGGGTTTTCCGCGAGCGCAGCCAGGTCGCCGACATTGCGCTTCAGCGATGCGCCAACAGATCGCAATCGGGCGATCGTTTTCGGCGTCGTGCCGCGGATGTCTTCGAGCGTCGCGACCGCGCCCTCGCTGTCGGGCATGCGCACGGCAAGATCGAGGCGCTGGCCGGGGCCGATCAGCAGCAGGTCGAGCGGAAAGCGCTTCGGCACCGGATTGCCGTCGATGGCGATGACCGTCGCCTCCGCGCCTTCCATCTTCAACGAAAAGACGCGAGTAACGTCGGTCACGGCGATCCTGAGTCTGATGAGACCGCCGGCCGGCGCGTCATATTGTGGCTCCTGGTGCCAGTTGGCGGTCCGCACCGTGCCGTATGTGCCGGTCTTCGCCGCATCGCGCGGACGGAAGGCGGCGATGAACTGGCCGTCACCGCCAAGCCGCCAATCGCGCAGGTTGAGGACCACCTCGGAATCGAAGGTCGGGTCGGCAGGATCATCGACCACGATCACCCCGGTCATGCCCTGTCCCATCTGCGTCAGCGTGTTGCAGTGCGGATGGTACCAGAACGTTCCGGCGTCGGGCGGCGAGAAGGCGTAGTCGAAGCTGTCGCCGGTGTAGACGTAGGGCTGGGTCATGAACGGCACGCCATCCATCTTGTTGGGAATGCGTAAGCCATGCCAGTGGATGGTGGTAGGCTCGTCAAGCGCATTGGTCAGGCGTGCCGCGTAAGGCTTGCCCTTGGTCATCCGCAGCACCGGCGGCATGCCGGCGTCGCCCCCCGCATCGCCCCATGTCATGATGTTCTTCGTCACGCCGGCATCGGTCAACGTCGCCTGCGTCTTCACAGCTTTCAGCAACTGCGGTTCCGGCGCTGCTTCCGCCATGCCGAATTTCCCAGCGATCCCGACCCCGATCCCGTAAGTGCCAACGACGGCGGAAGCCTTGAGGAGGTTGCGGCGGGTGAGGATGGGCATGGTCAGACTCCAGCATGACGATCTGCCTCTTCTTTAAAGTTGACCGTGCCCTTCAGCAATACGTCTCACTCTGCCAAACTGCCGCATGAAGCGATTGATCCTGCAGTTGTATCGCCGGTGAAAACCACGTCGAAAGCGCATCGCGATTGCGCCAAGCCTTGACAAATCAGGCCGTCCATGCGCTTTTCCGCCCGATTTTCTTGTCGGAACGGGAGAGCCTTTCGAGCCCCCGCCGCCGTCTTTAAGCCAAATGCCAGGAATTGAGATGATGCATCGTTACCGCAGCCACACATGTGCAGCCCTCCGCAAGTCGGATGTCGGCGCCAATGTCCGGATTTCCGGCTGGGTCCACCGCGTTCGTGACCATGGCGGCGTGCTCTTCATCGACCTTCGCGACCATTACGGCATGACCCAGGTCGTCGCCGACCCGGATAGCCCGGCCTTCAAGACCGCCGAAATCGTCCGCGGCGAATGGGTCATCCGCATCGACGGCCTCGTCAAGGCGCGTTCGGAAGACACCGTCAACAAGAACATGGCGACCGGCGAGATCGAACTTTACGCCCAGGATATCGAGATCCTGTCCGAGGCGAAGGAACTGCCGCTGCCGGTCTTCGGCGAGCCGGACTACCCGGAAGATATCCGTCTCAAGTATCGCTTCCTCGATCTGCGCCGCGAGACGCTGCACAAGAACATCGTCAAGCGCAGCCAGATCATTTCCGACATCCGCAACCGCATGACCTCTGCCGGCTTCGGCGAATACACGACGCCGATCCTGACGGCATCCTCGCCGGAAGGCGCGCGCGACTTTCTCGTGCCGTCACGTATCCATCCCGGCCAGTTCTTCGCCCTGCCGCAGGCGCCGCAGCAATACAAGCAGCTGCTGATGGTTGCCGGTTTCGACCGCTATTTCCAGATCGCACCCTGCTTCCGCGATGAAGACCCGCGTGCCGACCGCCTGCCGGGTGAATTCTACCAGCTCGACATGGAAATGAGCTTCGTCACCCAGGAAGACGTCTGGGATACGATGGCGCCGATCATGACCTCTGTCTTCGAGCAGTTCGCCGAAGGCAAGCCTGTTACCAAGGACTGGCCGCGTATTCCTTACGACGTCGCGATCCGCAAATACGGTTCCGACAAGCCGGATCTGCGCAACCCGATCGAGATGCAGGCCGTCACCGAGCACTTTGCCGGTTCCGGCTTCAAGGTGTTCGCCGGCATGATCGCGTCCAATCCGAAGGTCGAAGTCTGGGCAATCCCTGCCAAGACCGGTGGTTCCCGCGCATTCTGCGACCGCATGAACGCCTGGGCGCAGTCGCTTGGTCAGCCGGGCCTCGGTTATATCTTCTGGAAGGAAGAGGACGGCAAGGTCGTCGGTTCCGGCCCGCTCGCCAAAAACATCGGCGAAGAGCGCACCGAAGCGCTGCGCGTCCAGCTCGGCCTTGAAGCGGGCGATGCGGCCTTCTTCGTCGCCGGCGAACCGGCGAAGTTCTACAAGTTCGCAGGCGAAGCCCGCACCAAGGCGGGTGAAGACCTGAACCTCGTCGATCGCGACCGTTTCGAGCTGTGCTGGATCATCGACTTCCCGTTCTACGAATGGAGCGAGGAAGACAAGAAGATTGACTTCGCCCACAACCCGTTCTCGATGCCGCAGGGCGGCCTGGAAGCGCTGCAGACCCAGGATCCGCTGTCGCTCAAGGCCTACCAGTACGATGCCGTCTGCAACGGCTTCGAAATCGCCTCGGGCTCGATCCGTAACCAGTCGCCGGAAGCCATGGTCAAGGCCTTCGAACTGGTCGGTCTCAGCCAGACGGACGTTGAAGAGCGCTTCGGCGGTATGTACCGCGCCTTCCAGTACGGCGCCCCTCCGCACGGCGGCTGCGCTTTCGGTATCGACCGCGTCGTCATGCTTCTGCTTGGCGCCAAGAACCTGCGCGAGATCACGCTGTTCCCGATGAACCAGCAGGCGCAGGACCTCCTGATGAACGCCCCGTCGCCGGCATCGCCGAAGCAGCTGATGGAACTGTCGCTGCGCGTCATGCCGCCGGTCAAGAAGGACTGAGTGAAAGCCATTGAAACGAGAAAGCCCGGTATCATGCCGGGCTTTTTTGATTCAGGACCTGATACATTGCCGATAACAAAAAGGCCCGGCGCGCATCGCTCGCCGGGCCCTTTCATCATTCAGATCGTGTTGATCAGTCGTTCGCCGAAACCTTGACGCCGAGCACCTGCGGCAGCGTGTTCGGCGCGCCCATGGCGGCGCCCATGATCATCGGGAACGGCACCGGCTTGGCCGGAGCGGCGTTGACGGTCAGGCTCTTCGGGTCGTCGAGGAAGGTGTTGACGGCGGCCGAGACGGCGTTCTGCAGTTCCGGAATGTTGAGCTGGGCTAGCATGATCGGCGTCATCGCCTTCAGCGAATCCGCCATCTGCTTGCCTGACATGCCCTGCTGGCTGCCGACATAGTCCAGCGCGCGCTTGGTGATCGATGCATCGTCGAAGCGGATCTGCGCACTTTCGAACGACAGCTGCTGCAGGAGGCCGAGCATCGACAGGCCGAATGCCTGCTGCGCTTCTTCCTTGTTCTGGTTGGCCTCCGCCTGCTGGGCCGCTTCCTGAAGCGACTTCACGAAGGGCAGGGTATAGCCGTTGATCTTGAAGGCAAGGTTGAGCTTGCCGATGTTGCTGAAGTCGAAGGCGAATTCCGACATGTCGATGGTGCCCGGCGCCAGCTCCCATGCGCCTTTCATGGTGATGTCGCCGTCGACATGCTGCAGCGCCAGCTTTTCGATCGCCGCCTTGCTCTGCGGATCGGTCGCCTTGCTGAGGTCGGCCTTGAGGCTCTTGAAGGCGCCGTCGAAGTCGAATCCGGACTCGTCTTCGCGCAGCGTCAGGTTGACATCGCTGCCGCCGAGCGAGAAGACCTCTTCGCCATCCTTGACCACCTTGAGCGGGCCGGTATGGCCACTTTCGTAAAGCAGCATGGAATCGAGGCCTTCGCCCTTGGCATCGGCCGGGATCGAAATGCCGCCGAGCGTCAGATCGGTGACGGTCAGCGTTGCGCCGTCGTTTGTGGTGTTGATGTCGGGGAACGCGGCTTCCTCGATGTAGTAGCCGCCGTCGTCGTCTTCCTCGACGCCGCTCAGCGTGATCTCGCCGATCGGCAGCGCCGCGCCGCTGTTAGGCTTGAAGCTGGCATTTTTCAGCGTCACTGTCTTTCCATGCACATCGACGCCGTCGGCCGCCAGCGTGCCGCCCTGCAGCGTGTAGGCGGCATTGATCTTCTTCAAGAGATCCTGGCCGTCGAGTGCGAAGGCGGAGCCGGCGAGAGACAGGAAGGCCACGCCCGAAAGCATGAGCTGGGTCGTCCGGTAAAATGTCATTGGTGTTTCCTCTGGTGCCGGTGTGACGTTGACGGTCAATCTACTACGGATCGATGCGGGTTTATATTTTGGCTTTTCTAAAATTGTGTTGAAGGGATAAGCAAACAAAGTCCAAATTCGGGCAGAACGGTTTTACCTGTTCTTTTTGTTGCATCGGGCGATGTCATCCACAGCCGGAATGCCCGGATTCCTTGCCCAGGCGGGCTATCTCCGCTAGTCAGAAAGCATGGGACAAGAGATTTTGCCGCCTTCCGGCGGAGATGACGACAGCATTCTGCCGATCGACCTCAAGGCCGCGCTCGAAGAGCGCTACCTTGCCTATGCGCTATCGACCATCATGCACCGCGCGCTGCCGGATGTTCGCGATGGCCTGAAGCCGGTGCACCGCCGCATCATTCACGCGATGAGCGAGATGGGCATCCGCTCGAACTCGTCGTTCAAGAAATGCGCCCGTATCGTCGGCGACGTCATCGGTAAGTTCCACCCGCACGGCGACCAGTCGGTTTACGATGCGCTGGTGCGCCTCGCGCAGGACTTCTCCCAGCGTTATCCTGTGGTCGACGGGCAGGGGAACTTCGGCAATATCGACGGCGACAGCGCCGCCGCCTATCGTTACACCGAAGCGCGCATGACCGAAGTCGCGTCGCTACTGCTCGAAGGCATCGATCAGGACGCCGTCGATTTCCGACCGACCTATAACGAGGAAGACCAGGAACCGGTCGTCCTTCCGGGGGCCTTTCCCAACCTTCTGGCGAACGGCTCGTCCGGCATCGCCGTCGGCATGGCGACCTCGATCCCGTCGCACAATGCCCACGAGCTCTGCGACGCGGCTCTGCACCTCATCAAGCATCCGGATGCGACGGTCGAGACGCTGGTTGAATCCTTCATCCCCGGTCCCGATTTCCCGACCGGCGGCATCATCATCGATGACCGCAAGAGCATCATCGAGGCCTACAAGACCGGCCGCGGCGGCTTCCGCACCCGCGCCAAGTGGCAGATCGAGGATCTCGGCCGCGGCGGCTACCAGATCGTCGTCACCGAAATTCCGTTCCAGGTGCAGAAGTCGCGGCTGATCGAAAAGATCGCCGAACTGCTGATCGCCCGCAAGCTGCCGCTTCTGGAAGACATTCGCGATGAGTCGGCCGAAGACGTCCGTGTCGTGCTGGTGCCGAAGAACCGTACCGTCGATCCGACGATCCTGATGGAATCGATGTTCAAGCTGACGGAGCTGGAAAGCCGGTTCCCGCTGAACATGAACGTTCTGTCGATGGGCCGTATTCCGCGCGTCATGGCGCTGAACGAGGTGCTGAAGGAGTGGCTGGATCACCGCCGCGACGTCCTGCAGCGCCGCTCGCGCTTCCGCCTTGCCGCCATCGATCGTCGCCTCGAAATCCTCGGCGGACTGCTGATCGCCTATCTCAACATCGACGAGGTTATCCGCATTATCCGCGAAGAGGATGAGCCGAAGCCGGTGATGGTCGCCCGCTGGGACCTGACGGAACTGCAGGTCGAAGCGATCCTGAACATGCGCCTGCGCTCTTTGCGCAAGCTGGAAGAATTCGAGATCCGCACCGAGTTCGACGCGCTGACCAAGGAGAAGGGCGAGATCGAAGCGCTGCTCGCTTCCGAAGACAAGCAATGGCAGACGGTCGCCTGGGAAATCGGCGAGGTGAAGAAGAAATTCGCCAAGGCGACCGAACTCGGCCGCCGCCGCACGCAGTTCGCCGAGGCGCCAGAGGCCGACGAGGAAGCCATCCAGCAGGCGATGATCGAGAAGGAACCGATCACCGTGGTCGTCTCCGAAAAAGGCTGGATCCGCGCACTCAAAGGGCACATCTCCGACACCGCGACGCTGACCTTCAAGGAAGGCGACGCGCTGAGGATCGCCTTCCCGGCCCAGACGACTGACAAGATCCTGATCCTGACGACAGGCGGCAAGGCCTTCACGCTCGGCGGCGACAAGCTGCCCGGCGGGCGCGGCCACGGGGAGCCGCTGCGCATCATGGTCGATATGGATAATGATCAGGACGTTCTCACCGCCTTCGTGCACGATCCGCAGCGCAAGCAGATGATCGTCTCGACAGCGGGCAACGGCTTCATCGTCACTGAGGCCGACATGGTCGCCAACACCCGCAAGGGCAAGCAGATCATGAACGTGTCAATGCCCGACGAAACCAAACTGCTCGTGCGCATTACCGGCGACCATGTCGCGGTTGTTGGCGAGAACCGCAAGCTCTTGGTCTTCGCTCTCGATCAGGTGCCTGAAATGTCGCGCGGCAAGGGCGTCCGTCTGCAGCGCTACAAGGATGGCGGCATTTCGGATGTGCGCTGCTTCGCGATCGCGGACGGCCTCGTCTGGGAAGACAGCGCCGGTCGCACCTTCAACAAGAGCAAGGACGAACTGGCCGAATGGCTTGCCGACCGCGCCTCCGCCGGCCGCACCGTCCCCAAGGGTTTCCCGCGCAGCGGTAAATTCGCAGGCTGAAATATATCAACGTCCCGCTCTTGGCGAGCGGGACAAATCCTCTAGTTCTGTCCTGTAATCACAACATGGACAGACATCATTCCGAAGGCGGACGGAATGATCGTATGTGACGTCTTGGCGCGAAGGCGGCATGTCCGATCACGGAGGAATGTTGATGAGTGCCTGCAATATGATAACGCTCAATGTAGCCCACACCTATAATGCCTCGCCATGCGAGGTTTACGATGCCTGGCTTAATCCTGAAATCGCCAGGCGCTTCCTCTTCGCCACCGACGATGGCCGCGTCATCCGCGCCGACATCGAGCCCCGTGTCGGCGGCCATTTCCTGGTTATCGATCGTAGACCGAGCGGCGACGCGGTGCACTACGGCGTGTTCCTTGAAATGCGCCGGCCGAAGCTGATGGTGTTTTCTTTCTCGGTCGCCGAGCACGATCACAATGTCGACCGCATTCGTATCGAGATCGAGCCGCTGGGAGCCGGAACGCGCCTGACGTTAACGCATGAGATGTGCGCCGAATGGTCACAGCAGGAGCAACAGACGCATCAGGGTTGGGTGCACGTTCTGAACGGGTTGGAAAGAGAGCTTGAGGCGATGCACATGGTCGACATGACTGACCTGGTTGCATCACAGGCCGTTGCCGAGCCAGGAAAATCAAGCGCGCTCTGATATGCTCGTATGACCGAGACGAGCGTCGGGCGTGGCTGACAAGACCGAAGGCTAGTCCTTCGACGTTTCGGCGATGGCGGACACGTCGACTCGTTCCCAGCCGCGCGCTGTCAGGTGTTCCTGCGGCTGATAGCGCGTCTTGTAGTCCATCTTGCGCGAACCCTGGACCCAATAACCGAGATAGACGTGCGGCAGCCCCAGTGCTCTGGTGCGCCTGATGTGATCGAGGATCATGAAGGTGCCGAGCGAACGCTTTTCCATATCCGGATTGAAATAGGAATAGACCATCGACAGTCCGTCGCTCATCGTGTCCGTCAAAGCCGCGGCGATCAGTTCGCCGCTTGGACGCGTCTCGAGGCCGGAGCCTTCGACACGCCTGCGGTATTCGATGATCTTGGTGTTGACGTGGGTGTCCTCGACCATGATCGCGTAGTCCAGCACGGTCATATCAGACATGCCGCCCTGTTGGTGGCGGTAGTCGAGATATCGGCGGAACAGCGAATACTGTTCGCTGGAGGGCTGCGCCGGAAACTCGGTGGAAATCAGATCGGAGTTGGCAGCAAGCACGCGCTTCATCGATTTGGTCGGCTCAAACTCGTCGGCGAGGATGCGAACCGAGACGCAGGCGCGACATGCTTCACAGGCCGGCCGATACGCGATGTTTTGCGAACGACGAAAGCCGCCCTGGGTCAGGATGTCGTTCATCTCGGCTGCGCGCGGGCCGACGAGATGCGTGAAGACCTTTCGTTCCATCTCATGGGCAAGATAAGGGCAGGCAGCCGGAGCCGTCAGATAGAACTGCGGAGATGGCGTTGTCTGCGTGTTCATCTGCTGCAGAGATTTCCTTTGATTGCATGCTGAACGGACAGCATGACTTAAGAAAAGAAAACGTCAACAGCGCGGCGGTCCGCCGCGCTTCGTGACCGGTTATACTTTTGGATATGAGCAGTATGTTTCCCCTGAAAAGTCGGGGAAACTAGATTATTTCAGCATGTTGCGAGATTCACGCCGTCCGCACCGTGGCGGTGCCGACCAGAAAATCGTGAATGAGACGGCTGCGGTCGGTAAACAGGCCAACCAGCAGAATCAGCGGCGTCAGGATCGAATTCAGGATCCAGAACAGCGCCAGATGTACGATCGCCGTCAGGAAATCCATCTGCCGGCCATCGACCCGGACGATCGCAATACCCATCGCCCGCATGCCAAGCGACGCCTGGCTGGAGCCGCCCACCGTGAAACCGAAATAGAGGCCTGCCACGATCACGAACAGCGCCGGATACAGAAAGAAGCCGAGCCCCAAGGTGACGATCGACAGGAAGAACAGGATCACCGCCGCCGGGATGCAGAGCAGCAGGATGATGACGTAGTCGAGGAGGAACGCAAAGACACGCCGGCTCAGCGTACCGCTATAGGCGCGCCAATCGTCAGGTGCGGCATAAAGCGGGTTCGGGTTGAGCGACATCGTTGCGATCTCCTTTCGAGAAGTTGAACCGAAGATATGGTGATGCTCGCCCCGAATGCAATATTCGACCGAAGGCAGCCGTTACCGCTTGGCGAGGATCTTTGCGACCTCGATAGAGAAGTAGGTGAGAATGCCGTCGCATCCGGCCCTCTTGAACGCCAGCAACGTTTCCAGCATCGCCTTCTCGCCATCGATCCAGCCGTTCATCGCCGCTGCCTTGATCTGCGAATACTCGCCGGAGACCTGATAGGCGAATGTCGGTAGACCGAAGGCCTCCTTCATGCGCCAGCAGATGTCGATGTAGGGGAGGCCGGGCTTGACCATCAGCATATCAGCGCCTTCCTCGACGTCGAGCGCCGCATCGCGGATCGCTTCGGTGCCGTTGGCGGGATCGATATAGTAGCTCTTCTTGTCGCCCTTCAGCAGTCCGCCGGTCGAGATGGCTTCGCGATAGGGACCGTAGAAGGCCGAAGCGAACTTCGTGGCGTAGCTCATGATGCCGACATTCTGGTGTCCCGCCGCGTCCAGCGCCCTGCGGATCGCGCCGATGCGGCCGTCCATCATTTCCGACGGCGATATGATGTCCGAGCCGGCATCGGCCTGGATCACGGCAGCACGGGCCACCTGCTCGACCGTCTCGTCGTTGACGATGTCGTTGCCGCGCAGGATGCCGTCATGGCCATGGCTGGTGAAAGGGTCGAGCGCCACGTCGGTGATGATGCCGATATTCGGCACCGCCCGCTTGATGGCGGCAGTCGCCTGATTGATCAGGTTGTTGGCCTCGAGGCTGTTCGAGCCGGTCTCGTCGCGCAGTTCCATTTCGATATTCGGGAAGGTGGCGATCGCGGGAATGCCGAGGTCGGCGGCTTCCTTGGTCGCTTCCACCAGCATGTCGACGCTCATGCGGTTCACGCCCGGCATCGCGGGGATCGGCTCGATAATGCCAGTACCGGGGACAACGAAGACCGGCCAGATCAGATCGTCCACCGTCAGGCGATTTTCCTGAACCATCCGGCGCGTCCAGTCGGCTTTGCGGTTGCGGCGCATGCGGCGGTGGCCGGTGATGTCGTCGACGAGGTGTGTCTTGTCCTGCATGATCTTTCCAGCTCTCGGCAATTCCAATTGTTGCTGCGCTCATTATCATGGCGGGTGCGGAATCCAAACGGTCGAATAGCCGCAGCCTATGAACCGCTGGCGAAGACGCGAGCGCGAACCTATTGTCTGACATATGAACGCTGATTCTCCGACCATACCGAAAACGACGCTGACCGGCGTCTTGTTCGTGCTGTTCCTTCGCCTGATCGCGATCTCATGTTTCTGGTTCGGATTGCAGTACTGGGCGATGCTCGTCGGCTACTCGCTGCTTGGTGCCGGCCGCTTCGATCTGCTCAGCCTGCCGTGGAAAGCGGCGAGCACATGTCTCGCCGTGCTATTTCCGGTCGCGGCCCTTGGGCTGTGGCTGGTGGTCTCGTGGGGGCCGGTGATCTGGGTGTTGGCGGCCGGTGCGCAGATACTCATGTACGGCCTGGTTCCCGAGATATTCGGGTCCAACCGGCTCATCATTCTGCTGCATTTTCTGGTGGCTGTTTTGTACGCCGTATTCCGCTTTCTGCTATGGCAGGAGCGTCGCCGCCGTCGTCAGCAGGTAAGCGTTGATTTACCCTGATACAACAGCCGCGTTTGGTAAGGCACTGTTAAGCCTGCAGTTTAAGTAGAATTTTATTTGTATTCGATAGGGTCTGTCTCAAGGCGGGAAGAAAACACACACCGCCAAACAAAACAGTGAGGCAGTCATCATGAATACGAAAATCAAGCCGCAGGCGGTATCGAACTTCCGTGATCAGCAGGACCTGGGTATCCGTGATCTTTACATGGAATCCCTTCATCTTGTTGAACGTCTCCACCGCCGTCTCCTCGACGTCATCAAGGACGAATTCGACCGTCAGGGTCGCAGCGACGTCAACGCCATCCAGGCGCTCCTCCTCTTCAACATCGGCAACTCGGAACTGACCGCCGGCGAACTTCGCTCCCGCGGTTACTACCTGGGCTCCAACGTTTCCTACAACGTCAAGAAGCTCGTCGACCTCGGTTTCATCAACCATCAGCGCTCGCGCATCGACCGTCGCTCGGTCCGCATCAGCCTGACGGAAACTGGCCAGGATATCGCCGAAACCGTCGCCAAGCTCTACGAGCGCCACACCGCTTCGATCGACAAGGTCGGCGGCATCGGTACCGACGAATTCGCGCAGATGAACAAGCTGCTGACCCGTCTCGATCGTTTCTGGAACGACTCGATCATGTACCGCCTCTAAGCCACAAGACCTCCTCCAAGGTCGAAGAAAACCGGATGCGTTTCCCTGCGCGTCCGGTTTTGCTGTTGGTGCATGTCGCGCAAAGGCATGCAGCGCTTTAGCCGCAACGACATGCAAGGAAAAATGGCCTGAAGCGCATGGAGCGGATTGGAAGGATCGCGACGCGCTACAGAGCGGCGTGGCATCTTTGCAACGCATCTCCGGCCAACCGCAAGCGCAAGCGTAATCCCCTGTATTCAAGTCGCTTTTTAGCCGCTATTACCCGCCATAATTCATGCAATGGTTTGGTTCATTTTCTGCGTCGCTCACCATCGAAGGTTGAGCTTTGCGCGCGGGACACGAATTGGCCATATTAGCATGTCAGCGAAAATATACGGCAAATGGCGCTTCCTGAATTTGAGGTCCGATAACCTCGCGCTTCCTGCTCGCAATCATGTGATCGCCGGTAGGAACATTTTGTGATGCGCCGTGGCAACGGATGGATAGTGACTGCGTTACAGCAGTGACGAAGGGCAAAGCCGCCGGTCTCTCAAGCAGCGGCTATATAGTGGTTGGGATGCATGTCTAAGAAAATTGGAACTGAAGCTCTTTCTCGCCGGGCGTTTCTAGCCTCGGCGGCAGCGGTTGGTGCAGGCGCCGTGGCGGCTCCTGCCTTTGCCCAATCCGCGATCGATTCGCTGATCAATGCACCGGAGCGTGGCGACTGGGACGACCAGTTCGACGCCAAGGCGGCATCCCGCACGGCGACCTCAATCGTCTCCAACACCCCGATCCTCGGACCGCAGTCCGTCTCCAGCATCCAGCAGGCGATCGGCCAGTATCAGCAGATCGCATCATCAGGCGGCTGGCCGCAGGTCAATCCGGGCGAGCAGCGTCTGCAGATTGGTGTCAGCGATCAGTCGGTCCAGGCGTTGCGCCAGCGTCTTGCCATCACCGGCGACCTGCCGCGCGAGGCCGGCATGTCATCGTCGTTCGACAGCTACGTCGATGGCGCGGTCAAGCGCTTCCAAGCCCGTCACGGATTGCCGTCGGATGGCGTCATCGGCGAGTTCACGCTGAAGGCGATGAATATCCCGGCCGACGTTCGCCTGCAGCAGCTGAACACCAACCTTATCCGCCTGCAGACCTTCCCGCCCGAGCTCGGTCGCCGCCACGTGATGGTCAACATCCCGGCCGCCTATGTCGAAGGCGTCGAGGATGGCAGCGTCGTGACCCGTCACGCCGCCGTGGTCGGCCGCATCAGCCGACAGACCCATCTCGTCAACTCGAAGATCTACGAAGTCATCCTGAATCCTTACTGGACTGCGCCACGCTCGATCGTCGAGAAGGACATCGTGCCGCTGATGCGCAAGGATCCGACCTACCTGACGCGTAACAACATCCGCCTGATCGACGGCAAGGGCACCGAAGTCGCACCCGAGACGATCGACTGGAACGCCGAAAAGGCGCCGAACCTGATGTTCCGCCAGGACCCGGGCAAGATCAACGCCATGGCCTCGACGAAGATCAACTTCTACAACAAGAACGGCGAGTATATGCACGACACGCCGCAGCAGGGCCTGTTCAACAAGCTCATGCGCTTTGAATCGTCAGGCTGCGTCCGCGTTCAGAATGTTCGCGACCTCACCAACTGGCTGCTGCGCGATACCCCGCCATGGTCGCGCCAGCAGATGGAGCAGGTGATCACAACCCGCGTCAACACGCCGATCAAGCTGGCTGAAGAAGTGCCCGTCTACTTCGTCTACATCTCCGCCTGGGGCATGCCCGATGGCGTGGTTCAGTTCCGAGACGACATCTATCAGATGGACGGCAACGCCGAACTGGCACTGGACACCACTGCCGGCATGGAACAGCCGGTTCAGTAAGGCCGAAAAGCGGCTCGAGACCTTTAAAAACCGCATCTTTCATGGTGCGGTTTTTTGTTGCGCGTAGATTGCCCAGCAAATGTCGTTCTCCGTATTGCCCTTGGCAGGGCAGGGCGCTAATAGCCTAGCGCATTCCAGTTGAGGAGCCCGCCGATGACCAATGCTTCTACCCAGACCTTCTTCAATCGCTCGCTTGCCGATACCGATCCGGAAATCTTCGGTTCGATCCAAAAGGAACTCGGTCGCCAGCGCCATGAGATCGAGCTGATCGCTTCGGAAAACATCGTCTCCCGCGCGGTTCTGGAAGCCCAGGGCTCCATCATGACCAACAAGTATGCCGAGGGTTATCCGGGCAAGCGCTACTACGGTGGCTGCCAGTTCGTCGATATCGCCGAGGAACTCGCTATCGAGCGCGCCAAGAAGCTGTTCGGCGTCAACTTCGCCAACGTTCAGCCGAATTCCGGTAGCCAAATGAATCAGGCCGTGTTCCTGGCGCTGCTGCAGCCGGGCGACACCTTCATGGGCCTCGACCTGAACTCGGGCGGTCACCTGACCCACGGTTCTCCAGTCAACATGTCCGGCAAGTGGTTCAACGTCGTTTCCTATGGCGTTCGCGAAGGCGACAACCTGCTCGACATGGACGAAGTCGCCCGCAAGGCCGAGGAAACCAAGCCGAAGCTCATCATCGCCGGCGGCACCGCCTATTCCCGCATCTGGGACTGGAAGCGCTTCCGCGAGATCGCAGACTCGGTCGGCGCCTATCTGATGGTTGACATGGCCCACATTGCCGGCCTCGTTGCCGGTGGCCAGCATCCGTCGCCGTTCCCGCATTGCCACGTCGCCACGACGACGACCCACAAGTCGCTGCGCGGCCCGCGTGGTGGCGTCATCCTCACCAACGACGAGGATCTGGCGAAGAAGTTCAACTCGGCCGTCTTCCCCGGTCTTCAGGGCGGCCCGCTGATGCACATCATCGCCGCCAAGGCCGTTGCCTTCGGTGAAGCGCTGCAGCCCGAGTTCAAGGACTACGCCGCCCAGGTGGTCAAGAACGCCAAGGCGCTTTCGGACACGCTGATCGCAGGCGGCCTCGACGTCGTCTCCGGCGGCACCGACAACCACCTGATGCTGGTCGACCTTCGCAAGAAGAACGCGACGGGCAAGCGCGCCGAGGCAGCCCTTGGCCGCGCCTACGTCACCTGCAACAAGAACGGTATCCCGTTCGACCCTGAAAAGCCTTTCGTCACCTCTGGCGTGCGTCTCGGCGCTCCGGCCGGCACGACGCGCGGCTTCAAGGAAGCGGAATTCAAGGAAATCGGCAATCTCATCGTCGAGGTTCTCGATGGCCTGAAGGCCGCCAATTCCGACGAGGGCAATGCCGGCGTTGAAGCCGCAGTGCGTGGCAAGGTGATGGACCTCACCGGCCGCTTCCCAATGTACGACTACCTCGGCTAAGGATAGCGAATGCGCTGCCCATTCTGCGGATCGGAAGACACACAGGTCAAGGATTCACGCCCGGCGGAGGACAACACGTCCATCCGCCGCAGGCGTATTTGTCCCGACTGCGGCGGTCGCTTCACCACCTTTGAACGCGTGCAATTGCGCGAGTTGATGGTGTCGAAGAAGACCGGCCGCAAGGTGCCTTTCGACCGCGACAAGCTGGTCCGCTCGTTCGAGATCGCCCTGCGCAAGCGCCCTGTCGACCGCGATCGCATCGAGCGTGCGGTGTCCGGTATCGTCAGGCGTTTGGAAAGCTCAGGCGAGGTCGAGATCAGCTCCGAGCAAATCGGCCTGCAGGTGCTGGAAGCGCTGAAGAGCCTCGATGACGTCGGCTTTGTCCGATACGCTTCGGTCTATCGCGACTTCAGTCATGCCGAGGATTTCGAGAAGGTCATCTCGGAAATCAACGCCAAGATCGCTCGCGATCCATTGGACAACTGAGCCATGAGCGCCTCGCCAGACGACGCGCAATTCATGCAGGAGGCGATCCGCCTAGGTCTCCTCCATCTCGGCCAGACATCCACCAATCCCTCCGTCGGTTGCGTCGTCGTCCGCGACGGCACGATCGTCGGCCGTGGCACGACCGCGGTCGGGGGGCGCCCGCATGCCGAGCCGCAGGCGCTGGCCGAGGCCGGCGAACTGGCCCGCGGCGCCACCGCCTATGTGACGCTGGAGCCATGCTCCCACCACGGCAAGACGCCGCCCTGCGCCGATGCGCTGATTTCCTCGGGCGTGTCCCGCGTCGTCATCAGCGTCACTGATCCGGATGAGCGTGTTTCGGGCAGGGGCATCGCCATGCTGCGCGATGCCGGCATTACGGTCGAGACCGGTCTCATGGAAAAAGAGGGGCTTCATTCGCTGGCGGCCTATCTCACCCGTCAGACTAAGAACCGTCCCTATGTGATTCTCAAGCTTGCCGTTTCCGCCGATGGCATGATCGGCCGCAAGGGCGAGGGGCAGATATCGATCACCGGCCCTGCGGCCCGCGCCGAGGTGCAGACGCTGCGCGCCGAGACGGACGCGATCCTTGTCGGCATCGGCACGGCGATCGCCGACGATCCGGAGTTGACGGTGCGGATACCGGGCCTTGAGGGACGCTCGCCGGTGCGCATCGTGCTGGATCCAGTGCTGGATTTGCCGCTGACGTCGAAGCTGGTGAGGACCGCGCGCGATGTGCCGGTGATCGTGGTGGGCAGCGAGGAGAGTTCGCTTCCGGAGATGGATGAGCCAGGATTACCCCCCTCTGTCCTGCCGGACATCTCCCCCACAAGGGGGGAGATCGACTCGCAGCGGGCATCTTCGCAGGCCGTAGACGTTGGAACGAGCGGGCGAGCCCAGCCAATCTCCCCACCTGTGGGGGAGATGCCCGGCAGGGCAGAGGGGGGTAACTCAACCTCCGACGCGGACGATACCGCCACCACAGACCTCGAGGCCCGCCACCAAGCCCTTGAAGCCGCCGGCGTCGAAGTCGTCTACTGCAATCCCTATCGCCCGGATGTCCTGCTCCCAGCACTCGCCTCGCGCGGCATCTCCTCATTGCTGGTCGAGGGTGGCGCCAAGACGGCGCGGCTGTTCCTCGACGCCGGTCTCGTCGACCGCATCCTGCTCTACCAAGGCCCGGGATCCATCGGCAACGGCGGTATTGAAACGCCGATCCGCAAGACCGATATTTCATCCGATTTCAGGCATGTGGGCACGCGCATTGTTGGCGACGACACCCTCGACGAATACGAAAGAGAAGTTTGATGTTCACAGGCATTGTCACCGACGTCGGCACCATTGAATCCGTGTCACCGCTCAAAGAGGGCATCAAGCTTCGCGTCGCCACCAGCTACGATCCCGCCACCATTGATATGGGCGCCTCGATCTCTCATTCCGGTATCTGCCTTACTGTCACGGGCCTGCCCGAGACTGGCAGCAACGGTCGCTGGTTCGAGGTTGAAGCGTGGGAGGAGGCATTGCGTCTGACGACCATCGGCACCTGGAAAGAGGGCAGCCCCGTCAATCTCGAGCGCTCGCTGAAGATCGGTGACGAACTCGGCGGTCATATCGTGTCCGGCCATGTCGATGGCAAGGCAGAAATCCTTTCCGTCACCGAAGAAGGCGATGCGACGCGCTATCGCATCCGCGCTCCCGAACATCTGGCCAAGTTTGTCGCACCCAAGGGCTCGATCGCACTCGATGGCACGTCGCTGACCGTGAATGCCGTCGATGGCACCGATTTCGACGTCCTGCTGATCCGGCACACGCTCGAGGTCACGACCTGGGGAAAGCGCCAAGCCGGTGATTTCGTCAATTTCGAAGTCGATACGATGGCGCGCTATGCCGCTAGGCTGGCCGAATTCCCGGCCGCGAAAGCAGAATAACTTCGCCGTTGTAGTTGGTGCGCCTTGCCTCGCCGAAGCCCAGCTTCTCGGCAAGGCGTAGCGATGCTGCGTTCTCCGGATCGATGATGCAGGTCATGGGTTTGTCAGGGAAATGCGCGGTCGCCCAGCCGATCAGGGCCTGCAGCGCTTCCGTGGCGTATCCCTTGCCCTGTGCCTCGGGTAGCAGCGCCCAGCCGGCTTCCAGCGTGCCCTCGGTTGTGAAGGGGTGCATGTCGCGCTTCATCTCCAGAAACCCTGCCTCGCCGATGAAGCGGCCGCTCGACCTTTCCTCGATCGCCAGAAAGCCGAAGCGCATGTGGTGCCACATGCCGGCCACCCGCAGCATGCGCCCCCAACTCTGCTCGCGTGTCGAGGCAACGCCGCTGATGAAACGCACTACGGCGTCGTTGGCCCACATCGCCTGATAGTCTTCGAAGTCCGCTGTCCTATGCGAACGCAGGATCAGCCGCTCGGTCTTGATCGTCGGAATATCGCTCATGAGCATCTCTTCTCCTGATCAGGCACCAGGCTCGCTGTCCCAGTAGTCGAGATCACTTTCGTGGCGGCCCATGACACGAAAGGCACTGCCGTCAGCGTCGTCGCGCCGGGTCTTGGCGAGAAACTTGCCGGAGTCCGGGTACTCGACGATCTCGGTCTTCGCCATCGTCGAGACGCCGAGATAGATCAGCGGCGTGGTCCCGGTGTTGAGGATCTGGTGTGCCGTCTCCGACCCACCGGCTGGAGCGGCCAGCACATCGCCCTTGCGGATTGGATAGCGCTCACCGCCGAAGCGATATTCGCCGGTACCCTCCATGATGAAGAACATCTCGTCCTCCACGTGGTGATTGTGGAACGGACAGCCCGATTTGCCGGGCGGAACCTCGTTGTAACTGACACCAAGACCCTTAAGCCCGAGCAGTTTTCCGAATGATGTATCGGTACTTTCGTAGAGTTCGCCTTGTTTCCAATGTTCCAGGGTCAGCGCAGCGACGTTGAGAACCGGCGTTTGTTCCTTCGGCATGGTCATCTCCCGTTTGCGACAAGGAACTACCATCGGGAATGAAAATTCAACCCGTTATCCCATGCTTTCCAAAGTTTCACGGCGGCGAGGATCAGGGTTTACCGATGCATATCAGGCCGATTTGCGATTTTGCACCGCAGCCATGAGAGGAATTTGCTTGCCATTCTTTCTAAGGCATGTTTTGACCGCCGCCTGTCGAACGGCAAGTCCTCTAGGAAATGAAGGTGACCCATGGCGCGAGAAACCGCTCCCCATATTCTGATCGTTGAAGCACGCTTCTACGACGACATGGCCGATGCCCTTCTGGAAGGCGCAACCTTCGCATTGACCGAAGCGGGAGCGACCTACGAGGTCGTCACCGTGCCCGGCGCGCTCGAAATTCCGGCAGCGATTGCCATGGCGCTCGATGGAGCGGATAATGACGGCACGAACTACGATGGCTATGTCGCGCTCGGCATGGTCATTCGTGGCGAGACCTACCATTTTGATATCGTCTCGAATGAATCCTCGCGTGCATTGATGGACCTGTCCGTCAGCGAATCCATTGCCATCGGCAACGGCATCCTGACGGTAGAGAACGACGAGCAGGCATGGTCGCGCGTGCGCCGCTCCGACAAGGACAAGGGCGGTTTTGCCGCTCGTGCAGCTCTCACCATGATCGAGCTGAAGAAAAAACTGGGTGCATAAGGCATGAGCAACGACAATTCGGAGCGTCCGGTCAAGACAGCGAACCAGCGCGGCGCGGCGCGTCTTGCTGCCGTTCAGGCGCTCTACCAGATGGATATCGGCGGTACCGGCGTTCTGGAGATCGTTGCCGAATATGAGGCGCATCGCCTCGGCCAGGAACTGGACGGCGAAACCTACCTGAAGGCCGATCCCTCGTGGTTCCGTTCGATCGTCTCCGGCGTCGTGCGCGAACAGAAGCGCCTGGATCCCCTTGTTGCCTCTGCTCTGCAGGACGATTGGGCGCTGTCGCGTCTCGATAGCACTGTTCGCGCCATCCTGCGCGCCGGCGTCTTCGAGATTCTCGAGCGCAAGGACGTGCCGGTCGCCGTCATCGTCACCGAATATGTCGAGATCGCCCAAGCCTTCTTCAGCGACGATGAGCCCAAGCTCGTCAACGCGGTCCTCGATCGTATCGCCAAGCAGATTCGCGGCGACGCGAAAAAGTAACGCGTCGCGCGCAGAAATCCGCGCTTTCCTCCAATCCGCTATTTTCCTCTTCCCGTTGCTTCGTAAGGGTTTTCCGCCCTTGCGGGCTTGACGTCCCGTTTTCCTCCCCGCAATCTCCACTCGGCGTTGCAGCATTTCTGTGGGAGGAAATGGGGACGGCGTGTTCGCAGCCGGAGAGGGAGTGAACTCCGGCTCTTTTGGAGGAAAGAGCGAAATGACGATTCTTTTATGCGTAATAGCGTGCGGCTTGCTTTCGGTGGTCTATGCCATCTGGGCAACCCGGTCGGTGATGGCCGCCGATCAGGGCAATGCCCGCATGCAGGAGATCGCGGGCTATATCCGCGAAGGCGCGCAGGCCTATCTGACGCGCCAGTATACGGCGATCGCGATTGTCGGCGTCGTCGTCTTCATCGCCGCCTGGCTGCTGCTCTCCGCCACGGCCGCGATCGGCTTCCTGGTGGGTGCGGTTCTATCGGGTGCAGCCGGCTTTATCGGCATGCACGTTTCGGTCCGGGCCAACGTCCGCACGGCACAGGCGGCGTCGCATAGCCTGTCGGCAGGCCTCGATATTGCCTTCAAGTCGGGCGCCATCACCGGCATGCTGGTTGCGGGTCTCGCGCTGCTCGGCGTTTCTATCTACTACCTGATCCTGACCGCGGGTCTCGGCCATGCGGCCGGTTCGCGCGAGGTGATCGATTCGCTGGTGTCGCTCGGTTTCGGCGCCTCGCTGATCTCGATCTTCGCTCGCCTCGGCGGCGGCATCTTCACCAAGGGCGCCGACGTCGGCGGCGATCTCGTCGGCAAGGTCGAGGCCGGCATTCCGGAAGATGATCCCCGCAACCCGGCGACCATCGCCGACAACGTCGGTGACAATGTCGGCGATTGCGCCGGCATGGCAGCCGACCTGTTCGAGACCTATGCCGTCTCTGTCGTCGCCACCATGGTTCTGGCCGCGATCTTCTTTGCCGGTACGCCGGTGCTGGAATCGGCAATGATCTATCCGCTGGCGATCTGCGGTACCTGCATTCTCACCTCGATCATCGGCACGTTCTTCGTCAAGCTCGGCAGCAACGGCTCGATCATGGGCGCTCTTTACAAGGGCCTGATCGTTACCGGCTTGCTGTCGATCGTCGGTCTCGGCCTCGCCACCTCGCTGACCATCGGCTGGGGATCCATCGGCACCGTTGCCGGGCGCGACATCACGGGCACGAACCTGTTTGCCTGCGGCATCGTCGGCCTGATCGTCACCGCCCTGATCGTCGTCATCACTGAATACTATACCGGCACCAACAAGCGCCCGGTCAATTCGATCGCCCAGGCTTCCGTCACCGGCCACGGCACCAACGTCATCCAGGGGCTGGCCGTCTCGCTGGAATCGACAGCACTTCCGGCAATCGTCATCGTCGGCGGCATTCTCGCCACCTACCAGTTCGGCGGCCTCTTCGGCACGGGTATCGCGGTCACCGCCATGCTCGGCCTAGCAGGCATGATCGTAGCGCTCGATGCCTTCGGCCCGGTCACCGACAACGCCGGCGGCATTGCGGAAATGGCGCATCTGCCGCCGGAGGTGCGCAAGTCCACGGACGCGCTCGATGCCGTCGGCAACACCACCAAGGCTGTCACCAAGGGCTATGCGATCGGCTCCGCCGGTCTTGGCGCCCTGGTGTTGTTTGCTGCCTATGCCAACGATCTGCAATACTTCGCCTCCCATGGCGACCAGTATCCTTACTTTGCCGACGTCGGGACGATCTCATTCGATCTCTCGAATCCTTACGTCGTCGCCGGTCTGCTCTTCGGCGGCCTGATCCCTTATCTTTTCGGCGGCATCGCAATGACGGCCGTCGGCCGCGCCGCGGGTTCGATCGTCGAGGAAGTGCGTCGGCAGTTCAAGGAAAAGCCGGGCATCATGCAGGGCACCGAAAAGCCGGATTACGGCAAGGCGGTGGATATCCTGACCAAGGCCGCGATCCGCGAGATGATCGTGCCGTCGCTGCTTCCTGTTCTGGCGCCCATCGTCGTCTATTTCGGGGTGCTGCTGATCTCAGGCTCCAAGGCGTCCGCCTTTGCCGCTCTCGGCGCCTCGCTCCTCGGCGTCATCATCAACGGCCTGTTCGTGGCAATCTCGATGACGTCAGGCGGCGGCGCCTGGGACAATGCCAAGAAGTCGTTCGAGGACGGCTTCGTCGATAAGGATGGCACCCGCCACATGAAGGGGTCGGAGGCGCACAAGGCCTCGGTCACCGGCGACACGGTTGGCGATCCCTATAAGGACACGGCTGGCCCGGCGGTCAACCCGGCGATCAAGATCACCAACATCGTCGCGCTCCTGCTTCTGGCTGTTCTCGCCGGCTGAGCAGCCGATTTGCCGAACAAAAAACCCGCCGGAGCGATCCGGCGGGTTTTGTTGTGACTGCAGTGCGCTTTTAGCGCAGGCTGGCCGGGTTCTGCGGCGAGGCCTGTGTGCCGGCACCGAAGAGGCCCTTGGCCATGTTGGCCGCGCTGCCGCCGGAAAGCAACTGCTGCAGGAATGTAAGGTCCTTGCCGCCAGTCGGCGTGACGCGGGTGATCGTGTCGAAAGGCTTGCCGTCCTTGAGGGTGTAGTTCGCCCGGCGCGTCACGACGCCGTCCTTGTCGAAATAGATCGCAAGAACGCTCTGATCGACTACCTTCAACTTCTGGAACGCCATCGAGCGCTCGCGGCGCTGCGAGATGTAGTAGAACACTTCACCGTCGAACGTGGCCGTTGTGGAAGGGGTGCCCAGCGACAGCAGAACCTGCTCGCGGCTCGAACCCTCTGGGACCAGGTTCAGCGATTGCTCGTCGGCGACGTAGCCACCGTTGAGGACCGTTCCTGTCTGGCAGCCGGTCAATCCGGCGGAAGCAATCAGTATGGCAATGGCGGCATTGCTCAGGAATTTCTTGTCAGCCTTGAAATACCGTTTCATCAACGACATCTACTCCCTTAACGTATCGATATCAGCCATCGGCCAATGCAATAGAACGCTGATGCAAAACCATTGTGGCCTTTCCGGGGTCGGACGGCAGCCAAGTGCAGACTGGCCGCAGTCAAAAATGCGCTGTCCCGAAACCGGCCACCTTCGCCATTGCAATTCACGCATGCTTCGGTAAACCAGCTTTCGAAATCATGCAACAAGGCCGGACGCAGGTAGTCGCCCAGAACAAGGCCTTTCCGGAAAAAACAATGATCTTCGGGCTCTTCGGTAAGAAAAACAACAACCAGGCGATCGTCGATCGGCAGTATCAGGCGTTGACGTCGGCTGCGCGCATGCCCGGCTTTTACGAGCATCTCGGCGTGCCGGATACGGTCATGGGCCGGTTCGAAATGCTGTCGGCAGTTATGATCCTGTTTTTTCGTCGCACCCGTGCATCCGCCACCAGTGGCCAGGAAATCGCGCAGGAAATCGTTGATGCATTTTTCGAGGACATCGACTATTCGATCCGCGAACTGGGAATCGGAGACAACACCGTTCCCAAGCGCATGAAGAAACTGGCAGGCATGTTTTATGGCCGGTTGGAAGCCTATTCCAAGGCCATGGATACCGACGACGTCGCGGCCTTGGCCGTGGCACTTCGCCGCAATATTCACCCGAAGACGGAAGACCCGATCGACATGCTGGGCCTGGCGAACTGGATGTTTGCCGCAGAAGCACATTTATCGGCGCAGTCCGAAGAGACGATCGCGACAGGTTCGGCAACATTGCCCGCCGTCGCGTGAGGAGATCAAGATGAAGAGTTCCACTGAAGACACGCCATTCTCCTATCTGGTCAAGGTTGGCCATGTCTCGGCAAACCCGGTCGATGTGCACCTGGAGGCAGACAAGAAGGAATTGCAGGCTCTTGCCGAAACCTGGGATGTCATCTCCGTCGATGACTTCCGTGCAGACCTGCAGATCGCTCGTTGGAAAAAGGACGGTATCCGCGTGAGGGGCAGAGTGCAGGCCAGCATCGTTCAGGCCTGCGTCGTCACGCTCGATCCCGTGCCGTCGAAGATCGACGAAACCTTCGAGCAGATCTTCGTACCTGAAAATTCCAAGCTGGCCCGTCGTCCGGCCAACGATACCGGCGAAATGGTGCTTGATCCCGATGGTCCCGACGTGCCGGAGAGCTTCGTCGGCGACACCATCGATGCCGGTGAAGTGGTCACGGAATTCGCGGCCATGGCGATCGATCCGTACCCGAGAAAGCAAGGCGTTGCCTTTGACGGTCACATCGAAGACACCGGAGAAAACGACAGGAAGCCATCCGCCTTTGCCGTGCTAAAGGACTGGAAAAAGGACTGAAAGCCGTTCGCTATCTGACAAAATTCAGTTGTAAGCGACAACAAAACCGGTATTTTGGCCGAAATTTCGCCCTCTACGGACGAAAAAAAAGGATCAGGGACGCGTGATCAGAATTTCTCTCGACCTCATGGGTGGCGACTTTGGTCCCCAGGTAGTCATCCCCGGTGCCGCCAAGGCGCTGGAACGGCATCCGGACATATCGTTCGTGATGTACGGTTTGAAGGAACAGTGCGAGCCAATTCTCGATCAGTTTCCGAAGCTCAAGGAAAAGTCCATTTTCCACGATTGCGAACTCGCCGTTCGCATGGACGAGAAGCCGAGCCAGGCGCTGCGCCGTGGCCGCTATGTCTCGTCGATGTGGCGTTCGCTCGAAGCCGTCAAGGCCAAGGAGGCCGATGTGGCCGTCTCCGCCGGCAACACCGGCGCGCTGATGGCAATGGCGAAGTTCTGTCTCCGCACGATGGCAAACATCGAGCGACCGGCAATCGCGGCGATCTGGCCGACCATGCGCGGCGAGAGCATCGTGCTGGATGTCGGCGCGACGATTGGGGCTGACAGTCAGCAACTGATGGATTTTGCCCTGATGGGAGGCGCCATGGCGCGCGCCCTGTTCGAGGTCGAGCGACCAACGGTCGGTCTGCTCAACGTCGGCGTGGAAGAAATCAAGGGCCAGGAAGAAGTGAAGGAGGCCGGACGTCTTTTGCGCGAGGCCAACATAGATTCACTCGAATACTTCGGCTTCGTCGAAGGTAACGATATCGGCAAGGGAACCGTCGATGTCGTGGTCACCGAAGGCTTTGCCGGCAACATCGCCCTCAAGGCTGCCGAGGGTACCGCCCGCCAGATCGGCGAATACCTGAAGGCCGCGATGTCGCGCACGCTGCTGGCCAAGATCGGCTATCTCTTCGCCAAGAGCGCATTCGACATGCTGCGCGAGAAGATGGACCCGAGCAAGGTCAATGGTGGCGTGTTTCTCGGCTTGAACGGCGTGGTCATCAAGAGCCACGGCGGCGCCAACGCCGAAGGCATCGCCTCCGCCATCGAGGTCGGCTACGATATGGCCAAGAATGGCCTCAATCAGAAAATAGAAAACGATTTGCAGAAGTATCATGCCAAGCGGCTGCCCCCGATCGGGCCGGAAGCGGCGTGAACGACAGGATTTGAAGAATATGATCCGTTCAGTGGTTCGCGGGTTCGGATCCGCACTTCCGAAGCGCGTTATGACCAATGCCGACATGGAACATGTCGTCGACACATCCGATGAATGGATTGTCCAGCGCACCGGTATCCGCCAGCGTTATCTGGCCGGCGAAGATGAGACGACGTCCTCTCTCGGTGCCGCTGCGGCACGCGCGGCACTCGACAATGCCGGGCTGACGCCTGACGATATCGACATGATCGTCTGCGCGACCTCGACGCCCGACAATACCTTTCCGGCGACCGCGGTCAGCATCCAGAATCGCCTGGGCATGAGCCATGGCTTTGCCTTTGACATCCAGGCCGTCTGCACCGGCTTCGTCTATGCGGTCACCACGGCTGACGCCTATATCAAGGGCGGTCTGGCCAAGCGTGTTCTGGTCATCGGCGCCGAGACTTTCTCGCGCATTCTCGACTGGAACGACCGGACGACCTGCGTCCTCTTCGGCGACGGTGCCGGCGCCATCGTCTTGGAAGCCGCCGAAGGTGAGGGCACCACGTCGGATCGCGGCGTTCTGACCGCGCATCTGCGCTCGGACGGCTCGCACAAGGACAAGCTCTTCGTCGATGGTGGGCCTTCGACCACAGGAACGGTCGGCAAGCTGCGCATGGAAGGCCGCGAGGTCTTCAAATATGCCGTCGGCATGATCACCGACGTCATCCAGGCCGCGTTCGACAGCACCGGCACGACCTCGGACGATCTCGACTGGCTGGTGCCGCATCAGGCAAATCGTCGCATCATCGACGGCTCGGCCAAGAAGCTGAACATCGACCCCGCGAAGGTCGTCATCACCGTCGATCTGCATGGCAACACGTCTGCCGCGTCGATCCCGCTTGCCCTTGCAACCGCTGCTGGAGATGGCCGGATCAAGAAGGGCGATCTCGTCATGCTCGAGGCCATGGGTGGCGGCTTCACGTGGGGTGCCGTGCTTCTGCGCTGGTAATCGCCGAAAACCCAAAAAACTGACAACGAACAAGGGCTTGACCGTAAGGCGCAAGACAAATACTCTTCGCTCGTCCACATAAAACAAAACCGACGGGCAGGGAAAACATGACCGGCAAAACAGTCACGCGCGCAGACTTGGCGGAATCCGTTTTTCGCAAGGTCGGTCTTTCCCGAACGGAATCGGCCGAGCTCGTGGAGACTGTCATCGACGAGATCTGCAACGCGATCGTTCGCGGTGAGACCGTCAAGCTGTCCTCCTTTGCCACCTTTCAGGTCCGCGACAAGAACGAGCGTATCGGCCGCAATCCGAAGACCGGCGAAGAGGTTCCGATCTCGCCGCGTCGCGTCATGACCTTCAAGGCTTCGAATGTCCTCAAGACCAGGATTCTCAAGGCCCACACCCTGCGCAAGGTCAAGCTGAAGCCCGTAAACCCGGCTTCCTGATCGCAGTCGGCGACGGCGCGTTCGCACGCGCCAATCAATCCTTTCCCGTGAACTTTCCTCAACGTTTTCTGTGCTAATTCAAGACATGACTTGAATTAACGCAAGCAAACCGTTGAAATGTGATGAGTCGCAGCCTGACGCATAGGCGTTCAGGGCCTTGTCCTGTCGTCGAGCGGCAGGCGCATCGCGCTTTCGATCGCGTAGGGAGTGAGAAGTTGGACAAAAGCCCGGATGCTTTCCGCACCATCAGCGAGGTGGCGGACGATCTAGATCTGCCGCAGCACGTGCTGCGTTTCTGGGAAACCCGCTTTCCGCAGATCAAGCCAATGAAGCGCGGTGGCGGACGCCGGTACTACAGGCCCGAGGATGTCGATCTTCTCAAGGGCATCCGACACCTGCTTTATGATCACGGCTACACGATCAAGGGCGTGCAGAAGCTGTTGAAGACCAACGGCAACAAGTTCGTCATCGCCATCGGTCATGGCGACGCCGCCAGCGTCCAGTCTCTGACCAGCCAGCAGGACGCTGATGCGGGAGAGCCGCGTGTCGGCATGGCCGATGAAGACCAGCTTGTGGGCCGGGCAAAGGCGCCGATCACCCGACGCTTCTTCAACTTTGGCAACGGCGAGGAAGAGGCCGGCGAGGTGACCATCGGCAAGTCGAGTGTCGGCAAGGAAGATCGTGCGCTTCTCCAGGAGGCACTGTACGATCTTCTTGAATGCAAGCGCTTGCTCGATCAGGTCCGCTGACCGTTCTCGAAAAACACCGAGCCACATAAGATCCAACGCCGGCGCCGTCAGTGCGGAACGCCCCACGTGGCATCATTCAAACCGAAAAGCTTTGCCCACAAGGAGCCACCCGTGTCCATTTCCGGAAAATCCTACGACGCCTTCCTATTCGATATGGACGGAACGCTTGTGAACTCCATTGCCGTCGTCGAGCGCGTCTGGACCGGTTGGGCTGTGAAGCATGGGCTTGAGCCGGAGGTCTTCCTGAAGACCATCCATGGCATCCGGGCCAGCGACGTCATCCGCACGCTGGCGCTGCCCGGCGTCGATGCCGAACACGAGGCAGCGTTGCTGCTGGACGAGGAAATGGAGGATGTAGCGGGCATCGTCGAGATTCCGGGCGCGGTGGCCCTCCTAAACAGTCTGCCGCCGGAGCGCTGGGCAATCGTTACATCCGCCCCCATCGCGCTGGCAAGGCGCCGCATGGCGGCGGCCGGTATCCCGATGCCTGCTGTGATCGTCAGCGGGGAAGACGTGTCTTCGGGCAAGCCGAGCCCGGAATGCTATCTGCTGGGCGCCAAGCGTCTTGGCGTCGATCCCAGACACTGCCTGGTGTTCGAGGATGCCGTTGCCGGCATCCTGGCCGGCGAGGCCGCCGGCGCCGACGTCGTGGTTATCACCGAGACACATGCGACACCGTTCGAGACGCCGCATACCTCGATTGCGGACTACCGCGGCTGCCGTCTCACGACAGCGCAAGACGGTCGTATCGGCCTTGCCCGCTAAATCCTACTGCTTGCGCGGAACCCCCTGCTTCTGCATGCGCTCATAGGCTGCCAGCATCTTTGCCTTTACCGAGCCCAGCGTTCCAAGCTCGTGTCCGCAGGTGAAGCAGACAAGCATGTCGCTATCCAGCGGCTGTGGCCGTTCGAATTTCATTCGGGTGTTCCTGCACTTGGGGCAGGGGATTTCGATTTCCATTGTGGTGCTCCCTGAACATGAAGCCTCCCAATAATCAGATGGCTTCCCCACGGCAAGGTCTTTGCGAAGCTCACTGCCGATCTGGTGCCACGAAAAGACCGGGTGAATTCGGTGGCGAACTTGATTTTTTGCTTGCGCCGAAAATCCCAAAAGACTAACAGGATCAGGCCGTAAAGGCAGGTCGGGGCGTAGCGCAGCCCGGTAGCGCACTTGACTGGGGGTCAAGGGGTCGCAGGTTCAAATCCTGTCGCCCCGACCATTTTACGGAATTTTCGGCAGCCCCCAGGAGCCGAAACCAGCCAATCAACTCCAAATATAGACATTTTGAAGTTGATTTCGGCTGTCTTACCGATGTTTTGGCATCGGGATTTTGTTGAATATAGATTGAGTCATTCCAGTATTATTGCTGAGTGCGGCAGCGTATCAAAATAAATCCGTTGGAAAGTTCTAAGGTATCTCGAATATTTCTTAAACATATGCAATGAAGATAACGGTTATGGCCGGGGTTTTGCATGATCGAGATCGAGAATGCCGAAATTTTAAGGAAATCTATTTCCGAATCATTTTCCGTGCTTGTTGCGAATGCTCTCCGGTCCGGATGGGCGGAGCATGATCTTGCGCTAATGCTGACGGACCTTGCGGAAACCTACGTCATGGACGTAGGTTCACGGATGATCGCCGACAATTCCCTTCGCGCGCAGCATACGCTGGACACTCTCAAAAACTGAAATAGTTGTTGAAGGCTGCGAGGGACCTTTGAAGATTGACGAAAAGGTCAAGTCGGACCTTCTCGCCATCATTTCAGTCTATCGCTGTTTCACTTCTGCTCGATCGAAACACCGTTCTGGCCGATGCTCATCTCGACGCCCTTCGGCTTCGTCTGCTCGTGGTAGATATAGGCTCCAAGGCCGCCGACCACGACGATCAGGGCTCCGATGACGAAATAGAGGCCGTTTGTGCTTCTCAAGAAAATCTCCCCTCAACAGTTTGATATTGCGGGCGATAAACGCGGAGCTTCGGCTTTTGTTCCGTTGGTCAGTCGTCGTTTGCAGAATTGAGGTTTTCCGGCCGTATTCCCTCGTCGCTGCCGGCACGCGCCTTCAGCCTGACCCCTGGGCCGCCCTCATCGTGATTGCCGCTCGCAATGAACAGGACCCCGGCGTTTTCGAGCGCCACTTTCACGGCGATAATCGCACTGGGCTCGCCCTGCGCCTCGTCGCGCTCCAGCGTCTCGATAATGTCAACGGGCAGGCCGGAAGCGGCTGCCAGTTGTTCTTTGCTCATGCCCGTCATGGCGCGGGCGCCGCGTATCTGTGTTGCTATGATCATAAGATGAGTTTAGGGCGGCGGCCGCGGATCGCAAGAGCCTCAGCGACGACCGGGCAGCACTTGACTGCTGATATGGCGGGCCTCGAGCGCCGCGCAGCCCCAGACCACGCCGAACAGCAGATAGACATGCCGCCAGTGGTCGATATCGATGACGTTGCCGATGGTCGCATGACCGAGAATGCCGATCCAGGCAATCATCAGATAAGGTTGCCAGGGCCTATTCTTGAGAAGGTTCCTGAAGCCGAGATAGAGCGTCCAGCACAGCATGCCGACATAGCTCACGAAGCCAAGCCAGCCATAGGTCGTCAGCGACTTCAGCCAGATATTGTGCTCGTCCTCGGGGAAGATTGTACCGAACACCATCGGACCGATTCCGAGCGGCCGCTCCATCATCATGGTGAAGCCGATTCGATGGCGGTCGAAGCGGCCCAGATGCTCTCCGTCATATTGTTGCACCAGCTGCGCGCGCGTCGAGAACAGGTCGCTGACCTGTGGAAACTGCAGCGCGACAACCAGCGATGCAACCATCATCAGGATGGCCGCCAGCGATAGCACGAGAATGCGAAGACGAAAGGCGCCGCTGCGTTCCTTCAGCAGCATGATTAAGATCAGCAGCACGGTCGTCAGCAGGAAAAGCCCCCAGGCGGCGCGTGAGAACGATAGGAACACGCCGAGCGCCAGGATGAGCAGAGCCACCGCCTTGATCGGCGCCGTACGCAGTTGCCCGGTCAGGATGCCGTGCACAAGGTAGAGGGAAGGGGGGACAAGAAACGGTCCGAACACGTTCGGATCCTGAAAAGCGCCCTTGGCGCGATCGTAGAGCGTGAACACCTCGGAGCCGGGGAAGGCGTGGAAGTAGCCGAGAATACCAAGTGTCGATGTGATGACGGCAGCGAAGGCCCACGCATTGAAGATCAGCGGCAGGCGCCGGTGGCTGTCCTCGATGATCGCGGCATAGAAAACGGCGGTCAGTGCCAGGAAGGTCGATACCGCCACGTACATCGGCCCGTCGGCAATATCCTTCATCTGCGTCAGCGACAGCATGCCGCCGACGTTGAAGGTCAGGAGCAGCGCCAGCAGCGGGAAAGTGTAGCGCGAGATCCGCAATCCCAGAATGAACCAGAGCCCGACCAGCGCCGCCATCCAGAGTTCGTAGGGCGCCGGCTCGTTGATGACGAAGCCTGAAAGAAGCACGCCGAATGCCACGGCCGCCGAGCCGATCAGGCGAAGCGTCGCACGCTGCGGATGTGCGACGCGGGAATATGTCGCGTCGATCGCGGTCAATATGCGTTTTCCGTGTTGAGCAACCGGAACGGCGTCAGGAACAGGATTTTCAGATCGAACCAGAGCGACCAATTCTCGATGTAGTAGAGGTCGTAAGCCGTGCGGAACTTGATCTTGTCGTCATTGTCGACTTCGCCGCGCCAGCCGTTGATCTGCGCCCAGCCGGTCACGCCGGGCTTGACGCGATGGCGGGCGAAGTAGCCTTCGACCACATCGGCGAACGCCCGGTCATGGGCCTGCGCCAGCACCGCATGCGGACGCGGGCCGACCAGCGAAAGATCGCCGCGAAGCACGTTGAACAGCTGCGGCAGTTCGTCGATCGACGACTTGCGGATGAAGCGGCCGACACGGGTCACGCGAGGGTCGCCCTTTGTGACGGCGGCTTTGCCCGTCGCATCATTCATGTTCGTATACATCGAGCGGAACTTGAAGACGTTGATGACTTCGTTGTTGAAGCCGTGACGCTTCTGCATGAAGAACACTGGACCCTTAGACGTCGCCTTGATGGCGATGGCCGTGCCGATCATGATCGGCCAGAGAAGCGAGAGAGCCAGAACCGCGAAGAAGATGTCGAAGCAGCGCTTGGCAACCGAATCCCAGTCGCGGATCGGCTTGTTGAAGATGTCGAGCATCGGCACCGACCCGACGTGCGAATAGGCGCGTGGGCGAAAGCGTAGCCGGTTCGCATGCGCCGCCAGACGGATATCGACAGGCAGCACCCAGAGTTTCTTCAGCAGCTGCAGGATGCGCGCCTCGGCGCTGAGCGGCAGTGCGATGATCAGCATGTCGATCCGCGTCAGGCGGGCGAACTCGACGAGTTCGGCGATCGTTCCAAGCTTGGGATAACCCGCGACCATCGTCGGTGAGCGCTTTTCGCCCCGGTCGTCGAAAATGCCGCAAATGCGGATGTCGTTGTCGGCCTGCTGCTCGAGCAGCCGGATGAAATCCTTGGCAGGCTGGCCGCCGCCGACCAGAACGGCGCGGCGTTCCATGATGCCGTTGCGCGCCCAGTTGCGGATACCGTAGGCGAGCAGGAACCGCGATCCCACCAGAAAGACCGCCCCGAACGCAAACCAGGCGAGGTACGAATGCAACTGCGGCACGCTGACATGGCTGGCGATGGCGATGGTCGCGATCGTTCCACCAAACACGAGGGTCCAGATCACGAAGATCTTCGGCAACAACCGCATGCGGGCGCGAAGCGCGGGAATTGTGTAGCAATCGGCGGTCTGCAGGGCGAGCACCAATAGAGCGCTGATGAAGACCGCCGTGAGAGCTCGCACGACCAGCGTTTCCTCGGTATCCATCCAGATCAGGAAGCCGAGCAATCCGATCGCAAACTGTGCGACGAATTCGAGCAGGCGGAACTGGCCGATCATGATCGAGGGCGTACGCGTTCCGTCGCTGAACTGTTCGGCAATCTGGCGTGCGTAACCGTTCAACGGCTCGCCGGTAGATTTCCCGTCGCTGCTTTCACTCCGTCTGTTCACATCGGAAACTTGCTTCCGCAGGGTTTCCAGATCGAACTGATCGTTGTTCTCTGCCTTGTTCATGAGGCTACCGCCGCTGTTTCACCACTAGGCAATAGCAGGAAGGCCCTAAGAAACTTTTACGAGGCAGGCTTCGATTTCCGGCCGCCGCGGCGCTCAAGCAGATCGCGGTACAGTTTCAGCACATCCTTGGCCATCACCGAGGCCGAAAAGACGGATCTGACCTTGTCCATCGAAGGCATCGCCGCTTGATGCCAGCCGGGAATGCGGATGGCGTCGGCCATGACACGCGCGAGATCGTCCGAATTGTCGGGTTCAACCAGTGCAGGGCTGTCCTTGCCCAGCGCTTCCGGGATGCCGCCGACGCGTGTTGCGATAATCGTCTTGCCCGCGCCAAGTCCTTCGAGGACGATATAGGGCATCGCTTCGGCACGCGACGGCACGACGAGGTTCTGCGACATCGAGAACGCCTGCTGCACACGCATGGCCGGAAGCATGCCGATGCGTTTGCCGAGCCCGCGTTCCACCATCATTTCGCGATATCGGTCGCGGTCCGGCCCGTCGCCGATCATCAGCGCCGACAGCGGCCTGCCGACAAGCCGCTCGGTCTTCGCGAAGGCGTCCACAAAAAGGTCGGGACCCTTAAGGTCCCTGAGCATGCCGACATAGATGAAGTGAACGGCGTCGGATCGGGTCGGAACGAGTTCGAAATCCTGCTCGCTGATGCCGTTGTAGATCAATCGGGTCTGCGTACGCGGTCGGCCGACCCTCTTGGTGTAGGTGTCGCGCTCATATTCGCAGATGAACACAAGCGCGTCGGTAAGGAGTTCCTGCAGGCGCTCCATGCGGAGCACGAACTGTCCCAGGAGCGACGAGCGGGAATAGTGCAGGCTTCCGCCATGCGCTGTGTAGAGGCGGGCAACGCAATACCTGTTCACCCGCAGGGCTGAGCCGGCTAGTCGCGCGAGCACGCCGCCTTTGGCGCCGTGTCCGTGCAGCACATCCGGCCGCAAACTTTTGATTTTCTTGTAGGCGTCCCAGAGTACACCGAGATCGGAGAAGCTGACGGATCGCCGGATCGGCACGCGCGTGAGGCCAAGCGCCAGATAGGGGCGAATGTCGTCGAAAAGGCTGTCCTCGTGCTCGCCGCCGGTGGAACTGTCACAGAGAATACCGACTTCGTGGCCCGCCTTGCTATGCTCGATCACCAGATCGCGCACGTGGCGGAAAATTCCACCCACCGGCGACCTGAAGCAATGAATGATGCGAAGGGGGCGCTGCTCGTCCATCTACGATCAGAACAGTCGTTCGCGAATGTAGAGCGTATCGCCCGCTATGATCGCCGACGAGATGTTGACCCGCCCGGTCATCACCTGACCGTTGATCTTGCGAGTGACATCGACGGCACTCTGGTTAGCGCGCGCCGTGAAGCCACCGGCAACCGCAATCGCATTCTGCGCCGTCATGCCTGGCACGTAGGCATACTGGCCAGGCTGGCCGACTTCGCCCATGATGAAGATGGAGCGGTAGCGATCGACATCGATGGTGACGTCGGGATCGCGCAGGTACCCCTGCTTGAGCTTCTGGGCGATCTGGCCCGAGAGTTGCTGCAGCGTGCGGCCGCGAGCAGGCACCTGGCCCACCAGCGGAAACGCGATGTAACCGGCCTGGTCGATCGTGTAGGTGTTGGTCATGCTCGGCTGGTCGAACACCGTGATGCGCAGTCTGTCGCCGCTATCCAGCGAGTAGGGCTGGATCGTTGCCTGGTTGAAGGCGCGCGGAGCAGGCTGGTAGCTGTTGCAGCCGCCCAGGACCGCGGTCATGGCGACAAGGCTCAAAGCCATCAGGAACTTGGGCTGTGCGACGGGCATCTGCAGCTTCTCACGGGAAACGAACTTCTTCCCCTCGTTATCGATCCGTTAGGGTTAATGACCGGTAAAGGCCGCACTTAATTTCGTCTTTTCTTATGCACGAGCGTGCTGATCCGCTGTCCGCAAGCATTAACTGTTGAGTTACTATAGTCATTTACCCTCACGGCACCTTTGTTCTTGGAGTGCACCATGTCCGGCGTAGTGGGTCATCAGGATGTCGATATCGATCTGGGTCAGTTGGTCCGCGGCGTCTGGGCCCGTCGGCTGAAGGTGGTCGCCATCACGTTGCTCGGGGCAGGGGTGGCCTTTGCCGGCGCCAAGATGATTTCCCCGAAATACCGCAGCGAAACCCGCATCCTCATCGAGCCCCGCGCGCCCGCCTTTGCGACCGCGCAATCGACTGACGCAAATGCCGGCCAGCTGCTGGATGAACTGAATATCGCCAGCCAGGTGCAGCTTCTGCAATCGGCCGATCTGATCAAGCAGGTCATCAACAGCCAGAAGCTCTTCGATTTGCCGGAATTCGATGCCGCGGCCAACGGCTCGGCGCTTGGCGATATCCTCATCGCCCTGCACCTGAAAAAGAGCCCGCTGGAAAATCCGCCGGAAGAGCGCGTCATCGACGCTTTCGTTGAGCGGCTGCAGGTCTATCAGGTCCCGGGCTCGCGCGTCATCGGGATCACCTTCACTTCGAAGGATCCAAAGCTCGCTGCAACGATTCCGAACGCCATGGCGGCCGCCTATCTGGCAAAGCAGAGCGGCGCCAAGCTTGATTCCAATTCCGAGGCGACACGCTGGCTGGAGCCGGAGATCGAGACGCTGCGCACCAAAGTCAGCGCCGCCGAGCAGAAGGTGGCCGAATACCGCGCCGAACACGGACTGCTGCCGACCAATGGCGGCGGCAACTTCCAGACGCAGCAGCTCAACGACGTGTCCGCCGAACTCACGAGAGTTCGTGGTGAGAAGGCGAACGCCGAGGCGCGCGCCCAATCGGTTCGCAATGCGTTGGCGTCGGGCGAGCCGTCCGATACGCTTCAGGACATCATGTCGTCCCAGTCGATCCAGCGCCTCAAGGGAACCGAGTCCGGTCTTCAGTCGCAGATATCGGACCTGCAGACGTCTCTGCTTAACAATCACCCTCGCTTGAAGAGCCTGCGCGCGCAGCTTGCCGATATCAAAAGCCAGATCCGCCAGGAAACGCAGAAGATACTAGCGAGCATCGAAAACGAGTCAAAGGTCGCGGCGCTGCGCGAGAAGGAACTGGTGCAGCAGTCGAATGCGGTGAAAGCCAACAGTGCCCAAGCCGGTGAGGATGAAGTCGGCCTGAATGCGCTCGAGCGCGAGGCGACCGCGCAGCGCCAGCTGCTGGAAACCTATCTGTCGCGTTTCCGCGAGGCCGCATCGCGGGCTGACAAGAACTCCAGCCCCGCCGACGCGCGCATCGTGTCCAATGCCACGCAGCCAGTCGATCCCTATTTCCCGAAGGTTATTCCGATCGTCATCGTAGCCGCGGTTGCGACATTCATCATGACATCAATCGCCATCATGCTGGCGGAACTGTTCAGCGGCCGTGCCCTGCGCCCCACCAACACGTTGGAGATCGAAGAGCGCATTGAGGCTGAGAAAGTCGAGGCCACTGCTCCGGTGGCAGCCGCGGTCGCACCAGCGCCAAGCATGCTTGCCACGCCGGCAGCGGAAGAGGTCAGGGATGAAATGCCCGAAATTGTTGCCCAAGAAGATGCTGAGGCTGAAGCCGAGGACGACAATGAATTCTCGATCGGCTCTGTGGCAAGTTATCTGATCGGTTGCCGCGCACCGATTGCGATCGCGATTTCACCGACTGGTGACAGCGGCTCGACGGCCACCGTATCGCTGGCCCGCAGGATTGCTTCCTCCGGCGCCCGCGTCGTTCTGGTCGACATGACCGGCTCCGGTCGGCCGACCGATATGATGGCGGACGGACGTACGCTGCCCGGCGTCACCGATCTGCTTTGCGGCGCGGCCGCCTTTGGAGACACGATCCACGGCGACCACGTTTCCGAGGCGCACTTCATTCCGCAGGGCACCAGCGACATGCGCCTCGCCATGCGCGGAGCGGACAGACTATCGCTGCTTCTCGATGCGCTATCTTCGGCCTATGACCTTGTCTTGGTGGAGTGCGGTGCGGCGGACGTGGCAGGTGTTTCCAGGCTGACACAGAGCAAGACGGTCGAGATCATCCTGTCCATGCCTGTCATCGTCGAAAGCGAGTTCGTCGCGGCAATGACCAGCTTCGAGGAAGCGGGCTACGACCGCGTGGTGCTGATGTCCGACGGCAATTCCGATAATGACGCTGGT
This sequence comes from Hyphomicrobiales bacterium, assembly GCA_900472625.1. Lineage (GTDB taxonomy): Bacteria > Pseudomonadota > Alphaproteobacteria > Rhizobiales > Rhizobiaceae > Rhizobium. The sequence goes on along the minus strand of UCIT01000062.1, from coordinate 19,058 downwards.
TTCTCGCAGCGGGCTGCGTGATCAGACGCCGACGAACCGGCGCAAACGTTGGGCGGCGCGGTACAGGCGCTGCTGCGACTTGATATAGGCCTTGCTGCGGGTCACGATGCGATGTGCCAATCCGGCGATTGAACCACGTGCGGTGATCGGCAAAACGACATCGTAGTGGTCGGTTTCGACAGGAGCCCAAGAGCGCTTGTAGATCTGGTCGCCCAAGCCGAAGTCGAACAGGCTGACGCCCTTGCCGTGCAGCCCAGATATCATCTGCCAGAACAGGAATTCGCCCGGGCTGGCATCTGCCGCGACGCTTTCGTCGATGGCGCTGAACTGGCATATCACATGGTCGCCCTTGCGCGAGATGCCGGAGACGGCGGCCAGATGGCCTTCGTGAGCGCCGGTCAGTCGGATTGCATGCATTTCCAGGCCAGACAGTGGATGATCGGCATCGCGGATATCGATGGCGCCGTGCAGAAACGCCTTGGTCTCCGGATCCGCAAACACATCAGGCAATCCCATCGCCTTGAAACGCTCACCCTTCAGCCGGAAGAAGTGATCGAGAAGCTGGTGCTGCTGGGCGCCATCACCATCGGCGACATAGGTGAAGCCGCCAAGCTCCTCCAGCCGTTTTGATTGGATCCGGAATTTCTTCCGCCGGTTCTTGGCATTCAACTGCTTGAGCGTCGCCTCCATGCTCTCCAGCAAAGGAAGCTGATAGGCATGGTTCTGGTTCTGCACCATCGGCAGACGCGCCAGCGGATTGTCCCTGCCGCGCCATACCAGCGGGATGTTCTGGAGCAAAAGCAGATCAGCCTTGCTGGCAAGCGTGCCTCGCAGCTGTGTCATCAAGCGATCGGCATTGATCGCGCTGCTGGCTTCGGCGAAGTCGGCGGAAAACAGCCCGGTATTGATATTGCTGTGGTCGGCGCCGATGAAACGAGCAATCCGCACGCCGCGCGAACGGACGATCTCGACGGGGAGGATGAACATGGTGCGCCCGCCGGCACGACCACGGATGATCGCCAGAGGGTTTCCGTAGGCCTTCGCCCACGCGGCGCACCAGTCATAGCCTTGGTGAAGCGAGTTCAGATTGTCCTGCTCAAGGGCCCGCCATTCCGCTTCCATGCTCTCCATCCTGTCGATAACATCGATCTCGATATCGCGGATTTCGAGCTGCGCAATCAGCGCTTCCAGCCTGGTAACGCCGACGTCGGTCTTGGCGCCATTTCCAAGCGATGCGGGAGCAATCGGAAGCGTTTGCGTCTGCACGGGTGTTCTCCGGTCAAAAATGCTGAGCCTGGAAAATAGAGAATGTGAGCGTCTATTTGGTTTACGCGAAGGTCGCCGGCGGCTTTTCCGTCAATCACGGTTATCCCGGCATTAATGACTATTGTTGCTTCGGCCCGGCCATCCACTTGATGATCAGCATCGCCGGCAACACCCACAGCAGGCCGCTGAGCGAGAAATAGAGCAGGTGACCCCACCACGGCGCGTTGCCGAGCGTGGCCACCGCGATCGTGTTGGCAATCAGCGCGTAGAAGAGCACGAGAACGACGATCAGGATCGTGCCGATGAACTTGCGTAGGCGGACGGGCATCTGTTGAATTCCGATACGGGATTATGCAGGTCACCGCGACGGCATGCCGCAAATGTTCTGGCTTGTTTTGCATCAGTGGCTAAGGCAAATCAACTGAGGAACGAAGGAGTCTACAATGGCCGTCGCTGATATCTCCACAGAACAGAAAATCCGAGGCGAAGTGCGCAAGCAGGACAGTAACCGCCGAGCGGTGCGGATCTGGCTTGGCCTTGTCATTCTGGCACTTTTCTGTCTGGTGATCGTCGGCGGCGCAACCCGGCTGACAAACTCCGGCCTGTCGATCACCGAATGGAAACCGATCCACGGTGTCATCCCTCCGCTGAACGCGACGGAGTGGGAAGAGGAGTTCAAGCTTTACCAGCGGATTCCGGAATTCCAGCAGCTGAACAGCGACATGACGGTCGAGCAGTTCAAGGGCATCTTCTGGTGGGAGTGGTCGCATCGTCTGCTTGCCCGCGGCATCGGCGTTATCTTCGCATTGCCGCTCCTGTACTTCTGGGCAACCGGCAAGATCGAACGGCGCCTGCGCTGGCCGTTGGTCGGCATCCTGGCGCTGGGCGGGTTTCAAGGGGCGATCGGCTGGTGGATGGTGTCGTCGGGCCTCAGCGCCCGCACCGATGTCAGCCAGTACCGCCTCGCCACGCATCTGATCACGGCCTGTCTCATCTTCGCCTCCTGCATGTGGATCATGCGCGGGCTGGCGCCGCATTCGGATGACCGGCATCCGACGCGCAACGCCCGCATATGGGCAGGCGTCATTGCCCTGCTGACGTTGTTCCAGATCTATCTCGGCGCGTTGGTGGCAGGTCTCGATGCAGGCTTTACCTACAATACCTGGCCGCTGATGGACGGCGCCATCATCCCGTCCGACCTCTTGATCCAGCACCCGGCATGGATCAACTTCTTCGAGAACCCGAAGACGGTGCAGTTCATCCACCGGGTGGGGGCCTACACGTTGCTGGCGGTGACATTGGTCAACATGATCATCTCGCTGAGCTCTGCGCCCGCGACTACGCATGCGCGCCGCGCTATCGTACTGTTCGTGCTGGTCATTATCCAGGCATCGATCGGCATTGCCACCCTGTTGCTCGAGGTTCCGCTCGATTGGGGACTTCTCCACCAGGGCGGCGCGCTCGTTGTCTTCGGCTTTGCCATCGCCAACTGGCGCGCCTTCTACGGCGAGTATCCGCACACGACGGCTATCGCTGAGCGGGACTGAACAGGCTTCACCAGGGAGACGGGGCCGAATATTGAGTGCCCGGTTTCCCGGCGCGCCCGTTGGCCGCAAGTGTTCCTGACGGACGCCTATCAGTCGATTGCACGATGCTTCTTCTCAGTTCGCTGCCAGCGTTGTGAATGACTGCCGTCTTGTCCGGCGTCGGCTAGTCGCTCTGCGTCGTCTCTTGATCTCAACCTTCATGCATCATCGTTGGCGGCTCAAATCCAAACTCCTCGACACGATCCGCAACTGACTGGCTGAAGCGCCTGTTCGTGTTGTCAAAACTGCACTCCCATCTCCCGGAGATGAGACGGTGGCAGAGGAATCCACAAACAAAAAATCCGGCTGTGTTGCCACAGCCGGATCTCGATTATTCACGTCCGAAGATCAATCTCAGAAAAAACCGCGGCGCTGCCACCAGCCAGCCTTTTTTGGCTTTCCATCTCCATCGGCGGCGTCCGTGCTGGCCGACTTGACTGTTGGTGCGGACGACGAGATGTTCGATCCGCGATTGGCGCGAACGGGCTTGGCTTCTTCTTCGGCAGGCGCTGCGAGATCGGCAACGGCCTCGGCGGCTTCCGGTTCGGCTACAACCGGAGCTTCGGCGACCGGGGCAACATCCGCGACAGGCTCAGCTTCAGCCTCGATCACCGGCTCTTCGACCGGCGATGCCTTACGGCTGCGGCGAGCGCGCTTCGGCTTGACGTCTTCGGTCACTGTAGCGGCTGTTTCGACGGCAGCCATGGCGGACTGCGCCTCGACAGCCTCTTCCGCGACGGCTTCTACGGCAACGGCGACATGCGCGCTGTCGGCTTCGGCCACATCAGCGGTTTCCGCTACCGCGGCAACATCGCTGACATCGCCTTCGGTGCCTTCATCGCCGGCCTCTGCGCCTTCGGCACCTTCCTCGCGATTGCGGCGACCGCCACGTTTGCCACGACGGCGGCGCTTGCGGCGCTGTGCCTCGTCGCCTTCGGCGCGGTCATCTGATGCTTCCGACGTGGAAACCGATGCGTTGTCGGCGTCATCGCCTTCGTCGTCACCCTCGTCTTCGTCGCCGGCCTGTTCGGAACCGGCTTCGTCGGAAGCCTGCTGTTCGGCATTGCCATTGCGGCCACGACGACGACGGCGACGCTTGCGCTTGCGTCCGTCACCTTCACCCTCGTTGCGGGCAGCAGCGGCGGGGCGCTCTGTAGCGGCAGCGGGCTTTTCTTCCAGCTCTTCGTCTTCGTCCTCATCCACCTCGATGACGATATCGTCGTCGTCGTCTTCAGGAATGGCAGCGAAGTTGAACAGCGTTTCGATCTTGACCGGGTTCTCAACAGCCTCGCCGCGATCGATCGCGAAGTGCTGCGCACCGACGGCACCATCGGCGTCGATGATGATCGAGACACCGAAGCGGGCTTCGTAGTCGACGATCGTCTGGCGCTTGTGATTGAGGATGTAGAGCGCGATCTCAGGCGTGGTGCGAACCGTGATGTCGTGCGTGGTGTTCTTCAACAGATATTCTTCGATGCCGCGCAGCACATGCAGGGCAACGGAGGACTGAGACCGAACGTGACCGGTGCCGCCGCAATGCGAGCAGACCTGCGTCGTCGATTCGAGAACCGATGCGCGGATACGCTGGCGCGACATTTCGAGCAGGCCGAAGTGCGAGATGCGGCCGACCTGGATGCGGGCGCGATCGTTCTTCAGGCAATCCTTCAGCTTCTTCTCGACAGCGCGGTTGTTGCGCTTTTCTTCCATGTCGATGAAGTCGATGACCACGAGACCTGCCAGGTCGCGCAGGCGCAGCTGGCGGGCAACTTCGTCGGCTGCTTCGAGGTTCGTCTGCAGCGCGGTGTCTTCGATCGAATGCTCGCGAGTCGAGCGACCGGAGTTGACGTCGATCGATACCAGCGCTTCCGTCTGGTTGATGATCAGGTAGCCACCCGACTTCAGCGTCACCTGCGGCTGCAGCATGCGATCGAGCTGGGCTTCAATGCCCGAACGGGCATAGATCGGATGGATGTCGCGGTAAGGCTGAACCACCTTGGCGTGGCTCGGCATCAGCATCTTCATGAAGTCTTTCGCTTCACGATAGCCTTCTTCGCCGGACACGATGATCTCGCTGATGTCCTTGTTGTAAAGGTCGCGGATCGAGCGCTTGATCAGCGAGCCTTCCTCGTAAACGAGGCAGGGAGCTGTCGAAGCGAGTGTCAGGGTGCGGACGTTTTCCCAAAGACGCATCAGGTATTCGAAGTCGCGCTTGACTTCGACTTTGGTGCGGTTGGCACCGGCGGTACGAAGAATGACGCCCATGCCCTGCGGCACTTCGAGCATCTTGGCGATTTCCTTCAGTCGCTTGCGGTCCTGCGGGCTGGTGATCTTGCGGGAGATGCCACCGCCACGCGCGGTGTTCGGCATCAGAACCGAATAGCGGCCGGCCAGCGACAGATAGGTGGTGAGGGCGGCGCCCTTGTTGCCACGTTCTTCCTTGGCGACCTGAACCAGCAGGATCTGGCGACGCTTGATGACTTCCTGGATGCGGTACTGCTTGCGCGGCTTGCGCTGCACCCGATCCGGAACTTCTTCCATAGCATCTTCGGCGCCGACGTTCTCGATCACTTCTTCTTCGTGATCATGATCGTCATCGTCTTCATCGTCACCGCCGCGGCGGCGCGCATCGACGTCTTCGGAAATCGTATCGGTCTCGACCATCGCGGCCATTTCGCCACCGGTGGAGCCTTCGTCGTCGGATGATGCTGCAGCGTCGGCTTCAGCCGTCGCTTCGTCAGCGGCCGGAACGACCTTCTTGCGGCTGCGGCGAGGCTTGGCAACCTTCTTGGCAGGCGCTTCCTCGACGGCTTCGACAACCTCTGCAGCTTCGATGGTCTCTACGACTTCGGCAGCTGCTTCGACAGGAGCAGCCGGCTCATCCTTGGCAACGATGCCAACGTCGGGCTGTTCCTGGGTCGCGGGATCGATCCGTGCCGTTTCGACATGCTCGACGTCGTCGTCGCGGCGATGCTCTTCGGCTTCGGCGCGCAGCAGTGCCTGACGGTCGGCAAGCGGAATCTGGTAATAGTCGGGGTGAATTTCGGCGAATGCCAGAAAGCCGTGGCGGTTGCCGCCGTAGTCGACGAAGGCTGCCTGCAGCGAGGGCTCGACCCTCGTTACCTTTGCGAGATAGATGTTGCCGCGAATTTGCTTCTTGTGTTCCGACTCGAAGTCAAATTCTTCTATGCGATTTCCGCGAACGACAACGACGCGCGTCTCTTCCTCGTGAGACGCGTCGATAAGCATTTTGTCTGCCATGTAAGCTGAGCTCCTCGGCGCGGTCGAACGTCAGCAATCTCCAAAGTCGATAAGACAGAAGGAGTGCGGTCCGTCATTGCAGCGCCGGATAGTGAAAGTCGCGATTGGTGCGGTGTGGAAGGCAGCAGCCAGACAGCAGCGGGGAAACTCTTCTCCCGGGGTCTGTAGACTTTAGATAAAACCTGCTGCGACACCATCAAAGACCAAGCGAGATCGACAAAACAAAGACCTTATTCAGGCCCGATGAGTTTGCTCTCTCTTTAAAGAGCGGTTGGTGGCAATCCACCGATGAAGTTCCCGCATACTCCGGAAAATTCAGGATCCATTGTCAGGCAGAAGCATGAAAGACGGCGGACGATTGCCGGTTGTGGCGCCAGGTCCTACGCGGTTGGCTGCCTTGTCGGCGACTCTATCCCGTCAGTGCTTCTACCCTGAGCATGCTTGTATGTTTTCTCCGTCACAATAGCAAGGGAAAAGCCAAATGTGCCATAATATTGATGGATTTGCGCGATCATAAAAACTAGCGATGGACGAGGCGATTCTGTCGCTGCGACAATGGCAATTGTCCTTCGTCGCGAGCGCGTGTATCGCGAAGTCAGGTGTTGACGACAATTGGGGCACGACAGTCGGTTGTATAGCAGAATGCGGGGCGCGGCGGTAAAATCCGGATTGCGGACGAAGTTCTTCGGGTCGCGAGTGCTTGCGATCATGTCTGCCGTGGCGGTCGCTGCGACATTCCTGGGGCATGCGGCGGTTGCCGCCGGTGAAGAGCGCCTGCTTGCCTATGGAGCGCGTATCGTCGGCGATGATGCAAGAACCCGCATCGTCATCGATTTCGATCGTCCGCCGACGTTTTCGATCCACTACATCGCCAATCCCGAACGCGTCGTCGTCGATCTGCCGGCGACGGCATTTGGTTTTCCCGCCAAGGATCTGGAGGCGAGGGGCCTCTTCAAGGACATTCGCTACGGCACGATGGACGAGGACAGCGCCCGCATCGTCCTCACGGCGACCAGGCCTGTTCGTATCGGCATGGCAAAGGTTCAGGTCGACGAGGGCGGCAAGGGCCAGCGGCTGGTTCTCGAGGCCGAGATGACCGACAAGGCGACGTTTGATGAACTCGTCAAGGCGCACTCGTGGAACGAGCCGGCGTCCGCGCAGACCACCAGTGCGATCCCGTCCCCCGAAAAGCCCGGCAGCGGTGATTTCATCGTCGCCGTTGACGCTGGGCACGGCGGCATCGATACCGGCGCGATCGGCGTTGACACCAAGACGCAGGAGAAGGACGTCACTCTGGCCTTTGCCAAGACACTCGCAGACCGGTTGAACCGCGAACCCGGCATCAAGGCGTTTCTGACGAGGAGCGATGATTCGTTTTTGTCATTGTCGCAGCGCGTCGAGATCGCCAGGCAGAACCATGCTTCGCTGTTCGTCTCGATGCATGCCGACACGCTGCGGCAGAAGGATATTCGCGGCGCCACCGTCTACACCATCTCGGACAAGGCGTCGGACAAGCTTGCGGCGGATCTTGCCGATCGGGAAAACCTCTCCGACCAGATTGCCGGCAAGACGACGACGACCGAGCCGCCAGAGGTTGCTGATATCCTGCTCGACCTGACGCGCCGGGAGACCCAGGCCTTCTCGATCTCAATGGCCGAAAGTGTGCTGTCGTCATTCAAGGACCAAGTGGGCACCATCAACAACCCCCACCGCCACGCCGGCTTCCGCGTCCTGCAGGCGCCTGATGTCCCATCGATTTTGCTTGAGCTCGGTTTTCTCTCGAACAAGGACGACGAGAAGCTGCTTCTGGATGATGGCTGGCGCACCAAGATGGGCGAACTCTTGACCGAGGCGGTCAAGCACTATCACGCGTCCATGGTTGCCAACGGCGGCTGACAGGGGCGTGGCCGAGATGTGACACCGGCCCGGTGTAACTGTGCATGCATGTGGAATTACAGGCAAAAGCCCTACTTTCCTCACATTCAAGCCATTACTCACCTCTATGTTTCCATGTGCAAAACGGATTTGGCTTGTAGCCGCACTGCGCATGGAGTAATTCGCGCAGCGTGCAAAATGCCGCGATCCATGCGATTGTGATGCGCGCGCCGATCGACAAAATGAGATACCGGTAGCTTAGATATGATCAGACTTCTTGGATATTTCTTCGGAGCGGCTTGCGTCCTGTTCCTGGGCGTAGCGGGCGCCGTTGCTGTCTATCTGGCGACGATCACCAAGGACCTGCCGGACTATGCGGTGCTTAGCAGCTACGAGCCGCCTGTCACGACGCGCGTGCATGCCGGCAACGGCGCGCTGATGGCAGAATATGCCAAGGAGCGTCGATTGTTTCTGCCGATCCAGGCGGTTCCCGATCGCGTCAAGGCAGCCTTCCTGTCCGCGGAAGACAAGAATTTTTACCAGCATCCCGGCATCGACGTGACCGGCTTTGGTCGCGCCGTCGTCTCCTATCTGACCGGGGGCCCGACGCAGGGCGGCTCGACGATCACCCAGCAGGTCGCCAAGAACTTCCTCCTGTCGAGCGAGCAGACGATGGAGCGCAAGGCCAAGGAGGCAATTCTCTCCTTCCGCATTGAGCAGGCCTATAGCAAGGACAAGATCCTCGAACTCTATCTCAACGAGATCTTCTTCGGTCTGAATTCCTACGGCATCGCCAGCGCGGCGCTTACTTACTTCAACAAATCCGTCAATGAACTGACGATCGCCGATGCGGCCTATCTGGCGTCTCTGCCGAAGGGCCCGGCCAACTATCACCCGTTCCGCCACCCAGAAGCCGCCGTTACCCGGCGCAACTGGGTGATCGATCGCATGGTCGAGAACGGTTACGTGAGCCAGTCCGACGGTGCTGAAGCCAAGAAGCAGCCACTGGGCGTCACCGGTCGTTCGAGCGGCCCTTCGCTTTTCGCATCGGGATACTTTGCCGAAGCCGTCCGCCGCCAGCTGATCGATCAGTACGGTGAGAAGATGCTGTATGAGGGCGGTCTCTCTGTTCGCACCTCCTTCGATCCGCAGTTGCAGGTCTTCGCGCGCAAGGCGCTGCAGGACGGTTTGATCACCTATGACGAGCGTCGTGGCTTCCATGGCCCGATCAAGCAGATCGACACCACGTCTGACTGGGGCAAGGCGCTGGCCGAAATTCCCGCTCTCACGGACGTGCCGGAATGGCGACTTGCAGTGGTTCTTGCCGTGGCTGACGATAGCGTCGACATCGGCTTGCAGCCCGTCAAGGACAGTGCCGGCAAGGTTCCTGCCGATCGAGAGCGTGGCGTGATCCAGGCCAAGAACATGCAATGGGCCTACCGCTCGTCAACCGGCGGCAAGACCGCAAGGTCGCCGCAGGGCGTTCTCTCGGCGGGTGATGTTGTCTATGTCGAGCGTCTTGGCGAGGATAGCTCCACATCCTACCGCCTGCGCCAGCCGCCCAAGGTTGGTGGTGGTCTGGTCGCGATGGATCCGAAGACCGGTCGCGTTCTGGCCATGGTCGGTGGCTTCTCCTATTCACAGTCTGAATTCAACCGCGCGACCCAGGCGATGCGTCAGCCGGGTTCGTCCTTTAAGCCGTTCGTCTACGCCGCCGCCATGGACAATGGCTATACGCCCGCCTCGGTGGTCAGCGACGACCCACTTGAGATCCAGACTGGCAACGGTCAGGTTTGGGCGCCTGATAACTACGAGGGCGAGGGCGGTGGTGCCAACACGCTTCGCTTCGCCATCGAGCACTCGCGCAACCGCATGACGGTGCGCCTCGCCAACGACCTCGGCATGAATGTCGTCGCTGAATATGCGGAACGTTTCGGCATCTACGACAAGATGATGCCGGTTCTTGCCATGTCTCTCGGCTCGGGCGAAACGACGGTGCTGCGCATGGTCTCCGCCTACTCGGTCATCGCCAATGGCGGCAAGCAGATCAAGCCGACCCTGATCGACCGGATTCAGGACCGTTACGGCAAGACGATCTTCAAGCATGAGGAACGCGTCTGCGAGAGCTGCAATGCCAGCGACTGGCAGAACCAGGACGAGCCCAACGTCGTCGATAACCGCGAGACCGTTCTCGACCCGATGACCTCCTACCAGATTACCTCGATGATGCAGGGCGTTATCCAGCGCGGCACAGCCGCCGGCAAGGTTCAGCTCGGCGAACGCGACGTCGCCGGCAAGACCGGCACGACCAACGACGAAAAGGACGCATGGTTCGTCGGCTTCACCCCGGATATCGTCGCGGGCCTCTATATCGGCTTCGATACCCCGGTGACCCTCGGCCGTGGCGGTACGGGCAGCTCGCTGTCGGCGCCAGTCTTCAACGAATTCATGCAGGCTGCCGTCAAGGACACGCCGGTATCGAAGTTCGTCATTCCGGCCGGCATGAACCTCATCCCGATCGACCGCAAGACCGGTATGGCCGCGATGCAGGGCGATCCGAACACCATCATCGAAGCCTTCAAGCCAGGCACCGGCCCTGCCGACAGCTATTCTGTCATCGGCATGGACAACACCATGGCGCCGGAGGAAATTCTGAAAACCTCCCCGCAGGCCAACCAGGCCGTCCAGTCGGGCGCCGGCGGTCTCTACTAATCCTATCCGCAAATACGTGTGGCGGTCGCGGCTCTTTACATCCGCGGCCGCCGCAACTATTTGACGGACGACTTTCAAAGCAACGCAAAGAAGCGGAAAAATGCGAGCGGAAATCCAGAACGTAGTCGATGAAACCAAGCAGGCTATCACCCTGCTGAGGAGGCATCTTTGACTGGGATCAGGCGGTAAGACGACTGGACTGGTTGAACAACAAGTCAGAGGATCCGAACCTCTGGAACGACGCGGCCGAAGCGCAGAAGCTGATGCGCGAGCGCCAGCAACTCGATGACGGCATCAATGGCGTCAAGCGTTTCGAGCAGCAGCTCAACGACAATATCGAGCTCATCGAAATGGGCGAGGAAGAGGGTGACGAAGGCGTCGTCAAAGAAGCCGAAGACGCTCTCAAGGCGCTGAAGACCGAAGCCGCGCGCCAGCAGGTCGAGGCCATGTTGTCAGGCGAAGCCGACAGCAACGACACCTACGTCGAAGTCCACTCCGGTGCCGGCGGCACGGAAAGCCAGGACTGGGCGAACATGCTCTTGCGCATGTACACCCGCTGGGCTGAACGCCAGCGTTACAAGGTCGAACTGCTTGAAGTCCACGACGGCGAAGAAGCCGGCATCAAGTCCGCAACGCTCTTGGTCAAGGGCCACAACGCCTATGGCTGGATGAAGACGGAATCGGGTGTTCACCGCCTCGTGCGTATTTCGCCCTACGACAGCAATGCCCGCCGTCACACGTCGTTCTCGTCGATCTGGGTCTATCCCGTTATCGACGACTCGATCCAGATCGACATCAACGAAGGCGACTGCCGCATCGACACCTATCGTTCGTCGGGCGCCGGCGGCCAGCACGTCAACACCACTGACTCCGCGGTGCGTATCACCCACATACCGTCGGGCATCGTGGTCCAGTGCCAGCAGGAACGCTCCCAGCACAAGAACCGCGCCAAGGCGTGGGACATGCTGCGCGCCCGCATGTACGAAGCCGAGCTGAAGAAGCGTGAAGACGCGGCCAGCGCCGAAGCAGCCTCCAAGTCGGACATCGGCTGGGGCCATCAGATCCGCTCTTACGTCCTGCAGCCCTATCAGTTGGTCAAGGACTTGCGCACCGGCGTGACCAGCACGGCACCTGATGATGTTCTTGATGGCGAACTGAACGACTTCATGGAAGCAGCACTGGCCCACCGCATCAGCGGCAAGCCCGACGCGATGGTCGACGACGTCGACTGATCAGTGGTCTGCAGACAACATGAAAAAGGCCCCGCTTGGGGCCTTTTTTGACTTCGCTCAGTGGCCGGATTTCTCGACGCTGATGTCGCCGAACTCATCGATTGCGACCGTCCAACTGTCCGCATCGCCGTCCGGATCCGTCTTCAGATAGACCATGGCGAACAGGCCGGGTTCGTTGAGCCGACCCGTTGAATTTTCAGGGCGGATGTCGGTTACATAGGGATTGAGGTCGTTCAATTCCTGCAATTCCACGGTGGAAACGATATCCGGCCCGTTGTCGGTCTGAGCGATTTGCTGGAGATAGACTTTGGCGGTCCGGTCTGCCTGACGCACGGCGAAAAGCTTGTAATAGCCGTGGCGCGGCCCCGACGGTGGCGCTGATGTGGGCGCACTGGGACTTGGCTGAGGCGAACTTGTTGATGTGGCTGGCGGCGAGCGCGTCACTTCAGGCGAGCTTCCGTCGTCCTCCCAATAACCCGTGCTCGTCGCGAAGGTGATGGCCGCCGGCAGGATCGGATCGGGCGCTTCGGCCGCATGTGTGCTCACCGCCCAGCCCGCAAACAGAAGCGAAGTTAAAGCCAGCGCAAGACGTCTCATCACTCTAATCCTCGAACTGCTCGGCAAGAATCCGGTCCGACCATGACCGGTCGGGATCCGAAAGGATGCGCGCCGTCATGTGCTCGGATTGCGCGATGCGGATATGCAGCACAGATTTGACCTCGGAGTTGTCCGCAACCGCGTTGACGGGCCGCTTCTCGCCCTCGAGGATGTGGATATCGACGGTGACTTTGTTCGGCAGCAACGCCCCTCGCCAGCGGCGCGGACGAAACGCACTGACCGGCGTCATCGCCAGCAGCGGTGCATCCAGCGGCAGGATCGGCCCATGCGCCGAGAGATTGTACGCCGTCGATCCGGCGGGCGTCGCCACCATCAGCCCGTCGCAGATCAATTCCTCGAGACGCACGACGCCGTCCACCTCCACCTTGAGCTTGGCGGCCTGGTAGGACTGGCGAAACAGCGAGACCTCGTTGATCGCCAGCGCCGTATCGCTGGTGCCGTCGGCATTCATCGTCGTCATCTGCAGGGGACGGAATGTATTCTCCACCGCCGCATTGATTCGCTCGCGCAGCGCTTCCGTCCTGTAATCATTCATCAGGAAGCCGACGGACCCGCGGTTCATCCCGTAAACCAGCCTGCCGGAATTCATCGTCCTGTGCAGCGTCTGCAGCATGAAGCCGTCGCCACCGAGAGCGACGATCACATCAGCCTCCTTGGCCGGCACGTCACCGTAGATGCGAATCAGTTCGTCCCGTGCGGCAAGAGCTTCTGGTGCGGGAGAAGCCAGGAAACACAGCGTCTGAAAGGATAGGCTCATGCAATGCCCTTTGTGGTGTCCGCCTACCTAAATGATTATGGGCAGGCGCGACAAGGCATTTTCAAATTGCGGCGGCTCGCTCGCGGGAAACTGCGCGCTGACCGGATGACCGCAGCAAGCCAGATCAGCGGTATAAACGCAGGCACGACAGTGCAATCGGCAATTTCGGTCTGAGCATGCAATTCTGAGAACGACGATGTTGCGATGGTATCGATGCCACTCTGCTTTTTATTTCGGCTTCTTCTTCGTCAGCTTTTTGAAGGAACGCTCGATAAAGCGCAGGAAGCGGGTGACATGCATCAGTCGGTCAACGATCGAGCTGAGGTTCACCAGCCGTTCGGCCAGAACTTCATCGGCTGTCAGGGCAACGTCATCGGCAGAATACTCAGGGAAGTGCTCGACAAGCTTGGCGTATCGATTGCTGTGCTCTCGCCCGATAACGTCAATTTTGCCCTTGCGATACATCAGGCGCAGCAGAACCTGCTCGAACGTCCAGTCGTGAACATCGAAAACCTGATAGCGCTCGCTGCGTTTTGACGAAAACCCTGCCAACGTCACCTTCGCGTCAATCTGCAATGTCGTCAGCCAGAAGCAGAGCGCAAAGCCGCTGGTCGGGATCGATGTCGATGGATAGAATGGAGCGAAAATCTCCGTCAGATCGAGATGCCTGACGTCGACACCGCCAAACGCAGCCGCGGGACTGGGCTTTTCCCGATCTCCGATCGTCATGTTGACGACGCCGAGGAAGCTGTCCTTGTCGAAATATTCGAGAACCTTCGACACCTTGCCGCTCTTCACCAGGTTTGCACCTGTGGTCCCGCTGCGCGAAAACAGCAGGCATTTGTGCTTGAACGGCTCCTTCAGGACCTTGTAGACCTTGTTGAAGAAGATGAAGAGCGTCGTTTCGGGATAGCGCGCTACCAGTACGTTGATATCGACTTCGTCGCTGTTGGCAACCAGGACGATGTCACTGTAGTCGGCCAAGAGCGATCGCCACTCTTGGTCCCTAGCTTTTCCCATGCTGCTGTCCGCAGCATGGTTTGTTTCCGATACATTCATTCCAAGGCTTTCAAACGGGCTTAAAATGTGGGTCTATGGCAAGCGCTTTGTCTAGCCACACCTGTGCATACTCCACATCCTGCCAATTATGAAACCATGGTCCGCCGTTTGTGTAGTGAACACCCTTCGGGAAGCCCTTTGCCGGTGGCGTGCTCCAGCCCTCCAGCCAGTTCCATTCTTCCGGGATTTCGCCGATCTCGCTGTCATCTGCCCACTGCAGCCGGTGAAGGAAAGCCCCACTCTCGGCATTGATCAGTTCCGGCGTCAGCTTGCGGGTCGCGGGATGCTCGCAGTTGAAGAGCATGAACGACGACCAGTTCTTACGGGGATAGTTGGTCTGTACCTTGCCATCCATCTTCACGCCTTCCTTCGGCGTGTAGTCATGATGGATGCAGGAGACCGCTTTGGTGTCGTCCCGGTATTTCAGGAGATCGGCGACGTCGCCGAAGAAAAGGAAGTCGCAGTCGCAGAATAGCGCCCAGCCTTTGTAGTCGGCAAGCCAGGGTGTGAAGAATCGGGAGTAGGTGAACTCGGTCGATGCCAGGGGATCGACCTCACGCGTGTAGACCCCGCGGTCCACGAGGTCCTGCAGCTTGATCGGATGAACGTCGACGTCGATGGACGCGTTTTCAAGCAGCGTCGCCTTTGCGACCTGGTACGCGATATCTTCGCGGGAATCCCATCCAATAAATACCGATAGATCCGCCATGCATCGTTCCTCCTTCGATGAGATAGTGCAAACGGGGCAATGCATCATCACATGCCTCTGGCCTTGTTTAGACGACCATAACATCGCTGACGAGTAGGCCAACGTGAATTTTCCACATACCTAAATTGTGTTTATCGCCAACCGCCCCTGACAATGGCTAACATTGCACAGGCGTTATCCCCGCAGGGCGGGAACGCCTTCGTCGAGGCGTCCGCGTGCTGAGTGGTACGTCACGCGCGATCGATAGTGCGGACGGGTTCATCTGCCAGCAGTCGACGGCGATGTGGAACTTCAGGCAAACGCGTGCGTTTACGGGCTAGATCGGGGTGGGGGGAGCCAGCCATGTTTTCGGAGCTAAGGAAAGGCGCATATCGCGCCCTGAAATATCGACTATTGCGACCGACCCCACCACCGCTTCTACGGAAATTTCGCGGCCCGGTGGTCGTTGTGGGCTCCGCCCCGGTCTCTCACAAGCCTGAAGGCTTCGACGAGACATTTACGGTGATCACGGTCAACGGATCGCAATTCGTCACATCTGAATGGGGGATTCCTGATCCTGATATCACCATGATGATGTTCAATCAGGTCGAGGGGACGACCCGAAATGCAATGGAAGTTCGCCGCGTACTTTCGAGCCGGCGAACAGGCTCACTTTATGTGTTTCTGTGGAGAAAACGCGATCGCCAGCGATTGGAGCGCGGATTGAGAGCGTTCGACTACGGCTACGAGGACCTTCACATCGTCGATCGCTACGAACGAATGGCGCTTCTGGACAAAGTTGCCGGCCAACACAGTCTTGAACTCGATGCGGATTCCAAAGTTTCCACCGGAGTGAACGCCGTCCTGTTTGCGCTCTACCACAAAGCTCCGGCCGTTGTGATTACCGGCATCAATCCGATGTCCGCCGGACATGCTTATAACGATGCCGGCCTGGGGAGGCTTCACCAGCAGGTCGATCATTCGATCCTGCAACGTCTTCAGGCGCAAGGCGCACCGATTTACACGGCCGATCCTATGGTGGCTGAAAACACCGGTATTCGCTATTGGCACGGCGTCGGTGGAGATACGCAATAATCGTCAGCTAAGCATTTTTGAAATTGCAAGCTTACCGCTAATGATCTGAAATCGTTCAGAAAATGGTGCCCCCGGCAGGGTTCGAACCCGCGACCCCCTGATTACAAATCAGGTGCTCTACCAACTGAGCTACAAGGGCAACGCCCGCCAAATAACAGATTCTGGCGTCCTGTAAAGAACAAATCCGGATGGATTTGATTCGACTGGCGGATTTCAACAGCCGTCCCTTCGCGGAGGCTAGTTCTGCACGGTCTGTCGCACACTGGACTGCAGATGGTCGCCGCTCTCGCCCATTCCGTCGCCTGACGACGGCATGGTGGCAATGCTCAGCACCGAAACGACCATGAGGGCAATGACCGCAATCATTATGCGCACGCGACTTCTCCTTGTTTGACCGAGGTAGAAACGCGAGCAGCGCTATTCAGTTCCGGAAGCGGTCATGCGCCTATTGAGCAGGCGTGAGCGCCGGATTGGTGGCGGGAGCGAGTGGGTCGGGCTGATGCAAGGGCTGCGTCTTGTCGATCCAGGTGATGCTGAGAATGATGGCAACGAGAATGGCGACGAACACGATGCCGATGAGAAGGGGGCGGACTGCCATGTCGAGTGCTTCTCCTTGTGGTCTGAGCGTAGGGCTCGATAGTCAACAGGCAGCAAAACAGGATGACCGGCAACGATCGCCGCCGGTCGAAGCAATGCACAGATCACGACAAACCCGTTGCCGTGATCCTTGCCCAGCGCTTCAGCCTTTCAGATGCTGGCGCGCCGCGTAAAGCGAAATTGCCGCTGCGTTGGAGACGTTCAGGGACTTGATCTCTCCGGGCATATCGAGCCTCGCCAGCGCATGGACCGTTTCGCGCGTCTTCTGCCGCAGGCCCTTGCCCTCGGCGCCGAGCACCAGAGCCACCTTCTCGCCGCTGAACGTCCCCTCGAGGGGAGCGGGCCCTTCCGAATCAAGTCCGATCGACTGAAAGCCGAGCTTATGCAGAGCGCCAAGCGCATCGGCGAGGTTGGTGATCTGTATATAAGGGATCAATTCCAGTGCGCCGGATGCCGATTTCGCCAGCACGCCTGATTCGGTCGGGCTGTGGCGCTGGGTAGTGATCACGGCGCCGGCGTTGAAGGCGACAGCCGAGCGCATGATGGCGCCGACATTGTGCGGATCCGTCACCTGATCGAGCACCAGGATCAGCGGGCTGTCCTGCAGCGCTTCGAGGCGGCGGACGGGCAGGGGGCGGGTTTCCAGCATCACGCCCTGGTGGATGGCATCGGGGCCGAGCACCTTGTCGATATCCTGCGGCGAGACCATCTCGACAGGAATGCCGAGAGTGTCGGGATCGACCTCGAGGCGCGCCAGCGCGTTCTGCGTCACCGACAGCTTGATCTTCTTGCGTTCCTTGTTCTCAAGGGCGGCGCGAACGGTGTGCAGGCCGTAAAGATAGACCTGATCCGGTGCCAGCGCCGGCGGCTTCCAGTCGTCGCCGCCACGCTTGCGCTTCTGGAAGCCTGGGGTAGGAATATCGCCGCGTTCGCGCTTGTTGTCGCGGTGCGCACGACGCAAAGTGGCGTAGTGCGTGTCCTTGGCGGATTTATCGTCTGCGGGCGGGCCGCCGGTTTTATTGTCTTTGCTCATGCCGCTTTATAACGGCGGCACTTCTTTCCGTATAGGATTTCTTTCGGCACAGGGGCTTTCCACGGCCGATGACATTTTTCACATATTTTCCATCGTCATCGTGTTGACATGAGGAAATCGTCCGGTCATATACGCGGCGCAGACCGAGGGCGGCAACGCTTCGAAAGTCTAGCAGACTTGGTCTAACGATCCGGACGAAAAACTGGAGAGATGCCCGAGTGGTTAAAGGGGACGGACTGTAAATCCGTTGGCTCAGCCTACGTTGGTTCAAATCCAACTCTCTCCACCATTCGTCCTCGGATCAGACCACCCGCGCGGGTATAGCTCAATGGTAGAGCAGCAGCCTTCCAAGCTGAATACGCGGGTTCGATTCCCGCTACCCGCTCCATGATTTCACATCACGATCCGTATTTCATAGCGCCGCACATGCGACGCTTGCTTCTAATGTCCGTGTAAAAACGTGCAGATAGACGGCCTCAGCCCCAAAGCAGTACGAAGGGCGAGGCCAGCGCGATGATTCCGGCCGCCGTCCAGCGCGTTCGCCCGGAAACCGTGAACTCGTCCCTCGACAACCATTTCCGAACGGCGAAATAGCCGACTGCTATGATGACGCTATAGATCAAAGCGCGTAGCAGGATCGACCAGCCGCCGCCAAACAGGCCGATGGCGATGCCGAAACCGGTCAGCGCGCCGAGGATGCCGTAGCCGACATCGAACATCAGCGTCGTTGTGGTGGAAAGCGGCCGCAGCACGCTGGGAAAGGCGATCGCGACCGCAGCCGTCAAAAGCCATATGGCGATGATCGCCTGCAACGTCGACGAACTGACAATCGAGGCCGCAAGCGCCGGCATTCGCTCCGGCGTCGATAGGCGCGTGAGCTGCGCGATCCAGTCAATTGCGGCCGCCAGTATCCATAATATGAATGCGCAGGCGGCAAAGATCACAAAGTTTCCTGCCGATCGTTTTGCAATGGCCTTCGGTTCCATGGCGTGCTCCCAAGACTGTGGCCGGGGTCAGTCCGGCACGCAAAGTAATAGCATAGCGTCAAGCGGTTGTGCCCGCTCTTGTCGAAAACCTAGGCCCATGATCCGGCGCTGATATTGCCGATCGGATGCTTCGTTCCCATATGCGGCTGCAGCTAGGAATAGCGTCCGCAATTAAGTCTTGCGCAATTCCGCCGAAACCCTTAAACGGCGGCACTAAACCGGTTCGCCGGGGTCATCCATTTCGTTCACAGGAAGCATTCAAATGGCAAAGAGTAAGTTTGAGCGCAACAAGCCGC
>UCIT01000021.1 GCA_900472625.1 Hyphomicrobiales bacterium | reverse complement strand
AGCCGGCGCGCAGCGCGCTGTAGTAGCCGACATCATATTCCGTTGACACGTCGAGGCCTGCCACACCGAAATTCGTGTCATCCAGCCAATTCACTGAGCTAAGCGAACCAATGTAAAAACCAGATGACGACTGAACTGGCGCGGGCTGTTCAACCGGTGCAACGAGATCGGCGGCCCGAACGAGCGAAATGGCGGCGGACGACAGCAGTGCCGCGAGCAGAAGTGTCTTTGTCATGGAATTTCCTATCAACTGATACGGCCGTACTCGCCGTTTGATCACTGAAGTCGAGATAGGTACGATTTGTCATCGGCATAGAGAACGGCGTGCAGTTTTCGCTCCCCAGCTCAAGTCCACCGATAAGCGTGGCAATCGAGCCACACGAGCATTGTCGCCGAGCTGACCGTACCCTTTTCCGACCTGGCGGGGTTCCGATCGCTTTTACGTGACGGTGCCAGCTTGTGGCCACAATGTACTGGCAGACCATTCTTTCGGTTGGAGTGGCAATTTTGGTAAAGTCTTCGGTTTCAGTTGTTCTCCTCTTGTCTCTATGCCTTGCGAGCTGCGCTTCACAGGAACCCCTTGAAGTTACCTCGACAACACAACCCGCCACTGCCACCACCGCGATGACCGATCGTGCAATTATTGCAGAAGCTGTTGGCAGTGCGACAGCAGGATCGAGGCCACTTGCATGGGCAAATCCGGCGACGGGTAGTGCAGGTGTCATCGAGCAGGTCGGCACTACCGTCGATCAAGAAAATGGGTGCCGAAACTTCACGACAAGCCAGCAGTCGCTGGACGGAAAAACTCGGTTCGACGGTGTTGCCTGTCCCACTGGCCAGTCTTGGAAACTAACCGGCAGCACTGATGGTTGATAGGACGTCCGACAAAGTTGGATCGTTGAAGCTCACTAAATCGTGTTGAAACTAATGCTAGATTGCAGCACTCGGCCGAGAAAGGAAGGTGTAATTGCCAGAGTATCCTACAACTCCCGATCGGCGGTACTTTGTTGTCCGTGGTCGTCTTTGGCGGCAGAGCAACCCCGCGCTCGACCGGGATACGCATGACCTCTTAGTGGCCGAACTTATGTCCGCGCGGCGGGCCGTTCGTGACGCTGAAGTGGGCAGTTGCGACCTTGCAGATGCCCGAAGCCGGGTGAACGATGCGAAAGTGGCGCTCGGTGAGCGGGGGAATCCTTGGTGGGACGATGGAGCTCCCGACTATAATCGTTACCTTGCACGGAACACTCCCTACGCCGACTGGTATGACGACCTAGAAGATCGCACCTTTCTCGCGAAACAATCGGCCAAAATTCCAAATCGGGCTAAGAGCAATCGCTAGGTGGCGCATCTTCTGGAAGCGAAATGAAGTTATCCAAGCATCGATCTGGCGTAACCGGACGATTCATGGGGTGCCTGGTTTCTCCGTAGAGCCCTGAGAAGGCGACGGGACTGGCGCACATTCGGCACCATCCGATGCCCTGGCAATCGACAAAGCGAAAGCCACTATAGTGCAGGTCGCAACTTTTGCACCGAGCTTGACGATACGAAAGCTCAGACTAACGACGAGCCTCCTGTTGAGCAGCACAAAGCGTCGACAAGTCGCACCTACAGCCCGATCGATCAACGGCACCGAATATGACGTCGTTGGGCCTCGGCATGTCGTTCGACCTTGGAGATGGAACAGATAAGCCACCGCTCGGTTTAGGTAATACACGTTGGTCCACCAAACAGCGTGGCCCTGAAGTAAGGATAAGCATCATGGATTTACCCCAGAATACAGTCATCGCGGTCGCAGACGGCGAAAAGCTCAGTCTGTTTCGAAATGACGGAGACGCGGCAAATGTCAAACTGATCGCTTTGCCATCGGTTGAGATCGATAGCTCCAAGATTTCTTCTGGCGCACGCCATTCAAGTAGTTCGGCCAATCCCGATGATAGCCAGCAAAACGAAGACGGCTTTGGTCTGGGTGTGACCGAGATGCTCAACAAGCAGGTGCTAGATGGTAAGGTGAAAAGCCTTGTCATTGTTGCCGCCCCAAGGACACTTGGGGAGATGAGAAAGAGCTACCATAAATCCCTGGCCGACGTCCTTATTGGCGAGATCGACAAGGACTTGACCGGTCACTCTCTCCAAGAGATAGAAAAAGCGCTAGCAGCAGCCTGATTAACCGTTTCGACCCCGTCGCCAATGTCGGGGTCGAATAGATTGCGCTCAACGTCAAGGACCAAGGCGAGCGCCGAGATAAATTTGCGGAGACCCCACCGGTCGCTACCGCATCTATAAATGCTCAACGCGCAGCGCGTGATGCGAAGATCACTAGACTTTGTGCGATCAGGCTGGCTTTGGAAGTGACGGAACTAGCAGACCAGGCCGTCCGGCCAGCCGCCACCCTTAGCGGCACGATCCAAAGGCCTTTTAGGACACAGTCATATATAAATAAGTAGCATATAATAAAGAAAATCGTGATGTATGTATAATTGAGATTTATCGCGAACATTTCTCCCAAATATTGGGGTAATTTGATGTTCTGGAAAGATCTGTCTGGGAACTTCGGTGTAATGACGGCTCTTCTGGTCGTACCATTATTTGCGTGCGCCGGCTTGGCAGCTGACTTTGCTCATGCAGTCACAAGTAAAGCGGAGTTACAAAGCGCAGCCGATTTGAACCCGGATGGGAGGTTTCGCCACAGTCCAGTGACCTCACTCATCTCAACTTCGCCTTTCACCCAGCGCTCGATGAGTTCCAAAAAACGATCATCGACATCGATTGGAGTGCCTAGGGATCGAAACTTTTCAGACGACCGGGAAAAGATCAGCCGTTTCGCTCCTCCAAAGAGAGTTTTGACAGGTCAATTTTGTCTGCGTTCATTTTCCAGCTCCTCAGGTCGCTTGAGACAGGAGCACCCAGTAAACACAAGCTTTTTGGCGAATCGTTAACTCTGAAGTACCACGAATTGACCTGCACGAGTTGATAAGTGTCCCTGATCACGACGACATCTTTTCTCTCCAAGACTGGCGAATTTGTCGGCGTATCTGAGCTTCGTACAGACGTCCGATTACAGCTACCACGACACTGGGCTTTGAGATCCGGTATCATCGCCCATTTATCAAAGATCAATTTCAGTCTTCCCATCAAGGAAAGCAAAAAGGGGAGTTTTGATCAAAAAGCGATTGCAAAGACGCAAGGCGTCCAATTCTTTCAGGCCGCCTCTGCCGTCCCACCCAACCCCTCATTTTCCGCCCTCCACCGGGCGACGAACAACGATAGCTCCGCTGCCTCGACTGGTTTGCTGAAATAAAATCCCTGAACCTGATCGCAGCCCTGTTGTCTGAGAAACGCCGCCTGCTCGACTGTTTCAACGCCTTCTGCCGTCGTTACCATGTTCAAGCTTTGACCAAGACCGATCACAGACTTCACGATTGCACCCGACTTCTCCGTGTCGCTCAAGTCGCCGATAAACGACTTGTCGATCTTTATCTTGTCGAACGGGAACGAGTTCAGATATCCGAGTGACGAGTAGCCCGTTCCAAAATCGTCCATGGCAATCTTCACGCCCAGCCCTTTGAGGCCATTCAGGATTTCAAGTGCAGCGGCAGCATCGTTGATCAGGACGCTTTCCGTGATTTCCAATTCAAGGCGCGCGGGATCAAGCCCTGTTCTTTGCAAGACCTGGTGCACTGTCTCGACGAGTTCACGGTTTCTAAATTGTACAGGCGACAGGTTCACAGCGATACGGAGTTGATCCCAGGAGAGCGCCTGGGTGCAGGCCGTTTCCAGAACCCACTCACCAATCGCGATGATCAGCCCTGTCTCCTCCGCCAACGGGATGAAATCTGCTGGAGAAACCAGCCCGCGCGTCGGGTGACGCCATCTCACGAGGGCCTCGACAGCCGCGACTTCGCGTTTCTCAAGATCGATCAAGGGCTGGTAATGGAGCTCGAGTTCGCCCTTCAGGACGGCCTGGCGGAGATCGTATTCCAAGCCCCGCCGCTCCTGGAGTTCGGCATCCATCTGGGCTTCGAAGATGCGATAGGTCGCCCTGCCGCCCTGCTTGGCGCGGTAAAGGGCGATGTCGGCGTTCTTGAGAAGACGCTCAGGATTGCCACGTTCAGCTCCTGCCAGTGCTATACCGATACTGACACCAATATGCAGTTCCTGATCCTCAATAACGAATGACGTCCTGACACACTCGATGAGCTTGCGGCTAAGCGCCTCGGCATCGTGCGGCTGGTTCATGCCCATCTGGATGACAGCAAACTCGTCGCCGCCGAGGCGAGCGACCGTGTCGTTATGGCCAATGCAGCCCAGGAGCCGCTCTGCGACCTGTTGCAACAACTGATCGCCCGCTCCATGGCCGAGACTATCGTTGACCTCCTTAAAGTTATCGAGGTCCAGGCAGATTACCGACAACCCATTTGACCGCTCAGGAGGCTGTGCGATCGCGATATCAAGGCGCTCGCGAAAGAGCACCCGGTTTGGCAGGCTGGTGAGGAAGTCATGGTGAGCCAGATGCGTCACGTGCGTTGCCGATTCCTGAAGCGCGATCGTTGAGCGGCGTGCGTTACGGACGACCAGAATTGCAAATGCAGCCAGGATCACGAGCGCTATCGCAAGTGGAAGCACGATGAAATTCAAGAGCTGGTTGCCCGGCTTACGCGGCGTCCAGGATATCGCGCCGAGGGGTACGCGGTTCTGTGTCATCAGCGGGATGAACGCCTCCAATACACGATGGTCACCTGCGGATATCGAAAGACCGTTCAGTAGATAATCATGACCCATTTGGTCGAGGAATTTCTGATCTAGCTTCTTGGCAAAGACGAGCATCGTGAGATCCCTCGAATTGACGGTCGAGCGATCGATGGACGGTGGCAGGATTGCGTTCGCTGCGACCACAAACACATCGTTGCCCGACTTTATCAGGCTGGTTGTCGGCTCGGGCTGGATCGCAGCGACATGAAGAAGGTCCCTAAGGCCACGCGGCATGACAGTCAGGGCGTCAACCTTGTCCGGGGCACCATTGACCAGGCTGTAAATGGTTCGATCCTTGGAGGTCACCGCGAAGACAAGTTCATAGCCAAGGTCGTCGTAAATGTTTGCGCCAAGGTTTCCTTCGGTTACCGCCCAGCCGAGATCGATCCCGTCATGAATGTTCTCATAGACATCCGGGCGGATCGTATAGTCGCGAAGATTACGACCGACCTCACGTGCTTTCACCTGGAGGGCCGTGGTTGCAAGCCGCGTCGATTCCGCGACCTCGAGTGCATTCTGCTGACGTGAGGAGAGAACGATAAAGCTGATCACGACCGCAATCATCACCACCATCACACCAGCCATCGGATAGACGACACGCCGCGTGAATTGGTGTCCGGAGAAACGTGCAAGGTCGGAAGTGAATGTGCGCATGTTATCCTCGCTAAGGTTGCGAAAATCTACAGGCGCAATAACAAATGATAGGTTAAATCTAATTGTACTGTTTTGGCAGAGTTAATGGAACGCATCTGCCGCATTGTAAGAAATGATGTCAACCTCGGAATTGAACATGGCCAGATTGCAACATAACAGGCTTTCAACACGCCTAGAGAATACTGGCAGACGCAGAGCTACCTCGGACGGCCTCGGGTCATGCTTGCGCCATAGCGTGGTCATTTTCGAGCGCTCGTGTCGTGCCATCTTATTCAATGTTCGTGCGGTCATTTCGGGACATCCCTAATCGCGCGCGGCTGACATCGAAGATCTCCGGATGATGCTACCATATGTCTGCCTGCGAGATGGTGATGGGTAGTTTGACGCATGCCGTTTTGGAGCGAGACGGTATCTCTCGCCAGATGGCCGCGCGTTTAGTGCGTCCGCGACCGATAGCGGGGTTACGGGTTTAAGCACGACCTGAACGCGATTTTCCGCTTCCTGGAAGACGTGCTTCGCCCTAGCCATATCCAAATGCGTCGAATACGCAGCGATGGACAGCACCTGATATTTTCACGATAGACCGCCGGCGTTTGCAATCAGAGTGTTTAAGCGCGCTGATTTGCACCGGGTTCACACCGCAGTTCCGAAACACCGACTACCAGTTGAGCTTGCCCTGCTTAACAGGGTGTCCGGGGAAATCGGCACTGCCAGCGATTCAAAACTTGGCTTTGCCAGCACATAGCCCTGAATGAGAGAAACACCAAGATCCTTGAGGACTTGTAACTCACCTGCGGTCTCAACGCCCTCGCAGAGCGGCACGATCGCCAAATCCTGGAGCAGATGGAGGGTGTGCTTGACGATTTTCCGTCTGATGGGGTCGGTATCGATCCCGCGGATCAAGTCCATATCCAGCTTGACGATATCGGGTTGGAAATGGGTAAGGAGACCGAGGCCCGAGTGGCCAGCGCCAAAATCGTCGATCGCCGTCTTGAACCCCATATCCCTATAGATACGCAAGATATGAAGGATATGCTTTGGGTCGAGCTGCTCATTTTCGGTAAACTCGAAGATGATGCGATCAAGCGGAAAGCCGGTCTTCATGGCAGTGGCGAGCGTGAGGCGAATGCAGGCCCGCGGCTCATAGACAGCATTTGGCATGAAATTGATCGACAGCTTCACATTGTCCGACGGATCATAGAGCGCCGATGCCAGCTCGATCGCCTTAACCCGGCATTGCTGGTCGAAGGCATACCGATTGTCGTCCTTGACCATGGTGAGGATAGAACCTGCGCCCTCCCCGCTCGGTCCGCGCACCAATGCCTCGTGAGCAAAGACGGCTCCTGAAATAATGTCGACAATCGGCTGGAACGCCATCGAAAACGGCAGGTCGAACGCTGCGCCATCGCGGCAGCCTTTGCATTGTGTCGGCATCAGAGCACTCCAATCTGTACTCGAAACGTTATCTGAAGAGCGATTAATCTTCCGTTGCAGTGCGGCATGAGAAATTTTGGAGATCGAGGCCTAGGAAAATTGAGCATCGTATTCACGAACGACGCACTTTCCTCTTCTCCGTCGTGGGCAAGGATGCGATGTATCTGTCGATTTACACAGTCCAGAGGTTCCATGGGTGAAACATCGAGCCACTCAAGATCAACCGGGGCAGTCTGCAGGAGCTCATCGGCGGGCTAAGTGACGGCATCACCTTGTCGAACGGGATGGAGGCATTGTCTAGGCGAATGTTGCTGCAATCGAAGTTGTTCCAGTAGCGACCTTCCTTTACGGCCGCCAAAAATGACGACTTTTCTAATCGGGCGTTTGGGTCAAGTTCTATCTCTATGATCGCCGAGGGGGCTCCGTTTCGGTCGGAGTTGGCGGGCGTTACGGCCCCGCTCCCTTCGGCGGCTATCGCGATCCGGACAACGAGGCTGAGCGTGGTCCAAAACCGGGTATCGCCGAGTGAGTTACCCTCTCGTGCAAGTGCGGCGTGTTCCAAGCCCCTGTACGGCTGCGAACCGTCGGGCTACAAGGTGCTCGGTGTCATCTTTCTTGATTTCGACGAAGTTCAGAAGAGGATAACGGCATCAGTGCTCATCCTCAAATATGATAAACCAATTGTCCCGGATGTGGGAGCGCCCTTACCCGCCCCTCCGCCGCACGGTTGACCTCAAATACCAGATGCGTATTGATCCCACGCACGTTTGGTTGTTTTAGTTCCGAGAACCAGTGGTTGAGGGCTCCCCTCGCCGAAAAGCACGAAGTCGTTCTCGGATAGCTTCACCTCGAGAAAGGCAGGGGATCATTAGCACCTATTTTATTGGCATCGACGCCGGTTCGTCCCTTTGCAAAGCAGCAATTTTTGATCTCTCCGGACGGCAGCTTTCGGAAGCCACGCGGCGTACTCCGATAAGCAGGCCGAAGCCAGGCTGGTGTGAGCTTGACCCGGACATGTGCTGGACGGCTGCCATTGAGGTCGTCCGTGACGCTCTCCAATCAAGTGGTCTGAAGCCGCGGCAGATTGGCGGGATTGGCATCTCGGCGGCCATGGTGGGCGCTTGGCTTGTTGATTCGGCAGGTAAGGCAGTCAGGCCTGGTATTAATTGGGAAGACAGCCGAAGCCAGGCGATCATCGACCAGATGACGGCAGCCGATCAGGATGTCGGTTCACGAATATTCCAGTCCTCGGGGTCCGTCCTGCAGCAAGGATGTACGTTGCCCGTCCTGGCCTGGCTCGTGGAGAATGAGCCCGAGACGATCGCGCTGACCGCTTGTGTCCTGAGCTACAAGGACTTCATCCGCATGAAGCTAACCGGCTTTGCTGCGACTGACCGTAGCGAGGCCTCCGTCATTCCCGGCAGCGCGCGCGAAAGACAGCGTAGTGCGGCTATGATCTCGCTGTTCGGTCTGGAGCAGCACGCGCATCTGCTGCCGCCGGTCTTCGATTCCGAAACAGTGCAAAGCTACCTCGGTGCCGAAGCAGCAGCGTTAACTGGACTTCCCGCGGGCCTGCCGGTGGGCATCGGCGCGGGCGACGTTGCTGCCACGGTCATCGGGGCCGGTGGATTGGATGCAAACCGCGCGACGGCTGTCCTCGGAACGACCTGCATGGTTGGCGTTTGCCATGAACAACCAGTCTTCACGCCGCCGGATGTGGGTCTGCTATTCTCGCTGCCTGGCGATGTGTGGTACCGCTCCATGGTCAATGTGGCAGGAACGCTCAACCTCGACTGGGCAATCGGTGCATTGGCGCCCGACCTAGCCGTGAAACCTGATCGATACCAGCAGATCACCGCAATGGTCGAGGATGTCCCAATTGGCGCCCGGGAACTGACATATCTGCCGTACCTTAGCGAAAGCGGCATCATTGCACCGGTCGTTTCGCGTGACGCGCGCGCGCAATTTGCCGGACTGACATCAAGGCACGGTCGGCCGGAACTGTTCCGCGCGGTGTTCGAAGGTGTCACGCTCGCCATGCGTGATCTCCTCGACGTATTGGCCTTCAGCGGAAGCGAGATCGTGCTCACAGGCGGAGGGAGCCAAAACCCGTTCTGGAGCCAGATGATTGCCGACATCCTGCAGCGCGAAGTTGTGGTGCCCCACGGTTCCCAATTCGGCGCGCGGGGGGCGGCGCTTCTCGTTGCCACCGCGCTTGGACATTTCCCGGATATCCGGATGGCGTCCCGAGCGGTTGCCGGCGATGCCAAACGTTACCGATCCAACCCGGCGACGCGCTCTGAATACGAGACCGCGCTGCAACGCTATCGCGGTCACCGAGACCGCCTTCTTTCGAATTTCTAGCGCGGTAAAGCAAAATTCGCCGGGGGCGCTTGCATTTCAAAAATTGGTCTATACCATTCTCTATTGCGGACTATACCGGATGGACAACTGTGATCGACCAAGAAGCGCCTCTCTATATCAAGATTGCAACTCAGCTTGCTGCCGACATCCAGACAGGTCGCCTAAAGGCGGGAGAGAAGATCGATTCTGAGCGTGTGCTGGCTGCTGATCTTGGCGTCAGCCGCATGACGGCCCGCCAGGCCATCCAGCATCTCACCACGCGCGGCCTCGTCGAAACAAGAGTTGGCCAGGGCACGTTCGTGACGCACCCCGTCATCGAACAGAAACTCTCGACGTTGTCGGGCTTTACCGAGGAAATGGCGCGCCAAGGCCACAAGACATCCAGTCTTGTGGTCTTGGCGGAGACCCGTGCAGCAGACAGCTTCGCCATCGAAGCACTGCATCTTCCTAGTAGCGCTAAAGTTCACCGGCTGGTTCGCGTTCGTCTCGTTGACGGCGAGCCGGTAGCGATTGAAACGACGGACGTCAGCGCCTCCCTGGCGCCAGGATTGATTGACCTCGCCGACTTCAGAAGCGAGTCCCTCTACGGGATATTGAAAGATCATTTCGGGATCATTCCAACCACCGGCGAACAGACCATGATGGCTGCAACAGCTGACGCATCCACGGCCCGCTCACTAAGCCTCAGCGAAGGCAGCCCGGTCCTAAAGCTGACCCGTCTGACGTTCGACAGCAGAGGCCATCCATTTGAATTTGTGAGATCTTTCTATCGTGGCGATTCCTTCGTCATGAAAGTGGATCTCAATCTCGGAGCACTATACGGACAATGACACTACTGACGGATCAATATTTCGATGCTCTGATCTCCCGCTTAGGCCAGGTGCGGACGGAACTGGCGCCATCCATGGCAAAAGCCGTGGGGGCGATTGTGGACGCTGCGCGGGCCGATCACCGCGTTTTTATTTTCGGAACAGGTCACTCCCATGTGCTGGCCGAGGAAGCTCACTACCGCGCAGGTGGACTGGCGATTACCGTGCCGATCCTTGCCGGTCCGACGATGCTACATGAAGGAGCGGTGGCCGGCACCGCTTACGAACGGATGCCGGGCATCGTTGCACCGATCTTCGCGCGCTACGACATTCGCGCGGGAGATGTTCTGTTCGTCATCTCGAATTCCGGAACCAATGCCGCGCCGATCGAGGCAGCGACGATCGGGCGCGGACTGGGCGCGACCGTGATCGCCATCACCTCTGTGGCCTACTCGACAGCGTCTGCCAACGGCGGGACACGGCTAGCCGATCTTGCCGATATCGTTCTCGACAATGGCTCTCCTCCCGGCGACGCCATTCTGGACGTTCCCGGCAGCGAGCTGAAAGTCGGACCTATATCGACGGCAATCGGGGTTACGATCCTGAACGCCGTTCTCGCCGAGGTTGCCGTCCGACTTTCGGCGGATGGCAACGCTCCCATCTACCTTAGCGCCAACATGCCGGGTGCAAAGGAGATCAACGAGAAGTTGGTTGAGCGGTTCCGTCCGCGCAATCCGCATCTCTGACACAAGTTCACTGTCAACAAACAATGTAAAAAGAGGGAACTGACATGAATAACAGAATTTTGGGCCTCCTTTTCGGCGCATGCCTGACGATGTCTTTCGATGCCATGGCCGCACCCGTGGAGGTTACCTTGTGGCACATGGAACAGCCTCCACACCGCGTGGCGCGCATACAGGAAATCATCGACGCCTTCAACGCGGCCCATCCCGACATCAAGGTCAAGCAGGAACCGCAGAACTGGGGCGAGGTTTACGCGAAGGCACCCGCTGCACTGGCTGCGGGCGCCGGGCCGGACATGTTGTTTGCGATTCCCGATTTTACGCCGGTTCTCAAGAACATCGGCGCTCTCACCTCGGTCTCCGATTTCGTAGGCGAACTCGACAAGGAACACCACTTCGTCAAGAGCGCCGTGCAGTCCTACAGCTACGATGGCGGCATCTGGGCCGTACCGCTTTACAACATGGCGATGAACCTCTGGTACCGAAAGAGCGTGCTCGATGCAGCAGGCCTCAAGGTTCCGGAGACCTGGAGCGACTGGAAGGCCGCGTCTGAAAAGCTCAGCACCAATGGCGTCTTCGGCATGGGATTGCCGGCCAACAAGCAGCTTTACACCGACCAGACCATCTACAGCGTCATGGTCAATGGCGGCGCTACCGAGATCTTCAATGAGGACGGAAGTTTCCGCTTCAACAATCCCCAGACGGTGGCAGCACTCGACTACTATTCCAGCCTCCAGAAGCTGTCACCGCCAGACAGCACGTCGTGGACGTGGGGCGAAGCGGAAGCTTGCTTCGTCTCCAAAAGCTGCGGCATGATCATGCAGTTCTCGGTTATTTCGAGCTACGACACCCAGGGCGGCGGTGACCCGGCAGACCTTGGCGTCGCGGCGATCCCGCATGCCGACGGCGAAACCGGTCACAACACAATCGCGTACGCGAACGCCGTCATGTTGCTGTCAAAGGACGATGCCAAGCGCAAGGCATCGGAGGAGTTCGTTCGCTACCTGCTTCAGCCTGAAACCTACGGCAAGTTCCTCAACATGGAACCTGGTCTGTTCATGCCGGTGACGGAAGATGGCGCGAAGTCAGAAAGCTTCTGGAGCGATCCCATGGTCCAGAAGTACAGGTCGCAGGTGGAAACGATCATCGCGAACTCGCAAAATGGCAAGCTGTTCGGCTTTACCAGTGGTCGTACATTCCCATCGATCGCAGCGGTTTCGGCGCAGAACGTAATCGCCGAAACCCTGCAGATGATCGTGGTCGGCGGGAAGACCGCGGCTGACGCTGTCGCTGCGGGCCAGGACAGAATGATCGAAGTCGCCAAGTAATACCCGGACGGAGCGCCGAATGCAAAAATCGCGATCACTCGCCATTGTCTTCGTGGCACCGGCGCTCATCGTCCTGACAGGCATTCTCGGCTGGCCGCTGGTTTCTGCCGTCCTGCTAAGCATGCAGGACGTCAGAACCATAGGCTCGGCGGGGCAATGGATAGGCCTGCATAACTACCAGGCCGTCCTGTCCAACCAGAGCTTCTGGATGGCAGTGGCCATGAGCATCATCTGGGTCGTCGCCAATGCCGCTGCGCAGACGGCGCTCGCGCTGATCACCGCACTGACCCTCAACCAGAATTTCCCAGGTGTGCGCATTGTCCGCACTTGGGTCATTCTCACCTGGATCGTCCCCACAGTCGTTGTTGTCATCATCTGGCGATGGCTGTTTTCGACTTCAGGTGGGATGATCAATCCGCTCCTTGCGCAAGCAGGAATGATCGATCGCCCGATTGGTTTTTTCAGTACGCCGTGGACGGCGATGGCAACGTTGATCTTCATCAATTCCTGGCGCTGGTTTCCGTTTATCGCGTTGATGATGCTTGCTGGTCTCACTCGCATTCCGTCAGATCTTTACGAAGCCGCTCGGATCGATGGCGCCAACGGTTGGCGAAGCTTCACGCGCATCACATGGCCCCTCCTTGCGCCAACGCTTGGTGTCCTGACCGTGGTCGGAACGCTTCTCTCGTTCAACGTGTTCGACATCATATGGCTGATGACGGCAGGGGGACCAGCGGGCGGCACGCGCACGCTGCCCATCATCATCTATGAGACTGCATTCAAGGGCTACAAGCTCAGCGAAGCCGCCACCATGTCCGTGCTGGCAACAATTCTACTGATGGCCTTTGCACTCCTAGCAAGTCGAACTTTGATGCGGGAGGACGACCGATGAAGCGCTCTTTCCCCTCGTCCCTGCTGCTTTACTTTTCACTTATCGTCTTGACACTCTTGATAGGGCTGCCGTTCTGGTGGGTGCTGTCGGGTGCGTTCAAGCTACCGCAGGAGATCATCGCCAGGGTGCCGACGATGGTGCCGCATTCCTTCACCCTGCAACACTTCATGAAGCTGCTAAGCGGGTCCGACTACCCGACCTACATGGTCAACAGCATGATCGTTGCGGTGTTATCGACTGCCGTGACACTGGCCCTAGCAATCCCCGCAGCCTACGCATTCTTTCGCCTTGCATTCCCCGGTCGCGAGATACTCTACCGCGTTATTCTTCTTGCCTACGCCTTTCCCAGCACCGTGGTACTCATTCCGCTGTTCGGCATGTTCGCAAAAATAGGTCTCATCGATACGCTAGCCGCGCTGGTCATCGTCAACGTGACGTTTGCGCTTCCTTTCTCCATCTGGATGCTGCGCTCGTTCTTCGCGTCCGTTCCCAAGGAGATTGAAGAGGCTGCAATCATGGACGGAACCCCGCCCACCATCATCCTGCGAAGGATCATGATTCCGCTGATCGCTCCTGGCATAGCATCGGTCGGCATTTTCGCGTTCATCTCTGCCTGGACCGAGTATGTGTTTGCGTCCGTCCTTATTCTTTCAGATGCGAAGCGGACCGTTCCGGTCGGGTTTTCGGGCATCATAGGTCAGTACCAAATTGACTGGGGCCTTCTACTCGCGGGTGCAAGCCTCGCTGTCTTGCCAGTCGTCATCCTCTTTGCCTTGGTCGGGCGCTGGTTCGTCAGCGGCCTCACCGAAGGCGCCGTGAAATAAGGGACCAAACCTTGGGAAAACTTCAACTCAAGAACATGAAAAAAGCCTTCGGCGAGACCGAGGTGATCCGCAACGTTGATCTGATGGTCGACGACGGTGAGTTCGTGGTGTTCGTCGGTCCATCGGGCTGCGGCAAGTCCACCCTGCTTCGCATGATCGCGGGACTGGAAACCGCCGACAGCGGAGAAATCGAAATCGACGGCATCGACGTATCCAGGTCCGATCCAAGCAAGCGCGGCATCGCAATGGTATTCCAGACCTATGCACTCTACCCGCATATGACGGTCGAGGAGAACATGGCGTTCGGACTGGAAATGGCCGGCATGCCGCTGGCAGAGCGCCAGCAATTGGTCGAGAAAACGGCCCGTACCCTTCATCTAGAACCCTATCTTAAGCGGAAGCCAAAGCAGCTCTCCGGTGGCCAGCGTCAGCGCGTGGCGATCGGCAGAGCCATCGTGCGCGATCCGAAGATATTCCTGTTCGATGAACCACTTTCCAATCTCGATGCAGAGCTGCGGGTGCGCATGCGCATCGAGATCGCCAAGCTCCACGCCGATCTCGGTGCGACAATGATCTATGTCACACATGATCAGGTTGAGGCGATGACGCTCGCAAGTCGCATCGTCGTCCTGCGCGACGGCCTTATTGAGCAGGTCGGAACCCCACTCGAACTCTATAGCGATCCCGACAACGCATTTGTGGCAGGGTTTATCGGCTCGCCGAAGATGAACTTCGTTCCCGCCACGGTATTGGGGCGAACGGAAGCTGGCGGCATGCGCCTGAACGTTCCAGATTTGGGCCTTGCCGATATCGTCGTCACGCTCCGTGATGCCAACTCCAAAGTACCCCAGCAGGTCGTGCTGGGTATCCGTCCAGAACACTTTCTTGATCCCGACACGGCAGACAGCGCAAACGTCAGCATGATCCCAGAAGTCGTCGAACATCTGGGGGGCGTGTCATACGCGTATACCGATGCGGGACGCGATAGTTCTCTCATTGCCGAGGTGCGGGGAAAGCCGGGCCTGAAGGTTGGGAACGAGCTCCGCCTCAGTGTAAGACCCGTCGATTGCTTGCTGTTCGACGGCGATGGCAAGCGACTCTAGCTGCAGACAGCAGATGCCGTGCATGTCGTCTCCTTCGCCGACCGCCTCGATCGACAACCAGGACGGCTCGGCGTCGGCGCCATACTGACCCCAGTAGAGTGACGGATGCGCATTGAAGATCTGCAGGCCACTCATCAGGAGCTGGCTGAAACAGAGCACGTTGATCCAATGCGTGATGCGGGTCACGCCGGAGTGGCGACGGATGAAGGTCTTTATGGGTGGTGCAGGCGGTGTTTCTCTGTAATCGTCGAGTGTCGCCATGATCGTGCTCAATTTCCCGGTTGTGCAGCGCCAAGCCTAGTTACGGTGTGCCGGGTGAGTTTGTTACAGGATCCAGCGAACTATTTGCGGAGTTAACAAAATCGTTGGCGGCTACTTTCTACATGGCTCGGTGGACGGTGTTGATCTGGGAAAACCTGGCGCCCCTTCGATGGTCATTGCTCATTCGGGCGCTGCAGACCGAATACATACCCTATTCGATTGCTTTTGCCGATCAAAAGGCGCAGGCTCATATCTTCAGTAAGCCATGTTCAGGGCGCTGCTGCTTTAGGGTCCTCACGCCCTAGCCCCGACTGAAAGGAGGACGATATGTCTTCCACACTTGCTCCTCGATTGCTGACCGCTTCGGATCTGAATGTGCTCCGAAAAGTACTGACGGATGCGGGCTACTCGAGTGATGTGCTGACCGGCACGTCCACTGGAACGGCCGCCAAAGTTCTGATCAAGCTGTTTCAGGCGGGCATGACAGACCCTCTTGAGCTTCAGAAGGAACTTGAAAGCCGCTTCGGACGGTCGGAACGGAAAGTCAGCGTCCCAAGCAACACGCTTCACCCGCTCGCTATCCGCGGACTGCCACGCGGCACGACAACCGTCTTGCACTGACCGCTAAGCCGCAAGCACGACGAACGAGAGCGGCGCTCATCAGATCGAGCGGCCTACTCTGGCAGCTGTCGATCTAAAGTTATCTGGATGCGACACACCCCAATCCACCCACTAAGAGAGAGGCATCTCGAATGCCTCAACTCCATCCTCTGCGGATGCGAAGATCGGACCAGAATGGCACTTATTTTTCCCAACAGAAGCAGAAGCTTCGACGAAACGAAAAACGGCGTTCGCTTCAGCGGCTACGACGGGATGTTCGAAGTCAAATTCCTTATAGAGGCTTCCGCGTTGAAACAGACGACGGAGGCGCAGTGTCTCAGTGCTTTCGATAGTGCGCGGGGCGCGGTTCAAAAAGCAGCAACGAAGCTTTATGAGCGCCGCCGCGGCAATAGCTTTACGCTGAGCGCGCAGGATTTTGGTTGAACCAAGTCCGGACCGGAAGACTTGAGCTGAAAGATGCAAGTGCCAATGCCATACCTCTCACGTCGCTATCTCTGGAACAATGCCGCGGTTTACATCGGCCGTTTTCGCTATATCGAGTTTCTGATCAAATCGGCGCCGGCACTTAGCCTCGCCTTCATTGCGTACATCGCGCTGCTGCACGGGCGTTGAAAAATCGATGGAATCATCGTCCGGCTAAATGCGGCGCAGCAGGCCGCGTTGGGTTGCCACACGCTTCTCCTTCGACTTTAGCTATAGGCTGGCGGCCTTCAGGCTCCCACCAAAATCAGTCTGCGTTTTATGGTCTTGATCCATCCGGTTGCCCCGGGAAATGGTGAAATTGGTGCGAGTGCTCGCCACGACCATGGCACGCACTCGTCTTCCACTAATTAACGCCACTCAACCACACGAAAATGTTGCAGGCAGGCGGTGGCACCGCCGATCAGAGCAGAAACGTGGATCAGGCATGAAGGCGCATTTTTAGGTGCTGCGTCCAGATCAGTTCTGCCTGGGTTGCTTTATCAGCCTTGAAGAACGTCAGTATGTGACGCTTCTCCAGAAGTCTCTTTTCGTCAAACTCGCTGTCGAGATAGTCATCCTCCTCGCGGACACCTTCACTTCGGAGAACTATTTTGAGTTCGCGTAGATACCGTCCGGAGATATCAAAACTGACTTTGTTTTTTGGTGGCTCTCTCATGAAAATCTTTCCAGTTCTGCGGTGTTGGTAGAAATGAGGGCAACGGGTTGGCAACACTTGCGCATGACATATCGTGCTGCGAAAATTCACGGCGACGGACCGCTATGCGCTGTCATTTAGGGCCGTTTGGTCAGCAACCCTCGAATTGCATGGCGATGGAGCGCCTTGGCCTCGATCGGGGCGACGTATTTGTGATGACCGAATGCGGTTTGAAGTTCTGTGGCTAGGTCGGTATGGCCTTTCAAACCTCGCCTGAAAAGACCGATCAGCAACTTAGCCGCGGCGTTAAAATCCGCTGGCGCTGTTGTGATGACATCGCCGGTGTACCCTGCATCGGTGAGGACTTGTTGAATGATGGCGAGTTCGTCGGAATTAAGTCTCGCGGCAGGTCCGTCGGAAGACATTTTGTCAACCTTTCGGTTGGGGCTAGGGTATGGAGGCCCTTAAACGGAAGCGCCCGTGAAAATTGCTTCCTGGAGAAAGGACTGTGCGCCGAAACGATCCGTGTAGCAATCGGAGAATATGTGCACCCGACCCAGCGACCGTGGCGCATTGAACGTCGTGAACCGCGCCGTATCGATAGCGATGGTTCGACACTGGCTAAATAGGCTTGTCCTTGTCCACGAATATCGCACTTAACGCTTGCTATTGCGTCTAAAGGAGCAGCTGGTGTTCGCTCAAGCGAGATTGACGATCGAATTCAAACCGTCGGAGGCAATGAAACAAAATCTGCGGAAATCGCGCTGCAACTTAACGCACCTGATTAAGGTCGGTTCCTGCGGATAGCTCGTTTGGGGTCTGGCCGCTTACATTTTCCGGTCTGGCACGAATCCCATGACGAATTCGGTGACCTTCTCCGACGCCATCTCGCAGGGCTTGAGCATCGGTCGCTGGCTAGACAGAACGTATAGATTGAAGGAGACGATTTCCTCCCCGCCTAGCTCCTCGGCGAAGAGCCAGACCCGGCGGCCGTCATCGGAACGCTTAACGGTCGATCCCCATCTCCGCCCATCAAAATGGCCCTCGACATATCCTTTGGGAAGTGCTTCCAGCGCCCGCTCGAAATCCGGCGTCGCCGTGGTCGAGGTGGCGTTCATTCCAGGAGACAGTCTTCGCAAATCCCGCAACAGTCCTCGTCGATCGCGGCCGGCCGGCCGCAGCAGTCGCAACGTGACATCATACGCTTCGGGCAGGTGTCCCTCTCCGGCGGCAGGATGTCCATCATGTCTTCGTCGAACAAGATCTTGAGGATAAGGTCGTCCATATCGCAACTCCGAGGTATTCCTCTTGAGATGGTGATGTCGGCTTTGCGTTCAAGATCGGCACCTGACGGTTTGGATACGGACGAATTTTCGATCTGATGGCCCGAATCTCTTCGCCTCCCTTTGAAGGCCATTTGCCATCGCGACATGCGCGGACTGAGTATCGATAAGCGACATCCGGGAACACCATTCGCAACTGCCCGATACAGGTGCCATTGGCCTTCTCGAACCGTGCATTCCACGCATTGTCACTCGAAGCGTTGGCAAACTGGGCAACGGCGAGCATGGCGCGCTCGTCCGCCCCTGCATTGTCGATTAAAGAGGCTGCCCTCTCGATGCGTTGTGGTTAACGAGCCGAGAAGCCGAGACAAAGAGAGGGTGTCTGGGCGTCTGTTCGGTTTCGGGTCCGCGTTCATGGGTTCACAGTCCACGGTCGTATGCGAAAATGCTGATCGAGGAGAACGTTCCGGGCATCAGGTGCCACCGTGTTCGTGCGTGGCGAAGTCATGGGTGCTTTTGTACACTCAACGAACGCGGCGATGCCATTCAGGCATGGGAAACTGTCACCGAATCTTAATCAGAGGCCACCGAAGAAGCGAAGGACGCCGCCACCCGTCACTCGGGTGTGCTCGTCCTCCGCCGGGATGGGAAGCCTGCGGCTGGCGAAGAAGGCGATCCGATGTTTGTATTCCGGCTTGGAAAAACGGGCGACTTGGACTAAGACCGCAGCATTATTGTCTTCTTCGACTTTGCCTTCTCCTGACCTCCGCGGCCTTCTCCCGGCCGAACATTGCGCCGTTAGACAACGTGCGGAGGCCGATCCCCACGCTCAAGCCGGGAAAGTGCTCATCGACCCTGCTGTATGAGATTTGCCTTGGCCAAGACGCGTTCGAGAGACATGATGACTCCAGCGGGTAGCGACGACATTCCATCTTACCCGCCATTGTCGTGCAATAGCTCTAGTGACGACGATAGCGCCGTGACGATGCCGCCGCTCAAACTTAGTCTCAGGGCCACAAGGGGTCGCTGCGCAAAAGCCGTAGCAAGCCCTGCCTATCTTAGACGGGGCTTGACAGCGTCGAACGAAGGGTTGTTCCGCGTCCAGTCCGGCATGCGCTCTTAAATGGACATGCGACGGGTCACGTATCACGCCCTTGTGCCTCTACATGCTCCTTCAATTCGTCGCGGCTGATGTATATGTCGGTCGCCCCAGCTTCGTGCTGTGGGTGAGAAACTTCCACGTCGATTTCTTCCGGAAGCGACAGAGCCTGTTCCGCGCTCATCACGCCCATTGGAATCCGCTGGCCGCCGGAGGTAACGGCGACCTCGACGATCGTGGCGATTTCAGGCTGCTCCGCACCGTCACTCTCCTCGTTGGGGTGGGCGGCGCCGCTCGAATGGGTCGCGTTTTCGAGTTCAATCGGCATCTACTTCCTCCTGTTCAGGCAGAGAAACGCAGACGGAGTCCGGTGGTTCCAGATGTCTCCAAATTCGGTGGACTAGGCGTCGTCGCCGATTCCCACGAACGAAGCTACTTGCGCAACGATATCGCGCTTAGGACGATTTATCGGCTGGTGTCTCGATACGACCGGATCCTTCCCCATCCTCGACGGCTCCCTCGGCAGGCGTGCCGAGAGCGGACGAGGCGCCAGTCCGTCCAGCGAAGGTGTCGAACACGGGTTCCTTGTCAGAATTGCCCGAGAGAGCCTTGCGAACGCCCTTCGCTGCTTCGACGCCCAGCTTTTCTCGTCGTAGTTCGGCCTCGTTGGAATCGGAAGCTCTGGCGTCGTCGGTTTCTGATTTAGGTTTCATGGTCATAAAGCACATCCTTTGTTGTTGTCACTTATGGAAGCTTCGGATTGACGTAGTGGAGCAAGGCAAGAGCAGGAATCCACTGTGACGAAAGACCACGGGTGCTCGTTGGACATTCGTCAGTTCAACTGCCCATCGGGGCGATTTGGATAATTCACGGACGGTGCCGGTGCATCCCTGTCGATGCTCTCGCCCCAATATTCCGCTAGGTTCATGCAAATGCTGACAGCATCAATGCGCACACCAAAATTACCAGAACCGGCTTTCCGCGACGCCCTTGGCGCGCTTCGGCTGCCGTTTCGGTAACGGTATCCGGTCCATCGGGCCCGCTGGCAGGGTCGGTCATCACATATCATCGCGCGCGGCTTCACCGCCGTTGTGGTTAATATCATAATTCAAGTCAAGATCCTTGACCGTCTCCTTACCGGGCGGGTCTCGATTAACCGTGGAATACTCCGACCCTGTGATGACCGTCGGTTTTGCGCTATGAACGCCGGAGGCCTTCCGGTCAGCTTGCGACGGCGCGCATTGGACGTTTGCATCGTCTTCAGGATTTGCCACCTGAGTTCTCCGTTGATGCTATGCAAACCTCCATCGCACGCCGATGTTCCATCCGGTCAAGACTCGCTCGCATCCGCCAGCTCCCGCTGGAGCTCCTTCATCCGACCGCCATAGATTTAAATCAGGCGGACAGTCGGTCTTCCTTCATCCGAAGTCTCACGACCAGTCCGGTCGCCGCCCATTCATAGGAAATCGAACCGCCGAGGTGGCCGCCGACGGTTCTCTGGACCAGCTTGCTTCCGAAGCCCTCCGAAAACTGCGGCGCCTCCGCGACGGGACCTCCGTGTTCTGTCCAAACGATTTCTACAACGCCGTCTTCAATCTCGCCGGAGACGTCGAGTAGACCTTGCTCGACGGACAGTGCTCCGTATTTCAGCGAGTTCGTCGCGAGTTCGTGGATGACAAGGGCGAGGCTCGTTGCCGACTTTTCCCCTAGACCCATGCGCGGAACGGCCACGCGAATTCGCCCGGCGAAAGCGACTTCGTCGTCATAAGGAGCCAGCAGCACCGTGAACAGGTCGCCCAGAAGGGCCGCGTTACCCTGACCGTCCGGCAGCGGGCGGACCAGGTCGTGCGCCCGGCCCAGCGCACTTAGACGCTCCGTCAACTGGCTGACCATGGCTTCCTTGGTTTCCGTGCCCCTGGCCGTTATTGCCGTCAGGCCAGACGCGAGCGCAAGAAGGTTCTTCACGCGATGGCTCATCTCCCCTGCGAGGAGTTCATGCCCCTCCTCCGCTTGTTTGCGGCCGGTGACGTCAAGGAAGATGCCCGTCATCTTCTCGGTATTGGGGTCTCCCGAGTTCCCCTGACCTCGCGCTGAAATCCAGCGCACTGTCTCATCGTTGGTTATGATTCGGAAATCGATCTCGAACGGACCGTCGATTGCTCGTGTTGCGGTGAAGGCCGTGCGAACCCTTTCACGGTCGGCCGGATGGATCTTTGCCGAGAGATCCTCGAAGGTCAGGTCTCCGTCGTCTATCACCTGCCAGAGATCGCAAGCCTTCTCGTCCATCACGAAGGTGTCGTCATCGATGATCCACATCCACAACGCCACCCCCGCCGACTTCATCGCGTTTCGGAATTCGGCCGCCGTCCATTCAGGCAGGGGCGTACTACGTCTCATCGCGGACCCTTCCAGTCTTTACTGTTGAAATAACGTGTACGCGCTCGGTGGATGCCGGACAAACGGAAACCGCTCTACTCCATCAGGTAACTTGGCTGTCGGGAACACCAAGGGCAAAACGGCGTTTGTATGCGGAAGGAGAACAAAAATGTCCCGT
The DNA here is from genome assembly GCA_900472625.1 of Hyphomicrobiales bacterium. Taxonomy (GTDB): domain Bacteria; phylum Pseudomonadota; class Alphaproteobacteria; order Rhizobiales; family Rhizobiaceae; genus Rhizobium. The sequence continues at coordinate 24,342 of UCIT01000021.1, read as the reverse complement.
TATCTTGGTGCACCTCTTCCTGAGGTTTCGACCGATGCCCCTGATATTGCCACGACGATGCGAACCAACCCACGCGTCAAAGTCATCCTCTGCTCCACCGGCGCCGCGATGTTAGGCCTCGTGGTGAAGATGCTCGAGAATGCAACTTTGTCATGTTGCCTCCGACGGCGTCCATTGAAGGCCGCAGTTGCTAATCCCCTTATTCCACTGTAGGGATCCCAAGGTTTCGATGCTTGGCTCGAACGTCATAATCGAAGGCCCCGCCGCTAGCCGTGCGGATGAAACTCTGGCGTTGGAAGCCTGCGCGCTCGATCGCGACGTCATGTCAAGTGCTATCCCGGACGCTCGCTCGTCCCGCAGCCTAGGATCAGAAGAGAGGGCTCTGAGAGCCCTCCGTTTCACAACGGTTCAAATCGGCGGCCATCTCGTTGGCATCGTCTTTCCGCAGCATGACCAGATCACGGCCGTTCGATGCCGCGGGAAGATCCGTGAACGAGTCTGCAACCATCCACGTCCCATCGCGGTCAAGCCGGGCTTCATACCGTACGTCGGAGGTCTGGCCTCGGGATCGAGAGCGCGCCTCAAAAGACATTGGAGACAATTAGCGCAATCAATGCTACGCTGAAACGTGCTGAACTGAGCCGCATGCCTTTCGTGGCGTAGCTGATCAAGATGGCGAAGGACGCGGCTGCCCGCCTCCCAAAAAAGAAGTCCGGAGCGCGGCTTGACATCTCAGTAGCGCGGCGGCGGCAACGCGTCCGCTGCGAGCACCAGGCTCGCTGGTGGCAAGCCGCTGTCGTCGCCGCCAACCAGATCAGAAAGATACGCAATAGCGTTTGCCATCCCGTTCATGGTGTATGGCTTCTCGATGGCGCCAATTGCGCCTGCGAAGTCAGCGGGTAGCTTCTTGATGTTGCCACTGACAAAGACGTATGGGATTCCTTGCTTGGCGAGTTGACGTCCAAGGTCGATGCCGGTTGGTCCGTCCTGGAGATGAATATCGACGAACGCGAACTCTGGCGGCCCCGCGCGCACCAGCTCAAGCGCCTGCTCTTTTGTCGCCGCAATCCCGACGACCGCGTGGCCTGCTGCTTGAATTTCGTGCTCGAGCTCCATGGCGAGGAGCATCTCGTCCTCGACGATGATGACTTTCAATAGGGTATATCCTTTTCGTGTTCGACAAGAAGCGTGACCTCCACAATGGTCCGTGCCCCTTCGTTGCGCCGTTCAATTCTGGCCTCTAGCTGCCGCGCTGATGCTTCGAGCAGCATACGGCTCACCTCGGCGCTGGTCTCGTCTGGTTCGACAGGCTGCGAGGTGTCTTCCACTCTGATGAGAAAGTGACCATTACGCCGCTTCACGACGATATGTATCTCTCCCCCGCATTCACCAAGGCCTCGGAGCACGGCATCCCCGACGAGCTCGTTGACGATTAGCGAAAGCGGTGACGCCTTCACTGCGGGCACATACACCGGGGATAGATCGAGTGTGAGAACGACGTCGTCGCGTCTGAGCGCCCCGACCAGATCGGTCGCCAATTCTCGAGCGAATTCCGCAATGTCGAAGCGGGCCACATCATCCGTCGTGAAAAGCTTTCGCTGCACGGTACTGATTGCTTCGATCCGGTTGAGAACCGACATCAAGGCCTGGCGCTGCCCTGCGTCCTGGGTAAGCCTTGCCTGCATCTTGACGATCGACGCCATCGTCAGGAGGTTGTTTTTGACGCGATGATCGACTTCATGGACGAGTAGCGATCTTGCAGCAAGGGATGCCTGCAAGTCGCTGGTTCGCTTCGCGACAGCTTCCTCGGCCTTATGCCGTGCGGCGGCGAGCTCGGCCTCCTTGCCTTTCACGTTGCTAAAGTCGAGCTGTGACGAGAAGAAATAGACGATGCGACCGTCCTCGTCTCTCACCGGGCTTATGAAAAGCGCGTTCCAAAACGTATTGCCATCCTTTCGGTAGTTGAGAATGTCGACGACGACGTCACGTCCATCCGCGACTGCTTCGCGGATGGACGTGACAGTATCAGGGTCGGTCTCGGGTCCCTGCATCAGTCGGCAGTTGAATCCGACCAGCTCCTCGTTCGAGTACCCCGTAAGGCGTTCAAAAGCTTCATTGCAAAAGATGATAGGATTGTCTTGCTGATTGGGATCGCAACGATCATCGGCATCCGCGTCGCCTTAAAGGCGGCGGCGAAAGGATCTTCACGCACATGCGACGCCACAAGTTTGTCTCCAGCGAGACGCGCATCTGTCTGTTTTTGAAAACCTTCGGTCATCGCCGGCCCCCGTTTGTCGGGTGGAAATGGTCGAAAGATCGGTTTAGTTCCGAAACTCTTTTCTGGCGCCGTCTCAACATGTTGGCGTGCAATGAAGCCTGGCCAACTGCCGCAAACGATCCTGGGCAACGACATATGCAAGCAGCCGTTCTCACTCGACGGACAGTCAAGACCCGATTCAAAGCACGTGGACTCTTCCAGCTCGCCTGGCCGCGCAAGCTCGCATAACGTCAACCGCCGAGCCCGCAGCAGTGTCTTCAGATTCGCTCCCGGAGCCGATCGCATAGATCGCCAATGTCGTCGAGATTCTTGTCTTATTTGGACCGTGACTGCTCTCCTTGAACGATGGCCGAATAAGTGGGCAAGCCTTTACGGCCTCAAGCAACACTCCGGAATGGCGCTCGCGTTCATCGAAGAAACGCATCCCGGATTCAGCGGGCACTTACCAGCGCCAAGACGTCCATCACCCCCGATCCCTACTTCGGACCGTCCACCAAATTAGCAGCGATGGTCGCAATCGCTAGCTGGACTGGCATCGACGACTGGCACAGACGCTCGACGATTTCCAAGCCAATCTTCGACCCTAGAAAAGCGTGCATTTGCGGTGTCAGCGAATCACGCGACGGTTCGGGCGCCCCGATGAAATAAATGGGGAGACCGTCGAAAAAGTACGACGAGGGCACGTTGAGGAAATGCATCATGGCGAACATGGTTGACGCACTGACGCGGTTCGTCCCCCGCTCATACTTTTGAACTTGCTGGAAAGTGACGCCGATTGCGTCACCCAGTTGGGTCTGAGAAAGCCGTTTCGCTTTTCTTGCGAAAGCGATTTGCTGTCCAACGTGTACGTCAACCGGGTGTGGATTCCCGTCGTGCACCGAGCCGCCACGAAAAAATTGCGTTGTTTGTTTTTCCAAGATCGCCTCCGTAAAAACAAATAGTACGAATCGATTATGTTTAAGAGGTGTCTCTGGAACTTCCTCGCGAGAAAAGGGTTTAGGGGATGTTGGGCTACCGAGCCGTGCCTGACTCCAGCGACCTAGCCCCGCTTTCGCGGGGCTTTTTTTGTCTAAGTTCCTCGGACGATGAAACGGTGCGTGGAGCAGACTTTACATTCTTGCCGCAGGCGTGGTTTCGGCGGCACCGTCGGCTGTTAGAGCCCAACCTGGACTCCTAGCAGTAGCTGCCGCCTAATTGCCCCAACCTCATACCCCCGAACTTATTTTTGTAAATCGGGGAACCTAACCGGCGGAAAGAGATTTACGCACGGGCGTCAAGTATCAGCAACGTGGCGCTAGGCGGAGGGCCTCATTCCCCTCAAAGCAATCAGGCTGTTCGCTGCTCGCCTTACCGAGCGCTACATGTTTTCGCGCATCGGTTGACTGGTTTTATGAGGCGCGTCTATTTGCAGGATAAAAATTTGTCGTTGAAAGTTCTTCGCAAACACATCTATCGATCAATCAAATATCGCCTATTGCGTCCAATACCCCCTCCCCTCAATCAGCCATTTCGGCTACCAGTAGTGGTGGTCGGGTCAGCGCCTGGCTCAACACCTCCGCATGGCTTCCCTAGTCAATATCACGTGGTGACGGTGAATGCGTCTCAGATTGCCGCACAACGGTGGGGGCTTGCTGTTCCCGATATGACGTTCATGCAGTTCAGCCCTATCATGAACACCGACTTGCACGGTCAAGAGTTTCGCCAGGTGCTCAGTGGTAAACAGACTAAATCGCTATATGCTTTGCTTTGGAGCGACGGCGAAGTCGCTTTGCAGAAGAGCCTTGATTCCTTCGGGTACAGCTTTGATGAACTTCATATCGTAACCCGCTATGAGAGGATGGCTCTTCTCGATAAGGTTTGTGGAATAAAGACGACGGAAGTCGATGTGAGGCGCAAATGCTCTAACGGAATTAATGCCGTCTTGTTTGCTCTCTATCATGGCGCCCCCGCTGTCATCATTTCTGGTATCAATCCCAGCTCTGCCGGCCATAGCTACAGCTCAAGCGATCTGCCGCGTCTCCACGTTGAAACCGACCGGCAAATTATCAAGATGATCCTGTCGAGAGGCCTTCCCTTGTTCACTTCGGATGCGCGGGTATCGAAGGAAAATAATATACCAATCTGGACGCCACGATAGTAAGGCTTAGCCGCGCTGCAGAAACTCCGCGCTTCAAAGACCGTGCCCGCTAGTGGTTGGGTACCCAGACAAAAAGAGTTGCCGTGACTGTTTGGACGATAAGTGAACCTAAAATTGGGACATTGTCTCAGTGTGTGTCAGTGGCCCGCCACTTCGAGCCGCAACCTATTGAGAAAGTTGTTGTCCCTCGTCGGGGCTTGCGCCGGCTCTTCGATCCGCCCCTCTATANNGTCGCGTCACGACTGGAAGTCGGACTTCGATCGGCGCCCTTCGTATCATCCGATGATAGGGGTTCCGCACAGGTTCACGGAATCCTTCTGGGAAACACGACGGCAATCGGCTCGGAAAACCTATTCCGCAGACAATGCTAGAGTCGTGACCGTTTTGCTCGGAGGTTCCAATGGCGCCTATGCATATGACGACAGCACTCACGCGACAATCAAGCGTGCAGTTGAAAGTCTGGTCGGCGGCGGTTGGAAGGTACTGATCTCGGTATCCCGCCGCTCCAGTGCTGATACGTTGAGTGCTGTCAGCGTTTTGCGTTCACCTCAGGTGGAAATATGGGACCGAGTAGGCCCCAACCCCTACCTTGATTACGTGGCGGCGGCTGACGCTTTCCTGATCGCCAAGGACTCGGTGACCATGCCGTGTGAAGCGCTCTCCACTGGCAAGCCGGTTTATATTCTTGACATCACCCGCATTCCCGGAGACCGTCTGGCAAAATTCGAATGGTATCATTCCGATCTACAGAATACACTTGCCTTGACGCGGCCGTTCGAAGGAGCGCTGACTCCGTACGATTATCAATCTCCCGATGAGGCGCTCAGGATCTCTAAGATCATTGAGCAGACACATGGTCCGCCGCTGAGACAGCAGTCGAGCAATGATCGAGATAAGTGTAACAAATGCTGAAACCTCACATCCTTATTTGGGTCTGCCTGATTGTTTACATTGCGGTCTATGCCCTAGCTGTATGGCGATAGGCCCACGTAGGCTCACTTTATACCTCTCATCCTGCCTCGGCTGCTCGCACAGCTGCGCAAGGCAACCGAAGCACCGAAATGATTGATGCCGCTCATTTTCTCAAATGGTAAGTTGGATTCGGCGCCGTTGGCGTTGCTGAAGGGCAGCAAGCCATGAGCGACCGCGACAGACCACGACAGGATCTAGCTCGTCGAGGAGCACACCGGCGTTCGATGCAAGGCTTGGGGCAGCGGTGGTTCGAGGAGAGCAGCGCCATCACGCTATGGTCTATAAGGATCGCCAGCCAAGGGCTTATCGCTGACTGAAGTCTCACGGACAGACACGGCAGTGACGATGGAACCTAGACGCCAAGCCGAAGTTGTCGCTGTGGTCGCCATTAAGCAAGAGGTGGCGATTGGGCGAGGAGCTTTCCGAGCCCCACGCTACGGGGCTCTTCGCCGCCAACTCCGATCGAGGCTCTTCCATGCCAGCAACGCCTGCCCGACCGACACCCTCAGAGATAAATGAAAAGCTTGGAAAGCGTTTACAATTAGCGCGTAAAGCTCTCGGTCTAACTCAAACCCAAGTTGGCAATGCGCTCGGCATTAGCTTTCAACAAATTGGGAAGTACGAAAGCGGCACGAACACCATGTCCGTTCCAATCTTTCTGGCTATGTGTCGCGCGGTTAACGTGAAGCCTTCAGTACTGCTGGACGAATATTCGCGGCTGTGACGGGATGATAGCGATTTAAAGTTCCGCGACGCTCACGGGTATCGAAGTGTCAATCCAGCCATTGTCGCGGCAAAACTGTTCGCCAGCATGAATGGCTTCCCAGCGGTCCTCAAATGGCCCAAACATTTTGATCATGCCACGGAAGCTGACGACCGTCGTGCGGGAAACCATGTCGAATATGATCTGCATTTCTTGTTCGTAGGGCATCTGAATACTCAACAATCGCTCGATATAACTCGGCTGTCGAACAAAAGTTCCGATATGTCAAACTTTATAGCGCTTTCTTGGATTGAGAGTATCGTATAGGCATCGGTCTCAGTCTTCTAGGTAGTAACCGCTTGGGATTGCACCTTGCTTCTGCCGCTACGGGAAGTGGTCTGATGTTGCTGTCTCTGATCTCACTATCCGACGATCAAGTTGAAGCTGTTACCAGAACCGTGCGCGCGTGGTGCCGAATACGACACTGCGAAATTGACAGTTCCGAGGGGCGCAGAGCGCTCATAGCTGCGATCGATCTTATCCAAGTTAAGCTTAGCCAAGACGATCTGATTGCTGCGCTATCTTTCCGCCTAGGTCCGTATCCAGGAGTCCATCCACATGAGTGAGCGCCAATCTTTCACCCAGGCCGAGCGCCGTAGGAGGTTTCAGGAGACCCACGAAGTGGCGCTGGCAATGATATACGCACAGCGTGCGGCGCGGGACGCAAAGACCGCGCGGCTCCGAGAATTGCGCGATGCCGAGGAACAGGAGGCACTCCGGCTCCGTCTGGGCGTGGTGGCCGTAGCACCGGCATGACGAGTGCGAATAGAGAGCTAAAGGTCGAGAGGCATTAAGCTGTTTGGGGGTCCTCCAGGTGCCCGACGCCGGAAATGCAAAGCCTCCGTAGTATTGCTTGATGTGCGGGGCGTATGCTGGCTGGAGCAAATCCAGCGTCAACCCCTTTTCCAGCCGGGCTTCGCGATCACTATCCATGACTGGCGCCGAATAAACGCGTGGTCGCCGGCATCCAAAACGCAGGCGCCGTCCCAAAGATTGTTCGTCCATGAGGAGATCGACACCCCGCGAGAGCCAGGGTCAGTGCAAACGAGGGAGCTGATGAAGGAGCTGATAAAGGAGCACACGACGACAGGCTGGAATTCCATCGTGTCTCTCACGACAAGGTTCGAGGGCAAGCCGATGTCGGACGTGAACGCGTCTTAGCGATCACGACGAGCCTTGTTGTCGAACTCGTTCGCGCCGCGAACGGTGTCGGCGAGCTGGCCCCGCCAGAACGTCGGCATCTCCTGCGGGAAGGGCGTCACCGGATCAGGAGCGCTGCGAGAACTTCTCATCAAGACGGGCAAGGTCGCTCCCCTGGATTGGTCGGCCGAGCATGTCATCAAAGGATTCGCAAGCAACAAAGAAGCGATGACTGACGAGACGGTCGCGAAGGCGCTGCCTACGCTCGCAGATCAAATTCGGATATGCGTATAATCAATCGTTGAGGCGCGTGATCATCAGTCCGTCTAGTGAAGGGTCCTCGGTTCATTCCGATTGGCGTAGGCATGCAAGAGCGTGATGCCTTGTTCCAACAGGAGTTCGGCAGCAGCAATATCGGTGGCGCTGAGGTTGGTGGACATGCCGCGGATCGTATTCGCAACGCACATTGAGTTCTTCACAAAGGTGGCGTCGCCGTGCTCCTCGGCTTCATCCGCGCTCGCCTCCAAGGCGTCTGCGACGGTCTCGAGCAGGCTAGAACGCTCGACCAGGGTCATTTCAGTCAGGGTCTTCGACAAGCCGTGCATGATAAACTCCTCGCTCGCAGAACTTTGGTGGCGGCGGTGGCTCTAATGAATTCTCGGCGGTGACATGCAGATGGCCATGGGCTGCCGCAGGTTCAAGTCATGGCTGCCCACCGGCGAATGCATGCCTTGGCACCGCCGTTGAGGCGCCGGGCTCTGCTAGCTATCAAGATGCCGCTGAAGGGCTTCAAGCATAGGGCGCTGGCCCTTGAGCATCTTCACGCTGGCGGCTTCGATGGAAAACCAGCCGGCGCGGTCCACCTCGGGAAAGCTTCGCTGCTGACCAGACTTCGGCGGCCACTCCATCGTGAACATCGAACTCTTGATGTTGTCGAGATCGAGCTGTGGGTTGGCTTCGACGCACCACGCGGTGACTATTTTCCCGCTGGGCTGTCGATAACCGCCCAACGCCACGAACTCTCCATCGACGTCGACGCCCAGTTCTTCGCGGGCCTCGCGTACCGCCGCATCGAAGTCGCTCTCGCTTGGATCGACCAAGCCTTTCGGGATCGACCAAGCGCCCTCGTCCCTCTTCGCCCAGAACGGGCCGCTAGGATGGACGAGGAGCACTTCGAGCGCGTCTGACGTCCGTCGAAACACAAGGAGGCCTGCGCTACGGGCGGACATGACGATACCGATGATCTAGGGCAGGCAAAGAGTCCGATGTTTGATCCATCTCGTTGAAGATAGGCTACCCGTTACCGGCTGCAAGAAGTTGGCGACGCGTGGGTCGGTAGGGGTATTGGAGACCACGCGCCGCCATGTGCCGCTTGCGGACCCCACGTCTCCCTCCGGTCCGCCAGGAAGGAGACGGGGCGCCGCACACGACGTTAGCACAACCTGGCCCAGCCGCTGTCTACAGTCAGTTCGATACCTGTTACGCGGCGGCGTGAAAAGACTGTCGTCAGCGGGAGAAAGGGACTTCGTCTTCTCCGACTGTCCCAGCCAATGATACTCTCCAATGAACTCTTTGCCAGTCTTCTTGTCATACAGACCGATGAGTTCACCAACTTCTTCGACTTGCCGCTCTTTTCCCGAAGCAGAATTGGAACCTTCGACCCGCCGCGCGTGTCGAGCTGGCGCAAAGCTATTGCTCGGGGTGCTTCGAATCGAGACACGGCACCGACCAGCCCGGAACCTTGGCGACATGATGTTGAACCTGATCAGGCACCTCGGCGTTTGCCTTTCGGTTTGAAATCGACCAGCAATGATTTCAGCTCCAATTCGCGTACGCGCCGTGCCGCTTCATCCGGTTCAACCCAAGCGATGATGCGCTGCCCCTTCTCCTTAAACTCGTCCTTCTGGACGGTAACCTCGATTTGGAAGAGATCAACGATCGTGGGGACAACGTCGCCGTCATCGAGAAACTTCAGGTAGGTGTACCGACCGACCGATGTTTTCCGCACGGTGCCCCTAACCCCGGCCTCTTCCCAAGCCTCAATCGCGGCAGCCTCGTGAGGTTTCTTCTTTTTCATCGGCCAGCCTTTGGGAACAATCCATCGACCAGTGTCTCGGGACGAGATAATAAGAACCTCTATTTTCGGTGTCTCCCCGACATAGCGAAAACAGACCGCACCATATTGCTGCCGAAACGCACCGGAAAACAGCTTCTCAGGTTCATTGGCGAGTTGCGCCAACAGGGAGGAACGCTTCTTTGGAATATCGGCGGTCTGCTTCTTGCTCGGCATTGGCTCATCCGTGAACCAACAGATACTAGCGGCCCAAGAAGGTGACACATAGGGCAGACGTTCGGTCTGACAGGTGCGAAGTACCAAATCCACAAGATTGATCGCAATCGTGTATGGCTTTTGCGCGACTTACGGGCTGTCTGGCGTGTGCCCGGTCGGAGAAGCGGTCGCTAAAAAAGACGACTGCCGGCAGACCACGCACCCGGACCGACCTGAAAGACGTATGCGGAGTGTCATCGAGGTCGAGTTCCGGGCCCGCGGTGTGAAAGATAGCTGCGATCGTGCCGCTTGGGCCAAGCATCATGGAGCAATTTGTTGTTTCAGGTGGGTCGACATGCCGCTCGGAGTTGCGAGGGTGAATGCGCCTGACGGCAATCGGTACCAGACCCGTTTTGAAATTGCTCGATGAACCGCAGACGGATAGATGCAAGCCGACGTCCTGCGGACAAGTTAGCGGCGAAGAGCTCGTAGCCTGAGGCCGCAAGGCTCCTCGCCCAATCGCCGTATGATGAACTACGGCAATCGCAAGCCTTAACCCCTGCCGATCACCGATGTTCCATCTGCGCAGCACGCATCGAGAACTTTGCTCGAGCATCGGGAACAAAAATTCAGGCACCTCATTTCTAAGATCGTCGAAAACCTTGATCTTGGAGGCAGCCCCATGAGCGATAAGCAGAACTCGAAGAGCAACCGCCCGAAGCGTGGCGCGCCCTACTCGCTTGAAGAGTTTCAACAAAAGCACGATCTCACGCCTGAAGTGGCGCAAGACTTATTCGCGCGGTTTGGGCCGTCCGCGATAGAACTCGACTTGCTGATGTCTGCAAAGCGCAAGGTGCCCTCGCTGGCGGTGATCGCGAAGGACTTCGAGCTTTAGCAGCGCCCTCCTCTCATTGCCGCCGAAACTATTTCGGCGCACTGGTCGTATTTTGGAAGCGATCGAAAAATCGTGGCCGTTGCGATCCCCTCCGTCCTCCTGTCGGAGCGCAACGGTCGCTTCGGTCGGAATTCAGCAATGCTCCAGAACGTCCTGGCCGCGAATCTCCTTTTCGCGCCATTTGGAACGGGGGACGCTTTCGCAAGTTTTCCGCACAGAAACGAAGGAAGTCCGTCATGAAGATCGTCGCTCTCGCAATTCTATTCTCAACAGCAGCAGTTTTGCCGTCCTATGCCATCTCGCGTCTCAATCCGAAGTCCATGAGCTGCGACAGCGCTCAAGCTGCGGTCCATGAGCAAGGCGCCCAGAGTGCTTCCGCTTTATGACAGGTTTGTCCGCAACAGCCGCTACTGCGACGCCAATAAATACGCCGAATGGAAAAGCATTCGGACACCCGACAACAGGTCCTGCCGGGTGCTAAATTGCCAGAACATCGACAGTCTGGATGGCAACTTCATTATCCCTGACAACTCACTCTAGGCATGTGGCAAGCCGGTCGACCGAAAGAAGCTTGCCGCGTGTGAAAGTTGAGGTAGCATCCCTCGTCGCTTGGAAGTTTCCTGAGACGCTCCTGGTGATAGGCGAAGGGCTTGCCCCCAGGCAGTTCTTCGCCGCCCCAGTCTCGTGCGCAGACTTTGGCCGGTTCTCAATAGGGGGCCCCTGCCCCCGGCGGTGACCAAATCGTCGAGCTTCCTGCAAAGCTTAGCGCAATGCTTCGCCTGCTCCGGGGAGACGAGTGCAGTCTTATCGAGCCTCACCTTCGTTCGTGTCGGCTGGATCGTAATTTAAGTCCCACTCCTTTACAGGCTTCTTGCCGGGTGGCGTCTTGTGCACCGTCGCGTCTTCCGATCCGGTGACGACCGTCGGCTTGGCACTGGCGACGCCCGTCGCCTTTCTATCGCCAACCGACTTGGCGAACTGGCCTTTGGCGTCCTTCTCGACGTCTGACATCTCATTCGCCTTTCTGCTTGAGGCCGTCGGACACGTTTTTTGTTTCCGGGTCGGCATTCGTTTCGCCATTTGCGTCTTCAGTGCGATCCGGGTCGTCCTCGGCCGGCAGGTATCCCGGTGGCCTGTTCTCCTTTGGGCCTTCCCAACGGGGGGACTGCTCGGTGGTGCCTGGCGCACCGTCTTTCGGCGTGTTTGTTCCCATGATGCTTTCTCCTTCTGCCGAGCAAACCCCGGACTGAAGAGGATGTTCCGTTCTTCTCGGCGCTGCTCTGGAACTTCGAGGCTAGAGCAAGGTTCACTGTCGCGTTCCAACGAGGAGATCTTCATGAACCGCCGCACACTTCTGAGATCCGCAGCCTTCGCCGCAGCAGTCCCGGCATTTCTGGCCATGCCCGCTTTCGCCCAGACGGCCGCCGCGCCCGGCGACGCCGAGAAGAAGCACGCCGACGACACCAAGAAGATTGGTTCCCTGTCGCTCGCGGCCAGCCACGTCGCCGTTGAAAAAGCGTCCGACCCGATGGTGAAAGAGTTCGCCAAATGGGAGGTCGCCGAACAGGAGACCATCGCCGATATCCTCAAGTCGATGGAGACGGACGGCAAGGCCGAGGGCGCTCTGAAGCCGCCGACCAACGCCGAGGTCGAAGCCATGCTCGACGCCGACGGCAAGTCGTCGCTCGAAAAGCTGAAGTCGACATCCGGAAAGGACTTCGACAAGTCATATGTCGCGGCCCAGCTCGACGGCCATAAGATGCTCCTGACAATCCAAGAGGACTACCTGAAAGTCGGCCAGAACCGCGAACATCTGAGCGTGACGAAACTCGCGCGAAGCCAGATCAAGGAGCACATTGACCATCTCGACATGCTGAAGTCCAAGGTCGGATGATTGGCGTCGACGGGCCGGAGAGCGATCTCCGGTCTTTTTCGTCCGCAGCAAGGCAAACGAACGGAACTTCGGCGCGACGCCGGACTTTCTTCCGCACACAGGAGAGCGAACATGCCAGACCCCAAAGATTCCCCAGCAGTACGGTCCATGGAAATCGAGCAGGCGTCGCAGCGAGAGCGCGCTTCCAAGGGCGATCTCGACACAGGACTTGAAGACACATTTCCAGCCTCAGATCCGGTTTCCATCACCTCCACCGCCGTCCCTTCCGGGCGGGTTGACGGAGACGAAGCCGACCGCGTGCGACAGCAGTCTGGGGAAGAGGAGAACTATCCTCTCGTCGACCAGGCGCTCCGATCGACCGGGGAGGGTCGGCATTCATCTGACGGCATCGGTGCCAGTCGCGACGGCGTGCGTGCGCTCAAGCGGGACGTCGATCGTCTAGGCGATACGGCGAGCGAAATCGCTTCGGGAGCGACGTCGCTCGCACAGGCAGAAGTCCGCGGCTTAGTGCAGGACGTTGAGGCTAGGATCAGGGAGCGTCCTATTGCAGCGGTCGCGATCGTCGCCGCGCTCGCCTTCGTGTTCGGGGCGACCCGCTGAGTTGCTCGCACGGCCCCATGGAACACGAGAAGGCTTTGATCGGGGAGCTGCAAAACGCTCGGACCTGTCCTTCCGGCAGAGATGGTCGGTCTGTGGCGCGGAGAAGACATCCCGTCGGACCATCCGTTTGATGGTGTGCTGGAAAACCTTCAATGGTTCGGCAAGCGCTTTCATCCAGATCTGAGGGCCGACGCCCTCCTCTTTCAATGGAAGCCGGACCGCTTGGTGCCGCTCGAACCGGCTGCGTTTCCAATCAGGCTGGCAATTCGCCTTGCCCCCCTCGGGCGAACGTTCCTTGCCCGCAAACTCTTTTCGCATGTTCAGAAGGTTGCCCGCGCACATGGGACAACGGCTAAGCTGACGCTCCGCATGGTCGATGGTCTCGAGACCACTGCTATGGTGTACGACAAGCTGCCTGTCATCGACGTCTTCGGACGCGTCGCGGATAACGAAGTCGCCGGCATGATGGTCGTCGATGGCGACGATCGTCGGTATTTCTTCCGTCTGCGGAAAGTCATCCCCTCGGGATCGGAGGGCGGCGTGTGAGAGAGGAGCGGCCATTCCTGGAGACGCCAGACGGCCGCGAGATCGTCGCGCGCCGGGCTTTCGCGAAAGATGAATGCTCGTCAGCCAGAAGATGAGCGCACGCGCCCGGTGTCGGAGTTGATGGCTGCCCGGCGGGCCGTCTAGGACGCTGCCGGCGAGACGCTGCTAAAGGTTGCACGGATGGCGGTTGACGTGGCGAAGACTGGCCTGAGCGAGCGCGGACCGATGTGGTGGACAGATAGCCAGCCGAACCTCAACCGGCGGATGGCGAAGACAACATCCTACGCGGACTGGTTTCGCCGGAAGACCGAAGACACATGATCTTCGTCGCTATTTCTTGCTGTTCGCCCAAACAGTTCGACGACCATTCCCTTGCCGTTACCAGGTAGCGGCCCCTTCGACTTGGACGTCCCACCGCGGCGTGTTGCATATGGTGCTGAAGCCGGCACCCCAGCGGATGTTCGCAGCAATCCCTCGCTCAACTGGAAGGTCGTCAAGCGCGGTTTTCCTGGGTTCACGGCCGATAAGTTTCGCGGTTGCCTGGCCACTGCCAATCTCTAAACTGGCTGGCAGAGCGCAACGCATCCAATGCCCAACCCTGATCACGCAGGCAGAAAACGATGACTTGGCCAGCGACGCCGAACTTGTTCGACGCGCCGTTGTACAAAGACCCTGCTTCGGTTCGCTGCGGCAGAAGGCGCCGCCAGCCGGGATGGGCAGTCGCTCCTTACTCGATCGACGGGCATTGGAGTGGCTGAACGAGTAGTTCTTACAAGCGTCCGGTTCACCGCCTGGTTTGCTCGCTGCTCTCGTCTGAAACGGTGAGAACCGCCGAGCTTTCACTGCCTTCAACCTTGAAGCTTGTCATGACCCGCAAGGTTGCGAAGGTGACGATAGAGAGAACGATCGCGGTCTCGTAGGCGCCGAGACCGACCGCGGTGCCGATCGCGCCCGTCGCCCAGAGGCTGGCGGCCGTCGCGGTGCCACGAATGCTCGCCTTGCCGACCAGGATTGCACCGCCGCCTATGAAACCGACGCCGTTGATCAGGCCTTCGACGATGCGGGCCGTTGCTTCTGCGTTCTCGCGGGTGACCGTTTCAGTTGCCTGAATAAATCCGCAGGCAGCGATGGCGACAAGCGGAAAGGTCCGAAGGCCGGCACTCCGCTCGTTCCGTTCACGATCCCAAGCGATCGGAAGCGCCAGGACGTAGGCGACGAGCAGCACTGCTAGATCCTTGAGTATATCAGCATGAACACCGAAACTGCCGAGCCATTCCACCAATGTGTCCTCCATCGTTTTTGTTTCGAGGAACATGGAGCCTGTTGCTGGTCTGGCAAGGCGGTCACGATCTTGGAACTTTCATTCATTGCCGACATTCCCTCCCTGAGCGCGGGCCCTATCAACGGGACGTGACAGAGATGGTGAACGCCGCGGTTCCTCCCGTTTCCCACTGCGGCCGCCGAGTTTGGCGGACGAGCACCCGCCATGTTCGGCTCACCCATTAGGGAGATTTTTTGAAGATAGCCACGTACAACGTAAACGGCGTCATAGGCCGCCTGCCGGTCCTCCTGAAGTGGCTGGAGGAGGACATGCCCGACGTCGTCTGCCTTCAGGAGCTCAAGACGACCGACGCCAAGTTCCCGCGCAAGGAACTTGAGAAGGCCGGTTATGGTGCGATCTGGCACGGTGAGAAGAGCTGGAATGGCGTCGCGATCCTCGCGCGCGGCCAGGAACCGCAACTGACTCGAAAAGGCTTGCCCGGCGATCCCGACGACAGCCACAGCCGCTACATCGAAGCTGCCATCGACGGCATATTAGTGGGTGCCCTCTATCTCCCGAACGGCAATCCGGCCCCCGGCCCCAAGTTCGAGTACAAACTCGCCTGGTTCCGACGTCTCCACGATTATGCCGCGGAACTGCTCGAGCTGGACATTCCCGTGGTGCTGGCGGGTGACTACAACGTGATGCCAACCGACCTTGACGTCTACAAGCCGGAGCGATGGCTAGACGACGCCCTGTTCCGGCCGGAAGTCCGTCGAGCTTATGCGGATCTTGTCGCACAGGGGTGGACCGACGCCGTCCGGCATCTTCATCCGGGCGAGCGCATCTATACCTTCTGGAAATATTGGAGGAACTCGTTCGAGCGCGACGCCGGGCTGCGGATCGACCATTTTCTGCTTAGTCCTGCAATCGCACCATCGCTCAAGACGGCAAGCGTGGTCAGGAGCCCGAGAGGGTGGGAGCACACCAGCGACCATGCCCCGGTCATGATTGAACTGAAGCTTTCAAAGCGGGTTGGCGACGACTGATACCTACTTCGTTTGTCAAGGGTGGAACTTACGGCCGCGTTCCGACTTCCGTTTCCACACACAGGAGGAACTTCAATGCCAGATACCGACAAGTCGCCCGCCGTGCAGTCGTTGCAACGCGAACAGGCCTCGCAGCGCGAACGTGGCTTGAAGGGTGCCCTGGAAACAGGGCTCGAGGACAGTTTTCCAGCGTCGGATCCGGTTTCCGTCACGCACTCGTCCGTATCGGGAGGAAGGGCGGATGTCGACGAGGCCGAGCGTGTCTTGCTAGAACATGGCGACGAAGACGCGGTCGACGCGGCACGAAGATCGACCGGTGAAGACCGTGAAGCTTTCGCAAGGTCGGATCCAAGAAACAGGAATATGCGCGCACTCAGGAGAGACGCCGCCCATATCGCAGAGACAGCATCAGAAGTCGTCTCCGGCGCAAAGGCGCTTGCGAAAGCGGAAGTCCGGGTTGCCATGGGCGGTATCAAAGAGCGCATCAGGGAGCAACCAATCGCCGCCATGGCGGTCGCCGCCGCGCTCGCCTTCATATTCGGCGCAACTCGCTAAACACCTGCGGAGGTCCGCAAACGGAGGGATTTACGTCGGCGCCCGACGATCAACCGAGGAGAAGTCATTCCTCCGGACTGCCGATGCCTGGTAAGTCTTCGTTCGTGGCGAAGTGTGGCGCAAGACGAACCCTCACTTGCACGTCTTAGAGCGTGCTCGTGGGTGAGCTCGTTGATGGCCGCTTGGAGAGCCGCCGGCTGGGGACGAGCAGCGGATCCGGGCGGCACATACGCCGTCGATGTCCCGAAGATTGCGCTCGATGAACGAGGCCCGGTGTGGTGGAGGGACGGCGTACCGAACCTCACTCGTCACCTGGCGAAAACGACCTCGTACGGGGGCTGATATAGCGAGATGGCAGGAATCGCTAAAGAAAGTCAAAATATCGGCTCGTCCTTGTCGGACCAGACTGCTCTCGAACGTCAAAGGCATATGTGACGTGGAGAGGCGGAGCAAGGGAGAAAGATGACATGAGCGAATTGAGGCCCGCACCGGAACTGGCCGCGAAACGCGCCAGCAGATTCAAAAACGAAAGCGCCGAATACGCCGAGGCGAGGACGGCTCTGTTGGCGGAGGAGATCGAAGTTCGGCGACATCTCAGCAGGCTTGCCGAACAACGCATGCGGCTTCCTCCCGGCCCGGTCGTCGAGAAGGACTATCGCTTCAAGGACGAAAACGGAAACGAGGTTGGCTTGGCCCAATTGTTCGGAAAGCACGACACTCTTGTGACTTACTTCTGGATGTTCGGTCCGCAGCGCGAGCGGCCCTGCCCGATGTGCACGAATTTCCTCGGCGGCGCGAACGGCAATGGCGCCGACGTAAAGCAGCGGGTCGCGTTCAAGATCCTCGGCCGCAGCCCCGTCGAGCGGCAGCTGGCGTTTGCGATCGAGCGTGGATGGCGTGACCTCAATTTTGTGCAGACCGTCGGCGACGACTACGCCCGAGACCTCGGACTGCTCGACGACAAAGGATATGAATATCCGGCGTTCACTGTCTACAACAAGGATGGTGATACGATTCGTGTTTTCTATAACGGCGAGATGCCGGCGGAGGCAGCCGATCCAGGGCAGGACCCGCGAGGCGCCGTCGATATCGCCCCACTTTGGAACATTCTGGACATGACCCCGGCTGGCCGTGGCACGGATTGGTATCCCAAACTCAACTATTGATCAAAGTGGGATCACGCAGAGCAAGGCAGTGGCCTCGGAACAGCCGGCGAATTCGATATGGGTCTGAAATAGCCGCGAACGAAGGCTAGGTCGCTGCCACGCTCAGCGCCACGAAAAACTCATGTTTTTCCATCCTGCCTCTGGTGCGTGGATGTGATTGAGCCCATCGTTCAGCGGATCATTCAGGCCACCTAGCAAGTACCGCACGCAAAGGCCGAACATATGAATGCACCGTCCATGAATAGACCGGTTGTCAAGCCCCTGGCACCGCGGTCCGTCCCACATATGAGCTTGCATAGGCCCGACAGTGGGGCCGGACATGACTAGGGGCTCAGACCGGGATCCGCTTGCCAATGAGCAATTTAATGCCATTTGGATGAACGATTGATAAAACCTATGTGAAAGGACTGAACCGGTGACGGCGTATGAAGGAATTACGGAATTGATAATCCGCTTTCAGGGCATGGCTGATCGTCATGGCCGTCTTGTCATGAGAACACTGTGGATGGTGGAAGTCGATGGCGCCATCCATTTCGGACGATTCTGCTCGCATGCATAATTTGACCACTCGGCCATGGATTCCGCCAGTCGCAATGCCAGCGGTTCCGACGTGCTTGCGTAGCCGAGGAAGGTCGGCAACACGACCGTATGACTACTCCAGCATCTTTTCTCGAACCAGACGACATACTACCCTCGCAGTGCCCCGGATCGCACTGCATGAGGCTTAGGATGGAGGTAACGGGTGGCTGACGAGACCGAACTGAAATTGGAGCTTTCATCAGAATCCGCCGATACCTTGCTGGCGTCCGATCTGTTCGGCGGAGAGCCGCAGGTCGTCCAGCAGAATTCGATCTACTTCGACGCGCCAGATCACGCGTTGCGTGCCGCTGGTT
The DNA here is from genome assembly GCA_900472625.1 of Hyphomicrobiales bacterium. GTDB lineage: Bacteria > Pseudomonadota > Alphaproteobacteria > Rhizobiales > Rhizobiaceae > Rhizobium. Next base: position 5,924 of record UCIT01000021.1, on the reverse strand, counting down.
ACTCGTTGCGCATCCGCAAGGAAGGCGAGGCTCGAAAGCAGACCGTCAAAGCCACGAAGGCGAGCACGGCCGGTCTGTTTGCGCGGTCCGAATGGGAATTTCCGGTCGAGCGGGACGAGCCTGTGATTGACCATGTAACGCCGCTGCGGGGCGAACTCGGCCCTATCATCGACCAACTGGTTCCTCAGTTTAAAGTACGGGTCACGCGTCACAAGTGGACGTTGACCGAAGCTCAATCCGAAATAGAGGTGGTTCTTGATATCGGCGTCGCTGAGGTCGGCGATCGGCAGACACCGATCTGCGAGATCGAACTCGAACTCAAGGATGGCAATCTGCAGGGCCTGTTCATCCTCGCCCGCAAGATCGAAGCCACCGTGCCATTCAGTTTCGGCGTTATGGCAAAATCTGAGCGTGGCTATCGGTTGCTTGAGCCAGTGCAGGTCTCCGTGAAGGCCGAACCCGTCGAGCTCGATCGCCAGATGAGCCCGAACAATGCCTTCCAGGCCATCGCCTATTCGTGCCTGCGGCATTTTCGATTGAACGAGACCATCTTTGCGACCCGGCAAAATGCCGCAGCCCTTCACCAGACGCGCGTGGCGCTGCGCCGATTGCGTTCGGCATATTCGTTGTTCAAACCAATCATCCGGGATACCGAGGCGACACGTCTCCAGGACGAGCTGAAATGGCTCGCATCGGTATTGGGCGAAGCTCGCAACATCGACGTGTTGCTCGCCGACTCCAATAGCGCTGCGTTTCAGGCAGCTCTGTTACAGGCGCGAACGAGCGCCTACCGGGACGCGACAGCGGCGCTGGAATCGTCCCGAGCACGCGCGTTGATGCTCGATATGCAGGAATGGCTGGCATGCGGGCCATATCTATCTGATCGCCCCGCTGAGGGAGCCGGTCTAACGTCGGTTGAGTTCGCGGCAGCTTCACTTGACCGGCTCCGCAAGAAGATCAAGAAGCACAGCGGTGATCTGGCGAAGGCAGATGACGAGCATCGCCACCAGGTGCGAAAAGATGCCAAACGGCTGCGCTATGCCGCCGAGTTCTTTGCCTCGCTGTTCGATACCAAGAAATCCCTGCGGCGCTACAAGCGGTTCATCTCCAGTATGGAAGCGCTACAGGATCAGTTGGGCGTCCTCAACGATATGGCCACCAAGCCGCAAGTGTTCGAAAATCTCGGCATCGAGCCCGACATGGCTCCGTCCGACAAGGCGTCGAAGGACAAGCTCTTGGATAAAGCCGAAGGCGCGGTGGAAGACCTTCTTGAAGCGAAACGGTTTTGGCGATAGGTGCCGCCCGGCCACTTTTCTTAGAACGTTGACCTCCAATGAAACTTATCTCAACCATATTCAGCAGGAGCGGCTTCATGCGGAGTTTGGCCAGCCTTCTCGCCGTTAAGGTCGCCGGCGATGCGGATGTTTCTCAGCAGTATGTCGAGCAGGCTGGGGCGATATGCTATCGGCGAACCAAAAAGGGTATCGAGGTCCTTTTGATTGGGAGCCTGAGAAACGGTCGCTGGGGCATCCCCAAGGGCGGCATCGAGGACGGCGAGACATCCTGGCAGGCGGCCGCTCGTGAGGCGTTTGAGGAATCCGGCGCGCGCGGCGAATGCCAGAGCACCAAGATTGGCGTCTTCCACTATGCCAAGGCGACAAAGCCGCTGCCTTGTCGCGTTCACGTGCATCTGATGCCCATCCGATCGATGGAGAAGGATTTCCCCGAGCAAGGAAGGCGCGCGCTGAAGTGGTCGACGACCAAGCAGGCGACCGAGCTTGCTTGGAACCCCGAACTACAGGCGATCCTCCGTAAGGTTCCGCTTGTCCTAGCGGACACAACCTCAGTCTCGGGAGTGGACATCAGTTGGAAATCGCCAAATTAGAGACTGCCGCGTTAGACGCCCTGCTACACGGAGAAAGGCCATCTCGGGCCGGCGCTCAAACGGTAGCCCCAGAGAATAGGCGCTTGCAGCAGCTTTGGCGGTATCGGTCGGTAGTCATCCAGCGCCAACGTCATGTTGTCCAACTCGCGACGCCTGAACCATCCAAGGTCGGAATGCTCATCTCCGAGGAGCGAACCGCTACCTCCTGACCACTCCGAGACGACATAGATGTGAAATGGTGTGATCTTTGATTTGTCGTCTGGCTCGTAGAATTGCCAGCAGTGTGAAAGAGGTCGACGTCAGTCCAACCTCGTCCTGGCATTCACGAATGAGAGCATCTTCGACCTCCTCACCGCGATCCACATGTCCGCCCACAAGGTCCCACCGTCCATTTTCGGTGAGCTGCGCGCGTGACGAGGGGAACTTCCTGACTAGAGATAAAGGCTGCACAAAGGATTTTTCGACATCGAGTTCTCTGCTTACGATACCGTAGAAGTGGCTCATTCTAACCAGTACGAAGCGATGCGTGACAATTTTGCTACCGCAATCAACAAGGCAACCGCTTGCTAACCGGTTCGCCTCTTGCGCGGTTGACCGAATCAGAAATATTCGTAAACGTTTTATTAGAGAACGTTTTCCTTCGTTGCACCTTCTCTTGGGATGTCACATGAACCCGTTCGATGAAAAAGCGAACCTTCTGAACGTCATGGCTAACGCGAATCGATTGCAAGTTCTGACTGCCTTATCCGATGGAGAAATGGGCGTCGGAAAGCTCGCTGAACGCGTCGGCCTCAGCCAATCGGCCCTGTCTCAGCACTTAGCGAAACTGAGAGCGATGGACCTCGTTGCTACCCGGCGTGATGCACAGGCGATCTATTACTCCGTGAAATCCGATCGTGTTCATGTGGTGCTGCAGATGCTGACGCAGATGTTTGACGGAACAACTGAGACGCCTTCTCGACTCGCCAGCTGAGATAAATCCAGGTTGCCGTGTCAGTTTGGGCGATCGCTCGTGGTCATGGGGTCTGGAACGATGACGCCAGAATATAGCACCGCATCCCCAGCAAGGTTTCGAAAAGCCCTTCCAAACGCCAACACGGCTCTGTTGATTCCATCAACTCCCTGCACGCGATAGCCATCTTGCTGTGCGAGTTCGGCAACTATGGTTTCGGTGATCCCTTTCGCCAACCTCGGTCGGTCGTCCGGGTGGACCCTGGCCAGATAGACTTCGATCGGCAGGCCGCGGACAGTCTCCTCTGGATTCAGGCCGTGCAGCCGCGCTACCGCTCGATCTGCAAAGATCGATGTTTTTCGCGATGTCCCATGTAAAGATGCCCTTGTCTTCTTTCGGTCCACCAGTGATTTCGACCGAAAACATCTTCTCCATTTGCATCGTCGCGCGCCCTCCCCGGAGCATCTTGTTTTCAGGGAAACTGCATCAGATGTGTTCAACTTCAAGGCGCGCCAGTGACGTTTTTTCGCCGCCTAAAGTTTAGCAAAGGTCTCCGGTGTGGTGCGGCGTCAATGCCATGCCACGACGTTAACAGGTCCACTACCATTCGTGCGATGTCACAATTTGGCGACAAGTGCCCGCGCTCGTTCAGCAACCAGTGTTTGTTGTCAGGGGGACGCGATAAGCGCGGCGAATCGTAGTAGATCGTCCTGAAACAGGATCAGACGGAGAGCATGAGCAGCAAAAGCACGTTCCACCCACCCCACACCTCAGCCGATTTTGTGGTCTTCGGCGCGGTGTTGAAGGCGGTATGCCGAGAGCTCAGTGTCGAGCGGGATCGCGTAGCCGTTTTTCGAATAAGTCTGGCAATGACGAAGCTTTGGCAACAAGGTGTTCAAGACCCTGAGCAACTGAGGGCCATGGTACTCAGCTAAGAAAGAAGGCGATTTTCCGATGCATTTTTGGAGAAAACTCTTTGGTCGCTCGCACACGGCGTCTGAAAAAGACCTTCCAGCTTCAGAATTGCTCCAACACGAGATAACCGAATTTTCGGCTCGATACCCAACCACCTCAGCCGAAGACGTCAAAGCGGTTCAAGCGACGCTATCGGAATTTTCCCGGATGATGAAGATGCCGGACAGCGTTGCCATCAAGATGATCGAGCGGAAAGGCTGGACGGCCGGCGACACCCTCTTCACTGCGCTGGCTGGGATATGCATCGAAGTGCTCATGTCCGGCCGCCTGCACGCTGACAAAGGTGTGCTGAATCCGCTTGGCGACGCTTATGTGAGCCTCTTCGACCATTGTCTTGCAGAGCTGTCGCGCTCAGGCCGGCTGACAGTCACACAGTCCATGCGGGAGGCCGACGATCTCGAGATGATCGTTGCCAACACCGGGGCTGCGAAGCTGTAGTCGTTCCACGCTCGTCGACCGGGTACGGACCCTGCCTCTCGACGTCGCCCGCCTTGGCGTGCCGCACATATGTTCAGCATCGGCATGGCCGCGCACCGGATCGCAGCTGTCGTGCGAGAGTGTGCAGCTCATACACAAGCTGACATCACGCGGCACCGCGAACAGGTTGTCATTTCGTGTAACTTAAACGTCGCTAGTGCCGAGTTTCTACAGGCACCGAGAATTAGGGTGTGGCTAAGACGCTGTTCAGTAATGTCCCAGCGGCAGAATCGTGATCTGCTTTTAAGTCTCGGAAAGCAAGGAACAATTTGCGTTGTAAACCCTTCCTGTCTCACGACTACAAAATAGAAAGAAGGACATCAAAATGTCGAGCAACCCCAATTCCGATCCGGCTCTCGCTCCATCCGGCGATAGTCCCGCAGAAAACCGTCAGAAATTGCGATTTGGGCGCGCTGCGCTTTGGGTCGGCGCAGGCATAGCGATTGTTGCGTTTGTCTTCTATATTGGCATCGGAATATACGGCGGTTACCACGCGGCCGGCTAGTCGCTGCAGCTCTCTTCAGTCTCGATGAAGCTTTGGCGTCAGCGTTCAGTCCAGCCGGTTGCCAAATCCGATCATGAAATCAGGCCGAGAGACCAACCGCCCATCTTCCCCCCCGGCTTGGTCTGGCCTGCAGACGAAAAGCGAGAGCTTCGCCTTGAGCGTTGGCATCGGTGGCGCAAACAAGCAGCGCGTTCGGGCGAGCGAGAAGGGTGATCAGCGCCGCTTCGGTTCTCGGCGACCATCCACCGCCAGTGCTGACATATAGAGTGTCGTCTTGCAGACCCTCGATGGCGGCGAGGCTCATTGCGTCGATTGCAGCCTCGGTCACGCAGAGACGAAGGGCATCAGGCGCGCCCAAGCGAAACAAGACTTTGCTGCCACCGGTGGAAAAGCCGCGCCACTCGGGCACTCGGGTCCCCGCTCTTCCCATCCAACCAACCACCCCGAACCCAGCCTGTTCGAGTAGGACGGCACAACGCACCGCCTCGCGAAGCTTCTCGATTTCTTCTCTTTTCATAGCTTTTTCCGATCGCCTGTGATCGTTCCTCAGTTTAACTCCCCGCATGATCGGCGGGACATCTTCCGGCCGCCGCGAAGAGCAGAGGGGGCAAGGGCGCGGGGAAGCACGGTGCAATTCTGCACCGCCCGCGGCGAAGCTTCCCTTGCCGCCGACAGGTCGCCAGCGGCACCCAGAACGGCAAATGCCGGCTCAGTGAGCCGGCCAGAGGAAGAACTCGTGCAAGATATCGAAAGATCAGCCGCAACCGAATTCGAGTGCCGTTAGATATTCAGCCGCGCGCAAACACGGCATTTTGGACACATCGCTGATGTCCTTCACAGATGAAAGGGAGAAGGGCATCGCCGCGGGTCAACGGCGAAAATGCCGGCAATCGTTCTACGCCCCGAGGGCGGGCAATTTCGACGGTGCGATCGTCTTCCAGGCGGCTCTCGAACTGGTAATGAAGGCCGCGAGCAGCCGAATGGTCACAACGAACCGGTCCTACATACAAGAAGGCCCGAGCTGACGCAAAGTGACTTGAGCAGCGCTGTATGCCCGTATGCTGGAGGCAGCGTGATTCGGCTTGAGTTCGACGGGCCAGCCTTCGTCTCGGATCGTGTCCCATGAGATG
>UCIT01000089.1 GCA_900472625.1 Hyphomicrobiales bacterium | reverse complement strand
CCGTGCCATGAGGTTTTGCCTCTCACCCTCATATCAAGCGCCGATCCCGCCTCGCCGGCACGCCTGCCGGTGTATCCGATAACGGGACGGGGAAATGATGGCACAGGCGCGGAAAGCGGGGAAATCCGATCTCGAATTTTTTCACCGCAGATTTATCCACATCGATATCGACGCCATGTAATCATACCCGTTGACGGGATTTTAACCTCATATACTATATCTAGTGTTCGAGGTTCTTCTGATTCTCACCAGTCAGGAGCTAAGACGGGAATACGGTGCGTGGTTGTTCATGACGAACGCCGCAATGCCGGAGCTGCCCCCGCAACTGTAAGCGGCGAGCATCTGTTCGACAAAGCCACTGAAGCGATCGCTTCGGGAAGGCGAGGGCAGATGTTGCGACCCGCGAGCCAGGAGACCTGCCTAAAACGAAACGTCCACGGGCGGGGTGTCCGGAAGGTCGCGACGATGTGCGGAATGAAGTCCGCGCTGCCGCTACCGCCCGAAGCTTCGCTGTTGCCAACTTCGGGGTGAAGTCCATGTCCAGTTCCTATTTTCCGCACCTGCGCGAATAGCGCGCCACGGTGTCTTGCGTGTCCTGGTGTCGGTGTCTTCGAGACGCCGCTGCGATGGCGCGTCGTTGCATTCCTGATTTTCGCGCGGGCATCGGCGGATGCCCGGTCGCGGCCCCATGTCCCATCGATTGTCCTTTTGCCCATACGAGGAAGACCATGAGCATTACCGTCTACAGCAAGCCGGCCTGCGTCCAGTGCACAGCCACCACCCGCGCACTCGACCGCCAGGGCATCGCATACGACATCATCGACGTCTCCACCGATGCCGCCGCCTATGAGCTGGTGCAGGGCCTCGGCTACCGGCAGGTGCCTGTGGTGATCGCCGGCGAGCACCATTGGGCGGGGTTCCGCCCCGACATGATCAGCGCGCTCGCGTGAGGCCGGAGGCGATGGGGCAGATCGTCTACTACTCGAGCCGGTCAGAGAACACCCATCGCTTCGTCTCGAAGCTCGGCCTGCCGGCGATGCGGATCCCGCAGGATCCCGCCGACGGCCTGAGCGTCAGCGCGCCCTTCGTCCTCGTGGTGCCGACCTATGCCGGCGAGGGTGGCAAGGGCGCCGTTCCGAAACAGGTGATCCGCTTCCTCAACGAGGCGGGCAACCGGGCAAACATTCGCGGCGTCATTGCCGCGGGAAACAGCAACTTCGGCGCGACCTACGGGATCGCCGGCGACATCATCGCGGCCAAATGCCAGGTGCCCTACCTCTACCGGTTCGAGCTTCTCGGCACGGACGAGGATGTCGTCAACGTCAGATACGGATTGGAACGATTTTGGACACGCTGACCCTCGCTGCGCCGGCAAAGAGCTCTGACGCCAACACTCAAGGCGCAAAGGCGCCGGAGACGACACTGGACTACCACGCCCTGAACGCGATGCTGAACCTCTATGACGACGCGGGAAAGATCCAGCTCGACAAGGACCGGATGGCGGCCAAGCAGTACTTCCTCCAACACGTCAACCAGAACACCGTCTTCTTCCATAACCTCAGGGAGAAGCTCGATTATCTCGTGACCGAAGGTTATTACGAGCGCGAGGTGCTGGACCAGTATTCGTTCAACTTCGTGCGCGGGCTGTTCGACCATGCCTACGACAAGAAATTCCGCTTCCCGACCTTTCTCGGCGCCTTCAAGTACTACACCAGCTACACGCTGAAGACCTTTGACGGAAAGCGCTATCTCGAACGCTACGAGGACCGCATCTGCATGGTGGCGCTGACGCTGGCGCAGGGCAACGAGGCGCTCGCCACCGATATGGTGGACGAGATCATCGCCGGTCGCTTCCAGCCGGCGACGCCCACCTTCCTCAACGCCGGCAAGAAGCAGCGCGGCGAGCTGGTGTCCTGCTTCCTGCTGCGCATCGAAGACAACATGGAGAGCATTGCCCGCGGCATCAATTCGTCGCTGCAGCTGTCGAAGCGGGGCGGCGGCGTTGCGTTGTCGCTGACCAACCTGCGCGAGATGGGCGCTCCCATCAAGCAGATCGAAAACCAGTCCTCCGGCGTCATTCCCGTCATGAAGCTGCTGGAAGACAGTTTCTCCTACGCCAACCAGCTCGGAGCACGGCAGGGGGCGGGGGCGGTTTATCTCAACGCCCACCATCCCGACATCATGCGCTTCCTCGATACCAAGCGCGAGAATGCCGACGAGAAGATCCGCATCAAGACGCTGTCGCTCGGCGTCGTCGTCCCCGACATCACCTTCGAACTGGCGAAGAACAACGAGGACATGTACCTGTTTTCGCCCTACGACGTGGAGCGCGTCTATGGCGTGCCGTTCAGCGAGATCTCGGTGACGGAGAAATACCGCGAGATGGTGGCCGACATCAGGATCAAGAAGAAGAAAATAAAGGCTCGCGACTTCTTCCAGGTGATCGCCGAAATCCAGTTCGAGAGCGGCTATCCCTACATCATGTTCGAAGACACGGTGAACCGTGCTAACCCGATCGCCGGGCGGATCACGATGAGCAACCTCTGCTCCGAGATACTGCAGGTCAGCCAAGCCAGCGCGTTCAACGACGACCTTTCCTACAAGGTGATGGGCAAGGACATCTCCTGCAATCTCGGCTCGCTGAACATCGCGGCGGCGATGGACAGCACCGACTTCGGCCGGACGATCGAAACCGCGATCCGGGCGCTGACGGCGGTGTCCGATATGAGCCATATCGCCTCGGTGCCATCCGTTGCGAAGGGCAACGACGACAGCCACGCGATCGGGCTCGGCCAGATGAACCTGCATGGCTATCTCGCCCGAGAGCGCATCCATTACGGCTCGGAAGAAGGGATCGATTTCACCAACATCTACTTCTATACGGTGACCTACCACGCCATTCGCGCCTCGAACCTTCTGGCAACCGAACGCGGCAAGAGCTTCAAAGGCTTCGAGAATTCGAAATATGCGTCGGGCAAGTATTTCGACAAATACACCGAAGCCGAGTGGACGCCAGCGACGGCGCGCGTCGCCGAACTGTTCGAAACCGCGGGCATCCGTATCCCGACGCAGGAGGACTGGCTGGCGCTGAAGCAGGCGGTGATGACATCAGGCCTCTATAACCAGAACCTGCAGGCCGTGCCGCCGACCGGCTCGATCTCGTATATCAACCATTCGACCTCCTCGATCCACCCGATCGTCTCGAAGATCGAGATCCGCAAGGAAGGCAAGATCGGCCGCGTCTACTATCCCGCCGCCTTCATGACCAACGACAATCTCGACTACTACCAGGACGCCTACGAGATCGGCCCGGAGAAGATCATCGACACCTATGCGGCAGCGACCCAGCACGTCGACCAAGGGCTGTCGCTGACGCTGTTCTTCCGCGACACGGCGACGACGCGCGACATCAACAAGGCGCAGATCTACGCCTGGAAGAAGGGCATCAAAACCATCTACTACATCCGCCTGCGGCAGATGGCGCTCGAGGGTACCGAGGTGCAGGGCTGTGTGTCCTGCGCGCTGTGAGTTTTGAGAGAAGGTTGATAGCGGCCAACGGATAGCCCCCTCATCCGACCCTTCGGGCCACCTTCTCCCCAGGAGGAGAAGGGGAAACGAGACGTTGCGGCATATCCCTTCTCCCCACCGGGGAGAAGGTGGCGGCAGCCGGATGAGGGGGCGCTGGCCCCAACAGATTTTGTCGAGGAAAGACACCATGAACATTCACACAAAACCCGCCGCCCGCATTCGCGCCATCAACTGGAACCGTATCGAGGACGACAAGGATCTCGAGGTCTGGAACCGGCTGACCGGCAATTTCTGGCTACCGGAAAAGGTGCCGCTGTCGAACGACATCCCGTCCTGGGCGACGCTGCGGCCGGAAGAGCAGCAGTTGACGATCCGCGTCTTCACCGGCCTGACGCTGCTCGACACGATCCAGAACGGCGTCGGTTCGGTGCGGCTGATGGAGGATGCGGCAACGCCGCACGAGGAGGCGGTGCTCTCCAACATCTCCTTCATGGAGGCGGTGCATGCACGCTCCTACTCCTCGATCTTCTCGACGCTGTGCTCGACATCAGATGTCGACGACGCCTATCGCTGGTCGGAGGAAAACGAGTTCCTGCAGAGGAAATCGCAGCTGATCATGGAGCAGTATTCTTCCGGCGATCCGCTGAAGAGGAAGGTGGCATCGGTCTTCCTCGAGAGCTTCCTGTTCTATTCCGGCTTCTATCTGCCGATGTACTGGTCGAGCCGCGCCAAACTCACCAACACCGCCGACATGATCCGCCTGATCATTCGCGACGAGGCAGTGCATGGCTATTACATCGGCTACAAATTCCAGCGCGCGACCGATCGACTCAGCGAAGCAAAGAAGCAGGATATCAAGGACTTCGCCTTCGATCTTCTACTCGAGCTTTACGACAACGAGGCTCGCTACACCGAAGCGCTTTATGATGGGGTCGGGCTGACCGAAGACGTCAAGAAGTTCCTGCACTACAACGCCAACAAGGCTCTGATGAATCTCGGCTACGAGGCGCTGTTTCCGGCTGAAGCCTGCAAGGTCAATCCGGCGATCTTGTCGGCGCTGTCGCCGAACGCCGACGAGAACCACGACTTCTTCTCGGGCTCCGGCTCGTCCTATGTCATCGGCAAGGCCGTGGCGACGGAGGACGACGACTGGGATTTCTGAGCAGGCTCGACGACGATCGGCGCCGGCGTGATCAAATCCTGTCACGTCGGCGTGAATCGGCTCGCCATGCCGATGAATTGGCGTCGCGGCTTCCCTAGCTTGCAGGGATGATCAGAGCAACAATCGTCGCCGCCACACTGCTTCTCACTCCGCTTGCCGCCTCCGCGCAGCAAGCGGCCGATATCAAGGTCATGCTCGAAGGGCTGTCGCAGCGATCGGAGTTGCAGCCACTAAAGTCGGTCGTCGTCATGCAGGACGGCAAGATCGTCGCCGAGCATGGCTATCGCGGCCACACGGCGACGGAGAGCGCCAATATCAAGTCGGCCTCGAAGTCTGTCATCTCGGCGCTGGTCGGGATCGCCATCGGCAAGGGGCTGCTGGAGGGGCCAGACCAGAAGATCGCGCCGATCCTGAAGGCCGACCTGCCGCGCGCTCCCGATCCGAGGATGAACGACATCACCATCGGCAACCTGCTGTCGATGCAGGCCGGGCTGGGGCGCATGTCCGGGCCGAATTATGGTCGCTGGGTGTCGAGCCGCAACTGGGTGCGGTTCGCTTTGGCGCAGCCGTTTGACGACGTGCCGGGTGGGCAGATGCTCTATTCGACCGCATCGACGCATCTGCTGTCGGCGATCTTGACGAAAGTGAGCGGCCAGTCGACGTTGGCGGTGGCCCGCGCATGGCTTGGCCCGGCAGACGGCTTTCGCATCGGCGCCTGGGAACAGGATCCGCAGGGCATCTATCTCGGCGGCAACCAGATGGCGATGAGCGCCCGGTCCCTGGCCGTTTTCGGCGAAGTCTATCGCAATGGCGGAAAGGCGGCCGATGGCCGGCAGATCGTTCCCGCCGACTGGATCGTGCAGTCGTGGCAGCCGCGCACCAACTCGCGCTTTTCCGGAGACGATTACGGCTATGGCTGGTTCGGGCGCCAGATCGGCGGCGAGGCCGTGCATTTCGCCTGGGGCTATGGCGGCCAGATGCTCTATATCGTGCCGTCGCTGGGATTGACGGTGGCCATGACCTCGGCGGAATCGGGCCCTTCGGCCCGAAACGGCTATCGCGATGCGCTGCACGATCTGCTCGGCGAGATCATCGCCGGCGTCAAAGCGTCCTGAGGGCGGCCGCCGCCGTTAGGACGAAACGCCGGCCGATACCGGGATGACTACAGCAAACCCAGTCTAGCCGTGGACATAGGCGGTTGATAGCGGGCCAAGCTGGGCCGAAATCTGCCGCCATCGTGCCGGCTGGGCGCCGGTGCGGGAAATCATCGCCTCGATCAGGCCGGTCGAGACGGCGGTCTTCAGATTGCGGTCGCCGTTGCGCATGCCGAGCTCGATCAGTTCGAACACCCGCTCGCGGTCTTCGAGCGACGAGAAGCGTTCGGCGATCAGCCAGCCCATGTCGGAATAGAGCGTGTGCATGTCGGCGAGGTCGATCGGGCCGTTGGCGGCGGGACCTGCGTCAAGCGCTGGAGTTCCCGGGATGCTCTGCGTCAGTTCCGAGGTGATCTCTGTCGTATCCATGTTTCGTCTTCCTTGTCTCTGTGGTGCTCTGTCGCAAACGCGGCCAAAAGGCCGTCGTTCAGCGAAAGGCAGCGACATTGTGGTTGGCGATCCACACCGGTCCCGTGCCGTGGCCGCTGACCATCCAGGCAAGGCTGACGTCGAGCGCATCGGCGATCAGCGGCAGATGGTCGGCAAGCGGTATGTCGCGGTCGTTTTCGAAAGCCGCCCATCTGTCCGGGCTGATGCCGGCGGTGCGGGCAGCCGCCTCGACCGAAAGGTTGCAGGCATCGCGTGCCAGGGATATCCGACCGCCGAGTGTGTCGTCGGTGGCGTTGAACCTGTCAGGTCTGTCGATGAACATTCGTCGCTCCTGCTTGAGGGGATGCCGCCCGCCGGGATGGTCGGTCCCAGCAGGCGGCGTTCGATATCAGCCCTGTTCGCCGATCCAGCTCTTCACCTGATCGGGATGATCCTTGATGTAGGCATCGACCGCCTCGTCGTAGGAGGTCTGCTGGGCTTTGAACATTGCCGCTTCCAGATCCGGAATCGGCAGCTTCATCCGCGACAGGAAAGCAGCGACGTCGGGGTTTTCCGACTTGAAGTCCTTGCGGGCAAGAATGTCGACATGTTCGGCTTCGCCGAGCGACTTCTTCGGATCATCGAGGTAGCGCAGCTTGTGCTTGCCGAACATCCAATGCGGGCTCCAGGCGGTTGCCACGAACCACTTCTCGCCACGTTCCGCGCGATCGACCGTCGTCAGCATGCCGGCTTCGCTCGAGATCTGCAGCTTGTAGGCGTCGAGACCGTAGTCCTTGACGGCCTTCTCAGACAGACGCGTCAGGCCGGCGCCGGGGTCGATGCCCTGGATCGTGCCGGAGAGCTTCTTCTGGACATCCTCCTTCTTGAGGTCTTCGATCGACGAGATCTGGTCGGCGGGGATGTAATCCGGGACAACCCAGCCGAGCTTGGCGCCGTCATAGACGGTTCCGAGCGTCTCGACCTTGTCCTTCACGCGGGCGTAGTAGTCGGCATGTGTCTGCGGCAACCACGCCATCATCATCGCATCAAGATCGCCGCGGGCGACGCCCTGATAGAGCGGCGCCACGTCGGCCTGCACCAGCTCGACCTTGTGGTTCAGCTTGGTTTCGATCAGCTTGGCGGCGAGCTTGGTGACGAATTCGGCATCCGACCAGGCGGCCCAGCCGATCTTGACGGGCTTGGCGCCGTCGGCCATCGACGAGGTTACCGTGCCGCCCAGAAGGGCGGCCGCAAGGCCGAGGGTTGCGAGTGTTTTGAACATAGGTGCTCCTTTTGCGAAGGTTGGCAGTCGACGGACCGTGGTCCGCGATAAATTCGTTTGAATGGTCAGGCGGTTGCGGCCGCCAGCTGGGTGCGTTCGCTCTTGCGAGAAAATACGAGCCAGAAGGCGGGACGCGGCTTGCCGAGACTCTGGGTGATCCGGTCGAGGATGACCGCCAGGGTGACGACGGCGATGCCGCCCTCGAAGCCGGTGCCGACGTCGAGACGCTGGATGCCGGTCAGAACCGTGTTGCCGATACCGCCGGCTCCGATCATCGAGGCGATCACCACCATCGACAGCGACAGCATGATCGTCTGGTTGATGCCAGCCATGATCGACGGCATGGCGTTGGGAAGCTGCACCTTGAAGAGCAGCTGCGTGGCGGTGCAGCCAAAGGCGTTGCCAGCCTCGATGAACTCCGCGTCCACTTGGCGGATGCCGAGATTGGTGAGGCGCACCACCGGCGGCATCCAGAAGATCACCGTGGCGATCGCACCCGGTACGGCGCCGAGACCGAAGAACATGGCGGCGGGGATGAGGTAGACGAAGGCCGGCATGGTCTGCATCAGGTCGAGCACAGGGCGGACGACCGAGGCGACGGAATCGCGGCGCGCCATGGCGATGCCGAGCGGCAGTCCGATCAGCATGGCGATCAGTGTCGAGGCTATGACCAGCGACAAGGTCTCCATCATCGGACCCCAGAGATCGATGTGATCGACAACCAGCAGTCCGAGCGCGGTAAAGACTGCAAAGCCGATGCCGACGCGCCAAAGCGACAGGAGGACAAAGATCGCGATCCCGACGGGCATGGGAATGGCAAGCAGGGCATTCTGGATGCCATCGGTGACGAAGCCGATCGCCGTAGCGATCATATCCAGCACGGGCGAAAAATTGTCGAGGACGTAATTGACGGCAGCGTCGATGCCGTTTCCGATATCGAAGTTCATGTTTTTTCCGATGTGTTTGGTGTCAGCTGGCGCGGTCGAGCGTTTCGAGCAGTGTCGATTTGCTGATGGAGCCGAGATATTTGTTACGGTCGCAGACGACGGGCACCGGCCATGGGCTGGCGGCGACCTTGCCGAGAACGTTCGACAAGGGTTCGGCGGCCTGGATGGCCTCGATGTCCGTCAGAAAGGCGCCGCGATAAGGGTCGGCGGATTTTGCCCGCATCTTCTCGATGAGGGAGGCCTGGCTGATCATGCCGTGATAGGTCTTGTCGCGGCCGAGGATGATGGCGTACTCGCGATCATAGTTCTTCATCCGCTCCAGTGCCGCCGCCGCCGAGACCCCCTCGCGCTCGATGATCGTCACCTGTGACTTGCGGGCAACGTCGCCGGCCTTGAAGACGTGCGCGACATCGACGTTGCGGAAAAACGACCGGACATAGTCGTTGGCCGGCTGGGTGACGATTTCGTCGGGCGTTCCGACCTGCACGACGTTGCCGTTCTGCATGATGCAGATGCGGTCACCGATGCGCATCGCCTCGTCGAGATCATGGCTGACGAAGACGATGGTGCGGCTATGTTCGGATTGCAGCCGGACAAGCTCGTCCTGCATTTCCGTGCGGATCAGCGGATCGAGGGCGGAAAACGCTTCGTCCATCAACAGGATGGTGGGCTCGCTGGCCAGCGCCCGGGCAAGGCCAACGCGCTGCTTCATGCCGCCCGACAGTTGATCGGGCCTGCTGTCTTCATAATCGTCGAGACCCACGGCCTTGAGTGCTGCGAGCGCCTTCTGGTTGCGTTCGCTCTCACCGATGCCGGCGACTTCGAGGCCGAAGGCGGCATTGTTCAGCACCGTGCGGTTCGGCAGCAGCGCGAAGGACTGGAACACCATGCTGATATCGCGGCGGCGAAGCGCGATCAGTTCGCTGCGCGACATCTGGGTGATGTCGCGACCATCGATCTCGATCGATCCGGCGGTCGGTTCGATCAATCGGTTGAGAAGGCGCAGAAGGGTGGATTTGCCGGAGCCGGACAGGCCCATGATCACGAAGATCTCGCCGGCGCGAATATCGAAACTGGCGTCGTTGACGCCGATCGAGCAGCCCGTTGCTGCATGGATTTCAGACTTTGTCTTGCCGGACCGAAGCAGCGAAAGTGCTTTTTTCGGGTGCTCTCCGAAGACTTTGTAGATGTTCTTGAGACTGATCTTGGTCGAAGCCGATTGTACCGGCGCGTCTTTTTCAGTTGCAGAATTCATATAATTTCGGCGCCGAGCTCAAGTGGCCAGGCAGTCTCCTTGTTTAGCCAATGCTTCTGCAAGCGCCGATCTATTTGCGGCGCGTGATAGTATTGGTTCTGTTTTCAACGTAGCGAATCGCTATTGATTTTTTGACGTATCTGTCTATCCGCGCGAAATCGCGCATTCATGATAGTACATCACAGTAACGTCTGCCGTCGGTGCGAAAATGTTCTTTGCGGAACGCGCGCCTTGGCTGAGGAATTGAGTGCTATGTAAGGCGATATAGCCAAGATGTCCATAAAAAAATCAAATTTATTGCCTCGAGACCATGGTCGCGCTGCCGATGACAGGTTTTGGATGGGCGAAAAACACCTGTTCGCAGAGCAGACCTCCGCCCTATCGCAGCGGTGTTCCGTATCGGTCGGAACGCCGCCATTCGCGTTAATTAGAAACTAATAATACACGGATACGATGCAGGAAACTAACCAATTCCGGCCTTTATAGCATCGGTGCCTTATGTGGAAATTGCGCTTCAGGACTCTACCATCTCGAACCCCTCTCGTGATGGTCGTCACCGGCTTTTTTCTCGTCGTGGCGTCGGTGCTTGCCATCCTGATCGCGATTGCCGTCAGAGACATGACGTCCTCGGCGACCGCGATCGACGATGCGCGGGCATTGCATGCTGCGACCGCCGCCGTGCACGCACTGGAATCGCGGCTGAGCGCCACATTGCGCGACAATTCGGTATGGGATGACGGCTACAAGCAGATCGTGTCCGACAAGGCCAAGGAATTTGCCGACTCCACCTGGGGCAAGAGCACCGACGACAATCCGCTGTTCGATCTTTCCGTCGTCGTGACACCGCAGGGCGCGATCCTCAGCAGCTACAAGAAGGGTGTCGAGTTCGATCCGCATCACTTCTTTGGGCCATCCTTGCTTGCCAACGTTGCGGCGGCGGACAAATCCGGCCGGTTGCCGGCCGTGAGTTTCATGAAGACGCCCGATGGTCTCGCGCTGGTTGCCGCCGGTGGTATCCAACCTTACGCCGATCTGGGTCCCAACCTTGGGCCGTTCAGCACGCTGGTCTTTGCCAAGTTCATGTCGAATGATGCTCTACGGCAGATCGAGGAAACGTTCGATCTCAACGATCTGCGTCTTGCCAAGACATGGAGCGACACGCTTCTCGACATTCCGCTTGCCGGCGCGGATGGGAGGACGCTTGCCTATCTGCAATGGCCAAGCCGCAATCCGGGCGAAATGATCTACCAGCAGGCCTCCGGTTATCTACTGGCCGCCGCGCTGGTGCTTGCCACCTTTCTGGTCGGCATTCTGGTGACGGGTGGTCTCACGATCCGCATGCTGCAGCGCTCCGCCGACAAGTCGCGCTACCGAGCGACGCATGACGCGCTGAGCGGACTTCTCAACCGCGCCGGGATCCTCGGCGAGCTCGACCTGTCGATTGCGGCAAAGCAGTCCAGGCTACGGCTGCATCTTATCGATCTCGACGGCTTCAAGGGCGTCAATGATGCCTGGGGCCATGCTGTCGGCGACGAACTGATCAAGCTGGTTGCCGAGCGGGTGAGGGAGCTTCTGCCCAGGGATGCCCTGTTTGGACGTCTCGGCGGCGATGAATTCGCGGCGGTCACGGGCATTGGCGCCGATCCGGCTCTGGCGCAATCGATCACCGACAGCCTGTCCGAGCCGTTCTTCATCGGCGGGCGGACGATCGAGATCGGTGCGAGCATCGGCACCGTGACGTCGATCAACGACGCCGGTGATGCGCTGGAACTGCTGCGGCGTGCCGACATGGCGCTCTACGCCGCCAAGGACAGCGGACGAGGGCGGGTGGTTGAATATACCGCGGATCTTGAGCGTGACCGCGAAAACAGCGCGGAGCTGGAGGACAGGCTGCGACGTGCGATCATCAATGGTGAAATCGCCGTCGCTTACCAGCCGCTGGTCGATGCAAAGGCCGGGCGGCTTGTCGGCGTCGAGGCATTGGCGCAATGGGTGCCGGTCACCGGCACCGTCAGTCCGGAGATATTCATCCCCGTCGCCGAGCGCTCCGGTCTCATCGATCAACTCGGCATGCAGGTGCTGAAGTCTGCGATTGATCAGGCCAAGCAGTGGGACGGTCTCGCACTGTCGGTCAACGTCTCGCCGATCCAGCTGCGCAATCCGAATTTTGGCGCTGACGTCATCAAGGTATTGAAGGCGAAGGCGTTCGATGCCCGGCGGCTGACGCTCGAGATCACCGAAGGCGTATTGATGTCCAACCCCGACCAGGCGCGGCGCGCCATCGAAATACTGCGCAATGTCGGAGTGAAGTTCGCGCTCGACGATTTCGGCTGCGGCTATGCCAGCATCGGCGCGCTTCGCACCTTCGGCTTCGACCGCATGAAGATCGACCGCTCGCTGGTCAACGCCCTCGACAACCAGGGCGGTGCCGACGTGCTGACGGCGACAATCTCGCTGGCGCACGCGCTGAACATCCCCGTGACGGCGGAGGGGGTGGAGACGCAGGCGCAGGCCGATGCACTGACCCGCTCGGGTTGCGACCAGCTGCAGGGCTACCTCATCGGCAGGCCGATGAGCGCCGCCAAGCTGACGGCATTGCTCGTATCGACCGCCGCCTGAACCGCCGGCGCGAACCCACTCAGTATTGCGTGAAATCGCCGGTTTCCGACTGCATCAGCGTCAGCGGGTAGCGCGTCGGATGGTGTACCAGCGCCGTCATGTTGACCGGCCGGTTTCTGTCGTCGAAAGCGATCTGGTCGACAGTCAGTACGGCGGCCGGCGGCGGCAGTTGTAGCAGCTGGGCCTCGTTACTGTCGGCAAGCCGAGCGCTCAGCGTCGTCTGACCTCGATGCGGAAATATCCCATAGCGCTCGCGCAGTTCCCCATAGAGAGAACGATTGGCAATACCCCACTCGAGGTCGAGTAGGCCCGGCACGCGGGCCGCGGGAATCCAGTCGGTCTGAATGACGGCCGGGATGTCGTCGAGCAGGCGCAGTCGCGACAGCACCACGACCTCGGCATTCGGCGCCAGAAACAGCGGGCGGCTGATTTCAAGCGGCGCCCGCATCAGCGTCGCCTCGATCAGCTGGTGGCCGGGAGTGCGGCCATTGGCGACCGCGATGCTGGTAAAGCTCTTCAGAACCTGCAATTCGAAGCCGCCGCCACGCTCGGTGACATAAAGCCCCTTTCCTGGCTGGCTGTGGACCACGCCCTGCTGGATCAGCTCCCGAATCGCATGGCGTATGGTGATCCGGCTGACGGCGTAGAGATCGACGAGTTCGCGCTCGGAGGGGAGTTTCCCCCTGAGCGGCAGCCGGCCATCATCGATCGCCGCCAACAATGCCTCGTAAACCTGCTTGTGCAGGGGACGCGGGTCGTCACGATCGACCACGCTTTGTGTCGCAATCAACGGATCTTCAGTCTCAAGCGTCTTCAAATTCCAGTTTCCTCTGACCGGCGCATCTCGGCGAAATCATCTTCGGCGTAATTCTTCCAAAAGTCCATATTGACATAACTGGTCATAACCAGTCCTATTGCTGCAAGGAACCAAAAGAGCTCCGACGATTAAGAGATCGATCACAACCAAGGGAACTATCATGTTCAAGAAGAGCCTTGCTGCCCTCGCGTTCTCTGCCGCCCTCTGGAGCGGCACGGCCCATGCCGAGACGATTTCCGTCTTCTGCGCGCCGACGGAATTCGAACTGTGCACGAACGTCGCCAATGCCTGGAAGGAGAAGACAGGCAATGAAGCGAAGATCAACAAGATGCCCGCGCTGCTGGACGACGCCATCCCGATCTATCAGCAGCTGCTTGCGGCAAAGTCCACCGATATCGACGTTCTGTTCCTCGACGTCATCTGGCTCGGCATGTTCAAGAACGGCCTTCTAGACCTGAAGACGGTAATCCCGCAGGCGGACCAGGACAAGCATTTCGCCTCGACGCTGAACGCCGCCAAGCTGGACGGCAATCTGGTGGCGATGCCTGCCTACATGGACGTCGGCCTGATGTTCTACCGCAAGGATCTTCTGGAGAAGTACGGCAAGCCTGCGCCGAAGACCTGGGATGAGCTGGCTGCGACCGCCAAGGAAATTCAGGACAAGGAACGTGCTGCCGGCAACGGCGAGATGTGGGGCTATGCCTGGCAGGCCAAGAGCTATGAAGGTCTAACCTGCGACGCGATCGAGCTGATCGCCTCAAACGGCGGCGGCACGATCATCTCGGACGACGGCAAGGTGACGATCGACAATCCGAAGGCGGCCGAAGCCATCGAAAAGGCCAAGGGCTGGATCGGCTCGATCAGTCCAGAGGGAACGCTGAACTACGACGAGGAAGCATCGCGCGCCGTCTTCGAATCCGGCAATGCCGTCTTCCACCGCAACTGGCCCTACGTCTGGGGCACGTCGCACAAGGAAGGCAGCGCCGTGATCGACAAGGTCGGCGTTATGCCGCTTCCTGTCGGTACCGAAGGCCAGAAGTCCAGCGGTTGCCTCGGCCCGATGTATTACGGTGTCTCGAAGTACAGCGCCAAGGCTGAGGTTGCTGCCGATTTCGTCAACTTCATCACCGGCCCCGACATGCAGAAGAAGCGCGCGCTTCAGGATGCGGTCAACCCGTCGATCCCCGCGCTCTATACCGATCCAGACGTGCTGGCCAAGATCCCCTTCCTCAAGGACAACCAGCAGGCCTTCGCCGATAGCGCCGTGCGTCCTTCCGGCTACACCGGTACCTCCTACAACCGCGTGTCGCAGGCCTTCTATCGCTCGGTCCACGACATGTTGTCGGGCGGTGGCGACGTCGCGTCGGGCTTCAAGTCCTTGGCGGGACGGCTGGAAAAGCTGAAGGAAAGCCGCTGATCCCGGCCTGAATGCCGCAGGGCAGGGACCTTCGACGGTCCTGCCCTTGCGGCGCACGCCGTTACTCGCCGCCGGCACCGGGGGCGAGCCTTCCATTGCGAATTGCGACAAGTCCGGGTGACATATGGCATCGGTTTCTCTTGAATCCGTTTCGAAGAATTTTGGGACACACACGGTCATTCAGGGCGTGGACCTTGAGATCAACGACGGCGAATTCGTCGTATTTGTCGGCCCGTCGGGCTGCGGCAAGTCGACCTTGCTGCGCATTGTCGCCGGCCTGGTTGCTGCCTCGAAGGGTGCGGTCAAGATCGGCGGCGACGACGTGACAGATGTCCCGGCATCCAAGAGAGGCGTTGCCTTCGTCTTTCAGTCCTACGCGCTCTACCCGCATATGAGCGTGGCGCGCAATATCGGCTTTGCCCTGGAAACGCTCGGCATGGCCAAGGATGCGATCAGCCAGAAGGTGTCGACCGTCGCGCGCATGCTCAAGGTCGACCATCTCATGGAGCGCCGTCCGCGCGAACTGTCCGGCGGTCAGCGGCAACGCGTGGCGATCGGCCGGGCGCTGGTGCGCCAGCCCGAGATATTCCTGTTCGACGAGCCGCTCTCCAACCTCGATTCCGATCTGAGGATGGAAATGCGCATGGAGATCGCCAAGCTTCACGACGTCCTGAAGACGACGATGATCTACGTGACACACGATCAGTCGGAGGCAATGACGCTGGCGGACCGGATCGTGGTTCTCAACCATGGCCGCATCGAGCAGGTCGGGACGCCGCAGCAGCTCTATCACACGCCTGATAACCGGTTCGTCGCCGGCTTCATCGGCAGCCCGCGCATGAACTTCCTCGCCGTTTCGCCGCAGACCGGGGCCAATGCCGGCAGGATCGCCGGGCCGGGCAACCTCTCCATGGCGATGGTCGCCAGCAACCCGACCGGGCCGATCGCCGAAATCGGCGTCCGCCCCGAAGGGTTGCGTCTGGTTTCGGAAGCCGACGGGCGCATCGCCTGCACGCTCGAGCGCGTCGAGGACCTCGGGCACGAGCACTTCGGCTATTGCCGGATCACCGAGGACACGGTCTGGGTCGTCCGGCTGGCGAGCGCGCCGTCGTCCGACCAGATCGGCAAGACCGTCGGCCTCGATTTCGCCGACAGCGCCGTCTTCGCCTTTGCGGGCGACGGAAAGCGCGTGCTGCTGAAGGGCGCACCGGAAGCCGGCGCGGAGGCGCGCGAGCCATGAGCGCCAAACTCGCCCGCCGCGATCACCGGGCCGCTTGGCTGTTTCTGCTACCTGTTGTCGCGGTCATCCTGCTCGTCGCCGTCTGGCCGCTAAGCCGGACCTTCTTCTTCTCGTTCACCGATGCCTATCTGGACGATCCCTCGGTCTATTCGATGGTCGGCTTCGACAACTTCATCGAAGTGATCAACGACCACAGCTGGTGGGTCGCGGTAAAGAACACGCTGGTGTTCACGGTCATCTCCGTCGCCATCGAAACGACGCTCGGGCTCGCCATCGCGCTTCTGCTCAACGAGATGATCCCCGGTCGCGGGCTGGCGCGGGCCGCCATTCTGGTGCCGTGGGCCATTCCCGTGGTCGTCGCCACCAAGATCTGGGAATGGATGCTCAACGACCAGTTCGGCGTCATAAACAAGATCCTCTCGGGGCTCGGCGTGGTCGATCACGGCATCGCCTGGACGGCCAGCAGCTCGCTGATCATGGGCGTGGTGATCTTCATCGACGTGTGGATGACCACACCCTTCATGGTTCTTTTGATCCTCGCCGGCCTGCAGCTGATCTCGCCGGAGATCTTCGAGGCGGCCGAGGTGGACGGTATTCCGGCCTGGAAGCGCTTCTGGTCGATCACTCTGCCGATGTTGCGGCCGGCGATCGGCGTCGCCGTTCTCTTTCGCGTGCTCGACGCTCTCAGGATGTTCGACCTTTCCTACGTCCTTGCGGCCAGCAACGAGAATGTCATGACTGTGTCGATCTACGCCCGCGACCGGCTGATCAGCTTCCAGGAACTCGGCATCGGCTCCGCCGCGTCGACCTGGGTGTTCCTGCTCGTTGCCTTTGTAGCGATCATCATCATCGGGGCTCTTCGCCTCGACAGAGCGGCGGGAACCTGACCATGGCCAATGCAATCGCTCAAAAATCCATAGCTCAGACATCCAGGCGCAAGCCGGCATCCTTCTACCGGATGAGACGGCGGGTCGTTCGCGGCCTGCAGATCTTCGCGTTGATCCTGGTGCTGATCTACACGCTGTTCCCCTACTACTGGGCTTTCGTCTCTTCGACCAAGCAGGGGGCGGCGCTCTATCGCTCGGCGCTGATGCCGGCGCTCGATTTCACCTACTACCGGCAGCTGATCGACAATCCCGTGTTCATGGGCTCGCTGCTGAACTCCGCCTATGTCGCGATCTCGACGACGCTGCTGTCGCTGATCATCGGCCTGTCGGCCGCCTACGCGCTCGGCCGCATCGAGTTTCCGCAGCGCCGGGCCGTGCTGATGATCGTGCTGATGATCTCGATCTTCCCGCAGGTCGTGGTGCTCTCGGGCATGTTCGAGCTGATCAACTGGTTGGGACTGTTCAACCGTCCGAGTGCGCTGATCCTCACCTATCTGCTGTCGACGGTACCGTTCACCACCTGGATCCTCACCACCTTCATCCGCGAGTTTCCGCGGGAGCTGGAAGAGGCGGCGATCATCGACGGCTGCTCGCATTTCCGCATCCTGATGAAGATCCTGCTGCCGCTGATGGGCCCGTCGCTCGCCAGTACCGGCATCCTTGCCTTCATTCTGGCCTGGAACGAGTTCCTGTTCGCGCTGACCTTCACCCTGACCGACGAAAACCGCACGGTGCCGGTGGCGATTGGCCTGATCGCCGGCACCAGCCGCTACGAATACCCGTTCGGCCAGATCATGGCGGCCTCCGTCACCGTGACGCTGCCGCTGATTGCCGTGGTGCTGCTGTTCCAGAGGCGGATCGTGGCTGGCCTGACCGCTGGCGCGGTCAAGGGCTGACCGGCACAAGAATAGAGATCAAACCATGGATATGCTTGTCAAACTCTACGAACTGAAGCGCGACCCGGCGCTGGACAGTCGCATGGCCAGCCAGGGCGTCGTGATCCGGCGGGTGCTGGCCCCCGAGCTGCCGGCGCTGACCGCGTGGATCGAGCCGCGCTTCGGTGCCGGCTGGGCGGCGGAGGCAACGGTGGCGACGATGCGCCAGCCGACCACCTGCTTCATCGCAATCAAGGACGCGCAGCTGATCGGCTTTGCCTGCCACGAGGCCACCGCCAAGGGCTTCTTCGGGCCGACGGGCGTCGATCAGAGCGCGCGCGGTCAGGGTGTCGGCCATGCGCTACTGCTCGAAACACTGCTCGATATGTATGCCCAGGGCTACCCCTATGGCGTGATCGGCGGGGCGGGGCCAATGGAGTTCTACCGCCGGAGCGTCGGTGCCATCCCGATCGAGGGGTCGGTGCCCGGCATCTATCGTGGCATGCTGCCGCTCGCGCATCCGAGCGAGGTTTCGGACTGATCGACCGGCCTGCCGAAAGAAACGGAATAACAGTGAAAACAATGCTTTGATGGCGCAATCTCCACTGCCATATTGCCTGAAAACGAATCCAGACAGCGAGCCTGCAAGCGCATGAAAAGTACATCATCTTCCTCCACCCATCGCCCCATGTCGAAGATCAGCCTGAAGTGGACGATGATCGAGGAGGAGGGGCTCTCCATCCTGGAGAAGTTCCAGCTGGTTCGGGATCTCGGCTTCGACGGCGTCGAGCTCGATTCGCCCAACGACCTCTCCCGCGATGAAATCCTCGACGCGCGCGAGAAGACCGGATTGGCGATCCCTGGTGTCGTGAACTCGATGCACTGGAAGACGCCACTGACCGACGGCGATCCGGCTGTGCGGCAGGCTTGCGTCGATTCCATGGTCACGGCACTGCACGACGCGAAAAGCTATGGCGCCGATACGGTGTTGCTGGTGCCGGGCGTCGCTCGTGGCGCCACGAGCTACAAGGAGGCCTATGAGCGGTCGCTCGAAGAGATTGCCAAAATCATCCCGCATGCCGAGGAAACCGGCGTTTCGATCGCCCTGGAAAATGTATGGAACGACTTCCTGATCAGCCCGCTGGAAGCGGCGCGCTTTGTCGATGAGTGCAACCATCCGCGCGTCGGCTGGTATTTCGATGTCGGCAACGTGCTGCGCTACGGACGGCCGACAGACTGGATCGAGGCGCTCGGCAAGCGCATCCTCAAGATCGACGTCAAGGAATTCAGCCTCGGCAAGATGAACGCGGAAGGCCCGTGGAAGGGCTTCGATGTGGAACTGGGCGAGGGGGATTGCGATTGGCCCGCCGTCAATCGCGCCCTCGCCGAGATCGGCTATGCCGGCTGGGCCTCGGTCGAAGTGCCGGGTGGTGACCGCAAGAGACTTGCGGCCATCAAGGAACGGGTCGATCGCATTGCCGCAGCTTAGAGCCTTTCCGGCGGCAGCCTCAACCGGTGACCTCGGCGATCAGCCGTCGCGCATTGGCAAGGCCGGTCTCGCAGCCGAACAGCGTCGGCTCGTTGCCTTCGTATTCGAGCGACACGAACCCGTCATAGCCCGATTGGACCACGCTTCTAATAATCTCGGTGACCGGCAGATCGCCGAAGCCGAAGACCGAGCCGCGGATATGCTGGCCGCCGAGCGTTTCAAGCCAGCCGGGGCCGGGCTTGGTCGGCCTGACGTAAAAGTCCTTCAGGTGGAGGAAGCTGGCATGCCGGATCGACGCGCGCGTCGCCATCAGCGGGTCTTCGTCGACGCACATGAAATTGCCGACATCGAGCGTCATCTTGAAGCTCGGCGAATTAACGGCGTGTATCAGGCGCTTGATGCGCTCGCTGGAGTTCATCAGGAACCCATGATCCTCGACGCTAGCGATCACACCGAGACGTTCGGCATGCGCGGCGATTTCTTGGCACGCGTCGACGATGACAAGAAAGGCCTGCTCGAACTCTGCGGCTTCGGTCGCCCGCAACGACCATGGCACGACATCGTGGCGGAGAAACCGCACGTCGATCCGGTCGCAGAGTTCGACATAGCGCTTGGCGCGCTCGATCTGGGTGCGGCGCGTGTCAGCGTCGATGAAGTTGGCGCCGATGCAGATGCCGGAAATCGGAATGCCGGTTTCAGCGGTCACCGTCTTCAGACGATCGAGCGTTTCTTGGTCGGCGCCGAGGTCGTACTGCATGTCTTCGCCGACCGGGGCAACCGAAAGCGTCGCCAGTTCGAGGTGCTCGCCGCCATTGTCCCGGATCCACGCGAACACGTCTTCGATCCGCATCGAGCCGTCGAGCATCAGGGGGCGGAAACTGTAGGAACTCAGGCCGATTTTCATAAGACACTCCTTGCGGTCAATGGCACCAGCATCGAGAACACAAGTCACACTGTCAATATCGAGATTGACAATCACGGAGATACATCCTTGTTTATTATCAAAGACATGAAGCCTATGGAGTCTTGCTGGAATGTTCGATAAAACTGCCGATGTCGTCATCATAGGAAGCGGGCCGACCGGCTCCGCCTATGCCAGGGTCATTCGCGACAACTGGCCGGACGCCAGCATTCTAATGGTCGAGGCCGGCCCGCAGATCCTGCCCCAGACCGGTGGGCATCTCGATAACGTCACTGATCTGGAAGAGCGCGGCGCGCTCGAAGTTCTCGCCCAGGGCGGCGACCGCAGCCCGCGCATGCCGATCAACAAGGAAGAATGGGAAGCACGCCGAGCCGGCGGTTTCGACGGCTCGCTGCTGCGCCGCTCTGGCCTGTTCATCGCCAATGATGGCGACCCTCAGGATGAAAACCTGTTTGCCGGCTTTTCGGCCGCCAATGTCGGCGGCATGGGCACGAAATGGTCGACCGGCACGCCGGTGCCGTCGGAAATCGAACTCGTGCCCTTCATCCCCGCCGATCAGATGCAGGCAGCAATTGCCACCTCGGCAGCCCTTCTCGGAACCAACTGGGACCCGAATGCCGGCGATCCCGCCGCCATTGCGCTCCGCGAACGTCTCGGCGCCGTCTTCAACCCCGGGCGATCGCCCGACCGCTACGTCCAGCCGATGCCGCTCGCCGCGACACCCGGCCCTGATGGCCTGCACTATCACGGCACCGACGTCGTCCTCGGCGATCTGGTCGATGAGCCTGCCGAGCACTTCGCGATTCTGAGCGAGACGGCATGCCGCCGCGTTATCCATGACGGCAAGACGGTCACGGGCGTCGAGCTGTCGCGCGCTGGTTCGAATGAGCGGTTCATCGTCAGCGCCGGCACTGTCATCGTCGCCTGCGACGCGCTGCATTCGCCGCAGCTTCTCTACGCGTCGGGCATCCGCCCGGAAGCGCTCGGCCGTCACCTGAACGACCACTACATCGTCTCGCAGATTTCCGAGATGCAGACCGATGTGCCGATGCTCGCGATGAACTGGATTCCGTCCACCAGGGATTTTCCCTATTCGGTGACCATCGCGCCGGCCAGCCTGCACAGCATGCCGCGCTCGGGCGAGATCGTCGGGCAGCCGATCGGAATGGGCTTCTTCGTGCCCTCCGATATCAGCCCCGACAACCGCGTTGTGTTCGACGAGACGCGCACCGACTGGCTTGGCCTGCCTGCCATCTCGATCGAGTGGCGCCAATCGGAGGGCGACAAGGCCCGCCTCGAAGAGGCAAAGGACCACGCGCTGAAGATTTCCAACATCATCGGCCGCCCCGCGCCGGGGTTTGCCACCTTCGTCCAGCCTGTCGGTTCGTCCCTGCATTTCCAAGGCACGATCCGGATGGGCGAGGCCGACGACGGCACCAGCGTCTGCGACAGCACGTCGAAAGTCTGGGGCTTCGAGAACCTTTACGTCGCCGGCAACGGGGTCATTCCGACCGCAACCGCGACCAATCCCACCCTGTTTTCGGTTGCCCTCGCCAGCATCGGCGCCCAGGCGATCGCGAAGGAACGCCGCAAGGCGGCCTGAAAGACGAGGCGAATGTCATGACAAAACAAAAACTCAAAGTCCTCGTGGTCGGCCTCGGCCAGATGGGCAAGAGCCATGCGCTGGCTTACCACACGCATGACGGCTTCGATATCGTCGGGCTGGTCAACCGCTCGGTTCCGGTCCTGCCGGATGAGCTCTCCGGCTACCCGTTGCGCCATGATTACCAGGCGGCGCTGGCGGAGTTCTCTCCCGATGTCGTCGCCATCGCCACGCATACCAACACGCACGCCGACATGGCCGTCGCGGCGCTCGAAAGCGGCGCGCATGTCTTTGTCGAAAAGCCGCTGGCGGCCAATGTTGCCGATGCCGAGCGCGTCGTGGCTGCCGCCAAGGCCAGTGGGCGCAAGCTGGTGATCGGCTATATCCTGCGCCATCACCCCTCGTGGATGCGGATGATCGACGAGTCGCGCCAGCTGGGCGGTCCCTACGTGTTCCGCATGAACCTCAACCAGCAATCGAGCGGCAGCGCCTGGAACATCCACCGCTCGATCATGCAGACGACTTCGCCGATCGTCGATTGCGGCGTCCACTATGTCGACGTCATGTGCCAGATCACCGATTCAAAGCCGGTCGAGGTGCGCGGTATGGGTCTCGGCATGGCCAAGGGCCTGCCCACGGGCATGTATAATTACGGCCACTTCCAGGTGCTGTTCGAGGATGGCAGCGTCGGCTGGTACGAGGCCGGCTGGGGGCCGATGATGTCGGAGACCGCGTTCTTCGTCAAAGACGTCATCTCGCCCGGCGGCTCCGTCTCGATCGTCATGGAGGAGGGGGCGAGCTCCGCCAGCCTCGACGCCCATACCAAGACATCGCGGCTTCGGGTCCACCACGCCGAGACCGACGAAGCAGGCAACTTCGTGCGGTCCGACGACTGGCTCGACATGCAGGACGAACCCGGTCACCAGCAGCTCTGCGACCGCGAACAGGACTTCGTCTACCGGGCGGTCACCGAGGGCATGGATCTGACGCGCCACATGGACGACGCGGTGACCTCGCTGAAGATCTGCCTGGCCGCGGACGAGAGCGTTCGCTCCGGGCAAGCGGTGAAGCTTTAGGCGATGGTCGCAGGCTGTGAGATCGTCTTAGGCGGTTGAGAGGGACGGCGGGGATGGCCGCCGCCGTCAGTTCAATGCCGAAAAAGGTCGAAGTGTCCACTCGCCCCTCCACCTTGGCCAGCCTTGTCGATGCCGACAACCTGAACGGTTTGGCAGGGTAGGTGAGGGTGCGCCTTGAAAGCATCCGCAAAGTTGAGTTGGCATAAGTCGCGAAGCCAGACATCGCCTTCGGCCAACGACTTTACGGACTGAGTGCGCCCGTATCATCGTTCCCTTCCGTTCGAGAGCTAGCCGGCTATCCCACCGAGATCGTTTTCGGAACGCCGGAAAACGAAGACGTTAGTCTTTTCTATCAGAGCAGATGGGCTGAGGG
Organism: Hyphomicrobiales bacterium; assembly: GCA_900472625.1. Classification (GTDB taxonomy): domain Bacteria; phylum Pseudomonadota; class Alphaproteobacteria; order Rhizobiales; family Rhizobiaceae; genus Rhizobium. The sequence goes on along the minus strand of UCIT01000089.1, from coordinate 16,290 downwards.
TGCCAGAGCGTGAACTCGTCGACCGATAGCAGTTGCGGGTATTTAAGAGGAAGCAGAGGCGCTAGCGCATGCTCAATGCCTTGCTGCCCGTCCCAACCAAAGAGTCTAGCGCAGAACGGCGTGACGATTGATCCACGGTCTTGCGAATGAGCCGGTGCGGTGTAGCGTCCGTGTGATATCGGGATTAGTGAGGACAAATGTCGAACGATGGCGGGGCAGGGCCCTTATCGAAGCAAGACGCCTATCAGTTCGGCGATTTCCGGTTGCTGCCAGAAGGGCAATCCCTTTCGCATAAGGGACAACCAGTCGCGCTCGGCGGGCGAGGCTTCGATATACTGACCTTGCTCGTGCGGCGGGCCGGCGAGGTGGTCAGCAGAGCCGACCTGTTTGCGCACGTGTGGCCCGATTATATCGTTCACGACCACAACTTGAAGGTCAATATCGGCAACCTTCGGCGTTCGCTGGCCGAATTCGACTCGGCTACTGATTACATCGCGACGATAGCGGGCCGCGGTTACAAGTTCGTCGCCGCGGTGCAGAGCGACCACGCGGCAGCACGAAACATCGCCCCGGTCATGAGCCATCATATCGCTCCACCCCAGGTGCGTGAGCTCCTCGGCCGAGATGACGCGATCCTGCAAATCTCCGAGCAGCTCGATCAGCCGGGTTACATGACCATCGTCGGGCCGGGAGGAGCGGGAAAGACGTCCCTTGCAGTCACAGTTGCGCAGCGTTGCTGTGGCGACGGGGAAAGCATCGCATTCGTAGATATGTCGACGCTCAGTGATCCTCGATTTGTGGTACCTGCCGTAGCCTCCGCTCTTGGCATCTCCCTCGGATTGGATGATCCGATCGCAGGCGTGATCGAGGTCCTTCGCAGCAACAGGTTGCTCCTCATCGTAGACAATTGTGAGCATGTCATCGCGATGGCAGCAACGATTGTCGAGCGGATATCGTCAGAAGTTCCGGCGACCCGTATCCTAGCGACCAGCCGCGAGCCGCTAAGGACGCGGCACGAGCAAATCCATTTTCTCTCCGGGCTCGCTTATCCGGACCAGGCGACGGCGATATCCGCGAGCGCCGCAATGCAGTATCCAGCGGTCCGCCTCTTCATGACCAAGATGCTTGGCTCTGGCGTTGCTGAACCAACAGACGACTATGTCCGAAGCGTCGTCTCGATCTGCACGCGATTGGAAGGCCTAGCACTCGCTATCGAATTGGCTGCCGGCACCGCCAGTGTTCTTCCTCACTCAGCGCTGGACGATCTCTTCAGGGACGGCTTCGATTCGATGAGCCGTGGAGCAAGAGATACGCCCTTGCGCCACCAGACACTGGAGGCCACCCTAGACTGGAGCTATCGGCTTCTTCCCGACCGCGAGGCCGTCGTGCTCGGTCTGCTCTCGGTTTTTTCGGGGCGTTTCAACGCCGAAGACGTGGAAGCCATGTATTCCGCTGGCGCGCTCGATCCCGCAATAGGACGCGATGCACTATCGCAGCTTGTGGCAAAATCGCTGGTCTCCGCGGAGCACGACGGCGGGAGTATCCATTATCGACTGGCCGAAAGCACCGGCACCTATGCTGCGCGGCGTCTTTTTGGTTTACCCTACAGGGAGAAGGCAAGGCGGCAATTTGCCGTCCGGATTAGGGATAGGTTGCGGATCGCCGAACGTGAATGGTCCTCGCAGACATCCCGTGAATGGCTGCGGAAATATCGCAGTCAGATAGACGATGTCCGTGCCGCAATCAGCTGGGCTTTCGATCCTGCCGGTGACGCGGAATTAGGCGTCGAACTGGTGGTCGCTGCTTTGCCTCTGTGGCAAGAACTTTCCGCGTTCAAGGAAATGTTGGCGGCTATCGACCTCGCAACCCAAAACAGCGCTGCCTTATCAAGCCTATCGCCTCTGGGCCGCACCAAGCTTTCTACGGCGCGGGCATGGGCCATGACGCTGGCGCGCCACATGCACCCGCAAACCGACGACGCCTGGCGCGATAGTATCTTTCATGCGAGCGCATCGCGCGACGCGGAATTTCAGATACGCTCGGTGTGCGGGCAGGCCGTTTTTCTGGCTTATTCCGGACGGCCGCGCACGGCGTTACGCCGCATGAACGAATTTGCTGCAACAAAGGGGTTAGACTGGACGTCAGCGCCCGACGGCAAGCGCCTGTTGGCACATATCAAGATCTACGCAGGCGAGCTGGATTCGGCATCGACCCATCTAAAGGCATTGATGGAGGATTGGGGTGACCTGGAAGAAGGTCATGGATTGTCCCGGTTCCAGGTCGATCTACCTGCTGCCATTCGTCTGTCTCAGGCATTTTTGTCCTGGCTACAGGCGGACCCTGATCGTGCCTCCAGTCTGGCCGCGCGGGCTATCGATCGCGCTGCCGATCTCGATCACATGATATCCCTCGGCAATGCAATCTCGCTGGCGGCCCTTCCGATTGCTTTTGTGGAGGGCGAACTGGAGGCGGCTTCTCAGCTTCAGCGGCAGCTTGCCGAAGTCGGCCGGCGGGAAAGCGTTGGCATTTACGAGGGAACGGCCACGTTTTTCGCGGGCGCCATCCAGTCGGCTCAAGGGGACAGATCCGGGTTCGCCTTGATGCAAGACAGTATTGCGGGATTGCTCCGCGGCGGCTGGCGTGCTCGCGTTCCCTTCTATCGCAGCCTGTTGGCTGAAGCCTATATTGCCGCGGGCGAAATGCAACTTGCGGGAAATAGTTTGCGTGCAGTACTTGGAGAAGTCGGAATTCGTGAGGAGCGTTGGTGGCATCCGGATCTCTGGCGCGTCGCGGGAAGGATTGAAGCCGGAAACCGGCGGCCACAGAAGGCAATGCACTATTTCCAGAAGTCATTGGATTGCGCGCGTGCCATGGGTGCCGACGCGGCGACAAAGCGGACGCAACTGGCCATGGCTGCCATAGACTTACGCTGATCTGGCACTCCCACCTTGCCGAACTCTTGCCTCCGTATTGGCAAGGTGTGTCGGCATAGGCGTGTGGTTCAGCCACACCGGACGATGACGCCACCCTCCCGGATCCGAGCCTAACTCTCCTCTCTCGCAGCTTGCTGCGCAGATGCGTGACTCTCGGTCCCGGCCGCATAGTTGGGAGCGACAAGCCCATAAAGTCTTCGGAGTTCGGTAGCTTCGGGCCGGGCCCAAGTACGGTGAAGCTCGCACAGCAAAGCATTTGTCGATGTCGGTTTGACACCTCCCTGCACAAACCGGACGAGCAAAATGCGCGAGGCCATCTCGCTCGGATCCCCGGACGCATCGAGTACCGCATAGACGTCGTAACCGGCGGCACGGGCGTCGAGCGCCGGAAACATCACACAGGCGCTGGTCCACAAACCCGCCATGATGAGAGTCTTGCGGCCGGTCGAACGAACCTGATCGACAAAATCGTCATTGTCCCATGCATTCAATTCGCCCTTGCGCGGCACATGAACGGCGTGTGGTGCATATTCGTGGATCTCGGGCATCAGCGGGCCATTGGCGCCGGCAGGTTTCGATGCCGTCGTGATCACCGGGATATTCAGCACTGTCGCGAGCTTGGCAATCATCTCCACATTCCGGCGCAGATCGGCGACCGGCACATCCCTGACCGTCTGCAACAGCCCCTGCTGGTGATCGAGAAGCAAGATGAGGGCGTCTGAAGGGTCGATGAGGGTGGCGCCCCCACCGGTCGCAAGCACGCTCAATTTGGATTTGCTGTTATACATCGTCGCTATCCTTCCCAGAGCTTCGGTTGCTGCGTTAAGTTGCGCGCAAGGAAGTCACGCATGACCGGGATCATCTCGTCCGCCTTGTCTTCGAGGGCGAAATGTCCGGCGTCGAAAAGATGAAGTTCGGCATTGGGAAGGTCGCGCAAGAAGGCGCGCGCGCCGTCGGGCAGGAAGATCGGATCATTCTCACCCCACAGGATCAGGGCCGGCGGCCGATGCTTCCGAAAATAGGCATGAAAGGCAGGGTAGAGCGTGAGGTTGGTCCGGTAGTCGTAGATGATATCCAGCTGAATTTCCTTGCTGCCGGGGCGATCGAGGAAATGCTGATCGTAGAGCCAAGCCGCAGGATCGATTCGCGCCGCGTCCTTCGTGCCGGCAAGATATTGAAATCGTGTGCCGTCAAGCGACAGAAAAGGTCGCATCGCGTCGCGGTTCACCGGGCCGTTGTCGGCCCAGTAAGCGCGAGTCGGCGCCCAGAAGTCCCCCATGCCATCGTCATAGGCGTTGCCGTTCTGGATGATCAGGGCTGTGACCCGGTCGGGATGCGCGAGCGCCACGCGAAACCCGGTCGGCGCGCCGTAATCCATGACGTAAAGAGCGTAATGTTCGACATGCAGCTGCTCTAAGAGGCTAGCGACGACGTTCGAGAAGGCGGCAAAGCCATATTCGAAGGCGCTCGAAGGGGGCATCTCCGACAGGCCGAAACCCGGAAGGTCAGGCGCGATCACATGATAGCTGTCGGCGAGTGCCGGAATGAGGTTGCGGAACATGTGCGACGAGCTCGGGAAGCCATGCAGCAACACCACGACAGGTGCGCCTCTCTCTCCCGCCTCGCGGTAAAATATGTCAACTCCGTCAACGCGCGTGGTTCGGTGGTAGATGACCGGCCGGGTCATGGTCCGTCACCCTGGTTGATCGTTGCGGCAGAGGAGGCGACAGCAACGATGGCGATGGATGGCGCGCCAGTTGACGGGGTGCCGAAAACGGGATTGGTCATGTTATTTCCTTTCAAGGTGGACCGCAGGGCCAGCGGCCCTGCGGGACGCATCACTTGCAAAGCTTGCGATCAAGAAAATCCCGAATGAGGGGCGCCATCACATCGAGCTTGTCCTCAAGGGCGAAATGGCCACTGTCGAGAATGTGCATCTCTGCGTTGGGGAGATCACGAAGATAGGGGTGCGCGCCGGGCTCGGGGAAGATTTTGTCATTCTTGCCCCATACGATCAGCGTCGGCGGCTGGCGCTCGCGGAAGAAGGCCTGGAACTGAGGGTAGAGCGGCACGTTGCTGCCGTAGTCTCCCAGAAGATCCAGCTGGATGTCCTTGTTGCCCGGTCGGTCGAGCAGAGCCTGGTCGACGACCCAGTTGTCGGGACTGATATTTGCGACATCGCCCATTCCGTCGGTATACTGGAACTTCGTGGTCTCGAGCGTGACTAAGCCGGCGAGTGCTTCTCTACGTTCCGGCGTCTTTTCGGCCCAGTAAGCCTTGATCGGATCCCAGAAATCAGCAAGGCCTTCGGTATATGCGTTGCCGTTCTGCACGATCAGCGTTTCGACCCGGTCGGGATGTTTGAGCGCGAGCCGGTATCCGATCGGTGCGCCGTAATCCATGACATACATGCTGTAGCGATCAGCTCCGACCTTTTCGGTCAACTTCTCGACGATATCGGTCAGGTGAGCGAATGTATAATCGAACTTGGTGTGGTCGGGTGCGTCGCTCTGACCATAGCCGGGATAGTCGGGCGCAATGACGCGGTAGCGGTCGGCGAGCAGGGGAATGAGGTTCCGGAACATGTGTGATGAGGTCGGAAACCCATGCAGAAGCAGAATGACTGGCGCATCCTTGGGGCCTGCTTCGCGATAGAAAATGTTCACGCCGTCTATCGACGTGCTTTTGTAGTGAATCTGGGGAACTGCTTTCGCGGCGATTACCGCGTTGTTGGGTACGCAGCGTCCCTCGGCCGCAGCGGGAGAGACAGCGATAAGAAGTGCGATGACGCTAACGAGATGTCTTTTCATGATCCTGGCCTTTCCAAATGGGTGCAGATCGAACATCTGCGCCTCTGGAAAAAGGAATATCACTGGCCATCCTCAGCCCTGGGATAAATAAAGGTAAAAAGTTGGACAGCCGACTTGTGGCTGACCTCACAACAAGTAATTTGGAGCGCTTGCTGGAGCCGGCATTCCTACCCGGAAACCTGCAGCATCCTCATCCTTCACCGATCCGATCGGAAGCTACAGAGGTGCTCAGTAAGCCAATCGAGCGCGGAAGACTTATCGTCGATCAGTCCGCGAGAATCTTTGCAATTGACCAGCCCCTGCGATCGCCGATTTCGACGAATTTCTCGCTTGTCTCTGAAGCCTTTTGGAACTTCGACATCGCCCGTTGGGGCTGTGCGGAGGCCCGCGCTATTAGCCCATTGGCAAGCAACCAAAGCAGAAATCTCATGACAAGGTCCTTTCCTAGGTTAAACCGCAGATCTGCTGGCGATGTAATTTCGCCAGCCCCCAAGCGCAGTGATTTCTTCGGCGTCCGTTACAGCATGGGCCTCGCAGAGAAAGCCGGAGACGCTGGTGCCGTCGTCAAGCGTGACCTTACCGATACCGAGCGGTGCCGGGATATTGCGCACGAAGCGACCAAAGGCATCGGGAGGCAGCGCCCAGACCTCAACGGCCAGCCCTTCTCCTTCAAAACCGGGCTCGCGAATTAGCCCAGGCTTGGGCGGTGTGGTGTTCGGCAGCACGAACAGCCTATAATCGCCCGTCGTCTTGCAAGCCTTGAGCAGCCAGCCGCCAGGACCGGTTAGTTCGCGATTGAGCGGCATTCCCGTCAGATGCGCGCCAACGACGACAACCGGGATGAACTCGGCTTCCGGACGGGTAACTTTACTCGTCTCAGGAATGGTTGCCGCACGGTCGATACCCATGCCGGCTCCCACGGCCCGGTGCATGGCGTCCGCAAAAGGCGCCAATGCATCGTCGCTGAACTCGGGGCCAAACAGCGTCACGCCGGCCGGGAGATGGCCTTGGCTGTCGAAGCCCGCGGGAACAGCAATGGCCGCATAGCCGAAAAGATTTGCGAAATTGGTGTAACGGCCGAAGTGACCGTTCTTGGCGATGGGATCGGCTTTCATCGCCTCCACCGTATAGGTGGTCGGCGACGTTGGCAGCATCAGCATGTCGAGCGTCTGCCATTCGACCCTCGTTTTCTGGCGTAGTGCTTCGAGCGTGTACCGTCCCTCGAAGGCGGCAACCGCATCATAGGCCTTCGCGCCATCGATGATGGCGCGCACCGTTGGGTCGAAATCCGCGGCATTGGTGGCGATGAAGTCCTTGACCGCCGCCATCCGCTCAGCCACCCAGGGGCCGTTGTAAAGGAGTTCGGCCGCCTGCCGGAACGGAGCGTAGTCGAATGGCACGATCGTGGCGCCCAGCATCTTCGCCCGCGCGATCGCCGCGTCATAGAGCGCCTCGACCTCGGCATTGCCAAAGAATTCGCGCTCGGTGCCGGCAAGAACGCCGACGCGCAGACCATCGACCGGCAGCTTTGCGGGTATGGCCGGCCGCGAGAACGGATCGGCAGCGTCATAGCCCTCCATCACCTTACGGATCGCAACGCCATCGCCGACCGTCGCTGCGAATACCGTCACCACATCGACGCTGCGGCAGGCGGGGACGACACCGACATTCGGGACCAGGCCCGGCGTCGGCTTGATGCCGACCAGATTGTTGAAGGCCGCGGGCACGCGGCCCGAGCCGGCCGTATCGGTGCCAAGCGCGAAAGCGACCAGCCCCGATGCCACGGCAACGGCCGAGCCAGAGCTCGATCCACCGGAGACATAGGCGGCATCGAATACCGAGCGTGGTGCGCCATAGGGCGACCGCGTGCCGTTGAGACCGGTGGCGAACTGATCGAGATTGGTCTTACCGACAACGATGGCGCCGGCTGCCCTCAACCGCGCCACCACGGTGGAATCGGCTTCCGGCAGGTAGGCAAAGGCCGGGCAGGCGGCCGTCGTAGGCAGGCCCGCAGCGTCGATATTGTCCTTGACCGCAAAGGGTACACCCCAGAGCGGCAGGCTGTTCGGCTCTGGCGCCCGCGCCATCAGCTCGCGGGCCGTGGCGCGCAAGGCCTCGTCAGGCACCGGCGTGATGAAGATCGCCGGATCGCTGGACGCGGCACGGCGGGCGATCACCGCCTCGACGACCTCAAGTGGCGTGATGCCGGACACATAGGCAGCGCGCAGGCTGGACAGATCAAACATGACAGGCAGCATCTCAGTATTCCTCCACGATAACGATGATATCACCGGCCTTGACATTGCGTCCCGGGCCGGCCCGCCACTCGCGAACGCGGCCTGCCGCATGGGCAGTGACATTGATTTCCATTTTCATCGACTCGATGATGGCGACCGTGTCGCCGACCGCAACCGGCATGCCCGGCTCGACCAGCAGTTTCCAGATATTGCCCGGCACAGCGCTGGCAACGCCGAAGCAGCCAGTGGGAATATCGCCATCAAGGCTCTCCGCAACACCTTCGTCGCTGATGAAGCTGTCGAGACCCTCATCCTTCCAGCGCTGGCGCTCGGCATCGAAAGCAGCCTGCTGGACGGTCTTGAACGCGGTGATGGACGCGTCGTTGGCCGTAAGTTCCTGCTCATAGGCCGCGTAGGAGAATCCCGTCTCCTCGATGCGAACGGGATAGCCGCCATGCGGGAAAGCTGCACGCGCTTCCGTCAGTTCTTCATGGGATACGGGGAAGAAGCGGATCTGGTCGAAGAAGTTGAGAAGCCAGGGCTTACCCTGCGCAAAGACTGGCGTCTGCCGCCAGGTGTTCCAGACCTGGATGGTTCGACCGAAGAGCTGGTAGCCGCCCGGTCCTTCCATGCCGTAGATGCACATGTAGGCGCCGCCGATGCCGACCGCATTTTCAGGCGTCCATGTGCGCGCCGGATTGTATTTTGTGGTGACCAGACGATGGCGCGGGTCCATCGGCGTTGCGACGGGAGCGCCGAGATAGACGTCGCCGAGGCCGAGCACCAGATAGCTGGCATTAAAGATGATATCTTTGACCGCCTGCTCGTCGGCGAGCCCGTTTATGCGGCGAATGAATTCGATATTCGATGGGCACCAGGGCGCATTCGGCCGCACCAGCTCCTGGTATTTCCGCATCGCCAGTTCGGCATCCGGGTCATTCCAAGATAGCGGCAAATGCACGATACGGCTCGGGACCTTGACATCCTGCGCCGCTGGCAACGTTGTCTCTATCTCACGAAGCAGCCCCAGCAGCCGGCTGCGCGTCAGCGTGGTTCCGTCGTAATGGATCTGCAGCGAACGGATGCCCGGCGTCAGATCGATGATACCCGGCAACCGTGCCGCGCCCACGGCCTGCATGAGCAGATGGACGCGCAGCCTAAGCGCAATGTCGAGCGCCATCGGCCCGTACTCCACCAGCAGATTGTCGTCGCCCTGGCGGCGGTAGACGACCGAGACGGGTCCATCCTTGCTCCCGCCAACAATCGGCGATCCCCTGTCGTCGCTGACGGACCGGAGTGCGGGCGAAGCAAACCCGTCGTCGGGTCTTTGCACCGGATGAAATCGGATACGGTCTCCCGGCTTGAACTGCCCCATCTTCCATTGCTCGTCGCGCGCAATAACCGCCGGGCAGACGAAGCCGCCGAGGCTTGGACCATCGGGGCCGAGGATGATCGGCATGTCGCCTGTAAAGTCGATCGCGCCGATGGCATAAGCGTTATCGTGTAGATTGGAGGGGTGAAGCCCCGCTTCGCCGCCATCGCTGCGTGCCCATTTCGGCGCGGGCCCGACAAGGCGGATGCCTGTGCGGGCGCTGTTGAAATGCACCTCGTAGGCCGTCGAAAACAAGGTCTCGATATCGCCGTCCTGGAAGAAGTCAGGCGCGCCATGTGGTCCGTAGACGACGCCGACCTGCCATTCACGGGTCAGTTCCGCCGGCTCGGTTGCGGGTTTTGGCGGCGTGGCAGGCATCTGCCGCGCGAGGCGCAACACATGGCCTGTTTTCAATGTACCGGTCGCATTACCACCGAACTGCCCAAGGCCGAAGGTGGCACGCGAGCCGAGCACGACGGGTGCCGCAAGACCACCGGCAACGGCAAGATAGGCGCGCTGGCCGGCACCTTCGATCGCGCCGATCGACAGCGTCTCGCCGGCGCGGATCAGGACGGCCTCGCCGTGGCCTAACGTCTTGCCGTTGCAACTCATGGCCATGTGTGCGCCAGCAAGGGCGATGGTGGTATCCTTGAAGAAGCGCAGTGTCGGCCCGGACACCGTCAACTCCAGCGCCGCCGTCGTATCGACATTGCCGACCAGCCGGTTCGCTTGGCGGAACGATCGCTCGTCCATCGGCCCGCTCGGCGGTACGCCGACATGCCAGAGGCCGAGGCGACCGGGTAACTCCTGCAGACTTGACTGGGCGCCCGGTGCCAATACCTCGATGATATCGGGGACAAAGGCAAAATCGCGAAGCGCTGTTGTCGCGACCTTGCCGCTCGACAAGAGCTCGGAACCGGCGATGGACCTGAGATAGTCGAGATTGGTCTCGATCCCCGATATCGAGGTCTGCGCCAGCGCCGCCCGGAGCTTTGCGATCGCCGCCGGCCTGTTGTCGGCTGCGACGATAATCTTGGCGAGCATCGGGTCGTAGAATGGCGTGACCTCGGTTCCGGTCTCGATCCAGCCATCGATGCGGGCGTTGCTTGGAAAGACGACTTCCGTCAGCAATCCGGCGCTCGGACGGAAGTCGGCATGCGGCATTTCCGCGTAAACGCGGACCTCGATCGCCGCGCCTGACGGTTTGAGGTCGGAAGCAATGGACAAGACGTCCTCTCCCGCAGCCTGACGGATCATCCATTCGACGAGATCGATGCCGAAGACCGCCTCGGTCACGGGATGTTCCACCTGCAGCCGCGTATTGACCTCAAGGAAATAGAAACCTTCGCGCTCTGGATCATAGATGAACTCGACCGTTCCGGCCGATTCATAGGAGACGGACGCGCCAAGATCGATCGCCGCCTTGTGCAGACGTGCGCGCGTTTCCGCAGAGAGGCCCGGCGCCGGTGTTTCCTCGACGACCTTCTGGTTACGCCGCTGCAGCGAGCAATCGCGTTCGCCGAGAGCGACCACCCGACCCTTGCCGTCGCCGAATATCTGCACCTCGACATGGCGCGCATCGGCGACGAAACGCTCGATGTAGACGCGGGCATCGCCGAAGCTGGCGCGCGCCGTGCGCTGGACGCTTTCGAAGGAGGTCCTCAAGCTTTCCGGATCAGCGCAGAGTTGCATGCCGATGCCGCCGCCGCCGGCCGTGCTTTTCAGCATGACGGGATAGTCGACCGCGTGTGCTTCGGCGAGCGCCTCTTCAGCGGTGGTCAGCAGGCCGGTGCCAGGCAGCAATGGAACCCCGCTTTTCCGAGCAAGTTCGCGTGCGGTATGTTTCAAGCCGAAGGCGGAAAGATGCCCAGGACGCGGGCCGATGAAAGCGATGCCCTCGGCAGCCAGCCGCTCGGCAAAGCTGATGTTCTCCGACAGGAAACCGTATCCCGGATGCACGGCCTGCGCGCCCGTGGCCTTGCAGGCTGCGATGACGGCATCGACGTTGAGGTAGCTTTCGCTTGCCGGCGCAGGCCCGAGGCGCACGGCCTCGTCAGCCAGAAGCGTCGCCATCGCGAAGCGGTCGGCATCGGAATAGACGGCGACGGAAGCAATGCCCATGTTTCGCAAGGTCCGGATGATCCGGACGGCGATTTCGCCCCGGTTCGCGATCAGAACTTTTTTGAACATCGGTCAGCCCTCTGCGTTCCAGACCAGCACCCGGATCGGCGTTGGATCGAAGCCGTTGCACGGGTTGTTGATCTGCGGGCAATTTGAGATGACGCAAAGCACATCCATCTCGGCGACGAGCTCGACATAATCGCCGGGAGACGAAATGCCGTCGACGATGGTCATCTCGCCGTTTGGCTTGATCGGAACGTTCATGAAGAAGTTGATATTAGGCACGATATCGCGCTTGCTCATGCCATGCTTGGTGACTTCAAGCAGGAAATTGTCGCGGCAGGCATGGAGGTACTTCGTGCCGTGGCCGAAGCGGACGGTGTTGCTCTCGCACGAGCAGGCACCGGCGGAGGTATCGTGCCGGCCGCAGCTATCCGCGGTCATGCGGAGCATCACGTTTCCCTCGTTCGACATGACCCGTGTTCCAACGCCCACATAGGCGGCACCTTGGGCCCTCATCGTGTCCTGATTGGAATAGCGCTCCGAGAAGTCGTCTGCGCGATAGAACAGCGTGTCGATCGCTTGTTGGCCATAGCTGTCTTCAATGCGGATCGTCTGGCCCGCCTTGACGATGCCTGACCACGGCGCTTCGGCCGCAATGAAGTGATTCTGCACGGCGTTGTCGAGCGTGCGGCTGGCGGATGTCTGGATGAAATCGCTCATGATCGTCCTCCTTACGCCAGTGCCAGCGCGTTATTCTCAAAACCCCTGATGGCCTCGGCGGTCGCCGTGCGGGCGAGATCGTCGCGAGTTGGCAGGGCGGCGCGGAAGCGGGTGATTGTTACCGGCTGCGGCGCATAGAGCGGGTTCGGATCCAGCGGGTGAGGGCAATTGGAAAAACCGACAAGCATGTCCATTTCGGCACGCAATTCTGCGTAGTCGCCACTGTTGGAGCGCTTTGGCCGCCAGTGAAAGCAACCGCTCTCATCAAGGCTTACGGGTGCAAAGAGATTGATCAGCCCAGGAATATCGCGGCGGTCGAGGCCGAGCTTGCTCGCCAGCAGAATGAGGTTGTCTCGGGTATTGCGGGTGTTCGCGCCCGGATATTTCTGAGCATTCGTCGCCGCGGTCGAGCCGCCCATGAGGCAATCGTGGGCGCCCGCGCTGTCCTCGACCAGCGAAAACATAATGCGGCCCATGTCGGAGAGCAGGACACGCCCCTTGCCGAGCGCTGTCGTCCACTGCACCTTTGCGGTGTCGACCAGGTTCAGCCGCTCGGTCGTATCAGCAGCGTTCCATGCCACGAGCGCAACGGTCGAACCGCCCTCGGCTTGATCGACGCGGATCGCTTCGCCGCGCCTTAGTAACGTCGACCAATACCAACCGCCCGGAATGGTCTCCTGGTGAATGATTGCGTCGCCATCAAGGGCAGGGGCCGGCAGCATGCTCGGCTCCGGAAGCGCCTTCGGGGCGAACTCCAATCCCTTTTTCTGATGTTCCTCATAGCGGGCGCGGTTTGCGGCGATCTCTTCCGCCGAGCGGCCGATGTGCGTCATGCCTTATCTCCAGATGGTGCCAGGTCGTCCTGGCGTTGCCCCGGAAATGCGACCGGGCCGTCCCGGTCAGGGCTGAAAACAGATGGCGTCCCCGCGAGCCGCGGAGGCCAGATCGAAATGTCGTTGGTGATCGACGCGCCGTAGCGGATCTTCTCTTCCGGCCGGTCGCGGCGTCTCTCGAATGCAATGACGCGGCTTGCCAGCGTGAAGGCCTCGCGCATGTCGTGCGTGACCATGACGACGGTCATTCGCGTGTCATTCCACAGCCGCTTCATCAGCGTATGGATCTCGGCGCGAATGCCCGGATCGAGCGCGCCGAACGGCTCGTCGAGCAGCAGCACCTTGGGTTTCATGATCAGCGCCTGCGCCAGCGCCAGACGCTGCTGCATCCCGCCCGAAAGCTGCGACGGGTACTTGCCCTCGGAACCCGCCAGTCCGACCTGCGCAATCAGGTGTCGCGCCTCCTCGATCGCCTCCCGTTTCGCGGCGCCAAAGAGCTTGGCGCGATAGCGGGCGGCGGTGAATTCCTTGCCGAGCAGGACGTTGCCGAGCACGGTCAGATGCGGGAAGACGGAATAGCGCTGGAAGACGACGCCACGATCCGGCCCCGGCTCTGGCGGCAGCGGCTCGCCATCGAGCAGGATCGTCCCGCGCGTCGGCTGCTCCTGGCCGAGCAGCATGCGCAGGAAAGTCGTCTTGCCGCAGCCGGACGGGCCGACGAGCGCGACGAATGCGCGCGACTCCACCGTCAGCGAGATATCCTCGAGGACGATCTGGTTGCCATACTCCTTCCAGACCTTTTCGATCCTGAGCTCGCTCATGCCGGCTTCTCCAGCACGGACCACGGGAAGACGGCAGCCGAGATGCGATCGAGAATGTAGTTCATCGCCACCGCGAGCAGCGTGATCCAGACGACATAGGGGAAGATGATATCCATCGAGAGATAACGGCGGACGAGAAAGATGCGGTAGCCGAGGCCTGAGTCCGACGAGATCGCTTCGGCGGCGATCAGGAACAGCCAAGCCGGACCGAGCTGCAGCCGGAGGCAGGTGATGAGACGCGGCAGGACCTGCGGCAGCACGACGCGTAAGGCGATCTGCCACGAAGAGGCCCCCAGCGTCTCCGCCTTGACGATCTGCTCACGCGGCAGTTCGATCGCCTTCAGCGCCAGATCGCGGATCATCGTCGGCGCCACGCCGATGGCGATCAGGGTGATCTTCGACGTCTCGCCAAGGCCCATGACGATGAACAGGATCGGCAGCAGTGCTAGCGGCGGCACCATCGAAATCACCGCGACGAAAGGCGCAAGCAGCGCCCTGAGATAGGGAAGCATGCCGATCAGCATGCCGACGACAAGCGCGATGACAGTCGAGATCCCGAGACCCGATAGAAGCCGGACGAGGCTTGCCGATGTATCGGACCAAAGCAGATACGCGCCGGTTCGTGGATCGGCAACGAAGGCCATCCGGTTGATGGCGTCCGCCAACACCGAAAGCGTCGGCAGGAGTTTGTCGTTTCCATTTTCAGCCAATCGCGCCGCCGAGCCGAAGGCATAGGCGATGACAAGCAGCAGGAATGGCAGCAGCACCAAGGCGAGCTGCGCGCCCTTGCTCGGCCTCGTGTTTATCCAGCGCATGAAGATGCTCCGTTCACGTGGGAGACGACCGGCGCGGAAGCCCGCGCCGGTGGCGGTGTCGCTTAGAGCGATCCGTCGGCGGCTGCCTTCATGTAGGTCTCCGTGAAGCGGAGCTTGACGTTGGCCTTGTCGCCAAGAACCGCGCCATCGGGCATCTCGATGCCGATCACATCAGCCGAGGGTGCACCGTTGCCAAGCAAACCCTTCTCAAACAGGAAGTTGCGGACCAGATCCATCGTCTTCGGCAGGCTGGGCGATGCCGTGAAGGCGACGGCGTCGGCCGGCTTGTCGAACAGCTTGGTCGCGGCCATCTGGGCTTCGAATCCCTTGAGATCGGTGCCGGAAGCCGAGCCCATCGCCTCGCGCGCCGCCTTGCCTTCGGCGCTGTCGGCCGTCATCAACGCGACCGTATCGTACCAGATGCCGGCGAGCGCCTTGCCGAAGTTCGGGTTGTCCTTGAGCACGCCGGTATTGGCCGCCATCAGATCGATGATTTCGCCGGGCACCTGCGAACTGTCGAACACCTTCTTGGCCGTCGGGTCTTCGAGAATGCTCGACACCAGCGGATTCCAGGTGACGACTGAGGTCACGTCAGGGGTCTTGTAAGCCGCAACCATGTCGGCGTCGGAGGTGTTGACCACCTTCACGTCGCGTTCCGTCAGCTTGATGCTTTCGAGTGCGCGCGCGAGCAAATAGTGCGAAACGGAAAACTCGACTAGGTTGACGGTCTGGCCCTTGATATCGGCAAGGCTCGCCTTGTCCTTGAGGATGACCGCATCATTACCGTTGGAGAAGTCGCCGACGATGACAGCCGTCGTATCGACGCCGCCGGCGGCCGGTATGGACAGGCCGTCCATGTTGGTCAGGGTGACCGCATCGAAGGCGCCGGCCGTGTACTGGTTCATCGACTCCACATAGTCGTTGAACTGGGTGACCTCGATCTTGATGCCGTATTTGTCGGCCCATTTCTTGACGATGCCGTGGTCGCTCGCATAGCCCCACGGCATCCAGCCGACATAGATGGACCAAGCGACCTTGAAGTCGGTCTTCGGCGCGGCTGCAGCACCCGATACCATGCCAAAAGCCAACGTCGCGCCAATTGCCGTGATTGCGGATAATCTCGAAAAAGTTTGCATTTGAAATTCCCCTTTTTGCTGCTCTTCAAAAAAGGGATCGGCAAAAACCATCGCGCCGCCAATCCCTTGGCTAACGAGGTCTCCCGGGCTTTTGTCCCGCCGTGCACCCGGTGGGATGTCTCCCCGACCGGTGGTAGCTCTCGGACCAGCCACGTTCTACAAAAACGCCGGAACCCTAGCCGCCAACTCTGCATCTATCGACGCAAATGCCGTGCCAACTCATCATTCCGCAAAGACAGGAGGGGAAAGCCACGAGGCGGCAATCCGATGCCTAAAGAAGTGCATACACTCGCCCAATAATTGGGCATTCGAGGCCGGGTTGGGCAGTTCGGCAGACTCGAGACAGTTTAGGCTTTTTTCCCAGTACGGATGAGTATGATGACATCGGGCAAGCAGCTACATTCCGAGGCGGCACCCAACAAAGTTGAATCCAAGGAGAAGTGAGGTGTCAAAAGATCAACCTGATTATAGGTGGATAAAGCACCTGTA
>UCIT01000066.1 GCA_900472625.1 Hyphomicrobiales bacterium | reverse complement strand
ATTCTCCGCATGATTCACGGAGAAAATCGCCGATCAGCAGTCCGAAAGATACGTGGGGTGGCCTACGCGCTTACCCTCTAGGCAGCACCGATGGAAATGTATGAAAGATCACGACCGCTATGAAAGCGACTGCGCGCAATCAATCAATATCTGGCAGATAGCTGCGAGGCCGCACTGCGATTTTCATCTTGCCTCTTTTACTTCGCTGATAGAAAAACTTTCACCCTGAAAACTGTGATATGATGTCAATCCGACAAGTGTAAGCGAGTTGCAACTGCCTGTCCAAAGAGCATTGCTATCGTCCACTTCAGCCTTTATTCGTAGGCTGACCCAACTTCTCACTAGGCTGTCACAACTGAGCCACATGATCCGCTCCTCAAAATTGATTAGCGGGTACGTGGGGCACTACGTGCTTGATCAAAATTGTCTCGGTCAGAACCGCATTCTACTTTGCAAAGGTGCTGATGGAAACCATTCAGACTGAGACCGCTGCTAGGCCGGCGACGAAGGACGGATACAAAATGCAGGGCATTTTTCGGTTTGCCCTTTCCATAATGGTGCTTTGGAGCCATTCGCTAGCGAAATTTTTTCCTGAAATGAGCTCCGTAATGGCCTTTTTGCAACTTGGTAATGCAGCGGTCAGCGTATTCTTTGTTCTATCGGGATTCCTCATGGCGCAAGCCGTAAGTCGCTGGTACTGGGAGCGTCCGCTGAATTTTATCATGAACCGCTACGTGCGCATCGCGCCGCCCCTGTTGGTCGCAGCGGTTGTCGCCATTGTTGCTCACATTTGGGCTGCAAAAGTCGGTACGTTATCGCTTTCTCTAGAGGAGGTTCCGGCCAGCGGCCTTACAACTGAGAACGCGATAAGAGAAGTCCTTGCGCCCCTCTTTCCATTTAACGGTTTGGTTGGCCGAATACTGGGGTTAACTTCTGACAATTACTATCAGTTTGTGCGCTATTCGTGGGCTATTTTTACTGAAATATTGTTTTATTGGGTGCTTTTTGGATTTGCGATTTGTGCAAGAGCGCTGAAAACAGTCACTCTAGCTGCCACATTTTTCCTCTTGCTATGCGCGGGATTGTCCGTACTCGGTATACTTAGCACTTATCCGCTGCTGACAGCGTGGATTGGCCTGAGAATAAAGAATTTGCCGTTTGCGTTCCATTTTCAGTGGACCCCTCACTTTCTTCTTGGTGTTCTGAGCTATTATTGCGCTCAGTCGAAATGGTTGAACGCGAAGCTAAACGTAACGCTTTTTGCAGTAATATTGGCCGCTTTTTTCCAAATCTGGCTCTACGGATCTCATGGAGGTCAATCAGCGATTGGTCTTCTGATCACTTATGGGAGTACATTGATATTAACGATTTTAATTATGGCATCGGAAACCCAGGAGTATCGGCTGAAGTTTTTTACAATTGGGAGAAAGCACGATCGGGCCATTGGCGACCTGTCCTATCCGATCTACATCAATCAGTTTTCCTTAGCTCTTGTTGTGTTAAGCGTAATATCTTTAACGGGCATAAATCTTATCCAATCCTCTCTCCTTTTTCGCCTGATGTTATGGATTTTCTTTAATGTGGCTTTAGTCTGTGTTGCCTTTGTCCTGATCGCAATTACAGATACCATTACCGTTTCGGTACGCAACAAGCTTAGGGGCGCGACGATTTAGGACCTAGCGTCTTCGATTAGATGTCGTTAGTTATGAGAGAACTGGATAGGCGCTGTCGGCCATAGCAGGTAGGTGAACTGATCACGCGAGGCACCAAAAATCTTGGCACAACTTCAAACAAAGTCTATATTTGGCGCTTGCGACCTGCTAGTTCGCGAGAAGGTTTAAACTCGCCAAGCGCAATCATATCACATCTCTGGCTTGGAACTTTGTCACGATAGCAGAACGCGGAGCAGTTGTTCATGAGGTTTTTGGTCACTGGTTGTGCTGGCTTCATCGGTTTTCATGTCGCGAAAAGATTGATTGAGCGAGGTGACGAGGTCGTCGGATTCGACGTGGTCAACGACTACTATGATCCGTCCTTGAAGCAAAAGCGGCTCGAGATGTTGGAAGACGCGTCCGGGCGCCAAGGCGGAAAATACAGTTTCGTCAAGGCCAATCTCGCTGATCGGGCAGCAGTAGAAAGCTGCTTTGCCGATGGCACATTCGATAGGGTCATCCATCTGGCCGCGCAGGCCGGCGTTCGCTATAGCCTCGAAAATCCCCATTCCTATGTAGAAAGCAACTTGATCGCCTTCACAAACATCCTTGAAGCTTGTCGCTATGGAAATGCCGGTCATTTGACATATGCATCAACGTCGAGCGTGTACGGTGCGAACACAAAAATGCCGTTTAGCGAACATGCGATTGCGGATCATCCATTGCAGTTCTACGCGGCAACGAAACGAGCCAACGAACTCATGGCGCACAGCTATTCTCACTTGTTCCGCCTCCCGACGACCGGTCTGAGGTTCTTCACAGTATATGGCCCCTGGGGCCGCCCGGACATGGCGCTTTTTAAGTTCACTAAGAATATCCTGGAAGGTAAACCGATCACTGTCTTCAACAATGGGGATCATACGCGTGACTTCACCTACGTTGACGACATCGTTGAAGGAATCATACGTGCAAGTGACAAAGTTGCTGAGCCTAATATAGAGTGGAATAGTGACGAACCCGATCCGGCCTCAAGCTCCGCCCCTTTCCGGATCTATAATATCGGCAACAGCACGCCAGTCCACCTAAGCGCCTACATCGAGGCTATCGAAGAACAATTAGGGAAAAAGGCTACCAAGGAACTTCTTCCGCTTCAGCCAGGTGACGTCCCTGACACTTACGCAGACGTGACCGACCTGATGCATGACCTGAACTACCGGCCTGATACGTCGATCAAAGAAGGCGTTAGCCGGTTCGTTGCTTGGTACCTCAATTTCTATGGCGACGGCGCTAAAACAATTTCCTAGCACATGGTTGCCGCGCGCAAACTTTGCGCGCTTCGCTGGCGGTCAGACTGCTTCTGTCAGTAATGGACAGAAGCCAGAGGCTAATCTATATGCACCTACCATTACGGATTCCTACCTCGTAACACGTTGTAGGTTGCGATGCTGAATGTGTTGATGGACTGTATCACTAGGCGGATGGCCAATCACCGCAACCACATTTGGCTGCGCCTGGAGTGCATCAATGGGATACGGTAGGAGACAAAATGAAGGATTTGCTGATTATCGCCGAAATTGGGTCCGTTCACGACGGCTCCTTTGGCAATGCATGCAAGCTGATTGAACTGGCAGCGGAATGTGGCGCGAATGTCGCTAAATTCCAAACCCATATCGCTAGCGCCGAGACACTTAAAAACGCACCAATGCCAAGTTATTTTAAAGGTGAGCCTCGCTTCGAATATTTCGAGCGCACCGGCTTCAGTCGAGAGCAGTGGCTAAAGCTCCGCGAGCACTGCGAAGCGTTCGGCGTCAAGTTCCTGTCTTCTCCGTTTTCGCTTGAGGCAGTTGATCTTCTGGAAGACATTGGTGCGGAAATCTACAAGGTGCCCTCGGGCGAGGTAACAAACATACCGCTCCTATCCAAGCTGGGCTCTTTAGCCAAGCCGGTGCTCCTTTCATCTGGCATGAGTTCCTGGATCGAAATGGACGCTGCAGTCGGCGAACTTATCGGGAAGGTGCCGCTGAACATCATGCAATGTACTTCAGCTTACCCTTGTCCACCTGAGAAAGCAGGACTGAACGTACTTGCCGAATTCCGCGATCGTTACGGCTCCGATATTGGTTTGGGCTTTTCTGATCATACCGCTGGAGTTGCCGCCGGTGTCGCCGCTGCGGCGTTGGGCGCCACTGCGCTGGAGAAGCATCTTACCTTCTCTAAGGCGATGTACGGAAGTGATGCGGCCAATGCGATGGAACCGGATGATTTCAAACTGTATTGCAGCAGTGTCCGCGATACGTGGAAAATGCTGCGAAATCCAGTCAACAAGAATGACGTGCATGCCTTCGGCGAGATGAAGCAAATTTTCGAGAAGAGCATCGTCGCCGCAAGGCCGCTGGCCAAGGGCACGATCATCGAAGAAGCCGATCTTGCCTTTAAGAAGCCCGGCGACGGTGTATCGGCTGGACGGTATAGAGAATTTGTCGGCCGGTCGCTTGCCCGCGCCGTTGCGGCCGACGATCAATTTCTGGAGACAGACTTTCTATGAAACGTGTTTGCGTCGTTATCGGATCTCGTGCGAACTACAGCTCGATCAAGTCGGCAATGAGGGCTATCCGCGCTCATCCTGACCTAGAGCTGCAACTGGTGGTCGGCGCGTCCGCGTTGCTCGACCGCTACGGAGCTGCCGTATCGCTAATTGAGCAGGATGGTTTTTCTGTCGATGTAAAGCTGCATATGCTAGTTGAAGGCGAGACGCCGGCCACGATGGCGAAGTCGACTGGTATGGGCCTGATCGAGCTTCCGACCGTATTCGAGCGTCTACAGCCGGACTTTGTTTTAACTGTCGGAGACCGTTTCGAGACAATGGCGACGACGCTCGCTGCGGCTTACATGAATATTCCGATTGCTCATACCATGGGCGGTGAAGTGACTGGGACTATTGATGAGAGCATCCGCCATGCTGTGACCAAGTTTGCACATGTGCATTTTCCAGCAAGTCAAGACGCTGCCGACCGTATCGCCAAACTCGGAGAACGGCTTGAGGATATTCATCTGGTCGGCTGCCCCCGCATAGACCTAGTGGCGGAAATCCTGGAAGGGCGTGAAGACGGCTTGTCTAAAGATCTGTTCGCTCTCGGCGTCGGTGACGCGCTTGATCTCACAAAGCCCTTTCTGCTTGTCTCCCAGCATCCGGTGACAACCGAATACGGATCGGGCGAGGGGCAGATCAATGCCACGCTTGAAGCTGTCGCACGGACCCAAATTCCCGCTATCGTGCTGTGGCCGAATGCAGACGCCGGCTCCGAGGACATCGCGAGAGGAATTCGCAAGTGGCGCGAGCGCGGACGCGCAAAGGATATGCATTTCTTCAAAAACCTGCCGGTTGCGACCTATGTACACTTAATGGACCGGACCGCGTGCTTGGTCGGCAATTCGTCCAGTGGAATCCGAGAGGGCGCATTCATAGGTACCCCGACAGTGAATCTTGGCTCGCGGCAGGATGCGCGGGACCGAGGCTCCAACGTCATCGATTGCGATCACGATAGAGACCAGATCTACGCCGCTATCCGCCGTCAGATCGACCATGGCCGCTATGCGATGGAGCCGATCTATGGGGACGGAAAGGCTGGCGAGCGGATTGCAGAGATTCTCGCCCATAAGACCGTAAAGGTTCAAAAACAGATCACATACTGAAGGAATGATTTTGCGCTTTCTCGGCATTATCCCAGCTCGCGGCGGTTCGAAGGGCGTGCCTCGCAAGAACATCCGCGCGATCATGGGCAAGCCCCTGATTGCCCATACGATCGAGGCAGCCGAAGCATCGGGTGTTCTCGATCGCATCGTTGTATCGACCGACGACGACGAGATCGCGTCCGTGTCCCGCCAGCTGGGCGCGGAAGTCATGATGCGCCCGGCACATCTTGCGGAAGATGGGGCGCCGACGCTTCCGGTGCTGCTCCATGTCGTTGAAGCGTTGGAGGCCCAAGGCTACGCAGCAGACGCAGTCGTGACGCTGCAACCGACCTCGCCCTTACGTAAGGCATCGCATCTCATCGAAGCGGCAGCAGCTTTCGAAGCCGCCGTCGGGGCTGATAGCCTCGTAAGTTGCATATCCGTTCCACACATATTCCATCCCCGTTCGGTCATGGCGCTGGGGCCGGACGGGTTTCTCCGTTCCTACTTGGATCAATCGTCGACGCCGACGCGGCGGCAGGACAAGGAGCCGGTTTTCGCCCGCAATGGGGCTGCGATATACATCACTCGCCGAGCACGACTGCCAGAGTACATATTTGGCGGGAATCTGCTTCCATATTTCATGGAGCCGGAGGATTCTCTCGATATCGACACCGAGGCCGATCTGGCCGAGGCTGAAAAGCTTCTAACGGCCAGGGCGGGACAGCGATGAGCTTGATTGGACGAGTCAAAGACAGGGCACTGCTCGAACTCGACCTGATGTTGTGGCGCCGTTCCGTGCGTGGCCTGAGGCATTCTGGCCGGCCGGTTGCCGGCAAGACGGTTGTTTTCTGCCAGTTGATGGCCTCCATAGCGACGGTGAAGGTCGAGGCTCTCTTCGCCTACCGGCTTCGCGAGCTGGGATATCGCATCGCGGTCATACTGCCCAGGACCGATCCCGTACTAGAGCGGATTTTTCTCGCAACCGGTCCTACGGATTTCTTCTTTGCCGAGGGATCGACCAACGGCCTGGACACTAGCCAGGCGGATAGGCTTGCAGCGCAGCTCCTGGAAGGCTGCCGTACGCCGGAGGATATTATAGACCTTGAGGTGGAAGGCTTTCGCATCGGCCGCAATGCCTTGAGCAAAACCGTTCGCGAAATGCGTATCGGCAAGATGGACCCCTCGAACGAGGAGCACTCCACCGCTCTCCGAAAGGCGATTGCGGCTTCTCTTCTCGCCAAGAGAAGTGCGGAAATTCTAATAGAGCGGATAAAGCCTTCGTTGGGCGTGTTCAACGAGCGCGGATACACCCCGGCCGGCGAAATGTTCGACGCGTGCCTTCTCGCCGGGACGGACGTGGTGCAATGGGTCGGAGCGCCGCAGTCAGAGCGCTTGCTCTTCAAGCGCTACACATTGCGCACCCGCGATCGTCATCCGTTCGCCCTGGGTGACGACACTTGGGAGGAACTGCAGCGCAAGGGGCTTGGCGAAACGCGCGCTGGCGCGATCATGGACAAGCTTGTATCTCATTACGAAAGCGGTGCCTGGTACAACAGGCAGCAATTGCAAGAAGGCAAGAGGATTTTCGATCGCGAGGCGACCCGCAACAAACTCGGAATAGAGGGTGAGCGCAAAGTCGCCGTGATCTTCGCCCATATCCTCTACGATGCTACATTCTTCTATGGCACTAGCCTTTATCCCGACTACGAGACTTGGCTTGTCGAAACCGTGCGCGGGGCGATTGCAAACACGGCGATGGACTGGATCATCAAAGTCCATCCTGTCAATGTATGGCGTTCGCGCATGGACGGTAAGCCCATGGAACAGCTCGAAGCAATCGCGCTGCGAGAGGCGTTCGGGGAACTGCCGCCGCATGTGCGGCTGCTGCCTGCCGATACGGATGTGAACACTTTCTCTTTGTTTGGAACAATCGACTATGGGCTGACTGTCCGGGGTACGATAGGGATGGAGTTGCCCTGTTTCGGCATTCCCGTAGTCACAGCGGGCTCGGGACGCTATGCCGGCAATGGGTTCACTCTGGATCCGCCGACGGTGGAGGCATACCAGGACGTGCTGCGATCGCTTCACGAGCAGGTTCCTCTCGAACCGAGGGAAATTGAACGGGCGCGCCTCTATGCCTGGGGAGCCTTCTTTCGCCGACCATTCCTGATGGAATCGTTTCGACTGAATTTCAACGCCAGAACGTTCGGCCTGCCGCATCTGAGCGTGGATGTCGAGGTTGGTTCCGGCGTTGGAGACGATCAGTCCGACCTGGCATTCATCGCGAATTGGATGGATGATTTGAAGTCTTCTGACCTTCTTGCAAGGGATGCGAGCATGGAATCAAGCAAACAGGAAGTCTATTCACAATGAGGCCGCAAGCTTATCCCACTCTCAGCCAAGTGAGATGCCCTTTGTGCGGCGCTTCGCGTGCAGAAGCTGAGTTCCAAATTCGCGCATCCGAGCTTGCAAACCTGTATCGACAAAGCCTTCACCTCGAGGTCATCGACCATTTCAAAGAGTCGGAACTGGTGACTTTGCTCGCGTGTGGAGACTGCCACCTTTCTTTCTACGAGCCTCTCGCTGCAGGCTCTGACAAATTCTACCAGGATCTTGTTTCCAAAGCCTGGTACTACAATAGCGAAAAGCCGGAGTTTGCCTTCGCAACTTCCATGATCGGCCCGACCGACAAGGTGCTGGATGTAGGCTGCGGGAGCGGAAAGTTTGCCAACTACATCGATCGGCAAAATTACCAGGGTATCGAATTGTCCGACTACGCAGTTGGAGCCGCGAGAGCGTCCGGGTTGAAGGTTCATCAAAGAACCGCTGGCAGCTATGCGGTTGAATTCCCCCAGTCCGCCGATGTCGTCTGCGCCTTCCAGGTCCTTGAGCACGTTTCCGATCCGTACGGTTTTATCGAGGATTGCCTGACAAGTTTGAAGTCGGGCGGGCGATTAATCATATCGGTGCCAAACGCAGATTCGTTTCTGCGATACGCCGTGAATAATGTTCTGAACTGTCCTCCTCATCATGTGACTTGGTGGAATCGCGATGCACTTGTACGTGTAGCGGAAATCTTTTCTCTCGATGTGGTCGAGATACACCATGACAAACTGGCTGATGAGCATCTGGAGAGCTATGCGAATACATTGATCATTGGGGCCCTCTCCGGTAGGAAAAGCGTTCCAATAGATAATTCATTCCGCATGAAGATGTTTGCCAAGCTTGCCAGTTTCATGCGGCCGCGATTGATACGCATGCTTCAAAGTGATGGCATGCGGCCTGCGGGCCACTCTATTACTTTTGTCTACAGGAAGAATTGATATTTCAGATCAGCAGCGGGACGATCGAATATGTGTGGCATTGTAGGGCTCGTTGCCAGAAAGCCCGAAGAGGATCTGCGCCGTTGGCTGGATGACATGAATACGATCCAGTTTCATCGCGGACCGGATTCCGGTGGTGTTTTCGTCGATCCGGATGTTGGTTTGGCTCTCGGCATGCGGCGACTCGCGATCATCGATGCCGCAGGCGGTCTACAGCCGATGAGAAGCGGCGATAAACGTCATACCCTCGTCTACAACGGCGAGATCATGAACGCGCCGGATCTTCGCAGGGAACTGGAGGCGCGGGGCGAGGTATTCGCGACCGATCACTCAGACACCGAGGTGCTACTTGCGCTGCTACGCCATTATGGCGTCGCCGCGCTGAAGCGGCTAAACGGAATGTTTGCATTCGCTCTCTACGACGCGAAGACGCGGACACTGACGCTGGGACGCGATCGCTTCGGCATCAAGCCGCTGTATTTCACTCGCAAAGGCGGAACATTTGCCTTTGCTTCCGAGATGAAATCGCTGCTGCAACTGCCTTTCGTCACTCGCGACGTCAACAGGCAGGCACTCCATCACTATCTTAGCCTTATGTATGTGCCCGGCGCGCCTGCCATCATCGACGGCATCGAGCGGCTAGGTGCCGGGCAAGCCTTGGTCTATGATTTTTCGTGCGGCTCGCTCGACATCACTACGTGGTGGCGCCCCCGTTTCGAAGCGGATTCAAGCCTCGACGCACGCGAGTTGCCCGACCTCATCCGAGATGCGTTGCGGAAGGCTGTCCGGCGCTGGTCTCTTGCCGATGTGCCGGTCGCCTGTTCGCTGTCCGGCGGCCTTGATTCCTCTGCGATCGTGGGGGCGCTGAGCGAGGACGGGCAGCCACCGGCGACATTTTCCCTCGGCTTCGCTGGCGACAGGGAGGAGCAATGGAACGAACTGCCCTTGGCTGCCGCCGTTTCTCGCAAGTGGGGCACGGAGCACCACGAACTGGTCATGAAGCCTGGCGATCTCTTGAATGATTTGGGCAAGATGGTCTGGCACATGGACGAGCCTTATGGCGGCGGGCTGCCGTCGTGGGCGGTGTTCAAGCACATGAGCCAAGCCGTCAAGGTCGGCATGGTCGGCAGCGGCGGAGACGAACTCTTTGGCAACTACGGCAAGTGGATCGGCCTCGAACGGCGGTTTCCCTGGCTTGGCGACCCCGACGTCTCCCCGGAGCGTTTCAGATCGCGATTCTTTGAGAGTTTCTATTACTTCCCCGATCACGAGAAGCAGCGCATTAGCCGTGCCAGCGACTCGCTGGAGGATACGGCAAGTCTCCTCTACGACCACTACAAGAGGGCGCAGGGGCGCATTCGGGATCGTTGCGCAACGACGGATATCGAGACGCAGCTTGCTGACGAGTTTCTGGCTATGACCGATCGATTCTCGATGGCGCATTCGCTTGAGGCGCGGCCGCCATTTCTTGACAATGAACTGTTCGATCTCGTGCGGCGCATCCCGCCGTCCATCCGGACGGCACGCGGCGACCTGAAGGGTCTTCTTCGTCAGGCAGTCGCACCGCTTTTGCCCACAGAATTGCTGAATGCCCCGAAAAAGGGGTTCGTGATTCCTCTCAAGCTTTGGCTGCGCGGTGAGTTGCGTCCGCTTGTCGAGCAGGCTCTTTCACCCGACCGGCTTCGTCGTCAGGGTATTTTCGAACCGAACCTTTTCGAGCGCCACGTGAAGCCCCATCTCGATGGTAAGGCCGATCTAACGACACGCGTCTGGGGCCTCCTGATGTTCCAGCTTTGGCACAGGCAGTTCCTGGAAGGGACCGCAGCGGGTGTGCCCGGAGATATGGGCGGCCTGCGAGACGCATTCCGGGACGCGGCATGAACGGGCAAATGCGGATACTGCACTTCTCAACTGCCGATATGGAAGGGGGATCTGCAAGGTCGGCTTGGCGTATCCATACCGGCCTGCTTAGCCGCGGGCATGATTCACGCATGCTGGTCCGCTCCAGGACTTCAAGCAGCGACCGGGTCCGAAGTGTCGCTCCGACCAGGCCGCAAAGGCTCCTCGACCGGGCTGGCGACTGGATAGGCCGCAAGAGCGGGCTGCAATATCATTTCCTGCCGTCCAGTCTGGTAACGCGCAGGGATCCGTGGCTTGGCGCTGCGGACCTTGTGCAGCTTTTCAACACGCACGGGGGATATGTATCCCAAGGGCTGTTGCGGCATCTCGGTCGGAACAAGCCGGTGGTGTGGAGGCTCTCCGATCTTTGGCCGCTGACGGGCCATTGCGCCTATCCCGGCGATTGCGAGGGTTGGCGCTCCGGCTGCGGCAACTGTCCCGATCTCGCAACTTACCCACCTGTCAACCGAGACAGGACGGATTACCTCTGGCAGGAAAAGCGCCAGATTTATGCGGAGTTCCTGGAGCTTGTAATGGTGGCGCCTTCCTCCTGGACGGCGCGGCTTGTGAGCGAAAGCCCTCTTTTCACCGGCCGCGAAATTCTACGCATTCCCAACGGACTGGACCTCACATTCTATCGTCCGGGCAACAGGTTCGAGGCACGTGATCGTCTCGGCATTCCCCATGACAAGATATTGTTCATCTTCAATGCGCATGTCGCTGCCAATAATCCGCGAAAAGGTACTCACCTGCTGGTGGAAGCGATGCAAGCGCTGCCCGAACCCGACAAGGTCGGCCTGCTGGTCGTCGGGCAGGGTGCCGAGTGGTGGAACGGGCGTATTCCGCAGAATGTCTATCCGTTGGGATTCCTGCAAAACGATGAAGCCGTACGCACTGCATACTTGGCAGCGGACGCGGCGGTCGTACCCTCCACGGTGGAGAATCTTCCGAATTCGCTGCTTGAGGCCATTGCCTGCGGCCTGCCCGCTGTCGCCTTCGATGCCGGCGGCATGGGAGATGCCGTGATCGATTCTGAGACGGGCTTTCTGGCGAATGTAGGCAATGTCGCTCTGTTCGTCGAGGCGATGGACAGGTTGCGTCGCGACACCGCGATGCGGGCGACCATGGGCGCCGCGGCTCGCCGGTTGGCCGAGGTCGAGTTCGACCAGGTTGTGGAAGCAGGACGGTTCGAGGCCCTGTACCGGAAAATGCTGGAGAGACCGCATAATGACTGACAAGGACTATCCGCGCGTCCTCTTCATCACGCCCCACGCGTTCAACCATCTCACCGGTGGCGGACTCACCTTTACGAATCTTTTTAGGGGATGGCCGAAGGACCGGCTTGCCACCGTGCATTGCGACCACCTGCCGGTCACGACGGATGTCTGCGATCGATACTTCACCCTCGGTCGCAGCGAGCTCGACGTCTGGCGTCCCATCCGCTGGGGTGCCGATTTGCTGTCATGGCGCACGGCCACCGAGATCTCCAGCGATCGCGATGCGCTGCAGTCGCCTGCACCCACTGCCGCGGCAGGCATCGTTTCGAGGCCGAGATGGACGGAGAGGGTGCAGTCGGTATTCTTCGACACCGAGCTCCCGCGCTTTGCCCGGTTGTCGCCGGGGCTTGAGGCTTTTATCGAGGATTTTCGACCGGACGTGATCTACACCATTCTCGGCTCCAACGGTGTCATGGAGCTGATCGACCGGATAAGAAACCGCTTCCGGCTACCGCTGGTTGTCCACGTGATGGATGATTGGGCCTCCTCCCGGCATAGGCATGGGCTCTTCAGCCCCTTTCAGCGCCGGAACATGGAGCGCCACTTGAACAACCTGTTTGGCACGGCAGGTCAGCGTATGGGCATCGGGACGGCGATGTGCGAGGAGTTTGAACGCCGGTACGGATTGTCTTTCGTGCCGTTCCAGAACGCCATCGACGTCAGCAAATGGGAAAGTTTCGTGCGGACGTCCGGAGCGGCTTCAGGCCGAGGCGACATCCTCTACATCGGATCCGTGATGCCGAACGCTCAGTTGCATGCGTTAGAAGACTGCTGTCATGCCGTGAGCCTTCTTGCGAGCCAAGGCCTCGAAGCAAGCTTGACCATCGCGGCGCCCGATTTCCAGATTGCTCAGTATCGCGAGCGCTTGGCGATCAGCCCCGCCATCCGGCTCGTGGAACCGATCACGGATGATGAGGCATTCTTTAAGCGTATCGCAGCGGCGGACATTCTGCTCCTGCCGGTGAATTTCGATGAAGACAGCGTGCGGTTCATTCGCTACTCCATGCCGACGAAGGTACCTGCCTATCTCTTCTCCGGTACACCGGTACTCGCATATGGACCTGGCGACATAGCGCAGACGGTTTATGCATCTCGGGACGGTTGGGGCGTGGTCCAGTCCGTGCGGGACGTGCCCCTGCTGGCGGAGGCTATACGCTCGCTCCTGCAGGATGAGTTGCAGCGAAAACGTCTTTCGGCCCGCGCGCAGGCCGTGGCACGAGAAAACCACGACCAGTTACGCGTGCGAGAGAAATTCCGTGAAGAACTTGCCAGGGCCGCAGCGACACGAGGACTTATGACATGAAGCAGGTTTTTATTGCCCGCGATGGCGTTCGTATCGACGAGGTCCCGGCGCCCATGCCACGTGATGGTGAAATTCTTGTCCGTGTCCTGCATTCCTGCATTTCGGTAGGAACCGAGGTGAGCGGCGTGCGCTCCGTCGGGACACCGCTTTGGAAAAGGGTATTGCAAGAGCCGGAAAAGCTGACCGCGGTCTTCGCTGCCGTCCGTAAGGAGGGGCTCATGCGCACCCGCCGATTGGTTCGCACGAAGCTGGAGGCGCTGTTTCCGGTCGGCTACTCGGCTGCCGGCCGGGTTATTGGTGTCGGGGCAGGTGTCGAAGGTTTCAAAATAGGTGATCTTGTGGCCTGCGGTGGGTCGCAATGGGCTTACCATGCCGAAATTATTTCTGTTCCGCAGAACCTCGCCGTAGTGTTGCCCGATGCGTTGGCAACGCGCGAGGCCTCTACCGTTTCGCTCGGCGCCATCGCGCTACAAGCCGTGAGACGGGCAGCCCCAACGCTTGGAGAAACCTTCGTTGTCGTCGGCCTTGGTCTGCTCGGCCAGATTACCCAGCAGATACTGCGTGCCAATGGTGTCCATGTCATCGGCATAGATCCGGACGCCGAGCGCGTTGCCAAAGCCTCCACCTTGGGCATGCACTTTGGCTGGAGCCCTCAAGACGAAAATTCGGCGGCTCAGGTGTCACGAATCACCGGCACCGGCGGCGCCGACGGCGTGATCGTTACCGCTTCTTCCGCTTCCAACGAAATCATCTCCGACGCGTTCCGCATTTGCCGCCGCAAGGCCCGGGTGGTGCTTGTCGGAGATGTGGGCTTGAACCTCCGCCGGGGCGACATCTACGAGAAGGAACTTGATTTCCTAGTCTCCACCTCCTACGGACCCGGCCGCTACGATGCCGCTTACGAAGAACGGGGCGTGGATTACCCGCTGCCCTATGTCCGCTGGACCGAAAAGCGGAACATGCAGGAATATCTACGTCTGATTGCGGAAGGCAAGGTGGAGCTTTCGTCCCTGATTGATTCCGATGTTGCTCTCGACGATGCACCTCAGGCCTACAAAACGCTGACGTCAGGCACGGCTAAGAAACCTCTTGCGGTCGTCTTGAACTATATCGACGATGAAGCAGCACCGAAGCGGCGCATGGAATTGATGTCGTCACCGGCAAAATCAGGGAAGATATCGCTGGGCATGATCGGAACCGGTGGCTTCGCGCAGACGACCCTTCTGCCAGTCATCGCCTCCATGAAGGACCAGTTCGAGCTGAGGGGGGTTGTTTCCAGGCAGGGACACAATGCCATGACGATAGGCCGTCAATACGGGGCCGCCTATGCCACGACCGAACGTGCCGAGTTACTTGCCGACCCTGCCATCGACGCGGTCCTGATAGCGACACGGCACAGCGACCATGCGGATCAGGTTCTTGCCACCCTTGCGGCGGGAAAGAGCGCATTCGTAGAGAAGCCCCTGTGCCTTTCGCGCAGCGAATTGAATGACATCCGCAAGGCTGTTGTCGACATGGGAGACGCGTCGCCGTTGGTGCTGACGGGGTTCAATCGTCGTTTTTCGCCGTATGCCCAGGAAATCAGACGACTGACCGAAAACCGCAGTGGTCCGCTCATCATGCAGTATACGGTTAACGCCGGGTACATCGCGGGAACGCATTGGGTTCACGGACCTGAAGGCGGCGGGCGTAACCTTGGCGAGGCGTGCCATTTCTATGATCTCTTTACCTATTTCACCGACAGCTGTGTCGTCGAAGTCGTAGCGCAGTCAATCGTTCCCAAGGGCAGTTACTACCGGAGAGACGACAATTTCACCGCCTCTATTCGATTCCAGGACGGTTCGGTGGCGACTCTACTCTACTCCGCTATGGGTCATTCGGCCGTTTCAAAGGAACGTCTGGAAATCATTTGGGACGGGAAGATCGCCCAGCTCGACGATTTCCGGGAACTGCGAGTGCATGGGCTATCGCATTCTGGGATCAAGACCGCTGTCGCGGACAA
This sequence comes from Hyphomicrobiales bacterium, assembly GCA_900472625.1. Classification (GTDB taxonomy): domain Bacteria; phylum Pseudomonadota; class Alphaproteobacteria; order Rhizobiales; family Rhizobiaceae; genus Rhizobium. The sequence goes on along the minus strand of UCIT01000066.1, from coordinate 47,443 downwards.
AGGCCATGTAGAGGAGTTCAAGGCGCTCCACGCAGCCCTCTCTAATGGCGGCAAGTGGCCGATTCCCTTCTGGCAACAGCTACAGGCGTCGGAAATCGCTCTTGACGTAGATGCGATGCTGCGCGAAGGCGTTAGCCACAACGAGGAGTAGCGTATGAACGGCAACGAAAATCAGGGAGATGAAATAGCGTTCTTTAACAGGGCGTCGGAGGGCTGGTCGAAGCGCTACTCAAGCGATGCAAGCTTCGTACAGCGCCGCAAGCGTATCATGGACGCGGTCGTTTTGAATGTGGCCAAGGCGCGGCCTCTGCTGGATTTTGGCTGCGGCGCCGGCGATCTGAGCATCGACGCGATCCGTGCCGGGTACAATGTCGTTGGCGCAGATGCAGCCGCCGGCATGTGCGAGCAGGCTCGCTTGCGGATAAGGGACGAGGGCGTCGAGCCACAGGTCGTGGCCCTTGATACCGGGACAATCAAACTACCGTTCGAAGACGCGGCATTCGGTGGCTGCATGGCCTCCAGCGTGCTGGAATACGTACCTGATGTCGACGGTACGCTTTCGCAACTCAGCCGCGTTTTGGTACCCGGTGGCAGGCTCGTTATGACCGTGCCGAACATGGAATCGCCGATCCGCCGGAAGGAAAAGCTAATGAAGACAGTCCTCCTGCTTCCTTTTGCGGGCAGGCTGCTCCAGCTTACACGCTGGCGCGAGGGTGCAGCCTATCTTGCGATATCACGAAACCGTGGCTCCCTCGCCTGGTGGGAGGCGCACCTCCGGCAGGTCGGCCTGAACCCGTTACGCCAGTTTTACGACAACCGCGTCGCAGGCGGCGCGCTCGTCCTCATTGTCGCGGAGAAGAACATTGCCGCATGATCTAAGTGCCCATCCCGTACCAATCTGGCAACCGGAGGAACCTCCGGCGTTGCCCAACGAGGATATCTTCGGGAATACCAAGAAGCTGCACTTCATCGCCGATGCGTTGAAGAGACATACACGCGAGCTAGGCCGGCCACCATCGATCCTCGATTTCGGATGCGGAAACGCGACGGCTGTTGGCCAGTATGTCGCCGACGGATCGCGGCCCTATCTCGGTGTGGACTTTCACGAGCCTTCGCTTGAGCATGCCCGTGCGCTTTGCCAGAAGGGGCAAGCTCAGTTCATGAGGGAGATGCCCCACGGCAGGACGTTCGACGCAATAATTTATGCCGACCTTCTTGAGCATGTCCACAATCCGACCGAATTGCTGAAAGCCCATGTCTCGCAGTTGGCGGGGGACGGCATCGTGGTGGCCTCGGTTCCAAACGGTTATGGACCGTGCGAGATCGAAAAATGGTTTATCCGCAACCTCCGTCTCTACGACATCGCACGGGGTAGCTATCGACTTGGTAAGCGACTCATGGGCAAGCGGGTGCGCCGCGAGGGGCCGGTGGTCCCCTACAATAGCGCCTCGGGTCACGTCGTATTCTTCACCCGCGACATGCTCGTAAAAATGGCTGAAGATGCTGGTCTCGTGATCCGGCGCTTCGGACATGGCGGTTTTGTCGGCGCGGACTTGACCGGTTCCACGATCTTCAGTCCGCAGCCTTTTCTCGACTGGAATGTCAACGTTTCCGACAAGCTGCCGTCGTGGGCGGTTTCAACCTGGTATTTCGAGATGGTAAAGGCAGGCGGCCCTCTCGATGGAAAGTACTGATCGAGCCGAGCCGACAATGAGCGAAAGGCTGCGGAGGTACCTGGGCCTGGCCGGCAGGTTGACTGCAGGCGAGTTGCTTCACCGTGGCATGGGCTTCGCATCACGCCGAATCAGGCGACAGATACTCCGGTTGCTTGATCGGCACCGGCTGACCTATGGTCGCTGGGAAGGCCTTTCGCTGCGCCCGATCTTTCTCCGGCCAGCGGTCGTTCTGAGCGCGACGCTTACCGACGACGTCGTCAGTGCCTACCTCGATCACCGGTTCGATCTTCTCGGTTCCGGATGGCGGTCCTATCGGCGATCACAGTCTCCGGAATTTGCCAATGCCCGCATCAGCCATTACTCCGGATTGGTGCAATCGGCCATTGGAGTTGGCCCACTCGGACTGCACGACTATGAGCCGATCGAGTGGGCAACGGATATCAAGTCAGGTCATCGTTGGTCTGTTGATACGCATTTCAGCAGGGTGGTGATCTCACCTGGCGCTGGTATCGACATAAAGATGCCTTGGGAATTGTCACGCATGCAACATCTTGTGCAGATGGCGCTGGCAGCTGAGCAAGGAGAAGAGAGCTTACGCCTCGTTCGTGAAATCCGGGCCCAGATTCTCGATTTTATCGCCTCTAATCCACCGCGCTACGGCGTGAACTGGGCTTGTCCGATGGACATCGCCATCCGGGTGGCCAACTGGGTGCTGGCAGTCGATATGCTTCAGGCAAAGGGAGTTAGCCTAGATGACGCATTCCTGAAGTTCTTCACGCGCAGCATCGCCGATCATGCTGCGCACGTTCTCGCCAACTTGGAATGGTCGGAGCTGCCCCGTTCCAACCACTATCTCGCCAATGTGACCGGCCTTCTGTTTGCCGCCGCAAGCCTTGCCGGCAGGAAACAAACGGATCGCTGGCTGGGTTTTGCAACTCGGGAATTCTTCAAGGAAATTCTGCTTCAGTTTCATGACGACGGCGGCTGCTACGAGGCGTCCAGCGGCTATCATCGCTTGTCTGCCGAAATGGCTGTCTACGGCACAGCGCTGCTTGCTGGCTTGGCCGAGCCGATGCAATCTGCGATCGCTCGGCCGCATGCGCGCCTGCCTGTGCGGCCGCCCCAAGACGCGAAGCCGCTTGCATTGACGAGGATGGAGGATGGCCGGAGCAGTGCAATTCCTCCCGAAATCCCTGCTCTCATTGCTCGCATGCGCGATCTGTCAGCTGCTTTGACGCGCGGCTCGGGTCTCGCAGTCATGATCGGCGATCAGGACTCGGGGCGGTTCTGCAAGCCGGCGCCCGCGCTGTCGATGGTAGAAGGGGAGTGGCAGGAGGACAGCCGCGATCACCGGCATCTCATCGCGGCGGCCACGCAACTCATCACAACTGTTGGGCCGGAAATGTCCTCGCAGATCGTTAATGGGGCCGACGCTGCGCTCGTCCTAGCGCTTTCCAAGGGACGCAGGTTTTCTGGGCAGGGTCCTCAAAGTGATATCTATGGGGAACTGGTCTCTTTCGGTGAACTGGGTGCTGTCGCTGCCGCGGCGGACCTCTTGCCGGCAACGAGGGTGCGAAGAACAGTTATTGACTTTCGGCCCGGGCGGATCGATCGAGTTCGGGCCTTTCCGAAATTCGGCGTCTACGTCCTGGCCGGTGATAGCTTCCACCTCTGTATCCGCTGTTTCGATCCACGGTTGCCCGGCGTCTACGGTCATTCCCATGACGACAATCTTGGGATCGACCTGGAAATTGCTGGTGAGAATGCAATCACCGATCCTGGTACCTATCTATACACTCCGGACCCCGCGTCTCGCGACCTCTATCGCTCGGCGTCAGCTCATTTCGTTCCCCGGATCGTAGGTCGCAACGCTATGACACCCCTTGCGCCATTTGCCGTGAGGCACGATGCTGTCGCAACCTGCCTGCATTTCGGCAGGGACGGGTTTGCCGGGAGATTGGAAGGTGCGGGATGGCATGTTCAGCGGCTTGTAAAGGTGGGGCCGGATGGCTTTGAGATCATCGATACTTGCGAAGGTGGCGAACTTGCCCCGCTTGCAAGTTCGCGCGCAATTGTGAGAGTGACGTCGGGATATGGCCGTAAAACCAAGCGTTCTATTTGTATTGTTTGAGGGATTGGCCGACACGGTTATCGATGCTCAGGTTCTAAATCATGCAAGGGATCTGGCAAGGGCTGGACTTGCCGATTTCGAAATCTGGGCGGTATGCTGGAACGAGGATCTATATGAGCGCTCGCTGGCGCGCCAGCAGTTGGCAGCGGAAAGGACCGGAGGGGAGGTTGCGGTCTTGAGGGGAGTCCGCCCGGCATCGCCCTCGTCCGTTTCTAAAAATTCTGCTGCTCTGCTCGCCTACGCAAACCAGCGTGGCCGTAAATTCACCCACGTCCATGCGCGCGCAGACTACAGCGTGCTTCCCTGCGCGGCGTTGGCCGAAAGCATGAATGCAACGCTGATCTGGGATTGTCGTGGCGACGCAGTTGCCGAGATCGACTATCGCACAGACATTGCGGGATTTAGGTCATTGCTTAAGCCGGCACTTCGCTTCTTCACCAAGCAGCGTTTCACCCGGGCGGCAAAGGCATGCGATAAGGCCCTTTTCGTCAGCTCTCCGCTGCATGAACTCGCACAACCATATCTCGGATCGAAACCATATTACATCGTACCATCCTGTGCTTCTGAGAGTGATTTCTTTTTCTCTTCGCAACTCAGGGACGCGACTCGCGAAAAGCTGGGATATCAGCCGAACGAGACGCTCTACGTATATTCCGGCGGCGTTCAAGCCTATCAGCGCTTCGAGGACATGGTAGCGGCGTTCGCCGGCCTCGCGAGATCACAGGAGAATGCGCGCCTTTTGATCGCCACGCCCCAGGTCGAGGCGGCGAGAAAAATAGCGCAGGCAGTGTTGCCGGAAGGGATCTGGGAGGCCCTCTCGGTGCCGATTTCCGGGGTCAACGCGCTTTTGAACGCGGCTGATGCGGGCTTCCTGCTGAGACAGGACACACCGACCAACAACGTTGCTTCTCCAACAAAATTTGCAGAGTATTGCCTTGCGGGCCTGCCTGTGATCTTGACAAACTCGGTCAAAGACAGTTTTGCAATCGCGAAGCGTAATGGCAATCTTGTTGCCTTCGACGAGGCCGGTCTTGCCGTGGGCACATTGCCCGTCATAGATCGCCTTAAAATGGCACAGGACTACAGGTCCGTATTGGGGAAAGCCGCACATCTGGATACCTACAGGCAGATCTATGATACGACCTATTGAGCTCGATCTGCGACCATGAAGGTTCTCCATATAATCACCGGGCTTGACGTGGGCGGTGCAGAGAACATGCTGCTGCGCTTGATTGCGCACACCGATCGCTCGTCCGTCCAGCAGGAAGTAATATCGCTTACCAGTCTTGGCGTGATCGGCCAGCGGATCGAGGCCTTGGGGATACCCACGCATGTTCTTCAAATCAAGGGACCACTGGGCCTATTCAGGGGCCTTAGCCGCGCCCGCGTCCTCGCGGAGCAATTTGCGCCTGATGTAATCCAAAGCTGGCTCCATCATGCCGATCTTTTCAGTCTTGGCTTGAAGGCGTTTGGTTTCAGCGGGCCGCTAATTTGGAACCTGCGTTGCGCCGACCTCAATGTCGCCGACGTCCCTGGACGAAATCGCCTCCTGGTCCGCATACTGGCCAGGCTCTCGACATTCCCGAGTTGCGTGGTTGCAAATTCATTTGCCGGGAAATCAGCCCACACTGCCGTTGGCTACCACCCTCGCCGTTGGGAAGTCATTGGAAACGGCTTCGATGTCGTCCGCTTCGCGCCGGATGCGGAGGCACGCCGGAAAAGCCGTTCTCAATGGGATGTTGGCTCCGATGCGCCGGTGATTGGCATTGTCGGTCGCTATAACAAGGTCAAGGGCTTTCCAGTCTTCGCCGAGGCAGCATCGCTGTTTCTCAGGGACTTCCCACATGCCCGCTTTGTCCTCGCCGGCACAAGCCTGGACGACGCAAACAGCGAACTGGTCAGCTTGCTGAAACAGGCCAATATCCTACAAGCTGCCATCCTTCTCGGACAGCAACAGGATATACCTGGGGTCATGAATGGGCTCGACCTGCTGGCCAGTTGCTCGACCACCGAGGGCTTCCCGAATGTCATCGGTGAGGCCATGGCCTGCGGGGTGCCCTGCATTGCAACCGATGCCGGCGACAGTGCCATTATCATCGGCGCGGATGATCGTGTTGTGGCGATCGGTGATGCGGTTGGCATGGCAGCTGCATGGAAGCGTCATTTCGATCTGCTGCCACAGCAGCGCCTAGAACGCCGCGGTGCTGCCCGCATCCGGATCGAAACGAATTTCAACATACACGCTGTCGTGCGGCGTTACGAAGACCTTTATAGGGAACTCGATACAGAGCGCGGCCTGGTGAAAAGACTCAACAAGGTGGCAACCTAGAACGGAAAGCATACCATGTGTGGCATTGCGGGGGTAATGGCGCCGGAGATCGCCAAGGAGACGGTCGAAGGCGATGTTCGTTCCATGATCGGCAAGCTCAGACATCGTGGACCGGACGACTGCGGCACCTGGGCGGACGATGGGATCGCATTGGCGCAGGCGCGGCTGTCGATTGTCGATCTTTCCGAAGCCGGACATCAGCCAATGATCTCGGCCGATGGGCGCTTCGTTATCGTCTTTAACGGCGAAATCTACAACCATGTCGAAATGCGGCGCATGTTGGAGAGCGGTGGCCAAGCATACGAATGGCGCGGTCATTCTGATACCGAGACGTTCCTGGCAGCGCTGTCTGCGTGGGGCATCCGCCGTGCGCTGACCGTTTCCACCGGAATGTATGCCTTCTCGCTCTGGGATAGGAAAGAAAAGGCGCTGACGCTGGGTCGGGACCGCATGGGTGAAAAGCCGCTTTACTACGGCTGGCAAGGGGACAACTTTTTATTCGGTTCGGAGCTTAAGGCCCTATGCGCTCATTCCTCGTTCGAGGCGCCTGTCGATCGGGACGTTCTTACGCTCTACATGCGGCACATGTACATCCCGGCACCGTATAGCATCTACAAAGGCATCTCAAAGCTGATGCCGGGAACTTTTTTGACTCTCGACGCAGCTTCCAGAATCGGCGGAATGCCGGAACCTGAAACCTATTGGAGTGTTAAAGCGGCTGCTCAGCAGAAGATCGACACGCGGATCACCGACGCCGATGCGCTGGCAGAGCTGGAAGAGATTCTGGGCAGGGCGGTGGCCGGGCAGATGATGGCTGACGTGCCACTTGGCGCGTTTCTTTCGGGCGGAATCGATTCGTCGACGATTGTGGCACTCATGCAGTCCCAGTCGTCGCGTCCGGTAAAGACGTTCACGATCGGTTTCCATGAGGCCGGCTACAACGAAGCTATTCATGCCAAGGCTGTCGCAAGGCATCTGGGCTGCGATCATACCGAATTGTATGTCACACCCCAGGAGGCGATGAGCGTGGTCCCGCGTCTCGCCCAGCTCTACGACGAACCATTCGCGGATTCCTCCCAGATACCAACTCATCTCGTCTCATCCATGGCGCGACAGCACGTTACCGTCAGTCTTTCGGGAGACGCCGGAGACGAGCTTTTCGGTGGCTACAATCGCTACATGTGGGCCGCCGGCATCTGGAACAAAATACGGCACATACCGCAACCGATCCGTGCGATACTGGCTCGATCGCTCCGGGGGGCATCGCCTGAAGGCTGGGACAAGATGTTTGCAGTCGCGGCCCCGGCCATCCCTGTCAGATTGCGATATCAGGTTCCGGGCGACAAGATTCACAAAGTTGCCGGCCTGCTGTCGGCCGCAAACGCTGAAGATCTGTACAAGCGTCTCGTCTCGTCATGGCAGGATCCCGCCAACCTGGTACTCGGCGGCCGCGAGCCTTCGACGGTCCTCACGCAGCCGCAGGATTGGCCGGAGGCTACCGATTTTGCCTCCAGGATGATGTATCTGGACCAGGTGAGCTATCTGCCCGGAGACATCCTCGCCAAGGTTGACCGTGCTGCGATGGGCGCCTCCCTGGAGACGCGCGTGCCGATGCTCGATCACCGTCTGGTCGAGTTTTCCTGGCGTCTACCGTTGTCGATGAAAATTCGTGACGGTCAGGGCAAGTGGCTGCTCCGGCAACTACTCTACAAACATGTCCCGCGCGATTTGATCGAAAGACCGAAGATCGGCTTCGGTGTTCCGATCGACGCCTGGCTGCGCGGCCCGTTGCGAGATTGGGCGGAATCCTTGCTGTCTCAATCCCGGCTAGAGCAGGAGGGCTACTTCTCCGCGGCGATGGTGCGGGAGCGCTGGGCTGAACATCTAAGCGGCAGGCGGAACTGGTCACATCAGCTCTGGACTGTCCTGATGTTCCAAGTATGGCTCGCGGAATTTGGGCAACCGCTTCATTGATCCTTGACAAGGTAAGCGAACGAGGAACCGAACGCTCAACCCTTGATGGCGGCATCATCGCTACTGCGTAGGAGGTGTGCTTTGGATTATTTTACTGGAAATATGTTATGCGAATTGCTACCCCCGGGGAACACAGACGGCTCTCCTGAGGAAAATCCAGTTGACTGATAAGAAGTTGAAGCTCGCAGTTGTCGGTTTGGGATATGTGGGTCTGCCCCTCGCCGTCGAGTTCGGTCGCAACCGCGCCGTGTTGGGATTCGATATCAACAAGCGAAGGATTGATGAACTCAAGGCAGGCAGAGACCATACGCTGGAAGTTAGCTCACAGGAGCTACTACAGTCCCGTCATCTGAAATTCAGCGCAGATGAGAACGATCTTCGTTCTTGTGCCATATTCATCGTCACCGTCCCGACGCCGATCGACAATTTCAACCGCCCAGATCTGACGCCCTTGATCAAGGCCAGCGAAACCGTTGGACGGGCCTTGAAGCCGGGCGATGTGGTCGTCTATGAATCCACTGTCTACCCTGGGGCGACAGAAGAAGACTGCGTGCCTGTGCTGGAAAGGGTTTCGGGACTTCGCTTCAATGTCGACTTTTATGTCGGCTACAGTCCCGAGCGTATCAATCCGGGGGACAAGCAACACCGCGTAACGACGATCCGCAAAGTCACTTCCGGATCAACGCCCGAAATTGCCGATCTAGTAGATAGCCTTTACAACGAGATAGTGGTCGCAGGGACGCACAAAGCGGAAAGTATTCGTGTAGCCGAGGCGGCAAAGGTCATAGAGAACACCCAGCGCGACCTCAACATCGCACTTATCAATGAACTGGCAATAATCTTCAATCGAATGGGTATCGACACCGAGGCCGTGCTTAGAGCTGCGGGCACCAAATGGAACTTTCTTCCGTTTCGCCCCGGCCTCGTCGGAGGACATTGCATCGGCGTCGATCCCTACTACTTGACCCACAAGGCCCAGGCCATCGGGTACCACCCGGAGATCATACTGGCCGGCCGCCGGCTCAATGACGGCATGGGCTCCTATGTCGTTTCGCAGCTAGTCAAGGCCATGACCCGAAAAAGAATCCACGTCGATGGAGCCCGCGTCCTGGTGATGGGGCTTGCCTTCAAGGAGAACTGTCCAGATTTGCGCAACACACGCGTGATCGACGTTATCAACGAGCTTGGTGACTATCACGTGCAGGCTGATGTCTATGATCCCTGGGTCAGCCCGGAGGAAGCCAATGCCGAATATGGCGTAAATCCGATAGGCGAGCCTGAAGCAGATACGTATGACGCGATCATTCTCGCCGTTGCGCATGACCAGTTCAAGGCGCTCGGCATCGATCGCATCCGGTCGCTCGGAAAATCCGTTCACGTCCTTTATGACCTGAAGTATGTATTCTCCGCCCATGAGGCGGACCTGCGTCTCTGAGCAGGCTGCTTCGAGCGGGTGATCGGACGCCGTCGATCGGGACAGACTTGATTATAGGATGGTCTGACCTTACGGAAGGGCCAGTTGTAACCGTTGAGTGAAAGATGTGAGATGCAGAAAGTTGCTTTGATCACGGGCATAACCGGACAGGACGGCGCATATCTCGCAGATTTCTTGCTCCGGAAAGGCTATGTCGTCCACGGCATCAAGCGCCGCGCATCCCTCTTCAACACCGACCGCATCGACCACCTCTACCAGGATCCGCATGTCTCGAACCGAAGCCTGGTGTTACACTATGGGGACCTGACGGACTCCACGAATCTCATACGCATCATCCAGCAGGTGCAGCCGGATGAGATATACAATCTTGCGGCTATGAGCCATGTGGCGGTTAGCTTCGAGACTCCGGAGTACACTGCCAATGCCGACGGCCTCGGTACGCTTCGTATCCTAGAAGCCATTCGGATCCTCGGCCTGGAAAAAAAGACGCGCTTCTATCAAGCGTCCACGTCCGAGCTCTATGGCTTGGTGCAAGAAACGCCGCAGCGTGAAACCACGCCGTTCTATCCGCGCAGCCCTTATGCCGTCGCCAAGCTCTACGCATACTGGATCACGGTGAACTACCGGGAGGCCTATGGAATGTATGCATGCAACGGAATTCTCTTCAACCATGAGAGCCCGTTGCGCGGTGAGACGTTCGTTACCCGCAAGATCACCCGCGCCCTTGCGAGGATAACCCTGGGATTGCAGACATGCCTATATCTCGGCAACCTAGATTCCCGCCGCGACTGGGGACACGCCCGCGACTATGTCGAGATGCAGTGGCTTATGTTGCAGCAAGAAGAGCCGGAGGATTTCGTCATTGCCACGGGTGAGCAGCATAGTGTTAGGGAGTTCGTGGAAGAGGCCGCGCGCGAAGTCGGGCTTGAGATTTCGTGGTCGGGCGAGGGTGTCGAGGAGACCGGCGTAGACCAGCACGGCAACGTCGTCGTTAGGGTCGATCCAGCATATTTCCGCCCAACTGAAGTCGAGACGCTGCTCGGCGATGCATCCAAGGCGCAGCAAAAGCTAGGCTGGAGCCCGCAGACAAGTTTCGGTGAGCTTGTGCGTGAGATGATGCGAGAGGATCTCAAGTCTGCCGAACGGGACGAGCTTGTAAAGCGGCACGGTTTTTCGACCTTCGACTACAATGAGTAAAGACGGGATGAAGAAATCGGCCAAGATATACGTCGCTGGACACGAGGGCTTGGTTGGCTCCGCGATCGTGCGGGCACTCGAAGAGAGCGGTTATAGCAACCTTCTCTTGCGCAAGCACCGGGAGCTTGATCTTCGTGACAAGTCGCAGACCGAGGCCTTTTTTGAAAACGAGAAGCCCGACTATGTCTTTCTCGCTGCGGCGAAGGTGGGCGGCATTCATGCCAACAATACTTATCCCGCCGATTTCATTCACGACAATCTCGCCATTCAGACAAATGCGATCCACGCGTCGTGGAAATCCGGTGTCGAACGACTTCTATTCCTCGGATCAAGCTGCATATATCCGAAGCTAGCGCCGCAGCCGATGCGTGAGGACAGCCTGCTAAGCGGCCAGCTCGAGCCGACCAACAGGCCATATGCGCTGGCTAAGATTGCCGGTATCGAGATGTGCTGGAGCTATAACCGTCAGTACGGAACAAAATTCCTCTCGGTCATGCCCACCAATCTTTACGGACCACGTGACAACTACCATCCGGAAAACAGCCATGTAATCCCAGCGCTCATCCGCCGCTTTGAGAATGCGCGTGTCACAGGGGCGCCCAAGGTCGAGATATGGGGGTCCGGTAAGGTTCTGCGCGAGTTCCTCTTCAGTGACGACATGGCCGATGCCTGCGTGTATCTTATGAATCTACCCCAGGATGCGTATGGTGCCCTAACCACCGGTCTGTCCGATCAGGGTATACCTCCCATGGTAAATATCGGAAACGGTCAGGAGATCTCCATTGCAAAGCTTGCGCAGTTGATCGGCGAGACTGTAGGTTATGAAGGTGGGATTGAATTCGATACCAGTCGGCCAGACGGAAGTCCGCGAAAGCTTCTCGACTCGACGCGATTGTTCGAGCACGGTTGGCGACCTAGAATTGGCTTGAGCGAGGGACTTCGGCTCGCATATCAGGCTTTCCTCAGGGGTGAGGGCCGTAGTCAATGACAGCTGCTGCCAAGCCGCTATCTGTGCATCTGATTGCCGGTGCACGGCCCAACTTCGTCAAGATCGCGCCGCTCTGGCACGTGCTCAGCCAATGTGACTGGTGTCAGCCCTTCATCATTCATACCGGTCAACATTACGATATAAGCATGTCCGACTGGATGTTCCGCGATCTTAGGCTCCCGCCACCGGATTTCCATCTCGGCGCACTGACCGGCTCCCACGCTCGGGTGACCGGTTCGATCATGATGGCCTACGAGAAGCTTTGCCTCGATGAAAGCCGCCCGGATTGGGTTATCGTTGTCGGAGATGTCGATTCCACGATTGCATGCACGCTAACAGCAAAGAAACTCGGTTTTCCCGTCGCGCATCTCGAGGCGGGGTTGAGAAGTCTTGATCGGGGCATGCCCGAGGAGTTGAACCGCATTCTGACGGACTCGATCGCCGACCTGCTGTGGACGCCATCAATCGACGGCAACGATAATCTGTTGAGGGAAGGCGTTCCACCTGAGAAGATCGAGCTTGTCGGCAACATCATGATCGATGCGCTGTTCGCCGTGCTGCCGACGGTCGAAAAGTGCAAAGTTGCCGACGAGATCGGTTTCGTCCCCGACAAGCAGTATGGGGTCGTCACGCTTCATCGACCATCCAACGTAGATGATCCCGCTGTACTGGAGGCAATCGTTCGAGAGCTCTGCGATGCTGCAAAAAAAGTCCAGCTGATATTCCCTCTCCATCCGCGTACGAAGAGAGGCCTGAATCTTGCAGGCCTCGAGGACCAGCTAACCGGCGCCGGGGTGAGGCTGATACCGCCCCTCAGCTATATTCCCTTCATCGCGCTGATCCGCCAGGCGTCCTTTCTCTTGACGGACTCCGGCGGCGTTCAGGAGGAGACGAGCGTCCTGGGCGTCCCATGCCTGACGCTCCGGGCCTCGACCGAGCGGCCTGTGACGATTACTCAAGGTACCAATCGCCTCATCACGGCTGAAAATCTTCTGTCGGCTGTCCGCGAGGCCATGGTTACCGAACGCAATCCGACGGCAATCGAATTCTGGGACGGCAATACGGCCCAGCGGGTTGCCGCCAGCCTTAAAAATGCAGCAGGAAAAGTTCGTCAATGATCAGCGTAGCGATCGATAGTAGGAAAGCTGACCAACGTATCGCTTTCGTCACCATCGGAATCCCGCATGCCATGGACGGTGCCAGCGTCGTCTTGTACTATCATTATCTCAAAGCCGTGGTGGACGCCGGCTATCGGGTGCAGGTGGTGGTCGTCGGCGGCAAGGGCGGACTTTCCGCGGAGAGCTTGGCGGCGCTCCGCAATTCTTTAGAAGCTGCCGATCGCGTGGAGGTCGTCACAGTCACGTCCGCGCCAGCGATCGCACTGCCCAGCCGCTTAGGCATTGAGATGGACTTAACGGGAAAAGAAGAGCTTGCCGACAAGCTGAGCATCTTTAAACCCGATGTTGTTGTCGCGATGGACCTCCCTGCTGCGATCCTCATCGGCAAGACGCCGGCTTACCGTACCGTTGCCTGGATAGGCGATCTCCGGTTTGAGTCGGAATGGTATCACTTCCTTTATAATATACGGGAGCGTTGGGCTTCCCTGCGCCACCTTCCTTATGCCCTGTTGCAAAGGCGCGCCTGGAAGAAAATTTATCGGACCATATTGTCTGGATGTGAGGAAATCATCGTCGCCTCCAAGTCCTCAGAGAAGGCGCTGGCGAAGATCGGAATAAGGGCCCGATTTGCGCCATATCCCTGGCCGAACTCACAGCAGGTGGATGTCGATTATCTGCGACAGCCTCCTCAGAAGCCAACATTTCTTTTTTACGGGCATCTTTTCGGCCTGGGGTCACGCTCATCTTTGCATTTCCTTTTTTCTCGCCTCTACCCCGAACTGCAGAAAATCTGGGGAAAAGGCGGCTTCGACATCATCGTTGGTGGGCGCGAGGCACCCCCCAATTGGGCGATGACGATCATCCGCGAACGCCCAGAATTCAGGTATATCGGTTTCATAGAGAACCTTACGGAGATGCTCGGTCGAGTGCATGCGGCGATTGCGCCGCTGGATGTGCCTGTCGGCAACCGCAGTCGCATCCTGACCGCGCAGGCGAAAAGGGCGCTTGTCATCGCGCACGACAACGCAGCCTGCGGCAATCCTTATCTCGTGGACATGGAAACATGTCTTCTGGCCGGCAACGCGAAGGAATTTGCCCGTCGCATGCGCTTGGCGGTTGAAGATCCGTTGGTTGTCGAAGGCATAGTTGCTCGCGCTGAAGCGTCCTATCTGGAAACCTACGATCCGCCTCAGGCTGTGCTGCATATGCTTGCCGCGCTTGACGGGTGCTTATCCAAAGTTGCGGGACCACACACTTGATGTTTTGCGCTTTATCGCTTAAATCGCAACACTCGGATTTTGCGGCACGGATGGCACTACCGCCCCGGAGTGGCGAGAATTCGAAAATCAGTTTGTTGGAGTGGGACAGTGTCGGCTAATCACGACTTGCCAGTGGGTAAGATTGACTGCTGCCAAGTATGTGGGAGCAAAAAACTTTATAAGATTCTCGATCTAGGTCATCAACCGCCCTGCGACAGTCTGCGGTGGCCACGGCAACTCGATGAGCCTGAAACGATTTATCCATTACGGTTCTTGGTCTGCGAGAGTTGTTCTCTGGGACAGATCGATTACGCGGTGGCTGCGGAAGAACTGTTCTTTCCGGACTATCCGTACCGCAGTGGTATCACTGCAACCCTTGTTGAGAAACTGTCGCGGACAGCGGTCTCAACGCTTTCGCGCTTTGCCTTTCCAAGCGGTAGCCTTGTACTCGACATCGGATCCAACGACGGGACGGTGCTGAAGGCGTTTCAGGAGCGCGGCATGCGCGTTCTGGGCATCGAGGCAACCAATATTGCGAAAATCGCCAACGAGAGTGGAGTGGAAACGCTCCAGGCGTTTTTCAACGAGGATGTAGCAACGCAAATTAGGACAACCCATGGCCCGGCGAGCGTTGTAGCGGCAACCAACGTTTTCGCACACATTGCTAGCTTGGGTAGCATCATTCGCGGCGTGTCCCATCTACTGGAGGATGGGGGGGTATTTGTCACGGAGTCACATTATGTCCTAGATCTGCTTGAGACATCCCAGTACGATTCGATTTATCATGAGCATCTTCGTTACTACTCACTGAAGTCGTTGATCGCTCTCTTCAAGCAGTATGATTTCACTGTCTGCGATGTCGAGCGTATCGACAACTACGGCGGATCGATTCGTGTCTTCGCCCGAAAGGGGCAGGGGCATCAAGTGGCTCCAAGCATCGCGGAACTGCTTGCTGTAGAGGAGCAGGCAGGACTCTATGGTCGTGAAGTCTATGACGATTTCGCCGCAAAGGTCCTCAAGGCACGACAGGACCTTCTGGCCTTGGTGCTTGAAGCAAAGAAGTCGGGAAAAACGGTTATCGGCATTGGCTGCCCCGGAAGAGCCAGCACCTTGATGAATTTCACGGGTCTCGCGCCGGATCTCATACCCTACATTGCCGAGCAGTCCACATCTCTTAAGCTTGGTCTCTTCCTACCGGGGCTTCACGTTCCGATCGTGGACGAAAAGCGCATGTTTGAAGAGCAGCCCGACTATGCCATCATGTTGTCATGGCACTACGCGGAGCCGATCATTCGGAAATTGCGTGAGAAAGGCCTGAAGTCCAAGATCGTGATTCCGCTTCCGGAAGTTAAAATCTATGAGGATTGAATCGGTTCTGGGAGCTGAGAATAATTGACGCTGCGTCTGGGGATACTGGGCGGGGGTTTTGGCGCTGCTGTCCACCTCCCCGCAGCCCTTCAGAGTGCCGATGTGGAAGTCGTCGGGTTGGCGACGTCCGGGCGTCATGCTCGTGATAAGGGGATTGTATCGGGCGTTCGCTACATCGATGGCTGGGAGCGGCTGCTCGATAACAATTCGCTCGATGCCGTTATCGTGGCGCTTCCTCCTGCCTTGCACGTTCAAGCGGTAAAAAGAGCGCTTGGCCTTGGGCTGCATGTGCTCTGCGAGAAGCCGTTCGGAACCTGCGCCAACGATGCACTGGACATGGTTTCGGCGGCTCAGCAACAAGCGCATGTACTGGCCGTGAATTACCAGTTTCGATACGAGCCTGGGATTCTCGAGTTGAAACGCCGCCTTGATAGCGGCGAGATCGGCGAATTGCGGCGCGTAGACGTTAACTGGGTAACTGGCGGCAGGGCGGACGCCAACAGACCGTGGGCTGCCGTGCACGACCGCGCAGCGGGCGGCGGCGTCGTGCGAAACCTACTTACCCATAGCCTTGACTATGCCCTTTGGCTGGCGCGGAAGCGTCCTTCGCACGTCATGGCGCGGGGGGATATCTACATCGCCGAGCGAATTGATGGCGACGGAAACCGACGGCAGGTCTCCGCGGAGGACGGTGTCGACTGCTGGGTCGAGTTGGATGACGACGTGGTCATCTCGGCTCACGTCACCAACTGCCAGCGCAGCGAGGGTCACCACGACATCGTCTTAAGCGGCGAGCGGGGAACACTCCGGTTTTCGACTAGCTTTCCGTTCAATGTTGCCTCGCAGGCCGTCGACGGCCCTGCTGGGCCATGGCGCGGTCCAAAGGAAAGTTCGTCGAGCGACAGCCGCCTGCCGGCCGTAATCGAAGTCCACCGTGAATTCTTCGGCGCATGCCGGGGGAAGTCCAGCCATAATCTTGCATCCGGATCGGATTCCCTGAGAGTTCAACAATTAACTGATGCCGTACACCATTCGTTCAGCCGGCGCTCGTTCGTGCCGATTGGAGGGGGAGAGCACATTGACACACCACCGCCGAAGCCAAGGTTGAGCTCATGAGCGTCTTAAAAAAGTTATTCCGTCTGATGCCGGACGGTGCACAATCCGCAGTGCATGGTTTGGTCGAAAATCTGCCATGGACACGCAGGGGTCGCCATAGCAGATGGGTTCGAAATACTTATTCAAAGTTTGGCCACGATCAGCGAAGGCTCATCTTCCTTAGCGCTGCTCGCTTTCTTCATATAAACAGACCGATTACGGGATACTATCTCGAGTTTGGATGTAACGAAGCCAAAACCATGCGTATGGCTTGGGATAATTTTCAGTATCTTTTCGACTTCACATATGTCGGGTTCGACTCCTTTGAGGGTCTCCCTGAAATTGCGAAGATTGACGAACAGGAAAATTGGAAAAAGGGGAAGCTGGCTTTTTCCGAGGAGCGCTTTCGAGATATTTGCCTTGGTCACGGCATTCCGAAAGATCGCTTCCGGACAGTCCGCGGCTTCTATGATAAATCCCTGACTCCTGATCTTGCGAGAGAACTGAGTGCTAGGAAGGCTGCTGTAATCTATATAGACTGCGACCTTTATCTCTCGACCGTACCTATTCTTGCATGGATATCACCGTTTCTTCAAGTCGGCACCATAATCGTGTTCGATGACTGGAACTGTTTCTGTGCCGATCCTGAAAGAGGCGAAAGGCGTGCCTGGCGCGAGTTTCTCAAGGCGAACAGCGATCTTCGTTTTGAACCTTTCGTTTCAACCGCCGAAGGCCAAGCCTTTATCTGCGTTAATGTCGATACGGGATTAGTATCGAACATAGAGCTAACCAACTGAAGCCTGCTTCGGCTTAAGCATGGCCGGCCGACAAAGCGAACGTGATTTTGACATGAACATAACCGGCCGTTTCATTTTGTTCCTTCTCCCTACAGTAGGCAGAGGGGCATTGAGCTTTTTGCTCTTACCGATAACGACCTTCTATCTAGATCCCGCGGATTTTGGCTTCTATGCCCTCGTAACAAGCATAACCGGTATCAGCGCGGCAATCGCCTGCAGTGGGTCTGCGTATGCACTGGCGTCAAATTTCCAAACGGCCTCTCTAGAAGAGAAAAAGTCACTTGTTTCGACTGTTCTTGCAGCTTCGCTTGTGATTGGCTTACTGCTAAGCATTCTTTTCTTGATCGGTTGGGAACTCTTTGGCGTGAGCTCAATAGAAGGGATTGCCCTTTCACCAGCGTTGATTTGGCTGGGGATAGCATTGATGATTTTGCCGATACCTTGGACGTACGGAGTGCAGGTGTCAACGTTAGATGGACAGACGAAAGCTTACGCAATCATCCAATTTGGGGAAGCCGTCGTGTCCGGAGTCGTAACAATTCTCATGCTTTTCTTCAGTCGTGAAAAGCAACTCGCTCTTTTCGTCGGTGGAACCGCGGGCGCTGCCTTCACCGTATTGGGAACACTATGGATTCTGAAACCATATTTACGAGGTCGCCTTAACGCAAAATGGTTAAGCGAGATAGCTGGTGTTGGCATTGCGTCGTTGCTCAGTACAATGGCTGAAAAAATTCAGACAGTTGTCGAGCGCGCAGTTGTATCTAAGTACGTTGGAATAGACCAACTTGGGATATATTCACATTCCCAACAATACCGCACGCTTGTTAGCGCTGGCGCGAAATCCGTATCCTATTCGGTATGGCCGATCTCGCTGGACGAAGCTCGCGACGAAGCAGGAACGTTTCCACGAACCACGAAAGCATGGGAATTGACGGCTCTGTTCGTAACGATAGCAGGTGTACTATTTTCCACTTTGGGAGAACACGTTATTGGAGTTTTGACTCACGGGAAATTTTCCAGCGCCTACATACTTGCGGCACTATGGATGGCGTATATTTTGATCCAAAATACTGGTCGCGTACAGCTTGCTTATCTATACGTTCGCCGATTGGGTACAGTTAACCAACATGCAATAACCTTTTCCATCGCATTGTCGGTTGCATTGCTATTTTTTCTTGCTCCCGAATTTGGTTTGAACGGAATATTATTGGCGGTATTTGCACAAGCAATCATTTATCGATTTCTTTTAACTAAAATAACGCATGCCAAACATTCTTCTCGAGGAGATATATCAAATTGTATGGGCGTAATTGTAATTTTAATAAGTCTATATTTTTCTTGGTGGGAGCCGGGAACATTAGCCCGGTCTGTGAATATCGCCCTATCAATCGCCGCGATAATTTTCGTTTTTAGAGACAGCGTTCGGACAATCTCAAATTCCCTATCTAAGTCTGTGTCACGTCAGACATAGAGCAGCGCGGCAATCACTGAGATCGCACTAAAAACGTGGTAGTCAGGGGTTCTCCAGCTCTTCTTAGAAAAGTGCGGGAGTGCGCATGGCCACTAGGTCAGGATTGTCGTTCTTCTTGGTGAAGCGATTAACAGCTGGCATTGCTATATCTTCGCAGTCATCAATGCGATCGACTCGTCCAAAATGTTGGTACAGCATTGAAGTGAGCGTCCACTCAGTGGTATAAGAGACGTGGAACGGATTACTAGGTTTACTGATAACTTCGTGGGTAAAAAATATTCGCCCGCCTGGTCGCAACATAGAACAAAGTTTGTTCAGGCTGTCGTGTATATCTACGCAATGTACGAGAGTATGAACTACGAAAATTGCATCAAGGTCGCGAGCCTCCAGGAATTCTCCCGAAAACCATCCATGAATATTTCCGTTTAGGAAGGTTATTCCCTCGCATCTATCGGATGTAGTCTTCTGACAGACATCAGATATCTCAACAGCGGAAATTTCGCAGTTCGGCGAGACAGATTTTATAAACGACGGCGCTGCTCCAAACATCGGTCGAAGAAATAAACACCTTTTAATATCGAGATTGTTCTCTCGAATATATGCATCCCATTTCAGTAATCTTTTTCCGAAATAATTATCATCAAAAGTTTTTACGAAATCCTCCGGTACTGGGTAAGAATGAAATGCTTCCTCGCTTACCGCTCGGTCCTTCGAGATCATTTGAGCACAAAACTCATTTATCTCTTCGGCAGAATATCTATTGTAGTTCTGAAAAAGGCCGCACCTCGAGCAAATTCCATTCCATTTTGATAAAAACTTCTTCGCAAGTACCTCACTCAGAAAATCATGAGGCTTGAAATCTGGAGTGCAATCTTTGTTCACAAAGACAGCGTCCGTTCCTCTGCAATTCATGCATTCAGCAGGCGCTCCATCGATTACCGGTCTATCAAAGCCAAGTTTTCTTTTAGCCAAATTGAACATTTTTTAGCGCTTTTTTAAAAATCCTCGTCCTCGCAACTATAGGTACTTTCACTCTCCCGGTCAAATGAGTGATGGGACACCGTCCCTTCTCTGGACGAAAGCAAGCAATCTAAACGCCTCAAATTATCTCGTGGCTGGCACCTAACGCATATGGTAACGGTCTGCATCTTTTTCAGTACGCTTAGGTAGCGGGTATTAAGAGGTAACTGTGTCAGCCGATGCATTGAACGGCAAGAAGATTCTCTTCTTGGTCACGGAGGACTGGTACTTCTGGTCGCACCGCCTTCCCGTGGCGCGTGCTGCCCGCGATGCCGGCGCGCAGGTGATCGTTGCCTCCAGAACTAGGGATCACAGGTCTTTGATCGAGGCCGAGGGATTTGTGGTTTACGATGTGCCCTTCGACCGCTCTGGGCTTAATCCCGTCAGAGATTTCGCAACCCTACGTTTTCTCATAGACCTCTTCAGGCGTGAGAGGCCGCATCTTGTGCATAGTGTCGCTGCAAAACCGGTACTCTATGGCTCGCTGGCCGCTCGACTTACCGGAGTTCCCGTCGTCATCAATGCCATGGCCGGCCTCGGCTTCATATTCACAGCGCAGTCGCTCCAAGCCAGACTGGTTCGATGGATATTCAAAACCTTGGTTTGCCGTCTGAGCGGCAGTGCAAATTCGCGGCTGATCGTACAGAACAACGACGATCGCATCGTGTTCACTGAAGCCGGTCTAGCGCCTGAACAGATAGTTCTCATCGCCGGATCGGGCGTGGATACAGAAATGTACCAGCCTTCGGCCGAGCCTGACGGGGTCCCTGTCGCGGTTTGTGTTTCGCGAATGCTGCGCGACAAAGGAATCGTCGAACTTGTGGCGGCTGCCAGAATACTGAAAGAGCGAAGGGTAGAATTGGTAGTTCGTCTGGTCGGCGGAACTGACGCCAATCCTAGCAGCATTTCTCAATCAGCGCTCGACGCTTGGACAGCGGAGGGCGTGGTCGAGGTTGTCGGCCATTCAACTGACATTGCCGGAGAATATCGGCGATCGAATATTGCGGTGCTACCCTCCTATCGTGAGGGACTGCCGAAATCTCTTTTGGAAGCCGCAGCCTGCGCACGCGCCCTGATCGCTACCGACGTGCCGGGTTGTCGCGAAATTTGTCTACATGAAGAGAGTGGGCTTTTAGTCCCGCCCCGGAACATAAATCAACTAGCACTGGCGCTTGAACTGTTAGCTGTTGATAAGGAAAGAAGGCTACAAATGGGTGCAAAGGCGCGAGTTTTGGTGGAAACCGCGTTCTCGGTCACCCATGTGCAGGAAGCTACCCTTAAGCTTTATAGAGAAATGTTGGACAAATAGACACGCGTAAGATCCCGCAAGCTCCTTGGGTGTGCAATACAGTAGAAAACGCGCAGTTCCGAGCCGAATTCGAGCTTAAGCGAAAAACCGACGACGTCGGCTACTGCCGTCAATTTTCTCCTCCGTCCTGATGGCGAAGATTGGCTTGCACCCTCGAAAGGACACCGGACATGGGAAATCAAGCTTGGGCCTTTGTGATGTGATCGCCACGACTTGCGAAATGATTCGATCGAAAACGCGGCCAGAGCATAGTTATTGATGTGTAGCCAGGGCCTGCCAGCAGAACTCCGAGAACGAACCAAAATATGCGTTGATATGCAACTTCGTGCGCCAAGCTGAACAGGCAGAATGTCGTGATCAAAAGAAAAATCGCGCTGTCGTTCTTGCCAAACCCACCGATCAGCAGCTTGGGTCGCTTCCACCAAGTTGCCGAAAGCCGCTTGATCTGCATCATCGGTATCCAGCCCGTCAAAAAAAGGCCGACAATTCCCATCTCCGCAATGATCCATACATAGGTTGAATGGATGACGAGCGGCGTTCCAGTCTTCGAAACCTGCGTGGAGATAAAAGACCCAAGCCCTCCTCCCAGTATCGGATGGCTGAACCAAAGAATAAAGCCGCCACGCAAGCTCTCAAGCCGTTCGGTGACCGACGAATCCTCGTTTCCGATCATACGTTCGATTGGTAGTTCTTGAAAGAAACCAGTGAAGTTTGCCCCTAGCGCGTAGCGGAGCATATTCAAGATGAACGGAAAAGACACATACGTTAGGCCCCCAAACATTATGACAATGCAAGAACGGAGCACCAGGTCTTTACGCGCGGTGGCAATCACGATCGCCAAGCAAATGAGGGTGACATAACTCGTGAGCGAGTTTGTAGCTAAGGTTGCAAATACCAGTATGGCCATCGCAGTTCCCAGCCGTTTCCAATCGATGATCTTAGTTGGCAAGAGGTAACAGACCGCCAGTCCAAAGGTGATGAGTAACTGGAATGCGAAAGCATTGCGGTTTGAAGAGAAACCCTCAAAATTTGGTGGAGGTGGCAGCGACGTCCAGTCGAACGAATAGGCCACGCGGTGAAGCAGATGTACGGTAACCACCGTCGCGGCTGTCAGCAGCAGCACCTCTGCTATCCTCCGCACGCCTTGGCGACCGAATTGGCCAGAAAACAATGCGCCGGACCCGAAATAGCCAAGGACAACGAGCCAACCGATACCCCTGTTTCCGAGCGCCCAAGGAATAGCTCCGTAGCGAATAAATCCGATTGCGAGGCTCAGGTAGATTGCAACGCTAACCAGAAGCAGCCATAGCAAGACTTCCCTGTGAACTCGAAAGCTCACCACCCCGCTGCTGAGCGATATCTGGCTGACGAGAAGGCCAAGCCCAAGAAGGGCGAAAATATCCCCGAGATTCACGGTGAGTGTCGTGCCGCTTACATTCACCGGGAATTGGAAGTACAACAAGATTGGCAGACACATGCCGAGCGAAAAACTCGAAATTTTTTGAAAGTCGAGTTGATCACTCGAATGAATTTCGGAAAAATCCGCTGCGCCGTGTTTCGCGTACACACTCCGATATTTCGAGATTCTCGCGGCAAAAAGATGGCGCGATAACGCGAAGGCCGGCGCCGAGATTACGACAATCAGAGTATTCAACAGCCCCACCGCAATGGAGAGCGCAGTGGCGCTTGAAGCATCGACACCCAAAAAGCCAAAAGCGTAGATTGCCGCAATTTCCCGCACGCCCCAGCCGTTAACGCTGATTGGAAGGCTAGCGGCGAAACTCACCATCGCAGAGGCAGCCATGACCTTCCAGAAGGGTAAATCAAAGCCCATCGCGGATAATATCATCGTGTAAACGTAGATATTTAGTAGTTGAGAAAACATTGAAATCGCGAAAATTTCCGAGACTTCAATTATGCGCTGGGGATGGCTTAGTCGCTGGATCACATCTTTCTCAAAGTGTGTTCGAGCAGTCATAAGCACTCCAATTCCAATTAAGGCCAAAGCTATGATCATTGGGACAATTGGAAGCCCCTTGAACAATTCTTCTAGCATGTGGTGTCCGGCCAGCAGCATTCCCCCGGAAAATGCAAACACGCCCCCGACTACCGCCAGTACCACTCGTTCATAACCTGAAATGAATGTTGAAAGCGCTGCGCTTATCCCCATCGCGCGTAAAACAACCTGCCGGCCTATAACTGCTCCGACAATATTAATCATAAATAGACCGGCTATCAGTCCGCTAAGACTTGCATGGAATGCCACAAAAAATGGAATTTTGTTTCCAAAGTGACGATAAATTCGCTGTAGTCTGAAGGCAACAGCATTAAGGTTTGCAACGATCAGCGCAGAGCAAATGATTAACGTAGATATATCTATGCTTCTCAGAGAAGCGAAAATTAAGATGAAATCTAACTTGTACAGTATGGCCGCGATCAATAACGCCGATAGCGCGAAAGATAATACTTTTTTCACGCGATGCCACCCTCGTGCAAGAGCGCGACTCTGTTTGTAGACGCCACGATTTTCATTGCCGTTTTCTTCTCTTGTATCAATCACTGCGCACGCTTAGCGGGAAGTGCGATAGCCTCCTATATAGTTACAAGACACTTTGTAAAGCGCATTCGCTGATATCGCGTTTGACGCGTATCGCCAGACAAATGTCACAAAATACACAATTGGTTTTGATGGAACGCCCGTACTTTGTAAGGGTCCACTTCACGTGACAACTTCTTGAATTGAAACCCGCAAGATCGGGCTTGATTGACTTCACTTCGTCGCGGCCGCTTCTCTCCGAGAGAGCCTTGCGACTTTCATGAACCGAAGCAGCTGCAATCGGAAAGCGGGGTCCCGTCCACATGGCCGTTCAGGTCGCCGTTGGATACAGCAATTCTTCCCTAGGGGTCAGTTTCATCGGGGTTCCGTTGGTTCCTGATCGGTAAGCGTTGCTCAACGCATACCTGTCCAACCGCAAACCCAACTTTCTCATTTTCAATGTAATTCTGTTGATGGCTCCAATCGTGTTTCCGGCATGACTGCCACGCCGTCGCGCATTGCAGCTTTCATGAATGGCCTCCCAGACAACAGCGGCGCATGCCGTGACTGCAACCAAGCCAATTGCCGACTTTGTGGATTTTCTCTTTCAATGTCAGGAGGTACCCATAGCAGGTCGGGCAAGGCTCCTTCCCCTGCCGGTCCCCAAAGTGCCAATGCGATCCAGTTGCGATTGCGGAGCGCGTGCATGAGCGCTAGAGCCCAAATGATCCGCATTCCGCCAATTAAACTATCGGCTCCCGCCCACTATATAGGCACTCCTGCGTTTCGCTGATTTTTAAGGCGAAAATCGACAATAAATCGTGCGGCTTGCGACAACGGCTCCGCCGACAACCTCATTAAGCTTGCTCCGTCGAGTGCAGAACACTGCACCACTCACATGAACGGAGCGGGAAATGATCAAGCTAAAAAATGGGAGCAATCACGCGCTGAAGCCATTGTTGGGCCTTTGCGTCATGGCACAATTATTCGTGGCGACTGTCGCCGGAACAACGCTTATGTCAACGCAGAGCGCCGATGCGGCGCCCGCCGCATGCGCTGATCTGCAGGCCAAGTATCCTGCGCTGAAGGGCAAGTCACTGGTGAACGCGATCAATCCGCATACGCCTGGCTACGAAACGATCGATCCGAACAACCCGGACACGTATATCGGCTTCGACGTCGATCTCGGCGAGGCAATCGGCGATTGCCTCGGCTTCAAGCTGACACACAAGCCGGTAACCTTTGCCGCTCTTTTGACGACGCTGCAGACCGGCCAAGCTGACATCGTGATCTCAGACATCTATGCCACGAAGGATCGCGCCAAGGCTGCCGACTTCGTGACCTACCTGAAGGTCGTCGACGGCGTGCTTGTCGCCAAGGACAATCCGAAGAAGATCACCGGCATCAACCTTTCGTTGTGCGGGTCGATCGCGGCCGAAAACACAGGCTATGTCGAGGTCCCTCTCATTCAGGCCCTGGAAGCCGAATGCAAGGCTGCCGGCAAGCTGGCTCCGGAGATCCAGCTCTATGACAATAATGAAAGCTGCATCCAGGCGATCCTGGCCGGCCGCGCCGATACCTACATCAACGATGCCAACACGGTCGATGGCGCCGTCAAGGCCTATCCTGACAAGCTCAGCAAGGCGACTGCAGTGACGCTGCCCTACTCGGTCGGCATTGCCGTGCCGCGCAACAACGTCGCCTTCCGCGATGCAGTGGTGGCTGCCGTGACGGAAATCCAGAAGTCCGGTCTGCAGAAGGAGCTCATGAAGAAATGGAACCTGCCGGAAGACCAGCTCGAGGCTCCCTCGCTGGTTCTTGCCGACTGATCCTGTCTTGCGGCCGGATCCAGTCTCCGGCCGCAGTTTCCTTGAAGAATTGTGAAGGCCACCATGGATCTTTTTCTGCACTATCTCAGCCAGCCCTATCTGATAACGGGGATTGTCTACACGTTGCTGATCACGGTGTTCGGTCTCGGTGGCGGCCTGCTCATGGGGCTCGTGCTGGCTGGCATGCAGCTCAGCCGTTTCCGTGCGCTTGCACTGTTTTCCCGCGCCTACGCCATCATATTCCGCGGCACACCGCTGATCCTGCAGATGATCTTCTGCTATAACGTGCTGCCGATGATCGGCATCAAGCTGACGGCCGTCCAAGCCGCCAGTCTGGCGCTGGCGCTCAATGAAGCGCCTTTCATCGCCGAGATTATCAGAGCGAATGTCATTGGTGTTGATCGCGGTCAAGTCAGCGCCGCGCAGGCGCTGGGCATGACGCCGGGTACCATCATGCTACGGGTGATCGCACCGCAGGCAATGCGCTCCATGGTGCCGGCGCTCGGCAACGAGGCGGTGAGCGCGCTGAAGAATTCCTCGCTGGCATCCGTCGTGTCCGTTCAGGAACTGACGCTCAGAAGCACGCAATTGGCCTCGGCCACCTTCGACTTCTTCTCGATATTTTGCGCATCCGGTCTCATGTACCTGGTGCTGACAGGTGCCATTGCCGTCATCCAGATCGTCGTCGAGATTCTTCTCGATCTCGATCGCCCGAAGCCCAAGGAACAGCTCGCGCGGTTCTTCCGCGCATTGGCGCCAGGCCGCACTGTGGCTCCCGCCGCTGTCGTGCCTGACGCCGTTAACCCTGCAGCCTTGATCGTCGAATCGAATACGCTGCCACCGGCATCCGCGAAGGTTGCCGCCGCCGCTGCGTCAAGCGATCGAAAGGCCCGTGCTGCGCGTTTGGCCGGCAATGTCGACGCAGTCGAGGTGCGCGGCCTTCACAAGGCCTACGGCCAGAATGTCGTGCTCGACGGTATCGACCTGACGGTGAAGGCCGGCGAAGTGGTGGCGCTGCTCGGGCCGAGCGGCTCGGGCAAGAGCACGCTACTGCGCTGCATCAACCGGCTCGAAGGCTGGGAGCAGGGCTCCATCCACGTTGGCGGCCGGTCGCTGGCGCTCGACGAAAGCGGACGTTCGTTGTCGCCGCGCGCGATCGCTCAAATGCGCGCCAGCGTCGGCATCAGCATGGTGTTCCAGCAGTTCAATCTTTTCGCCCATCTGACGGCAAAGGAGAATGTCGCGGATCCCTTGCAGTGGGTTCAGCGGTTGTCCCGGCTCGATGCCAATCGCAGGGCCGACGCTTTGCTGGAAAGAGTGGGACTGTCGCACCGGGCAGACGCCCTGCCGCGCCATCTCTCCGGCGGCCAGCAGCAGCGCGTGGCGATTGCCCGCGCCGTCGCGCCCAGCCCCGCAGTTCTTCTCCTTGATGAGCCGACCTCGGCGCTCGATCCGGAACTGGTCCACGAGGTGCTTGAAGTCATCCGGCGCCTGGCGGTGGAAGACGGGCTTGCCATGATCATTTCCACGCATCAGCTGCGGTTTGCCGCGGAAGTTGCCGATCGTGTCGTGTTTCTCTCCGGCGGCTCCATCATCGAGGAGGGACCGACCGGGGAACTCCTGAACAGGCCGCGCCATCCGCTGACGGCACGCTTCCTCAGTAAAATGGCAGCCGAGTGATCCCCGCGGTCCCCGCTTTCCATTCCTATTCCCAACGAGGTCTTCCATGACAAAACACCATCTGCCGGCCACACCTTTCACGGTTCACTGGGGCTATTTCAGCAAGACGCTTGCGCCGGTCCTGACGCTCAAATCCCATGACAGCGTCACCATCGAAACCATTACGCACCATGCCAATGACGACTACGATCGCATGGTTGCGGGCGACGCTGCGGCCGAAGAGATCTTTGGCTGGACGAGTGGCGAAAAGACCATCGGCCGTCGCGGGGCGGGTGCGGTCGAGGGACCGTTCACGTACGGCAATGGCGAAGGTCTCGGTGTTCACCTTCTGACCGGCCCGATCGCCATCGAAGGCGCCGAGCCCGGCGACGTGATCGAGGTCCGCATTCTCAACGCCTATCCCCGGCCAAGCGCCAATCCGGCCTACGAGGGCCGCTTTTTCGGCTCGAACCCGGCTGCCAACTGGGGTTTCCAGTATAACGATCTCATCGAGGAGCCGAAACAGCGCGAGGTGGTGACGATCTACGAGCTCGACATGAGCGAGCCACCTTCCGTCTCCGCCCTTTACTCCTACCTCTGGACGCCGCAGACCGATCCGGACGGGATCGTCCATGCGACGATCGACTATCCCGGCGTCAAGGTCGACCACGATACCGTCGTCAAGAAGGAAGGCATTCTTGCTGGCATCAAGGTGCCGGCCCGCCTGCATTTCGGAACGATGGGCCTGGCGCCGGCCGAGGCCGATTTCGTCAGCACGATCCCGCCGAACTATACCGGCGGCAACATGGACGACTGGCGTATCACGACGGGCGCGCGCATGTATTATCCGGTCGCCGTGCCCGGTGGCCTGTTTTCCGTCGGCGATGCCCATGCCTCGCAGGGCGACAGCGAGCTCAGCGGCACGGCTGTCGAGATATCGCTGACTGGAGAGTTCGAATTCATCCTCCACAAAAAGGGTGATCTGCCGAGGACCGCTCTCGAGGGGCTGAACCATCCGCTGCTCGAAACCGACGACATCTGGTCCGTCTACGGCTTCAGCTATGCCAACTATCTGACCGAACTGGGTCCCGACCACCAGCAGGAAATCCTGAAGCGCTCCAGCCTCGACCTTGCCATGCGCGATGCCTTCCGCAAGCTTCGGCGCTTCCTGATGACAGTACACGATCTCTCTGAGGACGAGGCGATTTCGCTGATGTCGGTGGCGGCGGACTTTTCCGTGACGCAGGTTGTCGATGCCAACTGGGGCGTCACCGGCTCGATCCGCAAGCGCGTGTTCGACGGCCGATGACACGGAGACTGGTGTTCTCTTCTTCGCAGGTGCAATATGAACCCCATGGGGTTCAACCGGCGGCCATCTCGGCTCCGGCCGCCACTGCGGATGTAGGGATGACCATCAGGCAATTTGTCAGCGAAGCTTATCCGCCTCGCTCCCGCAAGGGAGCCTGGCAAGATATTCTGGCCGAGTTTGGCCTCAACTCGGATGCGACGGATGTGGGGCTGGAGCGTTTTGTAGCGGCTGCGGTGCGAGGTGAACGCGAGGGCATGCTGCTCGCTCGACTAACGGCCGGCGAACAGGTGCTGTCGCCGCTCGGGCGTCGGCCCGGCCTGCCGATCACGTTGCTGACCCTTGACGACGGTGTCGAACTGCAAAGCGGCAACCAGACGCTGTTCGTAGAACAGGGCGGTTTGATCATCCTGCCACCTAGCGGCAACTGGCAGATACAGCTTGGCAAGACGGCGCGTCTGATCGCACTTTCCATCGCCGATAGTCTGTTCCTTGCCCACAAGGCCGGTCTGCAGACCCTGAAGGCGCCGCGGCACTATGCTCCCGGCGGACTTGCCACCATCCTTCTGAGGACGGTCGAGACGGCGGCTGCCGAGATGGACAGCTTGTCGGCCGTGGAATGGCGTTCGCTGGAAGGCGCGGTCGCGGACCTGTTCTTGGCCGTGGTGCTGCAGGCCGAGACATCGGACTCTGCGACGAGTCCCGGCTCGGCAGCCCTGTTCCACCGCGTGACGCTCGGCATCGAACGCCATCTTCACGAGCCGGAACTGACCGCGCTGCGCATTGCCCGGCTGGAAGGCATATCGGAACGCTATCTGCAGAAGCTCTTCGTGCAAAACGGCGAAAGCGTCAGCCATTACATACGTGAGCGCCGGCTTCAGCGGGCGCGGGGAGCGCTTGTCGCCCCCGGCGAAATCCGCCTGCCGATCGCCGACGTTGCCTATAGCTGCGGCTTCGGCGACGCTGCCAATTTCAACCGTCTGTTCAAGGAGCGCTTCGGCCTGCCGCCCGGCGCATTTCGCAGCCGACACATCGAGCAGATGGCGGCGAACACAAATGCGGAACAGCGCGGCTGGCCGTTGAAGGCGCTCGCGGGCAGACGGCTACCGTCGCGCGCAGTCAATGCCGAAGATGTGTCCAGCGAGACCGATGGTAGCGCCGAGATCGACAGTGCCTCCACGCATCACGTTCTGCCGGCGACGGCCGCGACCGTCCACTGGGGCTATCTCAGTCGGGCCCTGGCGCCCGTTCTCGAGATACGCTCCGGCGATACTGTCGAGATCCAGACCCTGACCCAGCACGCCTCAGATGCCCCGGATCTGATGATCCGCGGCGATGTGGCTGCCGAAGAAGTCTTCTACTGGACGGCCCAGCGAAAGGCTGTCGACCGTCGCGGCGCCGGGCCGATCGATGCCTCCATCTACGGTCGTGGTGCCGGGGAAGGCTTTGGCGTCCACATCTGCACCGGACCGATTTACGTGAAGGATGCAGAGCCCGGCGATGTCATCGAGGTCCGCATCGACGAGATTACGCCGCGGCTGTCCGGCAGCTCCGACTACGAAGGCCGCGCGTTCGGAAGCAGTGTTGCTGCCTGGTGGGGCTATCACTACAACGAATTCATCCAGGAGCCGAAGGGTCGGGAAAACATCACGATCTACGAGATCTTCGCAGACGAGGATGACGGCTACGCTGAGGCAATCTATTCCTATCGATGGCAGCCACAGACCGATCCCTTCGGTGTTGTGCACCGGACCTACGACTATCCAGGCGTTCCCGTCGATCCCGCCTCGGTGGAGGTCCGCTCGACCGTTTTAGCCGGTGTCCGCATTCCGCTGCGACCCCATTTCGGGGTGATTGCTGTTGCGCCGCGCGAGGCGGAACTGGTCGATTCCGTGCCACCCTCCTATTTCGGCGGAAATCTCGACAATTGGCGACTTGGCAAGGGGTCTGCGGTCTACCTACCTGTCTCGGTGCCGGGTGCGCTTCTGTCGATCGGCGACCCGCACGCCGCGCAGGGCGACGGCGAACTCGGCGGCACGGCCATCGAATGCTCGATGACCGGCACTGTGACCGTAGTTCTGCACAAAAAGGGTGGTCGCTTTGCCGACCTCAGCTATCCCCTGCTTGAAACGCAGACCGAATGGATCCTGATCGGCTTCAGCCATCCGAACTATCTGGCGGAATTTGGAAGCAAGGGCCAGGGAGAGGTTTACGCGAAATCCTCCCTCGATCTGGCGATGAAGGATGCGTTCAGAAAAGCGCGCCGTTTTCTCATGGAAAGCAAGGGACTGGCCGAAGACGAGGCGATCGCCCTGATGTCCGCGGCAGTTGATTTCGGCGTTACGCAGGTCGTCGACGGCAATTGGGCCGTTCACGCCATCATCCGGAAATCGCTCTTTCAAACCTGAATTTCACTGTGATCCGCAAAGGGAAGACGAGAATGCAATTCCATATGGTCGCAAACGGACCAAAGCCGGTGGCACCGTTCAGCCATGCTGTCGAAGTGGATGGCACCGTGTTCGTCACGGGACAGATGCCGGACACTCCCGAGGCTCCCGGCAACTTGCCGCAAGGCATTGAAGCACAGACACGCAACGTCATGGCCAATCTAACCACTGTCCTCTCCGGTCTCGGCCTCGGTCTTGAGCACGTCGCAATGGCGCGCATCTATCTTAGGCATTTCGACGCCGACTATGCGGCGATGAACGAGGTCTATCGCGGCTATTTCGCGGAGGGTCGTCTTCCCGCCCGAACATGCGTCGGCGTCACAGGGTTGGCATATGATGCGCTCATCGAAATCGACCTCATAGCAAAAAGACCTGTCTAGTTTGCGCCGGGGGAAAGAAACCCAAGTCATTCAACAAACTGCGGTTTCTGACCAGCCCTCGACATCTCTACCAAATCCCTCGTTGAGTCTTGCGAGACGTGAGTAGATGCAGCCGTGTGCGTATCGTTCCTGCTATTGCGCGTGGCGCCTGAAGGACTTCCTCGGCATTTGCGGAACCCCTTCAGCCTCGATCACCACCTAGTGGGTGTTGCCATAGGTGCGAAGAGATTCGGCGACGATAGCCGTGCAGTACGCGGCCAGGGAACATACCTCGCCGTACGGCATCCGGCGGAAGTCGAGAACCTCTCGTCAATAGCGTCAACCACTTCACGGTCGAGATCGACGGACGAGCCAGAGAGTGGCAAAGCGGGCAGGGACCTTTGGGTCGCTCCTTTTTTTGCGGCGTGGAGATCAAAAAACAGCGCTTTCTTAAAAGCGATGACTTTCCAGTCGTTTACAGCATAGACAGCTGTCCACGGCTATACTGCCCTCAAAGACTCTCCCGCATTCGCCTTCAGCGCAGCCATGATCATCGGTCCAAGAGAGAACTCGCCGCGCGCCGTTCTTTTTGTGAGATCGCGCAGATAGCCGCCAGCCGAATTGATCATGTTGGCCCGCTCCAGGATGCAGACCACCGCGACCGCCGCATTTTCCGGTCCCATGACTTCGCAAGCTTCCTGATAGGCCGACGGGCTGATGCCTAGCATAGATCGAACCACCATGGCGGCCGACATCAGATCACGCCAGCTCCCAACCGAGCCACCTGGCCCATAGTTCGCCGCCTGAGGGCATGCCTTCAAGACCATTCCAAGGGGAAAGGCCTTAATCGGCTGGCTTGTCGGCTCGCGGTAGGCACTCGGCTTCGCCTCCTGCTCTTTTTCGGAGCATGGTTCAAATTCATTGAAGGATTCGGATTCTGAATTCTGTATGTGCCGCTCAGTATGAGCATCATTGGTGCTATGATTAGTCGAATTTTCGAGCGTATCTAGTTGGTTAAGGATCTCCGTCTGCAGCAGCTTCATCTCTTCGAGTATCATCTCAATCGTTGAAAGTGCGGCAACACGTGGTATTGTGCTAACCAGCGTGACGTACATGCCCTCAATCGCCTGCCAATCA
Organism: Hyphomicrobiales bacterium; assembly: GCA_900472625.1. Taxonomy (GTDB): domain Bacteria; phylum Pseudomonadota; class Alphaproteobacteria; order Rhizobiales; family Rhizobiaceae; genus Rhizobium. The sequence goes on along the minus strand of UCIT01000066.1, from coordinate 15,003 downwards.
CCGTCGGCACCCTCTTCCATGGCGGCACTAATCAACTTGCGAACGTCCCGGCGGCATATCGTCAGGCTTTCCTTGGCCCTCCTCAACATTGACCGCTCCGCCATGACCTGCTGTGCCAACAGGGCCAATTCCTCGCTACGAGCCAGAAGCGGAGAAAGATCAAAGCCGAAGGCATCTTCAATTTCACCGGCGCCGTCCTTGCGCGCATAGCGTTTGCCGTTTGCGCTGTCGCGGCGGAGAATCAGGCCTGCGGTCACAAGTAAAGCGATATGTCTGCGAAGCGTCGCCCCCGCCATCCCGTGCGCACGCAACGAAAGTTGCACGTTGGAAGGAAATACGATCAGGCTGTCATCCTGCCGTAGTTCATTGTCGGGATAAAAGCTTAGTAGGGCATTAAGGACCGCCAAGGTGTTCGACTGGATCCCAAGCAGATGCATGGCCACAGACGCGTCCCGAAAGATCTTCCATTTGTCTGCAGCCTTGCCAGGCTTAATTTTGACCAGTTCAGCTTGGCGCCGCACAAGCGCAAGCGTCACCGGCCGCCGCCCAAAGGGCGTCGTCACATTTCCTGTCTGCATTGTCTTTCACCCTTCAGAAGGCAAAAGAAATCAGCTCACCAAAACGGTGCCATAGACTCTTGACGAAGATTCGTGGAAATGCGATTCTGTGTTTCTCAGGACTACAGAAATGGGTTCCACGGCGGCAACGCTGTTGGGGCCTTTTTCTTTGGCGGCTTACTCTCCGTTATTCCGTTGATCTTTTTGCCTATACTCCTGGTAGAGCGCAGGCAGGTGTTCGAGCACAAAGGCCGCAAAGTCCGGCGTTGCCTTCCTGTCTATGGTGATTTCCAGTTTCGACTTGCTTTGCGATACCTGTGCAAGCCTCGCGCCATCTGGCGTTGAAAGCACCTGAGGAATTCCGCGCGCTGCTCTTGCAGGTTTCAAATGAGATATCAGCGCCTTGAACCGCTCTGCCGATGGCAGGGATTGCACAGCGTCGGATGCCGCAAATTCTGAAGCGACATTTGGCGATGAGGTCTTCGCAATAAGTTCTGCGAGCTGTTGCCAACTGGGTCGACCAATACCGGGAGCAGAGCCGATGGCAGCGATGAGTTCAGCGGGGATGGCATCAACCAGCAAAATCATCTTCGATAGATTGCTGCGGTCAAGCGACATGGCGGCAATGACAACCTCTCGCGAAAACTGCTTGTTGAGCCGATGGGCGAACTGGGCCTTCTCGATGAAGGTCAGATCCTCTCGCTCATTGTTTTCCTGGCCCTGAGCAACGACGAGTTGCTCGTCACTGAGGTCTCGGACCACCGCTTTCACCGGGAGCGCGAGTTCCGTCAAAGCCCGTAGGCGACGATGCCCGAAGGCGACCTGATAGCGACCGGGCTGTTCAGGATGAGGCCGCACCAAGATCGGCACCTGCTGACCCTGGTCTCGGATTGACTCCACCAAGCCGTCGATGTCTCCTGGCATACGGTCCTGCACGAACGACGGATCGATGGCTGACACGTCCAGATCAACCACGCTCTGGCCTTCGGCAAGACGGCGCTCAATCTCGTCAGCACGGCCGAGACGATCATTTTGCTCGCGCAGCGCGTTGCCAATATTTGCCGTCAGTTTTGTCGCGGGATCGCGTTCCTTTCTCGACACGCCCAGAAGTGGCATTGAGCGGCTCTTTGCCGAGCGATTATCGACGGTGGTGGTGTCAGGGGCGTCCAACGAGACGCCGAGGATGTGCTTCCGGCTCATGTAGGTCTATCCCATGCTCTCTTAATCAATGTCTCGATCTCGTCGTTGACCGCGTTCATTGCTTCAAGCGCGCGATCGTAGGTCGAGCGGGTAAATTGGTTCCGCTCGACTTCAAACAGTGTCTGGTTGGTCAGCCCCGCGTCCGATACAGCTGTTGTTTTCAGCATCGGGAAATTGAGGACATTTTCTCCGAAGATCGAACGAAGATAGCCGACCATCTGGTTCTGCGGTCCGTCGCTGGGTTCGAAACGAGTGATGAGGTACCGCATCCAGTTGAACTTGAACTTCGCGCCGGCATTTTCGATCTCGCGCAGCAGGTTGGACGTCATTGTCAGGAACTGGTTCATGGACATCACATCCAGCATTTGCGGATGGACCGTCACCAGGATCGAAGTGGCAGCCGTGAGGGCAGAAAGCGTGAGGTAGCCGAGCTGCGGTGGGCAATCGATTACGACGACGTCGTAGTTGTCCGCGATATCCTCGATGACTTGGCTTATTCGCCCGTAGAATAGCGTATCGCCCTCCTTACGCTTCATCAACGCACGCGGGGTGTCGTGCTCGAATTCCATGAGTTCGAGATTGCCGGGGATCAAATGAAGGTCAGGAATGTAGGTCCCGCGGACGACCTGTTCGATCGGGATCTGCTCGTCGTCGTATCGGATCGCGCCGTATAGCGTCTCGTTTGGCCCAACATCCGTTTCTGGCTGGCTGCCAAAAAGTGCCGACAGGCTGGCCTGAGGATCGAGATCGATCGCCAGGACCCGATATCCGCGCATGGCCAGATACTGCGCGAGGTGCGCAGCAGTGGTTGTCTTGCCAGACCCCCCCTTGAAGTTCATCACGGAGATGACCTGAAGCTGTTCGCCGTCCCGTCGGTGGGGAAGATATCGGCGGTTTTTCCCACGCCCCACATTGTCCATGTGCTTGCGGATAGCGTGAATGTCTTCGATCGACAGGATCCTGCGGCCACCGGGGGTCATGCCGACATTCAGGTCTGGCATCTCCGTGACAGTCTGGCGTAGATATGACTCACCGACACCGAGCAATTTTGCCGCTTCGGTCGGTCCGAATGTACGGATGCCCTTTTCCGCGGTCGGAGCAAAAACCTTGAGGTGATGGGCTTGCAGTTGGGTCGACAAGGCATCGGCGTGACGCTCCATCAAAGCGGTCAAACCTTCAAGCGCGGGCGCTGCTTTTTCGGCGGTCTTCGCCATTTCAAAACCCATTTCCTGCTAGTGGCGGTATTTTTCGTGAAACCGGTCTGGTTTCGCCAGTATCACTAAGCCCCGATTCCAAACGATGCGGCAAGACGTTTTTGGTTAATGAAACCTTAACGAGACGTTTCGGAACACTCCAGCGTAACGCAATATTTCCACTATATGGCATTATAACAACAACTTAGCCGACTATAGGCATATTTCAACCGCTGATGCTTACCAACAGCTTTCGCTATGTTTTTGGGCACCACGGCACGCGATTCGTCCCTTTGAACAGAGGTTTCGAGAATCACTTGCGGCGCGCGTGAGTATTATGGTGATGGTATATTAGCGTTTTGTCCTTGAAGATCGCCATGACATTGTCCTCTGCGATGAGCGGTTGATTCCTGCAAGCGTGAAAAAAATGTTCCGTTGTCGCGAGGTGCCAACTGCACATTGACGTCAACCGTGGCTGACGGCTTGTCTCTCCTGTCCTCTCGCATTCCAGAAAGGAGACCAGCTTCCCAATACTTCAGTCGCACTCACGCCTTGTCCGCAGGCTTCAGGGATGCATTCGCCGATAGACGACCGATCGGCGGAAGGGATGGTCATATCAATGCGTCCGAAATTCCGGCGCTAGATAAGATCATGTTGACGCCCATGCGGACCAAGCCAAGCAAAAATTGTCGTTACAGAGCTATATCTCATTGTTTGCCGATTGTGCACTCCACTTGCTTCGCCACAATGCCTGCAACTCCGTGGTCGGGGGCCAACGAACTCGCGATTAATCGCTTTAAATCAGATACTTATGGGCTGAGCACTGCTGCGACGTTCGAGCTACGTTCTGGGGTGAATCCTACACAGTAAAGTTGTTCGAAACACCAGCCGACACGGCCGATCGCTTCTTTCCAATGAGAGCGACCCCAATCCACCATGTAGGATTCTACAACTACAACCCGATATCGATCTGTGCTGACTTTCTCTCATCCAACCGAGAGGGGAAATTCATGCACGTTATCTCGATCTCGAAGCCGCGCAGTATTCTGGAAGCGGAGCTTCTTCAAAGACACCACCGGCTACGTGCGGAGGTATTCTCAGATCGGCTAGGCTGGGATGTCGATGTCGTGGATGGGTGTGAGAAGGACGCCTTCGACCTGGAGGGGCCCGCTTATATTCTGGCGTTAGCCACAACGGGTGAGGTTGCAGGATGCGCTCGCCTACTTCCCGCGATTGGCCCGACGATGGTCGCGGACGTTTTTGGTTCGCTTCTGCCGGATGGGCGATTGAACGCCCATCCGGCGATGGTCGAAAGCTCTCGCTTCTGCGTGGATACCCGTCTTTCCGGGGGCAGGGGAACAGGCTCGCTTCACGAGGCAACGCTGAGCATGTTCGCCGGAATCATCGAATGGTGCATTGAAAATGGCTTCACCGAAATCGTGACCGTCACGGACCTTCGCTTCGAGCGGATCCTTGCTCGCGTCGGCTGGTCGCTTCGGCGGATCGGCGAACCCAGGACGATAGGTGTGACAACCGCGGTCGCGGGCAGCCTTCAAGCCGATACCGAAATGCTTTCGAGGCTTCGGCCTGCCGGTTACAGCTCGCAGATCGGTTCACGCCTAACTCGGGCTGCCTAAGGAGACGCCTGTGACACAGCTAAGCTCCCATTCAAGGCTCGTCCGCAAACTTCAAGAGGCACTTGGGGACCAACTCTGCATCGCTCTTGATGACAGCACCGTCGTCGAAATCATGCTGAACCCGGACGGCAAGCTGTTCATAGAGCGGTTGGGCCATGGTGTTGTCGCGGCCGGAGCGATGTCGTCGGCTGCTGCGGAAATGGTCATCGGAACCGTCGCCCATGCTCTCCAAACGCAAGTCGACGCGGGCACCCCTATCATATCGGGAGAACTGCCGATCGGTGGACATCGTTTCGAGGGGTTGTTGCCCCCAGTCGTCGCCAGGCCGGCTTTTACAATTCGAAGGCGGGCTTCGCGTCTGATCCCGCTCGACGACTATGTGCTATCGGGGGTGATGACGGATGCGCAGGCGGCATCGATCCGTGGCGCCGTAACCTCGCGCCTGAATGTCATTATCTCAGGTGGAACCGGATCCGGGAAAACGACACTCGCAAACGCGGTCATTGGCGAGATCGCCAGATCGGCGCCTGACGATCGCCTCGTTATCCTGGAGGATACCTCCGAGATTCAATGTAATGCCGACAATGCGCTCGTTCTGCATACCAGCGATACGGTCGACATGTCGCGCCTTCTGAAGAGCACGATGCGGCTCCGGCCAGATCGCATCGTTGTCGGCGAGGTCCGTGACGGCGCTGCATTAACGCTACTCAAAGCTTGGAATACCGGCCACCCGGGTGGAGTTGCCACCATTCACGCAAACACCGCACGCTCCGCACTACGGCGACTGGAGCAACTGACGGCGGAAGCAAGCCAACAGCCGATGCAACACGTCATTGGGGAGGCTGTAGACCTCATCGTGTCGATTGATCGCACGCCCCGTGGTCGCAGGGTGCGCGAGGTTATCCATGTCGAACGTTTCGCCAATGGCCAGTACCAAATCGAAGCCACCACTCTGACCGGAGTACAGGAGACCCGCTATGTCGCATAAATTCAAGGTTACCTTAGCCCATGGTCTCCTCGCGGCATCGGTTGTTCTATTGTTCGCCGCTCCCTCGGTGGCAGGTTCCGGAGGCGGCGCCTTACCGTGGGAGGGCCCGCTCCAGCAAATACAGGAATCCATTACTGGGCCAGTCGCAGGCTACATAGCGCTTGCGGCGGTCGCCATTGCGGGCGGAATGCTCATCTTCGGCGGCGAGTTGAACGATTTTGCCCGTCGGCTGATGTACGTCGTGCTGGTCGCAGGAATCCTGCTTGGAGCCACCACGATCGTCGGTCTTTTCGGTGCGACCGGGGCTTCGATCAGCCAGTCAATGGAAATCCCTGACGCCATCCAACGCTTTGCAGCGGGGGAGGGGGCAAATGGCTGAGCACCCGTCGGCGCTGCGTTGTAGCCCTATCCACCGCGCATTGTCTCGCCCGAACCTGCTTATGGGTGCTGATCGAGAACTGGTGTTGATCACCGGGCTAGCCGCCGCGATTTTGATCTTTGTCGTCCTGACGATCTACTCCGCATTATTGGGCGTAGCCGTATGGATCGTCATTGTCGGAGTTCTACGGGTGCTGGCAAAGGCCGATCCCCTAATGCGCCAAGTTTATATCCGTCACATGTCCTACAGACTCCATTATCGCCCGACCGCGTCCCCGTGGCGGAAATATTGAGGAGGAGCCCATGGTCTCTCTAAAATCCTTCCGCAACACCGGCCCCTCGTTTGCGGATCTCGTTCCCTATGCCGGGCTCGTCGATAACGGCGTCCTGCTTCTGAAAGACGGAAGCCTGATGGCGGGCTGGTACTTTGCCGGACCCGACTGTGAAAGCGCCACCGATACCGAGCGCAACGAGCTTTCCCGCCAGATCAATACAATCCTGGCGCGGCTCGGCAGCGGGTGGATGATCCAGGTCGAGGCCATCAGAGTACCAACGGTCGACTATCCGGCCGAAGATCTCTGCCACTTCCCCGATCCAGTGACCCGTGCGATCGATGTTGAACGTCGCACGCATTTTGCTCGAGAGCACGGTCACTTCGAGAGCAAGCACGCGCTGGTTCTGACCTATCGGCCGCCGGAAACCAAAAAGACGACCCTAGGCCGATACATCTATGCGGACGAAGACAGTCGCAAGCGGTCATATGCGGACACGGTGCTCCTCACCTTCAGCAGCGCTGTTCGAGAAATCGAACAGTATCTCGCTAGCACGATCGCGATCGTCCGCATGGAAACACGAGAGGCACCAGAACGCGTAGGAGGGCAAACGGCGCGCTATGACGAACTCCTTCAGTTCGTTCGTTTCTGCATCACCGGTGAAAGCCACCCAGTCCGCTTGCCTGATGCACCCATGTACATTGACTGGATCGTGACCGCCGAGCTTGAGCACGGGCTCACGCCGAAGGTGGAGAACCGCTTTCTCGGCGTCGTAGGGATCGATGGACTGCCGGCCGAAAGTTGGCCCGGCATTCTAAACAGACTGGACTTGATGCCGCTCACCTATCGCTGGTCATCACGCTTCATATTCATGGATGCCGAGGAGGCGCGACAAAAGCTCGAGCGGACACGCAAGAAGTGGCAGCAGAAAGTCCGCCCGTTTCTCGACCAGTTGTTTCAGACGCAAAGCCGTTCGATAGATCAGGACGCTATGAATATGGTCGTCGAGGCCGAAGACGCTATCGCCCAGGCGTCGTCGCAGCTGGTCGCTTACGGCTACTACACGCCCGTCGTTGTCTTGTTTGACGACAACCGCGACGGATTGCAGGAGAAAGCCGAGGCAATCCGCCGCGTGGTGCAAGCTGAAGGTTTCGGTGCCAGAATCGAAACGCTCAATGCAACCGATGCTTTCCTTGGCAGTCTTCCAGGCAACTGGTACGCCAACGTGCGCGAGCCGCTGATCAATACGAATAACCTTGCCGACCTGGTCCCGCTCAATTCCGTCTGGTCCGGCCGCGCGGTCGCGCCCTGTCCGTTTTATCCGGCAAGTTCGCCACCCCTTATGCAGGTCGCAAGTGGTTCGACATCGTTTCGTCTGAACCTGCATGTGGACGACGTCGGGCACACTCTGATCTTTGGCCCTACGGGCTCGGGCAAGTCGACGCTCCTGGCGCTCATCGCCGCCCAGTTCAGGCGCTACGAATTCGCCCAGATTTTTGCGTTCGACAAAGGCAATTCGCTGTTTCCCTTAACGGCCGCTTGTGGTGGTGACCACTATGACATCGGTGGCGATAAAGACGAGGAGGGGAGGGCGATAGCCTTTTGCCCGCTGTCGGCACTGGAAACGGACGGCGATCGCGCCTGGGCCAGCGAATGGATCGAAATGCTAGCCGCCCTGCAGGGCATTACGATTACGCCTGATCACCGAAATGCCATTTCAAGGCAGATCGGGCTGATGGCCAATGCATCCGGTCGATCCTTGTCGGATTTTGTCAGCGGCGTGCAGATGCGCGAAATCAAGGATGCCCTTCATCACTATACCGTCGACGGCCCCATGGGATTGCTCCTCGACGCCGAGAAGGATGGACTGATGCTTGGCGCCTTTCAATGCTTCGAGATCGAGCACCTCATGAACATGGGTGAGCGCAACCTTATACCAGTTCTCACATACCTATTTCGCCGCATCGAAAGGCGGTTGGATGGCGCACCAAGCCTGATCATCCTCGACGAAGCCTGGCTGATGCTCGGCCATCCTGTCTTTCGAAACAAGATCCGCGAGTGGCTGAAGGTCCTTCGCAAGGCGAATTGCGCGGTGGTGCTGGCGACACAGTCTATTTCCGATGCTGAGCGCTCGGGCATCATCGATGTTCTGAAGGAGTCCTGCCCGACAAAGATCTGCCTCCCGAACGGCGCAGCACGAGAACCGGGCACACGCGAGTTCTATGAGCGGATCGGTTTCAGCGAACGCCAGATCGAGATCGTCTCGAACGCCATCCCCAAGCGGGAATATTATGTCGTGAGCATCGAGGGCAGGCGGCTCTTCGACATGTCCCTCGGCCCTGTAGCGCTGAGCTTCGTCGGCGCGTCGGGAAAAGATGATCTCAAGCGCATCCGCGCCTTGAAGTCGAAGCACGGCAAGAGCTGGCCTATTCACTGGCTTGATACAAGAGGAATTCGCGATGCCGCTTCACGACTTGACTGCGAATAATTGGCTCGTCAAGGCAATTGTCTTGGCAATTGCCTTGACGCCGGGCCAGGTCGAGGCCGGCTCGGCAACCGGGGCAGCCACCGAATGGACGCAACTCGCCAACAATGCCCAGCTTGTCGATCTCTTGAAAAGTTCCGGGCTCCAGGTCGACAATCAGTTGGCGCAGATCAACCAGCTGGCCGAGCAGATCCAGAACCAGTTGAAGATCTACGAGAACATGCTGCAGAATACTGCCCGGCTGCCCGACCATATCTGGGGGTCGATCGAGGGTGATCTGGAAAAACTCCGCGCGATCGTCAACCAGGGACAGAGTATCGCATTCTCGATGGGCAATGCCGACGACATCCTGAAGCAGCGCTTCAAAAGCTTTGCAGATCTCAAGACCAACCTGCCCAACCAGGAAAGCTTCTCGTCCACCTACCAATCATGGTCGGACACCAATCGAGACACGATCGGCAGCGCGGTGAGAGCCGCGGGCCTGACTGCGGAGCAGTTCGACAGCGAGAAAAGCACGATGAGTTCGCTTCGATCCATGTCCGAAACGGCTGACGGGCAGATGAAGGCCCTGCAAGTCGGGCATGAGATCGCGGCACAGCAGGTCGCACAGATGCAGAAGCTGCGAGGCCTGGTCGCACAGCAGATGACGATGGTGGGAACGTGGCTTCAATCCGAACAGACCGACAAGGACCTTGCCCAGGCCCGTCGTGAGAAATTTTTTGCTCCAGCCAATCGCGGTATTCCCGAAGGACAAAAAATGGAGCCACGATGGTGACACGCACCTTGTCAACGCCTCCCCGCGTTTTACGCACAAAGTCCCATCTCCTGTCGGCATGGCGGCGATCGACTATCGGAAACATGATGGATGAATCTGAAATCCAAGGCCACGCCACACGATACGACAGCAAAAGCCTGGAGATGAATTAGACATGGTGACGCTCCCTATGGGCCGCGTTTGCATTCTCGGTGCCCTCGCGTGCCTCGTTCTTGCGAGTGCAGCATTCGCTCAGCAAGGTCAGGTTCTAAGTGAACTGGAAAACCAGGTCTCCAGCGCAGCAAGAGGTTGGGAAGCAACCGTGCTGGATGCGGCGCGATCCCTCTTCTGGATTCTCGCCGGGATCGAGATAGGCATAGCAGCAGTCTGGCTCGCAGTTCATGCGGCCTCGCTCGACGCCTGGTTCGCAGAGCTGGTGCGACGGATCATGTTCGTCGGGCTTTTTGCGTTCGTCCTGGAACAGGGACCAGCCTTTGCGCGAGCAATCGTCGATAGCCTTTTCCAGATTGGATCCAGCGGGGGCTCCGCTTCACCCGCAGCCGTTTTCGACGCGGGCCTCGAGGTTGCGGGAAAGATGTCGCAGCAGGCACAATTCGGAATCTTCCAAGACAACTCGCTCGCCATCGCCTCGGTTTTCGCAATGGTCGTCGTCGTCATCTGCTTTTCACTGGTCGCAGCGATCTTCGTCGCGGTCATGGTTGAAATGTACGTGGGCCTGCTTGCCGGTATGATCATGCTCGGCCTGGGCGGTTCATCATTCACCAAGGATTTTGCCGTCCGCTACCTCGTTTACGCTTTTTCTGTCGGCATGAAGCTGATGGCACTTGTGATGATCGCGAAGATCGGCGCGGAAGTTCTCATAGGTCTGGCCTCGGCGCCGGTTGAGAGCGAGCAGCAGTTTGTAACGAGCCTCGCAATCGCGGGAATCTCTGTGGTCGTGTTCATCATCGCCATATATGTCCCGAGCATCATTCAGGGCGTGGTACAGGGCGCATCCGTGTCAGGAGGGATGGAGGCTATCCGACACGGCGGACAGGCAGCATCGTTTGCGACAGGTGGCGCATTCCTCGCGACCGGAGCTGTGCGTGCAGCCTTTGCCGCCGGACAGGCAGCCAGAGCAGGGGGGGCGTCGGTCGCTGGAGCGACTTTGCGCGGGATGGGTGCCGGCATCGGTTCTGCGGGACAGGCGGTCGGCTCTGCCGCCAAGGAGAAGGCGATCGGATCGCCTGGCGCATATGCGGGCTCACTCATGGGACTCGCCAACGCCAAGCTCGAAGAGGGGCGCAGCGGAACCACCGGCGCCAAGCCATCTCCCGAACGCAACGACAAACCATGATCAAGGAGGTGAAAAGCTATGGCAGCAAACCAGCCGCCCGAAAGCCCCTACATAGCCGCACGGCAGGAATGGACGGAGCGATATGGCTCTTATGTCCAGGCAGCTCGTGCATGGCGGATTGTTGGCGTTCTTGGACTATCGATGGCAGTGATCGGCTTCGTCTACGCGATGTATCTCAGCACACAAGTCAAACTGGTGCCCTATATCGTCGAGGTCGACAAACTTGGCACCTCGGTCGCGGCGGGCTTTCCTCAGCAGATTGAATATGCCGATGCACGCGTGGTGCGTGCCACGCTCGGCAATTTCGTCACAAGCTTTCGCTCGATCACACCGGATGCGGTCGTTCAGAAGCAGTACATCGATCGAACGTACGCGCTCCTTAGGACTTCGGATCCTTCGACCCAGAAGGTCAACGCCTGGTTTCGTGGCAACTCGCCGTTCGAGACGGCCAAGACGTCAACCGTCGCCATCGAGGTCAACAACATCGTTGCGCTGTCAAACCAGACCTACCAGATCGACTGGACGGAATACCAGCGAGACCGCAAAGGCAAGCAGACGGCAACGCGCCGGTTCCGCGGGATTGCCACTGTGACACTGACGGCGCCGCAAGACGAGGCGATCATCCGACTTAATCCAATCGGCCTCTACATCCAGGATCTGGATTGGACCGCGCAGCTATAAGGGCAGGGAAACGAACAGATGCACAAAGCAGAAATGATCGCGGCCATGTGTTGCCTGGGTGAACTCGCGCTTGCGGGTAGCGCAGCCGCTCAAAGCATGACATCCAACGAGGTCAAAGGCACGAACCTATCCCAGAAGTGGCGTGGAACGGCGGGACTGGTCACAACAGGAATCGACGGCAAGGTCATCTTCCTATACGGCGAAACGCAGCCGTCGGTGGTGTGTTCACCTCTGCAGGTCTGCGACATCGAACTCCAAGGCGGAGAAATCGCGCGTGACGTCCTGCTTGGCGACACGGTCCGTTGGAAGGTCGAGCCTGCCACGTCTGGCGCCGCCGGTGGTCAGGCGATCCATCTCATCGTCAAGCCGTCGGAACCGGGACTCGTGACCTCGATGGTCGTCACCACGTCGCGCCGGACCTATCATATTCAGCTGAAATCGCATCCGAGCCAATACATGGCCCGTGTCGGCTTCGAGTACCCGGAGGATGTTTCCACAAAACTCGCCGACATCAACGCCAGACTGGATTCGGGGGGCGTTTCAAGTGGTGCACCCGAAAAACTGACCTTCGCGTATTCAATGAGCGGTAGCGCGCCCTGGAGACCAAAGCGCGTCTACTCAGACGGAGAAAAGACCTACATCCAATTTCCGCGATCGATCTCGGGGCAGGATGCGCCCGTGTTGTTCGTGGTATCCGGCGGGCAAAATCGCATCGTCAACTATCGGATGAAGAACGACGTGATGATCGTCGACTATGCGCTGGACAAGGCGGTCCTGGTCTCAGGTGTCGGTTGGCAACAGCAAAAAGTCAGTATCAGGCGGGGAGGCTAGAAAATGCGCATCATCGCTTCCGCCCTTGCCGTCGTCGCCCTCATGTCCGGTTGCCAGACTGAGGAAGATGTTCTTACCACCAACACCGCGCCGGATGGGGTGAGCGGGCCAGCGGCAAGCGCCATCGCGGGCGACATGGCGGCGCGACTGGCTGAACAGATTGGCACCACGACCACGATCAAGATGCGCGAAGATCGATCGAACTATGCCGAAGCCCTTGAAGCGGCGTTGAAAGGCTGGGGATACGCAATCGTCAAGAACGGAACTGTCAGACAGGTACAGAAAACCATCGCAATTGCCTATTCGCTCGACAGGGTCGATGGCCAGGTGCTTGCACGCCTGACGACACCGTCTCTCGCGCTTGGTCGAGCCTATACGACGACGGAAGCGGGAGCCACGCCGGCAAGCCCGCTTTCGATCATGAACCGCGATTGAGGAAGCAAGAATGGTTCAGTCACTTCAGCTTGGCACGGGCGATGGTCGCGACCAACAGAGCATGCGGCGGCTTAACCGTCTCCCAATCATCATTGCCATCGCCATCGTCGTCCTGTTTCTCGGAGTCGTGGTGGTGGGCCTTTCCTGGCGTGGCCTCTCCTTCAACCGGGGCGGTGAAATCGGCAGTGCAGCCAGCATACCTGCAACAAATTTCGGGGACCAGCTCAAACGCGGCATTTCCGACGCGGTCATTGGCGAGCCCGAGAAGCAGGAGGTCTTTCAGCCAGCGCCCCTTGTGACGAGAAAGGATATGGGAAGTGAACCGCGGGCCGAGCCTCGGCCAACAGAGCGGCAGGAAAGCCAGCCTCGCCTTGCCTCGGACGAGGAGTGGCGTGCACGGCTGAAGCGCGAGCAGGATGAACAATATCTTCGCGAGGCCCAGCGACAACGAATGGCAAGATTACAGGCCCGTGCTACCGCTCTCGATTCGCCGCTTAAAGTCGACATCGCCGATGTCGTGACTGTCTCGAGTGATCCGAAAATCAGCAGAGCGCAATCGAATGACGAGAGCAATGCCCAGGACCTCTACACCGCCGCGTTGAAGTCCGGACTGGGGCAGGGCATGGATCCCAACGGACAGGCTTCGAAGGAAGATTTCTTCAACCAGGACATCAAGGATCTCGGCTACCTCCCCAACCAGGTCGTCCCGTCGCTATCCGACTCCGAACTCAAGCGCGGGTCGGTCATCCCTGCGACGCTGATCACAGGTCTCAGTTCTGATCTTCCGGGTAGGATTACGGCTCAGGTTAGCCAGAACGTCTACGACAGCGCAACAGGGCATCGTCTTTTGATCCCACAGGGCGCGAAACTGTTCGGTCGCTACGATTCCAAGGTTTCGTTTGGGCAGGACCGCGTTCTCGTCGTCTGGACCGACCTGATTTTTCCCAATGGCTCGACACTTCAGATTGGCGGGATGGCAGGAACGGATGTGGAGGGATATGGGGGCTTCAAGGACAAGACCGACAGACACCTTTGGCGGACATTCGGTTCCGCGGCCCTCGTTGCCTTAATCGGAACAGGGATTGACATGTCCATGCCGGAAAGTTCGACACTCGCGACGCAAGATACTGCCTCCGATGCCGCAAGGCGCAATTTCGCAGAATCGTTTGGCCGCATCGCTGAGCAGACCATTTCCAAGAACCTCAATGCCCAGCCGACGATCACGATCCGGCCTGGCTACAAGTTCAACGTGCTTGTCGATCAGGACATAGTCTTTCCGTCGCCACGCGGGTCCACCCCTTGATTGCGGGGTTTGGACCAATATCGGCGGTTACCGAAATCGCTCGAAGCTGGGGTCGGTATGGTTCACAAACGATCTTGCGATGATGGCACGCTTTGCCAACAAGGTGAGCGTGATGCATGCTCAATCTTTGACCGGAGCCCTGCTGCCACTCCCTACGCGCCCGAGGCGCCTTGCGGATATCTATCAGCCATGCGGGCATCCGGCGCGCAGACCAATTTTTTCTTCCCCATTTTCTCTCCCTGATCGGTGGGCTCGCCGCACAACCTGTCTGCGGACCGCTCTGCGCCAGCCGCACCGCCCGAGGAGTTATGGAGATAGCCGTTCTCGACAGACGGCTTCCACCGTGGTTTGCAGCAGTTTAACATGCTCGACGAGCCATGCCAGCTCGACGGCATCGATTTGGTACTTTGCTGAGTATCGGGCTTCGACATAAGCGCGAGACAGCAACTCAAAACACCTACGCGAAAACCTGCTGTCGCGGGGCCATGCGGCGATCAAGCGGCAATCGACATCTTCGGCCCGCGATCGCAACGCCTTTATCCGGTGAGACTTCGGGCTGTAGAGCGTCAGCGTGAGCAATGCGCAGTGGTAGGCACGTTCGGTCGCTTGATGGAGCATGAATGCACTATCGCGCCACATTTCACCTGAGAGCCCGAATTCCGCAAACTTTAAAGCCTGAAGTGAAAGTGGGTGCCACTGTTCAAAGTAGGCTTGCGCTTCCGCGCGCTGCTCTTCCGCCGTCAAAGGCTTCGGCTGGGCAAGGGGATGGCCCGGCATCTCGTAGAGGACGATGCCATCCTTGACGACATCGACGAAGAAGGGCCGGCCACGGGAGAGCTGGTCGTTGACATCAGCCAGATCGTGCACGACGGGAACGACCGGCGTTTCGATCCGACGGCTTAGCTGCTGCTCAAGCAACTCGTTCTCGATGT
>UCIT01000005.1 GCA_900472625.1 Hyphomicrobiales bacterium | reverse complement strand
GACACCGCGTCTGCGCTAGCTTGAACGATATCTCCGGGAGGAGTATGGATTGAGCCGATTGCAACAATAAAGCGCAGTGGACTTCACGATCGGGTCCGCGAATGTTGGCCGCCACATCAGTTGCAACCTCGTGCATGCCCGCGACATCGCAAACCGGGAGTGACGACAGATCGTCAAGCCTGGCGGATCCCGATGTCGCCGGACGCCTTTTGCCAAAGCACTGAATTCATTTAGTCGATGGGAGGATGCATTGCGCAACAACACAGCAACGATATTCGGTATTGTTCTCTGCCTTTTGGCGACACCTGTGGTGGTGGTGCCGACACCGGCACATGCGGTCACCGTCAACATCAACATTGGCAGCAATCTTAACAATGGCCGGCCGATCAGCTGCCGCGATGGCGAACGACGGATCCGTGATCGCGGCTTCCGCGATGTACGCCGCGTCGATTGCCGGGGACGATTTTTCGTCTACCGGGCATGGCGTGGCAGCCAGCGCTTCGAGATCGCGCTCGACAGTCGCAACGGCCGCGTCTCGGACGTGCGCCGCATCCGCCGATAGGCATCGCAGGCGGCCGATGCCGCCTGCTGGTCTTTAACGCGAAAGACCCGAAAATCAGATCCGCTTCATTGCCCCGATCCCGAGGAAATTGCCCTTGACGGATTCGTACTGGTTGACGAATTCGAAGCTCTCGAAGTTCTCTTCGGCCTCGCGGGCATAATTCCAGAACGCCACCGTCGGCGGGCATGCGAAGGACGCGATGTCGTGGTGGACGATGATGTTGGCGTTCTTGCGCACCAGACCGTGATCGAACATCACGCCGGCCATCGAGTGGTCGCCATCGATGAACACCATGTCGGGCTTGGCCATGCGGGTATAGTCGATCACCGTCTGCGACGTCGAAAACGCGTTGAGATAGACGACCGGCGTGTTGGAGATCGCGATGTATTCCTTGATGAACGGTGTTTCCGGAACCGGGTCCACGGCAATCGAGACCTCGATCGGCGCGCCGATCTTCTTCAGCCATTCGTTGACGACGATGAACGTGCCACCCCAGCGGCAGCCGATTTCCATGTAGCGCTTGACGCCCTTGCCGTTCAGCGACAGCCAGACGAGATAATCGGCGAGCTGCGACGGGTACTGCCAAAGATGCAGGCCGGTTCCGAAAAACGGAGACAGCTCTTCCGGCTGCTCGTGGAGGTGTTCGTTGTTCAGGCCGAGCGCCGGGATAAGCGTATGCTCAAGATAATCCCGGTCGAAACACTTCGAATATTCCAGTTCCTGAATGCTGTTTATTGCCGACCTGACGTTCGGCACAAGCGTTGAATAATATGCGTAGCGATCGTTTTCCATAAGCGCCTTCCGAGCGTGAAGTATTGGCGCACACATAAGGGGGCGTAACTTGTGCCAGACTTGTCCACGCCGGGAGGCTGGCAGCGCAGCGCGGATATGCTAGGTGTTGGCGATATTCAGGAGGAATATTCGCGCCATGACGACCCCGCTGACCATTGCAGACCTCAAATCCCTGGCAAAACGCCGTGTCCCGAAGATGTTTTTCGACTATGCCGATTCGGGCGCCTGGACGGAGCAGACCTACCGCGCCAACGAAAGCGATTTCGCCAGGATCAAGCTGCGCCAGCGCGTCCTCGTCGACATGACGAACCGGACGCTGGAGACGACGATGGTCGGCCAGAAAGTATCGATGCCCGTGGCGCTGGCGCCGACGGGAATGACTGGCATGCAGCACGCCGATGGCGAGATGCTGGCAGCCCGCGCCGCGGAAGAAGCCGGCGTCCCCTTCACGCTGTCGACCATGAGCATCTGCTCGATCGAGGACGTCGCATCGGTGACGACGAAGCCCTTCTGGTTCCAGCTCTACGTGATGAAGGACAAGGACTTCGTCATGAACCTGATCAACCGCGCCAAGGCGGCCAAATGCTCGGCACTGGTCCTGACCGCCGACCTGCAGATCCTCGGCCAGCGCCACAAGGACCTGCGCAACGGCCTTTCGGCGCCGCCGAAGTTCACGCCCAAGCACATCTGGCAGATGGCGACGCGCCCGTTCTGGTGCCTCGACATGCTGCAGACCAAGCGCCGCTCCTTCGGCAACATCGTCGGCCACGCCAAGAATGTCTCCGACCTCTCCTCGCTGTCGTCCTGGACGGCCGAGCAGTTCGACCCGCAACTATCCTGGGCCGATGTCGCCTGGATCAAGGAGAAGTGGGGCGGCCCGCTGATCATCAAGGGCATCTGCGACGTCGAAGACGCAAAGGCCGCGGCCGAAACCGGCGCCGATGCCATCATCGTTTCCAACCACGGCGGCCGCCAGCTCGACGGCGCTCCCTCCTCGATCAGCATCCTGCCCGAGATCGTCGACGCCGTCGGCCACAAGATCGAGATCCACCTCGATAGCGGCATCCGCTCCGGCCAGGACATCCTGAAGGCGGTGGCGCTCGGCGCCAAAGGCACCTACATCGGCCGCCCCTTCCTCTACGGCCTCGGCGCCATGGGCAAGGACGGCGTCTCGCTGGCGCTCAGCATCCTGCGCAAGGAGATGGACGTGACGATGGCACTGTGCGGCAAGCGCGATATCAAGGACGTCAACGCGTCGATCATCGCCGGTCGGGAGTGAAGCGGAGATCGTTGATCAGTAATGGAAACGGCATTGGAGAACGGTGAGCGTCTGCCGCTCGCCTTCTCCTTCGACCCGATAGACGAGACGGTGTTCCTGCGTTATCCGTCGTGACCATTGACCCTTCAGCTGGTTACGCAAGGGTTCGGGTTTGCCAATGCCCTCGAAGGGATGGCGCAACGCATCTTTGATCAGCTCGTTGATACGGACGAGCATCTTCGCGTCGGTCTGCTGCCAGTAAAGATATTCCGACCAGCCCGTGGGTTCCCAAGCGAGGACCACGCGGCTTCCTTCTATCTTGCGCGACATTCAAATCTCTCCGAGTGCCTGGGAAGCAGCACTCATCCACGGAGTTCAAAAAGGGATTTTTCCTTAATCTTCGATCAGGTCGTGAAATTCGATTTTGCCAGCTTTGACGTTTTCGATCGCTTCCATCAGCCGCATGGCATTGGCCGGCGTAGACAGAACATGCAACGTCTCCATCATCCCCTCATACTCATCCTTGTCGATCAGGATCGCCGAGGGCTTGTCGCGTCGAACGATTTCCACGGCGGTTCGATCCTGCGACACTTCGTCGAGAAGGCTGGCGAGTTCGTTTCTGGCTTTCGAAAACATGACCGTGCGCACGGCTGCACTCCTTCACGAGGACTTGTACCATATATCGTACAACACCCGTACGGAGTCAATTCCGCCGTGGCAGCAGCATGTTACCCCGCCCACCCCGTCGCCAGCGCAACCGACCAGTCGCTTCGGCCGTTTTGCGCCGCCAGACGCGACATTGCCATGTGGTCGTAGGCCACGCTGCGAAACTGCGGCAGCCAGCCGGATGCGGTCGTCGCGATGATGCAATAGCTGGCAAGCGGATGGCCGGTTTCGACCTTGTGGTCATAGGGCATGTCATCGCCATAGGCGGGGCAGCCGACGCTTCCGGGATTGACGATCATCCGCCCGTCGCCAAGACGCACCACGCGCGGGATATGGCTGTGGCCGCAGAGGATCAGTGGTTGGTCGATCCCGGCGGCCAGCGCCTCGATCTCTTCCAGCGGCTTCAGATAGACATGGCCCGCCGGCGAGACCTTTTCCAGCCAGTATGTCTCGTCATGGCCAGGCGTCGCGTGGCATAGATAGACCGCGTCGCGATAGACGGCACTGAACGGCAAACTGCGCAGCCACGCAAGATGATGGGCCGAAAGCTGCGAATAGGCGTGCTCTTCCCACGACGGCATCGCATCTGCGGGGCTGTCGGTCAGATAGCGGTCGTGATTTCCGCGCACCGTCAGTGCATTCAGCCCGATCAGCAGATCCGCCGTCCTGCCCGCCTCCAGCGGCCCGCTCAGACAATCGCCGAGATTGACGATCTCGTCGATGCCTTGCGCCCTGATATCGGCAAGCACGGCCTCCAGCGCCAGATGGTTGCCGTGAACATCGGCGATGGCGGCGAAACGCATCGGTCAGCTCCCGCGATAGGTGGAATAGCCATAGGGCGAGATCAGCAGCGGCACGTGATAATGCGCCGCCTCGTCAGCGATGCCGAAGCGGATCGGCACGAGATCGAGGAACGCCGGATGCGGCAGCGCGACGCCGGTGCCACGCAGATAATCGCCGGCATGAAACAAGAGTTCGTAGGTCCCGGCCCGAAAACTCTCACCGACCAGGATCGGCCCGCCATCGACGCGCCCGTCGGCGTTGGTGATCACAGTCTTCAGGTGGCGGCGCAGATCGCCATCGACATGATAAAGCTCGATCTTCAGCCCCTCGGCGGGTTTGCCGGAGGCGGTGTCGAGAACATGAGTGGTCAGTCCGGTCATAAGGCTGGCTCGCTGATGATGTAGGGAGTGTCGAAGAAGAACTCTTCCAGATTGTTGCCTGGCCCGTCGCGATCGACAACGAGGAAATCGCTGACGACACCGAGCGACATCAGCGGATGATGCCAGACATTGCGGCGGTAATTCACGCCCTGATCGCCCCGCGCCAGAAACACCCGCGGTCGCCCCGGTCTACCGTCTTCGTCCTCGGAAACCACGACAAGAAACGGTCGCCCCGAGATCGGCGAAAAGCTCTGGCTACCGAACGGATGCCGCTCCATCATGCCGACCACATAGGGAAAGGCGCGCGGCTGCCCGCGAAAGAGGTTGATGATGACGCGCGCGCCCTCGCCCGCCGCCGCCGCCGCCGCCAGCGCGTGAAACCGCTCGGTGGTGCCGTTGTTGATAAACCGCATCGTCGCCGGATCGGCCTCGATGACATCGCCGAAAGGGGCGAAGGCGGATTGGGTCAGGGGTTCGATATCGAGGAAGTTTGTCACGTCTATTCGCCTTGGATGCGCCAGTGGCGCAGCATGTGAAGCGTCTCGATCAATTCGGGAATATTGTTCGTGGCTGTATCCCAGATGGTTTCGAGATCGATGTTGAAATAGCCGTGCGCGATCCGGTTTCTCATGCCGCGCATCTTGGTCCAGGGAACTTCCGGATGTGCTGCGACGACTTCGGGAAACTCTTCGGTCAACCGTGTGACCACCTCGCCGATCATCATCAGGTTCATGCCGACGGCTCGCTGTTTCATCACATCGCCAAGAAATGCATTCTTGGACGTGTCCTTCACGAAATCGCCGATCTCGCGAGAGACCTGCTCCATCTGGTCAAGATAGGACCGCAACCAATCCGAATTCATATCGGCTTGGCCTCGCTGAGGACGCGCGCGCGTACCATTTCGGGGAAATCACCGGGAACCACGAGGTGGATATCCGTCCCCTGCATTATATCCTTCAGTTCCTCAAGCAGCCCGCCAAGATCGAACAGCGACGTCCCCGGCAGCGTGTCGACGAGAATATCCAGATCGCTGTCCGCCCTGTCCTCCCCGCGCGCCACCGAACCGAACACGCGCGGATTGGCCGCGTTGAAGCGCTTCGTCGCCTCGCGGATCGCCTGCCTGTTCTTCTCCAGCACTTCCGATGGTTTCATCGCGCCTAATCTCCTGTGCCGCAACTATGAGCGGCGGTTCCAATAGAAAAAAGCCTGCTCGCCGCCCCGATAAAATTGCCTACTGTCATCATTGATCTCACGACAATTGCATAACGCATTACTCGCCCTCCGTCCGCCCACGGAGAACATTGTCGAGCGCAGACAGCAATTGCGGAGCTTCGTCTTGCGCGGTAGCCCAGACTTTCTCCAGATCGATATCGAAATATCCGTGCGCAATGCGATTTCGCATTCCGCGCATCGCGCCCCATGGAAATTCGGGGTGCTCCTCAATGAACTCCGGATGAGCTTTCAAAAGTTGCGATGCCATTTCCGACGCCATTAGAAGACTCATGCCAACAGCGCGTTGCAAGACAAGGTCCCCGAGGAAATCGTCCTTGCTGACGTTGGCGATCATCGCGTGAGAATCGGCAGCGGCCTGACGCATGCGACTTAGGAGATAAACAATACGCTCCGGGCTCATATCGGCCGTGCTTCGGCTAATACCCGGGCACGAATGCTCTCGGGGAAATCGCCAGGCGTCAGAAGGTGCACCGACGTCCCAAGCATCATCTGCTCCAAGGTGTCCTGCAAACCTCCCAGCGTGAGCAACGTGCTGCCAGGCAAGGCATCCACCAATATATCCAGATCGCTGTCCGCCCGATCCTCACCGCGCGCCACCGAACCGAACACACGCGGATTGGCCGCGTTGAAGCGCTTGGTCGCCTCGCGGATCGCCTGCCTGTTCTTCTCCAGCACTTCCGATGGTTTCATCGCGCCTGATCTCCTGTGCCGCAACTATAAGCGGCGGGTACGAAAGCGCAATCCGGGCTCAATGCTGCGGCAAAATCGCCTGCAGCCTCAGCAGCGCGATCCGCTCGACTTGCGCGGTCGCGGTTTCGAATTCCGCGTCGCGGCTGTTGTCGATCCGCGTCTCGAAGGCCTTCAGGATATCGTCCTTGTCGAGCCCCTTGACGGCGATGATGAAGGGAAAGCCGAACTTCTCGACATAGGCGTTATTAAGCGTCGTGAAGCGGGCGTGCTCTTCGGCGCTCAACCGGTCGAGCCCGGCGCCGGCCTGCTCCTTCTTGCTGTCCTCGGTCAGTTCACCCGCGACCGCCAGGCGACCGGCGAGATCCGGATGCGCTCGCAACACGCCGAGACGCTCCTCCGCGCTTGCCGCCCGGAAGATCGCCACCAGCGCCGCGTGCACGCGGTCGACATTGAGATTGTCGCCGACGAAGCCGTCGTCAAAGGCGCGCTCGGCGATAAAAGGCGAATGCTCGAAAACGCCGCCGAAGCGCGAGATGAAGTCGTCGCGCGCGATCATCAGATTGTCTCCGGTCTGTGGTGCTTGTGCCAGTGCTCAGCGATCTCTATCCGCCGTGGGGTCCAGACCTTCTTGTGACCAAGCACGTATTCCATGAACCGCTTCAGCGCCGCCGCGCGCCCGGGCCGGCCGACCAGGCGGCAATGCAGGCCGATCGACAGCATTTTCGGGCTGCCGTCCTTGCCCTCCTGGTAGAGGGTGTCGAACGCCTCCTTGAGGTAGGTGAAGAACTGGTCGCCCGAGTTGAAGCCCTGCGGCGTCGCGAAGCGCATGTCGTTGGTGTCGAGCGTATAGGGGATGATCAGGAACGGCTTGTCGTCGCCCCCCTTCACCCAGTATGGCAGATCGTCGGCGTAACTGTCGGACGAGTAGAGGAACCCGCCCTCCTCCTGAACCAGCCGCAGCGTGTTGTCGGACGGCTTGCCCTGATACATGCCATAGGGCCGCTCGCCGGTCAGCTCCGTATGCAACCGCACCGCTTCGAGAATGTGCTTGCGCTCCAGCTCCTCCGGAAAGTCCTTGTATTCCAGCCAGCGGTAGCCGTGGCTGGCGATCTCCCAGCCGGCTTCCTTCATGGCCGCCACCGCCTCCGGATTGCGCGCCATGGCGAGCGTCACGCCATAGA
Organism: Hyphomicrobiales bacterium; assembly: GCA_900472625.1. Lineage (GTDB taxonomy): Bacteria > Pseudomonadota > Alphaproteobacteria > Rhizobiales > Rhizobiaceae > Rhizobium. The sequence goes on along the minus strand of UCIT01000005.1, from coordinate 66,035 downwards.
CGGTCGCCGGCACCTCAAGCTCGGTGAACGTCCTCCACAGCCGCCAGAAACCGGCTCGCGAGCCGTATTCGTAGATCGATTCCATGTTGAGATTGCGCTGCCCCGGCCAAGCCGAGGCGCCGACGATCTCCGACAACAGGTTCTCCGAGGCCGGATCGCCATCGAGGATCGAGCTTTCGCCACCCTCCTCGTAATTGATCACGAACTGCACGGCGATGCGGGCGTTGCCGGGCCATTTCGGATCGGGCGTGTTGCGGCCGTAACCGACCAGATTGCGCGGATAAGTTTCGGATACCATGAAATCACCTTCCAGAAAGTCGCCGAACGGTAGCACCCGGGCAGCGAATGTCGAGATGGAAAGTTCTGAGCGGCTTTCGCTTTGGCGGCACAGGTGCCCGCTCTGATGCTCTCAGGCGGGAACCGCGACCCGCTCCCGCCGGGCGCTGACCTTGCCCATCGGATGCAGCGAATGCACCCGGAACGGTCCGCCATTGCCTTCCTCGATCATCAGCGCCACGTTCGAAATCTTCACCGGATTGTCGAGCACCGGCTCGAAGACGCTGCGCAGCGTCTGCTCGATGCGCGCCATGTCGGGCAGGCTGACCGGGCCGGTAAGCGGCATATGGAAGCGGAATTCGTCCATCACGTAGGGGCTGCCCCAGCGGTGCAGGTTGGCGAACTGTGCGGCGGAGAGGCCATCGGGATCGCTGCGCTCGATATCCGCATCGCTCAGCGGCGCGCGAAAACCGTCGAACTGCTGGACGATCGCCGATGCGAGATAGTGCACGTGCTCGCAGGGCCGCGACGGCACCAAGCTGTAGGACCCGCCGGTGCGGGCTACTTCGAGGCGTGCAATCGAGAACGGCGTCAGCGTGCCGCAGAACCGCATCAGATCCCGCAGAAGTTGCGCCTCCGATACGTCGGATGCCAGCCGGAACGGCGCCTTCAGCGCTCCGTGAAAACCATAGCGCCGCGGCACAGCGGTGTGGAATGCCACCTCGTGGATGCTCATGCCGCGGATCGCCGTCGGCTCGACCATCTCGCCGGAAAACACGTTGCGCCCAAGCCAGTTGGCAGCCGCATGCGACAGCGGGTCATTGGCGGCTGGCGTGAAGCAGATGGCATAGCGCATGCGGTATCTCCGTCGGCAACAGGGCGCGCGACTCGTAAGCTCGCTGCCTTTTTGCAAGCAGATAGGTGATTTGCATGACAGATTGACGAAGCGCAGCGATCGCTAATTCACGTTTAACGTGAAGCCACGCGAATGTGATTGATCAAATGGAAGCTGTCGGGCACGGCAAACCGCTGCTCTTCGCCCGCCGCCATCCGCACCGTCGCTTCCGCCAGGCGATGCGCCAGCCCGAAGCTGACCTTGAAACCGCCCGTCAGCGCCAGGAGATTGGCGTGATCGGGATGCGACCCGATCATCGGATCACGATCGATCGCCTTCGGCCGCAGCCCCGCCCAGCGCTCGATCACCGGCGCCTCGCCGAGCAGCGGCACCAGCGCCCGCGCCTTGTCGACAAGCACGTCAAGCTGGCCGTCGGTGGTGTAGGCGTCGTCGAACCGGTTTTCGCTGGTGCTGCCGATCGCCACATGGCCGCCTTCATGCGCCACCACATAGAGCCCATCACGGAAAATGGTCGGCAGGGAAGGATCGACATCCGCCTTGAGCAGCGCCGATTGTCCCTTGACCGGTTGCCCGAGCGGCTGTGTCAAACCTGTCGTATGGCGCGCAAGCAGCGAGAAGGACTGATGCCCGGCGGCGATGACGCAATGGCCGAAAACGACGGTCCCAAAGCTGGTCTCCGCGACACCACGTGCCAGATCGATATCAGCAATGGCGGTGTTCTCGATAATACGAACATGCCGCGCACGGCGGAGATAGGCCGCGAGCACGGCGCACAGCGACCGCGGCGCCACCCGCCCGGCCAGCGTGTCGCGCACGAAACCGCCCTCGTTGCCGGCGACGTCAGGCCAGCCCGCGATCTCGGGCGCATCGAGAACGTCCCAGTGAAACCGACGGTCGCCGGCCCGCCAATGGGTGTCGGCATCGACGGAACGCTCGAGCGCGATCTGGCGCAGATGCGGCTTTGGCAATGGAATGAGGCGTCCGGAACGGCGGTAACCGGTCGACAGACCGGTCTCACCCTCGATTGTGGCGATCTCGGCTTCCAGCGCCACAAGTGCCTCGAACTGGAACTGCTTCTTGGCGTTCCACTGATCCGGCATATGCGGCATCAGCGCCCCGAGCAGCCCGCCGCTCGCCCCCTCCCCGAGCGCACCGGCATCGATCAGCAGCGTGTCGATTCCCATCCGCTCCGCAAACACCGCCGCCCACAGGCCCATGATGCCGCCACCGACGATGAACAATGCTGCGGACGATTGACCCGAAGGCAAGGCCGGACTATCGGCTTGTGGCATGACAGACATCGATCCCGATCAGATTGGTTTGGCGCCGCCGAGCCCAGCCCAGATTGACACAGCGCAGATGGACACGGCGCCGAGTGAAATCGCGAACCAGCCGTTGGAATGGCGCGACGGCGATATGCCTTATTCGCCGGCCTTTGGCGATCATTTTTATTGCCAGACCGACGGCCGGCTCGAATGCGGCCACGTCTTTCTGGCCGGCAACGGCCTGCCGGCGCGCTGGCGCGACCGGAACAGCTTTCGTATCGGCGAACTCGGCTTCGGCACCGGCCTCAACTTCGCCGAGACCTGGAGGCAGTGGAAGGAGCAGCGCGGGCCGGGCCAGCAGCTGCACTTCACCTCCTTCGAGCTCTATCCGATGCAACGCGACGAGATCGACCGCGCTTTGTCGCATTGGCCGGAGATTGACGCCGAGCGGCAGGCGCTGACAGCGGCGTGGCCTGATACGCCGGAAGGCATCGTCATGCTCAGGCTCGACGAACAGACCACGCTCAGCGTCGTCTGTGGTCGCGCGCTGGACGGCGTCGCAGTGGCCGATCCCGAATTCGACGCCTGGTACCTCGATGGCTTCGCGCCGTCGAAGAACGCCGACATGTGGTCGGAAGAGCTGATGCGCCTCGTCTGCGAGAAGACGGCACCCGGGGGCAGTTTCGCAACCTACGCCGCAGCCGGCTTCGTGCGCAGAAATCTCGGCGCGGTGGGCTTCATCGTCGAACGTCGGCCGGGCTTTGCAGGCAAGCGTGAGATGCTTTGCGGTGTCAAGCCGAGCTGATATCGCAGCGTCCGTCGAGACAGCGACAGACCTTCGGCGGCGTCAGAAGCTCTTCACCGTCTCTGGCGCGTCAATCGCGGCAACATCTCCCGGCCGATCGCGCTTGATATATTCGCTGACCAGCGGCGCGGCGGCAGCGGGGTTGCTGAAATTCCAGATGCCGGAGCGCGCGCCTTCCATGATCGTCGCATAGACGGCGAGATCGATCGCCTGGCGCACGGCAAGCTGGGTCGGCTCGTTGCGCGTATAGCCCGCCTCCGCCTGCAGGATCTTGTCGGTCGAGACGAACTTGTAGACATTCGCGCTGATACCGGCCGAGTAGACGGTTTTGGTCGTGGTAACGCTCAGCATCACTTCTCCGGTCTGCACGGACACCAGCCGCACGCCGACCGTCACCACATCGCGCCGGTATTGCGCATTGCCGCCGATGCCGAGGAAACTTGCGCCGACTCCGCCGGTGATGGTATTGGCGTCGTAGGTCAGGATGCCGCCCTGGACGATCAGGCCGGCAAAGCGGATCGGCGGCAATGTCTTCATGGCATCGAGCGAGTATTCCTGCCGCGTCGCCCGGATCAACTGGCGTTCCTGCAGCAGGTCGTTCAGCCCGGTGCGCTCGACGACGGTAAACCAGCTGCCGCCACCGGCCCGCTTCAGCGCGTCGATGATCAGCCCGGAACCGCCCTGTGTCACGGCCCGAGAAAACACCGCGACATTATCGTTCGGCTCGTTCTTTCCCGTCAGATCGGGAAACTGATAGACGGCGATATCGACCTTCTTGGCGGGCGCCGGAAGGTTTTCCAGATTGGTGCGCGTCGGAGACGGCGGCGTGACGATCGGTGGCTCCTGAAGCGGCTCCCGTGCGCCTGTCGTTTCCGAGCAGCCCGCGAGCAGCAATGCGCTGAGGATGGCGATAACTCTAACCGTTTGCATACGCGATACTTCCACAAGACGTGAGTTTCATTACGGGGTCGCAGGAATGGTGACGTTGGTGATCGTCGAACCGTCATTGATGGTAATCTGGATTTCGGCGCCGACGCGCACGAACGAAATGGTCGTTCCGGCCAGTGTGTAGGTGCCGCTCGTCTGCGCATTGGCGCCGAACAGCGATTGGGTGATCTGGTTCGCCAGCGATGCATAGAGCTGGCTGGTTAGCTGGTTGGCGAACATTTGGCCCGGCGTCAACGCCGATACCCCGCTGGCCGCGCTCCGGCCGCTGTCCTTGTACTGGTTCTGCGCGTCGGCCTGCTGCATCATCCAGTTACCGTTGAGCGGGCTGCCGCCGAAGGACGGATTGACCGGCGTGTAGACCAGACTGCCCGCCTGCGCCGCGCCGGCGCAGAGAAGCGCGAAAAGACCGAAGCTCGTCATGAATATCTGCGCCATCGTCGTCACCTCTGGCCAAACTGTTGAATCGTCACCGTCTTGCCGCTCATCGTCGACGAGAGGCCGTAGCTCAGGCCGCTGCCGACCTGCGTCTGCGAGATGGTGTTGTTGCTTCCGGTCAGCGCCACGTTGGCGCTGTTGTTGTTGCCCACCTGCAGGCTGTCGACACTGTTGGCGTCGCCTGTCAGCGAGTAGGAGACCCAGTTTCCGTCGCCCACCTGGGTTTCCGTCACCCGGTTCGCGGCGCCCGTCTGGGTGATCGAGGCGGTGTTGTTGCTGCCCGTCTGCTCGATCGAGGCGACGTTGCCGCCGCCGGATGCCGTGGCAGTGCTGCTCGGCGGCGAGAGGAGATAGCTGCTCAGATCCGTATAGTTGGGGCTGGCATCCTGCGCATGGCCCGAAGCCGTAGTGCAGAGAACGCCTGCGATCACGAGCGGGAAGAAATATCTATTTGCCATTGGACACCTCGTCGAAGGCACAGGCGAACTGCGCGCCGAGCGCGTCGCCGCTAAACTGGACGCGGATGCGGGTGCTACGGCTGAAATCGAGCTTCGCCTCGCCGACGAAAACCGGCTCGCTGGTCGGAATGCTGAACGATCCCGACTGCGACACATTCGAATTGCCGCTGCGGCCCTCTTTCAGCACCTCGAATCGATACTTGCCGAATGCCGGCACGGCGCTGACGATCCGCCCTCGCAGACGAATGGCACCCTTCGAGCGGGTCGCATCGACCGTGCACGTGATCGCCGGAGGTGCTCCGGCATCCATTCCACCCATTAATCCCCCTCCAGGAAGCGAGGCGGCATCGCCGCCCCGCTGTATGCACTGCGGTTAGTTCTGCACGATGTTGGCGACGTGACCGGTGCCGGTCTGCGACGTCACCGAGTTGTTCCAGTTGCCAGTCTGGGTCACGGAAACGGTGTTGGAGTAGCCGTTCTGCGCATAGTTGGCCGTGTTGTTGTCGCCGCTCTGGCTGACCGTGGCGACATTCAGGTAGTTCGAACCGGCTCCACCGTACTGAGAGCCGATGCTCTGGTTGCCGTAGCCGTTCTGGTAGATGTTGGCCGAGGCGTAGTTACCCTGATTGCTCGTGGCAGAGTTCAAGGTTCCGAACTGGTTGAACACCGCCGTCGAGTAATAGCCTACCTGCGTCGAGGATACGGCGTTGCTGGAACCCTGTTGCCAGGAGTTGACCCGCAGCTCGTCCCCCTGCTGGGTCAGGGTCGCCGTGTTGCTGTCACCGTTGCCCTGCATCGCCACAACGTAGTTCGCATAATCGGTCGTCTGGTTGACCGTGATCGCGTTGTTGTTGCCACCGGTCGGCGTCCCACGGTTGGATGACTGGTCATAATAGGAACCCGCAGTCCCCTGTCGGATATAGGCGACGCCGCCATTGTTGTTCTGGGTCAGGGAGGTGTTGTTGCCATACCCACCCTGAACGATGTCGAAGCCGTTGCGGTATCCGCTTTGCACGACGCTCGCCTTGCTCGAATTCGAACTGGCGTCCTGGAAGACCGAATTATAGGCTCCGCCGTTATTGTAGGCGATGTATCCATTGCCGTTTTCGGTGCCCGACTGCTGAAGTTCCACATCGCTGCCGTAGCCGGCTTGGCTGATGTTTGCGGTGTTCGATGTACCGGACTGGTAACCCTGCGCATCGCGAGCGACCCAGTTGTTGTTACCAGACTGGTTGATCACAAGCGCGTTATGGCCTGAGAGGCCACCATTCTGCTGGACAAAATTGCGCCACGAATAACCAACGGTGTTACTGCTGCCGCTTTGCGTGATAGAGGCGTTCTGACTTGAATCGATCTGATTGAGATAGACAGTATTGCTACCTGCGAAGGCAGAAGATGCGCCAAGAAGCGCAACGACTGCCGTAGACAAAAGAAGATGGGTTTTCATTTCTCGTCCTCCACTCATGAGATTTTCTTGGATTTGATCTGCCCTCGTCCTCGGAAATTCGACGCAATACAACAAAGTTACCGATTTCTTAATAAAGCACACATTTATATACGTTATACAACTGTAAATCATCATTTTTGAGGATCATCCAAAAGGGGTAGGCGGCGTTTAAGAAAAGATGAATATTGATATTGAAAAGTCTTCCGGAGTGGTGTTGTCTGGATTCAAAACGCGTGGAGTTTTGGGAGAGACACCGAATGTTGATGCGTCGTGTCGCGGCCGCGCTGGTGTGCGCGCCTTTGCTTTTTAGCGGTTCCAGCCAAGCACAGACGGTCGATGCGAATGCGGCGAAACTGGCCGCAAAGGACATGTGCGACGCCGACTGCATTCGCGCCAATTCCGAACCCGCCGCCCAGCTCTGCGCCCGCCCGATCGAGGCGCAGGCACCCATCGATTATGAGTGGGTGGACCGCCCTTACTCGGGCTTCTTCCAAGAGGCGGACCCCGCTGCAGACAAGTCCGGAATCGTCATTTATCGTGGAGATTCAATCCGTTTCCTGACTCCTCGGAAGGAATGGGTGCGAATGACGTTCGAGTGCGCCTATGATGTCGGCTCCAGGAAACTCGCCGGCGTTCGGGTCATTCAAGGTCGTCTCGGACAACTGGCTCCGCCACCCCAGGCAACGGCCTCCTCGGCACGCTCACCTCGCCCGCCGAAAACAGCCGGCCAGCAGCAAATGCCGACGCAGGTCAACGGCGCTGCCCTGGCCGCCGCGATCCAGCGTGCAGCCCAGCGACCCAAGACGGCACAGAGATCGATGCCGAAACCGTCACGCACGATGATCATCTCCGAGCCAAGCAACATCGAGGTGGAGCAGATGACGGTTGGCGCCAACTGACATACCTGTCCGCAGGCGGCACACCCGCCTTTCAAATATCAACCACAAGGTGAGTCATCAATGTCGCAAGAGTGACGCGACTACGAGCCTGACCGGCCCGACTGGCGCTCGTCCTTGCCCAGCCACAGCGCGATCTTTTCCTCGAGAAGTTCTGGGCTGATCGGCTTGGCCATGTAGTCGTCCATGCCGGCGTCGAGGCAGAGATCACGATCGCCGTCGAGCGCATGCGCGGTGACGCCGATGATCGGCACGCGATGGCCCTGCCCGCGCTCTCGCTCGCGAATCCGGCGCGTCGCGTCGTGGCCGTTCATCACGGGCATCGACACGTCCATCATGATGATCCGCGGCGTGTGCCGCTCCCACGCCTCGACCGCCTCCGCGCCATTGCCGACGACGAGGAAGTTCAGGCCCGTCGCCTGCAGGATCTGGGTGAAGACGATCTGGTTGACGTCGTTGTCCTCGGCGACGAGAACGTCGATGAAGCTCGGCGTCTCCAGCACCGCAACCGGTTCGGCCGACACCTCGGGCTCGGCCACTGTCTCGATGATCAGCGTCGGCGTTGCGTGCGCCGGTGCCAGCCGGATGCGGTTGGTGCGGACGACATCGACGATGGTGTTCTTCAACACGTTCGCCCGCGCCGGTTTCATCAGATGCGCCTGGCCGTTCAGTGCCGCAAATTCCTTTTCGGTGCCCGATATGTCCATCGACGTCAGGAAGATGATCGGCAGGTCAGCGAAGCGGTTGTCGGCGCGCAGCAGGCGGGCAATGTCGGCACCGTTCATCCCAGGTATCTGGTAGTCGAGCACGACGGCATCGAGCGTCACGCCAAGCGCATGGGCCTGTTCGAGGATCGCCAAGCCTTCGATACCGTCCTCGGCGGCGGCGCCGTCGAAGCCCCACAAGGCCAGTTGTTCGGTCAGGATCTGCCGGTTCACGGCATTGTCGTCGATGACGAGAACCCGTGCGCCGCGCACGTTGACCGGCAGCGGCCGTGGCTCGGCTCGCGTCGCGGAAACTGCAAACGGCAGCGTTACGGTGAACACGGAGCCGATGCCGACCTCGCTGTCGACCTCGATATAGCCGCCGAACAGATCGACCAGTCCAGCGGTGATCGCCAGCCCGAGACCGGTGCCCTCGTGGCGCCGGGTCGAGGATGAATCGATCTGCGAGAACTTGCCGAAGATCTGCTCGAGCCGATCCGTCGGCATGCCGATGCCGGTATCCTCGATGCGCAGCCGCGCCATGATCTCGTCAGCGGCGCCCGCCTCGTAACCGATCTCCACCAGCACATGGCCGCGCTCGGTAAACTTGACGGCATTGCCGACCAGATTGGTGACGATCTGCCGGAAACGCCCGGCATCGCCGATGATCGCGGACGGCAGGCCTGGGGCGGCCCGCACCAGCAGTTCGATGCTTTTTTCCGCCGCCAGCGACGACAGCAGCGTTACCACGTCCTCGACCGCCTCGATCGGATCGAAGGTCACGCGCCTTAGCGTCATCTGGCCGGAATCGATCTTCGAGAAATCGAGGATGTCGTTGATGATGGTCATCAGCGCATTGCCCGACTTGCCGATGATATCGACGAAGGTCTTTTGGCGGGTGTCGAGATTGGTCTTGGCGAGCAGTTCGGCCATGCCGAGAACGCCGTTCATCGGCGTGCGGATCTCGTGGCTCATATTGGCCAGGAATTCGGATTTTACCCGGTCGGCCACCTCAGCGCGCTCGAGCAGCCCTTCGAGATCCTCCTCGCGGATCTTCATTGCCGTGACGTCGGTGAACAGCACGACCCAATGCCGGCGTTCGCTGACGGTGATCTCCATCTGCACCCACCGGCCATCGGGCACGCGAAACAGGTGCGACGCTGGCTGGCCACGATCGAGATTGTCGCGCAGCTGCTGCAGAACAAGATCGGGCCCGCTGGCAAAGTCGCCGCGTGCCGCGCAGCGCGATAGGAAATCCTGCCAGTTGCGGCCCGCCGCCACGCTTTCGGGCGCAAGGTCAAGCATGCCGGCAAGCGCATCGTTGCTGAGCAGGATTTCGTCGTCCTGGACGATCAGCAGCCCCTGCGACATGGCCAGCGTCGCATCGCCCATCAGCTCGCCGATATGCTCCAGCGCCTCGCGGGCGGCATGAATTTCGCGCTCGTGCAGGCGGATGGCGGAGATATCGGTATAGGTCAGCAGGATGCGGTCGGTCGAGAGCTTGCGGCTATCGACGATCAGGAATTTATCGCCCCAGTTGATCTCGGCAGCTTCCGGCTGGTCGGACCGAAACTGGTCGGTGCGCGTTGCAAGGATTTGCTCGGCCGAGACACCCGGCGGATAGCGACCAAGCGTGTGAACATATTCGACCAACTCCATGTAACGGCAACCATCGAACCGGCCTTCGGGCAGATCCGAGATCCGGTAGAAAGCCTGGTTGCCGTAGAGAATGGTCATGTCGCTCTCGACGATGAGAACACCGACCGGCAGCGAATTCAGCACCTTGGCCATGTCGCGATGCAGGATTTCACTATGCGCCTGCGCCGCGATCAGCTGCTTCTCGCGCTCCTTGAGCAATGATACGTCCGAGAACGAGCCGACCGTATATTGCTGGCCGGCGCCGGCATCGATGCGGTTGATCTGGGCGAGGATCGGATACACTTTGCCATCGGGGCCGGGCACCAGGCTCTCGATATCGCGCGCCGTGCCGCTGCGCAGCGCCTCGACATGCCCCCTGCTCACCATCTCGCCGGCGGCATCGCCGAACATTTCCCGCTCCGTCTTGCCGAGCGTCTCGGCCAGCGGCAAGCCGGTCAGTTGTTCATAGCTGGCATTGGCATAGATCAGCCTGTGATCCCGGTCCCGGGCAAAGGCCGCGACCGGCAGCGCCTCGATGACGGCGCGCAGAAGATCGCTGTCGGCGGAAGGCTCCACTGGCACGCCGGCAGGGCGGCGATGGCGCCGCGCTGGCCTTTGCTGCATCTCGAACAAGCCGAGCACGTAGATCCGCTCGTCAGACAGCGCAAAGCTCTCGATCCGCACACGGTCGTGGGCAGCACCCGTGGCATCGAAACACAGCGCGCTCTCTTCGCTGCCGAACACCAGCGCGCGCCGCTCCTTGTCCTCGCGGTCCTGTTCTTCAGGGCGGTCGAACAGCTCGCGGCTGCGGCGGCCGATGAAGTCGGAGATGTCTTTCGCGAAGAAGTCGGCATAGGCCTGGTTGACCGCGACATAGCGCAGTTCGCTGTTCTTGACATAGGCCGGGTTGTCCAGATCCGCGATCCGGCGGCATGCCAGTTCGAGAAGGTCCCCGTTTGCTGTCAAAAACACGCTCCGCAATGAAATACCGGCAAATCGCCAAGTATGACAATAACAGCGAGCGCTTTAACAACGCATTAACCATGAGCAACGCGCCGCGCGAAATAGTGCTGTAAAATTGCGAATTGCACAGCAGGCCGACGCGAAGTTGCAGCGGTGACGCTCCGCCCATAATCGGCCGTTTTGCACCGCACCACTTGACTTTGCTCGCGAACTAGACCAAATGCAGCTCAGCTTTCACCTTCCGGCCGCCGCGTGAGCGTGCCCCTGCCAGCAAATAGGATGCAGGAAGAAGGACAAAAGCGCATTTCGAATAGACCGCATCCAGGATGCGGCAGAAGCGCTGGAAAGTTTTTCCAACAAGACAAGTTCCCACTTCACGCGGGGTGCTTGACGCCAGAACAACACCGGACCGCAACCCCGCGCTTCGGCGATTTTGATTTGGCGCGCCCTAAAAAGGTTATGACTTGACCAATTTTGAATCGCTTGGTGTCTCCAAGCCGATCGTCGCTACACTGTTCCAGCTCGGCATCGAGACGCCGACCCCGATCCAGGAAAAGGCGATCCCGCTTCTCCTCGAAGGCCGTGACCTCATCGGCCTCGCCCAGACCGGCACCGGCAAGACGGCCGCCTTCGGCCTGCCGCTGATCGAAAAGCTGATCCCGGAAGAACGCCGCCCCGACAACCGTACCACCCGTACGCTGATCCTGGCGCCGACCCGCGAACTGGTGAACCAGATCGCCCAGAACCTGAAGAACTTCCTGCGCAAGTCGCACCTGCGCATTAACGTCGTCGTCGGCGGCGTGTCGATCAACAAGCAGCAGCTGCAGCTTGAAAAGGGCACCGACATCCTCGTTGCCACCCCGGGCCGCCTGCTCGACCTCGTCAACCGTCGCGCCATCGGCCTGACCGCCGTGCGCTATCTCGTGCTCGACGAAGCCGACCAGATGCTCGACCTCGGTTTCGTGCACGACCTGCGCAAGATTTCCAAGATGGTGCCGAAGAAGCGCCAGACCATGCTGTTTTCGGCCACCATGCCGAAGTCGATCGCCGATCTCGCCGCCGACTTCCTGACCGATCCGGTCAAGGTCGAAGTCACGCCTCCGGGCAAGGCTGCCGACAAGGTCGAACAGTATGTTCACTTCGTCAACGGCAAGAACGACAAGACCGACCTCCTGAAGAAGTCGCTCTCCGAAAACCCCGATGGCCGCGCCATTGTCTTCCTGCGCACCAAGCATGGCGCCGAGAAGCTGATGAAGCATCTCGAAACCGTCGGCTACTCGGTTGCCTCGATCCACGGCAACAAGAGCCAGGGCCAGCGCGAGCGCGCCCTCAAGGCCTTCAAGGACGGCGACATCAAGACGCTGATCGCCACCGACGTTGCCGCCCGCGGCATCGACATCCCGGCTGTCAGTCACGTCTACAACTACGACCTGCCAGAAGTTGCCGAAGCCTACGTCCACCGCATCGGCCGTACGGCCCGTGCCGGTCGCGACGGCATCGCGATCGCGTTCTGCGCGCCTGACGAAACGCGCCTGCTGCGCGACATCGAGCGCCTGATGAGCATCAACATCGCGGTCGCCAGCGGCGAGGCGCCGGCCAACATGAATGGCACGCCGAAGCGCGCCAACAACGGCGGCGGTGCCAACCGCGGCCAGGGTCGTGGTGGCGAAGGCCGTGGCGGCGAGAACCGTGGTGGCGAAGGTCGCCGTGATGCACGCGCCGGTCGTCCGGAACGTCGTCCGCGTCCCGAAGCCGGCAACGAAGTCCGCGCCAACGAGGAACGCCGCGAGCGTGCTCCCCGTCCGGAGCGCCGGACCGAGCGCAACGAGGACTTCCGCGGCCAGCGCCGTGGCGAGGCTGCGCCGGTAACGGCAGGTCCCGACAACGATCTGGCCACGACTTCCGACTTCCGTTCGGCAGGTCCCGCCCGCAAGCCGCAGCGCCCGCAGCCGCATGGCAACAATGCCAATGGCGGCGACGCCAACCGTCATCATCCAGGTGGTGGCGCCCGCAGCGCACCGCGCAACGGTCAGGGCCGTCCAGCCCGCAAGCCCGGTGAAGACCGCGGCGCACAGGCCAATGCCGGCGGCGAACGCCGCGAAGGCAACGGCGGCAATCGCCGCGGTGGCCCATCGCGCGGCGGCAATGGCGGCCAGCGTCGCGAACGTGCATAAGCGTTCGGCTGAATATTACGAGACAGCGAACGGCGGGAGCGATCCCGCCGTTTTTTTATTGCAGCGGCTGAACGAGCAGCGGCGTCGGTAACGTCTATTTAAAGTTTCATTCCGCTTGGCCCGGCCGGTTGCCGAAACCGCCTCCGCCCACAATTGAATCGGATCTCGCGCGGAAAATAATCATGTGCTCATGTTTTAAGCGCCAAAAAACAATTGCCGTTCCGAACGGCGGCGCTACTTCCCGGTAAATGCTCAGTTTTTCGGCTGTCTTGGGCAGTAGAGACGATTTTACGAATCTTCGTCGCCAACTGAGCATGGTTCTTGCATTGCTTCCTGCGTTGTACTCAAATGAAGAAAAAAGGGGAGCCACACCTTTGGCATTTGACGAAATGATCACCGGGGACGAAAGTCCGCGACAGCCATATGGAAAATACTTTGAGTGGTACAATAATCAGGATCGAGCCCATCTGATTGCCAAGTCCCGGGACGCGGAAAACATCTTCCGCAAGACCGGCATCACCTTCGCGGTCTACGGCCACGAAGACTCCTCCGAAAAGCTCATCCCCTTCGACATCATCCCGCGCGTCATCTCCGGTCGCGAATGGCGCAAGCTTGCGCAGGGTATCGAGCAGCGGGTGATCGCGCTCAACGCCTTTCTCGACGACATCTATCACAAGCAGGAAATCATCCGTGCCGGCCGCATCCCACGCGCACTGATCGAAAACAACGTGGCCTTCCTGCCCGAGATGATCGGCTTCCGCCCGCCGGGCGGCGTTTACACCCACATCGTCGGTACCGATATCGTGCGCACCGGCGAAGACCAGTTCTACGTTCTGGAAGACAATGCGCGCACGCCGTCGGGTGTCAGCTACATGCTGGAAAACCGCGAAACAATGATGCACATGTTCCCGGAACTCTTCCACGAGAACAAGGTGCGCCCGGTCGAGGACTACCCCTATCTCTTGCGCCAGTCGCTGGCCTCGCTCGCCCCTCCCGGCTGCAAGGGCAAGCCCCGCGTCGCCGTCCTGACGCCCGGCATCTACAACTCCGCCTATTACGAGCATTCCTTCCTCGCCGACACCATGGGCGTCGAGCTGGTCGAGGGCTCGGATCTGCGCGTCATCGACGGCAAGGTGAAGATGCGCACCACGCGCGGTTACGAGGCGATCGACGTGCTCTACCGCCGCGTCGACGACGACTTCCTCGATCCGCTGACCTTCCGCCCGGATTCGGCGCTCGGCATCCCCGGCATCATGGACGTCTACCGCTCCGGCAACATCACCATCGCCAATGCGCCGGGCACCGGCATCTGCGACGACAAGGCGATTTATTCCTATATGCCCGAGATCGTCGAGTTCTACACCGGCCGCAAGGCGCTGCTCGAAAACGTGCCGACCTGGCGCTGTTCCGAGGCGTCCAGCCTGAAGTACGTGCTGGAGCATCTGGAAGAGCTGGTCGTCAAGGAAGTCCATGGTTCCGGCGGCTATGGCATGTTGGTTGGCCCGACGGCGTCGAAGAAGGAGCGCGCCGACTTCGCCGACAAGCTGCGCGCCAAGCCCAACAACTACATCGCCCAGCCGACGCTGGCGCTATCGACCGTGCCGATCCTGGTCAACAAGGGCATCGCGCCCCGCCACGTCGACCTCCGTCCCTACGTGCTGGTCTCCGACAAGGTGCAGATTATTCCGGGCGGGCTGACCCGCGTGGCGCTGAAGCAGGGCTCGCTGGTGGTCAACTCCAGCCAGGGCGGCGGCACCAAAGACACCTGGGTATTGGAGGATTGATCTGATGCTCGGAAGAACCGCAAACGGCCTCTACTGGATGTTCCGGTACATCGAGCGCGCCGAAAACATCGCGCGCCTGATCGACGCCGGCATCCGCATGTCGCTGACGAGAAGCAGCGGCAGCGACGACAACTGGGACGGCGTGCTGCAGAGCGCCGGCGTCCGCGAGGCCTATGACGAAGGCCACGCCAAGCTCACCGGCGCCGACGCCATCGACTACCTGCTGCGCGACCGCAACAACCCGTCGAGCGTCATGTCCTGCGTCGATTCCGGCCGCAACAACGCCCGCATGGTGCGCACCGCGCTGACCCGCGAAACCTGGGAAGCGACCAACGAGTTCTGGATCGAGCTCAAGGATCTGCTCTCGAAGCGCCTGAAGCCTGCCGACCTGCCGCAGGCGATCGACGTCATCAAGCACCGCGCCGGCCTGATCCGCGGCGCGCTGCATGGCTCGATGCTGCGCAACGAACTCTACAACTTCGCCCGCATCGGCACCTTCATCGAGCGCGCCGACAACACCAGCCGCATTCTCGACGTCAAGTATTACGTGCTGCTGCCGGCGGTCTCCGCCGTCGGTACCTCGATCGACAATGTCCAGTGGGAATCGATCCTGCGCTCCGTCTCCGCCCACCGATCCTACAGCTGGGCCTATGACGGCGAGTATCGCGCCACCAACATCGCCGACTTCCTGATCCTCAACGGCCAGATGCCGCGCTCGCTGGCCTATTGCTACGAGAAGATCACCAGCGAACTCGGCCACCTCGCCACCGATTACGGCGAACGGCTGCCGGCCCATAAGACGGCGGAAGCCATTCGCCAGTCTCTGAAGACGCGCGCGATCAAGGACATCATGGATCAGGGCCTGCACGAATTCCTCGAGGACTTCGTCTCACGCAACAACCAGCTCGGACAGGAAATTTCCGACGGTTACCGGTTCTACGTATAGGCGGGTCGATACATGAAACTGAAGATTAGCCACGTCACCGAATACCGCTACGACGAGCCGACGGCCTTTTCGCTGCAGCGCCTGCGCCTGACGCCGCCGACGGTGCCGGGCCAGACCGTGCTCAACTGGTCGCTGAACGTCGAGGGCGCCAAGCCTGAGGTCGAGTATGACGACCAGTTCGGCAACCACGTCAACCTCGTCTCGCTGCAGGGCGAGCAGCAGGTAACACGCATCGTCGCCGAGGGCGAGGTCGAGACCGAGGATAGAAACGGCGTTATCGGCGTTCACACCGGCTTCTGCCCGCTCTGGCTATTCCTGCGCGACACGCCGAAGACCAAGCCGGGCAAGCTGGTCAAGGAACTGATCAAGGGCGTCAGCGGTGACAACGACCTCGGCCGCATGCACGCGCTGATGGCCGCGATCCATGAAACGGTGAACTACATTCCCGGCAGCAGCGACGTCGAGACATCGGCCGAGCAGGCGCTGGAGAAGAAATCGGGCGTCTGCCAGGATCACGCCCACATCTTCGTCGCCGCCGCCCACGCGCTGAACATCCCGGCCCGCTACGTCTCCGGCTATCTGATGATGGAAGAGAAGATCGAGCAGGCGGCGACGCATGCCTGGGCGGAAGCCCATATTCCCGGCCTCGGCTGGGTCGGCTTCGACCCCGCCAACGAAATCTGCCCGGACGAACGCTATGTCCGTGTCGCCACTGGCCTTTGCTACAAGGATGCGGCGCCGGTTTCCGGCATGCGCATCGGAACGCCGGGCGAGAAGCTCGAAGTCATCGTCAAGGTTGCGGACCAGGGGCAAAGCCAGAGCCAGACGCAGAGCTGAACTGCGCCTGCCCTTCGACGGGCATCGACAATCCATCACTGGCAATCTCGTCGGTTACCACGTCGAACTGCGCCAGCGTCGCCGGGCCGAAGGCCGTGGAGAGCGCGACGTCGGTGGCATCACGCCCAGTCGCCATCAGGATGCGGCCAATGCGTGGCGTGTTGTGGCGGGCGTCCACCGTATGCCAGTGACCGCCGAGATAAACCTCGAACCAGGCGCTGAAATCCATGGGCGCCGGATCCTTCGGCACCCCGATATCCCCGAGATAGCCGGTGCAATAGCGGGCCGGGATGTTCATGCAGCGGCAAAGCGTGATCGCCAGATGCGCGAAATCGCGGCAGACACCGGTGCGGTCGGTATAGCCGCCATGCGCGGTGCGCAGCAGATCGGCGTTCATGTAGTCGAAGCGGATATGGCCGTGCACGAAGTCTGCAATCGCCTGCACGCGCGCCCAGCCGAGCGGCGTGTTCGAAAAGTGCGACCAGGCAAAGTCCCCAAGTCGGTCGGTGTCGCAATAGCGGCTGCCGAGCAAGAACACGAGCACCTCGTCCGGCAGGTCCTTGATGTCGTGCTGCACGGCATCGTAGGGCACAACGTCAGGCTGACCGCTATCGTAGATGTCGAACTCGGTCGAAATTGTCGTCAGGCCGGGTGGCGCGACGATGCGGGTGCAGGCATTGCCGAAATCATCGGTATAGCCCCAGGCATCGATCGGCTGATTGAACGTCAGCACCTGATCTGTCAGCAGATCGACCCGCCGCGAGGGATGGATATTCAGCACCAGAAGCATCGGCGTCGGCTGCACGCATTGATAGCCTATCGTGAAACCAGCGTGGATCTTCATGTCGCATCCTTTTCAAAGCAGGGTGAAACCGACCGCGTCGGCCATCAGGGAACGTCAGACATCCCGATCGGTTCCACGTATTCTGCCCGTTATGCGAACGTCAGGGCTCGGTGGTCACATTGACCTGCACAACCATGTCGTCGAAGTCCGCCGCATCGCCGTCGTAGCTGCCCCACAGCGGAATCGCCTGGCGCGGATCGCGCGCAACGCCGACGCGGATCAGGTCGCGGTTGCCAACGATGCCGTTGGTCGGATCGAACTCCACCCAACCGGCGCCGGGCAGATAGACCTGGCACCACGCATGCGTCGAGCCGCCCCCAAGCGTCTGCGATCCGTCGCGGTCGGGCACATAGATATAGCCGGTGACGAAACGGGCGGCAAAGCCCAGCGAGCGGGCCGCCTCCATCATCAACAGCGCGAAGTCGCGACAGGTGCCTTGCCGGCGCTGCAGCGTCTGCACCGGCGTCTGCGTGCCGCGCTCGACCCGGCGCGCGTAAGCGAAGCTCTGGCGGATCGAGAAGCACAGCGTCATCAGGATATGGCCGGTCTGCCCGGACGCGCCGGGGCCGACGAACTGCCGCGCCCAATGCGCCACCTCACCCTCGGGATCGTCGTAATAACGCGCGATCGAACAGCGCAGGTCCGGCAGTTCTTCCTCGTCATAGGAAAAGGGGTAGGTCAGCGCCTCACTGTCCATCTCGAAATGGATCGGTACGTCGGGCGTGTGATCGAGCCGGATATTGGTTTCGAAACGCAGGTGATCGGACGGACCGGCCATATCGACCAACGCGATGCAGTTGCCGAAGAAATCATGGATCCACCGCACCTGCGCCGGTTTCGGCACGATCACCATCGTCGCATCGAGCAGCCGCTGATCAAAGCTGTCGCGCGGCCGAAAAAGCACGCGATGCTGGCCGAACGCGACAGGTCGCTTGTAGGTGTACTGCGTCACGTGTCTGACGGAGAAAATGGTCATGCTGCCCTCGCCCGTCGTAATCGGCCCAACAGACGGGAATCACGCGGAAGCGCAGTCTAGTCGAATTCCGGTATCCGACCCGACTGAAAAAGAATGATCGACGGCCCCTGCTCGCCGATCGTCACATTGGCCTCGCGGCTCCAGACGACGACGCCTGCATAATCATTCACCATCGTTTCAGCGACGTAGACGGCTGTATCTTCTGCCTTCATTCTCCGCGGCTCGAAGGCATGCACCAATGCCCCGCTATTGTCGATGTTGAACGCACTCAGCACGATCAATTTCCGGACTCCTGGCATGACGCTCTCCTGATGCGGTAACGTCAAGGGGGCCACATTCGTTCCGCAGGAATGCGTAGCGACGGACGAAAGCGGGCGCCACCGCAGGTCGTCGCGGCGATCGCATTTCGGCCTCGGATCGGTGTAGTCTCAATGATCAGGAATATCGGGAGATTGCCATGCCGGAGATCGGATTGACCGCGCTGTACCGCGCTTACATCGACTGCCTGAACAACCGAGCCTGGCACGATCTCGGTCGCTATATCGCCGAGGATATTGCCTATAACGGCAACACGATTGGACTTGACGGCTATCGGCAGGCCCGCGAGGCGGAATTCCGCAACATCCCCGACCTGCATTTCAAAATCCAGATGCTGATCGCCGACGACACCACCATCGCAAGCCGCCTCGCCTTCGACATCACTCCACGTGCCGAATTTCTCGGCCTGCCGGTCAACGGCCGCCGGATTTCGTTTGCCGAGAACGTGTTCTACGAATGCGAGAACGACAGGATCGCGAAAGTGTGGTCGATCATCGACAACGTGGCAGTGGCGGCACAGCTTTCTGGCCGTTGAGCGCGCGAGAAGCGACGCTCATCTGCTTTACGCTAGACTACGCTATCGTTTGTCTATCAGCGTCCTCAACTTGCCGCCTTGTCGAGAAACGCCGCGTCCAGTGCGGCCTTCTCGTTTCTATTGGCATTCATCATCGGCGTGAGAACGGCCTCGATCATCTCGATCCGCTGCTCGCGCCGCTCGAGCATCTTGTTGCGGCCCCGGCTTTCATGGGCCTTGGCCTGCCTGCTCGCCTGCAACTGTTCGACATAGACGCCATCGGACGTCTTGTTCGAAAGCCGGTCGAAAATCCAGCAGAACGACGACGGCAGCGCGCCGACCGTCCATTGCGGACTTGCGCTCAGGCTATCCTCATTGAGGATATGCTCGAGAACCACCTGATCCCATATGTCTGGATCTCGATCGCAGCGCTCTTTCCAGACCTCCAGCAGACGCAGCGTCGCCGGCGTGTCGCTCAGCAGGATCGTTGCCGAGATTACCCGGCCTTTTTCCCGATAGACGGCGATATCGCAATCGTAGTTCTTCAGCACCGGCCAGGGATCCCGGTGGAACACCGCGTCTACATCGACATAAAGGAGCGGACCGCGGTGCGCCTTGCGCGCATCGAGAAGGAACGTCGGCTTGAGTGCGGCATTGCGAACCCAGCTACCGGCGCTATCGACCGCCGTGGTGTGAACATTGAGCCCGAGGCGCTTGGCGGACGCCTCCATCCGCGATGCCTCGTGCTCGTACATCGAGTTCGACGTAAAGAAGCCGACGATATCGCCCGAGCCGGCATCAGAGGCCTGTACGATCTCCGCATCCGTTGGAAATGATATGAGATGATTGCGGTACTTGGCGGGAGATGTACTGAAAAAATCAAATAGCCGATAGAGCAGTTTCTTGTTCGTCAATGGGAAGAACTCACTAAAGCCAGATGTTGAATGTGCTTTGCATATATTGAATGCATTTTAGATTGGCCTCGTCGCGGCCGGCTCCCTCGATCGTAGCGAGGAAAAGTGACGAGAAATTGTGGGCATCGGTTGTCATCGGCTCCTCGATGCCGGCCGGCAGCCAGATCGGGATACCCTTGAGGGCAAGCATCCCCGACAGCCAGACGTCATCGACCGCCCAGATGACCTCGGGAATGTCGTAGGCGATATCGTCGAAAAATTCCGGCCGCACGACGACGCCGCCAAGCCCCTGGAGGATATCGGCATAGCCGCCCTCGACAATCAGACTGCGCATCGGCTTCGGCTTGCTCGAACCGAAGACCACCGTCGAAATCTTGTGGCCAAGCCGGCTGACGCGAAGCCCCGGATCGAACTTACGCCGACGCAATGCCCGGGGTGCGAAAACCGAAGGCTTGCCTGCCTCTGGAGACATTTCCTTGCCGATCAGCGCAACGCATTCCGATGGTCGCGCGTCCTGTGCCGCAAACAGTTGCGATGACCAGTCGGGTGCGAAAACCTTGTCGTCGTCACAAAACAGGATCTGCGCGGATTTGCCACGAAGGTCTTTCGCCGCGAAAAGCACCTTCGACGCCGGCCCCATATCCTCTTCCGGTCGCACGATCGTTACGCCATCCGGCACCGCTGGAACGGACCCGTCATAGTCGGGAAAACGCCGGTATTGCTTCGGGATATAGAGCCTGATCTCATCGATCGGACCGCGCTGCTTGACGAGACTGTCGAGCGTTGGTCCCAGCTTCGAGAAACGCGGAGGGATAGTCGATAATGAAATGATGCGCACTGAAAACTCGGTCGGAACATGGATGCCAGTCATTGGCGAGTGACCTGTGCACTGTGCCTTGCTCCCCGTCAACGCACATTTCCCGATGGCTGCATCCCGTTCGAGTGGGATCGCGAGGCTCTTCGGCTTGCATTCGGCACCTTCGAACCTCCAGCCAAACGTCGCAAAGCCATTCCAAAATCCTGAACCGCCCTACCCGGCCGCCGCCGGACTACCGGTTGTAAACCAACTGTTTGCCTAAGTGAGAGCTAAAGTGCCCATGGTGGCCTGCAGGTCTTGATGTATTGCGTCCGATGCCACAACGTCAGCTTGTGGATCCCTTTCCGCGCCGATGACCCGTCGTGCGTAGGATCCATCTAGGCGGAGCACGATGACGGTCGTCAGCACGAGCAACAATCTATCCAAACCTTTGCTGCTGGCGGTAATCGGCGCATTGCTCCTGTTTATCGGGGTGATGCTCGGGCAGCGTCTGATGCCCCAGCCTCAGTCAGGCGGGCTCGAAGTGGCGGACTGGTCGTTGCGGGGAGCGGGGGACAAGGAGAGCTTCCATGGCCCGGAAGAACCGGCCGGCCGTCACGACAAGATGCCGTTCGTCCGCGCTCGGCTGATGCAGGACGCGATCCGGCAGCGGGATTTTGCCGGTGCCACAAGGATCGCCGGCGAGACGCTGGCCGAGAGCCGGGCCAAGATCTGGACGCTCTATCCCTTCGCCGATTTTATCGGCAATGTCTCCGATCTCGGCGACGCTTCCTTCGAAGGCGCGCTCTCCAAATGGGTCGATCAGGCGCCGCTCAGCGCGCTTCCGCGCCTCGTCCGCGCCCAATATTACTATGAACTGGCATGGTCGCGGCGCGGTCACCGCTTTTCCACGGAGACGGACGAACAGGCGCAGGCGGCGTTTTCCAGTGCTCTGAGCAAGAGCGTCGAGGACATTCGCCGCGTGCTGGAGCTGGAGCCCACCTCGGCTTACGGCCTCTACATGCAGGTGAAGATAATCGCCAGCTACGGCGCCACCACGGAACTTGCCGATGCACTCAATCAGGCGATCTCCGTCTATCCTGATTACATGCCGGCCTACGACACCGCGCTGTCGGCCACGCAGCCCAAATGGAGCGGCAGCATCGACATGATGTACGATCTGGTCGAGCGCTATGGCGCGAACGCCGAGGACGGATCGCCGCGGCAACTTTTGCCTCTCCTACTCTACAAGTACCTGCTGATGTCGGCCGGCACGACCTGCTACCGGGAGCGCGGCGATGCCTACACCACATGCTTTCAGGATTTCATGAGACAGACCGTCAGGCCCGGTCTCGACGACAGCGCGGCCAAGGCGCTACGTGCATTCGGCCGCGCCAATGCGTTCGAAACCAACGCCGCGGTCAGCGACGTCCTGTCGGCGATGATATCGCAGTCGGGCGCTGATGCCTATGCTGGCCGGCTGCTCCAGGTCGCCGCCGACAGCTACGGCGTCGATCCGCGCCTGACGCAGACGCCAGCGGCGGATAACTTCATCATCGACAAACTCGTCGCCAGTTCCTGGCTGTTCAAGGGATTCTACGACAACGCCTTCACCAAGTACAAGGAGGCGCTGGAACATCTGCCCTCCGCCCGTTTCCCGACGCCCGAGCAGAGGGACATGGCCGTCGCCGATATCTACGAAACGCTGACCATGATGTATTCCAAGTCCGAACGACCGGCCGATATGATCGATGCCGCAACCGCGGCTCTGGCGCTGGATGGCAAGGCATCGAGCCGCATCTATCTGTGCTTCGGCAACTATCAGCTCAAGCGCTACGATCAGGCCGTCGAGGAATGCTCGAAGATCACCGCCGACCCGACCAGCGGCATCGAAGCCCATTACTGGCGCGCGCAGGTCTACAAGGCGATGAACGACGGCGACAAGGCAGCCGACGACTTCATCGTCGTCGCCAACTCGCAGGACAACCGCAGGGCCGGTGCGGTGATCGAGCTGTCGATGATCTATTTCGGCCGGAAGGACAACAAGGCTGCGCTCGATATCCTGAACAGATATCCCTTCCTCTACGACGCCGCCATCACCAGCAAGGACGACGTCGCCGTCGGCTACAACAATCGCTGCTATGCCTACATGGAACTGGGAGACCTCACGAAGGCGCTGGACGACTGCAACGCGTCGCTGCGCTACGGCAGCATTCCGGATGCCTTCAAGAAGAAGGAAGAACTAGTCGCCCGCCTGTCGCATTAAAGGTGCGCATCTCATGAGAAAGGCGGAGCTTTCGCCCCGCCTCTCGTAAACGCTTGCGTGCAAGGCGTTAGTGGCTGTCCTTGCCCACCGCGTTACCGCGACATCCCTTGAGGAAGTCGAGGTCGGCGCCGGTGTCGGCGCCTTCGACGTGCTGCTGGTGCAGGAAGGCGTAGCCCGACGTCGGCAGGTCGTGGTTCGGCTGCCATTCGGCCAGGCGGCTTGCCAGTTCCGCGTCGGAAATGTCGAGATGCAGGCGGCGGTTCGGCACGTCGAGTTCGATCATGTCGCCGTTGCGGACGACCGCAAGCGGGCCACCGACAGCGGCTTCCGGCGAGGTGTGCAGCACGACGGTGCCATAGGCGGTGCCCGACATGCGGGCATCGGAGATACGCACCATGTCGGTGATCCCCTTCTTCAGCACCTTCGGCGGCAGACCCATGTTGCCGACTTCGGCCATCCCGGGATAGCCCTTCGGACCGCAGTTCTTCATGACCATGATGCAGGTCTCGTCGATGTCGAGATTGTCATCATTGATCTTCGCCTTGTAGTCGTCGATATCCTCGAACACCACGGCGCGGCCGCGATGCGTCAGCAGATGCGGCGAAGCGGCCGACGGCTTCAGCACCGCACCCTTCGGCGCCAGGTTGCCGCGCACGACGACGATGCCGCCCGACTGCGTCAGCGCCTTCTCGGCCGGCAGGATCACGTCCTCGTTCCAGTTGACGACGTCCTTGACCTCATCCCAGATCGTTTCGCCTGAGACCGTCAGCGCATCCTTGTGCAACAGCCCGGATTCGCCGAGACGTTTGATGACGACAGGCAGACCGCCGGCATAGAAGAACTCTTCCATCAGGTATTTGCCCGACGGCATCAGGTTGACGATCGTCGGCACGTCGCGGCCGCAACGATCCCAGTCGTCGAGCGTCAGGTCGATCCCCACGCGGCCGGCCATGGCGAGCAGATGGATGACGGCATTGGTCGATCCGCCGATCGCCGCATTGGTGCGGATGGCGTTTTCGAAGGCCTGCTTGGTCATGATGTCTGACGGTTTCAGGTCGTCCTTGACCATCTGCACGATACGGCGGCCGGTGAGCTGCGCCATCACCTTGCGGCGACTGTCG
This sequence comes from Hyphomicrobiales bacterium, assembly GCA_900472625.1. GTDB lineage: Bacteria > Pseudomonadota > Alphaproteobacteria > Rhizobiales > Rhizobiaceae > Rhizobium. Next base: position 41,854 of record UCIT01000005.1, on the reverse strand, counting down.
ACGCCGGGGATCGCGGCATTGCCCGAGAGCGCCATGCCGAGCGCTTCGGCCATCGACGCCATCGTCGAGGCGGTGCCCATCGTGTTGCAGGTGCCGGACGAACGGCTCATCGAGGCTTCAGCTTCGAGGAACTCGGCCTGCGTCATCTCGCCGGCCTTCACCATTTCCGAGAACTTCCACAGATGCGTGCCGGAGCCGACGCGCTCGCCGCGGAAATAGCCGTTCAGCATCGGGCCGCCGGTGACGACGATCGACGGCAGGTCGACCGAGGCGGCTGCCATGATCAGCGACGGCGTGGTCTTGTCGCAACCGACGAGAAGCACGCAGCCGTCCATCGGCTGGCCGCGAATGGTCTCTTCGATCGAGAGTGCCGCCAGGTTGCGGTACATCATCGCGGTTGGGCGGAAGGTGTTTTCCGAGGCCGAGAATACAGGCACTTCCATCGGGAAGCCGCCGGCCTCCCAGACGCCGGCCTTCACCTTTTCGGCGAGCTCGCGCAGATGGCCGTTGCACGGCGTCATGTCGGACCAGGTGTTGAGGATGCCGATGACAGGGCGTCCGTCGAACAGGTCGTGCGGGTAACCCTGGTTCTTCATCCAGCCGCGGTGATAGATGACGTCACGGCTGGTGCCGCCGTACCATTCCTGCGACCTCAGCTTGCGCGGCCATTCCGCTTTCTTAAACATTGTCTCTGTCCTTCAGAAGCGCCGAGCCGCCCTCGCGACGGCCCGGATCGCCAGTTGTGCGTCAGGCCAGCGTGTAGCTGGTCTTGACCGTTGTGTAGAATTCAGCCGCGTATTTGCCCTGCTCGCGCGGACCGTAGGACGAGCCCTTGCGACCACCGAACGGAACGTGAAAATCGACGCCCGCCGTCGGCAGGTTGACCATCACCATGCCCGCTTCGGCATTGCGCTTGAAATGCGTCGCATGCTTCAGGCTGGTTGTCGCGATACCGGAGGACAGGCCGAACGGCGTATCGTTGGCGGTCGCCAGCGCCTCTTCGTAATCCTTGACGCGGATGACCGAGACGACAGGTCCGAAGATTTCTTCGCGCGAGATGCGCATCTGGTTGGTCGCTTCGGTAAACAGCGTCGGCTGCAGGTAGAAGCCGGGCGTATCGCGGGTGATCAGCTCGCCGCCGAACGCCAGCTTGGCGCCTTCCTTCTTGCCGATCTCGATATAGTCGGTGTCGGTCTTCAGCTGCTTCTCATCGACGACGGGGCCGATATGCGTGCCTGACTTCAGCGCGTTATCGACGACGAGCGTCTCGAGCTTGGCGGTCAGCGCCGCGACGAACTTGTCGTGGATGCCTTCGGTCACGATCAGGCGCGACGAGGCGGTGCAGCGCTGGCCGGTCGAGAAGAAGCCGGAATTGGCTGCCGCTTCGACGGCGACATTGAGATCAGCATCATCGAGAACCACCATCGGGTTCTTGCCGCCCATTTCCAGCTGGAACTTGCGGTTATGCTCGAGCGAGGCGGAAGCGACGCGCTTGCCGGTGCCGGTCGAGCCCGTGAACGTGATGCCCGCAACGTCAGGGCTGTCGAGCATCGCCTGCCCGACGACAGAACCCTTGCCCATGACGAGGTTTAATACGCCCTTCGGCAGGCCGGCGCGGTGGAGTATGTCGACGATCGCCCAGGAGCAGCCGGGCACAAGCTCGGCTGGCTTGAAGACGACGGTGTTGCCGTAGCAGAGCGCCGGCGCGATCTTCCAGGCCGGAATGGCGATCGGGAAGTTCCACGGCGTGATGATGCCGATGACGCCGAGCGGGTCGCGTGTGATTTCGACGCCGATGTTCGGACGAACGGACGGGATGACCTCGCCGGCAAGGCGCAGCACTTCACCTGCGAAGAATTCGAAGATCTGGCTGGCGCGGATGGTCTCGCCGATCGCCTCGGGAAGGGTCTTGCCCTCTTCACGCGCAAGCAGCGCGCCGAGTTCGTCCTTGCGGGCCATGATCTCGTCGCCAGCCTTCTTCAGGATGACGTGGCGTTCCCAGATGCCGGAGCGCGACCAGGCCGGAAAAGCCGCCTTGGCGGCAGCGATGGCGTTCTTCGTGTCTTCGGCGGAACCATCGGCATAGAGGCCGACGACTTCGTTGGTGTCGGACGGATTTATGTTCTTCGTCGCATCCGAGCCGATCCATTCGCCGGCGATCAGGTTCTGATAAATGGTCATGGGCCCTACAAGCCTCCTTTACCGCTTATGAAAGAATGGCCCGACCGCAAAGGCCGCCGGGCCATGAGAGATTAGAGTTGCTTGACGATGATCTCTTCTTCGGCGTCGATCTTCAGCGGATTGCGCAGCGGCAGGCCGAATTCGGCGACCTCGATCTCGAACACGTCGCCCTCCTCCGTCTTGATGCCCTCGGCGAACGACAGCGTCGCGGTGCCGAACATGTGGACGTGAACGTCGCCGGGCACGCGGAACAGGCCGTACTTGAAGTGGTGGTATTCGAGGTTGGCGAAAGTGTGCGACATGTTCGCCTCGCCCGACAGGAACGGCTTTTCGAAGATCACTTCGCTTCCGCGCTTGATGCGCGAGGTCCCGCGGATATCGTCCGGCGCAACGCCGATGCGGATCTCGGGGCCGAAGCTTGCCGGACGCAGCTTGGAGTGCGCGAGGTAGAGGTAGTTCTGACGCTCGGTGACGTGGTCGGAAAATTCGTTCGACAGCGCAAAGCCGATGCGGAACGGCGTGCCGTCTTCCGCGATCACGTAGATGCCGGCCATCTCGGGCTCTTCGCCGCCATCAAGCGCGAAGGACGGGGAGACGAGCGGCGCGCCCGGGGCCGCGGCGCCGTAGCCGTTGCCCTTGTAGAACCACTCGGGCTGCACGCCCTTTTCGCCAGCCTTCGGCTTGCCGTTCTCAAGACCCATCTTGAACATCTTCATCGAGTCCGTGAGGGTTTCCTCGGCAGCCTCGGAGGTCTTCTTGTGCATGCTGTCGCGGGTCGCGGCCGAGCCGAGATGCGTCAGGCCCGTGCCCGTCAGATGCAGGTGCGCGGCATCCGGATGCGTCATCGGCGCCAGGAAGCGGCCTTCGGCATACGCCTTGTCGAGATCGACGGCTTCACCCAGGCCATGCGCCTCGATGACAGATACCAACGACTTGCCACCATTTGCGGCTTCCAGGGCGAGCGCATAGACGCTGCCGGCATTATTGACGGCTTTCGCGGTACCGCCCGGCTCGCGCACGGCGACGACGATCTCTCCGTTCGAACTCTTGATCTGCGAAATAAGCACGGTCTTCATCCTTTTCGAAAACGCGGAGTATGCTCCGCCGCTCCGGCTCCCGAGGGAGCCGGATAGGTTGGTTCATGTGGCTGCGAATACATGCCGGCGCTTCCGCGCTCAGCCCTTGTTCTTGTTGTAGACGTCGAAGAAGACGGCAGCGAGAAGCACGAGGCCCTTGACCATCTGCTGGAAGTCGATGCCGAGGCCGACGATCGACATGCCGTTGTTCATCACACCCATGATGAAGGCGCCGATGACAGCACCGGTGATCTTGCCAACGCCGCCCGATGCCGAGGCACCGCCGATGAAGCAGGCCGCGATGACGTCGAGCTCGAAGCCGACGCCGGCCTTCGGCGTTGCCGAGTTCAGGCGCAGCGCGATGATCATCCCGGCGAGACCGGCCAGAACGCCCATGTTGACGAAGGTCAGGAAGCTGAGCCGCTCAGTATTGATACCGGAGAGCTTGGTCGCCTTTTCGTTGCCGCCCAGTGCGTAGATGCGGCGGCCGATCGTCGTCTTGCGGGTCACGAAGGCGTAGATCGCGATCAGCACCAGCATCACGACGAGAACGTTCGGCAGACCGCGATAGCTCGACAGCAGGTAGCCGATCCAGAGGATGGCGAGCGACACGATGACGTTCTGGACGATGAAGAAGCTCGTCGGTTCGACGTCGATGCCGTGGCTCTCGTTGACCTTGCGGCGGCGCCAGGCGAGGTAGAACAGGATGATCGGCAGGATGATGGTCAGGATCATCGAGGTCGACTGCACCGGCGTGCCGGCGATATCGATCATGTCGCCCGGCAGGAAGCCGGTGCTGATGACCTGGAATTCCTTCGGGAACGGCCCAATGTTCTTGCCGTTCAGCACGGTCAGCGTCAGGCCGCGGAACACCAGCATGCCGGCGAGCGTCACAATGAACGACGGAATGCGGTGATAGGCGATGAAATAGCCCTGCGCCGCGCCGATAAGGCCGCCGACGGCCAGGCAGATCAGCGCCGCCAGCCAGAAGTTCATGCCCCAGGAGACGGTGAAGATGGCCGCGAGCGCACCGACGAAGGCGACGATCGAGCCGACCGACAGGTCGATATGCCCGGCGACGATGACCAGCAGCATGCCCAGCGCCATGATGACGATGAACGAGTTCTGCAGCACGAGGTTCGTCAGGTTGACCGGCTTGAACAGAATGCCGCCGGTGTAGAACTGGAAGAACACCATGATCGCGACCAGCGCGATCAGCATGCCGTATTCGCGAATGTTACCGCGGATGTAGTCGGTAACGGAAACGACGTTGCTTTCCTCGGTTGTTGGGTTGACCGGCGTCATTGTTTCTTCTCCCCTGAGCGCATGATAGCGCGCATGATAGTTTCCTGGCTTGCTTCTCCCTTCGGCAGTTCGGCGACGATGCGTCCTTCATTCATGACGTAAATGCGGTCGCACGTACCGAGCAGTTCGGGCATTTCCGATGAGATCATCAGAACGCCCTTTCCATCGGCGGCAAGCTGGTTGATGATGGTATAGATTTCGTATTTCGCGCCAACGTCGATGCCGCGTGTCGGCTCGTCGAGGATCAGCACCTCCGGATCGGAGAACAGCCACTTCGACAGCACGACCTTCTGCTGGTTGCCGCCGGAGAGATTGACCGTCTCCTGGAACACGCCGGAAGAACGGATGCGCAGCTTCGAGCGATAGTCGGTCGCGACCTTCATTTCCCTGATGTCGTCGATGATATCGTTCTTGGAAATGCCGGCCAGATTGGCGAGCGAGGTGTTGTGCATGATGTTGTCGTTCAACACCAGGCCGAGATGCTTGCGGTCTTCGGTGACATAGGCGAGGCCCGCGTCGATCGCCTTGCGCACAGTGCTGGTATCGACGGCCTTGCCGTTGACCAGCACGTCGCCGGTGATCTTGTGACCGTAGGACTTGCCGAACACGCTCATCGCGAACTCGGTGCGCCCGGCGCCCATCAGGCCGGCGATGCCGACCACTTCGCCCTTGCGGACATGAACGTTGATGTCATGCAGCACCTGGCGGTCGCGATGCTGCTGGTGGAAGGCGTTCCAGTTCTTGACCTCGAGGATCGTCTCGCCGATCGGCACGGAGCGCGGCGGATAACGGTCGGCGAGGTCGCGGCCCACCATGTTCTTGATGATGACGTCTTCGCTGATCTCGTCGGTCCGACAGTCGAGCGTCTTCACGGTCATGCCATCGCGCAGAACGGTGATCTGGTCGGCGACCTTACGGATCTCGTTCAGCTTGTGGGAAATGATGATCGAAGTGATGCCCTGGTTGCGGAACTCCATCAGGAGGTTCAGCAGCGCATCGGAATCCTTTTCGTTGAGCGACGCGGTCGGCTCGTCGAGGATCAGAAGCTTGACGCTCTTCGACAATGCCTTGGCGATCTCGACCAGTTGCTGCTTGCCGACGCCGATATCCGTCACCAGCGTATTCGGCGATTCACGCAGTCCGACCTTGGCGAGCAGTGTCTTGGTCTTGTTGAACGTCTGCTCCCAGCTGATGACGCCGTTCTGCGCGTTCTCATTTCCGAGGAAGATGTTTTCGCCGATCGACAGGTGCGGCACCAGAGCCAGCTCCTGGTGGATGATGACGATGCCGATCTCTTCGGAATCCTTCAAGGCCTTGAAGTTGCGCACGTCGCCTTCGTAGGCGATCTCGCCGTCATAGGTGCCGGCGGGGTAAACACCGGAAAGAACTTTCATCAGGGTCGACTTGCCGGCCCCGTTTTCTCCCACCAAAGCATGGATTTCACCCTGCCGAACCTTGAGGTTCACATTCTCAAGCGCTTTCACGCCCGGGAACGTCTTGGTGATGTTCCGCATTTCGAGGATTATATTGTCCATAGTCAATATCCAACGCCAGCGGCTAAAACACAGCGCGGCGATCATAAAATCGAAGACCGAAACCCGCAAGATGCGGGTTTCGGCCGACTTGGAACAGATTACTTCAGCTGGTCAGCCTTGTAGTAACCGCCTTCGACGAGGATCTTCTCGTAGTTGGTCTTGTCCACGGCTACCGGCGTCAGCAGGTAGGACGGGATGACCTTGACGCCGTTGTCGTAGGTCTTGGTGTCGTTGACTTCAGGCTCCTTGCCTTCCATCAGCGCGTTGACCATGCCGACGGTGACCTTTGCGAGGTCGCGGGTGTCCTTGAAGATCGTCGAGTGCTGTTCGCCAGCGATGATCGACTTGACCGAAGGAACTTCAGCGTCCTGGCCGGAAACGACTGGCAGCGGCTGATCAGGCGTGCCGTAGCCGACGCCCTTCAGCGACGAGATGATGCCGATGGACAGACCGTCGTAAGGCGACAGGACGGCATTGACCTTGGCGTCGGTGTAGTTGGCCGACAGCAGGTTGTCCATGCGAGCCTGGGCCGTTGCCGGATCCCAACGCAGCGTGCCGACCTTGTCCATGCCGGTCTGGCCGGACTTCACGACGAGCTTGCCGCTGTCGATGTAAGGCTGCAGAACCGACATTGCGCCGTCGTAGAAGAAGAAGGCGTTGTTGTCGTCAGGCGAGCCGCCGAACAGTTCGATGTTGAACGGGCCCTTGCCATCCTTGAGGCCGAGCGCGTCGACGATCGAGGTTGCCTGCAGAACGCCGACCTTGAAGTTGTCGAACGTCGCGTAATAGTCGACGTTGCCGGAATCGCGGATCAGACGGTCATAAGCGATGACCTTGATGCCTGCGTCGTGAGCCTTCTGAAGAACGTCGGAAAGCGTCGTACCGTCGATTGCGGCGATGACGAGAACCTTGGCACCCTTGGTGACCATGTTTTCGATCTGAGACAGCTGGTTCGGAATGTCGTCGTCAGCGTACTGCAGGTCGGTCGTGTAACCGGCATCCTGGAGCTGCTTGACGATGTTGTTGCCGTCGTCGATCCAGCGAGCGGACGACTTGGTAGGCATGGCAATGCCGACAGTTCCCTTGTCGGCTGCAACAGCCGGCATTACGAACGAAGCGACGCCGAAGGCAGCCGCCGCCATCAATGAGATAATGGATTTCATCTCTCTCTCCCTAAGTTAAATAAATACGCGGACGACTCCTCGCCCGCCCCGAAACTGTGACAGGTTCCGTATTGGATAATACTTCATATGGTGAGAAACGAAGTAGGTCTCCTCCACGCTCTCACACGTGTGAGTGCCGTCGGGCACACGGCGGCAAACTGGTATGGATTCCTATAACTGTCAAATAGAATAACTGGCAAAAAGCATAACAAATTTGGTATATCGTTAAAAAGTATTACTTTTGATGGAAGGCAGTGGGGAGGCTGCAACCATGACGATCATTACAGGGCCTCTGGCATTAGAAACCGTGGATATACAGACAGATATTTTTGGGGATGACGGCCTTCTCAGGGCGGGACTCAAGCTGAATCACCTGCGCATGATCGTCGCAATCGAAGATAGCGGCCAGATTTCGGCCGCCGCCGAAGCACTGAACATTTCCCAGCCCGCCGCGTCGCGAATGCTGTCGGAAATGGAGACGATCGTGAAGACGCCGCTCTATGAACGCGTCGCCCGCGGCGTGGTGCTCACGACCTTCGGCGAAGCACTCGCCAGGCGTGCGCGCAAGATCATGCTGGAACTGCGCGAGGCCAGCCGCGAGATCGCCGAACTGAGGACCGGCAAGGGCGGATCCGTCTATATCGGCGCCGTCACCGCGCCCGCCATGAGCCTGATCGTGCCCGCCATCAAACACATCCGCACGGCGCTGCCAGGCATTGAGGTCAACATCCAGGTCGAGACCAGCAACGTGCTGGCCCGCGAGCTTCTGGCCGCCCGCCACGACTTCATTATCAGCCGCATCCCCGACGATCTCAATCCGCGTCTGTTCGAGGTGCAGGAGATCGGCGTCGAGCGCGCTTGCCTCATCGTGCGCAGCGGCCATCCACTGCTGAAGAAAGGCGCCGCCACGCTGACGGATCTCATGGAATTCGACTGGGTGTTCCAGCCGCCGGGCACGCTTTTGCGCCGGACGATCGAGGATCTGTTCCTGTCGCGCGGCGTGGCGCTGCCGGACAATGTCGTCAACACCTCGTCGCTGCTGCTCACCTGCGCGATCGTCTGCCAGACCGACGCCATCGCCCCGATCGCCATCGACGTCGCGCACTTCTTGGCGACGCAGCGCTCGCGCGCCTCCGACGTCCGCGTCCTGCCGATCGACTTCGAGATCAACGTGCGGCCCTACAGCCTGATCACGGCTCGGGAACGCGCCCTGCCCCCGAGCGCCCGTCTTCTCTATGATCTGGTGCTGGCCGAAGCCCGAAAGGGCAGCGGTTGACCAGCCCCGCGCCATCTTCACAGCGTCATATGCGCCTTCGCGAAAGGGAGGCGTAGATGCTGTTCGGGCAATCGGTGTTCCAGTCGGTCCTCGATCGCCTGAAGGCGGAGGACGAGGACGCGTCGGATGACGCCGCGCCGGCATCACATCGCGTGCCCGGCTTCACCACCAGCCTCGCCTTCGACGTCATGGAGGGTGTCTCGGCGCCATCCGCCCAGCCAGGCCAGGCCTATATAGACAATCTCGAAGTCGAAACCGCGCCGTCACTGGTGAACGAAGTCCCGGTCACGCCGGAGCCTGTACCAGAACCAGTTATGCCCGCGCATCTAGAAAGAACGGCGCCGCAGGAGATTGCCGCCGAACTCGCCATCAGCCAGCAGGATACTGTTCAAAGCCTCAGCGACAAACGCCGTGCTTTCGCCAAGACGAATCACCCCGACGGCATCCACCCGCTGTTTCGCGACAACGCCACCAAGCGCATGACCGTCGCCAACCTTTTGATCGACGAAGCGATCAGGCGCAGGACACGCAGCGGTCGTCGCTGATTATTCGGCATCTTTCGACGTGTCCGTCGGCGCGTCGAGCGTTTCCGCCGTCTCTGCCGGCTTGTCTTCCGGCGGCTTGTAGCTCCATAGCAGCATGTAGGCGGCATAGGCGCCGGCGCCGGCCGACAGCACGGCCCAGAAGGGATCGCCGGTGGTGATCTCGACCACAGCCCAGCCGAAACAGACCGCGACGATGAGGATACGCACCCACAATGCGCGGTAGGCAGGGTGGCTTGGATCGATCAGCTGCATCTTGTTCCCATATGTAAAACGCCAAGCCCGTCTTTAAGATGGTTTCCGCAAATGTGAAAGAGGCGCGGGCTTGACGGCGAAGCGATAAAATGGAATGAAAATTCCAGAAGGATATAAATTCGGTTCATTCATTCCGTATGCAACGGAACCGAATTCAAGGGAGGAAGTCATGACAGTCAGATTTGGTCTTCTCGGTGCCGGTCGCATCGGCAAGGTTCACGCCAAGGCGGTAAGCGCCGATGCCAACGCCACGCTCGTCGCCGTCGCCGACGCCTTTCCGCAGGCCGCCGACGCGATTGCCGCGTCCTACGGCTGCGAAGTGCGCACGATCGAGGCGATCGAAGCCGCAAAGGATATCGACGCCGTCGTCATCTGCACGCCGACTGACACCCATGCCGACCTGATCGAGCGTTTTGCCCGCGCCGGCAAGGCGATCTTCTGCGAAAAGCCGGTCGATCTCGACGTCGCACGTGTCAAGGCCTGCATCAAGGTGGTCGACGAGACCAAGGGCAAGCTGATGGTCGGCTTCAACCGCCGCTTCGATCCGCATTTCATGGCCGTGCGCAAGGCGATCGACGATGGCCGCATCGGCGACGTGGAAATGGTCACCATCACCTCGCGCGATCCTGGCGCCCCGCCGGTGGATTATATCAAGCGCTCCGGCGGCATCTTCCGCGACATGACCATCCACGATTTCGACATGGCGCGCTTCCTGCTCGGGGAAGAACCGGTGCTGGTCACCGCCACGGCCGCCGTTCTGGTCGACAAGGCGATCGGTGAAGCCGGCGACTACGACAGCGTCTCGGTCATCCTCCAGACCAAGTCCGGCAAGCAGGCGATCATCTCCAACTCCCGCCGCGCCACCTACGGCTACGACCAGCGTATCGAGGTGCACGGCTCCAAGGGCATGGTCTCGGCCGAGAACCAGCGCGCCGTCTCGATCGAGGTCGCCAACGGCGAAGGCTACACCCGCCCGCCGCTGCACGATTTCTTCATGACCCGCTACACCGAAGCCTACGCCAACGAGATCGCCGCCTTCATCGCTGCGATCCAGAAGGGCGCCAAGATCTCGCCTTCGGGTGCCGACGGCCTTGCGGCCCTGGCGCTTGCCGACGCCGCGGTCCAGTCCGTCAAGGAAGGCAAGGCGATCAAGATCGGCTGACGGTTTTCTCCCGACCGAACGCCGCACATGAGAAATGGCCGGGCCCCGAACCCCGGCCATTTCTCGTTTTTGACTCCGATCATAGTGCCGCCACCAAGCCTGTTTCCAGCAAAACCGCCTGTAACATTCCCCTACTCCGATCACAAAGAGGCCTGCGGCCTGCGCCTGATAAGTGCGTTGGCGACATTGGAATATTAGCGAATTTTTCGAACGTCTGACGTGTGTTACAAAGCGCTCCCCTCCGAATTTCCATTGGATTCCCTCAGCTTTCGGGCCATTCATGCAACCTCCGATTAACTGAGTGGTAAATGGATGGTGGATATATTGGCCTCTTCCAGCCGCATCGGCAGCCTCGATGGATTGCGCGGACTGGCGGCTTTATGGGTGCTGGTCGGGCATGCCATGTTGCTCACCGGCTGGCATCTGCCTTTGATCGGCGATCCCGATCTCGGCGTCGATCTCTTTATCATGCTGTCCGGTTTCCTGATGGTGTTTCACTATCAGTTGCGCGAGAACAAGGAGCCGTGGGGCGACGTCTCGACATGGTCGAGCTTCTGGACGCGCCGGTTCTTTCGCATCGCACCGCTTTATTATGTCATGCTGGCGATCGCCATCGCGCTCGGCCCGCTCATCTTCGAAAGCCGCATGACAATCGACCACTTCCTCAACGTCACGCCGCAAATGCCTGAACGATATCTGGACGGCAGCCTGGAAAACATCCTGCTGCATGTCAGTTTCCTGTTTGGCCTGTCGCCTGGCCACGCCTTCCGTACGCCGCTGCCGGACTGGAGCATCAGTCTGGAAATGCAGTTCTATGCCGTGTTGCCGTTCCTGATGCTGTTCGTCCAGAGGCTGGGCTGGCTCCGCGCCAGCGTTGGGATCGTCGTCCTCGGCGTGGCGATTGCCACCGCAGTCCGTGTGGCCGGCATCAACTTTCCGATGCCAGCCTTCCTGCCGCTGAAGATGCATGTCTTCGCCGCCGGCATGCTGCTTGCCGGCGCGCTGAATGTCCGCCGAGAACGGGCGCTGTTGCACTATGCCTTGGCGCTTGCCTTCGTGGCGGTTCCGATCGGTGGCGGCATGACGGTGTTGCGCGAGATCGTCCGCCTCGGGCTCGTCACTGCCTTCTTCGCGCTGATTTTTCACGCGCACCTGCCAAGGCAACTGGCAAACCCGCTGAATCGGATTTCTGAGTTCATGGGCAACCGTTTCTGCCACGAACTCGGCGAACTCTCGTTCGGCGCCTACCTGATCCACCTGCTGATCATGCAGCCGGTGATCGCCGAGCTGATGCAGGCTTACGGTCATTCGATCAGTAATTTCCAGCGCTTCCTGCTGTCGATTGCCATCACCATACCGATCACCTACGCGCTTTCCGCCATCGGCCACCGGTTTATCGAGATGCAGGGACAAAAGATCGGCCGCGCGTTGACCAAACGCCGTGCACCAGCCGTCTAGGTCAGCCCGGCCCGAACGATATCGGCGTCGATCACCGACAGCGCCCGGTTCAGATGCCCCTCGAACACCAGCAGCTGCTCGTCGAGCTCGACGCGCAGCTCCGGCATTCCTTCCATCCGCACCATATGGGATTGCGCCAGCCCCTCGGCGATCCCCTGCTGCAGGAGATCGTAGTAGCGCGTGCCCTGCCCGGTGATGACGACAGGCATGCGTTCCGTCAGACTGAGCAGGCGCGACAGCCCGTTGCCAAGCGCGATGCCGGCCTGGCGGAAGGCGAAGGCCGACATGCGGTGGCCCTGCCGGGCGCGGGCGGCGATCTTGTCCAGTTCGCCCAGCGGCACGAACTTCGCCGGGATCGTGTCGTCAGGCACCTCGAAGGCCATGCGCAGGATGGCATAGAACCCGGCATAGGCCTCGATGCAGCCCCGGCTGCCGCAACGACAGAGACCGCCGTTCGGCACATGCAGCATGTGCCCGAAATTGGGAGCCGAGATCTCCCGTTCCCCCGGCGCCGTCCGCCGGACGATGCCGAGCCCGATGCTGTGGCCGAGCGACAGCGCCGTCAGCGACCGCAGGCCATCCGGATGCGCCGCCTCCTCGCGCGCGCCGAGCGCTGCCGCCACCAGCAGCGTTTCGTTGTCGAGAATGATCCTCGTCTGCCAGTCCGGCCGTAGCATCGCCTCGAAATCGATCCGCTCGCTGCCGAAAATCGGCGACCATGTCAGCACCGCCGCATCCGGGTTCACCAGCCCCTTGCTGCTGATCGAGATCAGCATGACATTTTCGCGCCCGATCCTCGAGCGGCTGAGGATGCGCTCCAGCCCCTCGCGGATCGCGGTGACGAATCGCGCCGCGCCGGCGGGATCGTGCGACCGCTCCTCGCTGAACCGGTCGATCAGTTTGCCGGCATAGTCCACCAGCGAATATTGCACGCCGTCGGATGAGATGATCACGACGATGAGATAGCCGCAATCGCGCCGCTGCCGGAACTGCACCCGCGGCCGCCCGCGCCCGCTGGCCGCCTGCTGCTCGGACTTCTCGATCACCCGCGCCTTTTCGAGATCGGCGGTAATCGCCGAGATCGTTGCCGACGAAAGCCCTGTGAAATCAGAAAGTTCTGTGTGCGCAAGCAGGCCGTGCCGTCTGAGCGCGGCAAGCACCAGCACGCTGTTGCGTTGCCGGACCAGTTCCGTACTCGACTTGGTCAGCATAGAGGCCGCCCTATCCCTGCGTGCATTCCGCCCTCGTTCACACCGCATCTCCGGCAACTTGCAAGTGCGCGCCACTTACCCGGTAGTGCAGTGTTGACAGTTGAAAAATTCTCTGACACTTAATTTCTCGACTGTCGAGAAAATAATGAAAACTTTCCCGACAGCAAATCGCGGCGGCCGGAGGAACCACTGGCTGGGGCTGGCCGCTATCCATTCGGGAGGATGAAATGAAGTCTATTTTGAAGCTGATGGCCGGCGCGGCCATCCTCGTGACGGTGCATACCGCCGCCATGGCTGCCGACCTCGTTGTCGGCGTGTCCTGGTCGAATTTCCAGGAGGAGCGCTGGAAAACCGACGAAGCCGCCATCAAGGCAGCACTGGAAGCCAAGGGTGCCAAGTACATTTCCGCCGACGCCCAGTCGTCTGCCGCAAAGCAGCTGACCGACGTCGAATCGTTGATTTCCCAGGGTGCCAACGCCCTCATCATTCTTGCCCAGGACAGTGACGCAATCGGACCGGCCATCGAAAAGGCCGCCGCCGAAGGCATCCCCGTTGTCGGCTACGACCGCCTGATCGAAAACCCGGCTGCCTTCTACCTGACCTTCGACAACAAGGAAGTCGGTCGTCTGCAGGCGCAGGGCGTGTTCAAGGTGAAGCCGGAAGGCAACTACGTCTTCATCAAGGGCTCCTCCACCGATCCGAACGCCGACTTCCTGTTTGCCGGTGCCATGGAAGTGCTCAAGCCAGCAATCGACGCCGGCAAGATCAAGAACGTCGGCGAAGCCTACACCGACGGCTGGCTGCCTGAAAACGCCCAGCGCAACATGGAACAGTTCCTGACCGCCAACAACAACAAGGTCGATGCCGTTGTGGCCGCCAACGACGGCACCGCCGGCGGCGCCATCGCAGCACTCGACGCCCAGGGCCTCGCCGGCTCCGTTCCGGTCTCCGGCCAGGACGCCGACAAGGCAGCGCTCAACCGCGTCGCTCTCGGCACCCAGACGGTATCGGTCTGGAAGGACTCGCGCGAACTCGGCAAGCGTGCTGCCGAAATCGCTCTCGATCTCGCCGGTGGCAAGAAGATGACCGAAATCGAAGGCGTCCAGACCTTCGACGGCGGCGCCAAGAAGGTGAAGATGGAATCGGTCTTCCTGAAGCCGCTGCCGATCACCAAAGACAACCTGAACGTCGTCATCGACGCCAAGTGGATCAGCAAGGCCGAAGCCTGCCAGGGCGTCAAGGCAGGCACGACCAAGGCTTGCGATTGATCGACAGCCTGACGGCATGAGATCAGGCGCTGCAACGGCACGACCGCTGCAGCGCCTGACGCCGACAAAGGCCGCCATCATCGAACCACCGCGATCGCCAGGCCAGAACACGGCCTGACGGCAAAGGCCTGAAACTAGGGCAAAACATGAAATGCGCAGCATCGTCTCGATGCCGCGGCACGAGCGCCGGCAACGGCGGCCAACAGCAGGGAAACGGCTCCCCATGACCAAAATGGCGAGGCCCGAAATGGTAAGGCCCGAAATGGTAAAACCCACATCTTCAAGCGGACCGAGCGTGGCGGAGAGCAATCCGATCACCCGCTTCTTCCGCGCCACAGAGATCGACACGCGCCTGCTCGGCATGATCGGCGCGCTTGTCATCATCTGGATCGGCTTTCACATCATCACCGGTGGTCTGTTTCTGACCCCGCGCAATCTCTGGAACCTCTCGGTCCAGACGACCGATATCGCCATCATGACCACGGGCATGGTGCTGATCATCGTCACCCGCAACATCGATCTGTCGGTCGGCTCCGTGCTCGGCCTTTGCGGCATGGTCATGGGCGTGACGCAGGCGAGAATCCTGCCTGAGCTGATCGGCTTCGACAGCCCCATGACATGGGTGATCACGCTTCTGGTCGGCGTCATCGCCGGCGGCCTGATCGGCGCCTTCCAGGGCGTCATCATCGCCTTTCTGAACGTCCCCTCCTTCATCGTCACGCTCGGCGGCCTGCTGGTCTGGCGCGGCGCCACATGGCTGGTCACCAGCGGCCAGACGGTCGCCCCGATGAACCAGACCTTCCGCATCATGGGCGGCGGCGCAGAGGGCTCGATCGGCGCCACCTGGAGTTGGGTGGTCGGCATCGTCGCCTGTCTGTTCGTCATCGGCAGCATCGTCAACTCGCGCCACCAGCGCAAGCGCTTCGGCTTTCCCCGCCGCCCCGTCTGGGCCGAATATGTCCTCTCCGCCCTCTCCTGCGTGCTGATCCTCGGCGCCATCTGGATCGCCAACAGCTACTATTGGCCGATCAACATCGCCAAGAAATACGCCGAGACCAACAACATTCCCTGGCCCGAAACCGGCCTCGACATCCCCTACGGCATTGCCGTGCCGGTGCTGATCGCCATCGTCGTCGGCATCGTCATGACCTTCATCGCCACCCGGCTGCGCTTCGGCCGCTATGTCTTCGCCATCGGCGGCAACCCCGAGGCCGCCGAACTCGCCGGCATCAAGACCCGCTGGGTGACGGTGCGCATCTTCGCGCTGATGGGCATCCTGGCGGCAATCGCCGCCGCCATCTCCACCGCCCGCCTCAACGCCGCCACCAATTCCCAAGGCACGCTTGACGAACTTTATACGATCGCTGCAGCCGTTATCGGCGGCACGTCGCTTGCGGGCGGCACCGGCACCATTGCCGGCGCCATGCTCGGCGCGCTCGTGATGCAGTCCCTCCAGTCCGGCATGGTGCTCGCCCATGTCGACACGCCGCTGCAGAGCGTCGTCGTCGGCGCGGTGCTCGTCGTCGCCGTCTGGCTCGACACCGTCTATCGCTCGCGTGCCAAGTAAGAGGAGTCCCGATATGACTGATCAACGCACTCCCCCGAGCCAGCACGCGGGCACAGCCAACGCGCCGCTCGTCGAGCTCAAGAACATCTCGATTTCCTTCGGCGGCATCCACGCCGTCGACAACGCCTCCGTCGATCTCTACCCCGGCGAGGTCGTCGCCCTGCTCGGCCACAACGGTGCCGGCAAGTCGACGCTGATCAAGATCCTGTCCGGCGCCTACAAGCGCGACAGCGGCGAGATCCTGATCGAGGGCGAACCGGCGGATATCAGGAACCCGCGTGACGCCAAGAAATACGGCATCGAGACGATCTACCAGACGCTCGCCGTCGCCGACAATGTCGACGCCGCCGCCAACCTCTATCTCGGCCGCGAGATCCGCACCAAGTGGGGCACGCTTGACGACGTCGCCATGGAGGCCTCCGCCCGCGAGGTGATGGGCCGCCTGAACCCCAACTTCCGCCGCTTCAAGGAGCCGGTGAAGGCGCTCTCGGGTGGCCAGCGGCAATCGGTGGCGATCGCCCGCGCCATCCTCTTCAACGCCCGCATCCTGATCATGGACGAGCCGACGGCCGCGCTTGGGCCGCAGGAGACGGCGCAAGTCGGCGAGCTGATCAAGCAGCTGAAGAAGGAAGGCATCGGCATCTTCCTGATCAGTCACGACATCCACGACGTCTTCGACCTCGCTGACCGCGTCTCGGTGATGAAGAACGGCCAGGTCGTCGGCCACGCCCGCACCGAGGACGTCACCAAGGATGAGGTGCTCGGCATGATCATCCTCGGCAAGGTCCCGCCCAAGGCCATCCCCGGCCCCGGGGCGATGCAGGTCTAGCCATAGAGGTCTAGAACCGCAATTCGGACGACAACGGAGTCCGCCGCTCACAAGAACGGCGGACTTTTCATTTTGGTCATTGAAGCCGGCCACAAGCTAGGCTAAGAACCCTTCATCGGACGGCGATTCAAACCGCCTCAGGCATGCACCCGTAGCTCAGCTGGATAGAGTGTTGGATTCCGATTCCAAAGGTCACAGGTTCGAATCCTGTCGGGTGCGCCATTTTCTGTAATTCTCGGCATATCGGCCGCCAACACCACGCTGCTGGTGTTGACCTTGTTCGTCAGCACCCTGACATTGGGGGATCGGCAGGACGACAGTGCTGCAAGGTCCAATCCACTTGGTGATACTCGCCGTGTTTCCGCTGGTGTCGGCGATCCCGTGGAGAGACCTTGGCCAAACCGGAAGAGCGAGCGACGCTTCTGCCGGACAATCTTTCGATTGGCTGGCGTCAGGCATTGACCCGACCATTCGTCAGCTGCCGGGTAATGCTCACGATGAAGTCTCGCCGATACGCCTACCGAAGACGGGCGGCGACGATGCTGGCACCAAGCTGACTCAGGTGATCATCATCGATATAGAGGGGATGGCCCTGCATCTGCAGCAGGCAGCGCCCCTGCTGAAGCGTGTCGCAAAACAGCTCGGCGGGCTTGACCCGCATCAGGTTAACGTTGTTGCCGAGACTATCGAGCATCGCGTTCGAGACGGCGTTGCGAGCCTTGTAGACCTCTACCGAGGTTGAAAGATCGACGCTTCGCTTGCCGCCGAAGACAATCTCCTTTGCCAGATACGCCGGCACATCCCATCCGGCTTCCGGGATCTGATAGATGATGATCACCTTCTTGCCGCGCTCAAGCAGCGAGCGGATCTGCCGTTGCACGAGGCTCGCGACGGACCGCATGCGCGCGTCCGGCGAAGGGGCCGAAGTTTGAGCTGCCACCGGCTCCATGTAGCGCACTATATCGCCCTCGTTGCCACCTTCCTGGTTGTCGAAAAGCGTGCCTTCCAACAGCGACGTCCAACGCGACGCCAGAACCACGGTATCGATGGCAGGATGCGTGTCGAGATAGTCCATCGCATCGATGTTGAAGCGCTCGCAGCTTTCGCCGGGCACCGAGCTTTGAATGCCGAGAACCGGCATGCATCCCGAATGCGTGAATTGTCTTAGACCGGCGCCCTTTGCAGCAAACACTTTCGCAACTTCCGTCGCCATGGCAGCGGCATGGCTGTCGCCATAAAGCATCACCGTTTCGTGCATGTCGGGGTTACGGCGGCATGTGTCATCCGGTGAGAGATAGCGTTGCTCGGTGCTGAGGCATGGCTCGAACATCGCCACCTCCTCATTGAAGACGCCTGCAATCGTTCTGGCCTCATCGCTCAGCCGTTCCGGAAAACCCTGGCGAAGTTGACCGGCTGCGCCGACCGCAAAAATGAGCGCGCTCAAGGCGATCGACGATGCAAAGATCGTCCGCCTGCTCGTCACGTTGCGATTTCGAAACGGTTGCTCGATGAAGCGCCAGCTGACCCAGCCGACCGGCAACGATACCATCGCCACGATGACACTCATCCACATGGACGGCTCATCCAGCATTCTGATCCTCAGAAAGGCGAGCAGCGGCTGATGCCAAATATAGACGCTGTAGCTGATGAGCCCGATATTGACCAAAGGCCTCCAGCCCAGAAGGCGCCCGGCAATCGACGGCTGTTGCGCGAACATCAACACAAGAGCGGTTCCCACCACGCATGGCAAGACGAACAAGCTGGGCGTGGAGGCGCCAGCGGGGAAGAATGCCAGCGAACCGAAGATCGACACCAGGCCAACCAGCGACAGCCAGCCCGCATGTTTTTGAAGAGATCGAACGCGGCCGTTCATCACCAGGATGGCGCCGACCGCTCCGATCAGCAATTCCCAGGCCCGTGAAAATATCAGATAGAATGCGGCATCGGGATTGACCGATTGCAGCCACTCAGCGCAGGCCATGCTCGCCAGCATTGACACGATCATTGCAGGCATCACCAGGCGGCGGCTGAGTTTCAGCGTGGCGAGCAAAGCCAGCGGGAACACCACGTAAAACTGCTCTTCGACCGACAGGCTCCAGGTGTGCAACAGCGGTTTCTGCGCCGACGTCACGTCGAAATATCCTGTTTCGATGTAGAAAAGGATATTCGAAACGTAGCTGACAGTGGCAACGAGGCTTTGCGAGAAATCTTTGTAGGCGTTCGGAAGCAGCCAAAGCCATGCGAACGGCAAACAGACGAGGATCATCAGGAACAGCGGCGGCAGGATGCGTCGGGCCCGCCGCTCGTAGAAATCGATAAGCGAAAATCGCTTGTTCTCGATGTCACGGTGGATGATCGAGGTGATGAGAAAGCCACTGATGACGAAGAATATGTCGACCCCGATGAAACCCGCGCTGAAAGATGGCACGCCGGCGTGAAAGAAAACCACGGCCAGGACGGCAATTGCGCGCAGTCCGTCGATCTCCGATCGGTAGGGAATTACAGTACTTACAGGTATTCCGGAATTTCTGGTGTTTATCAGCACGTATATTCCCCGACAGCTCCGCCAACATGCTGGGGTTTACATGATTTCTACTACGGGCTGCAGAAATCATCCGGGTAGAGTTAACCTGTAAAATTGATCGTAAAGGGCACGGCCGAGTTGGGACCCACTGGGCTGGAACGTCGTCCGGATCGTATGCTGCGGACAGGCGGCATCTGGGCGAGCGCACGGGAAGGCTTCACCGATCGCGAATTCGATCCGATCGAAAAACGACGACATGAGAATCTGATGTCAGAGTTGGCCTTAGGCCCATTGTCCACGATCGACGCTCTGCACCCCGTTAGGGAGGAGCCGCAGCCGAAAGGCGCACGAGATCCGCCACTGTCCGTACGCCCATCTTCTCCATCATCCGGCCTCGGTGCACCTTCACGGTCTTTTCGACGGTGCCGAGTTCGGCGGCGATCTGCTTGTTCAGGCGGCCTGCGACAACGCAGGTGAGAACCTCGCGCTCGCGGGCCGTGAGTGAGGCCATGCGCTGTTCGACCTTCTGTCGCTCGTCGGCCAAGCGCCGGGTTCTGGCGTCGCGCTCAAGAGCAGTCGAGATGGCGGCGAGCAGGCATCGTGCGTTCAGCGGCTTGGTGAGAAAATCGACGGCCCCCGCCTTCATTGCCCGGACGCTTGTCGGGATGTCGCCTTGACCTGTCAGGAAGATGATCGGCCGCTCGATGCTGGCGGCCACCATACGCTCCTGCATCGCCAGCCCATCCATGCCTGGCAGGCCGATTTCGACCACCGCGCATCCCGGCACCTTGGGATCATGGTCTCGAAGAAAAGCTTCCGCGCTTGCATGCGCCTTGACCTGATGCCCGAACGTCGAAAGCAGGCGCTTGAGAGCCTTCGAGATAGCCTGATCGCCATCGATCAGGTAAACCGTCGCTATTGCCTCGCTGTTCATCAGCCATCCTCCCATACAGACGGCAGGGCGAGGATCGCCACCAACAGCAGCACCGGCAATAAGCCCCACCGCTGGCTTCGTGCTCCAATCGCCATTCGAGATTGTCTCTCAGTATTACCCACGCGTGAAAGCGCCCCTTCTCTCAGGATTGCACCCGGACGCGTCCCGGCAAGTACGCAACGGTAAATCAACGTGTAAATATTGCGGATTTTGAATGTGACGATCACAACGTTGCCGCCGTGGGATGGCGGCATTTCGTCTGACGGGCATCGCTCCCGCCTGCGGCAACGGCGTGGCCACGCGCGCAGTGTGCCATGGATGACGAACCGAATCTATTGGACCCAAGGCCAACTATTGGCAACGCGCCCAACATTGTAAGGAGGCTGCTGACGGGCGACTGTCGGTTACCCGGGTTTCAGTGAGGCGAGGCCATGAAACGAGTTCACGTTGCATTGTGGTTGTCGTCCGCGCTGGTGCTGGCGAACGGTTCGTCGGCATGGTCGGCAAACCTGGTGATTGCGGCGCCGAACTGGCCGTCGGGAAAAGCCACGGCAAATATTCTCAAGATCGGCCTGTCGAAAGAGTTCGGGCTCGACGCTGATATCAAGGAATTGGGCGCGCTGAATGCGTTCGTCGGCCTCGACAGCGGCACGGTGGACATCCACCCCGAGGTCTGGAGCCCCAATCTCGACGCTGTTATCGACAAGTACGTGGTGCAGAAAAAGGCTGTCATCCTCGCTCACCGGGCCGTCAATGCCTGGCAGGGCCTTTGCGCGACACCGGCGGCGGCAAAGGATTTCAAGTCGGTCGATGATCTGAAGGACAAGGAGAAGACCGCCGTGCTCGACACCGATGGTGACGGCAAGGGTGAACTCTGGATCGGCGCACCGACGTGGCTATCAACGGGGATCGAGCGCGTAAGAGCCAACAGCTACGGATATGTAGCGAACCTCTCGCTGGTCGAAGCGGAGGAGGATGTGGCGATGGCAGCGGTCGATGCGGCTGTGGCCACCGATCAGCCCATGGTCTTCGCCTGCTATGCGCCGCATTATGTCTTCGATCTCCACAAGATCACCAGGCTTGCGGAACCGGCGCACGCTGACGACAAGTGGAAGATCGTTCCCGCCTCCGATCCCGATTGGATCAGCAAATCGAGCGCGCCGGTCGCCTGGCCGACGGCGCATTTCTCGATTGCCTACGCAACGGCGCTGATGACCAGCCACGCCGACGTCGCCAAGTTTCTCGAGAACGTGGACTTCACCACCGACGAGGTGACCGAGATGAGCTACGCGCTCGAGGTCGAGCGTCAGGATCCCGTGACCTTCGCCAAGGCATGGGTGGACAAGAATAGCGGGCGTGTGGATGGGTGGGCGCGGAAATGACGACAGGCCTCGACATCCGCAGGATCACCTCGATCACGCTCGGCGTAGCGTTCTGCGCCATCGCGGTCGCGCAGGCCCTTGCGCAGACGCAGATCTACGATCCCAAGACCAAAAAATGGATCGACTACGACAAGACCAAGGCGCGGCAGTATTACGCGCGCAACAAGCAGCTTCCGGAGGCGTTCAAACGGCAGGTGGTGACGTTCCGCACCGCCGAGGCGCCGGGAACGATCATCATCGACGGCAACCAGCATTTCCTCTATCTCGTCCAGCCCGGCGGACAGGCGATCCGCTACGGCATCGGCGTCGGTCGGGACGGCTTCGGCTGGGCGGGCAAGGTCCGTGTCGGACGCATGGCCGAATGGCCGACGTGGACGCCGCCGGCCGAGATGGTAGCGCGAGACGCCAATGCCGCCAAATGGGCGGCCGGCATGCCGGGTGGCCCCGACAATCCTCTCGGCCCGCGCGCCATGTATCTCTACGAAGGCGACAACGACACGATCTACCGGATTCACGGGACAGTCGAGCCGTGGACCATCGGACTGGATGTCTCGTCCGGTTGCATCCGGCTGAACAATGATGATGTCGTCGATCTCTATTCGCAGGTGAAGGTTGGCGCGAAGGTCATCGTGCTGATGCAAGGGGCCGCCCTTTACAAGGGCATTTGAAACCGATCGGAGAGCCGAACATGCATGGGAATTCTTCAGTCCTGCCGGGAGGTCATACGTTTTGCCGTGCGATGGCCGCGATGCTGATGGCGAGCGGCATGCTGGCCGCTTGCCAGTCCGCCCCTGAGCCGACCGAGATGTCGCGCACCACGCTGCAGACCGCCCCTGCCGACCTCCAGCTCCTGTGCGCCAACGCGGTCGCGGGCGCAGCGAAGATGGATAGCAGCAAGATCCTTCCCGTCGGATCGCGGGCACTGGATGCGGAAAGCTTCAATGTCGAGCTCAACGCAAACGGAAAACGCTTCAACTGCATCGTCGACAACAAGGGCGTCGTCCGCTCGGTGCAGGCTGTTTGACACTACGACGTGACGTTAACGGCTCGCGATTGCCGGAAAGAACAGTCGCCTCGACATGGCTCATTTGCTCACGTCTGAATGGGTGGCGTCTCGCGATGCCATCTGCTCCTGCAGCAGGCTGTAGGCGACGTAGTATTTGAAGATGTTTCCGACATATTGAACCGTTTCCCGCCCGACGATCGCGGCTGCGCCATTCTCGACATTGCCGAACCAGACATTCGGGTCCAGCCCGAGTTCCGTGGCCTTTTTGCGGAACTTGCGAAGATTTCCCGGCCCGGCATTATAGGCCGCAAACGCCATCAGCTGTTGATCACGCGGCGCCATGCCGGGATCGTCGATATAGACGTCGATAAGATATCGCAGGTATTTCGCCCCAGCCTCAACGTTGCGATCTTCGCTCGTGGCGATGTCCTTGATGCCGACCTCCTTGCCCGCCGCAGTCGCGGGGAGAAGCTGCATGACGCCGACGGCACCACGCGGACTGCGTCGCTTCTGATCGAGCTGCGATTCCTGGTAGCCCTGCGCCATCAGCATGAGGTAGTCGAAGGAATACTCCCCCGCATGCTGCCGGAAGATGCCGACGAGCGTCTGGAACCGGGCCACATCCGCGGGCGAATAGGCGCGCCTCAGGATCTTGTCGCTCTTGAAATACTTGTTGCGCAGCATGTTGCCGAACGTCGTGCCGACCTCGTGTTCGCGGGCGAACGTGTTGAGCACCGCCTTCAGCTGCGGACTGTTCTTGCGCATCGCCCAGGCGATCTCGCCCTTCGTCGAGATGGCGATGTCGTCATGCAGCGTAAGATCGGCGAATACCTTGCTCCAGATTTCGCCCTTGAACTGATCGACGATCGTCCATGGCAGCAGACCGGCATTGACCATTTCAAGCAGGTCCTCGTCCTCAAGATTCTCGTCGGCCGGCCTGATCTGGATCTCGGGTTTTCCGTCTGCTTTCAGGCGCATGTTGAGCGCAACGAGATGCTCGTAATAGCTGCTCGTCCGCCGCACGGAAATCTCCTTTCCGGACAGATCGTCGACACTGGTCATCACTGGTGCCGACGGTCCGGTGACGAGAATCTCGTTGGCGCCCCCATAGATCGGCGCGCTGAATTCGACCTCCGCGAGCCGCCCGGGCGTGATGGTCAGGTTGGCCATGATGATGTCGCCCTGCCCCTCGTTGAGGGCGGGGATCAGGCGGTCGCGCGACGTCGGTATGAAGGCGATGCGCATGTGCTCGATCTCCTTCTTCTTGCCCTTGTTCAATTCCGCTTCGAGCGCAGTACCGAACTCGACCGCCGTTCCGAACTGCCGTCCCTTGTCGAGAAAGTAGATCGTCTTGCTGTAGGGCACGAGAATGCGGATCAATCGAAGCTTTTTCATCGTGTCGAGATCGCCGGTATGCGGCTTCACAAGCACATGCGGTGTCAGGGCAATGCTTTCCGCCGCTACACCAGGACGCGTTTCCAGCACCAACAAGCCCAGGATCACCAGCAGCATCTGAACGAAATAGCGCATCGGTTCGACTTTCGGTTGGGGTTGGCTAAATCAGAAGCAGCTTCTTGACGAGCGACAGTACTTCTTTGAACGGGACCTTGGTCGACGCAACGATCGCGAATGGCGCCAGCGCCGCGGCAGAAACCGGAAGCAGCGCCGTGTGGCTCAACAGCGTGACCGACAACTTTCGCGTCAATTCGTACGACTTGGTCGGATCGGCGACGTCTTCGACCGTCTCAGCGTTAGGCGTCGCCTCGGACACCGCATTGCCGCCGGTCAGCTTTCTCTCGGCCAGGCGATGATATTGCGTTGCCTGGGCACCGAGCCGGGCCAAAGACGCCTTCTTCAAGTCGGCGAGCGGGCGCGTGAACGCCGACAGCGGAAAGACGAACAGCGCAAGGACGAGGATCAACCACCCGGCCATCAGGATCGTGATATTGGTGAGCGTCGCCGTCTCGTGGGAGAGGTTCTGTGCGACGGTTGCGGCAACTGCGCAGCTGACGCCGAACACCGACGTCACGTAACCGTTCGGATAGTCGGCCAGGAAAGCGATGCCACCCTTGCCGTCCGGGTGCGTCGATACCAGCCGCAGCTCCAGCCGCGCTAGCCGTCGCAGCAGAAGCGACCAAACGAGGTGCCGCCATAGCCCGCGCGTGGTCAGGAACCAGAACAACGGCACGCTGACGACGACCGACCACCACCCGGCAAGCGTCACCAAATTGCCCTCGGGCGACGAGATGACTGCCCAGGACGATACATCGACGCGATAAAGATGCCGGAGCACGATACCGGCCGCGACAATCGCGACCAGCAGGCAGATACCTTCGGCGATCCGCGAGTTGCGTCGCACCAGCGCGTGGTTGACCGCTCTTGCGGCCTCGGTCAGCGACGAGGGCGCGACGATCGGTGCCGAAGCCAGCTGGCGAAGTTTTTCCTGCAGGCTCTTTTCGAGCCGTTGCTCGGCAAGAACAAGCAATCCAATGGCAATGACGAACCGTGCCCAGACGCTGATGTCGGCAATGTAGGTCAGCCCCCTTGAACTGTCCCACGACAGGCTGCCAGGTAACCCCAGCAGGAGCGGGATGAACCACGCGAGGCAGATGAAAACGATCGCCCGCCGCCCCGCCATTAAAGCATGGTCGTGCAACAGCCTGAGCCGCCGCTGCAGTTCGTAGAACGGACCGCCGTGCGCGACGAGAAACTCGCGCGTCGCCTTCGGAGCGCCCGCATGCATATTGTTCATGCCAGTCTCCCCGCAGCCCTCCTGCTTCAGTCCTCGGTCATGTCCCAGTTGTCGCCGGGATTGAAGGTCTTGATCCCGGCGGCGATGCTGTCGGTATTCTTGCCGAGATCGGCCTGGTAGACGGTGCCGTTGGCGTTCACCAGAAACGTATGGACACCAGTCTCGCCATACCGGATCGGCCATGCGATCAGTCCGAAGCCAGCGATCATGTTGCCGTTGATGACATAGTCGAACTTCCCGCCGGCGATGTTCGGTCCCTGCCCCGACAGAATGCGGTAGTGGTAGCCGAAATATCCGGCACCCGCCTTGGCCTTCCTCAGCGCTGCGTCGTTTTCGAACGCAGCACCCGCTGGGCTGTCGCCAGCCCCCAATTCCGGCGGCCAGTAGAGGCCATCGGTCTTTCCGTCACTGCTGATCAGCCGCTGCGCATATTCGAGCACGCCATCGCCATCGTGGTCCTCGGCCTCGTATTCTTTTTGCGCATCGACGTAGGCCCGCATCGTCGCGATCGCCTGCAACTCGTTCTCGCCGACACGGCGATTGATGATCTCCTCGAAGCCCGCATAGGTGTCGAAGGCCCATTTTCCGTCCTCGCCCTTTACCAGAGGAAACGGCAACGGCCAGAGCTTGTCGCCAATGTCCAGGATCTTACTACCTTCGACGTCTCGAACGGTCACCTGCTTCTTCGCGCCATCGCGGATGTCGGCGTAGGTATCCATCACCCCTTCGGCCGGTCTGACCTTGGCGGCATCGAGACCAAGCAAAGTCACGAATTTATCAAAATCATCGGCAGCCAGCGCTGCCTTGAATGCCTCGATGGCTTGTTCGGGCGTATCGAAAACCGGCGGATCGGCCGGCGAAGCAAAGCCTGCGATGACGGTTCCTTCGGAAGGAGCGGCGGCATTGACGGCGACTGACGATGCGCTGGAGACGATCAGAGCAGCGGTGAACACCGAACTCAGGATCATGGTTCTGACTGACAGGGTCATGACTTTCTTCCCTTGCTCGAGGACTACCGATGACGTCCGCCACCGCGATGCGGAACGGACCGATGACCGCCGCCGCCACGCCCACCGAGTGCATGGCCACCACCTCCACGATTGCCGCCGCCGATCGCATGACCACCCCCGCGGTTGGCTGCGGCGAAATTACGCCCGCCAAGGCTGCCGCCTCCCATGGCCTGGCGGCCGCGGTTGGACTGCAGCTGTGCACGCCGACCATTGTCGACATTGCCAAGCGCTGACGGCATTTTCGGCCTTTTATCCACGCGCGCCGCGGGCTTGGGCCGGCCCGCAGGACGATCGAAGTTTGCCTTGGAAGCGAGGTTGCCGGCGGGCTTGTTCGGCCGCGCGGCGGGTGTGCGGCTCGCAAGGCCCTGCCCCGGCCCGTTGCCAATCTTCGAGCCAATGTCACGATTGGCCCTGTCGCGATTCAGCCGGTCGGCATCGATCTTGCTGTTGCGAACATCCTTGACGCTGATATTGCCGGCCTTGTTGCGGATCGCCGCATTCCGGTTGTTCCCGATCGCCGCCGCCTTGGCCTTGATGCTGTTGCCACCGTTCGCCTTGATGCTGTTCTTGATCGACGTGCGGTCGATCTTGCTGAACTGGTCGCGATTGAACTTGATCTTGCTGCGGTCGACGTTCTTCCAGTCCACATCGTTGACGTTGATCCTGCCGTTTATGTTGTTGAAGCAGTGGTCGCAGTCGATATCGACGTCCCCGCGCCAACGCCCGCCCCAGACACCCCAATCATCCCAATCGACGGCGGCGGCCCAGATGGCGCCGGTCACCGCGGCAGCAAAGAACGGTGCGGTCGGGAACGTATAGTTCGGGTAGTCGTCGGGGTAGTAGCCGATCGGCTGCGGCGCGTAATCCGGCTCGTAGAGCATCTCCGGCGCATATTGGGGAACGTAGATCTTGTCGGGGCTTGCCGGCTGGATGATGACATTGTCATTCTGCTGAACGACCTTGATCTTGTCGTCGGTCTTGATGATGCCATCGGCCACCGCCTTGTCGCGCAGCTGCTGGATGGCGATCAATACGTCCTTCTGCTGGTTCGCCAGGGCCTCACCCAGGGATTGCGTCCAGTCGAGGTCGTCGCTCATCATCTTGACGATATCGGGATAGTTCAGCAGCGACACAACGCTGCCATCCCAGCTGTCCTTCGGCTTCAGCTTCGCGTCTTTTTTACGATCGTCGAGATAGCGCTGCGCCTCGACAATCTGCAGCGGGTAGAGCGACGCGGACGTCACCACGGCGACGAGATCATCGGGATAAAGCGCGATGCGCGCGACCAGAACCTCGAGCTCGTCATCTGTCAGCGGTTCGGGCGCATCATCAGTGGCCGGCTGCGGCTCCGCCGAAGTTGTCTCCTGCGCGCGGGCCAAGCCGGGCGCCAGCACGCCCATCGGCAGGCAATGGAGAGTCAGCAACAGCACGACGGCTGTTGCGAGGCGGAGTTCCTGAACTCGCGACATGTCGGAAACTCCTCTCGGTCGAACGCTTTCGTGATCGGCGGTACCGGGGCGCCCGGCACGGAGATCGGTCGAACCGTATTTTCGGTTTCCACCTGACCGAAAGATAGTTGGACCAAGGGCCAATTGCGGAGCCCGAAGAGAAGAGCATCATACGCTGCGCTAGCCCTGTCCACCTCGATCATCGCCGTTCTTCGGAAACGGTGCTGGCCGCTGTCCAATATGCATCTCGACAGGATGAAACGATCGTCAATTGGAGGCATGGCAATGACGAAGGACAAAGAGACCGGATTTGGATCCAGAAAGCATGGAGGCTTAACACGGCGCAGACTGCTCATTGGATCAACAACGCTGGCTGCAGGCGCGATGGCAGTGACCAACGCGATCAGCACGCCTGGGGCGCTTGCCCAGACGACCAAAGCCTCGACGGGGAAAAAGCCCAACATTCTGGTAATCTTTGGCGACGACATCGGCTGGCAGAATGTCAGCGCCTACGGCATGGGGACGATGGGTTATCACACGCCAAACATCGACCGCATCGGCACCGAAGGCGTCAGGTTTACCGACCATTACGCCCAGCCGAGTTGTACCGCCGGCCGTGCCGCGTTCATCACCGGCTCGTACCCCATACGATGTGGCATGGTGACGGTCGGTCTGCCTGGCGACAAGCTCGGCTTGAAGAGCGGGACGCCAACGCTCGCCGATACGCTGAAGGCACAAGGCTATCGCACTGGCCAGTTCGGCAAGAACCATCTAGGCGATAACAACGAGCATCTTCCGACGGTGCACGGTTTCGACGAGTTCTTCGGCAACCTCTACCACTTGAACACACAGGAAGAAGGCGAACAACGCGACTATCAGGCTTGGGCAGACAAGTACGGCAAGGAACAATTCGAGAGGAAGTTCGGAACGCGCGGCGTGCTTGACTGCAAGGCGACCGATATCGATGACACCACCGTTGATCCGCGCTTCGGCAAGGTCGGCAAGCAGACGATCAAGGATACCGGCCCTCTCACCCGCAAGCGCATGGAAAACTTCGACGCCGCCGAAGTCATTCCGCGAGCGTTTGATTTCATGAAGCGCTCGAAAGATGGCAATGAGCCGTTCTTTGTCTGGCTTAACACCAGCCGCATGCACCTTTACACCCACCTGTCGGAAGCCGATCGCTATCTCGCTGAAAAGTACACGACGGAATCCGACATTCACGGCAGTGGCATGATCCAGCACGACAGGGACATCGGGCTTGTCCTGGACTGGCTCAAGCAAAATGGTCTGGAGGAAGATACGATCGTCGTCTATTCGACAGACAACGGACCAGAGCACTCCTCTTGGCCCTATGGCGGCACCACGCCGTTCCGCGGCGAGAAAATGACGACCTACGAAGGCGGCGTAAGGGTCATCTGCATGGCACGCTGGCCCGGCCAGATTCCATCCGGCCAGATCAAGAATGGCATCCAGAGCCATGAGGACCTGCATGCGACACTTGCCGCAGCAGCAGGCGCAACAAACCTCGCCGACGAGCTAAAGGAAAAATACAAGTGGTATCTCGACGGTCTGAACAATCTCGATTATTGGCGCGGCAACGCCGAGGATTCCGTTCGGGATCACTATATTTTTTACAGGGAATCCAATGTCCAGGCGGTACGTTACGGCCCGTGGAAATGGCATTTTGCCACCAACGAAAACTACTATGACGCACCAAAGCCGCGTGCCTTTCCGCTGGTATTCAACATCCGGATGGATCCGTTCGAGAGCTACGATTCCATCGATTCCTATGGTCACTTGCTGCAGAAGGTCTCGTGGGAGTTTGCGCCCATCAACGAAATGCTAGGAGCGCATTTGAAGAGCCTGATCGACTATCCGCCTGCACAGGGGGGTGGAACGTTCGATGTTCAGGCGACGATCAAAGAAGCGATTGCGAAGGGCCAGCAGTAGCGACTGCACGCCGCCTCGAGCGGCGGCGTGCAGTTTCGAACCGCCCGAAACACCAGCTATCTCATCGGCGACCTTGACAACGATTGAGGAGTACGCGTCATGAAAGTCTGCAAGCATATTCTTTCTTATTCGCTCGCGGCGTCCATGACGCTACTGGCCGCAACCACATCACACGCGCAGGAAACGGGGAAGGGTTGGGACCGCACGGTTCGCACGGCGGAGTACCTGGAACCTGCAATTTCACACGGGGCTCAGCAGCAGGCAGCGCTGCAAAAGCTGCGAGACTTCCAGGCGAAGACCGGCCGCAAACCAAACATCCTGATCCTGCTCGTCGATGACCTCGGTTATGGTGATCCCGGAGCCTTCGGCGGCGGAGCGATGCTGGGCGCGC
This sequence comes from Hyphomicrobiales bacterium, assembly GCA_900472625.1. Lineage (GTDB taxonomy): Bacteria > Pseudomonadota > Alphaproteobacteria > Rhizobiales > Rhizobiaceae > Rhizobium. The sequence goes on along the minus strand of UCIT01000005.1, from coordinate 11,626 downwards.
CGACACCCAATATCGATCATCTGGCCGCGGAAGGACTGAAGCTGACCTCAGCTTACGCGACACCCGTCTGCACCCCGTCACGCGCCGCGATGATGACAGGCCGGATCCCCGCGCGAAGCGGGCTGACCAGGCCGCTTTTGGCCAGCGACCACCCCACCAAGAACCCCTGGGCCGACGAGGTTTCTGCGGCCAGGTTGCTGAGCGACAGCGGCTATGTCACGGGTCTTTCGGGCAAGTGGCATATCGGCGAAGCGAAGGGTATGCAGCCGCAGGACGTCGGCTACGACGAATTCCACGGCTTCCTCTCGGTTGTCAGCGAATACACGCAATATATGGACGGGCGAAAGTATTCGCAGCTGGTCCTCGATCCCGAACGGCTTAAGACATTCAAGGGGCTCAGCGAATATAATGGCATCGTTGAAGGCAAGAAGGGCGGCGATCTCAAGATCGTCTATCCGCTCGACACCCCGAAGCAGATGGGCAATGTCGATCAGGACTTCGCAAACTGGTCGGTGGATTTCATCACGCGCGCGGCCAAGGAAAACAAGCCATTCTATCTGATCCACGCCTTCGCCAAGGTGCATTTCGACAACTACGCGGGGGACGGCTACGAGGGAAAAAGTCCCGCCAAACTGCCTTACCGGGATGCTGTGGTCGAGGTCGATGACATCGTCGGGCGCCTGACGAAAACACTCGAGGAGACCGGACAGGCAGACAACACCTTCGTTTTCTTCACATCCGACAACGGTCCCGAGGAAGATTCATATCCGGACTCGGGCTTCACGCCCTTCCGTTCCGGAAAGGGAACGACGTGGGAAGGCGGCGTTCGTGTCCCGGGGATTGCTTACTGGCCCGGAATGATCAAGGCCGGACGGGTCAGCGACGGCCTGTTCGACCTGATGGACCTGTTCAACACCTCACTCGAACTTGCAGGGATCGCGGACAAGATTCCGAAAGAACGTTACATTGACGGTATCGACCAGACCGGATTCCTGCTTGCCGACGACGGAGAGACGGCCCGCCAGGCAGTGTTCTCCTACAACCAAGCAGATTTCTCGGCACTGCGGTGGGAGAATTTCAAGGGCTATTTCAAAGTCATCCAGTACGACCAGCCATTCGCCAATATCAGCATGTCGACTTTCGTCCCGGTCGGCGTCGCGCCCTGGATTTTCGACATCTACCGCGATCCGAAGGAACGCATCACCCGCAGCAACGGCGACTATGAATGGCTCTACGGCCCGATTCTGCAATTGCAGGGCCTTCACGCTGCGACTTTCGTCAAATACCCGAAGAAGGATATCGGTCTCGGTATCGGTGGAGGTGGCGATCCACAGTAGAGCCCGTCAGGTCCGACGGCCAGCCGCTGACGCGTTGCGAGAGCGGCACCGGCTTAATACCGCCGTCGCTTCACCGAAGAAGCGAGATAACCGAACGCCAGCGCCACGGCGGTGACAGCGATACCGGTGCTGATCACCCCCGCCGGCGTTATTCTGGCGCTGCCCTGCAGGGTTATGTGCTTTCCCACGCGCAGGTCGAAAACCGACTTCATCTCCTCGGGATGGGTGGGATTTTCGGACGCGACTTCGTCCACGCCAGATGACATTTCGACCTCCGGTTCAGGGGTGCAGCCCGCCCGGAAACCGGCACTGCCGGTGGCAGCCTCCGAGCGTCGATACACGCCACAATAGCATGGAACCGCAAGGTTTCATCAAGAGGCCGCTGCTGCATTTTCCTCAACGGACGGCCATCGGCAATGGCGAGCAATATCGAGGAAATACACGCATGTGGAGAAATAAGGTACCAATTGGTTCTTTATTAAGGAAGACACGGAATTGAGCTTAGCCAACGCTCTCGCAATGCCCGTTCTATAAGGTTTCGTTCACGATTGCGGTCAATGTTGCCCCGACTTGAAACGCGGGTGAACATGATGTCTTCACTTTTTCTCGGCCGGATGAAACGGCTGACCTCCGACAGATCGGGCAACTTTGCCATGATCAGTGCCTTGATGGCGCCGGTGCTTTTCGCGGCCGGTTCTCTGGCCATCGACTATAGCGGTGCTGCGATGGAACGCGGTCAGTTGCAGGGCGCAACCGACAGTGCGGCACTTGCCGCAGCGGCCGCCATGGTCGCGACTTCCCCCTCGACGACAGCCGCCGCGCAGAGCCTGGCGGTGGATTACGTGACCGGCCAGATGGCCAACTATCTCTCGGCAACGAAGCTTGCCGCGCTGAAGGCCAACACAACCGCCGCCGTGGCCACCACCACCGATGGCGGCACGAAGACCTACACCGTGACGGTCAATGCCCAGTACGCCTATTCGCTAAGTGGTCTCGCACCATTTCTCGGCAAGAACAGCGTCACCGTTGCAACGAAAAGCCAGACATCGAGCCAGAGCGAAAGCAAGAACGCGATGTCGATGTTTCTGGTGCTCGACCGGTCAGGCTCCATGTCATGGATCACCGACACGGTGAAATCGACCACGACCAAGTGCCAGAACTACACCGCCGACAACTGGTCGAGCTATCCCGATCTGAAGACCACCAAGCCCTGTTATGTCAACAAGATCGCCGCCCTGAAATCTGCTGCCGGCAGCCTGTTCGACACGCTCGACAAGGCCGAGGCCGCCGACACCACCAACACGCTGATCAGAACCGGCGCGATTTCCTTCAACGACGCGGCGCAAACCCCGCAAGCGCTCGCCTGGGGAACAACGGCATCGCGCACTTACGTCACGGCACTCCCCGATTATCCCACCGGCGGCACCGACATGACCACGCCGATGCAATCGGCGTACACGGCCCTGATGGCATCCAGCGAAACGACTGCCCAGTTGCAAAAAAACAACAGCAAGTTTTCGAGGTTCATCGTCCTGATGACCGATGGCGAGAACACCGGCAACAGCAGCACGTGGAACAAGTCGCTGGATACCAAGACGCTGGCAACGTGCACCAGCGCGCGTGCCGACGGCATCACCATTTACACCGTCGCGTTCATGGCGCCTACGAATGGCCAGGCACTGCTGAAATCCTGCGCCGGCACCACGGCCAACTATTTCGAGGCCGACGACATGGACGAACTGGTGGCGGCGTTTCAGGCGATTGGCGAGAAGGCGTCCGAACGCAGCGTACTCCTCACCCAATAGAGACTGCGCTAGTCCATCCTTGCCGGCGCGCCGATGTCGCGACCGCCGGCGGGACCGGTTTGTCTGGCCGGTTGAAAGCCCCGCTCCCGGCCGTCAGCCATGCGGATCCACCAGGTATCGGACATAACAGGGGCGGCCAACGCTCCGTCATGCGGATTGGGCTTGATGACGTCGCGCACGATAAGTAGTGGTGGTGGGCGCCTTGGGGTCGCGTTCTGCTGGGCAAATACCGGCTGGACGTGCCCCGCGATCGCGGCGACGGCAGCGAATGATGCAAACGATACTGTTCGACAGCACGGCATAAGCGTTCATCCAGCGGGTGATGAATGAGTGTAAGGCCGAAAGGCCGAAAAAGGGAAGCCAGTCCCTGCAAAATAGTGTCTCGGCGTGCCGGCGAACACCACCGATACCGACGGTGAAACGCGCAGCAGTCTCTTTACGACGACAACGCAGTCGATTATGCCGCCTGAGCAACCGGAGGAGCCGCTGACATGGACAACAACCCGCCCCTGCCCATGGGCTATTCGCCGCTGCCACAAGGCAAGATTGCCAATGTCGTGACCTGCCTGGAAATGCGCGAACGGCCTCAGCTATCGATCCCCGCTGCAGGAGAGCTCAGCTTTGAGCGCTGGTCTTCCCCTGATCTGGAGGCGTATCGCGCGCTTTTTGGGGCCGTCGGCGAAAACTGGCTGTGGGTGTCGCGGCTGATCATGCCGGATGAGAAGCTCGCGGCGATCATCCATCATCCCGACGTCGAGATCTACGTGATCCAGGCGAACGGCCGAAAGATCGGCCTGCTGGAGCTGGATTTCCGTCAGCCAGGCGAATGCGAACTGGTATTTTGCGGGCTGGTGGCCGATGCCATCGGCCAGGGAGCCGGAAGGCTGCTGATCACCCAGGCCGTCGATCGCGCATGGGCGCGGCCGCTCGAGCGTTTCTGGCTGCACACCTGCCACTTCGACCATCCATCGGCAATCTTCTTCTACCAGAAAGCCGGTTTCCATCCGTATGCGTTCCTCGTCGAGGTCATCGACGATCCGCGGCTGACCGGCGATCTGCCGGAAACCGCAGCGCCACACATCCCCTTGCTCCGCACTTAGGCGGACACGGTGTCAGCGATCATATCGCCGCCGCATCTCGGATGCCGCAAGCGGCAGGGCAGCACTGGCCACCGCACCCAGCGGAAGACGCCTTAGCAGGCGCGATGCGACGAAAGTGAAGGCCATCGCCCCGGCGAGCTTCGCCCAGGGATAATCACCGAGCTGCGCATGTGCGCTGGCATCGGCCCACTTCATATTGGCCGATACGACAGTCCCTGCCTGCTCCCGGATGACCTGCAGCCGCGCCTTCAGGTGCTCGACTTCCTCCTGTAGGCGCCTCAGCGCGCGCTCGGCTTCAAGCGCCCCATCACGGGATTGCGCGGTCATATCGTCCTCCGCAGGGGCATCTTCCTCCAGCGCAGCAAGATGCTCCTGCAACGATGCGACTGTATCAAGGCCGCGTGGCTTTTCACGTAGCTTGGCTTCGCTGCTTCCTGTGGACATCAAAACGGATGGATGGTCACGCAACTCTTCCGTCCCGATGAATACATCGGTCTCCCCGGCCGCATGATCTGGATGCGAAACCTCGACGTCGACATCCCGGGATAGCTCCAGCGCTTGATCCGCGTTCATGATGCCGACAGGCACGCGACCGTCCTCTGAGGCGACGGTGACTTCGACGATGGGCGATTTCTTTTTCATGAAGGTCTCCTTTCCCAGCAAAACCCTTTTGGGAGTCGATGGGTTCCATGACTGGACGATCAATTTCGGCCGCATCCTTGGTTGGGGTCGCGTCTTGGCAGGCGATCTGTTAAAGCCTCCTCTCTAGAACGAGACCGCTCCAATCCCCATATGTCTTATGACCGCGGGGCGGATCCTGTGACGGATCCATTTTTGCCACCGCGCAACCACACACAAATTGGAGATCAAGATGGCTCAAGCCAAAGGAACGTCCGCGTCCGAAGGACCCTATGATGCGACGACGCTTGCCAAGAAGCATCGCATTTCGGTCGAGGACGCCAAGCAGATCATCGCCCAGTACGGCGACGATCGAAAGTCCGCCGACAAGGCCGCGCGACGCATCGCCGCCTGATTAAGAGACGCAGCGGCCGAACAAAATCGGCCGCTGCGTTTTGCTTTCGGATGATTGTAAGCTGATACCGCCGGAAAATTGCCGATAAATATCAAGCGACTAATCGCGCGGCCGGAATCAGATCGGCAGCGAGTTAAACCAGTTCACGAAAACCTCTTCAGGCAGTGCCAGGCCTACCCCGCAGCACTCGTTCCGGCTGTTCTCAACCAAACTGCAGCTTGCTCTTCTGCTGCCCTTTTTCGTCGAAGTTTTCCGGATCAAGCCAGGCCTGATAGCCCGCCTTCAATCGCGGCCAATCGGCGTCGATCATCGCGAACCAGGCGGTATCGCGGTTCTTTCCCTTGGCCACCATATGCTGGCGAAAGATGCCTTCGAAGGTGAAGCCGAAACGCTCCGCGGCGCGCTTCGAGGGTTCGTTGAGATTGTTGCACTTCCATTCGAAGCGGCGGTAGCCGAGCGTATCGAAGGCATGGCTGGCAAAAAGATAAAGTGCTTCAGTGGTGATACGCGAGCGTGCGATAGCCGGCCCCCAGAGGATACTGCCGATCTCGATAACGCCGTTGGCGGCATCGATGCGCATCAACGCCTGCCGCCCCTCTGCGCGCCCGCTGCTCTTGTCGATCACCGCGAAAAACATGGGATCGGCGGACGCCTCTGCCTTTTCGAGCCACGGCGTGATTGCCGCGAGATCGGCCGGCGCCTCTTCGAACAGGTAGCGAAAGCGGTCATCCGCTCCCGGCTGCTGCGCAGAAGCCAACAAGTCGCGCCCATGACGGCCGGCGTCGAGCGGCTCGAGCCTGGCATATCGCCCGTCGAGCGTGACGCGGTCCGGACGATCCACGCCTTTCCAGTTTGAGAGATCCATAGAATGTCCTTGTGATCACAATGAGAGAAATCGGTAGACAGGCATAGGCTGCGGCAACGGCATTGCCATTTCGCCATCATATCCACGCATTATCGAACGAAGCGACCCAAGATATCCACCTAGTTTCGTCATTTCGAAAAAACTAATTCACAATAATCATATCCACCGGCCATCCAGCCGGCCGGCCGGATAATATCGCAGCACGGCTACGCGGATTGGCCACGCGACCGACGGCGTCACAGGCCGGGCAAGAGCGTGAACAGTTCCTGGGCGCGGTTAACACCGCGCAGCGCATGTTGGCCGATCGACAGCAGGTCGATCTGCGTCGATGGAACGATGGCTGCGAAGCTTGCAGACATCAACACCTTGCGCTGCAATGATCGACACAGCGACACGATCCGGCTCACTTCGTTCACGGCAGGCCCAATCACCGTGAAATCCAGCCGGTCCTTGCTGCCGATGTTGCCATAGAACACGTCACCCATGTGCAGGCCGAGATAGACATCGGTCACCGGCCGACCCTCGACGCGCCGCTGGGCAGTGAGATCGGAGAGACGCTTGTCGAGAAGCGTGCGCGCCCTCAATGCCGCCACGCAGGCATCGCTTGGCTTATCGCCCTTGAAGATCGCAAGCGTCCCGTCGCCCATCAGCTTCAACACCTCGCCGCCGGCCTCCTGGACCGAGGAGATCACCGCATCCGCGTAGTCGTTGAGCATCGGTATGATCTCTTCCGGATCGACCGTGTCGGAGATATGCGTGAAATTGGCGAGATCGGAAAACCACAGCGCCGCCGAGATGCGGTCGCTGTGGCCGCGATTGATCTTGCCGTGCAGCACCTGGTTGGCGGCGTCTTCGCCGAGATAGACCTTGGCGATGGTTCCGGCGACACCGCTGACCGTCACGCATTTGACGGCAAGCGCCAGGCAGGGCAGCAGTTCGCGGAGCGTCGAAAGATCGCGCTCGGAAAACCCGTCTTCGGCGCGCGTCGCGAAATGCGAGAAGAAACAGTCGATGTCGCCGATCGCCCCCTCCTTCCCGAACCGGTGCGCCATCGCCACGAAATCGGTGAAGCCGATGCTCTTCAGCTCGTCGAGCAGATAGAAATCGGTTGGGTCCCCCCGCAAAAAACACCGGCGGACCTCGCTGGCGTCATGGACCTCAAGATGATGGAAGGCCGAGCGCAGCCAGTTATCGGCAAAATGCCCGGGCGCGGCAATGCCGTAGGGCGACACGCGCTCGACGGCCTGCCGGGCGTCCCAGCGAAAGGCACGCCCTTCATAGAGGGGATGAAGCGTATCGATGACGATGGCGGCCCGGTCGATCGGCAAACCATTGGCCACGCACGCTTCGCAAAAACCATCCAGCAGATCGGTCTCCGACATGCCTTTCAGTCCGCTTTGCATGAGCCAAGCGGTAATATCCATCACCCGGCGGTCTTCCACGCGTATCTCCTGATCCCGGCGTCCATTGTCGGCTGTCCGGACGGGAAGTCGTCCTGGCATGCCTTTGCTCACGGCGTCCGAAGGGACGCTTGCGCCGGGAGCTTGAGTTTTTGATTGCGGCGCTACCGATTACTCGACGATGGTGACGCTGGCGGTACGGCCGGCGACCAGCGCAGTGCCGTCCGGCAGGTCGTCAAGTGTGACTCGCACCGGCACCCGCTGCGCCAACCGCACCCAAGTGAACGTCGGCGTGACGTTGGCGAGCTGCGCCGTCGTATCGCTGCGTTCACGATCCTCGATCCCGCCGGCGACACCGGTCACCCGGCCCTTCAGCGGCGTCTGGCTGCCCATCAGATAGACCAGCGCCTCGTCGCCGACCTTGATGCGATCGAGCTTGTTCTCCTCGAAGTAGCCGGAGATATAGTAGGAATCGGTGTCGAGCAGCGCCGTCACCGCACTCCCCGCCGTCACGTAGTTGCCGGGACGCATCGAGAAGTTGGTCAGCACGCCGTTGACGGGCGCACGGACCACCGAGCGGTCGAGATTGAGTTGCGCGGTGTCGCGAGCAATGACCGCCTGATTGTAGGTGGCCTCGTCCTGCTGCACCGTGGTTTCGGCCTGCTGAATCTTCTGGCGCGTCACCGAGCTTTCACCGAGTTTGCGATAGAGATCGAGATCGCTCCTGGCCATGTCGAGCGCCGCCTGGCTGCTCTCGATCTGGGCATTGGCCTGACGCAGGGCCAGCTCGAACCGTGCCTGGTCGATCCGGAAGATCACGTCGCCCTTCTTGACGGCCTGGTTGTCCGTGGCATCGACTTCGCTGACGATACCCGACACGTCGGATGCGAGATGCACGACGTCGGCGCGGACTTTTCCGTCGCGCGTCCATGGGTCGTCCATGTAGTAACCCCAAAGATGCCAGCCCAGCACGCCGGCGAGAGCGACGACGACGCCCGTCAGCAGGAAGCGGCCGGAGTAAGCGAGAAGCGATTTCATAGTGACACCTTGTTGAGAGACAGCGCCAGCGCGCCGAGCAGGCAGAAATACATCGCCGTATCGAACAGTGGCCGATGCCACACGAGACGATAGAAGCCGACGAAGGCCAGCATCCGCCTGAGGATGGAGTTGAGAATGAAGGCCGCAACCGCGATTGCCGCCAGTGTGGGAACGAAGACGCCGTAAAGATCGATTTCCGGTCTCATGCCGCGTTCTCCTTTGCGAGTTGGCCGACGGGCAGGACGGCAATGTCAGGCATGACGAAGGCCGCGTCGGGATAGAGATTGTAGCGAAGCGAGGTGATCGCCCGGCGCGCGCCCTCGACCGCCGATGAGCTGTTCAGGCGAACAAGTCCCGTCAGCGACCTGTCGATCGCACCAAGCAGGCCGGGTCCCGGCTGGGCACCGCGACGCTTCTGCTTTTGCTGGTAGAGGTCGGCGATACCCGACAGCACCTCGTCGATCTGGACGCGACTGTCACGCGTCAGAAGTTGCCTGTGGCGTTGCAGTTCCATCGTGTTCAGACCATTGCGCAGATCGCTCAGTATGTCGTTCTGTGCGACGGCCGATTCCTTCGGGACGCGCGCCAGCCGCGGCGCCACCAGCCCGAATCGGTCCACCATGCGGTACAGCATGCGCGCGAAATCAGGCGCATCCGACTTGCGTGCCACCGCAACGATATCGGCCCAGCCGGCACGCAGGACGCGATAGGCTGTCCACTCGGCGCCGACGGAGCGCACCAGCACGGTCGTGCCGCAAGCCACGACGAGGCCGACGATCATGGCAAGGTTCGAATTCAGAAACGACGACATGTCGGGGCTGAGACGGTCCTGAAGCGCAATCATGTTACAGAAATTGACGCAAAAACCGAGGCCATAGATCATCAGCGACGGCTTGGTCATCAGCAACCCTGCAGGAATAAGGATGAGACCCAGGGACGCTGCCAGCGAGATATAGCCACGGATCAGCGGGAACATGGCAAATTCGAAAACCAGGGCCGCGATGACAGCGATGATGGAGGTGTAGAGGAACTTGATCATCATCGGCGCCGGGTCATCCATCGTCGCGAAGATGCAGCAGAGGACGCCAGCCATCATCGCAGCAGCACTGCCCTGCGGCCACCCTGTGTAGATCCAGAGTGCCGTCGCGATGAACGTCGACAGCATGACGGACAATCCGGAATGGATCGCCATGCCGTAATCCCGATGGATCGGAGCGCGATCGAACAGCGCGCCGAAACGCTTCCAGCGTAGCTCGTGCCGAGCGCCGGTCTCGATGTCCTCGCGCAGCGCAAGACAATCGCTCCAAATCTGCAGCATGTCGCTCAGCCTGGATGTAAAGTTGTGCGCCAGCAGACCGTTCCAGACTTCCTGATCCTGGCCTTCGCGCTCGGTCTTTTCCATCAGCGCCAGAAGTTCCTGGCGCTCCGCCTCGCCATAGGCGGCTTTGGTCCCGATGATATCGATGACGCGCGTGACGAGTTCGTTGGCCGAAGGGGTAAGCTTGTTGTCTGTCGCCGCCCTGAATGCATGCAGCAGGTCAGCAAGGCCGGAGACGACAGGCAGCATTGCCACCATGCGCTGCTGCAGGACACGCGTCCGGCCGACCATGTCGCGCAGGCCCGACGTGTCATATGCGACATGCGTGGTGAAGCTGTGCAGATCGACGGCGTCTGCGGCGAGCTTGCGGGACGCCGACTGCAGCGCATTGTTCGTGCCGCTGCCGTTTAGTGTCCCAATCGCAAGCGCCGCGACGTCACCGACCCACGCGTCGATGCGCGCCGCCAGAACCGGGCCGGCGTGACGTGGGAAAACAATACGGCTGACCACCGCGGCGCAGATGATGCCGAGCGCGATCTCCTCGACACGGGCCACCGGATAGGTGAACGCCGTTTCCGGGCTGGCGACGATCGGGAAGCCGGTCAGCGCCGTAGTATAGCCAGCCAACATGAAGGAATAGCTGCGCGGCGTGCGGTCAAGCAGGCTGACGCCGAGACAGAACGCCATCCACAAGGCGATAGCCAGCGTCAACAGTTCCGGCGAATCCACGAGATTGGGCACCAGGATGATCGTCATCGCCCCACCGACGGCGGTGCCGATCAAACGGTAGACTGCCTTCGACGTGATGGCACCCGACAGCGGGTGCGCGACGATATACACCGTGCCGACCGCCCAATAGGGGTTGGTCAGATCGAAGCAAAGCGCAATCAGGAGCGCCAGCATCGCTGCGATGAATGTCTTGATGGAGAAAACGACATCCCCGACACTGGGCCCGACACTGAGGTTGATCGTATTAGGGCTGCTCGTCATTATCCTGCATTCCGGTTATTGCCGCGGTTCTTTCCGCGACGGCGCGCAGAACCTCCAGGGCGGCATCGACCTGTTCAGGATCGAGATCGCCAAGGATCTGCTCTCGCAACTTTGCCGCACAGCTTTCGGCGCGCTCGGCGACCGCCGTGCCCTCCCCGGTAAGCTGCACCAGCTTGATCCGACGATCCGCGTCATCCGCGATCCGGCAAATCAGGCCATCATTCTCCAGACTATCGAGGACCCGAACAAGCGTTGGCCCTTCCACGCCGACGCGCTCCGCCAACACATTCTGAGGTATCCGGTCGCCATGGCGCAGCAGCGCAATAAGCGGCGCGGCGCTGGCGTCGGAAAGCTTGTGATCCGTCAAGACGGCATTCAAAGCCCGGCGCCATCCGCGCCCGCAAATCATCAGCAACGGTGCAAACTCGGTCCAGGTCTTCTTCATTCTCGTTGTCATGAAATTAGATAACATCCTATCGATTAGAATTCAATGCTATTAGCGCATAGCTGCTGCGCGATAGTTAGCGAACTCTTATTCTCCTCCACCCCACGACGGTGCAGACTGCAACGCGTGGTGCCGGCGCACAGGGCATGAAACCCGAACACGACCGCAACCGAAAATTAACCATAAGCGATAATAGTTCGTTAGCGAAAACCGCCGGGCGGTCGTTTGCCTATGGAGATATCATGCGCAGCCTAGCAATTCTTATGGGATTGTCCGTTCTCGCGGGCTGCGTCAG
>UCIT01000019.1 GCA_900472625.1 Hyphomicrobiales bacterium | reverse complement strand
CTCCCCCTTGTGGGGAGGGTTAGGGAGGGGACTTATCCCTACTTGATCACCGGCGGCTGGCTCAGATCCGGCTGCGCGGGCTTTGACGGTGCCGGCGGCTGGCCCGGCAGTCCGTTCATCGGCGGCAGCGTCAGCCCCGGCATGCCGGGCGGTGAGCCGCCGGGCGCACCCATCGGCGGCAGGCTCATCTGGCCGCCGAAGCCGGGGACCTCGATCTTGATCGTGTTCAGGTCGACATCCGGCCCCTTCTTCAGCCAGTAGGTCACCGATTGCGGCCAGAAGATCACGATGGCGACCAGGATCAACTGCATGCCGACCCACGGCAGGGCTCCCATGTAGATATCGGATGTCTTGACGCTTCGGTCGGCGATCGAGCGGAGGTAGAACAGCGCGAAGCCGAAGGGCGGGTGCATGAAGCTCGTCTGCATGTTGACGCAGATCAAGACGCCGAACCAGATCAGGTCGATCCCAAGCGCGGAAGCCACCGGCGCCAGCATCGGGATGACGATGAAGGCGATCTCGAAGAAATCGAGGAAGAAGGCCAGCACGAAGATGAAGATGTTGACGAAGATCAGGAAGCCGACCGGTCCGCCCGGAATGCCCGACAGCATGTGCTCGATCCAGCGTGAACCGTCCATGCCCTGAAAGACCAGGCTGAAGCAGGTGGAGCCGATCAGGATCATCACCACCATGGAGGTGATGTGCATGGTCGAGCGCATCGCTTCGTTGATCAGCGGCCATGTCAGGCGGCGGTGCATGGCGGCAAGCACCATGGCGCCGACGACGCCGAGCGCGCCCGCTTCCGTCGGGGTTGCCAGACCCATGAAGATGGTGCCGAGCACCAGGAAGATCAGCACGATCGACGGCACCATGCCGGCCAGCACCTTGAAGAGCAGCGCCCAGGTGAAATCGCCGCGCACCTCCTTCGGCAGCGGCGGCACCGAGGCCGGCTTCAGGATCGACAGGATCAGGATATAGCCCATGAAGATCGCCACCTGCAGGATCGAGGGGCCGATGGCGCCGAGATACATGTCGCCGACCGATTTGCCGAGCTGGTCGGCCAGCACGACGAGGACGAGGGAGGGCGGGATGACCTGGGTGATGGTGCCGGAGGCCGCGATGACGCCGGTGGCAAGCCTCGGGCTATAGCCGTAGCGCAGCATGATGGGGAGCGAGATGACGCCCATGGTGATGACCGAGGCCGCGACCGTGCCTGTTATGGCGCCGAGTACCGCGCCAACGAGGATGACGGCATAGGCGAGGCCACCGGGGATGCGGCCGAACAGCTTGCCCATGCCCTCGAGCAAATCCTCGGCTAGGCCGCAGCGCTCCAGGATCGCGCCCATGAAGGTGAAGAAGGGGATGGCAAGCAGCAGGTCGTTGGAGACGATGCCGAAGATGCGCAGCGGCAGCGCCTGCAAGAAGGCTTCGCTGAAATGATCGGTGGCGATGCCGATGATGCCGAAGAACAGGCCGACCGCGGCGAGCGAGAAGGCCACCGGGAAACCGTAGAGCATGAACAGAACCATGCCCACGAACATGGCCGGCGGAATGATGCCGAAATCGAACAAAGGCTTTCCTCCCGGTCGGGTCTACTGCAGCGGCTTTTCGTATTTTGTCTCGATGGCGACATGGCCTGATAGCGCGGCGATGCGCTTGATCAGTTCGGAGACGCCCTGCAGCGTCAGCAGGCCGAAGCCGGCAACGAGGATGAGCTTGACCGGCCAGCGGATCAGGCCGCCGGCATTGGAGGAGACCTCATGCTGCTGGAAGGAGAGCCAGAAGAACGGCCAGCACAGCCAGGTCAGGAACAGGCAGGCAGGGATGAGGAAGACGATCAGGCCGATCGTGTCGATCCAGAGGCGTGCCCGGTCGGATACCGATCCATAGATCAGGTCGACGCGCACATGTTCGTTCATGCGCAGCGTGTGGGCGGCGCCGAGCACGACGACGAAGGCGAAGAGATACCACTGGATCTCGAGCCAGCCATTCGAGCTGTAGTTGAAGCTGTAGCGGATGAGCGCGTTGGCGGCGCTGATCAGACAGCAGAACAGCACCATGTATTCGGACAGCTTGCCCATGAACTGGCTGATCGCATCGATCAACCGGCTGACGGCCAGAAAAACCGACATGCCTTCCCCCTCTTTTTCACGGGTTTTACCCCGCGTTCTCCCGCTTCGATTGGTAGACCACAGGATGCCGGATTAAAAGGAGGAAGCCACGGTCTTGGCTTAAAGTCTTATACCGGGCGCTCGCATGCCGCCCTGGCGACGACACATGACGACGGAAGGGTGGTCGCCGCGGCGCTGCACTATCGCTGTGATTGCTGAATGAGACAACCTGCAGATGGAGTGCCTTAGTTCAAAACATCCCCGCAAGGCTGTATAAACAGCGGCTCCAGTACCGTGTTCTCGCTATAATTGCAGAAAAACATACCGAATGCGGTCCCGCCCTGAAATCAATTTTTAAAGGGTTGGCGGTAGAGTGCTGGGGTACAGGGAAAATATTGGATGAAGCCAGATAACCCGACAAGGGTCCCTACGGATGTATATCTGTCGTTTGTGAGTTCCCTCTCCGGGAACCGCACGACGTTGCTTGCTGGCGTCATCGTGCATGTCGCCACCTGCGTGGCGATCGTCTTCAAGACGCAGTCGACCATGTACATCTGGCTGGCCGCCGCATTCCTGCTCGTCTTCTGCGCCCGCATGATCACCTTCCGGCAGTTCGACCGCGTCGACAAGGACACCTTGTCGCGGGCCGGCATCGAGCACTGGGAGCGCATCCTCGTCGCCGGCGCTGCCTGCACCACGACTCTGCTCGGCGTCTGCAGCGGCTATGCGATCTTCACGCTTCATGATTCCTTCTCGGAGCTGGCCTGCATCTCCGTCACCATGGCGACCATGGTCTCGGTCGTCGGACGCAACTACGGCTCGCGCATGGCGGTCGATCTGCAGACCTTCACCTGCTGCCTGCCGATGATCATCTGCAGCCTGATGGCGATGGATTTCTACCGCGGTATCCTGTCGATCTTCCTCATTCCCTTCTGGCTGACGACGCGGGCGATGGCCAATGGCGTGCGCGAGTTCCTCTACGAGAACGTCATCGCGCGGCGCGAAATCACCCAGATCGCCGACCGTTTCGACACCGCGCTCAACAACATGCCGCACGGGCTCGTCATGGTCGACGCCGAGAGTCGTATCCAGGTGGTCAACCGCAAGGCCTGCGAGCTTCTGAAGATCGGCGCGCCGGAGCGGCTCAAGGATCGTGATCTCGGCGCCGTGCTGCGCTTCGGCGCGCGCTACAATTTCATGGACGCCTCGCAGCCGGAGCTGATCCTCCGGCAGCTGACGCATGTCGCCGAAGGCAAGCTGTCGCGCACGCTCATCCACTTTCCGGAAGACCTGTCGCTCGAATTCTCTGCCAGCCGCCGCGCCGATGGCGGCGCCGTGCTGATCTTCGAGGACGTGTCGAGCCGAGTGAAGGCCGAGCAGAAGATCCTGCACATGGTGCGCTTCGACGCACTGACCGGCCTGCCGAACCGCGAATATTTCAGCCACCTCGTCCAGGACTATCTCAACAAGCATCCGCGCAAGCGCGGCCCGCTCGGCTTCATGGTTCTCGACATCGACGAGTTCAAGCACGTCAACGACATGCGCGGCCACATCACCGGCGACCGGCTGCTCTGCGCCATCGCCAACCGGATCGAGGAACGCTCGCGCAAGGCGATCGTCGGGCGCCTGATGGGCGACCAGTTTATCCTGTTCTTCCCGCATGCCAAGGACGCGGAAGCGCTGGATACCGAGATCCGCCGCGTCCACGCCGAAATCCAGGGCAATTACGAAGCCGACGACGTCACCTTCCTGGTGTCGCTCAGCGCCGGCTTCGCGATCCTCGAAAGCGATGCCTTCGCCATGGACGAATGGAGCATCAAGGCCGACCTGGCGCTGTTCGAGAGCAAGTCCAAGGAGCGCGGCGGCATCTCCGGCTTCGAGCGCGAGATGGACGGCCGCTATATCGAGAAGCAGAAGCTGAAGGCGGACCTGCGCGAGGCGGTTGCCGCACACGGCCTCAACATCGCCTACCAGCCGATGTTCAAGGCCGACGGCTCGCGCATCGAATGCGCCGAGGCCCTGGCCCGCTGGGTGCATCCGGAGAAGGGGTCGATCCCGCCCGACGTGTTCATCCGGCTTGCCGAGGACATGGGTATCATCTCCGACATCACCCGCTTCATCCTGATGAAGGCCTGCGTCGACTGCATGACCTGGCCCGAGCACATCGCCGTCTCGGTCAACCTGTCGGCCCGCGACCTGCGCGACGCCGATATTCTCTCCGTGGTGTCCGAGGCGCTCAACAATTCCGGCCTGAAGCCCGAGCGGCTGCATCTCGAGATCACCGAGAGCTGCCTGATCGACGAGCCGGCGGCGGTGCGCGCCATCCTGGCCGAGCTGCGCAACAGCGGCATCACCATTGCCATCGACGACTTCGGCACCGGCTTCTCCAGCCTCAGCTACCTCGATACGCTGCCGCTGGATATCATCAAGATCGACCGCTCGTTCCTGCGCAACATCGTCGAGGACGGCCGTCGCCTGAAGCTTCTCCGCGGCACCGTGAACCTTGCGCGCGAACTCGGCCTGAAGATCGTCACAGAAGGCGTGGAGACCGCCGAACAGCTGGCGCTCCTTAACAAGTACCGGGCGACCGATCTCGTCCAGGGTTACGTCTTTTCGCCGCCGGTGCCATCCCAGAACATCGTGCTTCTGCAAGAGGCCATCGGCCACCGCACGCCTCCCGTCCAACGCCGCCGCAACAACGTCGCCTGAGCCCCGCTCGGGCGATGTTGCAATTTCAGTAAATTAGTAATGATTGCGGGCGTTAACCTTAACAACTTAAATACGATTAAAATTAAGTTAAAACCTTGCGTTTCCGCTCGCGATCGGATGATTAATGGTCCGTTAACGAACGGATGGGCCACAATGTCAGCGTCGCATTCCAATGTAAGTGATTTCAGTCGCAAGATTCTGGAAGTTCTCGATAATGTCGAGTATCGCCGCGTCGAAAGCAACGAGGACTTGGCACAGGTGGAACGCCTGCGCTACAAGGCCTACAAGGCGCACGACGTGCTGGCGCTGGCCCCCAAGGGTCTGCTCGACGACAGCGATTTCGACAGCCATGCCTATGTTTTCGGACTGTACTATTATGGCGAGATGGTCAGCACCGTCAGGATCCATTATGTGACACCGGACCACCGGCTGAGCCAATCGGGCGGGGCCTTTCCGTGGGCGATGGACGCGATGCTCGATGCCGGGCTGACGCTGATCGATCCGGCACGCTTCGCTGCCGACCCCGAGATGACGGCCGATCTCTCCTGGATCCCCTATCTCACGCTGCGGCCATCGATCGTTGCCGCTGCCTATTTCCGTGCCAGCCGTGTGCTGCAGTTCTGCCGCCCGCCGCATGCCGCCTTCTACAAGCGCGTGTTCTACGCCGACACGATCGTGCCGGGCCAGCTGGCGAAGAACTACGGCATCGACATGACGCTGATGGCGACCAACGTGATCGAGGTCGGGCGCAAGCTTTTGACTCGCTATCCGTTCTTCATCTCGAGCGCCAGCGAACAGCGGATGATGTTCTCGCGCAACCCGAACGACACTCTGCCGCCGCTGACGATCGTCCCGACGGCCCGTTTCGTGCCGGAAGGCCAGTTCGGCACCGATCTGCCGCTCTGATCGCGGCGACCATAAACTCTAAAGAATGCCGCCCGCCTGCGGCATTCTCCCGGATTGCGCTTTGCGGGGCTTTGTGTAATTCCTTTACCGGGACGTCTGCTCGTGGGAGTGCGGGAAGACGCAAGGGATCATCCGGCCGTCTCGATGTGGCGGCGCGGATCTGAGGGAGACGATATTCATGGCCGAGCACAATACCGGACCTGCCGAAGTCGGCGCGCAGATGGACTACAAGGAACACGAGCATACCTATGCGATGTTCCTGGCGGCGGCCAAGTTCGGCTCGCTGGCGATCGTCGCGCTGTTGCTCGGCATGACGGCGGGCTTCTTCGCCGGCGCCGGTTTCCTCGGCGGCATCGTGGTGATGCTGATCGTCTTCATCGCCGGCATCGTATTGCTGCGCTAGGCGCAATCTTCATTCGAAAAAGCAGCGTCAGCCGCGTTCGAGCACGCGGCGCGGCGCCGTCAGTTCCCAGCGCAGGCCGCCAGGGCGGAAGTCGACCGTGACGGTGCCGCTGAAGGCGGCGGCGGCGTGGTTCTTGATGACCGTCGTGCCGAAGCCGGTGCGCTCGGGCGTGGTGACCGGCGGACCGTTTTTCTCTTCCCAGACGAAGCGCAGCATCTCTTCTGCATGGCCGTCTTCCTGAATGCCTTGCCAATAGAGCCGGACGCGACCCTGCGGCACCGACAGCGCGCCGTATTTGATCGAGTTGGTGGCGAGCTCGTGCAGGGTGAGGCCGAGATTCTGCACCGCTTCGGGCTTCAGTATGAAGTCGGTGCCTGAAATCTCGATCTGCTGCAGCGCCTGCGGGAAGGCATCGAGATGGATGTCGATGACGCGGCGGAGCGATGCGCCGGCCCACTGCTCGCTGGTCAGAAGCTGGATCGAGCGGGCAAGGCCATCTAGGCGGTCTGCAACGGCGGCCTGAAACTCCTCGACGGAACTTGTCCGCCTGGCGATCTGGCGCATCATTGCCTGGGCGAGCGCCAGAAGGTTCTTGGTGCGGTGGACCAGTTCGTTCTGGACGAAATGCAGCCGGTCTTCCGTCTGGCTGCGGTCGAAGGAGGCGTTGGACAGCGCCACGGCCACCTGGTTGGCCTCGATCACGCTGGTTTCGATCGGCGCCACGATGTGGCCTTCGCCCATGCGGTTGGCCATGCCGGCAATGGCGCGGATGGTGCCGCGCACCTGGCGGGCAACGGCATAGGCGGCCAGAATCGCCACCAGCATCAGGGCGATTCCGCCGATGATCAGGAAGCGCCATGTCGTCAGGATCGAGGCCTGCGCAGTCGCGACCGGACCCCAGATGACGGCCTTCCACGACCAGCCTGGAAGCTGCGCATAGCCGAGCAGGGCATGCGGCATGACCTCGGCGTCCTCGTAGACGCCGCTGGAATTAACGAGGGAGGGCAGTATGCGGGGATCGAAGGGCTTGCCGAAGGCGAGACTGGTGGCGCCGGCCGAGGCGACGACGTGGCCGCTCTGATCGACAACCGCCGCCGACCAGTCGGCCGGCAGGCCTTCCGTGGAGACGATCCTGGCAAGATCCTTGGCATTTTGGGTGATGATCAGGGCGGCGACGCGCCCGATCTTGACCGGCATCGCGACGTTGTAGACCCATTCGCCGCTGGTGCGCCCGACAAACACGTCGGAGGCCTCGATGCGGCCGGACTTCATCACCGATTCGACGGACGAGAAGTTGGCAGTCTTGCCGAGTGGCGTGCCGTAGTCGACGCGGGTGTTGAGCAGCAGCTGGCCGGTGGCGTCGGCCGCCAGCACATAGAGCGTGTCGGCGCGCATGGCGGTTTCGGTGCGCTGGTGGAAGGAGGCGAAATCATCGTGCTCGAGTTCGGGCGACGTCGACAGCAGCCGCAGCGTCGTTGCCATGTCCTGCAGCTGGCGATCGATCGAGCGCGCCAGCGCCGTGGCGTCCTGTGCCGTCTCGCGCTTCAGGATCGAGCGCTGGTTGTCCTCGAGCTGGCCGAGAAGCAGCGCCACCAGCGCGAAGATCGGCAGTGCGACCGCAACGGCCATGGCGATCAGATAGGTGCCGATCGATGCCTTGGGAAAGAAACGAAACGATCGCTTCATAGGCGCAAAGACCGCATGCCGGATGCGTCAACATCGCCGAGCGTGCCCTTCGAAGCCGTCAAAGCCCTTGGTGTCGTCACGATATCCGTCCTCAACGCGCCATCAGATTCCCGATAGCCTGCTATCGAACCCCGGCCATGTTAGGGGCAGGTCGGATTGCTTGCAACATACTAAAACATGTCGGATGTATTTCGCCTGTAAGATCGGTGTTCGCTTTTCACGCGAATCGCGACAACCGGAAAGAGGCCAGCATCGGATCCGTTTCGCCGCGCAGAATCTCGGCCGCAACAAGCATTCCGGCCAGCGGCGCCAGCGTCACGCCGGAATGCATGACCGCGATGTAGAGACCATCGCAGGCGTTGCCGATGATCGGAAATCCATCCTTCGGGGTCGGGCGGTAGCCGACCGTGAAGAAGTCCATGGCCAGCGACGGCACGTCGGACAGGTTGCGCCTGATCTTGTCGAACAGGGCGGCGGCGGTGGCGTGCTGGTCTTCCCCCGGTGCCGTGCCGCCGAAATCGCTGCCGGCGATGATCCGGCCTTCGGCCGTCTGGCGCATGTGCAGCTCGTCGGCCATCACCAGCCCGTTGAGGCGGGCGGGATGTGGCCTGGAATGAACGATCAGTCCGGCCGGGGTTTCGATCGGCAGGGCGATGCCGATGGTTGCAGTCAGCGGCGCGCTGCCGGCGCCGGCGGCAAGCACGACATGGTCGGCCTCGATCACGCCGGCCGATGTGACGACGCCGGAGATGCGCTCGCCGGTGCGAATCAGGCCGCGCACCGCTGCGGTGACGATAGACGCGCCGCGTGCCTCGGCGTCGGCAAGCAGCATGCGGGCGGCGGCCACCGGTTCGACGGCGCCTTCCTCGGCGACGGCGAGCGCCTGGTCGGGAATATCGGTGAGGTGCGGTTCGCGGGCGCTGATCTCGGCGCGATCGATGCGCTCGATGCCGTAGCCCCAGGCGCCATGCTCGGTGACGTAGGCGTCCAGCCGGTCGGGCGGCAGGTCCCAACTGATGCTGCCGCACCACGAAAGCGGCAGGCCCGGCAGTTCCCCAGCCAGTCGTTTCCACTCAGCCATCGAACGGTGGCGGAAACGGTAGTAGAATTCGGGATTGCCCCAGCTGGCATTGATCCAGGCAAAAGAGCAGGGGGTGGCGACGCCGCCATTGTCTTCGGCGACCACGGTCACCCGGGCGCCATCGCGCGCAAGATGCCAGGCGATGGAAGCGCCGATGATGCCGGCGCCGACGACGATCACGTGCGGTGTTGCAGCCATCGTCGTTCTCCCGATTTCGGATTTATCAGCCGGCAGCGTTCACGCGGGCAAGGCCATCCTTGGCCGGCTGGTACTTCGGATCGAGGCCGATGGCGTGGCGATAGGAGCGAGCGGCCTTCTGCTTGTCGCCCTTGCGCTCGTAGACCAATGCCTGGTTGGCCCAGGATTCGGCGATATTGCCATTCAGCTCGATCGCGTGGTTGAAGTCGGCGAACGCGTTGTCGTCGTCATTGGTGGCGATATAGGAGATGCCGCGGCCGTTATAGGGTTCCGGCGAGTTCGGCGACAGCGAGATCGCCTTGGAGAAGTCGTCGATGGCGCGAGCCTGGTCGTTGCGCTTCTGGAAGATCAGGCCGCGATTGTGGTAGGCGCGGCCGTCTGTGGTGCCGTTCTGGATCGCCTTGTTGAAGTCGTTGAAGGCGGCGTCGTCCTGGCCGGAGGCGCGGTAGACGTTGCCGCGGCCGATCAGCGCCACGTCGTAGTTCGGGTTGAGCTGCAGGGCGGCGTTGTAGTCCTGCACGGCCTGCTGCTGCTGGCCCATGTTGCGGTAGACCAGCGCGCGGTTGGCATAGGCCTGGTAGAATTTCGGGTTGAGCTGCAGGGCGGTGTTGAAGTCGTTCAACGCGGCGCGGAAATCGCCGCCGCGACCGTAGGCCGAGCCGCGGACGTTGTAGCCTTCCGGGTCGCGCGGATTGGCGTTGATGACCGAGGTCAGCGACGCGATGTTTTCCTGCGAGCCCTGCGCCTTGTCGATGCGGATGACGGCATCGGTGGTGTTGTTCGTGGTGCAGCCGGCAAGACCGAGGGCGGCGATGATCGCCAGTGCCGACAGGTTTGCCGATCGCGGCGAACGCAAGGAGCGGGTGTTCAACATCATATCAGCCATGCGGGCTCGTTTTCCCCATTACGGCCGGCCGGTCATCGACGGGCAGGCTAAGCAGCAAACAAAAAAGGCGGTGGCGACCAGATCGCCCCCGCCAACATGCATTTGAAAACGTCGAAATAACGACGGGAACGCTTAACGTGCAGTTGCAACACCGCTTTCGCGCTGCATGCGCTTGCGGGCCAGCTTGCGAACACGACGAACAGCTTCGGCCTTTTCGCGAGCGCGCTTTTCCGAAGGCTTTTCGTAGTAGTCGCGCATCTTCATTTCGCGGAAAATGCCTTCACGCTGCATCTTCTTCTTGAGAGCGCGGAGAGCCTGGTCAACATTGTTGTCGCGGACAAGTACCTGCACGAGAGTCACGTTCCTTTGGTTGTTGATGCCAAGGTCAGCGCAGTGACGAAGGCAAAGTGTATTTGTTCCGCGCGGCCACGCCACGCGATTGGGTGCGGGATAACAGATGAGACCCCCGGAGTCCATATGGATCAGCGGGTTTCGGTGGAAAAAACCCCTGCCGGCCGGGCTGGCATGCGCGGCAACGCATTTTTCGGTTTACACCATGGTCGAACGGCCGCATGCTGCTATGCACAAGCTGACGGTTGCATCGCGCGAACGGCTATTTCCGGTTCGTTCCTTGCATCTGTGACCTTTTGCTCTATAATCAGCGCATCGACCATTGCTTGTGACCTTTGTCAAAGAGCCAAACCGCTCCGTCAGATCTCCTCTCAAAATCGATCAAACCCGGCGAATACTCGCTTGGTAATAACGAGCATTGAAAGGCGATCGTTATGGCTACAGGTACAGTTAAGTGGTTCAACAGCACCAAGGGCTTCGGCTTCATTCAGCCGGATGACGGCGCTGCTGACGTATTCGTTCATATCTCGGCAGTCGAGCGTGCAGGCCTTCGCGGCCTCAATGACGGCCAGAAGATCAGCTATGATCTCGTCGCCGACAAGCGTTCGGGCAAGAATTCCGCAGACAATCTGCGCGCTGAATAATTGTCATTTTCCTTGGCTGACCGCGGATGTACCGGCAGCTGCAGGTAATGACGGGAGAGGTCGGGTTTGCACCCGGCCTTTTATGCTTTTTTAAGATTCGCGACGATAGCTCGGTGAGAAGACAATGGCAGGCACTTCCAGATTTGCTGTCGGAGACATGGTCGTTTTGAAGGATGGCTTCGTCCGTACGGATACGGCCCGCCGCACATGTACGATTTCTGCCGTGCTTCCCTCCGACGGTAGTCGGGGACAATACCGGGTCCGCTTCGCGACCGAGAATTTCGATCGTCGTATCGTCGAAAGCGATATCGACACAAACCAGCCGGCATTTCCGATGCCAAACAACGAAACCGTGGCGATTGTCGAGACAGGGTCTTGGCTGAAGTCTTCGAGCATCAGGGTCAGGAAATAGTCTCCGGCTCCGTCACCAACTGGCAACCCGTTTGCCGCACGAAAGGAATAGAGTTTGCAGGTTCTCGTCAGGGATAACAATGTCGATCAGGCGCTTCGCGTTCTGAAGAAGAAAATGCAGCGCGAAGGTCTCTTCCGCGAGTTCAAGGCGCGCAGCGCCTATGAAAAGCCATCTGAAAAGCGCGTCCGCGAAAAGGCAGAAGCCGTTCGTCGTCAGCGCAAGCTGGCCCGCAAGAAGCTTCAGCGCGAAGGCCTGCTGCCTGCTCCGAAGAAGGCCTTGCGCCCGGCCCGTTGATCTGCCGCAAGGCAAGGTCTTCCAGATAGAGAGAGTGCAGATGACTTCAAACAATGAATTCTTCAATCCGGCCAAGCTCTCATCGCGCGATAAGGCGGCTGTCACCGATACGACAGCCAGAGCAATCGTATCAGCCGAGGCCGCGGCCCGAGAAAAGAAGACGGAAAAGCTGAAGGCGCTTCGCCTGCAGCAGGCTGCCGAAGCCCCGCCTGAGGCCGCTCCCGCAAAGAAGAAGCGGGCAGCGTCCAAGACCGCGTCCTCCTCGTAAGGGCCAGTGCGTCTTCCGACGCGCGCCCTGCCGATCTATCGAATTTCGATCGTTCGGCTTCCCAAGCGCACAATGGCATCAGGCCCTCCGGGCCTGTGCCACTGATGCCGGGACATTTCGACCGCGCCGTGACGCGATCAAAGATTTCACAATTCCTCTAGTTGATCGGAACTGCTCCCGACCAGTACTTCTGGCGATCAGAATTCCTGGGCCGTCGGGCGCAGCACGATCTCGTTGATATCGACATCCGCGGGCTGGGCGATGGCGTAGGCGATCGCGCGGGCGACTGCGCTCGCCGGGATGGCGATCTTGTAGAAATCGAGTACGCCCGACTGCGCGGTTCCCGTGGTGTTGAACTTGAGTTCGCTGTCCACGGCGCCCGGCTCGATCGAGGTGACGCGGACCTTGGCGCCGACTTCCTGGCGCAGGCCATCGGAAATTGCCCGCACTGCGAACTTGGTGCCGGAGTAGACGGTGCCGCCGGGCGCGAAGACCTTGATGCCGGCGACCGAGCTCAGGTTGATGATGTGGCCGCTTTCCTGCGCGAGGAAAGCAGGCAGTGCGGCGGCGATGCCGTAGAGCGTGCCCTTGATGTTGACGTCGATCATCGCGTCCCACTCCTCGGTATTGACCTCGGACATCGGGCGGATCGGCATGATGCCGGCATTGTTGATCAGCACGTCGAGCCTGCCGAAATCGCCGATGACGGCATCGACAACCGACTTGACCTGTTTCTTGTCGACCACGTCGAGCTGGTAGGCGCGGGCTTCGCCGCCGGCCTTGCTGATGGCGTCGACCACCTCGTCCAGCTTGTCCTTGCGGCGGGCGGCAACGGCGACGCGGGCGCCGCTGGCAGCGAGATGCCTGGCCGTTTCGGCGCCAAGCCCGGTGCTGCCGCCGGTGATGAGGGCGACCTTGCCCTTGATACCTTCACTCATGATCTTTCTCCTTCGTTATTTCTTTGGTGGTTGGAATTTCGCGACCTTGAGGCGGTCTTGATTGGGGCGAACTCCGGCCCGCGCGCACTGCGAGATCGTTGATGGTGCCGAGATGCTTTCGGTAATGCGTGGTCTCGCGTGGCTGGCTGAAGTGAATATTGTCTTTCTGGACAAGGGAAAGATGCGCCTATTGGATATATTTAAGAAATTTATTTGTTTTATTCTAGATATTCACATGGCATTATAACTGGATGCGATACGACCTGAACCTGCTGCCTGTCTTCGTGACGCTGATGGAGGAGCGCAACGTGACGCGCGGCGCCGACCGCCTCGGCATCACCCAACCGGCGCTGTCCAATGCGCTGGCGCGATTGCGGCTTGTCATGCGCGACCAGCTGTTCGTGCGCGAGCGCTACGGCATGCAGCCGACGCAGATGGCGCTGGAGCTGGCGCCTGTGATCGCCGCCGCGCTGGCGGCCATCGACGACGTGGTGCTCGGCCAGCAGGATTTCGATCCGATGCAGGCAGAGCTTCTGTTCACCATCGCGCCCAACAGCTATGTCGAGTTCGTGCTGATGCCTGCCATCGTTGCACGGCTGGGCAAGACGGCGCCGGGGATCAAGCTGCGGCTGACGCCCTACGGCAACGATCTGGTCGAGACCGGCGTCATGTCCGGGACAACGGCCATGGTGCTCGGCCGCATCGCCGATCCGCCCGATAATCTGGTGGTGCAGCATCTGATGAACGAGGGACTGGCCTGCGTGGTCCGCGCCGATCACCCCGATATCGGCGACAGCATGACGCGCGAGCAATACGAGTGGCTGCGGCATGTCAACGTCGTGCCGCACGGCCGGCTGCGGGTCGGACTGTTCCAGGCGCTGGAGCAGCGCGGGCTGCGGCGGGAGGTGGCGGTCTCGGTCACGCATTTCCTGGCCGCGCCGGAGATGATCGCGGTCACCGACTATTGCGCCACGCTGCCGAGCCTGATCTGTCGGCATCTGGCGGCGGATCCGAGGCTGAAGATCGTGCCCGCGCCTGTCGATCTCGGCCGCTTCCCGGTCGATCTTGCCTGGCATGTGCGCTATCGCCACGACCCCGCGCATCGCTGGCTGAGGTCGCTGATCTCGGATGTGGCGCGCGAGCTCTCGGAAATCCATTGGACCTCGGATGGCGGGACGACCGGCAAGAATGGGGCCGATATCGAGGACGCATAGGCGGGCCATTTCCGGCTTTGGCGTACCGCTTCGGTGGCCGGCGAATCTCGCGTTGGGCCATGTTTGACACCGCCGGTTCCTGCTCGTTAACCGCGATGACAGGTCGAACGGCACCTTATCCGTGCCGCCTCGTTTATCAGTCATGACTTATGTTCTGGATGACGCGCGGCGCCTCTGGCGTCGCCGGGATGGGAATTTCGGCATGCTGACGGCGATCGTCATGCCCTTGCTGATCGGCGTTGCCGGGCTGGCGATCGATACGGTGAATATCTCCATGTCGCAACGGCAGCTGCAGGACGCCACCGACGCGGCGGCGCTCGCGGTTTCGACGGCGCTGGTAAACGGCAAGGCCGACGACACCTCCGGCAAGACGCTGGGCAAGGATTTCGTGTCCGGGCAAGTCGGGGTGGCGATGGGCAGCGCGGCTGCGGCGGCAGCCAAGAATGCCACTGCGGTCTCCATAGTGACGACGACGACCTCATCCGGCAAGACCTTCGCGGTGACCGTCACGTCGTCGGTATCGATTTCCATGACGCCACTGACCGGGCTTATCGCCGGCAGTACCTTCCTGGTCTCTTCGGCCAGCAAGACAGCCAGCGGCACGGGCACCACCAAGACCGGGGTCTCGATCGAGCTGGTGCTCGACGCATCGACCTCGATGGCCGACGACACGACCACGGTGAGTGGTACGAAGTGCCTGATCAACCTGCTCGGCATCTGCATCGGCACGCAACCGGCCTATTACACCAAGATTGACGCACTGAAGATCGCTGCGGGCAAGCTGTTCGATGCGCTCGACAAGTTCGATCCGAACACGCGCTACGCCCGGAGCGGAGCGATTTCCTATACCAGCAGCATCAAGGGGCAATCGGCAATGGACTGGGGGACGGCTGCGGCACGGACCTTCGTGACCAACATCACGATAGCGCCGAACAGCGGCACGGATGCCACGGCTTCGGTCAAGGCCGCCAACGCCAACATCGCCCGGAACCAGTACGGCACCGATGCCGAAAGCGTCGCGCAGGCGAAGAAGAACAACAGTAACTCTGACCGGATCATCGTCTTGATGACCGATGGCGACATGACCGGGGACACCATCGTGTGGAACAGCAAGCTCGATCAGTCGGTGCGCGACGAATGCACAAATGCCAAGAATGCCGGCATCAAGATCTATACCGTCGCCTTCATGGCGCCCGACAAGGGCAAGGCGCTTTTGAAATTCTGCGCCTCCACCGATGCCAATTATTACGAGCCGAACACCATGGATGCTCTGACCGCAGCGTTCAGTGCCATCGGTGACGCCGCCACGAAATCGACCAGCCGGCTGACCAACTAGCTTGACGAAACAGGGACGGCCAATGATCCGTGAACGGCGTTCCCGCCGACAAAAACCCGCCGCGAGTTTGGGTTCACGGCGGGTTGATACTGAATTGGCAGAGCAGTTAACGTCGCGGTAACGGAAAACCAATTCAGCCGGGTGACGTTAGTCCTCGCAGGAGCATTCGAGCGCCTCACCAAAAGGAGTAGGTAGCGCTTCGTTCCGGGGATGTTCGTGACCTGTCCGCAACAATACTAATATTGGGCGAATCTCAGGCAGGGCGTGTGGACAAGTCTCGTGGCCGCCCGGCCGCGACACGGCTTTGGCGATCGTCAGTGAAACGGGCGCACCTCGATCGGCGCGCGGCAGGCGATGGCAGCCTTGCGGCCCCAGGCCAGCGCCTCGTCGAGATCCACGGCCTCCAGCACCCAGAAGCCACCCATGTGTTCGCTGGTCTTGAGGTAAGGGCCTTTGGTGACCTCGACCTCTCCATCCGGCTGCTTGCGCAGCGACATTGCGCTTGCGGCAGCGTTCAGCCCGCCGACGAAGATGCGGATGCCGGCAGCTTTCATCTCCTCGTTGAGCGCACGAATATCGCGCTGCATGTCTTCGCCCTCGAAAGAGGGATCGTAGTTATCGGGGTGGTGAACGGCAACGAGATACTGGGTCATGACCTCTCCTCCAGGATTGTCGGCCAGCCGGTCGGCCTTGCCTTCCCCATAAAGACGAAAGACCGTGGTGCGATCCGACAGCGCGCTGCGGAAATCACTTAGCGCGGTCGATAGATGTTGCTACAGATGTTGCTACCGCACCGCCAACATCGCAGCCTGAAATCGGCCAATCTCAGGGGTAGAGATAGTACTTGGCCCAGTCCCTGTGCGCGATCATGTCGCCGCGCTTGAATGTGAAGGAGAGGACTGTCAGGTGATCGGCGCTGGTCGTGCAGGCATAAGAGAGGCGGAACCACTGGCCTTTTTGCCGGAACACCGCGCCTGCCGCATCGACATGGGCTGATGTGCGCTTCGGGTGCGAGAAGGTGTAGGAAATCACCTTGTCGGCATTCAGGCGATCCATCGCCTCGATGTCGCAGCGCTGGTCGAGTTGATCGACCGGATAGAGCTTCTCGATCTGCGCGATCGTCCTGGCGTCAATCGCGAAGGCTTGCGGCGCCAGCGCAAGCAAGGCGAGACAGGTGAGGCATGCACGTCCGAACAGGTTTGCCATGGCAAGCCGACTAGCACGTGTCGCGGTTCCTGTTCAAGCATCGGGCCTGTGCCTCAAGGTCGCAGCCGGTTTGGCCAACGAGCCGGCTCCCCGCAGCTCAGCCGCGGCGCGCCGCCTCGATCGCGGCGACGTCGATCTTGCGCATCGTCATCATCGCATCGAATGCGCGCTTCGCCTCGCTGCCGCCGGCTCTCATCGCCTCCATCAGAACCCGCGGGGTGATCTGCCAGGAAATGCCCCATCTGTCCTTGCACCAGCCGCATTCGCTTTCCTGGCCGCCGTTGTCGACGATCGCGTTCCAGTAGCGGTCGGTCTCCTCCTGGTCGTCGGTGGCGATCTGGAACGAGAAGGCCTCGCTGTGCTTGAAGGTCGGGCCGCCGTTCAGTCCCATGCAGGAGATGCCGGCGACGGTGAACTCGACCACCAGCACGTCACCCTGCCTGCCGTCGGGGTAATCGCCCGGGGCTCGGATCACCGACGTGACCTTGCTGTCGGGAAAGAGGCCGGCATAGAAATTCGCGGCCGCCTCGGCGTCCTTGTCATACCATACGCAGATCGTGTTTTTGGCCATCGTCTCGCTCCCTTGGCTGCGGTGTTTTCCATCCCTCCGAGTCACATAAGAGCCTGGCGACGTTTCTCCACCCCAGTATGGCCCGATTTCGTGGGGCGGTCCGCTCGCTATTTGCCATCGATCTCAAGCAATCTTGCGTCGTGTCAAAACAAAAGCCATTTGGCGTCGCAAAAGAAACGTTGTGCCGCATTTGGATTTGCGATTTGTATGGCCGACGACAGGGGAGCTTTTCCCCGCAAGGAGATGAAGGCGGATGCGCAGATATTCGGTTTTTGCCGTGGCACGGGAGGCTCTTCGGGGTCATAAGGGCTGGGACAAGCAGTGGACTTCGCCGGAGCCGCGTTCCGAATACGACGTGATCATCATCGGCGGCGGCGGGCACGGCCTGGGTGCTGCCTATTACCTCGCCAAGGAGCACGGCATCACCAATGTCGCGGTGATCGAAAAGGGCTGGCTCGGCGGCGGGAACACTGGCCGCAACACCACCATCATCCGCTCGAACTATCTCTACGAAGAGAGCATGCACATCTACGAGCATTCGATGAAGCTCTGGGAAGGGCTCAGTCAGGATCTCAACTACAACGTCATGTACTCGCCGCGCGGCGTGATGATGCTGTCGCACAATGTGCACGACCAGCAATCCTTCAAGCGCCATATCCACGCCAACCGTCTCTATGGCATCGACAATGAATGGATGACGCCGGAGCAGGCGAAAGCCTATTGTCCGCCGCTCGATATCTCCGCCAGCGCGCGCTATCCGATCAACGGTGCTGCTCTCCAGCGCCGCGGCGGCACGGCGCGTCACGATGCTGTTGCCTGGGGCTATGCGCGCGCGGCATCCGATCGCGGCGTCCACATCATCCAGAACTGCGAAGTCACCGGCATCCGCCGCGGCCCCGACGGTCGCGTCACCGGCGTTGAGACATCGCGCGGCTTCATCGGTGCCAAGAAGGTGGGCGTTTCGGCTGCCGGCCACACCACCACCATCATGAAGATGGCCGATGTGCGCGTGCCGCTGCAGTCGAGCCCGCTGCAGGCGCTGGTTTCCGAGCCGCTGAAGCCGATCTTCCCCTGCGTTGTCATGTCCAACACAGTACATGCCTATATCTCGCAGTCCGACAAGGGCGAGCTCGTCATCGGCGCCGGCACCGACCAGTACAATTCCTACTCGCAGACTGGCGGGTTGCAGATCATCACGCATACGCTCGATGCCATCTGCGAGCTGTTCCCGATGTTCCGCCGCGTCAAGATGATGCGGCAGTGGGGTGGGATCGTCGACAACACGCCGGATCGTTCGGCCATCCAGTCGAAAACGCCGGTTCCAGGCCTCTACGTCAACTGCGGCTGGGGCACTGGCGGCTTCAAGGCGACGCCGGGTTCGGCCAATCTCTTCGCGCACCTGATTGCCCGCGACGAGGCCAACCAGTTCAACGCCGGCCTGACGCTGGACCGCTTCCGCTCCGGCCGTCTGATCGACGAAGCCGCCGCCGCCGCCGTCGCGCACTGACACGAGGACATCATGCTTCTTATCTATTGCCCATACTGTCAGGAAGAGCGCTCCGAGCTCGAATTTCGCGGCGCCGGCGATGCGCATATCGCCCGGCCGACCAATATCGCAGAGATCTCCGACGAAGCGTTCGAGGAGTTCTTCTTCCTGCGCGACAACCCCAAGGGCCTGATCTTCGAGCGCTGGCGCCACCAGCACGGATGCGGCCGCTTCTTCAACGCAGCGCGCGACACGATCAGCGACAAGTTCATCATGACCTACAAGGCCGGCGAGCCGAAGCCCGATATCGGTGCGGCCGCGACGCCTCATGCTCCCGTCGAGACCTATGAGCAACTCGAAGGAGAAGCGAAATGAGCGTTACCAACCGCATCGCCGGCAAGGGCCGCCTGACGCCCGCCAGAACCGCGCGCTTCACCTTCGACGGCAAGACCTACACGGCGCTTGAGGGCGATACCGTCGCCTCGGCGCTGATTGCCAACAACATCCATCTCGTCGGTCGCTCGTTCAAGTATCACCGGCCGCGCGGTATTCTGTCTGCCGGTGCCGAAGAGCCGAACGCGCTGATCGACGTGTCACGCGATGCCGCCCGCAAGCAGCCGAACGTGCGCGCTACCGTACAGGAAGTGTTCGACGGGATGATCGTCGAATCGCAGAACCGCTTCCCGTCGCTCTCCTTCGATATCGGCGGCATCAACAATTTCCTGTCGCCGTTCTTCGCGGCCGGCTTCTACTACAAGACCTTCATGTGGCCGCGGGCTGCGTGGAAGCATGTCTATGAGCCGATCATCCGCCGCGCCGCCGGTCTCGGCGTTGCGCCGAAGGAGGCCGATCCCGATCACTATGCCAGCCGATATGCCTATTGCGACGTGCTTGTCGTTGGTGCCGGTGTCGCTGGCCTCTCGGCTGCACTGGCTGCCGCGCATGCCGGCGCCAGGGTCATCCTCTGCGACGAGCAGGCGGAAGCCGGCGGCGCGCTGCGCTATGACAGCGGCGTCAAGGTCGATGGCCTCGATGGATACGCCTGGGTGCAGAAGACGATCGCCAGCCTGAAGGCGCTTGATAATGTGCAGGTGCTGACCCGCACGACGGCATTCGGCTACTACAACCACAATTTCGTCGGTCTTGCGGAGCGCGTCACCGACCATGTCGCCAATCCCGGCCGTGACCTGCCGCGCGAACGGTTGTGGCAGGTGCGCGCCAAGCGCGTCATCCTCGCCAACGGCGCGATCGAGCGTCACATGGTGTTCCCGAACAACGACCGCCCCGGCATCATGCTGGCCTCGGCGGCGCGGATGTATCTCAACCAGTACGGCGTCGCCGTTGGCCAGAAGGTCGGCGTCTATACCGCGCATGACTCGGCCTACGAAGCCGCCTTCGACCTGAAACGCGCAGGTGTCGAGATCGCCGCGATCGTGGATAGCCGGCAGACGCCGGGCGCGGCGGTACTGGCGGAAGCCCGTTCGCTTGGGATCGACGTTCTCGCCGGCCAGTCGGTGGTCAACACGTCAGGCAAGCTGCGTGTGTCGTCGATGACGGTCGCCCGCAACGGCGGCGGCTCGCCGCGCAAGATCGCCGTCGATGCGCTCTTGGTCTCGGCCGGCTGGACGCCGTCCGTGCACCTGTTTTCGCAGTCGCGCGGCAAGGTGAAGTTCGAGCCGGAAACGCAGCGCTTCCTGCCCGGCACCTATGCGCAGGATTGCCTCTCTGTCGGCGCCTGCAACGGCACGGACGACCTGCAGCGGACGATCGAGGAATCGCTCGCCGCCGGTGAGTTGATGGCGCAGGCGGCCGGCAAGGCCTCGGCTGCAACGTCCTCGGGTGGCAAGATCAGCCTGCCGTCCGAGCAGGCCTATCAGTGGACCGGCGGGATGATCGGGGCTGGCGAAGGGGCGGGGCCGGAGACCAGCGCCAAGGCGTTCATCGATTTCCAGCACGACGTCTGCGCCAAGGATATCCGCCTTGCCGTGCGCGAAGGGATGCACTCGATTGAGCACATCAAGCGCTTCACCACCAACGGCATGGCGTCGGACCAGGGCAAGCTCTCCAACATGCACGGCCTGGCGATCGCCGCCGAAATGCTGGGCAAGGAGATCCCGCAGGTCGGCCTCACCACCTTCCGCGCGCCCTATACACCAGTGACCTACGGCACGCTGATCGCGCATTCGCGTGGCGAGCTGTTCGATCCGACGCGCAAGACGCCGCTGCACCAGTGGGAAGAAGCGCAAGGTGCGGTGTTCGAGGATGTCGGCAACTGGAAGCGTGCGTGGTTCTATCCGCGTGCCGGCGAAACGATGCACCAGGCGGTCGCCCGCGAATGCAAGACGGCGCGCGATGTGGCCGGCGTGTTCGACGCCTCGACGCTCGGCAAGATCGAGGTCGTCGGGCCTGACGCGGCCGAGTTCATGAACCTGATGTACACCAACGCGTGGGACACGCTGAAGCCCGGCAAGTGCCGCTACGGCATCATGACCCGCGACGACGGCTTCGTCTATGACGACGGCGTGGTCGGGCGCCTGGCCGACGATCGTTTCCACGTAACGACGACGACGGGCGGCGCGCCGCGCGTGCTCAACCACATGGAAGACTACCTGCAGACCGAGTTCCCGCATCTGAAGGTGTGGCTGACCTCGGTGACCGAGCAGTGGGCGGTTATCGCCGTGCAGGGTCCGAAGGCGCGCGAGATCGTCGCGCCGCTGGTAGACGGCGTCGATATCTCCAACGAGGCTTTCCCGCATATGAGCGTTGCCGAGTGCACGGTCATGGGCGTGCCGGCACGCCTCTTCCGCGTGTCGTTCACCGGCGAGACCGGCTTCGAAATCAACGTGCCGGCCGATTACGGCCAGTCGGTTCTCGAAGCCGTCTGGGCCAATGCCGAACCGCTCGGCGCCTGCGTCTACGGCACCGAGACGATGCACGTGCTGCGCGCCGAGAAGGGCTACATCATCGTCGGCCAGGACACCGACGGGACCGTGACGCCTGACGATGCCGGCCTGAACTGGGCGGTGTCGAAGAAGAAGACCGATTTCGTCGGCATTCGCGGGCTGAAGCGGCCGGATCTCGTCAAGGAAGGCCGCAAGCAGCTCGTCGGCCTCGTAACCAAGGATCCGATGACGGTGCTGGAAGAGGGCGCGCAGATCGTCGCCAACCCGAACCAGCCGAAGCCGATGACCATGCTCGGCCACGTCACTTCGTCCTACTGGTCGGAAAACCTCGGCAAGTCGATCGCGTTTGCGCTGGTTGCGGGCGGTCGGGCGCGCAAGGGCGAGACGCTCTATGTGCCGATGCCGGACAAGACCATAGCGGTCGAGGTGACCGACATGGTGTTCTTTGATAAAGAAGGAGGCCGCATCAATGGCTGATACGGCAGTTAGCACATCCGTGCTTTCGGGCAAGCAGGGCGGCTCGGCCAGCGTGCGGCTGACACCGGCGCCTCATGCCACCCGCGTGGCGCTGCGCGCGCCGGCGGAATCGCTGGCGGCGCTGTCGTCGGCGCTCGGGGTGACCATTCCCGCCGCGCCGAAGACGTCGGGCCGCTCGGGTAGCCGCTCGGCGCTCTGGCTCGGACCGGACGAATGGCTCGTCATCGACGAGGCCGGGGGCGACATGATGACGGCGCTCAAGGGCACCGGCGTCGTGCACTCGGCGACCGACGTCTCGCATCGAAACGTTGCGATCATCGTCTCCGGGCCCGGCGCCGAAACGGCGATCATGGCCGGTTGCCCGCAGGACCTGTCGCTCGACGCGTTCCCTGTTGGCGCCTGCTCGCGCACGCTGTTCGGCAAGGCCGAGATCGTGCTGTTCCGCACCGAGGAAGACACGTTCCGGGTAGAGTGCTGGCGCTCGTTTGCCGACTTCGTCTTCGGGCTGCTCGCCGAAGGCGCGGCGGACGCGGCGCATTGATCGCCAAGTCGTCATGAATTGCTGCGTGGCGGGTATCCTGCCGCGCGGTCCTTCCCCAGCGAGCATTCTTGCCATGATGAGGTGGCGGGATTAGTCTTCGGTCCTTCAGGTCGCGCATGGCGCAACCGAAACCCGGGGTGATGTCCGATGATGCTGCATCACGTTTCCATTGTCGTGACTGATATCGACCGCTCCGTCGCCTTCTATCGCGATGTCTTCGGCCTTGAGCAGATCGAGCGGCCGCCGTTCGATTCCGTCGGGGCATGGCTTGCCTGCGGTGCGCAGCAGATTCACCTGATCGTCAATCCATCCGGCGCGCTGCGACGCACCGCGACCATCGACACCACCGACGGCCATTTCGCGTTGCGCACCGACGACTTCGAGGCCTGTCTGAAGGGGTTGATGGCGCGGGGTTTCAGGGAGGATGCACCGGACGGCGATCCGTGGAAATTGCATCTGAGGCTCGAGGGGCCGGCGGGGTTTCCGCAGGCGTATCTGCTTGATCCGGATCGGAATATCGTCGAGGTGAATGGGCCTGGGGCGGTTGGGTTGGAGAAATAATGCTGGTTGAGGGGCAGGACGGGTTGTCGGAGCGGAGTTGCCAGCGATTGGGTCAGCAACTGACTATGTCGATGTAGCCGGTCGCGGCGATCGCTTGCATGGCCCTGTCGCGGGAAATGATCGGTATTCTTCTGACGCGTGCAGTTGCCATCAGATAGCAGTCGCCGGGATCCTTTTGTCCGGTTGCGGCGACCACGTTGGCCGCCTCGACCGCAATGTTCAGATTGATGGAGACCAGTTTTGCGGCGGTCTCCCGCACGGCTTGCCGAAACCATTTTCCGGCGTTGACGTCGCCTATTTCTGGGGCGTTTTTCGGTTTGCGAATGGCAAGCGACAACTCCCACGCCGTTATCGCAGATACGCAGAGAGAACCTGCCTCCTGGCTTTCACCGATTGCAACAAGGGCTTCGTCGGAGAGGGGTTGGGTTCCGCTGACCAGCCAGTAGAGCGCATGCGTGTCGAGCAGAACGCCTCGCAACCGTCTCGTGCCTCTACTTACGCTCGTCTTTCAGAGACTGCGAGGCAATCGGCTTGGTCAGATCGATACCCTTGCGAATCTTTAGATCGCTGTCTTTCAGCGCGCCCGCGCCGCGTACGGTGACGGTCTTGCCCGTCTTCTCGTCGCGAACGATAACCGCTGATTGTGCTGCCAATTTTGCCATGGCCCAATCATAGGGCATTTGTCTTGCGAATACGACACTGGATATTGGGGGGTGTTTTGGCGAACGCGGCCTTACTCGCCGGGCTCGCTGCGATGCTTCCGCCATTCCCGTTCATGCAGGAGAACCGCAGCATAAGCGATGATGCCGATGATTGCCGGCAAGCCGAAGGATATGAAAAGCAAACCACCGGTATTCATGGTATGAGTCCCTTCAGTATTCTTCTCGCCAAATAATGTAATAGCGTGGCGACGAAAAGCCAACCACACAGGTATCCCGCCAACCAAAGGCCAGATAACTGATTGAAACTACTTATATTATAGAGGACGCCGGCGATAGGCGTGATGATCATCGACGGTGAAGCACGCCGTCGATGCGCGGTCCAGCGCGTTGGCCAATAGCCGTGTCCGCTCATTTTCAATCAAACTCATCACGGCCCCCCGCGCTCGTTTGTCCTGTCAAACGTCGTCCGGCCGGTCCTTCGGGTCGAACTGGACGATGGTGATCCATTTGGCGGTGAGGGCAGGCTTGCGTTCGTTTTCGATCTCGATCGTCAGGTCGTAGGTGGTCATCAGCATGCCTGCGCCGCGGAAGCGGGCGTCGGCGAGGATGAAGTGGCCGCGGATGCGGGCGCCGGATTTGACGGGCGCGACGAAGCGGACGGTGTCGAAGCCGTAGTTGATGCCCATCGTCTGCTCGCGCACCTTCGGCAGGCAGTTGTAGTTCATGGTCGAGAGCAGCGAGAGGGTGAGGAAGCCGTGGGCGATGGTGCCGCCGAAGGGGCTTTGCGCGGCGCGCTCCGGGTCCACATGGATGAACTGGTGGTCGTCGGTGGCATGGGCAAAAGCGTCGATCATCGTCTGATCGACGAGGATCCAGTCGGAAAGGCCGGTTTCCGTGCCGATCAGCCCGCGCACGTCGGCGAGCGAAATTTCTTTGACCATTGATTCCTCGTGAAATAGCAGCAGTTTAAAGTCTTACAATGCGTATAGGACGATTACGACAGGGAATTTCCCGCCGTCTTGAAGCTGTCAATTTTCAATCAGAAAAGCAACCGAGCGTGGTGCTACTTCGGCTTTCGCCGTGGTCTTTCCCGTTCCGGCGGATGATAGCGGGCGCCAAGACGTCGTGCCGGGCAGGGAAAATGTCTGCGAGGTGTGGGCGCGGTTGAAGAGCAGGGCGAGGCGAACCTTGTTGCCGCTGTCGCTGTCCTTCGACCTCAGGATCATGCCGAGCGTCGCGAAGTCGGGCGTTTCCCACTCCGACACATGCATCGTCTCGCCGGATGGCGAGATCCATGCGACATCGCCGTTGCCGGTGAAGAACTCGAATGTTGCGAAGACATCGAAGCGCCGGCGCAGCGAAGCAATGAAGGCGGTGTGCGATATCAGGTCCTCGTCGAGCGCGGACCAGTCGACCCAGGTGATCGCGTTGTCCTGGCAATAGGCGTTGTTGTTGCCACGCTGGCTGCGACCGCCCTCGTCGCCCGCGGTGAGCATGATGGTGCCACGGGTGGCAAACAGGGTGGAGAGCAGGGCCTTCAGGTCGGCTCGGCGGCGCGCGAGGATGTCGGGGTCTTTCGTTTCACCCTCGGCGCCGTTGTTCCAGGAATGGTTCTCGTTGTGGCCGTCGCGGTTGTCCTCGCCATTGGCCTCGTTGTGCTTGCCCGCGTAGGAGACGAGGTCGTTCAGCGTGAAGCCGTCATGGGCGGCGAGGAAGTTGACGCTGCGGGTGGCTGTGGCGCCGTTGCGGGCGAAGATGTCGGAGGAGCCTGCCAGCGCCGATGCCAGCGCGCCGGTCTTATGGTGATCGCCGCGCCAGTAGCAGCGCAAATCGTCGCGGACGCGGTCGTTCCATTCGAGGAAGGGGGCGGGGAAGTTGCCGAGCTGGTAGCCTCCGGGGCCGATGTCCCAGGGCTCGGCGATCATGATGCGATCCGCCAGCACCTCGTCTTCCAGCATCGCCGTCAGCGTCCCGCCATGTGCCTCGAAGCCGGAGGCGGTGCGGCCGATGATCGGCGCGAGGTCGAAGCGGAAGCCGTCGATGCCGGCGTGGAGCACGAAATGGCGCAGCGTGTCGATGACCAGCTGTCTGACGTAGGGGTGGTCGCAGGCGACGGTGTTGCCGGTGCCGGTGTCGTTGACCAGCGTGCCCGGCTGGCCGTCGACGTGGCGCAGCAGGTTGCGATTGTCGAGGCCGCGCATGGAGAGCGTCGGGCCGAAGCGGTCGCTTTCGCCGGTGTGGTTGAAGACCAGATCGAGGATGACGCCGATGCCTTCGGCGTGCAGCTTGGCGACCGTGTCGCGTAGCTCGGCGACGCCGCCGGGGGCAAGGCGCGGGTCGAGCGCCATGAAGGCGACGGGGTTGTAGCCCCAGCCATTGGTGAGGCCGAGCGGCGGCAGGTGGCGTTCGTCGATCCAGGCGGTGATCGGCATCAACTCGACGGCATCGACGCCGATGCGCTTGAGGTGGGCGATGACGGCGGGGTGGGCGAGCGCCGCGATCGTACCGCGCTGGGCCTCCGGCACGTCGGGATGCAGCATGGTGAAGGGGCGGACCGCGACCTCGTAGATGAAGCCGCCCGGTCGGAAGACGGGCTTTTGCATTGCGACCTTGACATCGCGGGTAACGATCGCCCGGGGGACGAGGTGCTGCGTGTCGGCGCCGAATTTCGAGAGCAGCGGGTCGTAGCGGAAGGGGCGGTCGAGTTCTTTGGCGTAGGGATCCACCAGCAGTTTCGAGGCGTCGAACGAGAGGCCGTCGTCTGGGGCGTAGGTGCCGTCGGCGCGGTAGCCGTAGCGGGCGCCGGGGGCGATGCCTTCGACGAAGAGGTGGTGGACGTCGCCGTCGCGCGTCATCGGCAGGCGATCGGTCTCGCGGCCGGTCTGGTCGAAGAGGCAGAGGGGGGTAGATGCATCCGCTGCTCCCGATCGGGCATTATGGAGGTGATCTCAGGTAATCACCGACGGTTGATCGCGGCCGGTGCGGGCCTTGATGTCGGCGATGGTTTCGGCGGCGGCGATGAGGTCGGCCAGCGCTTCCTGGGTTTCGATGTTATGGCGGCTGGAGTCGGGCTCGTAGCGCTCGATATAGACGCGCAGCGTTGCGCCCGAGGTGCCGGTGCCGGACAGGCGGAAGACGACGCGGGAGCCGCCCTCGAACATGATGCGGATACCCTGATGCTCGCTGACCGACTTGTCGATCGGATCGTGGTAGGCGAAGTCGTCGGCCTTCTCGACCTTCAGTGCGCCGAAGGTCTTGCCGACCAGCGTCGGAAGCTGGGCGCGCAGGTTGTCGACGAGGCCGTTGGCAGCGTCGGTGTCGACGCCCTCGTAATCGTGGCGCGAATAGTAGTTGCGGCCATAGGTCTGCCAATGCTGGGTGACGATGTCCTGAACGCTCTCGCCGCGCACGGCCAGGATGTTCAGCCACATCAGAACCGCCCACAGGCCGTCCTTTTCGCGGACGTGGTTGGAGCCGGTGCCGGCGCTCTCCTCGCCACAGATGGTCGCCATGTTGGCGTCGAGCAGGTTGCCGAAGAACTTCCAGCCGGTCGGCGTCTCGTACATGCCGATGCCGCGCTTTTCAGCGACACGGTCGGCAGCGCCAGACGTCGGCATCGAGCGGGCAATGCCGGTGAGGCCACCGGAATAGCCGGGTGCGAGGTGGGCGTTGGCGGCAATGATCGCCAGGCTGTCGGATGGGGTGACGAAGATGCCGCGGCCGATGATCAGGTTGCGGTCGCCATCGCCATCGGACGCCGCGCCGAAATCGGGGGCGTCGTCGCCCATCATCTCGTCGTAGAGTTCCTTGCAGTGGACGGGGTTCGGGTCCGGATGGTGGCCGCCGAAATCGGGCAGCGGCATGAAGTTGCGGACCGAGCCGGACGGCGCGCCGAGACGGTTCTCGAAGATTTCCTTGGCGTAGGGGCCGGTGACGGCGCTCATCGCGTCGAAGGCGATGCGGAAGCCGAGGCTGACGAGATTGCGGATGGCGCCGAAATCGAACAGCTCTTCCATCAGTGCGGTGTAGTCCTCGACCGAATCGAGAACCGCGAGAATCATGCCGCCGGGCAGTTCGTCCTTGCCGATGCGGTCGAGATTGACGTCGGGGAAGTCGGCGATCCTGTAGCTTTCGATCGTCTTGGTGTGGGCGTAGATCGCGTCGGTGATCTTCTCAGGTGCCGGGCCACCATTGCTGATGTTGTACTTGATGCCGAAATCTTCGGTCGGGCCGCCGGGATTGTGGCTGGCCGAAAGAATGATGCCGCCAAAGGCCTTGTACTTGCGGATGACGTGCGAGGCAGCCGGAGTCGACAGGATGCCGCCCTTGCCGACGATCACCTTGCCGAAGCCATTGGCGGCGGCCATCTTGATCGCCTTCTGGATGACTTCCTTGTTGTAGTACCGTCCGTCGCCACCGATGACGAGGGTCTTGCCCTGATATCCCTCGAGCGAATCGAAGATCGACTGGACGAAGTTCTCGGCGTAGTTCGGCTGCTGGAATACCGGGACCTTCTTGCGCAGCCCAGACGTGCCGGGCTTCTGATCCTGATAGGGGGTGGTGGATACGGACTTGTTCATTTTCTGTCACTTGCCTTTCGGGGCGAGGCTTGAATAGAGGGCAGCATAGCGCTCGGCGCTTTTCTCCCACGAAACATCCGATTTCATGCCCTGCTTTTGCAATTGGGTCCAGACCTTTTGATCGGTGTAGAGATGTAGCGCACGGCGAACAGCGTGCAACAGACCTGACGCGGTCACCGGAGAGAATTGTATCCCGGTTGCCACTTTGGCCGCAAGTGCTGCGTGATTGGCGTCGATCACGGTGTCGGCGAGGCCGCCGGTATGGGCGACGATCGGCACGCAGCCGTAGCGCAGGCCATAAAGCTGGGTGAGGCCGCAGGGTTCGAATCGCGACGGGATGATGATGGCGTCGCAGCCGGCCTGCATCAGATGCGACATCGGCTCGTTGTAACCAATCGAGACGCCGATGCGGCCGGGATGGCGGGCGGCGGCGGCGAGCAGCGAACCTTCGAGGGCCGGATCGCCGGAGCCCAGGATGGCGAGCTTGCCGCCCATGGCGACGATCTCGTCGGCGGTGGCCGCGATCAGGTCCATGCCCTTTTGCCAGGTCAGGCGGCTGATGATGCAGAAGATCGGCGCGCTGTCCTGGTGGAGGCCGAAGAACTCGGCGACGGAATGGCGGTTTTCGGCGCGGCTCTTCAGCGTGGCGGCGGTGTAATGGGTGTGGACGACGGGATCGGTGGCCGGGTTCCAGATGTCGGCGTCGATGCCGTTGACGATGCCGTGCAGCGCCTCGAGCCGGCTGGCGATGACGCCTTCCAGCCCCATGCCGAATTCGGCGTCGAGAATCTCGGTCGCGTAGGAGGGGCTGACGGTGGTGATTGCATGTGCCGTCTTCAGGCCGCCCTTGAGGAAGCCGATATTGCCGTAATATTCGATGCTCTCGGTTGAGAACGCATGCGGCGGCAGGCGCAGGCCGGGCAGAATGTCGGCGCCGAACTGGCCCTGAAAGGCGATGTTGTGGATCGTCAGAATGCTCGGCAGCTCCGGCGTCGGGTAGTAGCGCATGTAGACGGGCGTCATCGCCGCCTGCCAGTCATGGGCATGGACGAGGTCGGGGCGCCAGCCGGGCATCAGGCCGGCGGCGATTTCGGCGGCGGCTAGCGACAGGGCAGCGAAGCGGCGCCAGTTGTCGGGATAGTCCTTGCCTGTGGGATCGAGATAGGGGCCGCCCGCCCGGTCGTAATAGGCGGGGGCGTCGAGCACGAGGATATCGAGACCCTCGTGCTTCACTTCCAGGATCGTCGCGGGCTCGCCCAGCAGATCATCGAAAGTCAGGCGCACGACGGGATCGGTGATCGCCCGCATGACGGCGGGATAGCCGGGCATGAGGGTTTTCGTTTCCACGCCGAAGCGCTTGAGCGCGATGGGCAGGGCGCCGGCCACATCGGCCAGGCCCCCTGTTTTCACCAATGGGAAGACTTCGGACGAAACCGAAAGAACTTTCATCGTTTACAAATCCAGCTTGTCGATCATCGGT
This sequence comes from Hyphomicrobiales bacterium, assembly GCA_900472625.1. Classification (GTDB taxonomy): domain Bacteria; phylum Pseudomonadota; class Alphaproteobacteria; order Rhizobiales; family Rhizobiaceae; genus Rhizobium. Next base: position 20,515 of record UCIT01000019.1, on the reverse strand, counting down.
TGCGTGATGAGGCAGATGCCGCCCTCGGAACGGCGGAAACGCTTGGCGTCGAGAACAGGATCCTCGCCGACGACCAAACCTTCCGGAATGACGACGCCATGGTCGATGACAACGTTGCTCAGCTGGGCGTGGCGGCCGATCTTGACGCTCGGCAGAACCACGGCACTCTCGAGCTTCGAGTAGGAGTTGGCACGGACACCAGTGAACAGCAGGCTGTTGTTCAACGTCGCACCCGAGATGATGCAATCGCCGGCGACGACCGAGGAGGTAGCCGAGCCGCGGCGGTTTTCGTCGTCGTGGACGAATTTGGCCGGCGGCGAGATTTCGGCATAGGTCCAGATCGGCCAGGACTTGTCGTAGATGTCGAGCTCTGGAACGATTGCTGTCAGGTCGATATTTGCCTGCCAGTAAGCGTCGATGGTGCCGACGTCGCGCCAGTAGGGCTCGCGCTCGAAGTCGGAGCGGACGCAGGAGTTGGCGAAACGGTGGGCGACGGCCTTACCGTTCTTGACGATATAAGGAATGATGTCCTTGCCGAAGTCGCGGCTGGAATTCGGGTCGGCGGCGTCGCGGCGCAGTTCCTCGATCAGGAACTTGGTGTGGAATACGTAGATGCCCATCGAGGCGAAGGCGCTCTCCGGCTTGCCGGGAATGGCCGGCGGGTCGGCGGGCTTCTCGACGAAATCGATGATGCGGTCCTTTTCGTCGACATGCACGACTCCGAAGCCCGTTGCTTCCATGCGCGGCACCTCGAGGCAGCCGATGGTGACGTCGGCGCCGGAATCGACATGCTGCTGCAGCATGTATTCGTAGTCCATCTTGTAGACGTGGTCGCCGGCGAGGATGACCATGTATTCGACGCCGTAGTCCTGGATGATGTCGATGTTCTGATAGACGGCGTCGGCCGTGCCTTCATACCACTGCGTTTCGGAAACGCGCTGGGAGGCTGGCAGGATGTCGAAGCTTTCGTTTCGCTCGGGGCGGAAGAAGTTCCAGCCGCGCTGCATGTGACGGATCAGCGAGTGCGCCTTGTACTGGGTGGCGACGCCGATGCGGCGGATACCCGAATTGAGCGCGTTCGACAGCGCGAAGTCGATGATGCGCGATTTTCCGCCGAAATAGACCGCCGGTTTGGCGCGTCGGTCGGTGAGTTCCTTCAGGCGGCTTCCCCGGCCGCCGGCAAGAACATAGGCCATTGCATCGCGGGCAAGTGGCTGAATGCGTTTTTCTACCATTTTATTCCTCCCACCAGTCTTCAAGTCTCAGGTTCAAGCATGATCGTTGCCAGCGGCGGCAGGGTCAGCGAGGCGACGATGGTGCCGCCCGCATTGACGGCCTGTACGCGGCCGCCATTGCCCTTGCCGCTGCCGCCGTAGATATCGGCATCGGTATTCAGGATTTCCCGCCAGCGGCCCTCGAGCGGCAGCCTGACGGCGTAGTTCTCGCGGTAGACGGGCGTCATGTTGCAGATGACAGCCACCGGCTTTTCGCCGGGCGCCTTGCGCAGCCAGGCGAAGACCGAGTTCTCGTGGTCGTCGGCAATCAGCCACTCGAAGCCTTCGCCCTCGCAGTCGCGGGCGTGCAATGCCGCCTTGCTGCGGTAGGTGAAGTTCAGATCCCGCACCAGCCGGCGCATGCCCTCGTGCATGCGGTACTGCAGCAGGTTCCAGTCGAGCGTGCCGGCCTCGTTCCACTCGCTCCACTGGGCGAATTCCTGGCCCATAAAGAGAAGCTTCTTGCCGGGATAGCCCCACATCAGCGCGTAGTAAGCACGCAGGTTGGCGAACTTCTGCCAGTCGTCGCCGGGCATCTTGGCGATCAGCGAGCCCTTGCCGTGAACCACCTCGTCGTGGCTGAGCGGCAGGACGAAGTTTTCCGAATAGGCGTAGAGCAGCCCGAAGGTCAGCTCGCTGTGGTGATGCTTGCGATGCACGGGTTCGCGCTGCATGTAGCTCAGCGTGTCGTGCATGAAGCCCATGTTCCACTTGAAGCCGAAGCCGAGACCTCCCTCGTGGACCGGCTGCGACACCTTCGGCCATGACGTCGATTCCTCGGCGATGGTCATGACGCCGGGGTGCTCGGCGTAGATACGGGTGTTCATCTGCTGCAGGAAGCGGACCGCCTCCAGGTTTTCGTTGCCGCCATACTCGTTGGGGATCCATTCGCCGTGCTTGCGGGAATAATCCAGGTAGAGCATCGAGGCGACGGCGTCGACGCGCAGGCCGTCGAGATGGAACTTCTCCGACCAGTAGAGTGCGTTGTTGACGAGGTAGGACACGACCTCGGTGCGGCCGAAGTTGTAGATCGCCGTGTTCCAGTCGGGGTGGAAGCCCTTGCGTGGATCCTCGTGCTCGTAGAGCGCCGTGCCATCGAACAGGCGCAGGCCGTGCTCGTCGGTCGGGAAGTGGGCCGGCACCCAGTCGAGGATGACGCCGAGGCCGACCTTATGGGCGCCGTTGACGAAGCGGGCAAAGCCCTCCGGCTCGCCGAAGCGGGCGGTCGGCGCATAGAGCCCCGTCGTCTGGTAGCCCCAGGACGGATCGTAGGGGTGCTCGGTGATCGGCAGGAACTCGATATGGGTGAAGCCCATGTCGACGCAGTAGGGGATCAGTCGGGCGGCCATCTCGTCCCAAGAGAGAAACGTGCCGTCGTCGCGGCGCTGCCAGGAGCCGGCATGCACCTCGTAGATCGAGATCGGCTGGCGGCGCTTGTCGGTCTCGCTCCAGTGCTTGAGGTGGGCTTCATCTTCCCACTCCTGTATGAGTTCCGATGTGGCGACCGATGCCGTCTTCGGACGCAACTCGCTGCGACGCGCGAACGGGTCAGCCTTCAGCGGCAGCAGCGTGCCGTTCTGGCCGATGATCTCGAACTTGTAGGCGACGCCCGTCGGCACGTCGGGGGCGAAGATTTCCCAGATGCCGGCGCCGGCGCGCAGCCGCATGACGTGGCGGCGACCATCCCAGTTGTTGAAATCGCCGACGACTGAGACGCGCTGCGCGTTCGGCGCCCAGACGGCGAAGTGGATCCCCTGCGCGCCTTCATGCTTGATCCAGTGGGCGCCCATCTTGTCGAACAGGCGCAGGTCGGAGCCCTCGCGGGCATAGTAATCGTCCATCGGCCCGAGAACGGGGCCGAAGCTGTAGGGGTCGGTGACGGCCCATTCAGCATCGCCGCGGCGGGCGCGGTAACGCACAGGCACCTGCTTGTTGACCGAGACCGTGCCGGCGAAGAAGCCGTCGGGGTGCTGCGCCTTGAGTTCGCCGATCACCGTGCCGTCGAGCGACATGGCCGTGACTTCCTCGGCACCGGGGATGAAGCAGCGGGCAACGTAAACGCTGCCCGACTTGTGGACGCCCAGAACGGCAAACGGATTGGCATGGGCGCCAGCCAGGATGGCCGCTATTTCATCTGCCGAAATTTCCCAGGCAAGCTTGGCTTCGGGAGCAGCCTTCGGCGTTTTCATCCAGCTCTCCAGATTTCCTTGGCATACTGCCGGATCGTGCGATCCGACGAGAACCAGCCCATGCGGGCGGTGTTGTGAATGGTTTTTTCGTTCCAGCTGGCCTTGTCGTTCCAGAGGTCGTCGACTTCGCGCTGGGCCTGGGCGTAGGCGTCGAAATCGGCGGCGACCATGAACCAGTCGTGCGAATAGATGCCGTCGATCAGCTCCGCGTATCGGTTTCGGTCGTCGGGAGAGAAGACGCCGGAACTGATGGCGGACAGCGCCTGCGAGAGCTCGGGCGAGCCTTCGATGATGGCGCGCGGATTGTGACCGTCAGCGCGCAGATTGGAGACCTCGTCGGCGCGCAGGCCGAAGATCTTGATGTTGTCGTCGCCGACATTGTCGCGCATCTCGACATTGGCGCCGTCGAGCGTGCCGATGGTGAGCGCGCCGTTGAGGCCGAACTTCATGTTGCCGGTGCCGGATGCTTCCATGCCGGCGGTCGAGATCTGCTCCGAGAGGTCGGCGGCAGGCACCATGACCTCAGCCAGCGTGACGTTGTAGTTCGGCACGAAGACGACCTTGAGCAGGCCGCGCACGGCCGGGTCGTTGTTGATGGTGCGGGCCACGTCGTTGATCAGCTTGATGATCAGCTTGGCGTTGTGATAGCTCGGCGCCGCCTTGCCGGCGAACAATTTTACCCGTGGCACCCAGTCCAGCTCCGGACGCGAGCGGATCTGGTCATAGAGGGCGACGGCCTCGATGACATTGAGCAGCTGGCGCTTGTACTCATGGATGCGCTTGATCTGGATGTCGAACATCGCCGACGGATCGATCTTCACGCCCATGCGTGACGCGACGAGATTGGCGAGTGCCACCTTGTTGGCGCGCTTCACGGCCGCGAACTTCTCCTGGAAGCTCGCATCGGTGGCGAACTTGTCGAGCGGCGTCAGCTTTTCCGCATCGTCGAGGAAGTCGTCGCCGATCGCCTCGCGGATCAGGCCGGTCAGGCCCGGATTGCACTGCTGCAGCCAGCGGCGCGGGGTGATGCCGTTGGTCTTGTTGTTGATGCGGTCGGGATAGAGCTTGTGCAGGTCGGCGAAGACGGTGACCTTCATCAGGTCGGTATGCAGCGCCGAGACGCCGTTGATCGAATGCGAGCCGACGAAGGCAAGGTTGCCCATGCGCACGCGGCGATTGCCGCTTTCCTCGATCAGCGAGATCGAGCGGATTTCGGTCTCGGAGAAGTTCTTGGTCTTGCGGGCCTCGAGCAGCACCTTGGCGTTGATCGCGTAGATAATTTGCATGTGGCGCGGCAGCAGGCGCTCGAACAGCGGCACCGCCCAGCTTTCCAGCGCCTCGGGCAGAAGCGTGTGGTTGGTGTAGGCGATGGTGCCGCGGGTGATGTCCCAGGCCTGGTCGAAGTCCAGGCCGTGCACGTCGCAGAGCAGGCGGATGAGCTCGGCGATGGAGACCGCCGGGTGGGTGTCGTTCAGCTGGATCGCCACCTTGTCTGGCAGCGAGGTGAAGTCGTCATACTGCTGCAGGTGGCGGCGCAAAATATCTTGAAGCGAGGCGGAGGAGAAGAAGAACTCCTGGCGCAGACGCAGCTCCTGGCCGGCCGGCGTGGCGTCGGCCGGGTAAAGAACGCGGGTCAGGCTCTCAGCCTTGTTGCTTTCGCGCAGCGCGCCGATGTGGTCGCCGGCGTTAAAGGCGTCGAGCAGGATCGGGTCGATCGGCTGCGCCGACCAGAGGCGTAACGTATTGACGCGCTTGCCGCGCCAGCCGACGACAGGGGTATCGAAGGCGGCGGCGATGACGCGCTCGGCCGGCTTCCAGACGTAGCGCGGATCGCCGTCGGCGCCGTTGGCCACATCGACCGAGCCGCCGAAGCCGATTTCGTATGCGCTCTCGCGGCGCTCAAACTCCCAGGGGTTGCCGTGGGCGAGCCAGCTTTCGGGCAGCTCGACCTGCCAGCCGTCGGCCATCTGCTGGCGGAACAGGCCATGGACGTAGCGGATGCCGTAACCGTAGGCCGGGACATCGACCGTTGCCATCGATTCCATGAAGCAGGCGGCGAGGCGGCCGAGACCGCCGTTGCCGAGCGCCGCATCGGGCTCGAGGCCGGCGATGACGGAGACATCGACGCCGAGCGAGGCGAGCGCGTCACGAACCTCTTCCATCAGGCCGAGGTTGGACACGGCATCGCGCATCAGGCGGCCGATGAGGAATTCGAGGGATAGATAGTACACGCGCTTGGCGCCGGTCGAGTAAACCTTGCGGGTCGATTCCATCCAGTTGTCGATGATACGGTCGCGGACCACGAGGATGGTGGCGGTCAGCCAGTCGTGCGGCTTGGCGACCTTGGCATCCTTACCAATGCGATAGGTCAGGCGCTCGATGATTTCTTCTGCGAGTATTTCCGGCTTGGAACTGCGCGGTGCGGGAGAGGGGATGGTGGGCTTCGAAACGGTGGTCATCGTCAGTCCTCGCCAATTCTGGTTTTGTTTCAGTATGTTATACGTACTTCAATCGATTTACTCACGCACTATCGATGCAGTTTATGCACCGTTACTACGCAGTTGCAACAAGGGAAAATCAGCAAACGAAAAAATCGACGGAGGTGACGGCGGGATGACGGAAAGAACTTGATTTCAATCGGCTTTCTGATTTTGATAGACGCGATTTCCGTAACAACGAAAAGCCGCTCCGGTTTGTTCCGGAGCGGCTTTTTTTGATTGGTGGTGATGGGGTATCAGTTGGTCAGCAAAGTCTTTTCGGATGCCGCTTCAGAGCCGATGGCCTTGAAGGCGGCAAGCAGGTCGGACATGCTCTCCGCCTGAAAATAGTATCCATTGCCTGTCGCGCAACTGCGCAGCAGGTTCTGTCCGACCGTCGGCGCCATGAAGGCCACGGAATAAATCTTTATCCCAGCATTTTTTGCGTTCGTGCAGGTCGTGAGCGTTGCCGTGTTCGATGACGAGTCATTGTTTTCGCCGTCCGTCATGAGGACGATATACTTGGTCAATTTTGTGTTGCCTGCATTTTGCTGGATTTGTGTTTCCGATTGCGAGCCGGTTGATGTCAGCCCTTCATAGGCCTTCTTCATCGGTGCAGCGGATTCCGTGCCCCCGCCTCCGGACAGCTTATTGATAACGTTGGTGCGGGTGGATGTCGTGCCCCACACGAAGCTGCTGGAGAGATTGACTTCGCTGCTCCAGCCAATTGCATTCGTGCGCACATACTGCGCTTGCGGGTCGGCGGTATCAAGCTGCGTGAACAGCAAATTGGCCGCCGACTTCAGGGCGTCGATTTTCTTCACGTAGCATGGCGAATACGAGCCGATGGACCTACCGCTGGTGTTGTAGTGGGTGCAGCTGTTGTAGTTCAGGATGTTTGCCGTGTCGGCGAGCATTGAACCGGACTGGTCGAGGGCGAGGGTCATCGACAGAGACGATTTGACTTCGCTGGTGCCGCTCGTCGTTTGGCTATTGCTCGCAATCGCGGCCGTGTTCCTGCCGAGCATGCGCATGAACGGCGTAAGGCTCATATTGTAGGTCGCATTGACCTTGACCTTGAAGCTCTTGCTTGTCGATGTGGTCGTTATGGTGACAGCGACGGTGGTGCTGTTTTTCAACGCTGCGGTGTCAGCGGCGCTCATTGAATTTGCCATCTGACCAGCTACGAATTCCTTCGCAAGTGTCTCAGCCTGGGCGCTGGTGGTAATGGAACCATCCATCAGCGCCGTGGCGGCGGCAAGGGCCGCTGAATCGGACGCGTCTTGAAGCTGGCGTTGCTGCGAAACCATGTTCGAAAAGTCGAGGGCAACGCCCGCGCTGCCGACAAGAACCGGAATGAGAAGCGCCGTCACCATCGCGAAGTTGCCACCACGATCGGTTGTCAGTCTGGAAATGCTATTCGCTAGAAAATGCCAGGTGCTCATCATGTTCACCATTAGTTGCTAATATTAATGAATGCATTCTCTGATTGAATGTATTTAGGTTGTTCTTACGTAATGTGCACAATTTTAGCGAAATGCCGCTTTCCGGAACGAATTTGCGCCGCGGACGGCGTTTCAGCGCCAATGAGCATGTCTATGTTGCTTTTCGGTTTCACCGCAGCCGGTGCGCAAGCGGTTGTTCCGTCGGAATCACGATGGCCAGAGACATAGAAAAGCCGCCCCGGATTGATCCGGAGCGGCCTTTGGTCAGTGTCGAAATTATATTGTCTACTGGGTCAGGCGGACATAGTTGCCGTCGGTGCCGCTGCAGTCGGCACTGACCGTGTAGAAGAAGTCCTGACGATCGGCGCCGCCGCCGTCTTCCCATGCGTGGCTCTGGGTGGCCGCGCAGCCGAAGTAGCTTTCCAGCGGATAGGCCGTGCCCTTCTTGAGCTGCTTGCCGTCGACGTAGAGCGAGTCCATCTGGTCCGGATTGTCGGTACGAAGCGTGTTGCTGTAAACCAGCTTCGACGGCAGCAGGCTTGCGGTGCAAGTGACGGTCTGCTTGGAGTTGCTCGATACGGAGCCGGAGTAGCCGGTGCCGCAGTAGTCGGTCTTGATTTCCATCTTCAGGATCAGCTTGGTATAGGCGCCCAGGTCGATCGAACCGTTGGATGGCACGACGGTCATCGTGCCCTGGCCGGAGTTGTTGAGCGTTGTCGGCTGGTAGACGATGGTGCCAAGCGTCACTTCCAGCGGGCTGCCCGGGCGGACGACCATGATCGAGATCTTCTTGTACCAGTAGCCCTGCGCCTGCGTCGGCGTGAAGGTGATCTTGGTCGGCTTGATTGGCGCGACGGCCGCGGCGCCTGCCGCGATCGGCACCGAGTTGACATTGGCGATCTTCATTATCGACGTATCGACCGAAGCGTTCAGCGCGACCTTGAAGGTCCGGCCATCGGCCGTCATTGTCGAGGTGACGTTGGCAGGCATCTGGGCCGAATAACCCTTCAGGAAGTTCTTGGCGGCGGTGGTTGCCGCGGACAGGTTGGTGCCGTCGAAGATCTTTCCGCCTTCGAGCGCAGCGGCGTCGGCGATCTCCTGCAGGTGGGTGCGTTGCGACGCGGCGTAGGAGTAATCGACCGCAACGCCGGCAACGATCAGCAGCGGCGTCGCCAGCAGGGCCGTCATGATGGCGAAGTTGCCGCCGCGATCATTCAGCAGGCGGGAGAATTTCGATTTCAGAGATCGTACGGTGCGCATCATGTTCACCTGCGTGTTTGCCTTAAACTGCAGGTATTGATGACCCATAAGTATTTACGGGTATTGCATGCGCTTGTTCTAATTTTAGCGAGTTGTCACTTTTTCACGCGCATTTGGGACGGATGAGCCCGTTATTGCTTCAGCGGGATGACATCGACGGCCTGAACGGTGCGTTGGCCGCCATAGCTTTTCAGCACGCCGATGACGGGCGCCACGTCGGAATAGTCGCGGCCATAGGCGACGACGATGTGGTCGGTGCCGGCGGGGATGTTGTTGGTCGGATCGAGCTCGACCCAGCCTGTTGTCTCGCCGCACCAGACGCGAACCCAGGCATGCATCGCGTCGGCGCCTTCCAGCCGTTCCTTGCCGGGGGGCGGGATGGTGCGCAGGAAGCCGGAGACGTAGCCTGCCGGAATGCCGAGACTGCGCAGGGCTAGGATCATGATGTGGGAGAAATCCTGGCAGACGCCGCGCTTCAGCTTGAAGGCCTCGAGCGGGGTGGTATCGACCGAGGTCGCATCCGGATCGTACTTGAAATCCTTGTGGATCGCGGCGCAGAGCGCGGTGGCGATCTCCAGCACGGTCAGCTTCGGCTTGACGCTGCCCTTGGCGTAATCGGAGATCGCTGGGGTCTCGACGAGGCGCGGGCTGTTGCCGATGAAGTGGTGCGGCGAGCCGGGCTTCAGCGACCAGACGCCGGACAGTTCGTCCGGGAGATCGGCCAGAACGGGCGAGAAGTCGGCTGATATCGAGTGGCTGTCGACCTGCACACGGGCCTGCATGCGGATATCGAGCGTCTCGTGATGGGCGCGCAGCATGAAGGAGGTGGCGGGGTGCTCGAAGAAATCGAGGAAGTTCGATTGCTCGTCGGGCGTCGGCGAGATCTTGATCGAGCCGGCGACGAGGCGCTGGCGATCGGGCAGCGACAGCGGCAGCAGCCGCATGATGTGGCGGGCGCCGGAGGCCGGTGAATCGTAGATGTAGCCCATGTGCAGCGACAGATCGTAAAGCACCGGCATTATCCCAGATAGGTTTGCGCAAGCAGGTCGGAGAGGTTCTCCAGCTCGCGTTCGAGGCTGCGGTAGGTCTCGTCGGTCATCGTCTCCGGCGTCATCACCGCGAGGCCGGAGCGCAGGCGCATGGCTTCGCGGTAGAAGGGCGACATCTGGCCGTTGCTCAGCGCATTCGGCAGCTGCTCGACCTCGCGCAGGATCTCGTTCATCTGGAACAGGATGGAGCGCGGGTTGAGCGGGTCGAGTGCCAGCAGGTCGGTAACGGTCAGCCGCGCCGTGTTGACGTTGTAGCGGCGGCGGTGGGTCATGACGCTGTCGCCGATTTCCAGCAGCATGTCGAGCGCGCCATCAGGGGCCTCGGGGCCGGACATGTGGCCGAGCAGGCGGGTCATGTGCAGCGCGCGCTCGATATGGCGGCCGAGCGACAGGAAGCGCCAGCCGGTGAAGCGATACATGTTTTCGTGGACCAGACCGGCAAAGCCCGCCAGCTTGCGCAGCAGGATGGTCATCGCATGGCTGGCGTCGTCGCCCGGCGAAATCGTCGCGTGGAAGCGCCGCGCGGTCTTCGCGAGATCGGTCAGCGCCAGCCAGCCGTCGGGCGAGAAGCGGTCGCGGATGTTGCTGGCGGAATAGACGGCGCTGTCGATGTTGCGCAGCAGCGTGTCCGGCACCGCGTCCTCGGTGTCGATATCGACATTGCCGAGATAGTCGCTGACGTCGGCCAGCAGCGGCTGGCTCGGGTCGGCGGCCTCGGCGAAGCGGGCGTGCCAGGCGCGCAGGATGCGCAGCGCCCCTTCGGCACGCTCGATGTAGCGGCCGAGCCAGAAGAGGTTGTCGGCGGCGCGGCTTGGCAGGCTGCCCGGCATGTTGCGGGTGAAGCTTGCCTCGGTGGGCAGCAGCGTGTGCCGCTCGACCGGCTTGTCGGAGACGATCCAGACGTCGGCGGCGGCACCGCCCGACTGCATGGCGATGGCCGCGACGTCGTCGCTGGCGCCGATGCGGGCAAAGCCGCCAGGCATGACCTGCCAGCCGGTCTTGGTGCGGGCCGCGAAGACGCGCAGGCTCATCGGCCGCGGCGTCAGCTTGCCGTTCACCCAGGTCGGCGTGGTCGATAGCGTCACGGCTTCCTGGCCGACCAGCTTGGCGCCGTCGGTCTCCAGCCATTCGCCGATCGAATCCTTGGCGGAGGCTCTCAGCGCCGAGCCGAGCACGGATTCGCCGTTGTCGTCGAAGAAGGGGGCGCGCGAATAAGCCGGGCCGATCACCATCTTCTCGATGTTGGCGGCCACATGGGCGCGTTCGCTCTGCTGGCCGCACCACCAGGTGGCGATCGACGGGAGCTTCAGGTCCTCGCCGAACAATTCGCGGCAGATCGTCGGCATGAAGGCGAGCAGGGCGCGCGTCTCGATGACGCCGGAACCGAGCGCATTGACGATCGTGACGGTTTCGGCGCGCAAGGCTTCCACCAGTCCGGGGGTGCCGATGTGCGAATTCTGGTTGAGCTCGAGCGGATCGGCATAGGCGGAATCGAGGCGGCGCCAGAGCACGGTGATCGGCTTCAGACCGGAGACGGTGCGCACCATCACCTTGCCGTTGACGACGGTCAGGTCCTCGCCCTCGAGCAGCATGAAGCCGAGGTAGCGGGCGATATAGGCGTGTTCGTAATAGGTCTCGTTGGCGGGGCCAGGCGTGAGGACGGCGATGCGGTCGTCGCCGCTGTGCTTCATGCCCTGCAGCGCGTCGCGGAAGGCGCCGAAGAAGGAGGCGAGGCGGTGCACCGGCGTTTCGGCAACGATGTCGGAGAAGGCGCGGGTGGTGGCGACGCGGTTTTCCAGCGCGAAGCCGGCGCCCGATGGCGCCTGGGTGCGGTCTGCCAGCACCCACCAGTTGCCATCCGGACCGCGGCCAATCTCGAAGGCGCAGAAGTGCAGGTAGTGGCCACCGGCGGGCGTGATGCCGGCCAGCGGGCGCTGGAATTCGGGGTTGGCGGCGATCAGCGCCGGCGGCAGGACGCCGTCTTCGACCAGTTTGTTCTCGCCGTAGATGTCGGCGACGATCGCTTCTAGCAGGTCGGCGCGCTGCACCAGACCGGCCGACAGTGTTTCCCACTCGCGCTCGTCGATCAGCACCGGGATATGCGACAGCGGCCAGGAGCGTTCGGCGCTGCCGGTGCTGCCATAGGCGCGGTAGAAGACGCCGGCGTCGCGCAGATAGCGGTCGGCTCGGGCAAAGCGCTCGGTCAGGTCCTTTTCCGGCATGCCGCTCAGATGGGCGATAAAGTTCTGCCAGACCGGGCGGATGGCGCCGTTGGCATCGACCATCTCGTCGGCGACGCCGGGCGGCGGCTTATAGCCAAGCGCCGCGTCGTTGCCGATGCGGGGCTTGATCGTCTGCCGCAGCTCTCTTGCCGATTTCTTCGCCATGTAGTCCTAAGGTCTGTCGTCGTTCAAATGCCAGCCGGACGTCTCAAGTCCAGCGTCAGCGGGAACTCGGGCGATCCGGTTTCGACCTGCGGGATATAGCCGCCTGCCGTGTGGCCCCATGGTTCGAATCGCGCCAGACGTCTGGCTTCGGCTTCGTTCCCATTGACCGGGAAGGTGTCATAGTTACGCCCGCCCGGATGGGCAACATGATAGATGCAGCCGCCGATCGAACGCTTCGACCATGTATCATAAATGTCGAAGGTCAGCGGCGTGTTCACCGGCAAGAGCGGATGCAATCCCGACGCCGGCTGCCAGGCCTTGAAGCGGACGCCGGCGACGGAAACACCTGCGGTGCCGGTCGGCGTCAGCGGCACGGTGCGGCCGTTGCAGGTGACGGTGTAGCGCTGCGCATTGCTGGTCTCGAGGCGCACCTGCAGACGTTCGACGGAACTGTCGACATAGCGCACGGTGCCGCCGACGGCACCTTCCTCGCCCATGACATTCCACGGTTCCAGCGCCTGGCGCAGCTCCAGCTTCGAGCCCTCGTATTCGACCTCGCCGCAGAAGGGGAAGCGGAATTCGAGTTGGGCCTTGAACCATTCGGGGCTGACGTCGAAGCCGTTCTGCCGGAGATCGGCGAGCACGTCGAGGAAATCGGCCCAGACGAAGTGCGGCAGCATGAAGCGGTCGTGGAGCGTCGTGCCCCAGCGGACGAACTTGCCGTCGGCCGGGTTCTGCCAGAAGCGGGCGATGAGCGCGCGCACCATCAGCTGCTGTGCCAGCGACATGCGGGCATTCGGTGGCATCTCGAAGCCGCGGAACTCGACGAGGCCGAGACGGCCGGTCGGGCCGTCGGGCGAAAACAGCTTGTCGATGCAGATTTCGGCGCGGTGGGTGTTGCCGGTCACATCGATCAGCGTGTTGCGGAACAGGCGGTCGGTAATCCACGGCAAGGGTGTCGGGCCACGGCCGGGCGCGGGGATCTGGGCGAGTGCGGTCTCCAGCTCGTAGAGGCTGTCGTGACGGGCTTCGTCGATGCGCGGCGCCTGACTGGTCGGGCCGATGAACATGCCGGAGAACATGTAGGAGAGCGCGGGGTGGCGCTGCCAGTGCAGCACCAGGCTCTTCAACAGGTCCGGACGGCGCAGGAACGGGCTGTCGCCGGGGTTGGCGCCGCCGACGACGACGTGGTTGCCACCGCCGGTGCCGGTGTGGCGGCCGTCGATCATGAACTTGTCGGCGCCGAGGCGGGTCTGGCGGGCCTCCTCATAGACCGTGGTGGTGATGTCGACGCAATCCTGCCAGTTGGAGGCGGGATGGATGTTGACCTCGATGACGCCGGGATCGGGGGCGACGCGGATGACGTTGATGCGCTCGTCCTGCGGCGGCGAGTAGCCTTCGATATGGACGGGCAGGCCGATTTCGGCGGCGGCATTTTCGGCGGCGGCGATCAGCTCTAGATAGTCCTCGATGCGCTCGACCGGCGGCATGAAGACACAGAGCCTGCCATCGCGCGGCTCCACCGAGATGGCGGTGCGCACGGCGCCGCCGATTTCGCCGACGGTCTGCTCGACGCGGGCCTGGCTGCTGTCGTCGCTCTGGCGCGACGCCTCGGGCATGGCGCGGCCGGCGGGCACGAAGACCTCGGGCAGGGGTGCGCGCGGGATCGAGGGATCGGCCGGGTGGATATAGGGAAAGCGGGCCGGCGGCACGTAGGGCAGGGTGCCGAGCGGCAGGCGGTAGCCGACGGGGCTGTCGCCGGGCACGAGGAAGATCTTGCCGCGGCGGGTCTTCCACTTCTCACTGATCCAGCGCTGGTCCGAGGCTTTGGCGTTCCAGGCCTGCACGGGCAGGATATAGCCTGTTGGAGTCGTCAGGCCGCGCTCGAAGACGCGGGCGATGCGGCTGCGCTCTTCCGGGTCCGTCAGCTTGGAATTCGAGGGATCGACATTCTCCGGCAGACTGCCTTCCTTGATGATCCATTCGGCCGGATCCTCATAGGCCGGCAGCACCATGTCAGGCTCGATCGCCAGTTCCCTGGCAATGGCGTTCAAGAGGTTGGAGGCGTCCTCGGCCTTGGCGCCGGTCTCCTTGCCTTCGCCGGCGATCAGCTGCGGGTTCTGCCAGATCGGCTTGCCGTCCTTGCGCCAGTAAAGCGAGAAGGTCCAGCGCGGTAGGCTTTCGCCGGGATACCACTTGCCTTGGCCGTAATGCAGGAAGCCGCCGGGCGCGAAGCGTTCGCGCAGCTTGCGGATCAGCTCGTCGGCCTTCTCGCGCTTGGTCGGGCCGACGGCGGCGGTGTTCCATTCCTCGGATTCGAAATCGTCGATGGAGACGAAGGTCGGCTCGCCGCCCATGGTGAGGCGCACGTCGCCTGCCTGGAGGATATCATCGACCTTGCGGCCGAGCGCGTCGAGCTCCTCCCAGCTGTCGTCGGAAAACGGCTTGGTGATGCGCGGATGCTCGGCGACGCGCGACACCGTCATGGCGAAGTCGAATTCGGTGTTGGCCTGGCCGAAGATGGCGCCGGAGATCGGGGCGGCGTTGCGATAGTGGGGGGTCGCCGCGAGCGGAATGTGGCTTTCGCCGGTCAAGAGGCCCGAGGTCGGGTCGAGGCCGACCCAGCCGGCGCCGGGGAGGTAGACCTCGCACCAGGCGTGCAGGTCTGTAAAATCAACTTCGGTGCCGGAAGGGCCGTCGAGAGCCTTGAGGTCGGGCGTCAGCTGGATGAGATACCCGGAGACGAAGCGTGCGGCGAGCCCGAGATTGCGGAGGATCTCGACCAGCAGCCAGCTACTGTCGCGACAGGAGCCAAGCGCCAGCTTCAACGTCTCCTCCGGCGTCTGCACGCCGGGCTCCATGCGGATGACGTATTCGATGTCTTCCTTCAGCCGGGCATTGAGGCCGACGATGAAATCGATGGTGCGCACGGGCGTGCGGTCGATGCTGGCGACATAGGCTGATAGCGCCGGCTCCATCGGCTGCGGCTGCATGTATATCTTCAGGTCGTCGCGGATATCCTCGGGATAGGCGAAAGGCCAGGTCTCGGCGCTCTCCTCGATGAAGAAATCGAAGGGATTGTAGACAGTCATGTCGGCGACGAGATCGACCTCGATCTTGAACTCGGTCACCGGGTCGGGGAAGACGTAGCGGGCCAGGTAGTTGCCGTAGGGATCCTGCTGCAGGTTGACGAAATGGTTCGACGGCGAGACCTTCAGCGCATGGCTGATCACCCGCGTCTTGGAATGCGAGGCCGGTTTCAGGCGGATGATCTGGGGGCCGAGGCGGACCGGCTTGTCGTATTTATAGTGCGTCAGATGATAGATGCTGGCTTTGATCGACATGTCTTGCCTTATCTGGCGCCACATCTTCGTGCGGCATTTTCTGTTCCCGGATGCAGTGTGTGCAATGCAGCGTGATAAAGCAAGGTGGGATGGAAGGAGGGTGGTTTGGCGGGAATGCTGTGTGGCGGTTTCAGATAGTGTGCCGTGTGGCCCCCTCATCCGCCCTTCGGGCACCTTCTCCCCTTTGGGTAGAAGGGGAGATTGGCGTTGGCGGCCTGCCCCAAGTCTCTTCTCCCCGCCAGGGAGAAGATGCCGGCAGGCAGATGAGGGGGCTATACGGCACACCAGACAGCGGGGCGCCGCCTATCTAAATTCACACCTTCTCGAACCTTACCACCGCCTTCAGCCCCCGCCCATCACCACCTGCGCCAAGGTCGAGCCGCGCATTGAACAGCTCGCAGATCTCCTCGACGATCGGCAGGCCGAGGCCTGCGCCGGGGGTGGTGGTGTCGGTGCCGCGGGAGAAGCGCTGACGGACCGCGTCCAGCCTCGTGGCGGCGATGCCGGGGCCGTTGTCCTCGACTTCGAGGCGGACCGCGTCCTGGGCGCCTGAGATGCGCACGGTGACTTCGGCGCCGGTGCCGGCATAGGCGATGGCGTTGCCGACGAGATTGCGCAGCAGTTCGCCGATCAGCAGCGGTTCGGCGCGCACATGCTCCGGCCGATCGCCCTCGAAGCCGAGATCGATGCCGGCGGCGGATGCCGTCGGGATGAGTTCGCCTGTTATCTCCTGGGCGATGGCGGTGAGGTCGATCGCCGATGCGGTCAGCGCCTCGCGGGCGGCGGCGGCGTCGATCTTGGCCATCAGCAGCAGCTGCGCCAGGACGCGCTCGGCATGGGCGACGGCCTGGTCACCCTTCAGCGCCACGGCCTGCGCCTCCTGGAGCGAGGTGGCGCGTGATGACAACGCCAGCTGGGTACGGATGATCGCCAGCGGCGTGCGCAGCTGGTGGCTGGCATTGCCGGTGAAGTTGCGCAACGCATCGAGTGCCTGCTCAAGGCGGACCATGAAGCCGTTGACGGTATCGACCAGCGGCTGCACCTCGCTCGGGACCGATTGCTCGATCGGGTGCAGGTCGTCGGGGCTGCGTTCGCCGATGGCGTCGCGCAGCTTGTAGAGCGGGCGCAGCGCCACGGTGACGGAAATCCAGACGATAACAGCGGCGCCCGCGATCATCACCGAGAGCCGCAGCGCCGAGCGGAGAAGGATGGCGCGGGCAAGCTGGCGCCTGGCGATCGTGGTTTCGGCGACGGTGACGGTGAAGGGGACCGAGCGGATGCCTGTGGAGGCCGAACGGCGCAATGTGGCGACGCGGATCGGCTCGTTGCGAAAACTGTCGTCGGCGAAGACGGCGTTGTCGCCCTGGGTTTCCTTCAGCACCGGAAGCGCCTGATAGCCGGTGATGAAAGCGCCGGGCGGTCCGTCGACGCGGTAGAAGACCCGGTCCTGGGCGGCCGATGTCAGCATTTCCAGCGCGACATAGGGGATATCGACCTGCAGCGAGCCGTCCTCGGCGACGACGACGCGTTCGGCGATGGCCAGCGCCGAACCGGCGAGGACGCGGTCGGAGACGATGTTGGAGGTCTGCACCGCCTCGCGATAGGTGTCGGCCAGCGCCACGACGCCGAGCACGGCGGTGGAGATCAGCAGCCAGAACAGCAGGCGCCGGCGAAGCGAATAGGCTGATGTCATGACGCCTCGGGCGCGGCGGCGTCCGGCTGCTTGTCGAGGTAGTAGCCGATGCCGCGGGCGGTTTTCACCGTCAGGCCGTATGGCGCCAGCCGCTTTCTCAGGCGGCTGACATATTGCTCGATGGCGTTGGCGGAGATGTCGTCGTCGAAGGCGGTCAGCGACTGGATGATGGCTTCCTTGGCGACCACCTTGCCGGCGCGCATGAACAGGATTTCCAGCAGGCCGAGCTCGCGGGCCGGGATGTCGAGCGGCGTGGCGCCGGAGGAAAAGGCGCGCGAGTTCAGATCGAGCGACAGGCCGCCGAAGCTGACGGTCGCCGAATGCAGGCCAGCCTGGCGGCGCAGGAGCACGCGGACGCGGGCCTCGAATTCGGAGATGTCGAAGGGTTTGATGAGATAGTCGTCGGCGCCGAGATCGAGGCCCTTGACGCGCTCTTCCGGCGTGCCGCGGGCCGTCAGGATCAGCACTGCCGCCTGGTTCTGGCGGGCGCGCATGGCGCGCAGCACGTCGAGGCCGTCCATTTCGGGCAGGTTGAGATCGAGGACGACGAGATCGAAGGCTTCGGCCGACGTGACGGCATCGGCGGATGCGCCGTCATGGACGACATCGACGGCGTGGCCGGTGCCGCGCAGGATCGCCGACAGCCCGTCGGCCAGCGCGATATTGTCCTCCACCAGTAGTATGCGCACGGATGTTCCCTTGGTTTTTGTCAAAGACTACAGGGCGACGGCGGTGCTGTCACCGTCCGTCGTGCGCCGGCTTTCGATAGGGCCTCACTGCTGGGCGATCGCCTGCATCAGCGTGATGAAGCGCGGGTCGGCGCGGATGTTGTCGAGGTCGGAATCGTTGTCGAACCAGCCGATCTGATAGAAGGAGCTGTTGGGCAGCAGCTTTTCAAGCAGCTCGATGGCGCGGTCGGTGTCGCCGAGCACGGCGTGGACGCAGACGGCGTTGTAGCGGGTGATGACGTCGTGCGGGTCCATGGCGAGCGCCCGGGTGATCCAGGAGACGGCGCGGGCGCGGTCGCCGATCTGGGCGTAGGCCAGTGCTGCGCGATGCACCGGCGCGGCGTTGCCGGGGTTCTGTTCAGCGGCGCGCTCGGCCCGCGCCGCACCCTCGCTCGCCCATCGGCGACCCTCGACCGGGCGGCCAAGCGAGCGACAGGCGGCGGCGAGCAGCACCGGCGAGACGTAGTCATCGGTGTAGAGAGATGCGGACCGCTCGAAATAGAGGATGGCGGCTTCGAACTGGCCGCGCTTGAACAGGCGGTGGGCGTAGTGGAAATTGGCCTCGAACAGATTGGGGTCGAGTTCAAGCGCGCGGGCGAAATAGGTATCGGCCTCGTCGTCGCGATCGTCGTGGTGCAATGCGATGGCACGCGCCGCGTGGGCTTCGGCGAGATCAGGATCGAGCGCCAGCGCCTTCGATGTCATCTCGAGGATCTCGTGGATCGGCAGTTCGGCCGCGTACCAGATGTAGAGGGCGGAATCGCAATCGGCGATGCCGGCATAGGCGCGGGCGTAGTCAGGGTCAAGCTCGATCGCCTTGGCGAACATCCGCCGGGCCAGCGTCAGGTAGGACATGGTCATGGTGCGGGCGAATTTGCGGCCGCGCAGGTAATAGGTGTAGGCCTCGACATTGGTGGTGGGGTCGTTGCCGATCGCCCTGATCTCCTCCGGCCGCAGCTTGATCTTCAGCTGGCCGACGATGGCATGGGCGATCTCGTCCTGGATGGCGAAGATGTCGGTGAGATCGCGGTCATAGCGATCGGCCCAGAGGTGGTCCTCGTTGTCGGCGTCGATCATCTGGGCGCTGACGCGGACCCGTTCTCCCGACTTGCGGACGCTGCCCTGCAGGATGTAGCGCACCGAGAGTTCGCGGCCGATCTGGCCGATCTTCACCGGGCGGCCCTTGTAGGCGAAGGTGGTGTTGCGCGGGATGACCGTCAGGCCCGAGATCTTCGACAGGTCGGTGATGATGTCCTCGGTCAGGCCGTCGGAGAAATACTCCTGGTCCGGATCGCCGCTCATGTTGGTGAAGGGCAGCACGACGATCGAGCGTTCGTCGGCGGCCTGCGTCTCGCGCGTCGGCGCTTTCGTGTCGTCGGGATGATCGAAGCGGACGGCGTAGACATGCACCGCCTGCTGAATGTTCTTCAGCGCCTGGCGGCCGCGGTCCTCGAAGCGCAGGTCTAGCCTGGCGCCGACGTGATCGCGGACGGAGCCGGAGATGGCGATGCCGCCGGGGTCGGCAATCGCTTCCAGCCGGGCCGCGACATTGACGCCGTCGCCGAAGATATCGCCGCCCTCGACGATGACGTCGCCGAGATTGATGCCGATCCGGAGGTGGATACGCCTGGTGTCGGCCACGCCTTCATTGGCGCGAATGATGGCGCGCTGGATGTCGGCGGCGCAGGCGACCGCGTTGACGACGCTGGCAAATTCCGCGAGCAGCCCGTCGCCGAGCAGCTTCACCATGCGGCCGCGATGCTGGAGGATTGCGGGTTCGATGAGCTTGGTGCGCAGGCCGTTGACGGCGGCCAGCGTTCCCGTCTCGTCGATCCCCATCAGCCTGCTGTAGCCGACGACATCCGCGGCAAGAATGGCTGTCAGTCGTCGCTCCAATGCGTCCTCCGGGCGTCTGGCGGGATACTGGGGAGCAGTCTAGCGTCTTTGGCCTTTGCTGTCGCCGGTGGCGATTACGTCTTTGGAGGGGCCGTGCGCATTGCTACGGCGCGTGCCCTCGCTTGTGCTCGGCCCGCCGGTCATGCATTCTGGCGACATGAGGAGACTGCCATTTCTGATCTGTCTGCTGCTCTGTCCGGGCCTGGTCCTGGCGGAACCGGTGTTCTATCCGGCGTTATCGGGAAATGCCGATGCGCCCGTGCTCGTCGTCTATTCCTCGCTCGACGAGCCGCTGGCGCAGCCGATGATCCGCGGGTTCCAGACGGCCAATCCGGATGTTTCGGTCAAATACGAGGACATGTTGACCGGCGAGATCTACGACCGGATCGTGCGTGAGACCGATGCCGGCCAAAAGACCGCAGACTTCGCCTTCTCATCGGCGATGGACCTGCAAGTGAAGCTTTCCAACGACGGCTATGCGCAGCCAAGCAACCTGCCGATGAGCGGGCGTTGGCCGAAATGGGCGAACTGGCGCAACACGGCCTATGCGCTGACCTTCGAGCCTGCCGTCTTTGTCTATCACAAGCCGAGCTTCGCCAACGAACAGCCGCCGAGCTCGCGCGCCGAGTTCGTCGATTATCTCAAGCGCAAGGGCGACGCGGTGCACGGCCGGATCGGCACCTACGACATCGAGCGGTCGGGCGTCGGCTTCCTGTTCATGGCGCGCGACCAGGAGCAGTTCGGCGATATCTGGTCGGTGATCGGGGCGATGG
>UCIT01000012.1:166035-236694 GCA_900472625.1 Hyphomicrobiales bacterium | reverse complement strand
CCGCCGCCGCCGTTACCACCGCCGCCATTGCCGCCGCCGCCCGGATCACCATCGTGACCGTGATGCGGACCGCGCGGATCGCCGGCATGCTCTTGGCCGGAATGGTTGCCATGATGTCTTGGTTTGTGATGATCACCAGGATCTTTTGGACCACCCCATGGACCGCCCCAAGGACCGCCCCATGGGCCACGAGGACCATGACCGTGGTTATCGCCAGGATCGCCGGGGCCACCTGCATGGTCATGACCGCGCGGTCCATCACCATGATGATCGCCAGGATCACGCGGTCCATCGCCATTGTGGCCATGACCCCGTGGGCCGTGTCCGTTGTGATCGCCAGGATCGCGAGGTCCGTGGCCGTTGTGATTTCCAGGATCACGCGGACCGCCACCATTGTGGCCATGGTCTCCCGAGCCATTGCCATGATGGTGATGGCGCCCATGGTGGCGGCCACCACCATTGCCGTCATCATCATCATCGTCGTCATCACCGGGGTCAGATACCACGGGAGACGGAATTACACTTGCGGTATCGCGGTCCGTAGAGCCATTGCCATTCCGTCGATTGCGGTCATGGCTGGAGTCCGCGAAGGGATTATCGTCGAAAATTGTCGCAACCGGAAAGCAAAGTCTTTCCTCTATCGATCCCGGCTGCACGGTCCTGCAGTCGAGATTCAGCGCCTGCGCGCTTCCCAGGCTTGTTCCTGCCAGCAGAAATCCAACACCGACAGAGAGCTTGAATAGTGTTCTGTTCATGTCGCTCACTCCCATCGTTAACGCGACGTTAACGGGGAGATTTTTATATTAGTGTGGACTAAACTTGGAAGGACAAATAAAAATGAAGAGCGTACTCATTTCGGCTGCAATTGCATTATTAAGTACTAATGAAGCATCTAATAGTAGATGATACAATAACGTTGAAGCAACACAAGGAGCTTTGTATGCGGAAAATTGCGGCAATTATAGGTTATGTTATCGCTATACCTTTATTCTCTAGCAATGGTTACGCCGGATCTGAAATTCCCGCAAGCCGCTCTATCGCAGCCCCCGTCGGTTTTGGTGCGGCCTGTGCCAGATATGGTTGGGTCTGCCATGAAAAGAGCGGCGCCAACGTCGGAGACCGGGAAGCGCTTCGTGCTCTGCAGCAGGTCAATCGCTACGTGAATTCAACGGTTACGCCGGTCTCCGACCGCATCGCCGATGGCCGCTCCGACAACTGGACATTGCCGATCAACAACAAGGGCGATTGCGAGGACTACGCCCTCCTGAAGATGAAAACGCTTCTCGACATCGGCTTTCCCGCCAGCAAACTTGCACTCTCGGTTGTGCTAGACCGCAACGGCAACAACCACCTCGTCCTGCTCGCCCGCCTCAAGGCCGGTGACTATGTCCTCGATAATCTCGCCTACACCGTCAAACCCTGGCAGCGCACCGGCTACACCTTCCTTGCCAGCCAGAATTTCAAACGCAAGGCGGGATGGCAGGTCACCCTCGCTGGCCCCCGCGCCGGACTTTTCAACAGGAGTTGAACGACGGGAACCAGAAGCGGCGCGGCTATTTCGGTCCCCGCGCCGCGAAGATTGTGGCCGCGCCGGCCAGACTGATCAGCAATCCGCCATACATCCACCAGCCCGGCGCAGCCCGCAGGCTCGAATCGCCGACAAAGCCGCTGCCATTGGCAGCTATCGCTGCGCCGGCGACGATGGCCGCCAATCCAAGCACATAAAGCATCCGCTGCATCTCACCCCGACTCCTCGAAACGCTATATTAGCTGGAGTAATTCCGACGGGGATGAAAATGTTTCGTCGTCCACGCGAAATGCCAAGGGCGTCATGCGTCGGTCACAAACGCGCACACACGTGTTTTTTTAGTGGCGGAACAATCCGATCCGCCCTATCGTTTTCTCCAGGCAATGGAGGTTGCCGACGGAGGATAGGATGAGTGACGCTATTTTTGGATTCTTGGTTGCCGCGGAAGTGTCGGCCTTGTTCTGGGCCGGCGTATTTCTGGTGGCTGCAACGTTCTCCTGAGCAATCAGTCGTCAGGAAAAATGGTAGCGGGAGGGCGTATCAATCAGAATAGCCAAATTCCCGCCGTTGTAATTGCTTGCCTTTCCGTCGCTTCCCGGCGCGGAAACTACGCCGTCACCCTGCGAAAAGGCATTCCACGACCTGCAGCGCTGGCGCCGATCACTGGAACGCAGTAAGCGCCGACGTGATGTCGGGGCCTTGATCCGGGAACGCTTCCTTCCACTCGACCACATTGACCGGCGACCCATCCACCGCATGAACATCAGGCCCGAACCGCTTAAAGCGGGATCGGGCTTTTCCATTTACGGGGATCAGCTTCCCGTCATCCGTAGCGGCCCAAAGGTCGCCGACGTTGCGATCCATCAGCGGTTGATTGCAGAGGATGAAGGATCGCTCGTCGACCTCGGCCGCTTTGCAGACGACCGGGCTAAACGCCTTGTTCTTGATGTAGAACAATTCGAGGGCATCCTGCGCGCGCGAGGCATCGGACGCGATGGCGGCGCCGGCGGACAGGGTCAGTGCAAGAGCGGCAATAATTCGAAACATGGATTTCCTCTCCCGATTTCCCGTGAAGGTAGCGATTTTGAAAATAAAAAAAAGGCCCCCTGCGTCGCCGTAGCGAACACAGGGGGCCAAGGGGGCTGACGTGGGGTCAGCCTGGGGAAACAGATAGGGGATCGAGCCAAGGAACAACCCGACCCCCTGCGCGCTCGACCCACCCCGCCGAAAGGGGTAGAGAGCGCAAGCTAGGGACTACGGGAAGAAGTCCGTTGTCGTTGTCCAGAATGGATGGCAGCGATGCACCAACTGCGCGAAGCTGTTGCCTTTGACCTGCTCGATCGGCAGGCCAATGATCCAAGGGCCGGCTTTCTGATAGCCGACCGGGCGGTTCGGGCTCGATGTATCGTTCGGGTCGCGCATAAGAACGACGGCAACCCGTTCGAAATCATCCGGCCTTTTCCCGACGAACCAAGACATCCCGATGTATTCGCAGTCGCGTATCTTGCGGAAGGCAGCCCGGATTTCAGTCCGCCCGTCATCGGTCGGACGGATCGACAGGATGTCCAGCTTTGACACGACCGGGAAGAAGCGGGTTTCGAGGGCAGGCCCCACCGCATAGAGCGTGAAGACGAACGAGAAAAACAGGATAAAGGCGCACATCATTTTGACGATCCCGACGCCCATAGCGGCCAATCTACTTTGCAAGGTAGAGGCCTCCTTTAAAGACGAAGTTGGCAACGAGGGCGACGAAGGAACTGCCAAAGGCGGCAAATAGCCACCACCCGAGGCGATAGACTGCATTAAGTCGGAGTTCGATCCTAGTGAGCCGTTCGTTGGTATAGCCATCTTTGACCTCCTGAATTGCTGCATCGGTTTTGATTTGAGTGATAACTGCGGTGAATTCGGTGATCGTCTTCGCATGTGACTGAACGTCACGCTCGACCAGATCGATCCTATCGATAGGCGTCATGCTCTTATTTGCCTCCCGATCGGCGCGACTGCTGTACCTGCCCGTAATGACCAGCGCACCACTCGATGCGCTTGTTTTCATTTTCACGAACGACTTGCCACCGCTCTTGCGGTCCCCAAACGGGTTCGTTGAGCTTGGGGATCACTTCCGGCATGGGGTCGCTGCAGTAGGCAGGCCACTCCGGAAGGTTGTCGACGACCCGCTGCTCGCCGATCTTCTCGGCGGCAGCGTCCAGGCGGGCGAGTTGCTTATTTGTGCCGCAACCGGTCAAGATCAAGCTGACGCCAGCGGCTAATATTAGGGTCTTCATCGGCCGCAATCCTCTTGTCTAAATCGGCGTGCGCCTGGTCGCGCTGCGCCCGCGCTATGGCGGTTTGTGTGTTTGCCTCGGCCGCGAGGCGCGCGTTGTCGTCCGCCTGCTTCTGCAGACGAGCGGCTTGCGCCTGGGCGGCTTTCAATTCTGTCCGGGCGACGTAGCCTTCGAGGGCAGCCTCGACAGCGATGGCGCGCTGCGCCTGAACGCGGCCGACAACGAAGTCCCGAACGACGGGGACGTATGAAATCCCCGGGATATCGCGCAGGCCCGGCACGCCCTCATAGAAGGCGACGATCAGAGCAGCGACGACGAGGACCGGGCCGAAGAACTTGACGACGCCGGCGAAGAACTTTCCTATCGCGAGCGCTGTCATGGCACATACCCCGGGGTCGGGCTCGACGGATCGGGGTTCGTCGAAGCGGGTACCGTCGTAACTACCGCGGTCTGCGTTTCGAGCGGACCGTATGGATTGAAGTCCTCACGGTCGGCCAAGTGCTTCCGCTTATCGTTATCGTCCCAAACCGCCCCGAAGACATAGTATCCCATCGTCGACGCAATCATCGCCAGCAAGGCGAGCAGCGCCTGAATGAGGAGAGCGTTCTCGGGGTTTTCTTTTGGGAACGGCGACAACGACCGCAGCACCGATGCGCAGATGATGATCTGCGAATTCGTCATCGCCCATATGAGAACCCACGACATCCACTTTCGACGGCGAGGCCAGTTGTCGCGGAATAGAGTTTCCGCGATCGGCCGGGTCGGCCTTCGTATCTTTCCCATTCTAGCCCTCGTCGAAATCAGGTAGGTCGACCGTCTGCCCGGCAAGCTCATGCGTGCTATCGGCGAGGAACTGGATACGACCGTCGGTTATGAAGGAATGGCAGATCGCGGGCGGCGCGCCGTCGACACCGGCGTCTGAACCATTGTAGGTGACGAGGACCGACGGCGTGAACGTCGGGGCGTCGAGGTTGCCGTTGTAGCCCCATCGCGGTCCCGGCCCTTCGCCGACGCCTACCATGTGCGCGCCCCGGCATCCGGGACACCAAAACAGGAAAGCGCCGCCAACCGCGCTGCGCAGCTTCTTCGAAATCGCGGCCATGTTACGCCGCCGCCCGGATGGCTTTTTCGAACCTGGTCGCCTCGGCCGCGATGACATCCGCTTTGTCCGTCCCGTTGACGACGACGCGAGCGTTTCGATATTCGCGGTAATCCTCCGCGTCGGCCTCGTCGACGCCATCGAGGAAGTCGGCCATCTTCTTTCCCGTGAAGATGCCGAGCGACATCCCGGCGATCATGATCTTGACGGCGATGTCCGTCCGCAGGGCGGCGTCAGGGTTGCTGACGAGGTCGACGCCGATCACCCGGCCGACCTTATCGTAATTGACGCGGTGCGTAAGCTGCGGCAGCCCACGGCCAAGGTAGCTGCGCCCCTGCGCATCCTTCCGCCAATAGGGCGTCTTCACCCACGGAAGGCGTCCGCGCGCCCATGAACTTTCGAGGCGGGCAATAGCGGTATCGACCGAGGGGTTCGTCTCCTCGTTCGGCTGCCGGGTCTCGATGACCGGCTGCATGTGTGTCGCCGTCTCATGGAAGGCGGTAGCCAGCATGTAGGCCATCTGGTCGACCGGCGTCCGCTGGCGCTCGAACTCGTCGAGCATGGCGGTCATCCCGATGACCTGGGGCTGCGACATCGACCCGCCGAACAGCGAGGATCGGACCGCCGAGAAGAACGTGCTGCGGTTCATTGGAAAACTCCATAAAAAGAAAAAGGCCCGCCGGGAGTGGCGGGCCTCGATGTCAGGGATGGCGGTCGACGGCTACGGCCAGTAGGCCGGGTTCGTCGCGTAGTCTTCGGGGATGACTGGCAAGTCTTTGATCGCGCGGGCCGCGAAGATATGGGCTTCCTTGTGCGCCATAGCCGCATAGCCGAAGCGGACAACTGTCTGCGCATCCATTGGGTGAATGCTGTTGTCGGCAGCGATCCACGCGAAGACCTCGGGACCGTTGGGATCAAGTAGCTGACGCCAACTGTAATCCCCAGGCTGCGCGTCCTGCGCTATTGCATCGGTGGCGGCTGACTTTGCGCCGGCGATATTCTCGCGGTCCTCGGCGCGCGTCTGATAGAAGACGCCTTCGAAAGTAAAGCCGAACGCGGTCCTGCGATCGCGCTCGGCATCAACGTCCGCCGCTGATGGCGCGGCGCCCGCGAACCGGAGATTAGTTAAGCGCGGTGCCATTATGCTGCCCTCGGTTCTGCTACAACGCCCGAAATAGCGATGTTCTTGTTATTTGCAGTGCGGACGCGCCATGCGACCGTGCTGCCAGATGGCTGCGCCGACAGGTCGACGACGCCGCCGCTCGTCTTAACCCCGCCCGTCGTATCCTCTAGGGCTGCGACCGCCGCCGTCCAAGTGGTGCCGCCATCACGCGACCCCTCTAGGATCAGGTCTGTATTGATCGATGCGGCATCGGTCTCGATCGTCTGAGCCGCGATATACATCGTGGCTGGTACCGATGGAGCGGAATAGTTGACGGACCGCAGCGTCATGTTGCTTACGGGTGGCGCGTATGCCGTCGTCGGCGGAGTAAAGTTTGCGTTCCACCTGGCAACGCCGCTGATGCGGAATTCATCGATGTACACGTTTGTCGGCCGGGATGCATCATACGCGTTGGCTAGAGTGAAACCGGAAGACTGAGCCTGCCAATCTGTCGCGTCGGTGTAGGAAATACCTTCCTGCACACCATTCACATAAAGCCTTGTTATCCCGTTCAGACGAACGACAGCAACGTGATACCAAGTGTCGACAGCAACGGTAGTTGTACTCACGATGCGGTCAGATGCGTTGGTATTTAGGGTAAATTTTGCAGCAGAAACATACAAGATCGGCAGAGATGTCGCACCTGAAGAGCGAGCATCCCAAATGAAAGGTACGCTGGCCACCGAGGTGAAGTTAACCCAACAATCTACCGTGTAGTCTCCCAGACGGAACGCTAAATCAGCATAAGGCGCTATCGGAACGCTCCTAACGTAACCCGAACCAGCGAAGTATAGAGAAGTGCCGCCAAACTTCGAACGTGTGTTGCTGATGATTGGCGATCCGACAACAGTCCAGCTTCGCAAACCAGTGGCATCTACGATTGCTGTCGAACCATTCGCTCCATCAGCGTGAATGAGGCAATTGGTATTGCCAAGCTCCGTCGTAGGGGTGAACCAGTCATTCGCTTCGCTGTAGACAACGTTCTGCGACTTCGTATTGTCGTTGGCATATTGCGCCGTCGGGGGAGTGAAGCCCGATGTCCACCGCGCAACATTTGAAACGCGGAATTCATCAATCCAACCGAGGTAAGGGTTCGAAGAACCGTTTATCCCAAGCGTCGGCGCGGTAGTTCCAGGGGTTAGGTTGCCGTTGGCCGCTGCTGTGTTGCCGCCTTCCTGCACACCGTTTACGTACATTTTTGTTGTGCCAGCGGTCCGCACCAAAGCGATGTGGTACCAAACACCTACGGCAAGTCCTGTCGTTCCCGTCAGCATCGTGGACCCGTTGTAGGATGCGCACATAACACCCGTAGTACTGATATACATGCCAACGTGATTGTTGCCTGAACCCCCGGTCATATCGACTACATAGCGATTTACCGCCGCTCCTGAGTTTGGGCAGACCCAAAAATCGATGGTGTAATCGCTTGTGAATACGTAGGCGGGGTTTCCGTCTCCGATAACGTAGTCCCCGGCTCCATCGAAGTAGACAGATGATCCACCAAACTTAGATTGATTGGTGAGGATTTTAGCATCGCCCACTGCTGAATATTTTCGCGGCGAAGAGCAAGCGTCGACAATCGCAGTCGAGTTGTTAGCGCCATCGAAATGTAGCAGCGTGACGGTGTTTATATCGTTTCCACCTGTCTGCTGTTGAACCCCCGTAGCGTCATCGAAAGCGTCAGCGATTAGGCCGATGCCCTTTATCGACGCGCCTTTCAGATCGGCCACCTCGATGGCAATCCGGGCAATCATGCGCTGGAACTCAACAACCGAAACAACGGATGAAGTTGCCGCCTTTAAATCGAGTGCTGTCTGCAGGCCGGTCACGTTCGCTATTGAATGCGTGTGAACAGAATTGGCTTTGCCATTCAGCGCGGTCCCGATCGCAGCCGAAAGCGCATCGAGGTCAGAGTTGTCCGCTTTGTCGTCTAGCAGCGCGAGGTCGGCCTTGCTATTTAGCGCAGCCTGCAGCCCCGCGATGTCACTGATGACCCCAAGCTCGTTGACGACCGTGCGATACTCGTTTGCCCTGTTCCAAAGGAAATAAGCGCGACCCGCGGCGAATGCGCCTGCGGTTAGGGCGTTGCCCTCGGCATCGCGGACAGCCTTTCCGTTCAGGGTTACGGCGCCAGTGTTTGCGGCGGTTGGGATGATGATCGCCGCGATGACGTTCGTCAGGTCAATGCCTGCCTGCGGCTGCGCCGTGATCGCGTTTGCGGTACCGCCGGACACGGTGAGAACTGCAACCTGATCGCCGAGGCCGCGCTGCCGCTGCCAGACAGACCCCGTCCACGTGTAGACGCCGTTATTGGCGGCGGTCGGGTCAGCATATACAAACCCGGTCGGCCGTACGCCCTCGGCGGGCGCCGGCAAAGCAGTGAGAGCCGCGAGCGTCGACACGCCAAAGCTGCCCAGGCGCTGAATTCCAACGCCGAACCCCATCGTCATAGGTCTACCTTTCTAGAAATTACCGGGCGTCTTTGCCGGCGTCGCCTTTCGGCTGTTTCAACTGCAGGGTCGTCGTCCATCCGCTGCGCGAGAAGGAATGATCGACGCCGTCAATTCGATATGTCCCGTCGATACCTGGCCGGCATCCGACGAGGATGCAGGTTCCTTCGGGCTGCGCATCGAGATTGCCCTCGATTTCCGCCGTCCCTTCGCCGCTGCGCCGATCGTATTCAGCGGCATCGGAGGAGGACTTTTCCTTTGCTGCGTCCTCGTCAGGCTCGCTGAATGCTGACACATCAGTCGTCTCGGCGTCCTCGGTCCCGGTCTCTGCCTCTTCGGCTTTCCACTCGGCGCGCTTCCGGTTGTAGTGGCGGGAGCGCGTCCGCTTGTGCGTCTTCCGTCCGCTGAATGGCTCGACATCGTAGTCGTGAAGGTTCATCCCCCATGTCGCCGTGACCGCGGGCAGTGCCTGGCCTACGGCATTCGCACCGCCGTTCCGCTTTGCAAGGATCGCATTGTCGCCGTTTACCTTGAACGTGCCGCCAAGTTCCCGCGCCAAGCGCTCGCCGAATGCGATGAAGCTCTCGTCATCGAGCGAAATGTATGGGCGGACAATCGACGCGAAGGCAGGGTCGACGTTCACGCTGATGCCGGCGGTCTGCCCGGCCGCCGAGAGGGCATCCTTGACAGTCGCGTCGTCGAAGTGTCGGCGCTGCGCCTGCTTAGCCTTGCTAGCCGTATTGATGCCCTTGGCGGTTATCGACAAGGTTCGACCACCCCGGCCACCCTTTGCTCTGACATTTTCGACCTTCCCCGAGAAAGCAACGCCGAGGGGGCCGCCCAACCATCCGAGTTTGATAGTCATGGCGGCGTTTCTCTTCGGCATGACTATCTGGCCGCCGCTGTCGTCGAGCGTGATTGACGCGCTATCCGACGACGTTCCGGCCCGATCCGAAATCGAAAGATCGATCAGGATCGGGTTCAGCGCCGCTGTGATGTCCTGACCGCCGACGACAACTGAAAAGATCGTCTGCATGGATCACCCCCAAAGACGAATAGGCGTGACCTCGTTGGTTGATGTCCCGACCGCAGGGATCGGGAGCAACACGACGGCGCCGACAGGAAGGAAGGCGTCACTTTCGGCGATGCCCGGGTTCAGTTCATAAAGGCGCTCGACCGTTCCCGGCATGGGGCGGCGGAAGCGACGCCAAACGAGAAGGGACGCCGTTATCCCTTCCCGCTCGATCGTGATCGTTTCGGTCGTTTCCATCAGAACAGCCCCGCAACGAGAGAGAAGAAGGATTGCGCCGGCGGCTTTTGCGCCCGCGTCATGGTGATCGAAACATCGATCTGCTTGCCCACGCCGACCCTGCCGAGGTACGTCGATTGCTGGTCGACCGAGGTGATGGCCCACCAACCTTTCGGCGTGCCATCACCTCGCATCAGGTATTGCGGCTTGCCGCTGACCCGCATCTGACGAAGCAGTTCGAGTTCATCAAGCCCGCCGATCGACATCGGGAACAGGCGTCCCGACAGCCTCATTTCGTTCGAGCCCTCGCCAACGTATTCGAGCGGAGGCTCGGCGCCGGCGACGGGCTTCGACGCGTACTCAGTCGTCCCCGTTTCGGAAACGTCGTGGACGTTGAACGGGGCGATTTCGATCGATAGCGATCCCAGGGTGTAAAGCATCAACTGTAAGCTCCGCTGTCCGCATGCAGACCTCGAAGATCGCTTTTCAGCTCGTCCCGCACGATGCGGGCGACCTGCCTGGCGGTCTCTAGAGGATCGCTTCCCGAGATATGAAATGGGCCGATCGAAATCTTTCGGCCGCCGCCGGACTGGCTAACGGGCGTGATCGTCCCCGCCGATTTCGGCGTGAAGATTTCGGCCTCGTTCTCGCCGACGAGGAATGACCCGCCGCCCCAAACGTTGCCGCCTGTCGCGCGGTGGCCCGAGATGCCCGGGCCTGCCGCCTGGTTGCTGTTCGCTGCGGCGGGCGGGGTCGTAGGCCCTGACGAGCCGCCGCCGAGCCATGAGGGCAGGCTCGGCCACTTGATCAGGTTCGACACGTCGATGTTGCCGATCGCTTCGGCGATGCGAGCAGGCAGGCCCTTGAACCAGTCGACCAAGCCGGTGAAGGCCGCCTTGATCGAATTGATCATGGCATCAGCTACGTCATAGCCGGCCTTCTCGAACCCTGCTTTCTGATCCTCGGATAGAACCTCCTTCGAGAAGAAGGACGCGATCCAAGACCCGAAGGCACTGATCTTTTCGCGGGCGTAGGTGAAGGTCTCGCCCAAGCCGCCGACTGCAGTCCCCACGACATCAAGCGCCGGCTTGATAAAGTCGAGCGCCGGTTTCAACTCTTGCCCCAAGCGGGAGGCGACGCCGGAGATTACCGACGACACCCGATCCCAATATTTCCAGAGCAAGAGACCGGCGCCAGCGACCGCAGCAACGCCGACGGCTATCGCTCCCCAAAGAGGGGCCGATATCGCCGCCAGCGCCCCGCCGATAGCCGACAGGGCTGTTCCGATGGCAGAGACCCCGGGGATAGCTAGAGCCATCCCGCGCAGCGCAGTTCCCATCGTCTGCAGCCCGGTCATCTTCACCCCGGACATTGCGCCAAGGGCAGTTTGAAGCGCTACAGCGGACTTTGCTGCCCGCGTTGCGCCGATCGCCGCCCGCCCAACAGAATTGAAGCCAAGAGACAGCATAGACAGCGCGCCGCCGCGACCGAGAAGGCCGACGAAGGTCAGGGCCGAAGTTGCGATCTTGAAGGCGACAAGAGCGCCGGCAGCCGCCAAGACGTTGCGGGTTACTTCGGGGTTCCTGTTCGCGAATTCGGTGAACGCCTCGATCAGGGGCGTCATCCGGTTCATGAGGTCGTTCAGCGCAGGGATAAGAGCGGAGCCGATCGCGATCTTCATCGCCTCGAACCGGTTGCTGAAAATCTGAACGGCGTTCGCGAACGTCTTCGACCTCGTCTCAAACTCCTTTTGAGCCGAGCCCGCATATTTGGTCTCATCAGAGACGAGGCCAAGGCTTTCCCTCAAGAGTTTGAGGTTAGTCAGAAGGATCGGAAGCGCGCGCGCTTCATTGCCGAACAGGTCCGACGAAACCGACGCCTGCTCGTCTTTCGGCAATTTCGCAATTGCCTCCATGACTTTAAGGGTCGTTCCGACGGCATCCTTTTGCATGCTCTTCGCGATTTTCTTCGAACTAAGCCCGAGCCGTTCGTAAGCCTCGCGTTGTCGCTTAGTGGCGCTGTCGCCCTTTGTCAGGGCGAGACCCATGTTTCGGAACGATGTCGCAGCGACATCGGTCTCCGAACCTGCGGCGACCATGGCCGATCCGAAGGCGGCGACCTGCTCGGCGGTAAAGCCGAACTGCTTGGCCTGCGCGCCGACACGTCGGACAACGTCGAGCACTTCCGCCGCCGACGACGCCTGCGCGTTCGACAGATGGTTCATAGCGTCGGTCAGCGAGACCGCCTGGTCGATCGACAGGCCTAGACCGGTCATCAGCTTCGACATGGCGTCGCCAGCCTCGTCGGCGCTGATATCGAACGCAACGCCGATCTTCGCAGCGGCTTCGGTGAAGCGGACAAGGTCTTCGCCGGCAATGCCCGCCTGACCGGCGGCGGCGGCGATCTGCGCCAGGCCGTTGACCGACAGCGGGACGCGCTTGGAAAGATCGACAAGCGACTGCTGAAAATCCTTGAACGACTGCGGCGTCGGGAAGTCGACGACCTTCCGCACGTCCGCCATGGCGCTTTCGAATTCCATAGCCGCTTTGACCGGGCCGCCGATCGCAGTCTTCAAAGCATAGAAGCCGGCGACAGCGTCAACCATGCGCCCGCGGGCCTTGTCGAGTGCCTGATTGTTGCGCTCGATCGCCGCGCCAAGGCGCGCGCCGAAGGTACCCGTCGCGCCGTTCGCCGCCCGGTTCAACCCGAGCAGCGAGCGGCCGGCAGTGCGGGCCGGGCCAGTGACCTGGTCGATCAGGCGGACGACTAACTGCGATGTGAGTGTTCCGGCCATGTCAGCCCCTTCTCTGTTTCGCGATCTGCCTCGCCTGCACGTGCATGCGGAGGAGAAGACCTATCGGCGTCAGGCGGCAGTCGGGGAAAGGCGTATTCAGGATCGCCGCGACAGTGGCGACGATCCGGTCCCCTTCCCGTCCCCATACCCGGGCAAGCTCGGTAACTAGATCGATCCGGGCTTTGCGGGTTCTGCCCCAAGCAAAGGGACGCATGCGTTCGCAGCCCCCTCGATGTCACGCTGATTGAATTTGCGGATCGTCTCGACAGGAACTCCCGAGAGCGCGGAGATGATACCGATCGTTTGGCGAACCGTTGGGGCCTTGCCGTCCTCTACCCCGAGGTCTTCGATCGCTTCGAGGGCTTCGCCGTTTGGCTCGCGGAAGGTCAGTTCCTTAAGGTCGCCGACGGGGAAGATCAGCGGGTGTTTGATTTCGGCCCATACGGGCAGGACGTTGGTTTCGGCGGACATTTTCGAGTTTCCTTGTTACGACAAAAAAGCCCGCCGGGGATAACCCGGCGGGCGATGCTTCCGATCGTTTTCGGCTGATCGGGGTCGACCTTCTGCCCGAGGGCGAAGCGATCAACCGTTGATGCGCAGGATGCGGTTTTCGTCGGCGTTCTGATCTACGCCGTCGACGCGCCAAACCGACGTGAAGTGATCCCAGGCGATTTTTTCTTTTCCGTCGAACCAATACTCGTAGTGGATGACGGAGTTCATCGCGTATTCGTGGCCGTGCATTTCGCCACGCTGGAAAGCATCCGGCGCGACGCGGCCGAGGCGCGCTTCGATAATCGCCTTCGTCTCGATCGCTTTGCCCGACCGCTGATCGCGGACGACCGAGTACGCGGTAAAGACGTTCCGATACCTCGACCCGAGGCCGAACTCGACCAAGAGGTCGGGGTCGACGCCGTTAAGCTTAAACGTGGGTTCAAGCTTCTCGAAGCCGACTTCATGCTCGGTCGCGAACGGTGCGCCGCCAGCGTGGTGATCTGCATAGATCGCCTGCAGGTCGGGAAGCTTCAATTCGGCAAGCGTGAGATGCTTGCCCTTCGTGGGGTCGGCCGTCCCGCAAAACAGGTTCACGGCCTCCATCAGAAAGAAAGTGCTGCTCATTCTATTTGACCTTTCCGATCGAGGTTTCAGACGTTCGCGTCAAGCTGAACGAGAAGATCGCTCAGAAGCGCATCGAGGGCCGGCCGATACTTGGCAGACCGAATGCCGAGATACCGGAGAACCGGCGCCTCTTCGGCCTTGAAGGTCACGACGAAGCGACCGAGCCGAAGCTGTTCGGCGCTGTTCTGGCCTCCCTCAAATCCGACCGTGTAGCCGAGGATTGCGTCGTCGGCCTGCAGGTCGCGCAGCGAGACCTTCATCGTCTGAACGATGCTTTCGATGGTCTGCGCCGTGATGTTGAACCGACCGAGGAACGACCGAAGCGTTTTCAGGAACATCAGGTGGATGTAATCCCGACCGCGCGTCGTGTTGTAGAAACGCCAGTTCTCATCATCGCCGGCGTTATCCGTGCCGACATACATGAACCCGCCCGAAGAGATCGACGTTTCGACCCCTGCCTCGCCGCGGAGGATGATGCCGCCGTTCTGCGCGAGGATTTGCTGCCCTTCGGTCGAGCCGTCGGTCAGCGAAAAGTCGATGTAGCGGTTCGGGCCGACAATCCCGTAAACGGGCTGATTGGCCCACGACCAGAACGGCAGTCCATTCTTCTCATGATCGCGACGCACGGCAATGCCGAGGACCACGCCGACGCCGTCGACAACGTCGCCGTCCGTCCCCACCTTGACCCACGTTTCGAGCGGGATCAGGCGTTCCGAGTTCAGGGTTTCGCGCCAATCGTTGTAGGCGATTTGCGTCGTTCCCGGGCCGGACACGACGGCATGTGCGAGCAGCGCGTTCAGCAACGTCGGCGCCGAGGCGCAGACGGCGTTCGCCAGATCGGCAATTGCTGCGGTCGCCGCGGCGCCAGAACCAGCACCGCCCGTAAGACCGATGGTAGGCGCAGACGTATAGCCCTCGCCCGGATTGGTAATCGTGATACCGACGACCTTTCCGGCGTTAGCGCCCGTCCCCAACACTGCGACGCCGGCAGCGCCGGAACCGCCGCCACCCGTGAAGGCAACGACAGGTGCGGACGTATAAGCCGAGCCCGGGTTGTTGACTGTAACCGCGCTGATACCCGTCTTCCGCTGATGGGTGTAGCCTGGGAAGGCGATCAGTCGGGGGACGACGCCGTTCTTCGGGCCGGACACCCGCAGCGCATGCATCCCTGATTTCAGGCTGCTGTTGCCGACGATGTTTTCGATCGTCTCGAAATCGTCGTCACCTTCTTCAACGCGGACAATGACGATCTGCGCCGCAGCCTGCAGTTCGCCAAGCTGCGCATTGATAAGGTCGATCTGCGCAACGAGCGAGCCGGTCAGGCCAAGGGCAAGAAGCCAAGAGGCATCGTTCGAATAGATCATGACCGGATCGTTCAGCGGGAAGACCGAGGGGTTCGCGCCTGGGGCAGTGCCGACAAGACCGATCACCGACAAATCGGATGCGACCGCCGGGCGCGGCTCGTTATCAAGCCGCGTGATTGCAATGCCGAATGTGGGATCGGACATCGACTATCTCCTATGTTTGGAAACAAAAATGCCGCCTTGCGGCGGCGGCTTCTAAACGACCGGCTGCATTGCCGGGCGCCAGTCTGTTAGGCGAATGCGCGAACGATCAGTCGCCATTTGGCGTTCGTAAGCGCGACGCCCTGGCCGGTGCTCTTGCTCATGGCGTACATGACATTCGCGTTCGCGCCGTACCGAAGGTTGATGTTCGTCTCGTCCGGGTTGATGGTCACCCCACGGTCGGCCGCCATCAGCGGACCGAACGGGATAGGTATCTCGTCGGTAGCCGCTACATATTCAGCCTCGTTGGCAACGCACGCGATGGCGATCTGAACAATCTTCGGCTTGACCCCGAGGTTATGCGGGATTGCCAAGAACGCGCCTGACGTGATCGCTTGCTGACCGCTGTCAAAGGACTTGGTAATCGGCAGCGCATTGAGCGCCGCCTTCGCAGCAAGCGCCTCGACGAGGCCTGATATGGCGCTCATCGCATGCCCGTGATTTATCGGGGCGTAGATGGCATCGAAGACGCTTTTTAGCCCGTTCTTAATCGCGGCCCACGAATACCGCTTCGGTGCGTTCTGCGCTACGCTATCCAAGCCGATGAAGGTGTCAGCGTCCGCGATCGCCGACTTTAGCGAAAGTGTCGCTAGGTTCGCGGCGTCAAGCTTGCTGTTAAGCGCACTCTGCAGATTGGTGATGTCGTCGATCGAATGCTTGTGAGCCCCGAGCAACGACGCCGGGCTTTGAGGAACCCAAATCCCGGCGACTTTCGCCAATACATATCCGTCGGGGGCGGAAGCGGTGCCGCTCACGCCCTCGATGCTGTCGAACGCGTGGGTATGCCCGACCGGGGCTTTCCCTTCGAGGGCATTGGTCAGCCCTGAAATGTCGTCCATACCGTGCGTATGGCCGACCGCAGCCTTTCCGTTCAGTGCGAGCAGGATCGACCCGATATCTGCGTCGACGAGGTCGAACGTCTGCATAAGCAGAAGCACGTCCTCGCTGACCAGATGGGAAACGACCGGCTTCGGATAACCCCGATTGATGGTGTCCGCCATTACAAGGCCCCTTACATAATCGCCGCGCCGAGGTCGCCGAGCATAGGTCGGGCGCCTGGCCCGCCTGTGATCGTGATCTTGATGCGGCCTTGCGTTGCGGAAATTCCGGTTGCCTCGCGTTTCTGCTCGACCCAACCTGCATCGGACAATTGCTCGGTCGCGATAAGCGGCAGCGCTTGCCAGTTATCGTCAGCCTTGTCGTATTGCATGTTGACGGTCGCACCCGTCGGCAGCTTCGCCTTGAAATAGCTCGTCAGCTTGACGGCGGTTCCCAGGTTGAAAGCCCGGCAGATGTACGTCCCTGCCGTCTCGATCCTGCCCGCGATGAAAAGAACCGGGGCATACAGGATCGGAGACAGCTTTTCCGTCCCTCGCAGGACCGCGCGAAGCTGAACCGTTTCCGTGACGAAATCGGAAAGCTGAACGACCTGATACGGCAGCAACTGAATAACTGCCCCACTTGCGCGGACAACTTCGAAGATGACGCTGCAATCCGACGACGGGATTTCAACGTCCGCCCTGACCTGCAGGTCGGACGCGTTGACGATGTTGAACGACCCAAGAGGGACGACCTTCGTCAACGACGTGAACTTCGCCGCGATGATGCGGAAAGCCAAGTCATCGTTCTGATGCGCCGTCCACGTTTGAGCGTTCGACGACGAGAGCAGGACGCCCGTCGTGTAAGGCTGCTGTCCGACGTAACTCTGCCGATCCGCGTCGAACGCGCCGAGAGACGCGATCGACAGGGAATGCTCGGCATCGTCCGTTTTGACGACGATCGCGCTCGCACGGTCGTCCAGGGTCAGGACAGGTAGGCTGTAGCGGGCGGACTTCCATCCGACCGCGGCGCCGATCATTGAAACAAAGGCTTCGGCATAGACTTCCTCGGTAGGGAAGCCGGTCTCGACCGTCACTTGATGGACAAGAAGGCTGTTCGCCTCCGAACCGATCTTGCAAAGCCGGATGTC
Organism: Hyphomicrobiales bacterium; assembly: GCA_900472625.1. Classification (GTDB taxonomy): domain Bacteria; phylum Pseudomonadota; class Alphaproteobacteria; order Rhizobiales; family Rhizobiaceae; genus Rhizobium. The sequence continues at coordinate 219,480 of UCIT01000012.1, read as the reverse complement.
GACGCCGACTACTTGGCGAGGTTCCGGCGGCGTGAAGGTCTGAGCAAGCGGGTCACTCTTTGACGCCCCGCCCGTTCCGCCGTTGCTGTTGTTCCCCGAGTTGCCGATCGACGACCTGACACTCGTCGTCACCGTCGGGCGGGTCCAACGCTCAATTGTTGTCGTCTGTCGCATGACTGAAATCTCGATGATGCCTGCGCCTGTGAAGGACGCATACGCCATCGTTCCGCCCATGCCCTCGGCGACGATCCTTTTCGTCCCTGCCGGCATGTTCGACGGGATCGTGAACGATCCGGTGATGATGCCCTCCCCGTTCGCCGTCTGCGTCCCGGGTGGCTTAACGCTGACGCCGTCGAAGGTCAGGGTCTTGAGGATTTCCCCCGCCCCAAGGCCGTCGATGGTGAAGGCGACAGCGATAGGCCGGAGGAATTCCGCCTGCTCTTCTCTGCTGTCGACGACGCTCGTTGAACTCGACGACACGACGAGCGGGCCGTTGTCCGACCGTACGCCGCGGTTGAATTCCAGCGTTTGCGGCGAGGTCCATTGCGTTTGCTGCTCGACCCAAAAGTCGACTGAGGGCGTCAGCGTCATCGCCGCCGGCATCGGAACGAAGTTCTGATACGGGTTGATCTTCATGCAGTTCGTCGACAGTTCCTGCGCGATTATGACCTCTTCGGTCCAATCGAGCATGACGGGCTGGATCAGCGTCGTCGTGTAGAATGTCGGCGTGATAGCAAGCTGCATCACGCCTTCGCCGATCGCTGCGGTCTGCGCCTCTCCGACATCCCGATAAAAATCGGAGGTGAACGGATCGACGAAGAGCCCCTTCTTCGCGGTCGGCTCGCGCTGATCGATCCCGCTTTTAAGACGCTCTAATTGCAGCAAGCGTTCATGATCGAAGACGCGATTGAACACCCGCCACATTTCAGCATAGGGAACCGAGCGGATACCGCTGTTGGTGACCGCCGGCCGGTCGCCCCATGAGTTGTTGATTTCGGCAAGCGCGAGCAGGTTCGCAGGAACGATCGGCGGCAGCGGGTTATCGCGGGCGGATACGCCCTTGATGTACTCTGCGAAACCGTTCTGGTTCAAGCAAAGCTGATCGATCCGCGGCAGTTTGAAGTCATAGCCGATGACGACAAGCGCGCCGGTGACCCCGCCCGAAACTGTGATCGAGGTGTCCGTCGAACTGTCCGGAGTGACGAGCGCGAGATACTGATACTTGACCGTGTAGCTCGATGTCGTTGCCGGTTCCGGCCCTGCAGGCGACCAATCGACAGTGTCGCCGGTCCTGACGTAGCTCGTCCCCGCGACGAATGTCGTTGCCCCCTGTTTGACCTCGATGATCGAACTGACGCTGTTGTTCGGCAGCGCATCAGCGCCGCCAGCCACAGAGCCGCGGGTGATCGTGGCGGTCACTTCCTTCGTGACCAAGACCGAGTTGATCGCGGCGATCGGCTTGCGGTTGGTCAAGAACGTGACCGTCGCGCCGCCCGGCCATGTGTGCGGCTCGCCGGCGACCTCCTCGACATCGAAGTCCTCGACGTGGGTGACGCGTAGCGAATTAAGGCGGGTCCGCTTGAACCCGTTGATATTCGCCTCGCCCTCCTCGATCGAAAAGACCTGAGAGTTGTCGAGCTTGCCGAGGGCGGTCACCCTGCAGCCGCTCACAATGTAGCTGCCGTGCGCGCCGCGATCGTACGCCGCCACGACCGCGTTGATACCGTCGAGCGAGGGCGGCGGCGTCTGATCGATGATCGTGCCGTCCTGCATCAGGTAGACAGGAACGAAGTCGCCTTCGCCGTCGTCGGTCCGCAGAGCCCACGTGATAGAAGCGATTTCTCTCGCTGCGCCGGGCTCCCCCTGAGAGATCGAACCGTCGACGAGACCGAGAAGAGACGGATCGTCCTCGCTGTCGATGTAGCTCGTCACGACGCGAACGCCGATTTCGACGAGCCCGGTCAGCGGCACGTCGTCGAGGACGAGAGCAGCAACCGGCAGAACATCGCCGCCGACATAGATGCGGCCGGGCGTGAGGATCACCTGCGCGACGACAGGCTCTTCGGCATCCTCCGGCGTGACGACCGCCGCAGCGCCTTCGACCCTGTCGCCGTCCTTAGCAATCAGGCGACCGAGGCGGTTGTGTCGCCCGCGGATGACTGTCTGCGCTTCGTTCAGTTCGCCCGACTGGATAAACTTGTCCGAGAAGACAAGCCCCTGCCATTCGGGATGTCCTTCGGCCCGGTCATAGGCGTTAGGAATGCCGCTCTTATGCTCGTAAGCCATTTAGAACCTCAGAAGGATTTTCAGCCGTTCGCGCACGGTCGCGCGAAGCGGGATGTTGATTGACTGAACGGCGATGTGAACGCCGCCCGATAGCTCCCCGGGGGCGAGCCATAGACGCCCTGGCTTGACGCCGTCCGCCAGTTGCCCGCCAAAGACAATGTCGGCCGCCTTCGCCTCTTGCCCCGCGCCGTTGCCGGCGTCGGTCATTGCCTCGACGATGATCGATCGTCCGGTCGGGGACGCCGCATACTTCGAGCCGAAAAAGACAAACTGACCGGCAAAGCCCGGGTCGACCTGCCGCGCGACACGCGTTCGGCGATAGCCGACCACCTGACCGGAGCCGTCCCGAAAGGCGACGTACCCGGCGCGACCCTCGAACCAACTGGCAAGGGCAATTTGCCGCTGCGACTTGGCGTCGGAGGCCCATGGAAAGGTTGCGTCGGTCCAAGGGAACGACATGCTCTTCCATGTGGTGGCCGCTGCGTTGCTGACCTGCAGCAAGAGTGGCCGGTTCAACTGGCCGGGCAAAAGCGTGAACGGCCCGACCGCCCGAAGATATGACTGACTTGTCCCGTCGTCGAAGTTCACGACGATGTTGTTTTGACCGGCAGGCAGGATCAACGAAAGAACGTCGGCCGCTCTATGTCCGGTAATGTCATCGCCAACTATCGGCGATGTCACTTTGGCGCCGTGCTCGATCTGAAAGCCGAAGAGGTCGACGACAAGCGTTGCGCCTGGCGTCGTCAGCGTCAGGTCGAGCCACTGGCCGACTATTTCGCCAGCGGTAAAAGGCACCCCTTCGACCCGGACCCATTGGCCGACGACAAGTTGCCCGAAGAAGTCCTGCAGCCCGGCATCGCCACCCCCTGCGGCGAGCCCCGTCGAACTGACGAGGCGCGCGAAGAAAGACACGGAATAGGTCGATCCTGTTTCAAGCCCTTCGGCCGCAACCAAGAAAACCCGGCCGGCGCTCCCCTCAAATAAGACCCTGATCGCCTCGTCGCCGCCGAGCGGATCGTCGACGCCAATCAACGTTACCGTTGCAGCGTCGGCATCTTCGAGGCGATTGACCTGCGGTTTGAACTCGCAGAGCCGGTCGCCGGCGACTTCGATCAGGGCGCCGGCGTCGGTCGATGCAATCTCGTCAACGTCGAATTCAATCCACTCGCCGGCAAGATTGTGATGCCACTTCTTCGTTTCTCGCGAGAATTCGATCGCATCGCCGATGTCGATTTCATCCTCGCCGATGACCGCAGTCATCGTGGTGAAGTCGACCGAATAAAGGAAGTCGGCGACCTTCGGCTGCCAGTTGTCGAGCGCCACGCCCTCGGCCTCGGTTAGTTCGTGAGACCATTCCGTCACGCGGCCGAACGACCACAATGGGCCGCGACCATTGAAGCGGACGCCGCTTTCGCGGTCGAGGATCGATGTGTCCAGGCGGGTGAAGTCACCTTCAAGCGCGGGGACATCATAGCCGTTGACGCCGCGACGAAAGTCCGAGCGAAAAGGCGCCGAAAGTTCGACGATCTTTTCGATGCGTTCCAAGTTTGGCACGTCGGCAGGCGGCAGGCCGTCGAGATAAATCTGAAAGCTATTCCACCATGTCCGGCGAGATGGCGCTTCACTGATCGTCCCAGGGGCAGAAACCCAACCGAGGCCACGCGTGATAGCGGCGACCGTGTCGCGCTCTATCTGCCACTGACGCCCCTCGTCGAGGAGAGTGTAAGCGTTTGAGACGTACGGCGTCAGTTCGATCAGACCGTACTCATAGAGCAAGAACTGCAGCCAAGCTGGCAGCTTGTGGCCTTTTACGTCACGAATGGCCGTTACCGCCGAGCCGACGTGCGGTTCGTATGCAATCGCCTGCTCTAGCGCGCGCAGGAAAGTCGAGCTTGAGCGCGGCGGATGAAGCGACTGAACATCCATGGTTAAGTGTTCTCCCCGGCGATCGTGAGCGTTACCGTCCCGAGGCTTGCGGCTTCGTAGGGCGGCTTGATGATGTCGGCGACCGGCTGCGGAACAGAGACCGAGTAGACGCCGGGAACTTGAAGCCGCGCCTTGATCCAATCGCGAGTGAGGTCTCGACCGAGGCCGCCCTCGGCTGCCCATGCGTCCCGCAATGATTTCTCGGCATTGGCCCGTAGCGTGCTTGGCATTCCTGGAACGATTGTCAGCGCCGCCGTGACATTCACGACGGTCGTAACAGCCGAGAGGACCATGACCTCGCCATTGGGCATTCTGTTTTCTGGCAAGTCGAATGCCGCTTGGACGGTATCGATCAGTGCATTGTCGGCCGTGCCGTCTGTATTCGTTGACAGAATAGCGACGTAGACGATCGGCGATCGGCCAACGCGATAACCTTGGGCATTCGCAACGCGAATATCGGCCGACATCGCGACATAGCGATATCGACTAAACGACCCGGTATTGCGCGCCCTGGCGGCGTCGAAAATCCTGATCCGAAAGCGGTCATCGCTCTCCTGATACATGCGTTCGACTGGCGGCGAGGCGCCGGCGCCGACGTGGTCTAGGTCAGTCCCCGTCGCATAAGCCAAGAGGTTCGCACGGGCCGCGAAATTAATCCTCGAACGGATCAGCATTTCGCGGTAGGCGGCAACCTGCATCACTTTGACAGCGGCGCTACTTTCAAGTTCGAGAACGGGCTCGATCGAAGGGAAGCGGGCGACGAGGTTACTCTTCATCGAAGCAAGGATTGCCTCGAACGAGATTTCCTCGATGACAGTTGGATCGGGCAGACCCGACAGAAAGGGATCAGCCATTTGTAACCTCAACTGTTCCGCCGCTTCCGCCGAGGACGGTTATGCGGCGGGCGCCTTCCGGAGTGAAATCGCCGAGCAGCGCCCGAGGGCGATACTCGCCTTCGATGTAGACCCGTAGCCGCCCGTCACGGCCGACGCTTTCAGGGACAACCTTCGTCAGCCGATAACGCGGCTCCCATTGCTCTATCGCGCTCGCCATCGCTGCGAAGAAGGGGACGACGGTCGATGTCGTCAGGTTTTCGCCAAGGAAGCGCGGGACAGCGCTCCCATACCATTCGCGCATGACGCGCTCGCCGAACGGCTGAACGAAGAAGTCTTGAATGCATTGGAGGACGTGCGGCCAACCCGTGACGTTCGCTCCTGTTTCGATGTCAATATCAATCGACGGATCGACAGCCATAGCCGCACGCCCTTCCTGTTATCCTTCGAAGCCTGCGGCCTTGTTGAGCGCCGCAGCAATCTCGGGTTTCGTCGCGTTGGTCTTGACCTCGACGGCCCGAACCGAGGCCATGTCGACGAGTTCGTCGCGGCTATGGTCGTCGGGATTAATCCGTTCCGGGAATGTCGTCGGGTCCGCATCGAGGACGATCGCATCGCCTTCAATCTCGGGCTCGACGACACGGATGTGACTGCCAACGACGGCGATGACCAGGCGAGGACTATCCCCGATGGCAGGGAAGGAAATTCGGACCTCGCCGTTCTTCTCGTCGAGGGCGCCGATATGAGCGCGGGCATCCGAAGCGATGCGCGCCCGCAAGAGTTCTTGCAGCGTTTTCATGTTCGTCCTTTCGGGGTTAAGCGTTGGGAGGATCGGTGTCCTGCCCGCCGCGCAAAATGCCGTGATGGGTATGCGTCGACCCGACGTTCTTGCCGTCGTGGTCCAAGCGTCCGCCGTCTGTCTTGACGCCTCCCCCGGAAATTACGTGCTTGACGCCGTCAACTTCGAACGCGGCCTCGCTCGCGCTGATCGTCAGCGAGAAGCCGCCGATCGCGAGTTTGAACTCGTCGCCTTTCAGGTCGATCCGCACGTCGCCGAAAGTAAGCGTGTGCTCGTCCGCCTTGTCGTTCGGCGCGGCATTCTGGTCGCTCCAAGTCATCGGCAGGGCGACCGCTTGGCGGGCGTCACCGCCGGGAGCGATGATGGTCATGTTCTGCCCCTTGCTCGGGGCCGAATGAACTTTCAGGTCGCCGGCGATCTGCGCATAGGGGATTTTAGCGGAAAGGAATTTTCCCTCGTCACCCTCGCCGAGGTTTAGGCGAACCCATCCCTCTTGCGCATTGACCTCCTCGACAGGACCATGCCGAACCATGCCGGCGAGCCGCTTTTCGAGCGCAGCGACGCGGACGAAAAGATCGATTACCGGGTTCGACACTATGGCGCCTCCGGCAATTGATCGGCGATCGTTTCCGCTCTGCCGATCCAACCGTCAGGGACGACAGTTTCGTTCGTTACGAAAATGCTGTCCTCCCCCGCAAGCGGCAGCACGCCTATCGCCTTTCCGGCCTCGTCGTTGAGGCCGAGGATAGAAGCAAGCTGCCTCCATTCGGGAATTGCATTGCCCGTGATAGCCGCTTCGAGGGGACCGGCGAGCGGCGCAGTAGCGGGGTCGGCCGCGACCTGCGCTAGGAAATCGATCCACACTTCCTGCGGCGCAACCCCAAATGCTGGCTCATAGAGAGGCTGTAGTGTGATGACCACTTGAGCGGCAGCGAACTTGACGCCTTTTTGCGCGCCGGCGCCGCGCCGGATCAGAAGCCGCGTCGATTGCTGCGCGATCCTCCTGAACAAAGCGCCCCAGGCGCCACCGCTGTTAGGCTCGAAGAGCGCGCGAAGCGACTGCCTCGTTATGAGATTGACCGAGAGTTCCGTCCCTGCGTCCGTGTGCGGGATCATGACAGCCAAATCGTCACTGTTGTCGATCCTGACTGCCGATCCGACGGCAACATCAAGGACGAGGTCGCACGAGCGGGAACTGCCGCCGAGGATGTCGAGCATCGTCGGGTTATAAGTCTGGTCGTCGGTGGAAACGACGACGAAGGGCTGCGGACCTTCCTCGATCATGTCGTTAATGGAAGATATCGCGCTGTCAGAAATCCGGTTGCCGGCCGATGTCGACCCGACAAGCGCGTTTCTTGCGCACAAACGCAGGGCGAGAGCGACGATCATACGACGTTTTCCTTCGTGAGGTAGAGGACGAGGTCGCCGTTATCGAGCGGCTCGACGTGCTCGACGGCGTAGGTCGGGAGCGACTTGCGATCGATCAGCGTGATCAGGTCCGGCTTTACCGGCTCATAATTCAGAAGCTCAACTTCGGCCGCCCGCAACTGAATGACGGCTTCGGCGAAGACCATGCGGATCGCACCGCGGCTTTCACCCGAAACGCGCTGACCGCGCAAATCATCGGTGGATGGTTCGAGGGAAAATATCCCTCGAACCTCTTTGACTGGTCGGGCGATGTCCGGCTGCGCCGCGATGTACTCGTTCGCGATGCGCGGCGAAACCATGATCGTTTCGCCGTAGACCCTGTCGGTCGCCCGCCCTGCGAGTTCGTCGAGACGCTGAAAAATCGCCCCCATGACTTAGAAGGCGCCGTTCAGGCGGACGCGACCGACAGTCGACGGGTTCGCAGCATCAAGCACCGCGCCGCCGACCTTGGTGTTTGCGGACGCAACAGTCGTAAAGACCTTGGCTGTGTTGTCCCAATAGACCGCGTCGCCGGCTGTCCAAGCCTGGGCGGAAGTCTTGTCGGCATCGAAGACGCCATCGAGTTTGACCTCGACCTTCTCGCCGGCCTTCGCTGCGTAGGTTGCAATACCGACAAAGATGCCGACTTTCAGACCGCCGCCCGAGGCAACGTCGTAAGGGGCGACGAGCGTGATGACCTGCCCCGGCTGAACAAAGTTTTTCATATGCGTTTCTCCGCATGTTGAATGACAAGAAAAGGGCCGGCAAAAGCCAGCCCTCAGAGGTTCAGTCGGCCGATTACTGGCCGGCGTTGCGTGCGATGTTGCGCCACTCCATCGCCTTCGCGCCAACATCAAGGCGAGCCTTGATTTCCACGCCGTCGATGTCGAAGCCCGTGCGGGTTTCGGTGTAGACGCCGCGATTGCCTTCCAGGTACGCAAGTTCGACGATGTCGCCCATCATCGGGTTGCCTGCAGCGTACCAAGCGTTCGCGTTGCCCTGAACGACGATGTCGTCTTCCGGGCGGTTGATGCCAACGTCGAGGCGGCCCTCGGCGATGATCTGCAGGCGCTTGATGCTCTCGGGGACAACATCGGCAGCCTTGGCCGCAACGATCTGACCGATAAGCTGTTCGGCTGCGGTCTGCAGGCCGACAGGAACGATCAGGTAGGTTGGTGTCAGGCCGAGGACGGTCTTGCCGTCCATACCGGTTTGCATTGCGAAGCCGGTGCGGGCGTTCGACAACGACGTGAGGCCAAGCGCGCCGACAGTGATGATGTTGCCATGCGCTGCATGAAACAGCGTCTTGCCGTCACCCATGACCGGGTTACCGAGGATTTGCGCCCAAACAAGATCGCTTTCAAGCTGCGCAGCCTGAACGCCGAACGCCTGCGGAATGCGGGTGAAGGCGTCTAGGTCGTCGTTGACGAGAACCTGCCGGGTGATGGCAACGATCTTACCGTAGGTCGCGATCTTGTAGCTTTCCTTCCCTTCGCCGAGCGTCCCGCGCTTGAACTCGCCGTGCTCGTTGACCTTGTTCAGCGCCGGAGCGTCGCCAAGCTGCGCACGGGTGATCGCCTTGAAGTCGGAGACCGAGGTTTCGCGGACGAGCGGGCGGAAGGTCTGCGGAGCGGCAGCATAGCCGGCGCGCAGGGTCGTGTTCGCAACGTTGGCGAGGATGCCGCCAAAGTCGCTGGTCGTGTGATAACCGCCCGAGCGGACCGCAAGGGCCTGTTGCGCGATTTCGTTGCGGGACATGCCGCGCGTGCTGACGCCATTCGCTTCGAGAACGTCGCGACCGATTTCGATCAGCGTGAGGCCGCGGAAGTGACGACCTTCCGCAGTGAGTTCAACGCCGGCCGGGTTGGCGCGGTGCTGCAGGGCGTTCGTGATCGCGATCGCGCGCTGCTCGGCATTGCCTGGGCCAACATCAACGCGGACGTTGCTGTTGACCGGACCGCCGCCCTGTTTTGCGACATGGTCGATCAGGATACCACGGAAGGCGTCGACCGAGGTTTCCTTGACGGCATGCTCTTCGCCTAGTGCTGCCGCTCCGACAGAAGCTGCGAGGGAACGGATTGTCGAAGTGCGCTCGCGCTCGGCGCGAAGGGCGGAGGCGACTGCAGTCTGTGTCGCCTGGCGAATAGCCGCTTCATTGTCGCCCGGGGTAGGAGTATTCCGGCGAGTTTCCGCTTCTTCGTCCGCAATGCGGCGCTCTTCGGCGGCAATCTCGTCCTTCTTCGCCTTGATCTGCTCGCCAAGTTCGGCGTGATCATCTTCGATCTTTCGGATCGCGGCGGCTTCCATGCCGTCTTTTACTTCGGCGAGTTTGTCGGCCGCGCGCTTTTCGAGGGCAGATAGATCAGCGCGAAGGACGGTCAGAGCCGCCGCCATATGCGGGGCGTAGTGAACCGCAACGTCGCCGAGGCTCCCGATCGCGTGGTTCAAGGTGGCGTGCGGCATTGCGGCGAATGCGTCGGCCGGGAGACCAACGCACACGATGACTGCAGCGGCAAGCGTGAAGGCTACCGCCATAAATGAAGAAGTTGTCTTCAACATAAAGATTATCCTTTTTTGGATAAGTTAAGCCGGGGCGAAAGACCGTATTCCAACGGCCCCGGCGGGCGCTGGCGGTATCGCGTTCAGATCAGCGGAAGGACAGCGACCGCATCCGCATCCGCGCCAACGCGGCGGCGGCGCTGCTCTCGCGCAGTCCGATGAATTCGCAGGGGGCGAGGTCTCTCTCTTCTTCGCCCTTCCTTCTTCCCGACCGGATCATCGAACCGGCATCAGCCGGGACGGGGACGGCAGAGATTTCGAGCGGTTCCCAATCGACGATGCGCCAAACGGGAACCGACCCATCGTCAGCCTCGGTCTTCTCGACACGATGGATGCGATAGCCGACGCTGATGTTTCGGATGATGCCCGCCTTGATGTTGGCGACGATCCCGGCGTGCTCGGGCGCGACTGACATGGCTACGCGGGCGAGCCCTTTTCCGCCGACAAGTTTCGCCGAGCCCGGCACGACCGCGCCGATGACTGACGACAACTGATAGTCGTCGTGCGTATCAAGAAGCGGCGCACCATTGTTAAGGCGATCGAGGCGGACGTTTTGAGCGGCAACGACAAGCTCTTCGTCGTAGTAGCCGTCTTCCCGCCAAGACCAGCGGCGAACCGTTTCGCCGGTCGTCCATATTGCCTCGACCGAGTTGGTCGCCTCGTCGAACGAAGAGGCGCGCACGTCGACGGCCCGCCGCTCCGGCGGCAGGTTGATAACAATTCCCTTCATGGCGGGAACCTCCTGTGTTTGGTGAAGCGGCTATTCGGGCGGCGGATCGTCGCCGCCCTCGCCGGGCGCTTGCTGTTTCTGCCCGTTCGCGGATTGCTTTCGGGGGTCGCTGTCGAAGACGAGTTTCAGATCATCGACCTTTTTGTTTGTCTTCGCGTACTCGTCGAAGACCTCGTCGGCATCGAAGCCGCGCTCTCCGATCGCCGCCGACAAAGGCTTTAGACCGTTGCGGACTTCGAGGATCGTCGCCCGGGCGTCCTTCTCAGGATCGGCCGAATACATGCGCGGCGTCATCCAGGTGACCGGAACCGTCGGCATGTTGATCGCGCCTTGCAGATAGGCCGCCTCGACGAACCAATCCCACATAGGCTGCAGCAACATCGGAATGACGCACAACCATTGGACCGTTTCGATCAACCGATTGAACGGGCCGAAGCCCATTTTCGAGGATGCATAATTCGCCCCGGACAGGTCGCCCGTCAGCAGCATGTAAGGAATATGGAAGCCGGCCGCGATCGTGTGAAGCGACGCCTTCTTGTAACCCTCATAAGACCCGGTCGCCGCTGGCTGGTTGAACTTGACATCCTTCCCGCCCTCGGCATGAACGAACATCCCGGGTTCGAACTTCTCGACGATCGCGCCGTCGGCATCCCGCACGCTGCCGAAGCTACGCTCGCCGTCCCCGTTCGCGTTCAGAGCGGCGCCGAGAGCGAAGTCGGCATCGTCGCCACCAATCACCACGCCGACCATGCACGCCTCAAGTTTCTTGCGGATGATTTCCGCTTCCTCGTATGTGCCGAGGTCGAACAGCGAGGTGATGACCGGCGAACCCCAAGGGACGCCCCGGACTTGTGTTCGCAGTTTCCGGTAAACGTGAGCGATTTCAGATGCCGGGATCGCCTTCGATATTCGGTCATAATTCAGGCCGATGACAGCGTTTCCGGGATGCTCGGAAAACATCCAGTAGGCTGTTCGCGTTCCGAGCGCATCGAACTCGATGCCCTGTATAGCCGTGCGCCCGTCGGAGACGACGCCCTGCTTCATCCCGTCGAGCAGGTCGGTTTCGATAACCTGATACTGCAGCGGGACGGGAAGATTGTCTTCTTTCCGACGCCGGCGGCGGCGCACGATGCCGTCGCCGCTCTCGACCATGCCGCGAAACGTCAGCGATTGGAGGCCGTAGAAATCAAGCTGACCATCGGCGTCGCACTTCTTCGAAAACCTTTCAAACAAGGCGTTTATCTTCTTGTCTTTCTTCGGGTCGCCAGTGTTGGCGCGGGGAATGATCCCGGTCCCGATGACATGCGAAACAAGAACCTCGACGGCGTTAGCCGCGTGAGGATTGTTCCGAACGAGGTCGCGCATGCTGTCGCGGAGGAAAGCGGCAGCCTGGCCGATTTCACCGTCGGCCGAGTTCGCTGTCCGATGCCACTCCCCATTGAGCCGGCCCCGTGAGGCGCCGTTGTAGGATCGCTGCATGACCTCGATCGCCGCACGACTGCGAACACGTTTCGCGCCCCGGGCCGGATCAAAGTATCCGATCGCCCGGTCGAGCAGGTTCATTTTCATGGGCGCCCCCTGCCGAATGTCGCAAGCGTCACGCCCGGACGACCGCCGTTCTTCCGGCGATAAAGCCAGGCAAGGCGGGCCTTCATGTCGGCGTATGACGGATATTCGACTTCCTTGCGGACGCCGTTCGTCTGCGTCACGACCTTTCGCACGCCTGCAGCGATCGCCGCTTCGAGGTCGGCGATCTGTTCGTCGATAAGTGACATGGTGCTTCCTTAAAGATAGCCGCCGCGACGCTTCGCCCCGAGAAACCCGCTGTTGCGTTTCGCAGGGGGCTTGGCTGCCGGGGCGGCTCCCGCGGTTTCAAGTTCGGGTTCTGGTTGCTGCTGTTTCGGCTCGGGCGCCGGACGCGTCGCGGGATCGTCGCGAAGGCGCTGAATGCCGATCATGTAAGCCGCCGCATATGTCAGCGCCTCACAGTCGAGAAAGTGGTTCTGCTTGGATTTTACGATCCAAGTGAACCCGGCGCCGCCTGGCTTTTTCGTCCGGGCTTCGGAAACGATCTGCTTGCAATAATCCTCGTCGATGCCCTCGAACAAATGCCAGCCGCCCGGCTGATCTTCCGGCCAACGGATGCGTTCATGCACCCATGACTTGAAGAAGTCGGTCGACAAGCGGACGAGGTCGAGACCGTATTTTGCCCGCCCGCCGTTCGCTTTAACGTCGATCGTATTGACCGAAAGTGGGGTCGGACGCGTTTCGAAGCCCTTGGTCGCATAGACCGTCCGACTAAACCGCCGGGCAAACTCATAGACCTTGTGCTCGGGAACGGCCTCTTTCTTGCCTGGGCGGAAGCCGGCGTCGACAAACGTCCGGACGATATGCATCGAGCCGAAGCGGGAGGCGAGAAGTTCCGCCAAGTCGGTCCAAACGCCGTCTTCGTCGGTCGGACCCCAAATCTCGCCGCGCGTGATCAGCCAGCTTTCAGAGCGGGCGCCCCAAGCGCGTACGGCATAGACGAGGCGGTTCTTCTGAACGTCGACCCCGCAGGTCAGGATCAGCGCACCGGCCGGGATATCGAATTCCCGATACGGCAGCGCCAGCTTCTGAATTGCATCCCATTCGGGAACATCGCCGCCGATCGGCGTGAACAGTTCGCCGCCTGCAGCGTTGGTCGCTGTCTGCAGCTTGTCCATCTCCCCGGACTGGATCGCGGTCAGCATACGCTCGGCGCGCTGTCCAAAAGTCTGAAACGGCGAGCAGAGACCCGAGGTCCATTGCGAATAGACGTTCGTATCCGGCAGGTTCCGATCTGCTCGGGCGTCCTCGATCGACTGACCGGGCGCGATAGCGAGCCCGGTTTCGTTCATCAATTCCTTGTGCTTGTCGAGGATCGGCTCGACGCAGCCATATGGACATTGAACGTAAGCCTCACGGCGCGCCTGGGCGGGCGACCCCTTCCGGTTGTAAACCAGATGCTTCAACATCGGGATGAAGTATTCGTCGCAATGCGGGCATTGCCACGCGAAATGGTGGCGCGTTCCAAGCTGGAACTGCCGCCAAGTCGGCGAGGGAACTTCTTCTTCGGTACCGACCTTGAAGAATTCGAGCCCGGAAACCGGGTCAATTTCCGTTTCGACGAAACCAAGAGAAGCCGTCGAGACAAGGAAGGTGACAAAATCGGCGTGCGTATCGCCGCGCGCTTCGAGCAGCCCGAGCGGATCGCCCTGTCCTTTGATGTTGGCGATCATTTCTTCGTACTCGTCGACAATGCCGAGGGCGGCGGGATCGGATTTGATCGCCGTCGACGACCCGGCGTGCGCCAGGCGGATCGAAACGCCGTTGACGATCTTGCGCGTCTTCTTCATCCGCCGACCGCGAACGACTTTCTTCGCGAGACTTTCAGCCTCGTCGAACAGAGCCATCAGGCGCGGCTCGAACTGGTCGACGTTGAACTCTTTCGATGGGCCGACATAGATTATCGGCTTCGGCCGCGTATCCAGCCGCTCGCCGATGACATCGAGGATAGTCTCGGTTTTACCAGACTGCGCGGCGGTTACGCCCACGACCTTCACGTATCGTCCAGAGGTGACCGCTCGTCCGATCGGGATCATGTAAGGCGTCAAGCGAGGGTCGCGCTTTCCCGGCACGCCAGACGTAGGCGGATATACTCGGTTTTCAGCGCCCCATTGGTCAGGCGTCGTCGTCGGTGGAAGCGTGCAAATCCGCTCCCCCGCCGCGTATATATCGTCTAGCTGAGGCGAACGCCGCGGCAACGTTTGCGAGTTCTTCATTGACCAGGGCTTCCAATTTGCGCCGCTCGGCCATGTCGCGCGTGTACCTCGCCGGTAAGCTCATCAAGGCATCGCGGAATTTCGCGGCAGCGAATTCCATGGCGTAAGTCGCGTCATCCAACGGGACGACGGTCCGCTGCTTTTCCGCAAGACGCAGTTCAATTTCTGCGGTTTTCGCATCCTGCATTCGCGACGAAGCCGCAGTCTTCGTCGATCGCGCGTTCTCGTCCCGCAAGAAACGGATGTAGGCATGCACTGCCTCGACGAGGCCGTACTTGCCTTTCGCCCGCTTCGGAATTTTCCCTTCCTGCGTCATGCGCCGAAGGAAGGCGCCAGATATGTCCAAGAGGCGCGCCGTCTGCTCGCTGCCGAGTATCTGAACGTCTTCCTTCGCGTCTGCTTTCGGCTGCGTCATTTCGGTCAATCCAAGGCTCTGCGGCGGGTCACCGGGAGGGCATCCCACCGCAACCGCAACCGCAATTTCGAAAAATCAAAAAACGCTGAAAGATCGGGGGGCGGCGGTCCCGCTCCCCTACCCCCATTCCAGTCGGTCCCTACCTAGGGGGGGTGTTGCGCATCCGCCACACTCGCCCATGGTGTTGCATGTGCGCCACACCTCGCGACCCCTGCCGAGGGAGGAGGAGAGCGGCAGGGGTCGGGTGTCTGCCCGCCCGATCAGGGCAGGCAGGGACGAGGTCAACCGGGGAGGAGGCGACCGACCTCATGGGCAACACGGACGGGGAGCATCAGAGCGACGGTCGACTGAAAGACCTTTGCGCTCTCATCCTTGACCATCTCCTCGGGGACCGATGGACCGTAAAGGACTTCGATGGGGTGACTGTCGCGAGTGGTGCGATGGAAGACATGACCATTGCCCACGGGATTGCCCGATCGGTAGGTACCCGCAAAGATGAATGTCCCGGGGAAACGCTGAACCCTGCCCCATACCTTTGCCTTGACGCCGAACGAGAACTGTCGGGCGTTGAACTCGTCAAGCGGGATAGGTCTGCCCGTCGCGATGATCTTGCCTTCGAGGGCTTGGTTGCTTCCGGGCTTTACCAGTTCCCGACGAATGGAGCGACGGACGACAGCGGTCTTGATCGACGACTGTTTTGCGATGACGCGAACGACCCGGCCTTGTAACGTCGTCGTCACTCGGTTGACTGCTCGGGCAAGCGCCTTGTGCGCGTCGCCTTTGCCAAGAGCCCCGATCTGATTTCCGAAGTTCTTGAGGATGTCGTCGCGCTGTTCGATCGTGATCATTGGGATCGCCATCGGCCGCACGCCTTTCGTTTCCTCTTCCCGAATGGAGAGGATGAAGATTAATTTATAAGAAGAAGATCAGTAGCGCCGTCTTCGGCTCTTCGCGTCCCGTAGGGCCGCTTCGCCTTCGCCTAGATTTATTCACTTGGCTGCGAACGCTTTCCGAGGCTGTTAACGCGAGAAAGCATCGAATTTGTCTCATCCGTCAAGCGCATTTTTCCAACTTTCTGAGGACAATTTCCGACGCTTGGTCTTATCGCGCTGATTTTCATAGGATTTTCGGCTTAAAAAATTCTGGCCTTTGACCCCTGGGGGAGGCGTTTATCCTTGACGTTGATTTCATTGTGTTTTCATTGGTTTCGTCACGCAGCGTCACGGTATGTCACGTAAACCGGACAGATAGTCACGTCGCGCTGTCACGCTGTCGGGGCAAGCGACAAAGAGACAATTTTAGTCTGATTTGCATTTTTCGTTGGTTTTAATCCTACTCCCTCTTGATTGTCGTCGGAAATTGTTAGATAAGAAGTCATCAACTTTGCAATTCAGGACGCCGGACCGATGACCTACACCTTCGTTCTCTTCGGAAAGACCTACCAAGCTGAAACCCTCGCCGACGCTTCGAAGCTGTTCAGCGAAGTCCGCGACATTACGGGTCGTGGCGCAAGTCAAATGCCGCTGCCAACCATTTCCATGAATGGCGAGACTGCCGGCCACTTCTCCTACAACGGCAAGATTTGGGCGCAGCCATCTCGGGACTGGCGCCCGGGCATGACACCGATCTTCGACCCTACGGTCTAAGACCCCGCGCCTAGCGCGCATCCATTCCCATCGCTGACCACTACAACCGAAGGATTTTCGGAATGATCCCCCACGCCCAAAATGTCGACCTCTCCCCGATCCACGCGATGTTCAGCAAGGCGCAGGAAGCCGGTTTGAAGAAGCTGGCCTACCGTGCCGAAGGCCTCGTCCTGACCTTGGCAAAGCCGCACTCGACGAACCCGGGCGCGATCTATGTGACCCGCAAGAACGGGATTTACCTCGGCAAAGTCGTCGGTCAGCAGTTCGTCGGATACAGCGCGACAGACGCCGATCGGGCTGCCCTGCAGGTCATCGCCAGCGATCCCGCCGAGGCCGCCACCCGCTACGGGAAGATGACCCGCGAATGCTCTTGCTGCGGCCGGGAACTGTCCGACCCCGCAAGCGTGGCCGCCGGGATCGGTCCTATCTGCGCAACCAAATGGGGCCTTTGAGCCCCGCCTCCCAAACCTGACAAGACCCCGAGGAACTGACCATGAGCCCTTATTGCACCGCAGATATTGCCCGCATCGCCGACATGCTCGCTGAGGAGATGGCGCCGGCCGAGATTGCTTCTCTGCTGAACGAGGAGGCCGCCGACACCTTCTTCGCCGATCGCGAGGACGACAGCGACGAGGGCATTACCCGCCGTTACGGCGTCAGCGGCGATGACCGTTTCGACGTTCGCGGTCGCCCTCTCCTCCCTCGCTTCAATGATGCTGGCGAGCCGAATTGGTTTTGATCTGGCGGGTTTCCGCGACCGGCTTCGCGCCGGTCTTGAAAACCAACCATCGAAGGACAAGCAAGATGGAAGACATACGCGTTGCAGTTCACGGCGCCATGATCGCGGCGTGCTTCACAGAGAAGCATGACCGGTTTCATGTCTGGTTGGACAAAGATGGCAACCCCGAGCCGATCCTCTTCAAGAACCCGCCGCTCGAAATGCGCAAGGGCGACCCGGGTTGCTTCCCGACCGTCCGCCTTGACGCCACGAACAAAACGAACGCCGCCAAGATCGAAAGGCTGATGAAGGCGGTCCGCGATGGCGACCTGATCGCGAAAGCCCGTGAGGAGTATCGCGTTGGCCTCGAAAAAAAGCGTGCCGAGGAACGTGTCCGCGCATCCGCCCTTTACCGGGCGTCGTTGGCGATCGTCATTGAGCAGATGACCGCAAAGAAGATGGAGCCGCTGACCTCGGTCGCGATCCTTCATAACTTCCTCACCCACGCGACCGATGAGCAGATCATCGCGCTCGGCGAGGCAATGGTCGGAGCGGGCGCATGATCTACACAATCGGACCCGGCCGATGGTACGCCGAGGCCATGAGCGAAACGGCAGACCAAGGTCGCCCCCTAAAGAAACTTGGGAAATGCGAATTGCCCGGAAGTGAACCTTACCGCGGTGGATCAGTCTGGCAGACAAAGGCCGAGGCGGCCGATTACCTGCAGTCGCAGAACTTGGTTTCCATGCGCGTTTTAGGCCTCGATGCCGATTGGGAAACCGACACAGAGCAACAGCCCGGCGAGCCGTTCCGGCGCCTCCTCCGCGACGCTGTGATCATCGCTCTCGACGACCAACCACGCCAGACACTCGGCATCGTCGCCGCCAGCATGGGAAAGACGACCGCGCCGAACGTGGCGATCCTGACTGATGC
Organism: Hyphomicrobiales bacterium; assembly: GCA_900472625.1. Classification (GTDB taxonomy): domain Bacteria; phylum Pseudomonadota; class Alphaproteobacteria; order Rhizobiales; family Rhizobiaceae; genus Rhizobium. The sequence continues at coordinate 201,425 of UCIT01000012.1, read as the reverse complement.
GACTGCGATCAAATCGTTCGAGGAGGCTGTCGCTTCTATCCCGGTCGAAAGCTTCCACTTCGAAAGCATGCCCTGCGCGCCTTTCTCTTTCACTAAGAACGGCGCGACTGCTGACGACAAGCCGAAGCAATTCCTTCTCGTCGGTAACCGTGCAGGGAAAGCCGCCGCAGCTGCAATGGTCGCAGCCGACGCCGACAGCGAAAAGAAGCCGGTTCTTCTATTGCCGGCCATTCGCGACGATACCTCTGGCTTGAAGGCTCTCTTCGATGCCGTGCCGCCTCCGGGCGATATCGATGACGGTCCGGCGTAACCGCCGCCCGTCACCAACCCACGCAATCTGATCAACTTTGATGGAGGGCAGCAATGCCAGACAATGAAATCCTGCGCGCTCGGCGGCAGGTCATCACAGCCGCGGTCTATCAGGAAACACCCGCGCAGATCGTCAACCGCAACCTCGTCGACATCGTTGGCGCGATCGCGGTCCTCGGCGGGATCGTCCTCACGATTTGGGCGGTGCTCCATGTCTGATCAAAAGCCGATGTCGCTCGACGAGGACGCCTTGCGACCTGCAACGCTCTTGCTGAACAAGCGCCTCGCCGAGGGGAACCTCTACGGCGTTACGCAGGATATCATCCGAACCTACCTCGCCGCGTTGTCGGCCGGCAGCGTCGTCGAAGGCGTCATGTCTCTGATCGAGGAACGTCTCGCGATCGTTTGGGCTCGCCCAGGCTCGCGCGAGTTCTTCGCCGGCGAACTTCATGAGGTCTTGAAGAACCTGCCGCCAGCCGATGCCAAGGTCCGCGAGAGCATCGTCTACCGGGCAGTGAACGCCCTCGAAGGCCTGACCGTCCAGTACACGCCGCCCCTCGGCATTTCGATCAACCAAGCAACCCGCGAGAAGGCGAAAGCCCTCGTCCGTAACGCGCTGAAAGATGGTGAAGCATGACGATTTTCCGCGTCCACACGACCGACGGGGTCGTCGATGTCCCCGCCGAGAACCCGACCGACGCCCGCAAGGCTGTCGAGAAAGCCAATCCGACCGCCAAGGTCACCAAGGTCAAGGTGCTGAAATGACCGATCCTGCAGCGCCCTTTCAGGGCAAGAAGAACATTTATACTTGCGAGCGTTGCGCCGAACACATTGTCACGATCGACCGCGACCCCGGCGTCACGCCGTTCATGATCCCCTGCAAATGCACTTTTCATTGCAAAGGGATGATGCGGTCGAGCTTCTATCGTGTCGATCAGTCGATGAAACCGCGTTGGGAGTGGTTCAAGCCGGAAAGCGTCGAAGGTCTGGCCGCCTGGGAGGTCGCGCACGTCAGTAAGGGCGGGCTGATGCTTCGAGAGGTTGCGAAGCCGATTGCCGAAGTTCCCGTCCTCCTCCCTTGCCCGTTCTGCGGTACCGCGCCGAACCTGATCGAAATCCGTGAACTCCCGGACAACTTCGTTCGCGAGCACAGTGTTCGTTGCGACGACTGCGGGATCGATACGTTCGCTGAGTACGAGAGTGAAGTTGTCGCGGCGTGGAATACCCGCCACTCGCCGAAGGATGGCTTTCAAGCTCGCGTCGCGCAGGTTCATGACGACCTGTTTCACGACGATCCGACGGATGTCGCCGAACGGGTTTCTCGCTTTTTTGAAGAAGCCTGCGAAGTTTTCCAGGCGTTCGATATGGCGAAGGTCGATGCGCTGGCGTTGGTCGTATACGTGTTTAACCGTCGGCCCGGCGAGCCGCGCACCGAAGTCGGACAGGCGGCGTTGACACTAGCTTCTCTTTGCATCGTGGCCGACCTCGACATGATGGGTTGCGCAGAGGCCGACCTCGTCAAGTTGCAGCAACCCGAGACCATCGCCCGCATCAAAGCGAAGCGGTCGACCCGGCACGGACGCGGTCCGCTACCGGGCCTTGACCCTGCAGCAAGCGAGTATCAGCCATGAGTAATCGTCTTACACAATTCCTCTACCGGCTACTGCGCGATCATCCCAATATCGACATACCCGCGCACCTTGCACAGACGAGCCACCACGAAGCGATCTATTCGCTTCCAGACATCGAGAAAACAGCCCGTCAGATCGGCGACGAATTGCTCGCGCCGCCATTGACCGAAGCGCAAGAGCAGGCGCAAGCGGCGCTTAATAAGGTGATGAAGTCCCGTTTCAACAACTTCGACGCCGGCGCGGTTATACATTGGGCAGAGCGCGGCCTTTATCAGGTCAAGGTCGCATCAGTCCAACCCGCAGCAACTGCGGCAGACAGGATATTTCTCACCCGTCAGGAAGTATTGGTCCTTCTTCGCGCGCCGGACTTCGAAGCATACGAACGGGTTGTAAAGCGACTAACCGCTTTCGTTCTATCCGCGCCGGTCGAGAGCGAGGGCTCGGAAACATGACGCCGACCCGACCTGTTCTTCGCTACCTAGGCGGAAAATGGCGCCTCGCACCGTGGATAATCAGCCACTTTCCGCAGCATCGCTTGTACGTCGAGCCATACGGCGGCGCGGCTTCTGTCCTCCTCCGCAAGCCGCGATCGATGGGCGAATGCTACAACGACCTTGATAACGAGGTCGTCAACCTGTTCCGCGTTCTCAGGGACCGCGAAACTGCAGGCGAACTAAGCCGTCTGATCAGCCTCACGCCCTTTTCGCGTGAGGAATATGACGAGGCATTCAGTCCGTCCGACGACCCGACCGAGCGCGCACGCCGTCTCGTCGTCCGCTCTTATATGGGCCATGGCTCTAGTTCTGCGGTCAGCGAGAAGAGCACGGGGTTCCGTGCGAGTATGGTCAACCGCGGCGGCGCCCTGCCGGCCGGAGAATGGCCGACACTTCCGCGCGCACTGCAGGCGGTGACGGAGCGCCTTACAGGAGTACTGATAGAAAACCGTCCAGCTTCTCAAATCATCGATCGATACGATGAAGCCGAGGCGCTGATCTATCTTGATCCGCCATATGTCGCCGAGACACGGTCGCAGAAGCGGCGGGGCGGGGCGAAGTACCACGCCTACAAGCATGAACTTACAGACGCCGAGCATGTCGAATTGCTTGATCGCATCGTTGAATGCAAGGCGGCGATCGTTTTGTCCGGCTATCCGAATGAGACCTATGAGAGGCGTCTCGTAGGTTGGGAGCGGATCGAAACAGCCGCGCACGCCGACGGCGCCTTAGATCGAACCGAGGTCCTATGGCTTAACCCGCATTGCGCCGAACGCCTCAAAGCAGAGCGGTTCCCGCTCTTGCATGAAAGGGGCGCGCAATGACCACCCCCAAGATGAAACCATGCCCGACCTGCAAGGACACAGACAATCTGAATGTGTTCACCTACGACAGCGGCTGGCGCCACGTTGAATGCGTGAAGTGCAACTACCTCGGACCGGGCTGCGGAACCATTGCGTCGGCGATACGGCGCCATAACAGCGACCAGGATACTGGCCGCCCCTCCAATTCCCCTGACGAGGTGACATCATGAATATCATAATTACGCCGCTTCACTGGCTGCGCGACGATCGCGGATGGTGGACAGCCGACGCATATCGGATCGAGCCCTGCGAAGAAGGCGGTTTCGCCGCCCGTGTGACCGGCCCGTCGTCACGTGCTTTTTCGACCATATGCGAAAGGGTCTCGTTCGAGGCCGCAAAGGAAGTGGCTCAAGAGCATCACGACCGGCGCGTTCTATCGTTTCTCAAGCTGACCGACGCCGAAATCGAGGCAATAGCAGCGAGCAACGCCGCGCTGCGGAAAGTGAGGCCAGAGCCCTGCTTGAAAGACCGCTGCCGATCGCCGGTCGCCTGTGAAGGATGGGGCTATTGCCGCGAGCGAAACCTCATGACCGACGAAGTGGACGAGGCCGGTCACAGACCTCAATCCCTGATCGATGAGCGCCGCGCCCAGGCTGCGACGAGAAAGGCGAAATAGCGATGGGATGCCGACCAAATTCCGTTGAACTACGCCATCCACTCGTTAAGGCCCTCTACAACATTATCGACGGCGAAGGCTTCAAACAGATGGAGCTTGCCGAAGCGGCTGGCATTGCTCCGCGCTGCCTCACGTCTTGGCGCATAGGCCGCAAGCCGAACCTGTTTCTCTTCGAAGCCGTCGCGAATGCTGCCGGCTATGACTTGAAACTCGTCAAGCGCGGACCGCCGCCCGTCGATCCAATCATCGTCGAACTGCAGCAACTGTTCGAAAACTACGGGAAAGCTTGGGAAGAGGCTCGGCGATGGGGCGGGCCGACGATCGAGCCACAGCACCCGATCGGCGAGCATCAGGCTAGCTACTACGCGCGCGCCCTTTCACGGTTGATGCAGGGGCCGAGCGAATGACCAGCTACGCGACTATCCGTGATTTCCTCGATGATCCCGACGCCCCTGCTCGACCAGACTGCCCGCCTGGCGGAACCTGCGGGGCAAAAGACGACGGTCACATGACCTATCTCGCGATGATCGTCCGCCGGCAGAAAGACCGCGCAGCGCAAATCGACATCCTGCATCGGCAGGCTGTCTTGCTCGAAAGCTTTGCCCCCGGCGACCCCTGCATTCGCCGCATGCTCGACTGGCATTCCCAACTCGCCGGGCTTTGAACGCCCCTGCATCCGGCGCCTGTCGCCGGATTTGGGGTCGCTGATGGCCCACGGAAAGGACATGGAAAATGACCGAACAGATTTTCAAATACCCGCTCGGGATCGAGGCCAAGGAAAAGGTGACGGGCGTTGTTGGCATCATTACCAGCCGGCTCGAAAGCATCGCGGGATGCCGCCAATACTGCGTCACGCCGAAGGCCAAACCGGACGGCACGGCGGTCGCCGCCGATTGGTGGGACGAGGAACGCATCGAGCCGACAGGCATCGACGAGAACACGGTCGTTATCAACGCCGTGAAGAGCGGCGGACCGACGGGATCGGAACGCCCGAGCGCGCGATAAACTGAAAACGCAGCCGAGGGGCTTCGGCCCTTCGGCGAGACCCGTCAAGAGGATAACATGACAGACACCTTCCGCCGGCGGGTTCAAGACCTGCTCGAAACAACGAACCGATACCTCGATCGCGCCCGCAGCGCCGAGGCGAACGCGTCTTTCTATCAAGAGCGTCTTAAGTCCTGGAAAGCCTCGTTCGGCCGCGCGCTAGAGATGGCAAGCGAGGCGAGGCTCGAATTGTCCCTGCTCAAACTAGACTTCGATCGCTGCGCCAAGAAATGGCGGGCTGACACGATCAAGATAGCCGACGAGCGGGATGATGCCCGTCGCAAGCTCGTCGACCTGCAGGCCGAGCATGATCGACTTTGCAGTCGCAACGACCATCTTTCTTATCGCGTTGGCGAGTTGGAGACGGAACTGCATGGGAGACGTGAGGTTCAGCATTTGAAGCGCGGCAGCTATTACCGTGTTCTCGGAGACCTCTCATTCCAACTCGCGAAGCCAGAGCATGACGACTTGATAACGCCACCATATTCCAAAATTCGGGAAGGAACGGCGATCACCGTCTATCGCTCGGAAGACGGGAAGCTATACGGCCGGTTCCCTGACGAATTCGAGGACGGTCGCTTTAAAACTATAGGGGAGCCTTCAAATGGAGAAGCGTAATCATAAACGGCAGGGCCTGCCGGTCGGGCGCAACGCGATCAAGACCGCCGACCCGATCCTGCGAGAACTGTTCACGATCGCCCATCGTCGCGGTGTCACGATGCAGGAATTAGCAATCCGGGTCGATCGCACAACCGCTACAATCTCAAATTGGAAGGGTGGAAACAACACGCCAACAATGTTGGACGTTGTGATCTTGGCCCAGGCCCTGAGATGCGAGATTGTTGTCGTCGAAAAGAACGAGGCTGCCGAGTAGGGTCGGCATCGAGGAGGACCGAGCATGAACGACAATAACGAAAAACCGCGGACGACATCCGCCTTGGCCGATGCCGCGCCTGACCTGCTCGCGGCGCTTAAAGGCGCGATCGGCGCGCTAGAGTTCAGCCGCGACTATCATGCCGACCTCGGCAACGAGGAGCAGGCATTCTGTCAGGATAAGCTTGACGCCGCAGTCAAAGCCATTGCGAAGGCCGAGGGCGACGATGTACGGCATCTTTAATAAGCAGACCGGTCAGCGGCTCGGAAGCGTCTGGAAGGTCGCCGGCGAGCCTCCTAAAACGAGGTGGCAAGCGTTTGCATCCGGCGACCGAAAGCATGGCTTCCCAACAAAGCGGCAGGCGATTGAATGGCTGATGTCGCTCGGCGACGAGGAGAGGAAGGCCGCAAATGACAAAACCTGATCTGCGGACAGCGATCATCGACCTCGCCAACGCGCAAGCCGAGCCCGGGCAGCCGGTCAACCTCTACAGCATCGGTCCGACGCTGATTTTGGAAATGGGATTTCCAGAGGGCGACATCGTCAATGCACTCGACGCCATGAAATCCGCTGGCGTGATAGACCTAATCGGCGACAACCGGATCGTCGTCATTCCTGCAGCAAGTCGTAAATCGTAGCGCCGTCTTCCGGGTCTCTCAGTCCCTTGTAGGCGGCATGGCGCAGCTTTCCTGCGCCTGTCCAAGCCCGATACTCGACATCAGCGACCAGCGTCGGGCGAACCCACGCGACATTTGTCCGCGTTCCGCTGTATGCGATCGCCGGCGTCTTCCTCTTCATGCGATCAAGCGTTGCTCGAAGTTCTCGCGCTACCTTAGCCGTAAACCCTGTTCCGACGGTACCGACATAGACCAGATCATCGCCCCGCTTGGCGGCCAGAAACAGGCAGCCTATGCCAGCCATCGACGGCTGATAACCGACGATCGCGAAGCCTTCACGCTGAACGCATTTGATCTTGATCCATTCTCCGAGCCGCCCGGACCTGTAAGGGGCATCTTTGTATTTCGCGACGATGCCTTCGAGGCCGTGCTCGCTTGCGGCATTGAAGATTGCGTCACCGTCGCCGTCGATGCTCTCCGACATGCGGATCGCGCCGACCTGCTCGCCTTTGAGCAGCGTTTTCAGGAAGTAACGGCGCGCGGTCAATTCCAGGGTGCGGATATCCCGGCCGTCGAAATAAAGCAGGTCGAACGCATACATCACGGTCGCGCCCGAGTTCGCCTTGCCGCCTCGGCCGCCGAGACTTTCCTGCAGTCGATTGAAATCAGACCGGCCTCGTTCGTCCAGGACGACAGCTTCGCCATCGAGGATGGCGGTACCGACGCCGAGGCGCAGCGCCGCTTGTGCGATAGCCGGGAAGCGGTGCGTCCAATCATGCCCGCCCCTGGTCAATATTCGTACCTTGCCGTTATCGATGTGAACCGCGATCCGGTAGCCGTCCCATTTGATTTCATAAATCCAGTCGGGACCGATCGGCGCCCGCTGTTTCAGCACCGGAAGGCACGGCTCGACGCGAGCGGGCATAGGATCGAACGGCAAGGCAGGCTGCGCCGGATCGCGCGGCTTGCGGGCTCGACCGCGCAGCGGCTTTTCATCGTCAGCGAGAAGAGGCTTCGAGCTAGGTGGCTTTTTCATCGCCCGATTACATCAGCGAAATCTTAAAAAGATAACTAATATTTTTTGATCTTCTTCGAATGCAAAAGAGGCCCGGTTTTCGACCGGACCTCTTCGTCTGTCACTATTGAGCGAGGAACTTACTTGACGACTTCGGCGCCGTTCTGATCCTGATGCTTGGCGATCGCCTCGCGGACATCGGCGACCTTTTGGATCGCGGCCTCGTCGACCATCTGTAGCCGAGCCGAGCGCAGCCAAGCGTCAAGCGCCGGCAGCGCGAAAGCGTCTTCCGCAGTGATCAGGAACGAGGGGGTTTCGACCTTTTCCTCGGTCTTAGCGGTCTTTTCAGTAGCCATTACAGTTCTCCTTTTAGAACTTGAACAATGATTGCGGACCTACGCCCCGCATTAGGCGATCCCGCCGCAGGCCCAATCGAGCGCAAACGACGTGAATGGGATGTCCAGCGCGGCGCATTCCGCGCGCGGCCTTCATCTGCCAAGGGCGGACCGGGAAAACCCGGACCTGCATCGTTGATGCGCCTGGCCGCTTGATGAAGATGGAAGACATGTTCCGAGCCATTGCCCTTAAGCCTCCCGGGCGCGGCGGTGCGACGCCAGAATGACAAGGCCAGCGAGCAGGCTGATCCAGAACTTGCCGAGGACTTGCCCAGCGATGAAATCGAGGGACCCGAAAGCGAGGATCAGAAAGACCGCGCTATCGACGACCGCTCCGACAAGGCCGGATGCGACGAGCGCGAGCGCAAGCTTGCGACGACGCAGCGGCGCATAGACCGCGAGGTCGGCGAACTCAGACAGGATGAAGGATGAGACCGATGCGACAACCAGCGACGGTGGCGCGAACAACAGAGCAATCAGGGCGCCGGCGACAATCGCAAGCGCTGCGCGGGCTGCGCCATCTCGTTCATGGATGACATCGCGAGCAACCAGAGCGGCGCCGACGACGAGGACGCCCGAGGGGGCGGTCAGCCCGAACCCGACGGGGATGACGCACGGGCCGCCGGGGATGCACTCTCCGACGTTACCTATCATCCAGTTTGCTGCAGGTATGCTGCCGGCGAAAACGAGCAGGGCAAAAAACGACTTCATCTAGATAAGCTCCATTTGTTCAGGCCGGGTTTGCCAAGCGGCCGGGCATTGCATCGCATCCCATCGATCGGCCATCGACCGAGGGGTGTTTCCGGGGCGATTGTGGTTTCGCCCGATGTCAGTGCTGTCGACGCTTGCGAACGGCCATTGCCGGCCGGAAAGCTGCATGCCGCGCAGCATGTGAAGGCAGGGCGTCCGACCAAAGGTTTGCGCTACAGCGTTGAACGTCTCGTCCATTCGGCGTTGCCACGCGGCGGACATGACGACGGCATATTCTGCGGTCGATCCGACGCAGACGCGCGGCCATGTCTCGGCCAGACCGAGGAGGCGAGTGATTGGTTCATCCATGTGCCAGACAGGGGCGCCCTTTGAGCCGTGCGGCCACTCGCGGACGAGCAAGTCCTGTATCTGTCCGCCTGCGTCGATTTCGTCGGGGATGACCGCCCAGGTCGTCGGGAAGTCGAGCCATCGGTCGCACCATGCGTAATAGGACTGCCAGTCCGGGACGTGGCCGCGCTTCCATGCAGAGAATGCGCCGTTATCAAGCATGACCGACTGGCCGATCTGATGGACGCGTTCGATGTCCTGCGGGGCAGCATGGCTGACGCAGAAGTTCCGACCGGCAAGTTCGTATAAAGCAGGGATCGGCGTGATTGGGGTTCCGTGGTAGTGGATCAATGCCGCCCCCGAACGATACCCTCGGCCGTGAGGCCTTGCGCGATGATCGAAAGGGTTCGGTCCCGAAGCCGGTAGGCAGTTGCCCGGCTCCACCCGCGCTGCTTGCACGTCTCGTCGAAGTTCACGCCCTTCGTCAGCTTTGAGTAAATCCAGGCATGAAAGACCTGCCATGAAACCGGATCGGTCTCCGGTCCGAAATTCTGCAGGTACTTCATCGGCCAGACGAGAACGCGCTCCATCTGCGAAACCTTCGCCGGCGACAGCGATCGCCGGGCAGGCTTCGGCGGTTCGAATTCGCCGAGTTCGAACATCGAGGGCCATTCTTCGAGCGCGCGCTCGTCCGAGGACAGCGCCGGGTCCGGCATGCCATTTCGAAACCCCGCGGGTCCGATGCTGCCGCCGCTGCGCTGCGCCCATCTGATCGCGTCAATCAGGCAGTCGCCGACGATCTTCGGCGTCCACACATCATCACCAAGTTGATGAAACATCAGTCTGCCCCCCACGGCTCATCGAAGTCGGGACCGGCGCCCGCCACGCTGTTCCCGACTGTCTGCTGTCCTGCGCCCTGCTCGTCGTCGACCGGCGGCCGATCGCGGCGCATGCCCTTGATGGGTTTCCCCGTGAGCCAAATCCACGGATCGGACCGGCCGATCAGTTCCTTGCGGAGAAGCTTATCGTTCGAACGCTTCATCGCCTGGCGACGCGCGTTCATCCTCTTCGTGCGGGCTTCCGGGGTCTCCTCGGTTTCGGCGAAGTCGAAGGCGAGGCCGTCGTATGCCTTGACGACCGCTTTCAGTTCGACGACGCGCAAGGTCTGCGGCAGGCCCGTGGCGAGCGGCGGCTTGGTTCCGGTCTCGCCGACTGCGCGCTCAATCGCTCGGATCATTAGGGCGTCGGCGTCGCTGATCTGCGCGCGTTCCGGGACCGGCGCATCACTGCCATCGCCATTCGTCCGGGCCACGACGCAGGACGTGATCGGATCGTGATCTTCGTCGATCCCGATCGTCACCGACTTCAAGACGAACTTGAACGATTGCCCGTCCTCGCCGTCCTTATTCTTGCTGATGACTGCTTCGCGTATCTGCCGGTTGTCGCCGTCGTGAAGCCCATCGACCTGCCGGACGAGGAGCACGTTTTCGAGGTTCGCCAAAATCGACGTATGACCGCGGACCTTGGCGCCATCGGCGTTCATGTGATGGACGATCAAGACGGCGGCGCCGGTCGCGTCGCGTATCCGGGCGCATCGTTCGAGAATGACCGACACGTCTTTGCCGTCGTTCTCGTTGGCGCCCGGCGTAGCAGTCGCCCAAGTGTCGATGACGACGAGTTCCAACTTGACCGGGAACGTCGATCCCCAATGCCTGATTTCGGCGATCAATTCGTCGGTCTGGTCGGCGTTGTTGTAAAGGTCGATGCGAGACGGAAGCAGGACGAACGGTAGGCCGTCCTCGGCGTTCAAGCCGTGGTTCTGACGATAGGCCCGAAGACGCTTCTTCAAGCCCTTCTGCCCCTCGCCCGCCTGATAGACGACGCCGCCCGGCAGGGTCCGGCGTCCGAACCAATCGACGCCGCGAGCTACCGCGAGTGCCATGTCGGAGACGAGGAAAGATTTCCCGCTCTTGCTCGGGCCGGCGACCATGCCGATTTCGCTGCGGGTCAAGACGTTCTTGATCAGCCATTCATGCTCGGGACCGGGCGCATCAAGGTTCGCCCAGGTGACGGCGTGGAACTTCGACCGGAACGGCTCGCGCTCATACCGCGGGGCCTTCTTTGCGATCGCATAAAGCTTTTCCGGCGTGCCGCCCTGATCAAGCCAGTCGACAACGTCTTCCTTCATCTTCCGGTCGGTCAACTGAACGACGCGAACATCGGCAGCGACATCGAGGAGGTTCGAGGCAACCGCATTCGCGTGGTCGATGCCGACATAGACCGGGCGTCCGTCCTCATGGAATTTGAGTTCGCCGGTTTTTCCGTTCTTCGCCTGCGGGTCGTCATCGCCGAGGACAACGACCTTAGCCCCACGGAAGAAGGGGTTAAGTTCCTCGACCCACTTGCCGGCGCCGCGGGCGTTTGTTGTCGCCGGAATGCCGTAGTCGTCGATCAGCCGATCGGCCGCCTTCTCTCCCTCGACGACGAAGATAATGTTTCCGTCTTTGACGGCTTCGATCAACTCGCCGACGCGATACGGGACTTGTCTGCAGCCCTTCGTCGACCAGTTCCATCCGCCCGGCTTCGTGGCGTCCGGTTGGCGCTGGCGATAGGTCTTCTCCGGCTTGCCGTCTTTACCAATGACGCCGTTTTCCATGCGGACGACCTGGAAGAGGAGGCCGCCGTTCTCGTCGAGATAATCCCAATGCTTGACCGTCCGCATGGGCGGACCGTCCGGCTCGGGCTGATTATCGTCATCCGGCCGAAAGTTGCGATTGCTGTCGCTCGATCGCTGCGCCTGGCGCTGCCCTGAATGATGACTGTCGCCGTTGTCTTCGATTGGGAAGCCATGCTCACGAAGCCAGTCGATCGCCTCGCGACCCTTGCGGCCGGTCTCCCGCTCGATCAGCGAGATGACGCCGCCGCCCTCGGCCGTCGAGTGGTCCGCCCAAACGCCCTTTTTCAGGTCGACGGACAGTGAGCCTTTGTTCCCGAACCGCAGTTCGTCGTTCGACGAGAGCTTCTTATTCGGCTCGCCGAGCAATTCCTTTGCGACAGCCCCTGCTATCGCTGTGAATTGATCGCTGCCCCCGTGCATTCCCATCTGTCTTGCCTCAATTGCTTTGTTGTTCGTCGTCGCTGTCAGGGGTCGGGGCAGCGGGCTCCGGCTCCTGTTTCGGGTATTGGCTAGCCGTCCTCATTGCCGCGAGGACGGGAGCAAGAATTCGGAGGACAGGTTCGCGAACAGGCTGGATAGCGAAAATCAGGCTGGCGATGTCTTCGAGAACTTCGGCCTTCCGAATTTGCGTCTCGGATGGCTCACCATTGATTTTGGCGATCGCCGCCTGCGTCGTGCGAATGCGGCTCGCCTCGTCGAGTGCGACCCCGGCCATCTCGCCGAGGCCGGCCTTGCGCCGTTGCTCGGTCATACGCCGCACACTCCCTCGCATTCCTCGTCGAAGAGGGCGCCCTGCCCTTGATCCGCCGCGGTGGAGAGGTCGACCTGATCAAGGGGAACCCGCTGCCTATGCAGGAACGCCTGTCCCTCCATGCCGAAAAATCCGGGGCGGATCGACTTGTCGAAGGCGACCGCAGCTTCCCAATCTTCCGGGGCGTTGTCCCGCATGTCGCGCCATTGATCCTGCCCGCGGTAGGGGCAGAAGATGCAGGACGATTTCGGCGGCCGAGGATACTGTCGTTCAAGCATCCACTTGATGCAGTCGATCCGGCTCATCCGCTTTTCGATCAATGGAAACCGATTGAGCGTGAACTTCTGCTCGCTGTGTCGCATGCGCTGCATTTCGTCTTTCGAAATGCCGATCCACTGCTCGACGACCTGCTCTTTAGGTCCGCGCTGTCCAGGCGCTAGCCCGAGCAGTTCGCGCACCTTCCGCCCAATGACGCGGGTTTTGTACTCGCCAGAGCATTGTTTCGGGAGCATGCCGTCCGGCCCGGCCGTGTACCAAGGCGGGGAAGCCGTCCGCGTTACGTCGAGCGTCGCGATACTGATTGCATGCTGACCGAGGTCTTCGCCCTGTCGCTGAACGCGGAGGACCGGGAACGGCAATTTCGTTTCCAGCCAGTCAAGCCATTCATAGACCGCCTTCGGTTCCCAACCCGTATCAGCGAAGATCGCGTAGTCGAGCCTAGGCAGATCGCCGCGCGCTGACATCAGCGCGATCGTCGATGATTGCACGCCCGCGCCAAGCGACAGAATACGAAGTTCAGGGTTTTCGAGGGTCGCGTCTAACAGCGACTGTTTCTGTTTGATCCGTTTTGCGAGCTCGGAAGCCATTTAAAACGCCTCCCCATGCCAGCGCGGAGTTGCGTCGAGGTAGGCGCCCATGACCTCGGCCGCGACCTGCGGGAGGATGGCGTTGCCGAAGCCCTTCAAAGACCCTACCCGGCTGTACCAATTTTCCTCTTTGACCGAGGAATTGCCTTGCTCGACGGTGCGGCGAATAACCATTCGTCCGGAAATCCCATGAGCCAGCAAACGAATTCCGGGTTCAATGCGCCGGGCTTTTCCGTCGGTTCCGACGGCCCATTCAGCACTGGCCCAAGGTCGATAAGCGAGGTTCCCGTATGCGCGCCACGGGCTTTCTTTTGCTCGTCCGTCTCGGGCGATCCCCTCGTCGCGTCCGACCTGTTCGGCGTCGGGTAGAGCGCGGCGACTGTCGGCATCGTCGAGTTTGGGGAATTGCAATCCCGCCTCATCATGTCCGGCCCCCTCGAAGCGTCGGCCGCTGCCGGCGTCGGGTAGAGCATGACGGATTTCACCGCTACCGTTGACAGGCTTTCTTGGCTCCCTTTCTTGCCTCGGCTGCGATCTTGAAAACCCTGCCTGGCCTCGCTGGCAACCGGCGTCGGCCACATCGAAAATGCTGTCGCTATCAAGCCGGGCATCGGCCCCCGCTTCGGGTCCGCCGGACGTGCGCCCGAGGTCGCGTCGTGTTTGATCGGCGTCGGCCAGAGAGAAAAAGCCGCGACGCTTAACTCGTTGTTCCAACCTCTCCGGAGCGCTTCCTTCTGCGCGCCCTCGAATGTCCGCGCCCCGTTCGATCCGTCCAGCGCTCGCGGCGTCGGCCACAAACCAAAGTCGATCTCTTCGATGGGGCGCATCGACGGCACAAGCCGGTATAACGGTCGCCCCGCAGGCGTATCCGATGCTTTCCAGGTTAACGAACACTCGGTCGAGCCAATCCTTGCCAACCGCTGCCGCAACCTGCTCTCCCATGAGGACAGCGGGCGCTCGGGCATCGACAAGGCGGAAGAGTTCAGGCCAGAGGTCGCGATCGTCTTCTTTGCCTTTGCCTTTGCCGGCGACGCTGTAGGGCTGGCAGGGGCATGAGCCTGTCCAGAGGGGGCGCTCGTCAGGCCAGCCAGCAAGTCTAGCTGCGTAGCTCCAACCGCCGATGCCGGCGAAGAAATGGCATTGCGTGAAGCCTTTAAGGTCATCTGGCTGAACCTCTGTGATGCTGCGTTCATCGACTTCGCCGGGGGCAATCAGCCCCCGCGCGATCAGGTTGCGCAGCCATTGGGCGGCGTATGGGTCGAACTCGTTGTAGTAGGCGACCGCGTTCATCGGCGAACGCCCCGCAGGGCTTCCGACACGCGGCCGGGATTGACGTTGAACCGATGCGCGATATCGACCTGCGAAAGGTCGGGGTTCTTGCTTGCGTATGCGCGGATTTCAGCACGCAATTTCTCGGTCATCGGTGCGGATGTCGTTGCTGCGCGCTTGACCGGCTTGCGGCGATCGAGTTCGTTCGCGAGGCGCCCGAGTTCGACGATGCCGTGAATACCGGCGAGCGCCCGCAGGCGGGCTTGAACTTCGGAGACGCGCATCAGAACAGCCCCTCGAAATGTGTGGTCGGGCGGTACGGCTTGACGTTCGGCGCGATCAGGTGACACGCGTAATCCCAACCGGCGAGCGCATCGGCGGCGTCCGGGTCGGACACTTCGAAGCCCAACTCGCGCATCTTCTGAATGACGACCTGCTTCGCCTCGGCCTTCTTAAGTCGGCGGCCGATCACATGAAGACGCACGTCATCGGCGCGCGCTTCGCGGATATCCCAAACGCCGCAAAGGTAGGCGGCGGCTTCAACGACTGCAGGCAAGCCGATCAGGCGCATCGCAGTGTCGCGGGTTGTCTTCTGTCCTACATGACGAGGATCGAGCGCGGCCTCGACGACGATCGTCTTTGGCTTGAACGCCTGGCAGCGCTCGGCCACCCACTTGAAGCAGCCCGCGAATACCGCGCTGCTCGGCGATCCTTCCGGCGCGAAACGCATCGCGCCGAAAGTAGGTTTCTCCCCGGGGGCGCCTTCACAAAAGCCGAAGGTCGTAGCGAGGTCGAGGAAGAGGATCGACTTCGTCATCACGCCACCTCGACATAAGCCGCAGTGACCGGGCAGATCGTGCCGACGGCCTGCGCGCCGAGGATGTAAGGGGTTCGGGCGGTCGCGACCCGCTGGCCGTCGATGTCGGCTGTAATGATGCGATCGCCGAAGATCGAACCGTCGCGGACAAGCGCCGCGTGAACGGACTGAACATCCGGGTGGTCAGTCTCGAAATTGAACCAGACGTTGGCGCCGGTCTTCTTCGACACAATTGTCGTCGTAATCGTCAAGCGAAGCATGAGAGGCCCTTTGGATGTGAAAATGGGGCCGGTTAATCCTCGCTCTCGCGGTCGGTTAAGCGGCCCCTTGGCGCACGCAATACCTTTGCGCCGATCGGGACAGGTCGAGGCCGGGCGCCCGCTAAGGCGCCCCGCATTCGCAGCTATTGGAGAACAGAGGAGACGACGCTGTCGGCCTTGCGAGGCGCGTCACCACGGGCGCGGATTTCCTCGCAGATGCCTTCCATCGTCGCGACGACATCGTCGAACGCATCGACGGCGTCGAACATTTCGAGCTTGTGAGCGAGGTCGACAACCTGTCGCAAAGTTGCCTGACGCTTGGTCTCTTCCATCTTGGAAAGGCCAAGGACGAAGCGGAACGCCTTGCGGTCGACGCTGTGATTGTCGATGAACGTCTTGATCGCCTGGCCGGCTCGGCCGTTGTATTCGTTCGCCGTCGCCGTCTGGCGCTGATGTTCCTTGACGACGCGTTTCAGTTCCTCGGCAGGGACGCCGCCCTTAGCGGCAGCCTTGACGGTCTCTTTGATTTTCTTAGCCATTGAGGAGGGCTTCCGGTCTGGCGATATCTTCCGGCCAAGGTTCGCCCGCCGGCCATTCGGCGTGGACGGACGCGGCAACCTTGTCCCGCGGCTTAAGCCGGGGCAGGAACCAATCGCGGGTTTCAGGATCAATTTCCGATACGGCCGGGCGCTCTATGCCCTCCGGCCATGCCAGATGGTCGGGCCAAATGGCCGAAAACCGGGCAAGAACGTAATCATATGTTCCAACCCGGAAGTCTTTTTCCTGACATGAGGAAAAAAACTTGGGATCGCGGGCGATGTACTTTCCAACGGAAGAGGCGGAAACGCCCGCCTCTTCCGCTATGGAAGCGCTCAGAACCGCTAGATTTTTGCGAAATTGGTACAATTGGGTCATCACGGCGTTAACCTAAGTTGGATTTATTCCAACCGCAAGCCGCCATAAGCAAAAAAGATGAAGCCCAAATTCCCTCGCGGGGTTGGAAATTTTACCATTGTCAACTATTATTGGCGCGTATTAACGAAGCAGGGCTTTTGAAAAATGGGCGATTTGACAAGGAACAGGGTTATCGAGCGATTGGAGACCCTGGGGCTAAATCCGATTGAGGCGGCGCGGAAAGCCGGGTTCGAGCGGACGTATTTTCACGATTTGATCAACGGCAAGAAGCAAACCATCCGGGAGAAGAACCTGCCTGCAGCGGCCTTGGCTCTTCAATGCGACGCCGATTACCTGACCGGGATACAGGACATGCCACGCAAGGCGGCGGGCGGTGACGGCAATTGGACAGCTTCCGGGATCGCCATGTCGGGCATATCCGAGGCGGGTGCTTGGCGGGAGAAGGATGCGGTCGTCGCATCGATCGGCCCCATACCTGTTGATCCTGACTATCGCTACCCGAAGGACGAGCAAGAAGCCTATCGGGTTCGCGGCGACCATGCGGCCGGGCTTGGGATCATCGACGGCACGATCCTTGTGACGGCCTCGATGGAAGGGCTGGCCGTGGCAGGGCGCAAGCTCCGAACCGGCGACGCCGTGCTCGTTCGAAGGGCGAACGGCAACCTATTTGAGACGACAGTGCGGGTTTACGAAGATACGCCAGACGGCGTGCGCCTTAGCGCAAAGCCGGCGCAGGGGGAAATTGCCCCGCTGCAGGTCGGTGAAGGCGTCGAGATAATAGGTCTGATCGTCCGTGCAATTCGCGTCTTCGACATGCCAGCCTGACAGGGCGAAACCTTTCCCGCGCCTACACGCGCGAGTAAGATAATTTATTATTAAATATATATATCTCGACCCGGGGTCGGGGTTCCCTTGAGGGGAACCCCACCCCTTTTTATTTTCGAAATTAATTTTAACGCTCGGAATTTTCCCCACCTCCAAAAAACCGCTTAAGCTTTTGATTGCCCGCATGAAGCGAGCCGCTTTCGTGGTCGTCGGAAAATTTAGTTATCAATTGACTAAATTTCCGATTGACCGACGCGCTAATATTGGATTAAATCCTATCCAAGCGCATCGGATGCGTCGGAATTTGCATCTTTTGGAGGAAATGCGATGTTTTTGGGTTCATGTGTGACGGATGGTCCGTCGCCACGATTGGAAAGTTCTCCCCGCTTTCCTACCAACGCAAGCGCGATTAAAAAACTACATAGCTTCTGCAGTTCGGAAGCTCATCAGACCGGCTAGTCCGGCCCCAATCCCTATCGGTTGAAATCAGACGGTCGCGCATCAAGTTGATGCGCCCCTATCGGTCAGCGTTGCGCCCTGCGCGACGACAATCTTTTTGTGTCTTTAGAGGCCAGCAATGCATATCGAGACTGCGGATAAGGGACTAGCAACCTTCGTAAAGCGCGCGATCGCGAAGGAAATGGCGAAAGCCTTGAAAGAAGATCGCGTCGACCTCGACGATGATGGCGCGGTCGTCCGCGCCCTTTACGACAAGACCTTTTCGTCGATGTCGATTGCACACCTGATGGACGACGCGAAGGCGATCGCCCGTCGGAGCATGTTCGCCCTGCCGCCGCTGTTCATGGCTGCCGCAACTGCCGCGATCCTGATCGCCGGGTCCGTCCCTCCGATCGACGACATCGAGACCGCCAGCGTCAAGAAAACGACAGGCAAGTCCCGATCCGACGCGACCACGATGTCCCCTCGGATCATCTTGATCTACCGGGAAGCGATCAGCGGATGATCGAGACCTTTTACCCACGCAATGCCGCCGCGTGGCACAGGCTGCGCGGCAAGGATGTCACCGCCTCGGTAGCGGGCGCCCTTGTCGGCAGCCATGAGTTCACAAGTCGTTACAAGCTTTGGGCCATGAAGACGGGCAAGCTTTTCGACGACATGGACGAGAACCCTGCGATCAAGCGCGGTCGTCTTCTTGAGCCTGTTGCAGTTCAGTTGCTCGGCGAGGAACGTCCGACTTGGCAGCTTCGGCACAATACTGGCGCGGCGACCACCTATTATCGCGATCCAGAATTTCGCCTCGGCGGGA
The DNA here is from genome assembly GCA_900472625.1 of Hyphomicrobiales bacterium. Lineage (GTDB taxonomy): Bacteria > Pseudomonadota > Alphaproteobacteria > Rhizobiales > Rhizobiaceae > Rhizobium. Next base: position 182,882 of record UCIT01000012.1, on the reverse strand, counting down.
CGCCCGACGTTATCGCCATCGACCCTGATCGCGGTCAGGGTATCGTTCAGATCAAGTCGGTCGAGAGGACTGCCTTTAAGCGCAAATGGCTCGCGAGCAACGACCTGCCCGAGCCGCCCCTCTGGATCGCAGTTCAGGCGATCATCGAAGCATACTTGACTGGCTCGTCGTGGGCCGCTGTAGCGCCGATCGTCGTCGGATATGGCATCGACCTTCCGATCATCGACATCCCGCTCTTGCCGGGCATCGTCGACAGGATGAAAGCCGAAAGTCTGGCATTTTGGGCGCAGGTCGAAACCGGCGAGGAACCGGACCCGGATTTCGAGCGCGACGGCGATGTCATCGACAGCGTCTATGCGCTGGATCATGGCGAAGAGGTCGACCTGTCGCGCAACGACAGGATCGACGGCTTGATCGGCGCCCGCCACCTTCTCCGAACCCGGATGTCGGAAGACGAGAAGACGCTTGCCGCGACGGACGCCGAAATTAAAACGCTGATGAAGGGCGCCTCGATCGCGTACCTGAAAGGCGGCCAACGCATCACATGGAAGATGGTCCGCAAGATTGGCCCCGATGGCCGTGCGACCTCGTTCCGTGTTCTCCGAGTTCCGCAGCCCGAATAAGCGGGCAGAACAGACCAACACAAAGGGAAGCCGAAATGCCCGAAGAGGAAGACATTAACCCGCGCGCGCAGATGGGCGGCAACAACCCGCCCCTGTTGGAAACCCTCGCCGATACGAATAAGGCATTGATTGGCGAGATTGACCCGATCGCATTGCGCGCGAACAAACTGAGCACCGATATCAAGGCGGCCGACGGGGTCATCAAGGATGAAGACCAACTCGGCATTGTTGCCGAGCTTGTGACGGACACAATCGCGCTATCGAAGCGCATCGAAGCCCGACGGGTTGTCGAAAAGGAACCGTATCTCACGGCCGGCCGCGAGGTCGACGGCTTCTTTGCGACATTCAAGGAACGCCTCGGACGCATTGAGCAGGTCTTCGCCGACCTGTCCACCGCCTACCAGCGGAAGAAGGCGGCGGACGAACGCGCAAGGGCCGAGGCCGAGGCCGCTAGACTGCGCGCCGAAGAGGAGCGCCTGCGCATTGCGGCGGATGCCGCGAAGCGACCAGCCACGACCGAAAAGAAGCACGAACAGGCCGACGAGATTGCCGCCCAGGCGGACGCGGCCGAGGCCCGAGCAGCATCGACGAACCATGAACTTGCCAAGGTGAAGACCGCGACGGGCGTCACGACCGGCGCAAAGACGGTCTGGAAATTCAGCATCACAGACTATGAGGCGATCCCACTCGACAAGCTTCGCCCCTACTTGAAGCGCGAGCAGATCGAGACGGCCCTGACCGCCTTTGTCAAAATACACAAAGCCGCCGCGGCATTGCCCGGCGTGCATTTCGAAGAGGACGTAAAGGCGACCTTCCGGCGTTGATTTTTTTTGCCTTTAGGGTCGGATTTATTCCGACGTTTCCAGACTTTTCCAACCTTTAGAAGGAATTTTCCGATGAAATATCTGGTCATCGACACCGAAACAAACGGCGTCTTCGATTTCAAACTTCCCGCCGACGCCGAGGGTCAGGCCCGCCTCGCGCATCTGGCTATGATTTACCTTGATGAAGACGGCAACGAAGAACGCCGCGGCGATATCTATGTCGTCCCAAACGGCTGGACGATGTCAGCCGAAGCCTCGGCCGTGAACGGGCTGACCGACGAATTCCTCGTCGAGCACGGATCAGACGTTCGCAACGCCCTGCAGGTCTATCAGAATGCGGTCGAAGACGGCCGGGCGATTGTCGCCTTTCATGCGCAGTTCGATTGCAAGGTAATGCGAGGCGAGTTCCGTCGGCTCGGGTTACCGGACCTGTTCGAGCAGACGAACAACATCTGCGTCATGCGGCCGATGGTGAAGCTTTGCGGCTTGAAGCAGGCAGGCACCAATCGCCCGAAGTTCCCGAAACTCGGCGAGGCTCTTGCATATTTCGGCCTCGGTCAGACGTGGGCGCACCAAGCGGTCAGCGACGCCGAGAACGCCGCCATCCTCTTCCGCCAGTTGAAAGCCCGCGACCTCCTCCCGACAGCGTCCGTCCATTACGCGAAGGAAAAGCCAGAGGGAACGCCGGGCAAGGCTGCGGCGCCGAAGCGAGCCAAAGCGTCGACGAAGTCTGCGCCGCGGGTGAACGCCGCAGGCATCCCCGTCGATTTGAAACCCAGCCCTGAAATTCCCGACAGTTTCTAATTCCGGCTCCACCCCTGGCCGGAAGGCCGGGGCGGTTGCTGCCTGACCTCGCGCAACGACGGCCCCGGCCACCCTCTCCACATCGAAAAAGGAAATCGAAATGGCTCGACTACCGAAGAAGGACGCAGACGCGATCGTTCAGGAAAACAGGGAAGAAGAGGAGCGTCTTCTCCGGCTGATCGACGACCTCGAAGACACGGAAGGCGTCGATCGGCACTTCCTGGAAATCGGTCGCGAGAAGATCGAACTCGGCTTCATGCTGCTGAACCGAGCCGTCCGCGCGCCGCTCCGCATCGCCCTCCCCGAAGACAGCGAATAGCCGACGCGCCTCGAACGCGAACGCTCCCTCATTCCTAAAAAAGGATCATCCAATGCCTCCCGAAACTATCACCCAAGACGGCGAGATTATCGAGACCGGCGTCGCCCTGTCGCAGGAACAAATGTCGATGGCGATCGGCCTGACGAAGGCGGAAATCGATCAGCAGATCGCAACCGCCCATGCCTATCCTCGGTCTATCAGCAAGGCGAAGCAGAACGTCCTCTCGCTCGTCACCATGGACGAGCAGTCGGCCGAGGAGTGCAACTATGCCCTCCCCCGCGGCGGCAAGCCTATTACCGGCCCGTCGATCCGCCTGGCGGAAATCATCGCCGGCCAGTGGGGAAATTGCCGTATCGGCGCCCGCGTCGTGCACGTCGACCGCGCCGAGAAGTATGTCGAAGCGGAAGGCATCTTCCACGATCTGGAAACGAACGCCGCGACGACCGCCCGCGTCCGACGGCGCATCGTTGACCGCAATGGCCGCCTCTACAACGACGACATGATCATCGTCACGGGCAACGCTGCATGCTCGATCGCTAAGCGCAACGCGATCCTCGCGGCGGTACCGAAAGCCGTCTGGCGGCAGGCATACGACGCCGCACTCGCCACGATCAAGGGCGACGTGAAGACGCTGACCGAGCGGCGAGATAAGGCGCTGAAAGCTTTCGCCGCTTTCGGCGTAAAACCCGAGCAGCTTTTCGCTTCGATGGAAATCGGCGGGCTCGACGACATCACTCTCGATCACATCGCCCTCATGACCGGCATGCATGCCGCATTGAAGTCCGGCGAGGAGACGGTCGAGAGCATGTTCGGCGGCTCGGCCAAGCCGGACGGCGCTGCGGCCAGCAAGGGCTTGAAGGACAAGCTCGCCGATGTCGCCGGCGGCGGAAAGGGCAAGGATAAATCCAAGGCATCCGAAACCGCCCCGTCGAAAGGCAAAGAGGATGATCGGAAGTCCGAAGATCAGGGCTCAAACGGCGACGCCGGCAAGGCTGATGAAACGGTCAATTCTGGCGCCTCCGACGATCAGGACGACGACGGCTTTCCCGGGGATATGCCGTCCGGCGACGAGGTCGAGGCAGCGAAGAGCCGCGGCGCGGAAGCCTACCATAACAACATGAGCCGCAAGGCTATTCCCGGCGAGTACCGCGCTCCGGAGAAGAAGGCGCTCGCCGACGCTTGGATGGCTGCCTTCGACGAGGCTCGTCGCGAGGATGAAGCATCGCAGAATGGCGGTGACGCATGACGACGTTCGCTTCGATCATCCTCTACGCCTTGTCGCTTCTCTTCGCGGCGGGCAGCGCTGCCATGATGCAGGAAGGGCAGCCTGACAAGGTCAAGATGAAGGAAGCACGTCCGGGGATCGTCATCACCGTTCTCCTCTTTGTAGTCGCTGCGGCTCTGCAGGTGACGGCATGACCCGGATAATCCTTGTCATCGTTTTCGTTGCGCAACTCACGGGGGTGGCGGCTTTTGCCGCCTTCCTCTTCGCCCTGGTCTTTCATCCCGAAGCAATCGGCGCCGTACCCGCGAAGATCATCGTCGGGTTTCAGCATGCATATGAAAGCGGAAGCCAATGATCTTTCGTGTTTTTGATGTCGAGACGACGGGGCTTCCCGAGCCCGAGAAGACGACAGCGGTGATCCAGATCGGCTGGACTGATGTTGACTTCGACGATGTCGGTAAGTCTGTCCGATCCGTCGGCGTCCCCATCCAACATTTCTGCAATCCGTTCCGCGTGAACCCGTCGTTGGTCATGGAAATCGGCGCCCAGGCGACGCACCACATCGACAGGGCCGACCTTGTCGACGCCCCTGCGCCCGACACGATCTTCCGTCACCTTGTGGCGGGCGCTGATGCTTTCGCCTGCCACAACAAAGAGCATGACGGCCATTACTTCACGGGCGCCGGCAAGCCGTTCATCTGCACCCTTAAGGCAGCAAAAAACGTCTGGCCGGACATGGAGCGGCATAGCAACCAGTATCTGCGATACGCCCTAAACCTCCCCGTCGACCGCGCACTCGCCGACCCGGCTCATTGGGCCGGACCCGATAGCTATGTGACCGCGCACCTTCTCGCCCGGCTCCTGAACGAGGGCGCCGAACTATCGGACCTCCTCGACTGGTCACGCCTTCCCGTTCTGCAAACCACTTGCCGGTTCGGGAACAAGCATCGTGGCGAGAAATGGGACGACGTTCCGACCGAATACCTGACGTGGATGCGCGACAAGGCGACCGACCTCGATCGGGACACCAAGCACACGCTTCATTTCCAACTCGAAAAACGAGGACTGACCTGATGCCGGTCGAAGCCGAAGACATCATCAACGCCACCATTGCAAAGCGCGTCCGTGCGCTGCGCATCTCCCGAAACATCAAGGTCGACGACCTCGCGCAAACCCTTCGCGTGAAGAGCCATTACGTCACGCGCATCGAGAACGGCAATTCCACGATGACCGCCTCGCAGCTTGTGCGCATGGCGCAGGCCCTCGGCGTCCGCGTTAGCGTCGTCGTCGGCGACATCCCCGCAAATCAAGAGGAGAACGCCCATGTCTGAACTAGAGCGCCAAATCCTCGTCTTCGACCAGACGAACGACAAAGTACTTGCCGCCTTCGATTTCGAGGCGGACGCGCAGAAGTTCGCGACTGACCATGCCGAGCGCAATATCGGCGTCACCGTCGTTATCTTCGAACCAAAGGAAGCTTTCCGAGCCGCTGCGCGCGTCTCGAAGGTGTTCCTCGAATATCCAACTCGCAACGACAACGCCGACAAGATGCGGGAGGAGCCGCCGGCACCCCCGTCACCATTCGGCACGATCGAATATTGAGGGGATCGAAGATGCAACTCGCTCCCCAACAAGACCAGGCGGTAAAGGCCGTCGAGCAGTGGATCGCCGATCCTGACGGCCCGCAGTTCTTCTACCTCGCGGGCTATGCCGGAACAGGCAAGACGACGATCGCGATCCACTTCGGCGAGAACATGAACGTCTGCTACGCCGCATTCACCGGCAAGGCTGCGCTGATGATGCAGTCTAAGGGCTGCGCCGGCGCGTCGACGATACATTCGCTGATCTACAAGCTCGACAATCCAAATTCGCCGACGCCGCGGTTCATCCTGAACAAGTACGATAGCCCAATCAATCAGGCCGACCTTGTCATCATCGACGAGGTTTCCATGGTCGGGGAAGAACTTGGCGCGGACCTGATGTCGTTTGGCAAGCGCATCCTCGTTCTCGGCGATCCCGAACAGCTTCCGCCGATCGAAGGCCCGGGATACTTCACCGCCGGCGAGCCCGACTTCATGTTGACGGAAATCCATCGCCAGGCGGCGGATAATCCGATCATTCGCTTGTCGATGCTGATCCGCGAAGGTGGCCGCCTGGAACGCGGCACGTACGGCGAAAGCAGGGTCATCTCCCGCGATCAGGTCACGCAGCGTCACGTCGTTGATGCGGATCAGGTTCTCGTCGGGAAGAACGCCACCCGCAGGATGTATAACGGTCGCCTGCGCCAAATCCTCGGCTTTACCGAGCCCGCCTTCATGCTGAGCGAGCGCGTCGTTTGCCTGAAAAATAACCGCGAAAAGGGCCTGCTGAACGGCAGCCTTTGGAACGTCGACAAGGTCCGCCGACAGGACAGCGACGAAACGACCATGATCGTTTCGCCGATTGACGCCGGCATGTCTGTGAACCCCGTCCTCGTTGCCACGCATCATTGCTGGATCAGGGGCGAAGAGAACAATCTCGATTGGCGGGAAAAGAAGAAGTACCAGCCCTTCGATTTCGCCTACGCACTGACCGTCCACAAGGCGCAGGGCAGCCAGTGGAACGATGTCTGCATCTTCGATGAAAGCCACGTCGCACGCGATGACGCCCGCCGCTGGCTTTATACTGCGGTGACCCGTGCGGCCGAGAAAGTGACGGTCGTGCTATGACCAGTCTCGACCAGATGAAAGAGGCCTCGATCCGCCGGATCAAAGGCCCGACGATCCTCCTCGGTTCGGGGACTTACTTCGATTTCGAAGCCCCCGAGACGACAGAACTGACAATCGAGGATGTCGCCTTCGGACTGGCTTTCGCCTGCCGCTTCGCCGGGCAGTGCGTCAGCAGCCGGACAGGCAAGCGGGTGTTCTATTCCGTCGCCGAGCACTGCGTTCGTATGAGCGAGGTCGCCCCGCCGGAACTGGCGTTCGATGCGCTGATGCACGAACTCGGGGAAGCGACCTGCGGCGACATGACCGGCCCGCTGAGATCGATATGCCCGGACTACAAGCGGACCGAGAAGCGTTGCGAAGCCGCAGGCATAGCCCGCTTCGGCGTAAAGATGACGGACCCGGCGGCGATCAAGCTGCTCGACCTTCGTATGCTTGCAACCGAGCGGCGCGACCTGATGCGTTGGGGCGGCGAGGATTGGCAGTGGGTCAATGGGGCAAAGCCGTTCGACTTCGAAATCGTCCCTTGGTCACCGCCTGAACTCGCGGCCGAAATCTTCCTCGACCGCTACTACGAACTGTCGGGGGTGGCCCGATGACTGTCGTAATCGAAGGACGCCTTCGGTTCCTTGGTTGGAACCGTCCCTGGAACGTCGAGCGCGGCGATAAGGTCTTCGACCTGTCGCGTGATTTCTGGCACGTCGCCGAGCGTCTGAAAGATGCCGCAGCGTCGATGCCATGCCGAGCGAACCATTTCGTTCTGCAGGCTGATCCGACCTCTGAATACAACTGCGAATACGAGGAAGTCGGTGGCGGGATCGTTATTTCAAGGCGCTCAAAGTTCGGTTGGACGAATGTCCGATCCTATTGCGAGACGATCCTCGCCAACCTGAACGGGCAGGAAATCATCGCATCGATAGAGGACGGCAGCTTTACCGTCTTCGCCAACCCGCACGGCCCGAAAGTGCCGACCATCAAACGTAAGAAGTCGGATCGCGGCAACACGATCAGCCTCGAACCTGGCCTTGAAACGTCCCGTTGCGGATTGGGCAAAGGGCCGCAAGAAACCTGCGCCTTCCTCGGAGCCGGCCAGACCGGGTTCCAATGCTTGAAGTTTGACGGATCGACAACCCGAACAATCCTGCATCGCCTTTCCGAGGGGACGTTCCGCGCCAAGCGGATCGGCGACTGCGCAATCGACGGATACGAGGAATAGCCATGACCGCTGCTTATCCCCTTTCATGGCCTGACAACATCCCGCGCTACAAGGCTCGGGAGAAAGGCCAGTTCCGCACGGCTCTGCCGACCGCCCTTTCTAACGTCCGCAAGTCGATCGAGGCATTCGGACGCGATAGCAGTAAGCCGGTCGGCAACCTGATCATTTCGTCGAACGTGACGCTCGGCGAAAATAAGCCATCAGACCCAGGTGTTGCCGTCTGGTTCGTTTGGGATGGCCTGCAGGTCAGCATCCCGGTCGATCGATACCAGTCGGTCGAGGCGAACCTTCAAGCTATCCACCTGATTATTGAAGCCCGTCGAACCGAACTCCGTCACGGGACGCTCGCCCTCGTCCGCGCGACATTTACCGGCTTCCTCGCGTTGCCGCCGCAAGGCGAGGCCAGGCGGCCTTGGCGCGAAGTGCTTGGCGTGAAGGCGATGTCGCATCAGCTTTCCCGCACGCACATCGAGACACGGTATCGCGAACTCGCGAAAACCCGCCACCCCGACACGGAACTCGGATCGCATCAGGCGATGGCCGAACTCAACCGCGCCCGCGAGGAAGCGCTGCGGGAGATAGGCGGCGCATAGCGCGCCCTCCGGCCTCCTCAACCGAAAAGCTTCAAAAGGATTATCAAAATGGCAGGCAGCGTTAACAAAGTCATTCTCGTCGGCCGAGTGGGAAAAGACCCGGAAACCCGGAACATCGGCCGTGGCGAGGCGATGGAAATTGCCGAGTTCAGTCTCGCGACATCGGACACCTGGCGCGACAAGACCACGGGCGAGCGCAAGGAAAAGACCGAATGGCACAACGTCAAGATCATGAGCGATGCGCTCGTTAAGAACATCGTCCGCCCGTACGTCAAGAAGGGGTCGATGCTTTACATCGAGGGCAAGCTCGAAACCGAGAGTTGGGAAGATCGCAACGGCGGCGGCAAGAAGTACGCGACGAAGATCGTCGTTCAGGGCTTCGGCGGTTCGCTGCAGATCGTTTCCACGCCCGGCGATGGCGACCGTCGCAACGATAGCGGCGGCCGGTCGAGCGGCGGCGGGTATCGCGATCCGAATGCGGGTTATGGCGCCGGCAGCGGGGGAAGGTCAAACCAGCAATCGACCAACTATGACGACGATCAGGATATCCCCTTCTGATGGAAATCGAGCGCTGGAAAGACAGCCCGTCGGTCCCCGGTCTTGAGGTCAGTAGTTTCGGCCGCATCCGGGTGAAGCCCTACCATAAGGAAATGCCTTACGGCGGGTTCAAGGTGATCGGCGGTCATGCTTGGCACGGAACGATCGCGCGGGGCGTCAGTCGGCCGCGGTATGTCACCCGCTTCCGAGGCCGGACGCACAAGGTCCACCGCTTGGTTTGCGAGGCCTTTCATGGTCCCGCCCCCTTCGCCGGCGCCGATGTTTTGCATCGGAACGGCAACACCCTCCTGAACCGCGAAGACAACGTCCGATGGGCGACGAGGTCTGAAATTCGCAATCAACCGCCCATCGGTATCTTTGAGGAACGTCATGACAACGCTTGATCATATGGTCGCTGTCCTGCGCGCTGCGGCGCCAGCGGATGCCGACGAGGACACCTTGACGGAAATCGCCGTCGAAACCTTCCCCCATTGCTCGGCCGAGCAGATCGCGTCAGCAGTCTCAAAGGTCGTCGCCCGTCCGGCGCCGTCCTTCCCCAACGCGCCGCGCGGCTACGCCACGGCCGCCGAGGTCCACAACGCCGAGGTCGGAAAGATTGTCCGTTCCATCGTCGCGCCGATCGCCATGTCAGGCGGCACGACGACGCAGATGATGGTTCTGACCGAGAGCGTCCTCGTGGGCGTGGCGCTCGCCTGCATCCGCCTAGGCGGCGACGAACTCGTTCTTGACCAAGTGTTCGCCGGCGCGAAGGCGAGGCTCGCCGAAATCCGCCTGAAAGACCTCCAAGTCGAGGGCCGAGCATGACCGAAGAACTGAAAGTCGGCGACGCCGTCGAGGTCGCCTTCACGACGCATGACGGCACGATCTGGAACCCCGCCCGCGTATCGTTTGTCGATGCGAAGTCGATATCGGTCGAGCATCGCGACGGATCGCAAGAAGTGATGTTTCGCGGCGGGGGACGCTACCGCATCCCCAAGGCGACGCAGCGCCCGGCCGCGACACATCAGCCGTCTCCCGACAAAATTACGAGGGGCTGAACGATGGCAAAACTTCCGCTGCGTTACCGCATTCTGAACCGGCTGATCGGTTGGACGGGCCGACGGTTCGCCGAGGATCATTTCGGGCATTGGAGTGTCAAAGAGGGGGGCGGGCTTCAATGCCGGCCGGTCCCCCTTGGGACTTATAGCCTGCGGCCCCGGGACGAAAGTCACCTGCCCGACAACGCGACGAACATCGATCGCGTCTTCGCGAAGATCGGAAGGGGCTGCAAATGATCCCCGCCCTGACTGATCCCATGGGCAAATACTGGCGGCAGCCGGACGACATCCGTTCGGCCCCAATGGACGGCAAGCACGTCCTTTTGAGCCGCAGCCAGTTCCAAGGCCTCAACGAATATTCGGCCTCGCACCCGAGCGGCGTCTACCCCGGCAAGTGCTGGCGACGTCAGGAAGGCCGGATCAACTTGCTCGTTTGGTACGGCGAAACGTCCGACCCCAAGAAGTGCTCAATCGAATTCCGTGAAATCCGCATCGGCCGGCTGAAAGAGGTCCACACATGAGCGCGACCGGAGATATTAAGGCGGCGCTGCGGCGCCGCTACGCCGCCCCGGAATGGGCGATCATGTTCGAGGTCGGCGACGCCACGGGCGCGCGGCACACCCGCTTTGCGGACGCCGTCGCTATGTCGCTTTGGCCGTCCCGTGGGCTGACCCTTCACGGCTTCGAAATCAAGATCAGCCGGTCGGACTGGAAAAAGGAACGCGCGCAGCCGGAGAAGGCGGAAACGATCGCCGCCTATTGCGATTATTGGACCCTCGTCACTGCGAAAAATGTCGTCCTCGACGCCGACGAAATCCCGCCCGCCTGGGGATGGCTGGAATGGGATGGCACGAAATTTAACCGCAGGCGTGATGACACTCGCACGGACGCGAAGGCCATCGAGCGGCAATTCCTCGCCGCCTTGCTCCGGCGAGCCGACAAGTCGGACGAGGAGCGGATCGACGCCGAGGTTCGCCGGCGAACTGCAGCGTCAGACGGACTGTTCGAGCAGCGTGTTCAGGAAGCGGCGGTTCGCCGTGCCGGGCAGGTCAATGATGCCTCTCGCCAGATCGAGGCATTCGAGAAGGCCAGCGGCATCAAGCTTGAACATTGGCACGGCGACCATTCGCCCGAAGCCGTCGGACGCGCGGTGAAGGTCGTCCTCGGATCAAGGATCGAAGCCCCATATTCCGGCCTCTTGTCCCTCGTCGACAGCATCAAAACTGCAGCCGACACGATCGAGCGGTCCGTCTTCGATTTTGGCTTCGACCCGCAGCCGAAGACAAGGGGGAAGAGATGACGGCGGACCCTGTCTCTGTTGCCTCCGAAGCCGTCTTCAAAGCCGCCGGTTTGGTCAAGCCCGGCGGCGAGGGATCGACGACCTGCCCGCACTGCGGAACGCGGCTTCACTGGTCGAGGAGCCGGTCAGGACGGACCATTTGGCTTTGCTGCCAGACCGAGGGATGCATCTATGCAATCTGCACGACGGGTCCGCGGTCCATATGGCCCGGCGTGACAACGAACAGCGAGGTCTTAGGCAATGCCTGACCGTCTATCATGCTGTGTCCCGTTTTGCCGGCGGACGACCCGAAACGACGAAGATTATCAAGAATGGATTTGCGCGAAGCATTGGCCGCTAGTCCCGCGGTCGAGCAAAGCCGCATGGCGAACCGCCAAGAAGAGGGTACGCGCCATCATCCGGCGCCGACCAGAATATCAAGAGTATTGGCTTCTCCCACCCGGCTCGCCGCGGCGCATATCGGCCGTCACCATTTGGCGGCGGCTCGATCAGGCTTGGGAGAAATGCAAACGCGAAGCCATCGAAAGGGCTGCAGGCATATGACCGACGATAAAGAATATCAAAAGACCATGGCGGAAGCGGCCTTGATCGCCGACGCGATCGAAGATGCATGCCACGAAAAGCAAAGCGTCGCCGCCTTCCTCGCGATCGGCATCGTCATCGGACGGTTCTGCGCCCAGGCGGGGAAGCCGGATTTCCACGGCACGACACGGCTGATCAACGAAGCTGCGTTCGACACCTTTCGCCAGTCCATGAGGGAGCGCCGCAATGGCTGATCATCCTATGCTTTTCAGCGCGCCTATGATCCGGGCGCTCATTGCCGGACAGAAGACGCAGACCCGACGCCTTACGGGCATCGAGGACACGTCAAAGATTATGGATTTCGTGAAGGTCGCCACCGACCAGCGGGGTCGCTCGGTCTATGAGATGAAAGATCGATGGGGGTCGTTCGTTTCGATCCCGGCCAGGAAGAACTTCGTCACGCCGCATTACTCCCCGCGCATCGGGATCGGCGATCGCGTCTATGTCCGCGAGGCTTGGCGGGTCTCGCAGAAATGGGAGGACACGCCCCCTCGCGATCTTCCGGTAAAGACAATGACCGTATTCTGCGAAGCCGGCGGATCGATCGCCAACCAGCAAAGCGGACGATGGGAGCCTGACTTCGCATATCCCGACACCCGTCCCGAATGGGTTGGCAAGCTTCGGCCGGCCATGCATCAGCCGCGATGGGCGTCACGGATAACGCTGCTCGTCGACGATGTCAGGGTCGAACGCCTGCAGGCTTGCAGCGAGGCCGACGCCGTCGCGGAAGGGATCGTCCCGACCGACGGCGGCTTCATCATCCCCGGCCAATACTCTGCCGACGGGTCCGGCCGCCCGCGAACGGCGCGGTCGGCGATCAGCGCATACGACAGCCTTTGGCAAATGATTAACGGGGTCGACGGGCCGAAATCGTGGGACGCAAACCCGTGGGTCGTCGCCTACACCTTCCGCGTCGTCTTGCAGAATATTGACCAGATCGCGAGGGCAACATGACCATCCGCTGCCTATACGTCTCCGACGATAACGGAGTTTGCACCAACTGCGGACGGCGTCCGATGGACGGCGAGTGCGGTCGGACCGGGGAGCCGGTCATTCGCCCTCGATCGGTGAACATCAACGCCGCGCTTCATTCTGTCGGGGCGGCGCTGGATATGCGCCTGGCGCCCGTCTTCGCGCGGCTCAACCGGATGATCGACAGGAGGGACAAAGGTGGCGATTGACCTCTTCGGACCGGTCCCGCGCAAGCCGCCCGTCGTCCGCATGCGCGCAATCGACCACGGTCAGGCCCCCGGCATGATGCCGGGGTGGCGGACCGCGCAGGGCGCTCACTTCCGCTGCTGGCGATGCGGACACGATGACGGATGGTCATTCGACATGACAGTCAGCGAAATCAAGCGGGGATTGCCCTGCCCGAAGTGCAACGAGGCCCCTTAACCACGACCGCGGTTCGTCTTTTGATGAGCTTGCCAGGGCTAGGAACATCCGCAATGAAGAAAATACCGATCGAAGAATTAGACCCTGATGTCGAAAACTTCGTCCGGGCGCTCGCCCGAGCAGCCGCCAGGCAGGACCATGATGATGCAAATGCAGGAAAAGATTTCGATGACCAATACCAGCCCGCCGAAAAGAGCAGCCGTTTACGCGCGGTATTCAAGCGATCTGCAGCAAGATAGGTCGATCGAGGATCAAGTTCTTCTCTGCAAGACCTTCGCCGAGAAGAACGGTTTCCGCGTAACCGAGACGTTCTTCGACCGCGCGCGCTCCGGTTCTTCACTCTTCGGCCGCGATGGCGTCCTCTCTCTCCTAGAAAAGGCCAGAGCGAAGAACTTCGATGTCGTGATCGTTGAAGCGCTCGACCGCCTGTCGCGCGATCAGGAAGACCTCGCCGCCATCTACAAGCGCATGCAGTTCCTCGGCGTCGACATCGTGGCCGTCCACGACGGCCGGGCCGATGCAGTTCAGATCGGTATTCGGGGCCTCGTCAGTTCGCTCTATCTGTCCGACCTCGCCAACAAGGTCCGGCGCGGGCTCGCCGGCCGCGTCAAGGATGGCCTGTCTGCAGGCGGCAAGGCATACGGCTATAGCCCCGTCTTGGGGAAGCCGGGCGAACTGGTCATCAACGACGCGGAAGCTGATGTCGTCCGTCGCGTCTTCGCAGACTTCGCCGGCGGGAAGTCTCCCCGCGAAATCGCCCATGCGCTGAACCGGGAAGAGATAGCCCCTCCCCGCGGGGCGGTCTGGAATGCCTCGACGATCAACGGCTCGGCTACCCGGACGAACGGCATCCTGCGGAATTCGATCTACAACGGCGTGCTGATATGGAACAGGGTCCGCATGGTCCGCGATCCCGATACGGGAAAGCGGATCAGCCGCATGAACCCCGAGACGGAATGGCAGCGGTCAGACGTTCCCGAACTGCGGATCGTTGACGCCGATGTCTTCGAGGTAGTTCAGGCCAAGCTCGAAGGCAGGAAGGCCCGGACCGGATACACGCCTCGTCGTCCCCGGATGCTGTCCGGTCTGCTTCGCTGCGGCAAGTGCGGCGGCGGGATGACGCTCGACGGCCAGACGAACGGGCATGCTCGCATCAGGTGCGCCCGATCGCAGAACAGCGGGACGTGTGACCATCGCCGCAAGTATCCGCTCGCGGTCGTCGAGGAGGGCGTCATTGACGGCCTTCGCCAGCAACTGGCAAACCCGATGGCCCTCGTCGTCTTCGTCAAAGAATATTTCGCCGAGCGCCGCCGCCTGGCGATTGAGGCGGCGAACAGCCGATCGCGGATCGAGAACGAACTCGCAAAGCGCAAGGGCGAAATCGAACGGCTGCTCGACGCTTATATGAAGGGGCTGTTCTCGGTCGAGCAGTTGGCTGATCGCCGGCCGGCTCTCGACGCCGAGGTCGCTAGGCTGGAAGCGGAACTATCGGAAGCCCCGCCGCTGACCGCGACCGAAATCCACCCGGCAGCCGTCGGCAAATACTTGAAGGTCGTCGGCGAACTCGCTCAAAACCTCGGCGACGCCCGCAACGATCCGCAATCCGACCTGATGAATTCGTTCCGCGAACTGGTCGACGCCGTGATCGTTCATCCGTCACCTCCGCATGAGGCAATCGAACTTGAAATTAAAGGGAAATTGTCTGCTTTGCTCGGCGAAACTATCGATTTGCCACCCGAACGCCGGAAAATGGCTAAAAGCTTGGTAGCGGGAGAGGGACTTGAACCCCCGACACGCGGATTATGATTCCGCTGCTCTAACCAGCTGAGCTACCCCGCCACGAAGACCTTGTGATTGCTTGGATATCCGAGCAACCGGGTCCGTTTGGATGTGCGGCTTATAAAACCGCCTTCCCTTCAGTGTCAAGCGCAACTTCGAAAAACTCCAGGCTAAAAAACCGAAGCCTGTTCAAGCCGCCACGGCGTTGGTCAGCAGCGCCTTCAGCGAGGCTTCCGCTGCCGGTTCACGTTCCGAGCGCTCGATGAAACCACCACCATAGACACGGGCATTGTCGCCTGGCGCCGAATAGAGCGCGCAGGCCTGACCCGGCGCAACCCCGGCCTCGCCGACGGCGAGATCCACATAGATCCCGGTCTGGTCCGCATGCAGCACGGCCGGCGTCGGCGTGCGGGTCGAGCGAACCTTGGCGAAACAGGCGAAGCCCTCGCCGGACGCCGCCTGCTCGATATCCTCGTCGCCCAGCCAGTTGACGTCGCGCAGATAGACCCGGTGCGTCTCCAGCGCTTCCTTCGGGCCGACGATGACACGGCGCGAGCGGGCGTCGAGAAACACCACATAGAGCGGTTCGCCGGTGGCGACGCCGATGCCGCGGCGCTGACCGATCGTGTAATGCAGGATGCCGTCATGGCTCCCCAGCACGCGACCGTCGAGATGGACGATCTCGCCGGCCAGCGCCGCGTTCGGCTTCAGCTTGTTGATGATGTCGGTGTACTTGCCCTGCGGCACGAAACAGATGTCCTGGCTGTCGGCCTTCTTGGCGACGACCAGACCCATCTCCTCGGCCAGCTTGCGGGTCTCCGCCTTCGGCAGGCCGCCGAGCGGAAAGCGCAGATAGTCGATCTGCTCCTGCGTCGTCGCGAACAGGAAATAGCTCTGATCGCGATCGGCATCGGCCGGCCGGTAGAGCGCGCGGCGACCGGGCTTTCCGGGTGCCGGGTTGGCCCCCGAGCGGATATAGTGGCCGGTCGCCAGCGCATCGGCGCCGAGTTCCTTGGCTGTTTCCAGGAGGTCGGCGAACTTGACGGTCTGGTTGCACGACACGCACGGGATCGGCGTCTCGCCAGCCACGTAGCTTTCCATGAACGGATTGATGACGGTATCGCGGAACCGCTTTTCGTAGTCCAGCACGTAATGAGGGATGCCGAGCGTCTCGCAAACGCGGCGCGCGTCGTCGATATCCTGGCCGGCGCAGCACGAGCCGGCCCGGTGCACGGCGGCGCCGTGATCGTAGAGCTGCAGGGTGATGCCGAGCACGTCATAGCCCTGGCGCTTCAGAATCCCGGCCACGACGGAACTGTCGACGCCGCCCGACATGGCGACGACGACGCGTGTATCTTCAGGCCTCTTGTCAAAATCCAGTGTGTTCACGGAGTGCTGCCCGTTCCAAAGCGTGTGACCCTCCGCCCCATCATACAGAATTCCGGCGGATTTGCATCGTGGCCGACGGGATCGGCCGCAGGCTGTTTCATGGCCGTGGATATAGAAAGGATTGGCTGCGGGCGCAAGAGGCGGTGATTCGGGGCGGTGGGTTGGTGTGGGTGTTGCGGTTGGCGTTGTGCCGTGCGGCACCCCCCTCTGCCCTGCCGGGCATCTCCCCCACAAGGAGGGAGATCGGCAAGTGGCCTGCGCTTCGCAGAACGTTGAGCTTGGAACGAGCGGCGGCGCCAAGCCGATCTCCCCACCTGAGGGGGAGATGCCCGGCAGGGCAGAGGGGGGTATCACACGGCAGAACCTTTCCGGCAGACACGCCAAAACCCCACGCGACCTTTCAGCCCGTGTCTCCACCATGCACTGCACTCGGACGGGGCGCTGGAAAACACCGCGATAGAGTAAAAGTAATATGGCGCTTTCCAGCGCCCCGTTCGG
>UCIT01000012.1:0-166003 GCA_900472625.1 Hyphomicrobiales bacterium | reverse complement strand
GCACGCCTGCCGGTGTATCCGATGACGGGACGGGGTTAGTTTAGGAAAGGGCTGGGGGACGGGGAAAATCGGAGTGGAAATTTCAAGTAAGTTGTTGATCTCGAACGGTGGCCGCACCAGCAATATCCCTCCCCTACGCGATCTCCTCGATGTCGAAGCGCACGATCCGGCCGTTCTCTACCTGAAAAACATGCATCACCGTCTTGTCCTTGAGCCCGTGGCTCTGGCCGGCCAGCGGCTTGCCCTCGAGATCGAAGACCGACTGGATCACCTCGACGGCGACCGTGTCCTCGCCCCTGACGGAAATGGCGACTGGTTCGACATGCGGGCTGACGATCGCCCATTGCCGCGTCCAGTAGTCGCGGACCGCCTCGCGTCCGTGAACGTGACCGCCATCCATGCCGTTCGCCCAGGCGACGTCTTCGGCAAGCTCGACGAGCACACCGTCGATGTCACGCGCGTTGAAGCGGTCGTAGATACGATGGATGACCTCGCTGTGGATGGTTCGGCGATCGATCTCGGGCATATCGGTTCCTCGGGTGGGATGGACGGCAGGATGAGATGGCAAGCAGCCTTGCCAGTCGGTTCAAATTTATATACGTACATATGTAATTCACAGTCAACCGCGGAAAATACGCAAAGAGAAGCCACGATGACGAACGACGTGCTGCAGACACCGGGCCACCTGATCAGCCTCGCGGCGCGCGGTTTCGCCCGGCTCAGCGAGGAGCGCCTCAGGCCGCTCGGCTTCGGCGTCGGCCATTTACCGGTGCTGGTGGCGCTGAAGAACGGCGATGCGAGCACCCAGCGCGATCTCGCCCGCTTCGCCCGGATCGAGCAGCCGCCGATGGCGCAGATGCTGGCGCGCATGGAACGCGACGGGTTGATAGAGCGCAGCCGCGACCCTGACGACGGACGCAGCAGCCGCGTCGTGTTGACAGAGTCTGCCCGCGACCGAATGCCGACGGCGATTGCGACCCTGTTCGAAGGCAATCGCGAGGCGCTGGCCGGGTTCACGGATGAGGAGGCCGCGCAACTTGCAAGCCTCCTGACACGCGTGATCGACAATCTGGACAGCATCGCCGCCGCCGGATCGTAGTTCGGCGAGCGATAGGAGGCCTTGCCCTCAGCGCCGTGAAAATCGCGGACGCCGGCAGTACCGCATTAACGCATTCGTCCAACCGCGCGTCAAAAAGACAAGACGGCATCGCGCCTTTGCGTCACTGTGCATCGGCAAGGAGCGCCTGCAACGGGGCGCACGCAAGGGAGAAACACGCGATGAGCCAGGACCTGACGAAAGACGAACTCGACAGCCGGATTGCCGATGTCCGCGAAAACCTGAGAACGCTGGTCGAGCAGGCCGCCGGCACCATCGGCGCTGCCGACGAAGACCGGATCAACGACCGGATCGAGGAACAGCAGGCGCGTCTCGATTTGCTCGTCCAGCAGCGTGACGCGCTCGACAAGGCCGGCTGAGCTCAGCGCGCAAGGCTGGAATCCGCAAACAGCGCGCCCTCGACGGCTCCGGCCGTCGTTCTCGCCGCGACCATCATCCAGACGGTGGCCAACGCCACCACTAGCAGCGCGCCGAAGATGCGCTTATGTCAGCGAAAGGCGGCGGCGGCAGCGGCGGCGAAGGCTGAGACGCCGCCGGTGATCAGCGCCTGCGCCTGCGCCAGCGGCATCGGTTTGCCCAGCAGATAACCCTGCACCTCGTTGAAACCCTCCTGCCGGAGCTTGGCCAGCTGCTCCTCGGTCTCGATGCCCTCCGCCAGCGTCGTCGCGTTGAAGCCCGACCCGATGCCGACCACCGCCCGGACAATCGCCAGATTGCCCGGATCGGTCTCGATGCCGGCGATGAAGCTGCGGTCGAGCTTGATCTTGTCGAAGGCGAAGGCCCTGAGATAGCTGAACGAGGAATAGCCGGTGCCGAAATCATCGATGGCGATGCGGATGCCCAGTTCCTTCAACGCCTTCAACAGCGGCAAACTCTGCCCGACATCGGCGAGGAATACCGATTCGGTGATCTCGATCTCCAGCCGCTCAGGGCGCAGGCCGCTCTCGTCGAGCGCCGAGACGACGCTGGCGAGCAGACTGTTGTGCCGGAACTGGCTGACGGAGAGATTGACGGCAATCTTCAGGTGTTTTGGCCAGGACGCCGCCGTGCGGCAGGCCTCGCGCAGCACCCATTCGCCGATCGCCACGATCAGCCCGGTCTCCTCGGCAACCGGAATGAAATCCATCGGCGGCACTAGGCCGCGCTCCGGGTGGTTCCAACGGATCAGCGCCTCGAAGCCGGCAAGCCCGTCATTCTCCAGCTGAACGATCGGCTGGTAATAGAGCTCGAACTGGTTCTGCTGCAGCGCCTCGCGCAATTCCACCGTCAGGAGATGTCGGCGCTCGGCCTCCATCCGCATCGACGGCTCGTAGAAACGATAGGTCGAACGGCCGCTCTCCTTGGCGGCGTAGAGTGCCAGATCGGCATGCCGCATCAGCACGTCGTCGTCGTCGGCATGATCGGGCGCCAAGGCGATGCCGATGCTGCAGGTGACGTGTTCGTTGACGCCATCGAGATCGAAGGGCTGCGACAGTGATGTCAGCAGACTCTTGGCAAAGCGCTCGATGCAGCTTTCGCGATCGAGCCTGACAACCAGCGCGAACTCGTCGCCGCCCAACCGCGCCACGAAATCGCCGGGCCGCGCCAGCGCCGTCAGCCGCTGCGCCACCTGGCAGAGCAGCGCATCGCCGGCGGCATGGCCCTTGCTGTCGTTGATGTGTTTGAAATGATCGACGTCGAGGTAAAGCAAGGCGATTGGCTGCGCCAAGGTCGCGGCCTTCGCCGCGAGCCGGATCTGGTCGGCGAAGAACGCCCGGTTGGGCATGCCGGTCAGTGCATCGTGCATTGCCATGTAGGCGAGCCGCGCCTCGACCGAACGCTCCTCGGTGACGTCCTGGGAAATGCCCAGAAGATAACGCGGCGGGCTGCCATCGACGGAGGGCAGCGCCCGCTTGACGGTGCGCAGCATCCGCTCGACGCCGTCGCTGCGTCGCACCGTCTCTTCGAAGCTGATCGCGGCCTCCGCAGCAAAGGCGCGCGCGTCCTGCTCGCGGAATGCGGCCGACTGCTTTTCGTCGTAGAAAATATGATCGCTGCGGCCGACCACGTCGCCGGAATTACGGCCGACGATCGCCCCGCAGGCCTCATTGAACAGGATATAGAGCCCATCCGCCTCCATGTCCTTGACGAAAACGCCGACCGGCAGGTTGTCGACGATACTGTCGAGCAGCGAGCGCGTATCGCTGACCTCGCGATGCGCGGCATTGACCTCGGTCTGGTCCTGGACGATGGCGAGGATCGCGTCGCGGCCGTTGAACCGCACGCTGCGGCCATAGGTGAGCACCTCCACCATCGTGCCGTCGGCCTTCAGATGCGTCCAGCGCTCGGCCCGCTCCATGTCGGAGCGTGCGTGCACAGCGGTGATCATCCGCTGCCGCTCATGCGCGGGCCGGATGTCGAGAACAGTCATCGCGGCGTATGCCTCGCGCGAGTATCCATAAAGATCGATGGCGGCATTGTTGACGATCAGGAAGTGCAGCGTGTCGGGATCGTAGACCCACATCGGCGACGGATGGGTTGCGAACAGCGACTGGAAATCATCATTGGGAGTATCGTTCGAAACAAATGCTCTCGGAATACCTGTCATCGGCAATATCACATGAATTTGATGGCTGATCTCTCCGGTATAGTGAAAAAAACTAAATAAAATCAGAATCATAAAGCGCACAAACTTTGTGCGAACCGCCTTTATCCTGTGCAGGATCGGATGCCGGCTATCAACTTTCGCCTGTTATATTCACGCCTCGGAAAGATCTGCCGCCGATTTCAGGAAACCGAGAGACTGGACACCGGCAATCCGTGATGCGGATGCGCGCACTGGCCGTGATCGGCGAGAACCTCGATCACCCGGCACTGGTCGACCCGTCCGTGGCCGCACCCTTCGACCATCGCTTCCAGCTCCACCTTCAGCGCCATCAGGCTGCGGATCCGCTGCTCGACCTCGATCAGCCGCGCCTTGGCGATCGCGTCGGCCGAGGCGCAGGACTGATGCGGATCATCCTGCAACGTCAAAAGCGTGCGGATCGCCTCGACCTCGAAGCCGAGCTCGCGCGCGTGGCGGATGAACACCAGGCGGCTGATGTCGGCGGGCTCGTAGGAGCGCTGGTTTCCCTCGCTGCGGCTCGGCGCCGCCAGAAGGCCGATCCCCTCGTAGTAGCGGATCGTCGGCACCTTGACGCCGCTCTGTCGCGAGGCATCGCCGATGGTGATCTTTTTCATGATTTTCCCTCTTGCACCTCTAGTCGCTAGAGGATGTAGGAAAGAGGCTCGTCAATGGCAAGCATGCAGACCAGAGGAAGCGGATGATGACCGACACGGTGGAAAAGCGATACAGGGTCGAGGGCATGGATTGCGCTGGCTGCGCAACCAAGATCGACACCGCCGTGCGCCGCATGCCCGGCGTCGAAGACGTTTCGGTCTCGGTAACCTCAGGCACCATGACGCTGCGCCACGACGGCAGCAGCGACCTTGCCGCCATCGAAAAGAAGGTCAGCGGCCTCGGCTACGGCATCCGCCAGATCGTCGCCAAGGCCCAACCGGCAACACCCGCGCAGCACGCAAAGGCTGGCACGCAGCACCACGATCACGGCGCCGCCGACCATGTCCACGGCCCCGATTGCGGCCACGACCATGGACACGGCCGCGCCCAAGACCAGACGCATGATCACGACGACCACCACGCCCACTCCGACCATGAAGAACCCGCCGAGATCGAAGGCTTGCACGGCCACGATCACGCGCCGATGTCGGGCCTGTGGTACCAAAGCAAGAAGGGCCGGCTGACGATCCTGTCCGGCGCCGCCCTCGTCGGCGCCTATGTCGTCGGCCATCTCGCCCCCTCGATCGCGCCCTATGCCTTCATCGTCGCCATGCTCGTCGGGCTGATCCCGATTGCCCGCCGCGCCGTCATGGCAGCGCTGGCCGGCACACCCTTCTCGATCGAGATGTTGATGACCATCGCCGCCATCGGCGCCGTCGTCATCCATGCCGGCGAGGAAGCGGCCACCGTGGTCTTCCTGTTTCTCGTCGGCGAATTGCTGGAGGGGGTTGCCGCAGGCAAGGCCCGCGCCAGCATCCAGTCTCTGACCACGCTGGTGCCGAAGAGCGCGCTGCTCGAGGTCGATGGCGTCACCCGAGAAGTGCCGGCCGAGACGCTCGCCGTCGGCGCAACCATCCTCGTGCGCCCCGGCGACCGCATCTCCGCCGACGGCACGATCCTCTCCGGCGAAAGCGCCATCGACGAAGCGCCGGTCACCGGTGAAAGCACGCCGGTCCGCAAGAGCCAGGGCGACACGGTCTTCGCCGGCACTGTCAACGGCGACGCGGCGCTGCGCGTCACAGTCACCGCAGCCGCGGCCGACAACACCATCGCCCGGGTCGTCAGGCTGGTCGAGGAAGCGCAGGAGAAGAAGGCGCCGACCGAGCGCTTCATCGACCGCTTCTCCCGCTATTATACGCCGGGCGTCGTGATCGTCGCCGCGCTCGTCGCCATCCTGCCGCCGCTGCTTGCCGGCGGCGCATGGGACGAGTGGGTTTACAAGGGGCTGGCGATCCTCCTGATCGGCTGCCCCTGCGCGCTCGTCATCTCCACCCCCGCCGCCATCGCCGCCTCGCTCTCCTCGGGCGCCCGCCGCGGCCTGTTGCTGAAGGGCGGTGCGGTGCTGGAGATGCTGGGCAAGATCAACGCCGTGGCGCTCGACAAGACGGGCACGCTCACCCAAGGCAAGCCCAAGGTCACGGACCTCGTTCCCTTCGGCAGCTCGGGCCCGGAGACGCTGCGGCTGGCCGCGGCGCTGGAGACCGGCTCCAGCCATCCGCTGGGCCGGGCCATCCTGGAGCGCGCCGCCGAGGACGGCATCGACATCCCGCAGGCATCCGACGCCAGAGCGATCGGCGGCAAGGGGCTGGCCGCCACCGTCGAAGGGCGCGAGATCTTCTTCGGCTCGGCCAAGGCCGCCGCCGAACGTGTGACGCTGCCAGTGGCGCCTGGCCGCTCGATCGCTGCGCTGAACGCCGAGGGCAAGACGGTGTCGGTACTCGTCGTCGACGGCACGCTTGCCGGCGCCATCGCCATGCGCGACGAGCCGCGCCCCGATGCAGCCACGGGCCTTGCCGCCCTCAAGGACGCCGGCATCCGCATCGTCATGCTGACCGGCGACAATGCGCGAACCGCCGAAGCCATCGGAAAGCAACTCGGCATCGAGGTCCGCGCCGAACTGATGCCGGAGGACAAGCAGAGGATCGTCGGCGAGATGCAGCGCCAGGGGCTGACTGTCGCCAAGGTCGGTGACGGCATCAACGACGCGCCGGCACTCGCCGCGGCCGATGTCGGCATCGCCATGGGCGGCGGCACCGATGTGGCGCTCGAAACCGCCGACGCCGCCATTCTGCACGGCCGCGTCTCCGATGTCGCGGCGATGATCGCGCTGTCGAAACGCACCATGCGCAACATCACCGAAAACATCACCATCGCACTCGGCCTCAAGGCGGTGTTCCTGGTGACGACAATCGCCGGCATAACGGGGTTGTGGCCGGCTATTCTCGCAGACACAGGGGCGACCGTCCTGGTGACGATCAACGCCTTGCGGTTGCTGCGGCCGATTTCGCCACAGACTTAACATCCGGTTAATATGCGTGGAAGCCGGGCTTTCCCCCCAAATCTTGAGGGGCAAGCCCGGCGACATTGCGCAGGACGTGTATTTCCCATTCGATTCAACTAGATGCAGGATCAGACATTTAAACTTAGCTTAAAAAGCCAGAGCTGTTTGAGAGGTTTTCGCAATGCGCGCTGTCTATGCGCGGTTCACCAGTTTGATCCACAAGGCAGCGCATATGTTACTAGACGGCATTTTCTATCCGGACTCGTCCTCGGCGAATACGGGCTCGAGCACTTCCAGCTCGACCGGCACCAGCGCAAGCAGCGGCACATCGCCGAGCGCCGAACAGACCTCGACCACGCCCCAGCAACCGACGTCTTCATCGCCCGCGACAGAGGAACCAACCAGCTACCCGCCCGAAGAAACCGACGACCAGACCTACAGCGCCCAGCCGCCGGTGGCAGACGGCACTGGTGCCACCGAGGACGCGGAGCCCGCTGATACCTCAGAGCCCGAAGAAGCGACGACAGAACCGAACGTCACCGCTGGCTCCGACACTACCCCGGCCAACGAAAGCGCACCCACCGAACAGGCTGCCTCGCCCGCACCGGAAGCAAGCGGCAACGACGAACCACAGGCGAGCAAGCCCGAAAACGCCGCTAGTCCAGAACCGGCGACACCCGAAGCTGTCGATGCCGACCAAGGGCCCGCTACCCAAGCGGCCACTCCGCAGCCGGCCGAACAGGACGCGACAACCACCCCTGCCGACGAAAGCGCGGCCGACGGTAACGCATCGGCACCCGTTTCCACGCCAACCACACCGAACCATGCAACACCTCCGACAGTGACGCACACCACCGGCAAAGCTGGAGCGGCGAAGGCGGAGGTCGACGATACCGACATCGACGTGACCGAACTGCTGAAGCAACAGGCCGCCCGCCAGATCGCATCGCAACGGCTGACGTCGCTGTTCGATCAGTCGTCGGGTGGCAGCGCGTCACCATTCCTGTCGCTGTTTCGCGTTCAGGGCGGAAGCGAGCAGACCCGTGTCAACGCGGTGACGCTGCTTTATCACCAGTTCTAGGCCGACACGCCTTCTAGCGGCATGACGGCAACTCTGAACGCACGGCGATATCGGGCCGGCGCATTCCCCCGTGCCGGCCTTTGGCGTTTTCTCGGCTCGCGCTTGAAAGCGACGGCTAAAATAGTCGCAACCATAGGGCTGCGGAACCTTTTGGCGGTTGCGGCGTTTTGGTGTTCAGGAGGACAAGCACCATGACAAATGATTTCAATCGCCCGAATACCGTCAACACACCGCCGGCGAAGAGTTCGTCGAGAACCATGTGGGTGGCGATCGCCCTTTTGGTCGTCGTCGTAGCCCTTGCGGCCACATACTGGCCGCGTGGCACAACGGCCCCGACCGCGTCCGCGCCGGCAACGGCGCCTGTGACCGAACCGGCCCCTGCCCCGGCAACACCGCCGGCCATGCAGGCGACACCACCGGCAGCGACACCACCGGCAGCAACGCCTCCAGCCGCAACCCCTCCCGCCGCAACCCCGGCACCGGCGACCCCGGCTCCAGCTCCGGCAACACCGCAATAAGTGGCTGAAAGATTTGAATTAACGAAGCAGCCCTCCAGAAATGGCGGGCTGTTTTCGGTTGGGCGTGCCTTCGCGGATCAGTTCTGCCCCGCCTTCAGCACCCGATGCGTGCTGTCATCCAGCGCATTGCCCATCTGCCGGCCGTCCTTGGCAAGCCCGTTGGCGGTATTGGCGCAGGATGACAGCGCCAGAAGGGAGGTGAGAGCGATGGCGACGGCAAATCGTGTCATGAAATATCTCCTCGGTAATTGGCCCGAATGGCGCGCTAAGAGGTAGATAGCGCCGCGCGTCACGCGATCAACGGGATGATGACGCTCCCGACAACCGTCGACGCTGAGACGAAAAAACCGGCACAGTCGCCTGCGCCGGTTCTTTTCAGTGCTTCCCTGGGAGGAATGCTCAGTCGACGTTGAATACGAGCGGCTTGGCCTGTCGGATTGCCTCGTTGGCCGTCAATTTCGCCAGAACCTCGTCGCTGACCGGGCCATCGACGTAAAGCAGCGCGATCGCATCGCCACCCTGCTCGCCACGACCGAGCTGGAAGTTGGCGATGTTGACGCCGGCGGCACCGAGCGTCGTGCCGATGAAGCCGATCATGCCGGGAACGTCGGTGTTGGAGATGTAGACCATGTTGGCACCGACGTCGCCGTCGAGATTGATGCCCTTGATCTGGATGAAGCGCGGCTTGCCGTCGGAGAAGACGGTGCCGGCGACCGAGCGGGTCTGCTTGTCGGTCTTGACCGTCAGCTTGATGTAGCCGTCATAGACGCCGGTCTTGTCGCGCTTGACCTCGGAGAGGACGATGCCCTTTTCCTTGATCATGATCGGTGCCGAAACCATGTTGACGTCGGCCACCTGGTTGCGGATCAGGCCGGCGAGCAGCGCTGATTTCAGCGCGCGGGTGTTCATGCTGGCAGTCGCGCCATCGAACAGTATCTCAATTTCCTTGATCGGATCGTCCGAAACCTGGCCGACGAAGGCGCCGAGAACGTCGGCGAGCTTGATGAACGGCTTCAGGATCGGCGCTTCCTCAGCGGTGATCGACGGCATGTTGATGGCGTTGGAGACGGCACCCTTGACGAGGTAATCCGACATCTGCTCGGCAACCTGCAGGGCGACGTTTTCCTGCGCTTCCGTGGTCGATGCGCCGAGATGCGGCGTGCAGACGACGTTCGGCAGGCCGAACAGCGGGCTTTCCTTGGCAGGCTCGACTTCGAACACGTCGAAGCCGGCACCGGCGACATGGCCGGACTTGATGGCGTCGGCGAGCGCCGCCTCATCGACCAGGCCACCGCGGGCGCAGTTGATGATACGAACGCCGGGCTTGGTCTTGGCGAGGTTTTCGCGGCCGAGAATGCCGCGCGTCTTGTCGGTCATCGGCACGTGCAGCGTGATGAAGTCGGCCTTGGCAAGCAGCTCTTCGAGCTCGACCTTGGTGACGCCCATTTCCTGGGCGCGCTCGGCCGACAGGAAGGGGTCATAGGCGAGAACATGCATGCCGAGGCCGATGGCCTTCTTGCAGACGATGCCGCCGATGTTGCCGGCGCCGATGACGCCGAGCGTCTTGCCGGTGATTTCGACACCCATGAACTTCGACTTTTCCCACTTGCCGGCTTGCGTCGAGGCATCGGCGGCGGGAAGCTGGCGGGCAACGGCGAACATCAGCGCGATGGCGTGTTCGGCCGTCGTGATCGAGTTGCCGAACGGCGTGTTCATGACGATGATACCGCGCTTCGACGCAGCCGGGATATCGACGTTGTCGACGCCGATGCCGGCGCGGCCGATGACCTTGAGGTTGGTCGCGGCGGCGATCAGCTTTTCCGTGGCCTTGGTGGCCGAGCGGATGGCGAGACCGTCGTAGTTACCGATGATTTCGGCGAGCTTGTCCTTGTCCTTGCCGAGCTGCGGCTGGAAATCGACGTCGACGCCGCGATCGCGGAAGATCTGGACAGCGGTTTCCGACAGTTCGTCGGATACGAGTACGCGAGGTGCCATTGGGGGCTTCCTTCTAAAAACGTCTGCGATGGATGAAATCAGGGATGCAAGGCTCCGCCCGTCAGGCGGAGCCGGATGCGATCAACTCAGGCAGCAGCCTGGGACAGCGTCGCCTTCTGGGTCTCGAAAGCCCAGGTCAGCCACGGCATCAGCTTCTGCATGTCGGATGTTTCGATCGTGGCGCCGGACCAGATGCGCAGGCCCGACGGCGCGTCGCGGTAGTGGCCGATGTCATAGGCGACACCTTCCTTGTCGAGCAAGCTGACGATGCCCTTGGCGAAGTTCGCCTGGCCGTCGGCGTCGAGTGCCGCAACGTCCTTGTCGGTGATCTTGAGGCAGACCGACGTATTGGAAGCCGTCTCGGCCTTCACCGCCAGGTTGGCGATCCAGTCGTTGGCGGCGACGAAGTCGGCGATGACCTTGGCATTGGCGTC
This sequence comes from Hyphomicrobiales bacterium, assembly GCA_900472625.1. Classification (GTDB taxonomy): domain Bacteria; phylum Pseudomonadota; class Alphaproteobacteria; order Rhizobiales; family Rhizobiaceae; genus Rhizobium. The sequence goes on along the minus strand of UCIT01000012.1, from coordinate 155,258 downwards.
GGCGCGGGCCATCAGGCCCTTGAGACCGCCGACCTGCTTCGACCACTCCAGCGCATCGATGTAGTCCTCGACGCAGAGCATCGACGGCGTGTTGATGGTCTCGCCGGTGAAGATGCCCTCGATCAGCTTGCCGCCCGAGGTCATGCGGAAGATCTTCGGCAGCGGCCAGGCCGGTGCGTAGGTGGTGAGACGCTCGACGGCGCGTGGCGAGAGAATGATGACGCCATGCGCGCCCTCGCCGCCGAGAACCTTCTGCCAGGAGAAGGTGACGACATCGAGCTTGGCGAAATCGAGGTTCTGCGCGAAGGCGGCGGACGTCGCGTCGCAGATCGTCAGACCCTTGCGGTCGGCGGGAATGAAGTCACCGTTCGGAACGCGAACGCCCGAGGTGGTGCCGTTCCAGGTGAAGACGACGTCGCGGTCGAAATCGATGGAGCCGAGATCAGGCAGGTCGCCGTAACCGGCTTCGATCTTGCGGACGTCCTTCAGCTTCAGCTGCTTGACGACGTCGGTGACCCAACCGGCGCCAAAGCTTTCCCAAGCGACCATGTCGACGCCGCGCTCGCCGAGCAGCGACCAGAGCGCCATTTCGACGGCGCCGGTATCGGAGGCAGGCACGATGCCGATGCGGTAATCCGCAGGCACTTCCAGAATTTCGCGTGTGAGATCAATGGCCTGCTTGAGCTTTGTCTTTCCGACTTTCGCGCGATGCGAGCGGCCGAGCGGCGCGTCAGAGAGAGCTTCGAGCGACCAACCGGGGCGCTTCGAGCAAGGACCAGAAGAAAAATGGGTGTTCTGCGGACGCACGTCCGGCTTTGCGGTGGCATTGGCCATATCTATACCCTTCCAGGTAATTAGCCTCTCGTTGGGGAGAGGTGTCCCGCCGCCGTAGATACAGATGAGTGCTTTCATCGTCAACGGCGAAGTGTCGCGGGTGAAGGATTTTTTGACGCAGTTGCGACGCAGGGCCGAAACGCAAAAAGCCGCCCGGTATGGGCGGCTTTCCGAAAGTAGTTGGATGCGATTACTTGTAGACCGGCTGCTGCAGCGGAATTTCCGGGGCAGGCTCGTAGGAAGCCGTCTGGCAGCCACCGAACAGATAGCGGGCGCCGAGGCGGGCTTCATGGACGTTGAAGCCCTTGTCGCGGCCCGGGCCACCATTTTCGTTGTAGCCGAACATTTCACCGCCACCGACGTGCAGGAAGCGATAGCCGACGTCGGCCTTGACGTTGCAGGTGACGTCGATCGAGGCACCGGCCATCAGGCCATAGCTGAAGCGCCAGTTGCCCTTGCCGCCGTGGATGACCGTGTCGTCGCAACCATTACCGCTGCCGCTGGTGTCGCAAGACGTGTTGCTGAGGTCCTTCCACTTGACGTAGGTGCCACCGATGCCGGCACCGACGTAAGGTGTGACGTAGCCATAGGTGCCGAGATCGACGTAGGCGTTGGCCATCAGCGACCAAGCGGTCAAGGACGAAAGATCGGTCGAGGAGCAAGTGACCTGGCAGGCACCGAAGGCAGAGCCGCCACCACTGGTCGAACCGCGGAAGTCGGACTTGCCGAGGTAGTCGAGTGTCACGTCAGTGCGAAGGTAGCTGTTGATCTGATAACCGACACCGCCGCCAATGGTCCAGGCGTCATCAAGATCGGAGCGATCGAAATCGACTTCGCTGGCACTGCTGCCGCCCTGGAAGAATTTCGCGCCGCGCAGGTCGTTGAACCCGTAGCCGACGTCGCCGCGCAGGTACCAGCCGGTGGCTTCGGTCACGGTGACCTCTGGCGGTGCTTCGGCAATCGGCTCGGCAGGCAGCATGTCCGCTGCAAAGGCATTCGAGGTAATGAGCAATGCGGCGAACACGCCGTACAAGCTTCTCTTCATGGATCCCACTCCAAGGTTCGTCGCATGGCAGCACATATTTCTGCCAGTCGGATACGTTTCAGTAAGGATAATGAAGTGGAAACGTTAAGGTCGGCTTAACTGTAAAAGGCAAACATCAGCCATTGCTGAATTCTCTGGCTAAGCCGCTGTGAAATCTGATTTTTTATTCAAATGCAGCACGGCACAACGGGCCTTTCGCCGCATCCGCCCGCGACCTGCATCATCGTGAAATTCCGAGCCCGATTAATAAAGTTAATAGCGGCCGCGATGACCCGGGCGTACCATGCACGCATCGGTCACAGTGGATTGAGGCGATGACCGCTTGGGAGTTTTATGCGCTTCTGCCCGATAGGAGGTGCGCTGATGTCGAAATTGAACAGAGCTATGTCGTTCCAGGATGACCTGTCACCTGTCTTCGACGCTCTCTCGGCGTGGTGCAGGGAACAGAAATTCAAACCCGACAGCCTGCAGGGCTGCGCTGCAGCATCACGACTGCTGGATCTGTTCGAGGATGGCTTCACGACGACGATGGCGTTGCTCGACGCCATGCGCCGGCAGGCCGCCGCCTGACACGACAATGCCCGGTCTTGGACCGGGCACCATCCAAATGACGACTTTAGAACAATCCGCCTGCGTGCCGGTCAGGCTGCCGTGCGCACGCTCGAAATCGTCCCGATCAGATCGTTGACGATGCGCTCGATCTGGCTGCGATCGTCGCCTTCCGCCATGACGCGGATCAGCGGCTCGGTGCCGGACGGACGGATGACGAGGCGGCCGCTCTTGGCAAGTTCGGCTTCAGCGTCGGCGATCGCCTTCTGCACATGCATGTCCTCCAGCGGCTTGCCGCCGGAATAGCGCACGTTGCGCAGAAGCTGCGGCACCGGCTCGAAGCGGCGGCAGATTTCGCTGACCGTCTTGCCGGTGCGCTTGACCGCGACCAGGATCTGCAGCGCCGCCACGAGGCCATCGCCGGTCGTGCCGTAGTCGGACAGAACGATATGGCCGGACTGCTCGCCGCCGACATTGTAGTTGTGCTGGCGCATGTGCTCGACCACGTAGCGGTCGCCCACCGACGTGCGCACCAGGCCAAGCCCCTTGCCGTCAAGGAAGCGTTCCAGCCCGAGATTGGACATCACGGTGGCGACGATGCCGCCGCCGCGCAGCTGCTGGCTCTCGGCATAGCTCTCGGCGATCACGGCCATCAGTTGGTCGCCATCGACGATCGCGCCGTTCTCGTCGACGATGATCACGCGGTCCGCGTCGCCATCGAGCGCAATGCCGATGTCGGCGCGCACTTCGTCGACCTTCTTCTGCAGCGCCACCGGGCTGGTCGAGCCGCAGTTGAGATTGATGTTGGTACCATTCGGCTCGTTGCCGATGACGACGACGTCGGCGCCAAGCTCCCAGAGCACCGCGGGAGCCACCTTGTAGGCAGCGCCATTGGCGCAATCGATGGCGATCCTCAGCCCCTGCAACGTCACATCGCGCGGCAGAGTGCGCTTGGCATGCTCGATGTAGCGGTCGTGCACGCCGTCGACGCGCTTGGCGCGACCGATATCGTCGGACTTTGCCAGCTGCGAGGTCAGGTCCTTCTCGAGCAGATCCTCGATCTGCATCTCGAGATCGTCGGACAGCTTGTAGCCGTCAGGGCCGAACAGCTTGATGCCGTTGTCTTCGTAAGGATTGTGCGAGGCGGAGATCATCACCCCGATATCGGCGCGCAGCGAGCGCGTCAGCATGGCGACGGCAGGCGTCGGGATCGGGCCGAGAACGAAGGCGTCGAGGCCGGCGGCCGTGAAGCCGGCGACCATGGCGTTTTCAAGCATGTAGCCGGATAGCCGCGTATCCTTGCCGATGACGACCCGGTGGCGGTGGTTGCCGCGGCGGAAGATCGTGCCTGCCGCGATGCCGACCCGCATCGCCAGATCCGGTGTCATCGGGAACACGTTGGATTGCCCACGAATACCGTCCGTTCCGAAATAACGTCTTTTCATATGCACCCCTGTGCCTTGAGCGCGCCTGAGGCTGCGCATGACCGTGTCAGCAATATGCACGCCTTCGCGTGTTTCCTCGCTACAGAGGCCCTCATTGAGGCCTCCTTATGTCAGCGGAATGCCACAAATCGCGGCAACCATCACGTCAATTACCAAGAAAACTGATTATATCCCGTTACCAACGAAAAAGGCCGGACACCATCTCTGGTATCCGGCCTTAGAGAGATTTCCAAAGGAAATCAGTGTGGCTGTGGCTCGAGGCCGCCTTCGGGCTCGTCGCCCTTGGCCGGACGCGTACCGGTCTTCGGCACGGCCGAGCCGCGGGTCGGCGTCGAATCGTCACCAAGATCACGCGACGGCTTTTCGCCGCGAATCAGCGCCTTGATCTCTTCGCCGCTCAGCGTTTCGTATTCGAGCAGCCCTTCGGCGATCGCAACGAACGCATCGTGGTCGTCGGTCAGAATGCGACGGGCTTCGGTGTAGGCCTCGTCGATCAGCTTGCGCACTTCCGAGTCGATGGTCATCGCCGTCGCTTCGGAAACGTTCTTCGACTGCGAGACCGAGTGGCCCAGGAACACTTCCTGCTGGTTTTCACCGTAGGACACCTGGCCGAGCTTGTCGGAGAAGCCCCACTGCGTCACCATCGCCCGGGCAAGCTTGGTGGCCTGCTCGATATCGGAGGACGCGCCGGAGGTGATGTTCTCCTTGCCGAAGGTCAGTTCCTCGGCAACGCGACCGCCCATCATGATGACCAGGCGCGACACCATCCACTTGTAGCTCATCGAATAGCGGTCGCCTTCCGGCAACTGCATGACCATGCCGAGCGCACGACCGCGCGGAATGATGGTGGCCTTGTGCAGAGGATCTGCGACAGGCACCTTCAGCGCGGTGATGGCATGGCCGGCTTCGTGATAGGCCGTCAGCTTCTTCTCGGCTTCGGTCATGGCGGACGAGCGACGCTCGGCACCCATCATGATCTTGTCCTTGGCGTCCTCGAATTCAGCCATGGTGACGACACGCTTGTTGCGGCGCGCGGCCATCAGGGCGGCTTCGTTGACGAGGTTCATCAGGTCAGCACCGGAGAAACCGGGCGTACCGCGGGCCAGAACCTTGAGATCGACATTCGGTGCCAGCGGCACGTTGCGGGCATGCACCTTGAGGATGCGCTCGCGGCCGACGATGTCAGGGTTCGGAACGACGACCTGACGGTCGAAACGGCCCGGACGCAGCAACGCCGGATCGAGAACGTCGGGACGGTTGGTCGCGGCGATCAGGATGATGCCTTCATTGGCTTCGAAGCCGTCCATCTCGACCAGCAGCTGGTTCAGCGTCTGCTCGCGTTCGTCGTTACCGCCGCCGAGACCGGCGCCACGATGGCGACCGACGGCGTCGATTTCGTCGATGAAGATGATGCAGGGTGCATTCTTCTTCGCCTGTTCGAACATGTCGCGGACACGGCTTGCGCCGACGCCTACGAACATTTCGACGAAGTCGGAACCCGAGATCGTGAAGAACGGCACGTTGGCTTCACCTGCGACGGAGCGCGCGAGAAGCGTCTTACCGGTACCGGGAGGGCCGACGAGCAGCACACCGCGCGGGATCTTGCCGCCGAGACGCTGGAACTTCTGCGGATCGCGCAGGAATTCCACGATTTCCTCAAGGTCCTGCTTGGCTTCGTCCACGCCTGCCACGTCGTCGAAAGTGACGCGGCCATGCGCTTCGGTCAGGAGCTTGGCCTTGGACTTGCCGAAGCCCATCGCGCCGCGCGAACCGCCCTGCATCTGGCGCATGAAGAACAGCCAGACGCCGAGGATCAGGAGCATCGGCAGCAGCGTGCCGAGATAGCTCAGGAAGCCTGACGAACCGTCGGTTTCAGGACGTGCCGAAACGAGGACATTCTTGCTCTGCAGACGCTCGAGCAGATTGTCGTCGACGACAGGCGTGTAGGTCTGGAAGGTGGTGCCATTTTCAACATAGCTGCCGGAGACGCGGTTTCCCGTGACGACGACTTCCTTGACGCGACCCGCATCCACTTCCCGCACGAACTGCGAATAGGGGATATCGCGGGAGCTGGTCTGCGCCGGCGACGTCTGGAACATACTGAAGAGGGCAATCAGCAATAGCGCTATGATTGCCCACAAGGCGAAATTACGTAAATTAGGGTTCATCGAACTCCCCAGCACTGGAACGACCGCCTTATGGCGACCGTCTTATTTGGCTTCTAACATAGGATTGCGTCCGGCAGTTGCCAAGGCAAACCCATCAGTTAGATGGTTTTTCCGTCAATAAGACCTAAAGGCGGTTTTGGATAGGGGCGTGTTCCAAAGGCTGCCGCGAGGCTGGCGGCGACCATGAGGTCCAATCGTGTCAAAAAACGGTCGAACGGCGCGAAATACGGCATGATTTCGATGTGGCTGGCGAGGTTTTGCGGCGCGTCGGATGCAAGGATGCGTGGTTGCGCCGCAAGGGCGCGTGTAAGGGCGCTTTTGGGGAGGTGTTGGCGGGTGTTTGGCATGGCCGCACTCCGCTCGCCGGCTCTGTCAGTGTCTTCCTCGCTTCCGGCTGTTTCGGCGCCGCCCTCCTCTCCACCCTCATTCCTGTGCTTGTCACAGGAATCCAGCGTGCCCAAGTCCTTGGGCACAGAAGACTCCCTCACGGCGCCGACGCGCCGTTGCTGGATTCCTGTGACAAGCACAGGAATGAGGGAGAGTGAGGTAGGCGCTTGCTGCCCTACTACAACGCTAGCACTCGCGGCGGCTTCAGTCTCTACAGAAGCTTTAGCGGCCAAAGCATCGCCAGCAGCCCCCACCGCCCCAACGGTCAACTCAACGCCGGAACCATTCGCCACCAAGTACCGCCCATCCCAAAGACCACGCTGGCCAGCGCCAACCGCCAGAGGCACCAGCCCCCGGGTCTCCCGCGCCAGATAAAGCCCGTCCCGCCTGAGATCGAACACCACCCGACCGGCCGTCATCCGGCCCGGCCGGGCCGCCGCAAGAAAGTCGAGCACCGCGCCGATCTGCTCCGCTCCAAGCGCGAATGGCTGTCCGCCGATAACAGCCGCAAGCCTCGCAAGCCCATGCCCGAGCACCGCCCGATCAACTGAAAGCCCCGCAACGCCAACCCGCGCCAGCATTCCCTCATGCACATCGACATGCGCATAGACCCACCCGGCCGCAGCCTCGTCGAGCGCCATCCGCGAAGCCGTCATCGCCGCGAGCTCCACGATCGATGTCCCCTCGCCCGCCAGCGACCGGCGCATCCGCACCCGCTCGTATTTCACATCCTCGTTGCTGGGATCGTCCGCCCAGCCGACCCCGCGGCCCGTGAGCATCGTGCGAATATCCGCCCGCAGCGACAGCAGCAGCGGCCGCGCAACCCAGATCCGGCGATCAAACAGCACCGCGTCGGCAATACCCGTCACGGTCGCCGCAGAGCGCTCGCCGCGCATGGCAAACGTCTCGCGCTGATCGTCGAGGGTGTGGCCGGTCACGATAATGTCAGCGCCGAGGTCGCCGGCGCCCTCCGCCAGCAGTCCGTAGCGGGCATCGCGCGCCGCCGCCATGACGCCAGCCTTGGGTTTCGCCCCCTGCCAGAGCTTGATGACATGCGGAATATCGAGCGATCGGCAGAGAGCAGCGACATCGCGCGCCTCATCGGCCGATTCGGAGCGCAACGCGTGGTCAACGGTCGCGGCACAGAGAGAAATCTTTGATGTGGGATCGGCCTTCAGCGCATCTGAGAGCGCCAGCAGCAGGCCGGTGGAATCGCTGCCGCCCGAGATCGCGACGAGGATGCGCGAGGGCTGGTCGAGCGAGGAGAGAAAGCGGCGCGTCGCCGTTTCAGGAGAAAGGGTGCCGTCCGGGCGCAAAACCGGAAAGCCTTAGCAGGACAGACGCTTCTGCTCGCTCGCGACCTTCGATATCACGGCACGCGAAGCCTTGGGGTAACGCTTCGAGACTTCCTTCAGCGTCGCGCAGGCGGTCTCGGTGTTGTCGAGGGCTGCGAGCGACATGCCGAGCTTCAGCAGCATTTCCGGCGCCTTCTCGGATGTACCGTACTTCTGATGGGCATTCAGGAACGTCTTGGCCGATTCGTTGAACTTGCCCTGCGAATAGAGAGCTTCGCCAAGCCAGAAATTGGCGTCTGCGGCGCGCGCGCTGTTCGGATACTGGCCGATATAGGCGGTGAACTCCTGTTCGGCCGTCGAATAGTCGCCCGACAGAACATGACCGTAAGCGGCCTTGTACTGGTCGGACTCGCTGCCCAGCGAAGCCGTCTGCGAACCGCTGACACCAGGAGGCGGCAGCGGGGCGGAGCCGACTTCAGCGCCCGGATTGACCGAACCGCCAACCGGATTGCCGTTCTGGTCGAAATCCATCGAGCCGAGCTGCTTCGGCGGCTGGCCAAGGCCGGTATTTTCCGGCACGTCTGTCGAGGGCGACGTTTCCGGCTCCCTCGACGTCTGGATGGTGCGGGCGATATCGTCGCCGCCACTCGGCGCCTGTGTCTGCGCCGTCTGGCTGGAAGCCGGGATATCGGCTTCGCTCTTCTTCACCGGCTTGCCGCTGCCGCTGCCGGCGCTACCGCCGGACTTCTCGATTTCCTGGAAGCGGAATTCGTTGTCTTCCTGCGCCTTGCGGATGGTTTCCTGCATCTGCAACAGCTGGAAACTCATCTCCTCGATGCGGCCGTTCAACTGGCGCAGCTGGTCCTCGAGCTGCTGGATGCGCACTTCCGCCCCACCGGCTGACTGCACGTTGACAACGGGCGCTTCCTGCTGCCGCTCGGGCGTCTTGCCGCCGAGATTCAAGCCGAATAGCGACGTCGCATTCGCCGACTGGCCAACCCCGGCCACCGTTGCGAGGCAAAGCATGCCCGCCACGACAAATTTCTTCATATGGTTCGTCCTGTCCCAGTGATTCTTCGCGCCTCGATGGCACGAACAGGAGATTTTTCCAATTGCTTTCAAAAAGCAACGGAGTTCGGCCAAAGTGTGTTCAAAAAGAAAAGGCGGCCCGCGATGGAGCCGCCTTTCCAATTTGTAACAAACCTCGGCAATTGGCGCCAAAGCGGCAATTACATGCCAGCACCACCGAGAACGGTAACGGCGCGGCGGTTCTGCGACCAGCACGAGATGTCGTCGCAGACGGCAACCGGGCGTTCCTTGCCGTAGGAGATCGTCTTCAGGCGCTGAGCCGGAACGCCGCGCGAAGCGAGGTAGTCCTTGGCAGCAGCTGCACGACGTGCACCGAGAGCAAGGTTGTACTCGCGCGTGCCGCGTTCGTCGGCATGGCCTTCGACGGTGACGGCGTAGTTCGGATAGCGGCCGAGCCACTGCGCCTGACGGTCGAGCGTCTGGGCGGCGTCTGCACGGATCGAGGTGCTGTCGGTGTCGAAGAAGATGCGGTCGCCGACGTTGACGGTGAAGTCCTGGGCCGAGCCCGGCGTCGCGGCGCCGGCACCAAGGCCGAGATCGCCGGCGCTGTTGGCCATGTTCTTCTTGTTGGCGCAACCAGCCAGAGCCAGACCGGCAACGAGCGCGATCATGACGGGGTTGCGGGCGAAGCTCTGCATGCGGCTCATTGCCGGGGCGTTAATTCGGCTCATGGCCGGTCTCCTTGCGACTTGATTAAGGTTGCCGGACTGTAACCGTTCTCGGTTAATCGGCTTTCAAGAACTATGGTTAACGAATGGTTGATTTGACCCTGTGTCGCCCCAATCTAGGATTTTTGAGGCGACAACAAGGCAGGCATGCGGCGTTCCTACTCCAGAAGCGGCGACCAGGCCGGATCCGAAGCGTATGCAGGGGTCTTGATCAGCTGCTCGTTATAGCCGGTCAGATCGATCGAATAGAGCTGCGGTCCACCGGCGCCTGCCGCCTGGCGGAAGAACATCAGCACGCGGCCGTTCGGCGCCCAGGTCGGGCCCTCGTTGTGGAAGCCGGTGGTGAGAATGCGCTCGCCGGAACCGTCCGGCTTCATCACGCCGATCGAGAACTTGCCGCCCGACTGCTTGGTAAAGGCGATCAGATCGCCGCGCGGAGACCAGACGGGGGTCGAATAGGAACCGTCGCCGAACGAGATACGCGTTTGGCCGGAGCCGTCGGCACCCATCTTGTAGAGCTGCTGGCGGCCGCCGCGGTCGCTTTCGAACACGATCTGGCTGCCGTCCGGCGAATAGGACGGCGAGGTATCGATCGCCGCCGTCGAGGTCAGGCGCGTCGTGGTGCGCGAGCGCAGGTCCATCGTGTAGATATTGGCATTGCCTTCCTGCTGCAGGCTCATCACCACCTTCTGGCCATCAGGCGAGAAGCGCGGCGAGAAGGTCATGCCGGGGAAATTGCCGACCACTTCGCGCTGTCCGGTTTCCAGCTGCAGCAGGTAGACACGCGGCTGCTGGTTGGCGAACGACATGTAGGTGACTTCCTGCCGGTTCGGCGAGAAGCGCGGGGTGAGGACGAGGTCGCTGCCGTTGGTCAGCATGCGTACGTTGAAGCCGTCCTGGTCCATGATGGCGAGCTGGCGCTTGCGCTCCTGCTTGCTGCCGGACTCCGAGACGAATACGACGCGGGTGTCGAAGTAGCCTTCTTCGCCGGTGATCTGCTTGTAGATCGCATCGGCGATGATGTGGGCGACGCGGCGCCAGTTCTCAGGCTGCGTGTAAAACTGCTGGCCGGTCATCTGGCTGCCGGCGAAGGTGTCCCACAAGCGGAATTCGGCGCGCAGACGGCCATCGGCCTCTTTCGTGACGCGACCGGTGACCAGGGCCTGCGCATTGATGACCTTCCAGTCCTCGAAGCGCGGTGCCGCATCGGGATTGGAGATCTTCTCGATGAAGGCGTTCCTGGCAATCGGCTTGAACAGGCCGGAGCGCTGCAGGTCGGCGGCGATGACCTGCGAGATCTGGGCGCCCATGTCGCCCTGCAGGAAGTCGGTGACCGCGATCGGCAGGGGCTCGACATTGCCCTTGTTTATGTTGATTTCGACGAGCGCGTTGGCGGGCGTGGCGATAACCGCTGTGGTTACCATGCCGACTGCCACCATCAAGGCGCGTAGGAGAGAACACTTGATCATAGAGGACAAGCCTTTCAGCATTTTAAAGGGCTAGATCGCTGGGGTCGAAGTTGATGATGACTTCACCCCAGGCGTCGTATTTGTCTTTCGGAAGATTGGAGAACGGTGCCGACTTCATGACGGCGCGCTTGGCGCCGCTGGCAAGCGCCATGCGGGTCGATTCGTTCGTGCCGCCGACGGCTTCAACCTCAGGCACGCCGATGATGTTGCCATCAGGGTCAAGCTTCATGTGCACGCGGATCCGAACGTCGGCCGCGCCTTCCATGCCGGGAATGACCGACCAGTTGCCGGCGATCGCGCTGCGCAGCGCGTCCATTTCGCTCATCGACAGCTTGGAACCGCCGGTCGCCTTCTTGGCGCCGAGCGAGGCAACTTCGGTCGAGCTCTTCGCGCCACCGTTCGACGGGTCCTGCTTGTTCAACAGGGCGGCGATGTCGTCGGCGTTGAAATCGCTCTTCTGCGAGGACGAGGCCTTGGCCTTTTCCTGCTTCTTGTCGGATTTCTTCTTGTCGGACGGCTTTTCGTCCGCCTTGGCCACGTCTTCGGTCTTCTTCTCAGGCGGCTTTTCAGCCGGCTTCTGTTCCGGCGGCTTCACCTGCGGCTTGACGACGGGCGTCGGCACCTTGTCCGGCAATGCCTCGGCATCCGGCTTCGGCGGCTCGGGCATTTCCTGCGTCTGCTCTTCAGGCTTCGGCGGCGTCGGGGTCGGCGGCGTGATTTCTGGCTTCGGCGGCGTGATAGATGCCACCTGGCTCGGCTCGACCACCGTGTCTTCCTTCATGATGTCCTTTACCTCGTTGGGCACGGGATCATTTTCGGGAAGCGGCTTTTCGGACGCCTTCGGCGCTGCGGCCGATTCGTTGTTGTTCGGCTTGGCGTTGGGGATCGGCGGCGTCTTCAGGTCGACCTTGTTCTCGCCCATGTTCTCGGCGTTCGCCACGTTGGTCGGCTTGGAGGTCGGCTTCGGCGCCGGCTTCTCGCTCGGCTTGGCGGTCTTGTCGCCCTGCTGCATCTGCGTCAGTTCTTCGACCGGCACCAGGTTGACCGGCATCGCCTCGAAATCCTCGACCTTGAACTCTGCCGGGGAGCCGATCGAAATCAGCGCCCAGGCGAGCAAAGCGGAGTGCAGAACAGCAGATGAGACGATACTGGCCTTCATAGCGCTTACTACGGGCCCTTCTTCTCTTGGGTGACGAGACCGATGTTCTTGAAGCCGGCACCCTGGATGCGGGCCATGACATCGGCGATCACGCCGTAGGGCGCGCTCGAGTCGCCACGAACGAAGATGCGTTCATTGTAGCCGGTGGTGGCGATCGCCTCGAGCTTGGCGGCGATTTCCTCGACCGGGATCGGCGTTTCCTGCAGGAACGCGGTACCGTCATTCTTGACGGAGATCGTGATCGGCTGCGTTTCCGAGTTCAGCGCCTTGGCCTGCGTTTCCGGCAGGTCGATCGGCACGCCGACGGTCATCATCGGTGCGGCGACCATGAAGATGATCAGGAGCACGAGCATGACGTCGACCAGCGGCGTCACGTTGATCTCGGAGATGGCGCCACCGCGGTGACCACCACGACGACGGCCGCCGCGACGTCCACCGCCGCTACCGCCACCGCTTGGGGAACCCATACCCATATCGTTAACTCCGTTCCCGTTCGTTACTGAGCGGCCGCGCGCGGCTGCAGCTTCTCGTCAATTTGTCGCGAAAGGATGGCGGAGAATTCATCCGCGAAACCTTCCATGCGACCCGAGAGCTTGCCGGCGTCAGCGGAGAACTTGTTGTAGGCGATAACCGCCGGGATAGCGGCGACCAGACCGATGGCGGTTGCCAGCAGCGCTTCGGCGATACCGGGCGCGACCACCGCGAGGTTGGTCGACTTCGAGCCGGCGATCGCCTGGAATGAGGTCATGATACCGACGACCGTACCGAACAGACCGATGAACGGACCGGCCGAGCCGATCGTTGCCAGCGAGCCGAGGCGGGCGGAGAGGAATTCGGATTCACGGGCGAGCGTTACGTCCATGGCGCGGTCGATACGCATCTGCAGGCCGATCGGGGAGCGCGCACCGCGCTCGAACGATTTCTTCCACTCGCGCATCGCGGCGACGAAGATCGAGGCGAGGCCGGTGTTGTTGCGTTCCGACAGCGAGCGATAGAGCTCTTCGAGCGACTGGCCCGACCAGAACACCTGCTCGAACTTGTCGAACTGTCGACGGGCGCGGCCGAAGGCCAGATACTTGTCGATGACGATCGCCCAGGTCCAGACGGAGGCTGCGATAAGCCCGAGCATGACCAGTTTGACGACGAGGCCAGCCTGCATGAAGAGCGACCAGAGACTGACGTCCGTGTGAGCCGCTGCCAATCCTACTTGTTCCATTGATCCAAAATCCCCGAATCCAAACGCCCGGCGCTTGACCGGGCGGCAATAAGTGATCTCGCAAGAATTGTCTGGCTGCCGCCGCCCAAAGCCCTGGTCAAGCTTCCAAGCTCTTATCCGCTTTCCTTGCCGTCAAATTTGGTCAAAGGAAGGCGTGCACCGCACAAACTCTGACAATCCGAGTAAGACACTATTATGGTTAATAGTTCGTTAGCGCCGGATCATAAAAGCGAAGCTGTCGGCGAGAGAATAATCCCCTGGAGTACCTGGCCAGATCAAAGGTCGATGACCAAAACAGCGCAATTCCTGCGCGCGGCAATTCCTTCACACGAATGTCATGTTTTTGCAAGGGGCCGCTTTGAGACATTTGCGCATAGCGGCTTTGCACCGGCCACTGAAGCCGCCATCAGGCGTGTCGGCAACCATCATGCCCGCCTCAGTTCCTTGATCGCCTCCGGATGCCGATCCAAAAGACGGAAGAGATTGACCACCGCAGGGGTCGGGATGACCTTGCCCGTCTCGTAGCGGGAAAACGCATTGTGCCCTCCGCCGGTCAGCGCGGACGCTTCCACCTGGTTAATGCGCAACTTCTTGCGGATGCGGCGCAGCTCGATGCCCACAGCCATCCTGGCCTCAAAAATTAGCGCATCGCCGGCTTCGGCGTAGCGGTCTGCACTCGCCTGATCATATTCGATCTCGCCGCATGCGCCGCAGCGAAAGCCGGACAAGCCATCGACATCCCTAGTCAGGTCACGAAAGACGACCTGATGGGTCTCGTTTACAAAGGCAGTCATTTCGCGCTGCGCATCACAGCAAACACAGAGCTTGGCCACGACTATAACTCCTTGAACTGGATCACGGGCGCACCGTCAGCCCTGAGTGTGATCTTCACATAAGCTTTTCCGGCGGGCGTTTCGGCATGATAGACATCCTGCCACACCGAATTGTCACCATAGGTCGTCATCGACTTGTAGAGGTGACCTCTCTTGAGCCCGCAGACCACGTCGATCATTTCAGAACTGGTCAGCCCCATCATTCTTGCGCCGTCAATCGCGGTCTTCGTAAAAGCAGCCGCACGGCGGGCTCTCACCACCACGATCACCGCAGCAAGATCATAATGGGCCTTCCGTTTTTCCATGCCTTATATTACCCTTTAAGGGTAGAGTTTCAAGACATGGCCAGCCTTTTCACACCTCGATCATCATCTGCTTGGCCAGCGCTTCCGGCAGCCGTCGCGGCCGTCCGCTGGAGTTGATCACCGCGATGATCACCTTGGCGGCGATCAGCAGCGTGTCGTCGCGGCGGATCTCCTGAGTCAGCACCATCTTGGCGCCGCCGGCCTTTTCTGTACGCGTGATCACGGTGAGGATATCGTCCATCCGCGCCGGCGACTTGAAGTCGATCTCCATCCGGTGAACGACGAACACCAGCCCCTCCTCGTCGGCGCTGATCAGCGCCCTCTGCTCGACGCCGAGGCAACGGAGATAGTCGGTGCGGCCACGCTCGAGGAAGTGCAGGTAGCGGGCGTGATAGACGAGGCCGGAGAAATCGGTGTCCTCGTAATAGACCCGCTGCAGCAGCCGATGGCCGGCTGCCGTGAGTTCGCCCGAGATCGAAAAAACGCTATCCGCCATAATTTTCTCCAAAGTCATGTGCCCTCTTTGGCTGAACAGTTTCCGCCTTGCAAGCATTGAACAATTGTCACGCTTCCTAAGTATTTCTCAATCGACGCGACCAGCCAGGAGATGATCCCGATGAAGATTGCAGTGATGGGCGGAGACGGGTTTATCGGTTGGCCAACATCATTGCACCTGTCGGACGCCGGCCACGACATCCACATTCTCGACAATCTCTCCAGACGCTGGATTGACACGGAACTCGGCGTCCAGTCTCTGACCCCGATGGACTCGATCCAGGAACGCACCCGCATCTGGCACGCCGAGACCGGCCGCCGCATCCACTTCAACCTGATCGATCTTGCCAAGGACTACGAGCTCCTGAAGAAATGGCTCGCCGAAAACCGCCCAGACGCCATCATCCATTTCGCCGAGCAACGTGCCGCCCCCTATTCGATGAAGAGCGACCGGCACAAGAACTACACCGTCAACAACAACGTCAGCGCCACCCACAACCTGCTCAACGCGCTGGTTGACCTGCAGCTCGACGCCCACCTGATCCATCTCGGCACCATGGGAGTCTACGGCTATTCCACCGTCGGCGCCGCCATCCCCGAAGGTTATCTCCCCGTCGGCATCGAGACGGCGGATGGCGAGACAGTCAGCCAGGAAATCCTCTATCCATCGAACCCTGGCTCGATCTACCACATGACCAAGTGCCTGGATCAGACGCTGTTCCATTTCTACGCCAAGAACGACGGCGTCAGGATCACCGACCTGCACCAGGGCATCGTCTGGGGCACCCACACCGAACAGACGCGCCGCCACGATCAGCTGGTCAACCGCTTCGACTATGACGGCGATTATGGCACGGTCTTAAACCGCTTCCTGATCCAGGCGGCGATCGGCTATCCCCTGACCGTCCACGGCACTGGCGGCCAGACCCGCGCCTTCATCCACATCCAAGATTCCGTGCGCTGTATCGAGCTGGCGCTAAACAACCCGCCGGCCCGCGGCGCCCGCGTGGAGATTTTCAACCAGATGACCGAAACCCACCGCATCCGCGATCTGGCCGAGATGATTTCAAAGCTGTCAGGCGCCGAGATCGCCTGGCTGCCCAATCCGCGCAAGGAGGCGCCGGAGAACGAGCTGATCGTGAAGAACGACAAGTTCCGCAAGCTCGGGCTCGACCCGATCACGCTGAAGTCAGGTCTGATGAGCGAGATCGTCGATGTTGCGAAAAAGTTCGCCTACCGCGTCGACCGCAACCGCGTTCCCGCCGTTTCGGCCTGGACGAAGGACATCGCCGCGACCATCGACCGCGACCCCGAGGGCAAGCGGCTGAAGTCGGTGTCGTGAGGATGGGGAAGAATAGCGTAAGCCGAGCGCGGAGCCCCCTCATCGCCTCGCTGACGCTCCGGCACTTCTCCCCGGTGGGGAGAAGAGGCAGTCGGCTGCCGTTGCGAGTCCCTTCTCCCCAGCGGGGAGAAGGTGGCCCGAAGGGTCGGATGAGGGGGCTCCGGGCGCAAAGGCCCACGCCACAGGCGGCAGCCACGATCACAGCCCACTCAGGGACCCACCCGCAATGACCCCTCGCCACGCTTACGTCACCCTCGTCACCAACGCCGACTACGCCATGGGCGCCACCGCGCTGGCCCGATCCCTGCGGCTGACGCACACCACCGCCGACATCGTCGTCCTCCACACCGGCGGCGTCGCGGCGTCGGATCTGGCCCCGCTTCAGACCCTCGGCTGCCGCCTGATCCCCGTCGAGCATCTCCCCCTGTCCGACGCCTTCAACGAGCGCCATGCCCGAGGAAACATCCACGCATCAGCCCCCTTCACCAAGGGCCGCAAACCCGCCTTTCACTCGCCGCTCGACAATTTTTGCAAGCTGCGGCTCTGGGAGTTGACGGACTACGACACCTGCGTCTTCATCGACGCCGACGCCGTCGTGCTGCGCAACATCGACCGCCTGTTCGCCTATCCCGAATTCTCCGCCGCCCCGAATGTCTACGAATCGCTCGCCGATTTTCACCGCATGAACTCCGGCGTCTTCGTCGCCCGGCCATCAAGGCAGACATTCGATGCGATGCTCGCCCGCCTCGACCGGCCGGAAATCCTGTGGAAACGCACCGACCAGACCTTCCTGCAGGCGTTTTTCCCGGAATGGCATGGGCTGCCGGTCTATTTCAACATGCTACAATATGTCTGGTTTACCATGCCGGAACTTTGGGACTGGCAGAGCATTTCAGTCCTGCACTACCAGTATGAAAAGCCATGGGAAAAGGATCATCCGAAAGCCGACAGGCTGCGTCCGCTGATCGATCTGTGGCAGGCGTTCCATACCGGCGACGACGTGCCTGACATGGCGACAATGGCCAACCCGAAAGAGGCAGCATGAAGGTATTGGTATCGGGCGGAACGGGACTTGTCGGTCGCTATATCGTCGAGGAACTGCTTGCTGCCGGATATTCGGTGATCATCGGCGGCCGTCACGCGCCGCTGCCCCGCGCCTTCTCGCGCGCGGTTGACTTCGCGCCGCTGTCGCTGGATCCGGGCAAGGACCACATCGAAGCCTTCGACGACGCCTACTTCTTCGTCCACGCCGCCTTCCACCATGCGCCAGGCAAGTATCGCGGCGGCGAAGGCGATGATCCCGAGACCTTCCGGCGGCTCAATCTGGACGGAACCGTGCGCCTGTTCGAGGCCGCCAAGCGTGCCGGCACCCGCCGCTGCATCTTCATCTCAAGCCGCGCGGCCTACGGCGAACATCCGCCGGGCACCGAATTGCGCGAGACGACGCCGGAAAAGCCGGAAACGCTTTATGGCCAGGTGAAGCTCGACGCCGAACGCAGCCTCGCCCATCTCGCTGCGCCCGGTTTCGCGGCCGCCAGCCTGAGGCTGACCGGCGTCTACGGCGACCTGCGCCCTAACAAGTGGGACAAGCTGTTCGGCGATTATCTTTCCGGCCGCCCGATCCCGGCGCGTGCTGGCACGGAAGTGCACGGCCGTGATGTCGGCCAGGCGGTGCGCATCATGCTCGAGGCTGACAGCAGCCGCATCTCGGGCGAGACCTTCAACGTCTCCGACCTCACGCTCGACACCTGGGACATTCTCGAGCCGATCCGCTGGGAGCACGACTGCGCCAACCGGCTGCCCGCCACCGCCGACAAATCGCGGCTGACGCCGATGGATACGGAAAAGATCCGCGCGCTGGGCTGGCAGCCGGGCGGGCTGCCGCTGTTCGAGCGGACCATCCACGCGCTGGCCACCGATGGCGCGCCACCGCACAGGTCGGCACAAGCCTGAGGCCATGAGCTCGCCCGGATGATGCTCGATCCGGGGGGATGATATGCAGGTTGGCTCAGCAGTAGCCTGGACGATGTTCGGCAGCGCAGGCACGTCGTCGATGACAACGTCGGCAAAATCGAGCGTGCAGTTGACGATCCTGCAGAACCAGACGAAGGCGCTCGATACGCTGCGCGAGACCATGAGAAGTTCTGCCGATGTCGCCAAGGAGCGCGCGGCGCGCAAGCTCGAGGAAGCCAAGCAGGAACTGGAGATGCTGAAAAGCGGCGGCATGCCGCCGGAGGTCGTCGTCCGCCTTGCCGCCGAACTCGCCCACAAGGTCAGCGCCGCCGCCACCCAGTTCGCCGCAGCCGTCGCCGCCAGCGCCGGATCCGCCTCAGCGGCAACCGCTGTCGATGCCGCGGCAGGCACCGCCACTGCGGGCACCGAGACTGGAGACACGTCCGCCGCCGACACCGGCGCGACCGATGCTGCATCCGCCGTATCGGCCGATGACGCGAACAATGACAACGATACCGGACAGGCCGACGAACTCGACGACGCGACGTCTGCCCGCAACGCGTACAGGAGCGTCGCCGAAGACGGCGAAAACGCCTCGTCCGGTATCTCGGCCGAAGATCGCAAGACGATGGAAGAGTTCAAGTCGCTGCTGCGCGATATCAAGCAGGTGATGGACAAGGCGATGCGCGATCTGCGCGCCAAGAACACCGGAAACGGCGGCGAGCCGACCGACGCCGCATCGTTCGGTGGCGAGCGATCGGCAGCATCGACGCCTGCAAGCATTATCGTCTGATCGCGACAGGCAATACACCGCATAGGCGCATTGCAATGCGCGCCGGCCGCTTTATGGTCCGATACCAGACGAAAAAGCGGATGCCATGAGCTCGAAAGACCTGAAAGCCCAACTGCGCACTGAGCGCCTGGCGCTGCGCGACGCGATCCCCGCCGACCTTAGGGCGGCGATGAGCCGTGCCATGGCCGAGCACGCCGGCGAGGCAATCGCCTTCTCACCCGGCACGATCATCTCCGGCTTTCTGCCGATCCGCTCCGAAGCCGATACCCGGCCGCTGATGGATCGCCTCAAGGCGCGCGGCGCGCGGCTTTGCGTCCCGGCCATTCTCGACCGCCAGACCATCGTCTTTCGCGAACTGGTCGACGGCGCGCCGCTGGTCGATACCGGTTTCGGCACCTCGGGCCCGGGGCCGGATGCGCCGGTCGTCGATCCCGAAATCCTGCTCGTCCCCCTCTCCGCCTTCGACGCACGCGGCCACCGGATCGGCTACGGCGCCGGCCATTACGACCGCGCGATCGACCGTTTGCTGCAAAAAGGCATGCATCCGTGGCTGATCGGCATTGCGTTCGACTGCCAGGAAGTGGCACATGTGCCCGACGAGCCGCACGATGTAAGCCTGGATGCCATCCTGACAGAAAGCGGCCTGCGCTTTTTTGCCTCTTGGATTGGATAGCAATGCGACTGCTTTTTTTGGGTGACATGGTCGGCAAGACGGGACGCACCGCGGTCTGGAACCGCCTGCCCGGCCTGATTTCGGACCTGAAACTCGACTTCGTCGTCGTCAACGGCGAGAACGCCGCCGGCGGCTTCGGCATCACCGAGGACATCTTTCTCGAGACCATCAACGCCGGCGCCGACGTGGTGACCACGGGCAACCACGTCTGGGACCAGAAGGAAGCCGTCGCCTTCGCCGGTCGCCATGACCAGTTCCTGCGCCCGGCCAACTATCCGCAGGGCACGCCCGGCCGCGGCTCCGGCCTGTTCTACGCCCGCAACGGCGCCCGCATCCTGGTGGCCAACATCATGGGCCGCGTCTTCATGCACCCCGAGCTCGACGACCCCTTCAAATCGGCCGAAGCGATCCTCGACGCCTGCCCGCTGAAGGAACAGGCCGACGCGATCGTCTTCGACTTCCATGCCGAAGCGACCAGCGAGAAGCAGTGCTTCGGCCATTTCGTCGATGGCCGCGCCTCTTTCGTCGTCGGCACCCACACGCATGTGCCCACCGCCGACCACCAGATCCTGAACGGCGGCACCGCCTATCTCTCCGATGCCGGCATGTGCGGCGACTACGACAGTTCGCTCGGCATGGACAAGGAGGAGCCGCTCAACCGCTTCATTTCCAAGATGCCGAAGGGTCGGATGGAAGCCGCGACCGGCCCCGCCACCATCTGCGGCGTCGGCGTCGAGATCTCGGACGCGACCGGACTGGCAGAAAAGATCGCGCCGCTGCGGCTTGGCCCGCGGCTGTCGGAAACCATCCCGGAATTCTGGCGTTAAGCTAGGCAGAACATCCGCATGACGGAAAAGTGAGCACGGCGGCCCGGATTTGATCTGGACCGCCCGTGACCCTTGCCGCATCCTCCCTCCAGTGAAAGCGCTGGGGACGTGGCATGAGGCTGCATTTTCTTGTCTTCGCATTGACAACCCTGGCCGGCCTGCTGCCGGTCTGGCTCACGTCAGGCACGGCCGAGGCGCAGGAAGCGCGCCGCAACGTCAGCCAGTGCCAGGCGATCGCTCAGGCGATCCCCAAGGCGAGCTTCGCCAGCTTCTCCGGCCCGGCGCCGATCATGTCGGCCGCAATGGCAGATGAAACCGTCACCATCACCTATATCGGCCACTCGACATTCCTGCTTGAAACACCCGGCGGCATCAGCATCGCCACAGATTACAGCGGCTGGTACACGCCGCCACGCATGCCGATGGTGGCGACGATGAACCGCGCCCACTCCTCGCACTATACGCTGGCGCCTGATCCGGCGATCAAATACGTGCTGCATGGCTGGAGCGACGTGCCGGGCGAGAAGGCCAAAATCGACATGGTCGTCGGCGACACCTACATCCGCAACGTCACGACGGACATTCGCGGCGGCTACGGCGCGCCGCAGGCAGACGGAAACTCCATCTTCATCTTCGAGGTCGCCGGCCTGTGCATCGGCCATCTCGGCCATCTTCACTACGAACTGACGGACGCGCACTACACCGAAATCGGCCGGCTCGACATCGTCATGGTCCCGGTTGACGGCGGCCTGACCATGGGGGCAGACAGCATGAGCCGCATCATCAAGCGCCTGCGCTCCTCGCTGATCCTGCCGATGCACCAGCCGCGACCGCTCGCCAGCTTCCTGTCGATGTTCGGTCCCGACTTCGACATCGTCTACGCGCCGAGCGACAGCATCAGCGTGTCGATGCGGACATTGCCGAGGAAGCCGCAGATCTATGTGGCGAAGGGGATGCAGTGAGGCTGATGGCGGCACGGCGGAGTCACTCGCCCTCCGAAGCTGGTTCGGAACGGCGTTCCTCTAGATCAAGATCATCATCAGTAGAAACACCCGGCGGCCGCTCTCGACCATGGCGGATCGAGAAGATCACGATCGCTGCTGTTCTCACTTCGTAGTCGACAAGGTATGCGCCCATGACGAAACGCAGAACATCTGGAACCGGAACCTCGTCGGTCGTTCGACCCATTTGCGGAAACTGGCCAAGCTCCTTGCGCAGCCTCTTGAGATGATCGGAAAACTCCTGAGCGGCGCTGGTGCTTTTCGATTTCAGATAGCGCACTTCTGAAGTGACGTATTCTCTGGCCTTCGGCGAGAGAATGACTTTCATGCAACCGCGCCCTTGGCGATCGCGTCGACCTCATCGATCACGTCGTCGAAATCGCTTCCAAGCCCCGCATCGACGTCTTTCCGTGCCCGATCGAGCTCAATGATTTCTCGGCCTTCAGCGGCGAGGTAAGATTTCAGCGCGCGCACGAAGACCCAGCTCCGGCTGCGGCTGCAGATACCAGCAATTTCTTCGATTTCAAACAGGACATCGACCGGTAGGCGCATCGTGATCGGATCTGAAAGTTCTCGATCTGCCATCGTTTTCACCTCCGTTTGTAATACAAAGATAAGCCGGCGCTTCGCTCCCGTCAAATGAAGCAGACACAAAAAAGCCCGGCAGCGAAACGCTGCCGGGCCTCTCGTAAATCTCGCCACGCAATTCCGCCTCAGGCGAACTGCAGATGCTGCCGCACGCCGACGTCAGGCATCTTCTCATCATCGAGATTGGCCTTGGCGATTTCCCAGCCGAATTTCAGCTTGCTGCCGGTCGACACCCAGATGTCAGCATCGTCGACGTGGAGCGCCAGCATCACCAGGTTCGGATCCTTCTTGCCATGCTCATACCAGGCGGCGACCACCGAGTTCCAGTATTCCTCGATCTTGGCGGCGTCCTGGCGAACCTCGATCCTGCCGGCGAGGCAGGCGTGGTAGTCGTGATCCTTGCCGACCACACAGAAGTGCGCGCGGGTGCCCGGCTTAATCGCACGGACGATCTCTGCGTCCGATTTCGTGTAGAACCAGATCGTGTTGGTCTTCGGATCGGCGTTAGGAGCCATCGGCTGCATGTGCATGTCGGGACCGTCGATCCCCAGCATGCCGGCATGAATATCGTTCACCTGATCCCAGAGCTGGCGTGCCGGGTGTTCCCGCGCCTCGTTGAAACTAGCCATAGCACTTCCTTCCGTTTCATGTGGTCCGTGTTTGAAACGTGAGCCCAACGGCTTTGTTCCCCAAGGCCCCGACAGATGCTACGTTCTCCATCGTTTCAGCGCGCCAGCGTCCAATGGGGGATCATCATGCGGATTGCGACCTTGCTCACGCTCGTCTGTGCTATGGCGGTATCGCTCGCATTTGCATCACAGGCTCCGGCCGCCGATCGCAGCTTCATGCCCGACGAGGATGGCCAGATCGTCTTCGTCACCCCGTCCAGGAACATCGGCTGCATCTATATTCCCAAGGGCGGCAGCGCCATCTACACGCCCGATGACGGCGGTCCGGAGCTTGGATGCGACCGGATCGAGCCGAAGCATGTCAGGTTGATCCTCTCAGCCGCCGGCAAGGCCTTCATTTTCGAAATGGAGGGCGACAGCGGCTGCTGCAGCGACGTCAACATGTTGAACTATGGCGAACGCTGGCATGCCGGCCCCTTCAACTGCCAATCCGAGGAGCGCGGCCTCACCTGCCGCCGCAAGGACGGCCACGGCTTCTTCGCCAGCCGCAAGACATACACGGTCGACTGACCACGAGGATTGGTCACAGGGCTTGGCCATCGTCGAATGCCGCGGCGCAGCATCGCCTGCATGCCGGCCAACCGCCGCTTTCCGCTTGAACGTGCCCCGTTTCGCTCTTATAAGGCGGCCCATTCCCAACAATAAGACGTGAACAGGGGTGCCATGGCTGGCCATTCACAGTTTAAAAACATCATGCATCGCAAGGGCCGTCAGGATTCCGTGCGCTCGAAAATGTTCTCGAAGCTGGCGCGCGAAATCACCGTTGCCGCCAAGGCCGGTCTGCCCGACCCTTCGATGAACGCGCGCCTGCGCCTGGCGATCCAGAACGCCAAGGCCCAGTCGATGCCGAAGGACAATATCGACCGCGCCATCAAGAAGGCCGCCGGCGCCGATGGCGAGAACTACGATGAAGTGCGCTACGAGGGCTATGGTCCGGGCGGCACGGCGATCATCGTCGAAGCGCTGACCGACAACCGCAACCGCACCGCCTCCAACGTCCGCTCGATCTTCACCAAGGCCGGCGGTGCGCTGGGTGAAACCGGCTCGGTGTCCTTCTCCTTCGACCACGTCGGCGAGATCACCTACAAGCCTGCGGCCGGCGATGCCGACACGATGATGGAAGCGGCGATCGACGCCGGCGCCGACGACGTGACCAGCGACGAAGATGGCCACTACATCATCTGCGCCTTCGAATCCCTAGGCGAAGTCTCCAAGGCGCTGGAAGCGACGCTTGGCGAAGCCGAGACCGTCAAGTCCGTCTGGCGCGCCCAGAACAACATTCCAGTCGACGAGGAACGCGCCCAGTCGTTGTTGAAGCTGATCGACAGCCTCGAAGACGACGACGACGTCCAGAACGTGTTCTCGAATTTCGAAGTCTCGGAAGAAGTGATGGCCAAGCTCTCGGCTTGATCGTCCATCCGCTTATTTGCAAAAGCCGGCCCCGGAAACGCGGCCGGCTTTTCATTGTCCACAGGCCGGCGACGTCAAGTTCTCACAACCTGCCGTCTTCGGGTAACACGTCCGTGAACCGTCCCCCGCGGTTAAGGTCTCGGTAACCCTGCCGGTTTTGAATGCGCCGCATTCGCTCCAGCCGGCCTGCCTCAAGGCCAGCCCCACTCCATACTTTCGGCGGGAAAACGACCCATGAACACACCAGCCCTTTCGCTCTCCTTCACACTTGCAGCCGTTCTGGCCGCCGCATCGGCTGCCCACGCGCAGCCGACGATGGTCAAGCAGTTCAACGACTGGGGCGTCTATTCCTACGATCGCTCGGGCAAGACGGTGTGCTATATCCTGACAGTGCCGAAGACAATGCAGCCCGCCGCCGTCGACCATGGCCGCAACTATTTCGTCGTCGGCCGCGCCCCCCGGCAGCGGTACCAACTATGAGCCGCAGGCGATCATGGGTTATGAGCTGAAGCCGGGATCGCGCGCCAAGGTGCAGATCGGCGACAAGGAGTTCGCCATGTTCACCAAGGGCACCTCCGCCTGGGTTCTGGAGGAAACAAAGGAACCAGATCTGATCGACACCATGCGCGGCGGCAGCGACATGACCGTCGACGCCGTCTCGCGCCGCGGAACAGCGACCACCTACACCTACTCGCTGAACGGCGTCAGCGCCGCCCTCAAACGCATGGCGCAGTGCAACTGACGATGCCGCGCATCATACGCCGCGCAGCCGAGACGGGCGCGTCCTTCGCGTCTGGCCGGCTTGCCCGCGGCTGGAAGAGAATGCTGGCCATCGGTGCGATCGGGCTGGCGCTGGCCTGCCCGGAGATCGCCGCCAGCGATCTGCAGCAGCGGGCGGAGACACAGGCGGAGCAGACATCGAGCGGCCCGAAAGGCCGTGAGACCGGCCTGAAGGTCCCGCGCTTCGTCTCGCTGCGCTCGCGCGAGGCCCGCATGCGCATCGGACCGTCGCTGGATTACGGCACCCAGTGGATCTACCGTGTTGCCGGCCTGCCGTTCGAAATCACCGCCGAATATGGCAACTGGCGGCAGGTGAGAGACAGCGACGGCGTCTCTGGCTGGATGCATCGGGCGTTGCTGTCGAGCAACCGCACCGCCCTCGTCGGCCCCTGGATCGCCGCACATGTGGCGATCCGCGCCGAACCGAGCACCGCGTCCAGAACGCTGGCCTCGCTTGCCGCGCGCGTGCGGCTTTCGATCGACAGTTGCGACGGCAGCTGGTGCAAGGTCGAGGTGACAGGCCACAATCTCGAAGGCTTCGTCAGGCAGACGAACCTGTGGGGCGTCTATCCGAACGAGACGATCAGGTAGCGTTTCGACGGCACCGCCGCCAACCCGTCAGGCGGCGGCGCGCATGAAGTCGTTGAGACCCGCAAACAGCTCGACCGACGTCAGCCGTGCCTCGATATCGTGGATCGGCATCGAGATGATCACCTCGTCGGCCTGCGTGTCGCGCAGGAATTCGCCGAGCTTTGCCTCAGCGGTCTTTGGCGAACCGACCACCGCGTAGCGCAGCGTATGCTCCACCGTCATCTTCTCCATCGGTGACCAGAAACCCTCCATGTCGGCAAGCGGCTTCGGAAACTGGCCGCGCACGTTGCGACGCAGGTTGACGAACTGCTGCTGAGCCGAGGTGAAGTGATACTGCGCCGCCTCGTCGGTCTCGGCCACCGACCCCATGACGCCGACCATCGCATAGGGCTTGTCGAGCACTGCCGATGGCTGGAAACGATCGCGATAGATATCGAGCGC
The DNA here is from genome assembly GCA_900472625.1 of Hyphomicrobiales bacterium. Classification (GTDB taxonomy): domain Bacteria; phylum Pseudomonadota; class Alphaproteobacteria; order Rhizobiales; family Rhizobiaceae; genus Rhizobium. The sequence goes on along the minus strand of UCIT01000012.1, from coordinate 129,213 downwards.
CTCCATCAGTGCGTCAGGCGCGAAGTGAGAGGCGAACGCATAAGGAAGCCCCAGCATGCCGGCCAGTTGCGCGCTGTAGAGGCTAGAGCCGAGCAGCCAGATCGGCACGTTGGAATTCATGCCCGGCACCGCGAGGATCGCCTGGTTTTCGACTGGCGCGCCGAGCAGCTGCTGCAGCTCGACGACATCGTTGGGGAAGCTGCCGGCATCGAGATTGCGCCTGAGCGCCTGTGCCGTGCGCATGTCGGTACCAGGCGCGCGGCCGAGCCCCAGATCGACACGCCCCGGAAACAGTGCCTCCAGCGTGCCGAACTGCTCGGCGATGACAAGCGGCGAATGGTTGGGCAGCATGATGCCGCCGGAGCCGATGCGGATCCGCTTGGTCGCCGCGCCGACATGGCCGATGACGACGGCGGTCGCCGCGCTGGCGATCCCGGGCATGCCGTGATGCTCGGCCAGCCAGAACCTGTTGTAGCCGAACTCCTCCGCCTTCCGCGCCATCCGCGCGGAACTCTCCAGCGACTGCCGGATCGTGCTGCCTTCGGCAACGGGCGAAAGATCGAGGATCGAGAAGGGAACCATGGCGCGGCCTGTCGGTGGTTGGATTGACAGATCTATGTAGGTGCTCGAACGGGTTGCGCCAAAGGGAACGTGGAGAAAAAATCGAGTCAGGGCGTCGGTGAGAGATAACGGCGAGCCGAGCGCCTATGCCGGACCAGAGATGTGGCGACGGATGCCGGCGCGAAAGAGCCGGCATCCGTCGTGGCAAGCCGTCAGGCAGCCTTGGCAGCTGCAACGCCATCGAGCTTGGCGATGGCGTCCGCAGGCAGAACGATATCCGCAACGGCTAGGTTTTCGCGCAGATGGCCGCGCGACGAGGTGCCGGGGATCAGCAGGATATTGGGCGAACGCTGCAGCAGCCAGGCAAGCGCCACCTGCAGCGGCGTCGCGCCGAGGCTGGTCGCGACATCCGAGAGCGTCGAAGACTGCAACGGTGAGAAACCGCCAAGCGGGAAGAACGGCACATAGGCCGTGCCTTCGCCGGCAAGCTGGGCGATCAACGCATCGTCCTCGCGGTGGGCGAGATTGTACTGGTTCTGGACGCAGACGATCTCGGTGATCTTGCGGCCGTCGGCGATCTGCTTGGCCGTAACGTTCGACAGCCCGACATGCTTGACGAGACCCTGGCGCTGCAGCTCCGCAAGGACGGTCAGTGGCGCCTCGAGCGAACCCTCGGCCGGTCCGTGGACGTCGAACATCGCCCTGAGATTGACCACCTCGATCACGTCGAGACCGAGATTCTTGAGATTGTCATGCACCGCCTGCGTCAGCGCTTCCTTTGAGAAAGCAGGGTTCCACGAGGCGTCCGCCCCACGCGTCGCGCCGATCTTGGTGACGATCACCAGATCGTCCGTATAGGGATGCAATGCCTCCCGGATGATCTCGTTGGTCACATGCGGCCCATAGAAGTCGCTGGTGTCGATATGATCGACGCCGCTTTCGACGGCCTCCCGCAGCACCGCGATCGCTTCGGCACGATCCCTTGGCGGCCCGAAGACACCCTTGCCAGCCAGCTGCATGGCACCATAGCCGAGCCTCTTCACCGTGCGATCGCCGAGCTTGTAGGTTCCGGATTTTTCGAGATTGGACATGATCACTCTCCTTTTTGCTAATACGAGAGATAGGCCGCTCTTGTTCCATCGATAAGCACAGACAATCCGCACGGGCTGTTCGGAATTTCGGACAGTGGTATCTTGCAACACTGGAAGTGGAAGCCTCTCGCATCCTGGCAAGCTCACGCCGCTTCGCTGAGCACCACCCCGCGATTGCGCCGTGGCGAATGGCCCATCACCCGCTTGAAGGCCGTGCTGAACGCCGCTTCGGAGCCGTAGCCGACCGACTGGGCTACGCGGGCGACCGAATTGCCCTCGCGGCGGAGAGCGCGGTCGGCCTGGTGCATTCGCCATTCGGTGAGATAGGACAGCGGCGGCCTGCCGGTGACGGCGCGGAAGTAGAGCGCGAACGCTGTCCGAGACATGCCGGAAGCCCGCGCCAGCTCCGGCAGCGTCCACGCGCGAGCAAGGTCGCCGTGCATCAGCGCCAGGGCCGCGGCAAGGCGCGGATCGCATGCGGCGCGAAGCCAGCCGGGCAGGACGTCCGTGCCACTGGAAAGGTGCCGCCTGAGGATCTGGATCAGCAGCAGATGCGCAAGGCTGGAACAGGCCATCTCGGCCCCGGGCGCCCGGCTCGCCGCCTCCTCGACCAGTTCGCCGATCAGCGCACCGAGGCGTTCGGCACCGCTTTCGGAGGCGGAGAGGTGCAGGAAGTCGGGCAGGCTCTCCATCATCAGCCGTCCGCCGGCATGGTCCGTGTCGATATGGCCGCCGAGGAACAGGAACTCGTCACCCTCGCCGACCGGAATGATCGACGATCCCGCGCCGGAGAAAACTTCCGACGCATGCCTCGAAGTCGCAGCAAGGTCGCTGGCGACGATGAAGCCGGCATTGCGGGTAAGAACGAACACGTCGCCGGCTTCGAGACGAAACGGCGCCGCCGTCCCGTCCAGATCAAGCAGGCAGCTGCCGCGCCCGATCACGAAGAACTTGATCTTCCGTGGCGGATCAAAACGGATCGACCATGCGCCGCCGCCGATGAAGCCGCCGGCGTAGATCGTGCGTGCATCGACGAGCTCCAGGGTTCGGGATAGCGGATCGCGCGGCATTCTGAACTCTCGCGAAAGAAAACGGGACTTAGGAGAATTCAAAATACCGCATCGCGGGCGCATATCCAAGCCGGGACATCCACCGAAAGGACGCTGACGATGACCACGCCACAGATACCGCTCTCCACTGGCTACACCGCCTCCAGCACCACGCTCGACATCATCAAGGGCACAGACCTCACCGGCAAGCTTGCCATCGTCACCGGCGGCTATGCCGGTCTCGGCCTGGAAGCGGCGCGCACGCTGGCCTCCGCCGGAGCCCGGGTCATCGTGCCCGCCCGCGACGTCGATCGCGCCCGCCGCGCCATCGTCGAGATCGGCGGCGGCATCGAGGTGCAACCGATGGACCTCAACGATCCCGCGTCGATCGACGCCTTCGCCCGCCGCATCGTTCAATCCGGCCTGCCGCTGCACATCCTCATCAACAGCGCCGGGATCATGGCAGCACCGGAGATCACCCGCGACGCGAGGGGCAACGAGCTGCAGTTCTCGACCAACCATCTCGGCCATTTCCAGCTGACGCTACGCCTCTGGCCGGTGCTGCTACGGGCCAACGGCGCACGCGTCGTCTCGGTCTCATCGATGGGCCACCGCTTCTCCGACATCGTCTGGGACGACATCAATTACGAGCATCGCGCCTATGACGGCTGGAGTGCCTACGGCCAGTCGAAGACCGCCAATATTCTGTTCGCGGTCGAACTCGACCGCCTCGGCCGGGAACACGGCATCCGCGCCTTCTCGCTGCACCCGGGCGGCATCGTCACCGGGCTCGCCAGGCACATCCCGGTCGAACGACTGCAGGAAATGGGCCACATCGACGCGAACGGCGAGCCGGTGATCGATCCGGACCGCGACATGAAGTCGACCCCCCAAGGCGCCGCCACCCACATCTGGTGCGCCGTAAGCCCTGGCCTCGACGGCAAGGGCGGCGTGTTCTGCGCCAATTCCGATATCGCGGCACTGGACGATGGCGATCTCGTCAGTTCGCTGGAGGGCCGCGACCGGCGCACATCGAAAGTCGCACCCTACGCCGTGGATCCGGTATCGGCCAGACGCCTGTGGAACATCAGCGAAGCAATGACCGGCGTTGCGCTGCCTCGTTGATCGGCAGATAGCGGGCGACGCGTTGCAATCGCGACATCGCCCGCTTCCGCTGCAATCTGGTCGGGGCCAGCAGGCTTAAGCCCCCATGCGACAGGCTGTGGGCCGCGTGCTGGCAAAGACCCTATCCCCGCCTGCGCAGCACATGCACCTCGGCGCTGTGCCGATGCTCGCCCTGCCCTAGCGTGAAGTTTGCCAGCTGCCGGTCCATCTCCACCGCCTCGGTGGCAAGCAGATGGATTGCTGCGGTGCTTTCCTCGACCATGGCGGCGTTCTGCTGGGTCATGGTGTCGAGTTCGCCGACCGCCGTATTGATCTGCCGCAGCGTTTCGGCCTCCTCGCGGGTGGCATCCATGATCTCGCTGATCTGGCCGTTGATCGCCTCGACATGGCCGCCGATGCCGGTGAGCGCAACGCCGGCCCGCTCGACCAACGATACGCCGGCTTCCACCTCCTGCGTGGATTTCTGCAGTAGATGGCCGATCTCCTTGGCGGCGCTCGACGAACGCTGCGCGAGCTCGCGCACCTCCATGGCGACGACGGCAAACCCCTTGCCCGCCTCGCCCGCCCGCGCTGCCTCGACACCGGCATTGAGTGCCAGCAGGTTGGTCTGGAAGGCAATGGAATCGATCACTGAAATGATCGAGTTGATCTGTCGCGACGAGGCCTGGATCGCCTCCATCGCCGCGATCGTATCACGCATGATCTGGCCGGATCCGGTGGTCTCGCGGCTGGCCTCGCGGGCAATGCGTTCGGCCGTGCCGGCGCGTTCGAGCTGCGAACGAACCGACTGGGTGATTGCATCGATGGCGCTCGCCGTCTCGGTGATCGAGGCCGCCTGCCGCTCGGTGCGGTGGGCGAGGTCGTCGGCGCCGGTGCGCATCTCCTCGGAGCCAGCGCGCACCGCCGCCGAATTGCCGCCGATCGCGGTCATCGTCTCGCTGAGCGAGGCCAGCGCCTGGTTGAAATTGACGCGCAGGCCTTCGAGTTCGTTCGGAAAGCGGCGGTCGATCTGATAAGCCAGATCGCCGTTCGCCAGATGCAGCAACCCCTCATCGATCGCCTCCACTACCTCCTGCAGGGTCTTCGCCTCCGCCTCGCGCTCGGCCATGTGCTGCTGGCGGTCGCGGTCTGCGCGTTCCCGTGTCTCCGCGCTGGCCGCTTCGAGCGCCCGGCTGTCGATCAGCGACTGCCTGAAGCGCGCCAGCGCCTTGGCCATCGTGCCGATCTCGTCATGCCGGTTCTGGCTGCCGATCTCTGCCTCGAGATGACCGTCCGCCACCGCGCGGGTGACGCCGGCAAGCTTTGCCAGCGGTGCGAACAGTAGCTTGGTGATGAAGCCGATGGCGACCGCCATGACCACGAGCACGACACCGGCGATGATCGTCAGCAGCGTCGCGATCTCCAGCGAGCCGGCATTGATCTCGCTGAGGCGAACGCTCTCGACCACGAGGAAACGGGCGCCCTGATAATCGACCGCCCTGACATAGGCGCGCGCCGCACCGTCGCCACGGCTGAAGTCGTCGACCGACATATCGGGTCTGGCAAAGGCATCCTTGAGGAAGCTGAACGGCGCGGTATCGAGCGTCGCCAGCTGACCGGCGCCACTGACGGTCACTGCCGAGCCATCCTCGGAGACGATCGCCGTCTGTGCCGTGCTGCCCGAGACAATGCCCTTTGAGAGAATGCCGGCAAAGATATCGTCGCGCACCTTGAACAGCATCACGCCCTTCGGCTGGCCGAGCTTGACGATCGGCACAGCGTAGAAGATGGCCGATGCATTGCTTGCCGCATCGACCCGCAAACCGGAAAAGCCGGCCGGAGCGCTGTCGTCGTTCGCCTTTGCCGTGTTCCCGATCGCCTTGGCGAAGGCGAGGCCGGCGCCGGTCGACTTCCAGGCGTCCGACTTCAGGTTCTCGGCGAAGTCGTCGTTCTTCTTGTAGGAGTAGAGAACGAAACCATCGAGATCAGCGATCAGCAAGTCGCTGAACGGCGTGTTCTCGAGATCGCGGGCCACTTCACCCTGCGTCTTCTCATGGTTGGAGTAGTAGAAGCCGCTCGGCGAATCCGGCTTCACCAGCTTTTCGCGCTCACCGGCGGGATTCGGATTATTGGTGATGAACACCTTCTTCAATTCTGCACGCGCATCGCCCGACGTCTTCTCGATCGTCTTCCAGCCGCTCTTCAGGCTGGTGATCGACATCTGCAGCGCTTCTATGCGCGCGATCGAATTCGCCTGGTTTTCCAGCTGCGCCAGCTGGTCGTGCAGCATGTCGCCGCGAAAGATGAGAACGCTCTCCTTGGCCTTCAACGCCTGCTCGCCCGATATGCGGCTGCTGGCGAAATAGGCGAGACCGTTGATGACGGCGATCGACAGCGCCGTCAGCAGAATGAATGTGGCGATGACCTTGAAGGACAGCGACTGGAACCTGTGTGCCATGAATACGAACCCCTCCGGAACGACCGAGGCCGACCCGGCGTCTGCACGCCCTGTCGCTCAGCCTGAAAACAGAACACGGGGAGCCTTCGCCCCAGACGAGGCTGGCTCCTCTCATATCTTGGGGATCATAAGTCACCGCAGGCCTTTAAATTCACGTAAACGTCATCCGTCAAAAACAGCAGCATGTTTTTGTTTTGTTCACATATCGATGGCAGTTATTCCGTCTCTGCAATAGGATGAACCATGCAAAACGCGATTCGCATCATCGGCATCGATCCAGGCCTGCGCCGCACCGGCTGGGGCGTGATCGAAACGCTCGGCAATTCGTTGCGGTTCATCGCCTCCGGTACAGTCACCTCGGACGGAGACATGGATCTCGCCTCCCGCCTCTGCCAGCTGCATGACGGCCTTGCCGACGTGGTTCACAGCCACCAGCCGGACGAGGCCGCCGTCGAGCAGACCTTCGTCAACAAGGACGCGGTCGCCACCCTCAAGCTCGGACAGGCCCGCGGCATCGCCATGCTGGTCCCCGCCCGCGCCGGCCTGCAGGTCGCCGAATACGCCCCGAACGCGGTGAAGAAAGCCGTCATCGGCGTCGGCCACGGCGAGAAGAAGCAGATCCACATGATGCTGAAGATCCTGATGCCCAAGGCCGAGTTCAAGGGCGACGACGCCGCCGACGCACTCGCCATCGCCATCTGCCACGCCCACAACCGCGGCAGCAACCGCATGCTGGCGGCATTGGCCGGCTGAGGTCAGGGCTATTTGTTCTTGACTTGTTCTATCGGTAATGATAATTCTTACCGCCATTGAAGGAGCAAGCCGATGCGCGTCACGTCGAAGGGCCAAGTCACCATTCCACGCGACCTGCGGGAACTCGCAGGCATCGAGCTCAATAGCGAAGTGATCTTTTCCGTCGAAGGCGGAAAGCTGGTGATCGCGCCGAAGAACGGCAAGCAGGAACTCGAAGATCGCGGCCGGCTGGATCGTTTCATGAACGCGCTTGATCGCTTTGAAGGCACCGGCGACCAGACGATCGACGCCGAAGCGCTGATGTCTATGACTCGGGATCGCTGATGCCGACCTTGATAGACACCAACGTTCTGGTCGATCTATCCGTGTCGACATCCGATTGGCATGGCTGGTCGCGCCAACACGTGTTTGCGGCCTTCAAGGCTGGACCAGTGCTGATCAACCCGATCATCTATGCCGAGTTTTCCGTCCGCTACCGTGACATGGACGAGGTTGACCGCCTCTTGCCGCAGGACGAATTCCGTCGCGAGAACCTGCCTTGGCCTGCCGCCTTCGCAGCTGCCGCCGCTTTTCGTGTCTATCGCACGTCGGGCGGCGGACGAGAACGGATTCTGCCCGATTTTCTGATTGGCGCGCACGCGGCAATCCGTGGTTATACCGTTCTGACCCGCGATCCCAAGGGATACCGGACCTACTTCCCCTCGCTCGACCTCATCACCCCCGAAACCCATCCTCTCTGATGTCAAACCGCGGACCCCATTCATGATCGGCAAGCTCAAAGGCACCATCGACGAAATCGGCGACGACTATGTGCTCGTCGATGTGCACGGCGTCTGCTACGCCGCCTTCTGCTCGGCTCGCACCCTGTCGCGGATCGGCTCGGTTGGCGAAGCCTGCATCCTGTTCATCGAGACCTATGTGCGCGAAGACCAGCTGAAGCTCTTCGGCTTCATGAACGCGCTCGAGCGTGACTGGTTCAACCTCTTGCAGAGCGTCCAGGGCGTCGGTGCCAAGGTGGCGCTCGCCATCCTCTCCACGCTAACGCCGGGCGAACTCGCCAACGCCATAGCCCTGCAGGACAAGACCGCGGTTTCCCGCGCCAACGGCGTCGGCCCGAAGGTCGCCGTGCGCATCGTCACCGAACTCAAGAACAAGGCGCCCGCCTTTGCCGGCGAGGCCTCCGCCAATATCGGCCTGAAGCAGGAACTCGGCGAAGGCGTCGCGGCGGCTCCGGTGGCGGACGCGGTCTCGGCGCTGACCAATCTCGGCTACTCGAGAGACCAGGCCGCGAATGCCGTTGCTGCGGCGATGAAGACGGCCGGCGACGACGCTGACAGCGCCAAGCTGATACGCTTGGGATTGAAGGAACTGTCGCGATGATATTCCGACGATTTTGTTTTCTTCCGAAAAACTTGCTATCGTCCGACGGCGGGACGAAGGAGATGATGCATGGCAGTTTGGGAAGCAACATTGTCGCCCAAGGGGCAGGTCACGATCCCGAAAGAGATGCGTCAGGCGCTCAATCTGCGGCCTGGAGATCAGCTGGTCTACAGCATCGTGGATGGTGATATCATCGTCACACCGAAGAATATCGACTTCAAGGACCTCGCCGGACTTCTGGGCACGCCGCCAAACGGTCCCGCTTCATTGGAGGAAATCGACGCCGCCGTCGCCGCCGCAGCGGGCTCCAATGTGCTCGACACTCATGATGATGACAGCGCGGAAGCCGCGGCATGAAGATGATCGGCCTCGATACCAATGTCGTGGTGCGGTTGCTCACCAACGATGATCCACGGCAGAGCGGTTCAGCGCTGCGACTTGCCGAAGGTATGGGGCGCGATTACACCGCATTTCTGACATTGGTATCGGTTGTCGAATTGAATTGGGCGCTGTGGTCGAAACTCGGCTTCTCGAAGCAGGATGCAGCCAAGGCAATTGGACGCCTTTTGCAAACCCGTGGGCTTGTTGTCGAGCACCATGATCTTGTGCTGAAAGCATTGCGTCTGGTGCTCACCGAGAACACCGACTTCGCCGACGCGCTGATCGCCGCCCGCTCGCTGCAGGAAGGCTGCGGCTCCATCAAGACCTTTGACCGCAAAGCGGCCCGTCAAATCCCCGGAATGGAACTCCTCGCATGACAGATCCCGCCCGCCTGATCACCCCGGAAAAGCGTGGCGAGGACTACGACGCGACGCTGCGGCCGCAGTCGCTGGACGAGTTCACCGGCCAGGCGGAAGCCCGTGCCAACCTGAAGATCTTCATCGAGGCGGCCAAGAACCGTGGCGAGGCGCTGGATCACGTGCTCTTCGTCGGCCCGCCCGGCCTTGGCAAGACCACGCTCGCGCAGATCATGGCCAAGGAACTCGGCGTCAACTTCCGCTCGACATCAGGCCCCGTCATCGCCAAGGCGGGTGATCTGGCCGCCCTCCTGACCAATCTCGAAGAGCGCGACGTGCTCTTCATCGACGAAATCCACCGCCTGAGCCCGGCCGTCGAGGAAATCCTCTATCCCGCGATGGAAGACTTCCAGCTCGACCTCATCATCGGCGAAGGCCCGGCCGCCCGCTCAGTGAAGATCGACCTGTCGAAATTCACCCTGGTCGCCGCCACCACCCGCCTAGGCCTCCTGACCACGCCGCTGCGCGACCGCTTCGGCATCCCCGTCCGCCTCTCCTTCTACACCGTCGAGGAGCTGGAGCTGATCGTGCGCCGCGGCGCCCGGCTGATGAACCTGCCGATGACCGACGAAGGCGCGCGCGAGATCGCCAGGCGCGCCCGCGGAACCCCGCGCATCGCCGGCCGCCTGCTGCGCCGGGTACGCGATTTCGCCGAGGTCGCCCGGGCCGAGGCCGTTACCCGCGAGATCGCCGACGAGGCGCTGACCCGCCTGCTGGTCGATAATCTAGGCCTCGACCAGCTCGACAAACGCTACCTCAACATGATCGCCGTCAATTTCGGCGGCGGCCCGGTCGGGATCGAAACCATCGCCGCCGGCCTATCGGAGCCGCGCGATGCAATCGAGGACATCATCGAGCCCTACATGATCCAGCAGGGCTTCATCCAGCGCACGCCGCGCGGCCGCGTGCTGACCGCAACCGCCTGGAAGCATCTCGGCATGCAACCGCCGAAGGATCTGGAAGCAGCACAGTTCCGCCTGTTCCAGCAGGACGATTAGGGAACCGCGCCCCGCTTCGCGCATTGGCACTACGAAGGGAGATCGTCATGCAGAAGTACCGCACCGGCACGAGCGTCGAATGGAAGTGGGGCAAAGGGACAGGGACCGGCCAGATCAAGCAGAGTTTCACCGACGACGTTGAACGTACGATCGAGGGTGCAGTGATCAAGCGGAAGGCAAGCAAAGAAGAACCGGCCTATCTGATCGAACAGCAGGACGGCGGCAAGGTGCTGAAGAGTCATTCCGAGCTGACGAAATCCCGCTGACCACGTCGCCCCGCCCCGTCACGATCCAGCCGCAGCAACGAAGAGGATATGCCGTGACGACGTTCGATCCCTGCCGGTCCTTTCGCAAGCTGGCCTATAATAACGCGCTCGCCAATCACCGCCTGCACGCATCATGCGCGCTGCTGCAGCCGGGCGAATTCGATGCGCCGCGCGTCAGCTTCTTCCCGTCGATCAAGGCAACGCTCAATCACATCTTGACGGTCGACTGGTTCTACGTCGATGCGCTGGAGGGCGGGTCGCTGGGGCCGAAGGCTTGGGAGGTAGAGGAGCCCTGCCCCGATATCGCAACGCTTGCCACCGCGCAGAAGACGGTCGACGCGAGGCTGGCAACGCTCGCCGAAGCGCTATCGCCGGAGATGCTTGCCGGAACGGTCGAGATCCATCGCGTAGATCGCATTCAGCGGGAACGCATGGAAGACGTGCTTGGCCACCTCTTCCAGCATCAGACGCATCACCGCGGTCAGGTCCATGCCATGCTGGCGGGCACAAGCATCAAGCCGCCGCAACTCGACGAGTTCATCGTCGCCGACGACGCACGCTTCCGGGGCGCCGACATCGCCGCCCTCGGCTGGAGCGAAGAAAAGCTCATGCGTTAATCCTGCAGCCGCGCCTTCAACCCGTCGATGATCGTCTTGCTGAGCAGCGCGTAGTTCTCGTCGAAGTGATGGTCGCCGGCCAGCGCGATGACATCGACGCCGCTGGCCTTCAGATCCGGGCAAGCGACTTCGTCGTCGTCTTCCTTGCCGTAGACGCACTGGACGATCTTCGGATCGACCGTCTTCAGATCGTTGACCGGGTCGCCGCCGGCACCTTCCGTCTTGGCGCCGAGCCACCCCATCACCGAGATCTGGTAGTCCACCTCATGCGACAGCGACAGCAGCGAAATCTGCGCAACGGCCGCCTTAGGGCCCGGCTTCAACCGCGAAAAGGCGGCCGGCACCACGTCGGCGCCGAAGGAATAGCCGACCAGCAGCACGTGCTTGACCTGCCACTGCTTGCGGTAGAGCTCGATGATCTTGCCGAGGTCGTCGGCGGTTTCCTGTGGCTTGCGTTCCGACCAGAAATAATGGAGTGAATCGATCCCGACGACCGGGATGCCCTGCTTCTGCAGCGATGCGCCGACCTCCTTGTCGATGTCGCGCCAGCCGCCGTCGCCGGAATAGATCACCGCCATCGTGTCGAAGGCAGGCTTGGCGTCGAGAATGGTCAGCGGCAGGCCGAGCGGATTGTCGGCGCTTCCGGATGCGGCGATCAGATCGTCCAGCGTGTCGCTGAGCGTCGTCTGCGCATCGTCCTCGGAATCGCGGATATCGATATCGGGATGCGCCTTCTTCAGCGCTTCGACATGCGCCCGCCCGTCCTTGTCGGCCGCCGACGTGAAGGCAGCGATGATGGGGTCCGGCAGCGCGATGTTGCTGAGGCCATAGATCATCCGGTCACCGACGGTCTGCTTCTTGGCCGGGGTGCAGAGCTGCTGCGTCAGCGGAATGCCGGCCAGCGGGTCGATCGCCAGCGTCTGGCCGATGGTGGCATCGGGCGTCTGCGCGGCGATCGCCAGCGCCAGCGCCCCGCCCTCGCCGACGCCGGCAATGATGGGCAGATGGTAGGGGCTGTTGCCGGCGGCACGCTGCACCTGCTGGCTGAGAGACTCGATATCGGAAACCAGATAGATGCAGCCGTCATTGTCGCTGACGTCGTATTTCCGGAGCGCGTCGATATAGGACGGGAAATCGACGCCGATGACGACGCTCCCCTCGGCGACCAGCTTGTCGGCCTCCGTCTTTTCGTTGTCGCCCCAGCCGGCCGCTTCGGAGATCAGCATCACCGCGCCCTTCACGTCGCCCTGTGGCAGGAAGATATGTGGCGACGGGATCAGCCCGGTCTCGAAGGTCTGCGTCGTCTCGTCGGCAGCCCTTGCGGCGGGAACGGCCAGCGACAGCGCGCAGGCGGCGGCAAGAAGGTATCTTTTCATCATTTCCTCACGACCCCTTTCAATCCGCCGCCGATCAGGAGCGTAGCGTCCATCAGAGCGATCATCGGATTGCCTCCCCCCGACACCGCAAGATAGCGCGGATGCCACTGGGGATGAAACTTGGATTTGAAGGCCCTCAGGCCCTTGAAGTTGTAGAAGCGCTCGCCGTGCTCGAACACGGTGCTGCCGATCCGGTCCCAGACCGGCGCTGCCTCGCGCTTCGACATGCCCGAAAGCGGCGCCATGCCGAGGTTGAAGTGCGAGAAGCCCTCGTTGCGCAGATACTCCATGATCTGCACGAACAGGAAGTCCATCGAACCCTTCGGCGCATCCGGCGAGAAGCGCATCAGGTCGATCGTCCCCTCGTCCTTGGCGCCGGTGATCAGGATATTGGCGAAGGCGACGATCTTGCCGCCGAGCTTGAGGATGCCGACCGGCTGCGCCTCGATATAGTCAGTCTCGAAGGCGCCGAGCGAGAAACCTTTCTCCTTGGCATTGTGATCGGCCAGCCAGGCGTTGGAAACGGCGGCAAGCTCCGCCATCACGCCAGGCACGTTCTCCGGCGCGATCACCTCGAATTCCAGCCCGTCGCGCTGGGCGCGGCTTGCGGTCTGGCGCAGGTTGGCCCATTTGCCGCCCTTCATCTCGAAGGTCGAGAGATCGGAAACCGCCAACTCACCGAGCTTGAAGGCCCTGAGCCCGGCGTCGGCGCAATGCGACAGCAGCGCCGGCGAGATCTGGTAGAACACGGCACGGCAGCCTGCCGCGCGCGCGGTCTCGACGAAACGCCAGACCAGTTCCGGCATGGCGCTGCGCTCGCCGACCGGATCGAACAACGCGATCCAGGACCGTCCCTGCCGTCCATACATGATGAAGGCATCGCCCTTCTCGGAGAACATCACGCTCTTGTCGCCCATGCGCACCAGATTGGCGTCGGCATAACGCTGCTTGTCGACGATGCCGACCGCCCGCTCGAGCGCATCCTCGGTCACCGGCTCGGGCTTGCCGGTGGCCGGCCGCAGCAGGCTGAAGATGGCGATGGCCGTCGAGATGATGGTAATGCCGAGCACGGCGCGCAGCCCGCGCGGCGCCTCGTCGGCAAATTCGAACTGCCACCAGAGTTCGTTGCTGTAATCGACGTCGCGATAGACGAACAGCAGGATGACGATGGCGCCGACGCAGACAACCGCAATCGCCGTCAGCCACGAGGCTGTCAGCGTTTGGTTGAGCAGCGAGGCGCGGCGACGGAACAGGCGGCGGCTGACGAACAGACCGAAGATCAGGAAGCCGAGGAAGCTGGCCTCGACCAGCGCCACCGCCTTCAGCAGCGACAGCGTCAGCGCGGCCGCGGCCGAAAAGATCGAAATCCACCAGGCGCCGTCGAGCCGCTGGCCGAGACCGCGTGCGGCCACCACCAGCGCCAGCCCGGCAAGGCTGGACAGGAAGTGCGCACCCTCGACGATCGGCAGAGGCAGATAGTTCGAGAGGAATTCGAGATTGGAATCCGGCGTCGGCGTGACGCTTGAGAAGATCAGCATGACGCCAAGCAGCAGTGCCAAAGTCGACAGCAGCTGCGGCATCAGGCGGATGCCGATGCGGCGAAAGCCGGAGGCGACGGGATGATCGGCGAAGCGTCGCAACTCGGTTGCCGAGACCGCCAGAACCGCCAGCAGCAGCGGCACGACATGGTAGATCAGCCGGTAGAGCACCAGCGAGCCGAGCACCGCGTCGATGTTCACCGCACTGCCCAGCGCCGCGATGATCACGGTCTCGAACACGCCGAGGCCGGCCGGCACGTGGCTGAGCACGCCGAGACCGACGGCAATCGCGTAGACGGCGAGAAACACCGGCCAGCTGATCGCCGTCTGCGGCAGGAGCACGTAGAGCACCGTCGCTGATGCGGCGATATCGAAGGCGGCGACCAGGAACTGGCGCGACCAGGTGGCGGAATCCGGCAGCCGCAGCGAGAAGCGGCCGATGCTGACCGACCGACCGCCGCGGCCTAGCACGACGCCGGCCGCCAGCACCAGCACGATGGAACCACCGACCAACCGCAGCACCCAGCTGCTGACATTGATCAGCGGCGCGATTTCATCGGCGATCGCCAGGAGCGCGATCGAGCCGACGCCCGCCAGCCCGAGCCCGAAAGCGATGGTGACGAATGCGATGACACGCCCGATGTCCTCAGGCGTCAGGCCGAGCCTGGAATAGGCGCGGTAACGGATCGCGCCGCCGCTGAGTGCACCGAACCCGGCAGTGTTGCCGACGGCATAGGCGGCGAACGCGGTCAACGCCACCTGCGGGAACGGCAGCTTCTTGCCGACATAGTCGATGGCGTTGACGTCGTAGAACACCAACGCCAGGAAGCTCAACGCCGTGAAGAACAGCGCCAGCAGGATCGAGCTGACCTTGGTATCGGCAAGCGCCTGCACCACGTCGTCGTAGCGTACCTCGGTGGTCAGTTGCTCGATGGCGAACCCGACCATGCAGAACACGGCAAGCGTTGCCGCTGCTGCAAGATGGTTACGGTATCGCCTGAAAAATCCGCGAAGGGCAGATTCTTCCGTTACTTCAATCTCATCCAAATCGGCCTGCTTCGACATCGTTTACCGTCGTGAACCTACATATCAGCGGGAATCATGTTTTGAACATCTAACATAACCAGCATGTAAGTTCTTGGACGCAAGCCCGCGAATACATGTCAACGCTACCCCAGCGCCGCTTATCGTCGCCTGCTTCTTCTTCAATTGGGGCATTTTTGGCGCATCGGCCAAGCTTTGCGCATTGCATTTTAGTAACGTCGACGATGAACCGCCGGCCGGCACCCAAGCGAGCGCTTTGCCTGCTCCCTATACCTCCGGTTCCGCACCCGAGCCGTGCTTCTGAGCGGCGTAGCGTGCCGCGGCAGCACCCGCATCGGCGTTATGCGTCTCGCTGGAAACCTGCAGCGTCGGCACGGCGAACTCGATGCCGTTTTCCTTGAAGGCGGTGCGGATCATCGCCAGCGCGTTGCGGCGGATCACGAACTGCTCACCGGGCTTGGTCATCATCGCCAGCCGGATGACGATGGCGAATTCGCCGAACTGCTCGACGCCCTTCATCTTCAGCGTCTCGATGATATGTGGCGCGTAGTCTGGATTGTCGAGCAGCTGCTGGCCGATCTGCTTGACCACCTTCTTGGCGAGCACCAGATCGGTGTCGTAGGTGACGTTCAGCGTGATCTTGTCGATCGTCCAGTCGCGGTTGAGGTTCTTCACCGCACCGAGTTCACCGAAAGGCACGGTGGTGAGTGGTCCGCGATGATGCCGCAGCCGCACCGACCGCAGGCTGAACGCCTCGACGACGCCCTTGTGGCTGCCGCTTTCGATGTATTCGCCGACCCGGAAGGCATCGTCCCACAGATAGAACATGCCGCTGATGACGTCCTTGACGATCGTCTGCGCCCCGAAGCCGACGGCAACGCCGACCACGCCGGCGCCGGCAATCAGCGGCCCGATCTCCACCCCGAGACCGGACAACACCATGAGCACCGCAATCACGGCAATGACCACCGCCAGGATGTTGCGGAAGATCGGCAGCAGCGTCTGCAGCCGTGCGCGCCGTGCCCTCTCCTCGTCGCTGCCGGCACTATCGAGCGGCGAATCCTCCAGACGTCCGTTGATATAGGCACGCGCCAGATGCCAGAGCAGATCCGCAGCCAGCAGAATGACGATACCGCCGATCGAGCCGCGCACGATCCGGTCGACCATCGTATCTCCCGCCGCCATCCGGTCGGCGGCGAATCCGAGAATGCGGCCGAGCCAAACGGCCGCGATGGTGATGATCACCGCCCGCACGCCACGATCGAGCAGAACGGTGGCGATCCGGCGCTTGGCGAGAAACCCCGCCTCCGCCTGATGCAGCGCCCGCACCGCAAGCGTGGCAACCCTGAGCGTCCGCGGCAGGAGCACCAGATAAATGCCGACCCAAAGGATCAGGTTGAACCCGGCCACCCACAGCAGCCACAGCGCCACGAAATAAATCGTCAGCAGCCACGACGCCGTCGTGCTTTTCCGACCATCCTCGATTGGCCGCGACCAGACGGCCTCGGTGGCGATCGCCAGCAGCCCGAGACCGAGCGTATAGCCGACGAGGTAGCGCGAGCCGCCGGAAAAGCCGAGCGGCAGCATGAGCTGGATCAGCACCCAGCCGAATACGAAGTAGATGACGAAAACCGAGGTCCGGCGGAACCAGAACAGCGCCGTCGCGCGCGACACGTCGCGCTCCCCGCCGATTCTTGGCAGCGTCACCAGCGCCACGAGCAACCGGCCGAACGAGATGGTGAAGCGCGCCACGATCAGCGCGATGGCAACTGCGATCGCCAGCGACTGGCTGATCGGCGGCCAGTTGAAGATGACCAGCGGCACCAGCGTCGCGACACCGAACACCAGCGCCGGCACGAGACGGTAGATGAGGTTGGCGGCGGCGTGATGCGCGACGGTGACGGTTTCGCCATCCGCCTTGCGGATCCGCGGCTTCGGCACGATCACCCGGAACAGCATTTCGGCCACCGGGCCGGCGAGAAACAGCACGAGAAGCTCGAGCGTGACGAACGCCCAGCCTTTCGGGCTGACATCGCGCTCGACGATCTCAGATGCGCTTTCGACCTCGGTCGGCAGGGTCATGGCGGCATCGGAGACAAGGTTGAAATGCGCCCGCGCATGCGCAAGCAGGCTCGACAGAACCGACATCTGGTCGGCGGACATGTCACCGGCCGCACTGGGTGCCGCCTGCATCTGCGTTGTCATCCACTGCTTGACCTGAGGGTTTTCCATCAGCTGCAGCATCTGCCGCACTTCGGCAGGCGGCGGCGCCAATGTCTGCGCAGCCGGCGCGGTTAGCGGTGTCTGCGCTGCTGGAGCGGTTGTTGACGTCTGCGCCGCTGGAGCAGCTGCCGGCGTCTGCGCAGCAGCGCCCCACGCCATCGCCATCAGGGCGGCTGCCAGCGGCAGAAACCACATTCGAATGCGCGCGCCAAACCCCAGACCCATCGCCAGCCCCTCCGGTATTCAGCTCACCATATATGGCTGTACGCTAAAGAAAAGCCCGCGCAGCGTGCGGCTGCGCGGGCTTCATGATCATTCCAGCGGAATGGTTTACTCTTTCGGCTTCTCGACGTGACCGCCGAAGCCTGCGCGCATCGCCGACAGCACCTTGTTGGCGAATTCGTCGTTGTCGCGCGAGGTGAAGCGGCCATAGAGCGCGGCGCTGAGCACCGGCGTGGGAACGCTCTCGTCGATGGCAGCCATGATCGTCCAGCGGCCTTCGCCGGAGTCCGAGACGCGACCGGCATAGGCGCCAAGCGCCGGATCGGCATGCAGCGCGTCCGAGGTCAGGTCGAGCAGCCACGAGGTGATGACGCTGCCGCGGCGCCACACTTCCGTGACGTCCTGCAGGTTGAAGTCGTACTGGTAGTGCTCGGGATGCGCCAGCGGCGCGGTCTCGGCATCGACTTCATGTGTGGCGGCGCCGATATTGGCGCGCTTCAGGATGTTGAGGCCTTCGGCATAGGCAGCCATCAGGCCGTATTCGATGCCGTTGTGGACCATCTTGACGAAGTGGCCGGCGCCATGCGGGCCGCAATGCAGGTAGCCGTGCTCGGCGGTGCTGCCGGCAGCCGGGCTGCGATGCGCCGACGGTGCGACGTCGCCGACACCGGGTGCCAGCGATGCGAAGATCGGAGACAGCGATTCCACGATCGCCTTCTCGCCGCCGATCATCAGGCAATAGCCGCGCTCAAGACCGAACACGCCACCGCTGGTGCCGACGTCGACATAGTGCAGGCCCTTGGCGATCAGCTCGCCGCCGCGGCGGATGTCGTCGTGATAGTAGGAGTTGCCGCCATCGATGATGATGTCGTCGCTATCGAGCAGCGGTGTGATCTGGGCAATCACCTTGTCGGTGATCGCGGCCGGCAGCATCAACCAAATGGCGCGCGGGCGCGAAAGCTTCGACACGAACTCTTCCAGCGAACCGCTGCCGACGGCACCCTTGCCGACCAGATCGTTTACGCTTTCGGTCTTTGCGTCATAGACAACGCACTCATGGCCATCGCGCATCAAGCGCTGGACCATGTAGCTGCCCATCCGGCCCAAGCCAACCATGCCAAGCTGCATCTCATAATCTCCTGAGAACTGAGAATCTAATCGATATTATTCGCGAATAACTATCACTCGCGCTGCAGCAAGCAAGCAAAGTCTCCGTCACATTCGCGGGAAGGTCAACGCAAGCTTTCGACAGCGACGCAAGAACCGCCGGATCACAGGGCATTCCGGCCGAATCGGCGGCAGAAAAATTCTTGATTTCGTCAACTGCAAACCAGGGTCGCCGGGTGCGGCTCATTGCTGCAGTGCAAGAACCACGCGCCCGCTGGTCGCATCGCCGAGCATCTGCGCCGCATCCACCGCCAGCGCCTCCGGCACCGCGAGCGTCAATTCGGCCCCCACTTCCACGAAGATCTCGCTGACGATCCGCACGCCGGGCAGCGCCGCCAGCCGCGCCTTGACCAGCGCCAGATCGGAGAAGCCGACAACGATCACCGCCTCGACCGTCGCGACCAGCTCGACCAGCACTGCCGCCCGCAGGCACATCGCTGCCGAACCGCCATAGGCGCGGATCAGCCCGCCGGTCCCCAGCAGCACGCCGCCGAACCAGCGGGTGACGACAACAGCGACATTGTCGAGCGACTGCCCGTCGATCGCCTGGAGGATCGGCTTGCCCGCCGTGCCGCTCGGCTCTCCGTCGTCGTTGAAGCGATAGCTCTGGCCGATCCGCCAGGCCCAGCAATTGTGATTGGCATCGGGATCGCCATGCGCCGCCAGAAACGCCCGCGCCTCGTCCTCGCTGGCAACGGGCGCGGCAACCGCGCGAAACCGGCTCTTCTTGACTATCTGCTCGATTGTTTCGAGGCGGGTGAGTGCGAACATGGCCACTGCCATATCGCCAGCATCCGGCGCTTCGCAAGCAAAACCGTGCGTTATAATGAGGCGTAACTGCCCCCGGAACGCAAAACGCCCGCTGCGGGAGCAACGGGCGTTGAATGCGTCTGCTGCTTAAAGGAAGCAGCAATCAAGATTTAGCGGGTAGCGTCGCGGGCAACGCGCTGGATGTCGCCACGGTCGATACCGAGGTCATGCAAAGCGCGGTTGGACATGCGGCCGAGTTCAGAAACCGTCTGACGGTACTTGCGCCAGTTATTGAAAGAGCGTGCTACGTTCATGATGATCCCCTTTCCTAGGGCTTGCCAGTGCTTGGCAGCGTGTTTGCTGCCCGTGTCTCTCTGTTGATGTGAATATACGCATACGGGCTGATCTCTACCAGCGCTGAAGCATCAGGACACCAATGCGCGAGACGCATAGCTTGAATGATGCTGCTCAATATTTTTGCTCTTTTAAAAGCCGTAAACGTTTCAGGTGCTTAGGGATGTTGCCGCCAATGCACGGCTGTCATTTCGTTGATTCGCAACCGCTCGCATCGTTTAAAGGATATTTAACCGTTTTAATGACCGGCTGGCGCAAACATGCCGACAGGGGCGCATTGCTCCGATTGAATTTCGGCTGCGTGCACGCGCTGCATACGTCCCCCGAACCGCTCGCGCCCGCTTCATGGCCGCAGTCGCCAGCCCAAGAATGGTTTGATCTTGGGCCGGAAACAGCGGGCGCCCACATTGTCATCGGCCGCCCGATACGCCACTACGCTGCCGTCTCCGGGCTGACAGGAAGCCGACGCGGAGATCATCCGCGCAACAAGGAACAGACCATTGACCAAGACCTTTATTGCAGCCGCCACGCTGACCGCCCTGCTCTCGTCCGTTTCGGCCCACGCCGCCGATTTCGCGATTACCCCGATGAAGGACGGCGACAGCTTCATCGGCTGCCTCGCGCAGAACACCCAGTCCGGCATCGGCTACCTCGCCGTCGGCGACAAGCTCGCCTTGTTCGCCAACAGCGATACGTTCACCATCGCCAAGGGCGACCAGGTGAAGGGCACATGGTCGGTCGACGGCGGTGCGGAAACCGAGTTCGCCTCGACCGCCGATACCGACCACACCGTGACGATCGACGTGCCGAACGCAGCGGACTCGGTGACGGCGCTGACCACGGGCTCGGAACTGACGGTCACCGCCAACGGCACCACCGTCAAGCTACCCCTCGTCGGCACCGAAGCGGCCTTCACCGACCTGATGAGCTGCATGACGAAAGAGGGCGCCGAGTAACGGACGGCAGCCGAGACACCAAGGCGCCATCAGCCATCGGTTGACAGAGTAAGGGACTTCCAGGTCTCCAGCTCCTGCTGGAGACGCTCGATCCTGGCCGATACATGCTTCGCCGCATCGCTGCCGAGCAGAAGTTGCGTCGGGGGATTGTCGGATTCGACCAGAGTCAGCACGGCGGCGGCCAGCTTGTCGGGATCGCCCAGCTGCCTGCCGCTGACCGCCTGCCGGGCTTCGCGGATCGGATCGAAGAGAGCATCGTAGTCCGCAATCGACCGCTCCGTTCGCACCATCGACCGCCCCGCCCAATCCGTGCGGAACGACCCCGGGCAAAGCGTCATGACGTGGACGCCGAACGGCGCCATCTCCGAGCGCATGACCTCCGATATCCCTTGAAGCGCGAACTTGCTGCCGCAGTAATATGCGATGCCGGGCATGGTGATCATCCCGCCCATCGAGGTGACATTGACGATGAATCCATGACGCCGCTCGCGAAAGCGGGGAAGAAATGCCTTGGCGACGGCGACAGCGCCGAACACGTTCACATCAAACTGCCGCCGCATCTCCTCGATCGGCGACTCCTCCAGTATGCCTTCGTGACCGTAACCGGCATTGTTGATCAGCACATCGACAGGTCCGTGATCCTCCTCGGCTTGTCGCACGACATCTGGGATGCGGTCGAATGCCGTGACGTCGCACAACACCGCCTGGACCTCCGGCACGGCTTTCGCCAGCACCGCGCGCGACGCCTCCGACCGCACTGTGCCGATCACCGTATGGCCCGCCTGAACAGCGGCCGCGGCAATGGCAAGGCCGAAGCCGGAATTCGCGCCCGTGACGAAGAAGGTCTTGTTCGGCATGATCTGTAAACTCCTTGAAATCTGATGGAGTTGACAGATAGTATGGACGCTACCGGCCATCGATTGCGAATTCTATGATTGTCTTGCCAAATCCTATCAACGACTCATCCGTGAGATTGAAACGCCACCCTCTCGCCGAGCTTGCAGCAAGGCTTGCGCCGCGCCACGGATACAATCCGACCGCACTCCGCGGCGTCCGCATTCTCCGCAACGAGGCGGTGCTTCAGGACATCCCCGTGCTTTACAATCCAGGCGCCGTGTTCGTGCTGCAGGGGCGCAAGCAGGGACTCCTCGACGGCGACATCTTTCTCTACGACGAGGACCACTATCTGGCTGTCTCTGTGCCCGTCCCGTTCCGCATGGAGTCCGTCGCCAGCCCCGAACGACCACTGATCGCCGTCTATGTCGAATTCGACATGCAGATGGCGAGCGAGATCGCCGTGCAATTGGAGACGCATGCGGAACTGGCAAGTGACAAACCTCGAGGCCTGGTGTCCAGCAGGATGGCGCCCGATATCGAAGACGTGCTTTTGCGCCTTCTGACCGCACTCGGCCGGCCCGCCGAAGTCGCCGTGCTTGGTGATGATATCTTGCGCGAACTGCACTACCGGGTGCTAATCGGTCCGCAAGGCGGCGCGATGATCGCTGCCCTGCGGCAAAGGGGATCAGCCGCAAACCTGATCCACAGCCTGACCTGGCTACGGGACAATTACGGATCGGAAATCTCGGTGGACGCTCTCGCAAGGGAGGCAGGCATGAGCGTTCCCTCCTACCACGTTCACTTCAAGGGCCTGACCGGCAGCAGTCCGATGCAATACGTCAAGGCGCTGCGCCTTCACGAAGCGAGGCTGATGATCGCGCGGCAGAGCACGACGATTGCAGACATCGCCGCATCCGTCGGCTATGCAAGTCCAGCGCAATTCAGCCGCGACTTCAAACGGCACTTCGGACGCACCGCCTCGGAGGAAACGAAATGGGTGAGACATCACCTGGGCAGCGTGGACTGAACGCCTGTAGCGACAGGCTACTGAAGCCATCGGGATCAATCAAAAAAAAGATAGTGCGATCCGCGGCAACCGGTGGATGTTTACGATCCTGGGTGCCTACAAACGTAGGTGGGCGCCATATGTCCAAGCCCACGGGCCTGGCCAGGGACAGCTCCCTTTGGATCGAGTATGGCCCCAGGGATTGTGGTTCCTGTCGAGAGGCGCAGATCGCAGTCAGGTATATAAGGCTGATCGATGACGGGCGCCAGAGGCTGGCGCGCTGGTCGGCGATTTAATTGAAGCCGATCAGTTCAGCGGCGCCGGGGTCCGGCCGTTCAGCTTGTCGGTAATCCCCCGCAGCTGGCCGCTGACCTCGACGATCGCCGCCGCGATGCTCTCTTCCGTCCGGCTCGTCGCTTCCAGCACCGTGTCGCGGTTGCTGCGCAGACTTTGAAGCTCGCCTTCGAGGCTGGCGACGCGCCGAGTCAGTTCGGAAATCTCGTCCATGATCATGATGCCGGCCATGACGGTGATCCTGAGATCGCCGATTTCGCCGAACTGGTCCTTGAGATGGCCGACATAGCGGTCGAAACGGGTGGCGAGATCGGTCAGGTGGTCTTCCTGCCCCTCCTCGCAGGCCATGCGATAGGCCTTGCCGTCGATCGTTACCGTTACCTGCGCCATGTCGTCACTTCCTTGATCAGCGGTCGAGAACCGCGCGGATCGTCTCCATCGCCGTCACCAGCCGCCGCGAGACCTCGCGGTTGACCTCTTCCAGCCGGTTCGCGCGGAACTCCGCCTGGTCGAGTTCCTGCGCCAGCTTCGAGCGATCCGCGTGCACGCGCCGCACCTCGCCCTCGATCTCGCCGGTCTCACGCTGGCGGTCGAGCCGCGCGTCGACGGCGTTGTCGAGACCCGAGATCGCCTGCCTGAGCTCGGCAAGCGCCGCGTCGATACTGTTTCCAGTGGATGTCATGTCTCTTCCGGTTCCCCGCCAAGACCCGCGAATCGGCAATGACAGCCGACGCGATGTTTCGGGAAGGATAGGCAGCTCGCCAACGGCCCGTCAATAAAGCCTACTGGGCGGCAGGCAGCCTTATCTGTGGATGACCGAAATCAATGCGCCCGCCACACGATCGTCACACGGCTGTCAACTTTTGTTAAAATCGTTGGTCAAATGTCAAAAATCGACATTTGCCGGTCTCTATTAGGGCTTCGATTTGTTGACTTGGCCGCCCCAACTGCTATTTGTGCACCCGCTCTCATTGATGGTCTCCGCAGGCTTGAGGCCATCCCCCGACACCCGGAACAAGCGGAATAGCGATGATTTCTCCTGAACAACACGACCGGATGGCAAATGCGATCCGTTTCCTCGCAATGGATGCAGTCGAGAAGGCGAATTCCGGCCATCCGGGCATGCCGATGGGTATGGCCGACGTCGCCACCGTCCTGTTCTCCAAGTATCTGAAGTTCGACCCGACGAAGCCGCATTGGCCGGATCGTGACCGCTTCGTGCTGTCGGCCGGCCACGGCTCGATGCTGCTCTACTCGCTGCTCTATCTGACCGGCTACCCGGACATGACGGTCGACGACCTGAAGCAGTTCCGCCAGCTCGGCTCCAAGACCGCCGGCCATCCGGAATACGGCCATGCCACCGGCATCGAAACCACCACCGGCCCGCTCGGCCAGGGTATTGCCAATGCCGTCGGCATGGCGATCGCCGAACGCAAGCTGCGCGACGAATTCGGCGCCGACCTGCAGGATCACTACACCTATGTGATCAACGGCGACGGCTGCCTGATGGAAGGCATCAGCCATGAAGCCATCGCGCTTGCCGGCCACCTGAAGCTGAACAAGCTCATCCTC
The DNA here is from genome assembly GCA_900472625.1 of Hyphomicrobiales bacterium. Classification (GTDB taxonomy): domain Bacteria; phylum Pseudomonadota; class Alphaproteobacteria; order Rhizobiales; family Rhizobiaceae; genus Rhizobium. The sequence continues at coordinate 104,800 of UCIT01000012.1, read as the reverse complement.
TTCTGGGACAACAACTCGATCACCATCGATGGTGCCGTGTCCCTGTCCGACTCCACAGACCAGATCATGCGCTTCAAGGCCGTGCACTGGCACACGATCGAAGTCGACGGCCACGATCAGGCGGCGATTGCAGCCGCGATCGAAGAAGCCCATAAGTCCGACAAGCCGACCTTCATCGCCTGCAAGACGGTGATCGGCTTCGGCGCGCCGAACAAGCAGGGCAGCCACAAGGTTCACGGTTCGCCGCTTGGTGCCGAGGAAATCGCGGCTACCCGCAAGGCGCTGAACTGGGAATACGAACCCTTCGTCATCCCCAACGACGTTCTGTCCGATTGGCGCGCCGCCGGCACCCGCTCGGCCGACGCCGTCAAGGCATGGGAAGGCCGTCTGGAAAAGGCTGCTTCCAAGGCCGAGTTCGATCGCCGCTTCGCCGGTGACCTGCCTGCTGGTTTCGATGCCGCCATCAGCGACTACAAGAAGAAGCTCGCCGAGACCAAGCCGACGGTCGCCACCCGCAAGGCATCGGAAGATGCGCTCGAGGTCATCAACGGCTTCGTGCCGGAAACGCTGGGCGGCTCCGCCGACCTGACGCCGTCGAACAACACCAAGACCAGCCAGATGCATTCGATCACGCCGACGGATTTCGCCGGTCGTTACATGCACTGGGGCATCCGCGAGCACGGCATGGCGTCTGCCATGAACGGCATCACGCTGCACGGCGGCCTGATTCCTTACGCCGGCGGCTTCATGATCTTCTCGGATTATTGCCGTCCGCCGATCCGCCTCGCTTCGCTGATGGGCATCCGCGTCATCCACGTCCTGACGCATGACTCGATCGGCGTCGGTGAAGACGGCCCGACCCACCAGCCGGTCGAGCAGATGGCCTCGCTGCGCGCCATCCCGAACCTGATGATGTTCCGCCCGGCCGATGCGACCGAAACCGCCGAGTGCTGGCAGATCGCCATGAAGACCAAGGATCGTCCGTCCGGCCTGGCGCTGACCCGCCAGAACCTGACGCCGGCCCGCACCGAGTACAGCGAGAAGAACCTGTGCGAACAGGGCGCCTACACGCTGGCAGGCAATGCCGACGCCAAGGTGACGATCTTCGCTTCGGGTTCCGAAGTCGAACTCGCGCTTGCCGCCCGTGTGATTCTTGAAGGCAAGGGCGTCTCCGTCCGCGTCGTCTCGGTTCCGTCGACCGAACTGTTCTTCGAACAGCCGGACGCTTACCGTGCCGAAGTCATCGGCAAGTCGCCGATCAAGATCGCCGTGGAAGCCGCCGTTCGCGAAGGCTGGGATGCATTCATCGGACCGGAAGGTACCTTCGTCGGCATGAAGGGCTTCGGCGCTTCCGGTCCTGCCAAGGAAGTCTTCAAGCAGTTCGGCATCACCACCGAAGCCGTGGTTGCCGCTGCGGAAGCCAAGCTTTGATTTGATCAAGGAGCGCCTCCGGGCGCTCCTCATTCCATATAACGCAAGCCCTACTTATCGGGAGTGAAACACATGACTGTTAAGGTTGCCATCAACGGCTTCGGCCGCATCGGCCGCAACGTTCTCCGCGCCATCGTCGAATCCGGCCGCACCGACATCGAAGTCGTCGCGATCAACGACCTCGGCCCTGTCGAAACCAACGCCCATCTGCTGCGCTACGATTCGATCCACGGCAAGTTCCCGGCTGAGGTCAAGGTTGAAGGCGACACCATCACCGTCGGTGGCGGCAAGCCGATCAAGGTCACCGCGATCAAGGATCCGGCCACCCTGCCGCACAAGGAACTCGGCGTCGACATCGCGATGGAATGCACCGGCATCTTCACCGCACGCGACAAGGCCGCTCTTCACCTGACGGCCGGCGCCAAGCGCGTCATCGTTTCGGCGCCTGCCGACGGTGCCGACCTGACCGTCGTCTTCGGCGTCAACCACGATCAGCTGACCAAGGAACATCTGGTCATCTCTAACGCATCGTGCACCACCAACTGCCTCGTGCCGGTCGTCAAGGTTCTCGACGACCTGATCGGCATCGATCATGGCTTCATGACCACGATCCACTCCTACACCGGCGACCAGCCGACGCTCGACACCATGCACAAGGACCTGTACCGCGCCCGCGCCGCAGCCCTGTCCATGATCCCGACCTCGACCGGCGCTGCCAAGGCTGTCGGCCTCGTGCTCCCGCACCTCAAGGGTAAGCTCGACGGCACCTCGATCCGCGTTCCGACCCCGAACGTCTCGGTCGTCGACTTCAAGTTCGTCGCGAAGCGCGACACCACGGTCGCCGAGATCAACGAGGCCATAAAGGCTGCCGCCAACGGCAAGCTCAAGGGCATCCTCGGCTACACCGACGAGCCGCTGGTTTCCCGCGACTTCAACCACGACAGCCACTCTTCGATCTTCGCCAGCGACCAGACAAAGGTTCTCGAAGGCAAGTTCGTTCGCGTGCTGAGCTGGTACGACAACGAGTGGGGCTTCTCCAGCCGCATGTCCGACACGGCTGTCGCCTTCGCCAAGACCATCTGAGATCTTCGCGAATAGAGTTACGCAAGGCGGCTCGGGAAACCGGGCCGCTTTTCTTTTGAAGACCCTCGCAGCCTGCGACGCCGATGGCGGATCGCCCGGACTTGATCGCATCCGGCAAAACGCGCAAAATCTGGTCTATCTCCCCGGCATGGCCGTATGGAACATGCCGCATCAACAGCTGGCGGACAGACCCATGAAAATCCTGATGATGGCCATTGTTCTCGTCATGATCGCCGGCGTTCTGAGCCTCAGCCTCGTCGGCGGCCGCGGTTCCAAGCAGATCGCCAAGGGCCAGCCGTTGCTGGCGTCATCCTCCCGTCTCATGGGCCCGCGATAACGACATGCGCAGTATAGCACTGGCGCGAGACTGCCGATCACCGTACTGTCGGATGCAAATCAGGCGACCGAGAAGCGAAAGAGAATTCGATGGACTATTTTACAATTGAAGTCGGCGGAAACGCCATTGCCAGCTTCCGTTCGGAGAATGCGGAAGACGCCAAGCATTTCTTCGAGGCGGACGACTTCCGCGAGGATCTGACGACCCTGCAGTCGGAGGGCAAGGCGGTCTGGGACGGCGTTGTGCCGCTCACCCTGCGCAAGGCGACCTCGGAAGAGGCAAGCGAGGTTGAGCACGCCTATGAATTCGACGACGATCCCGACCGTACGATCGACGACGAGTTCGTGGTGTTCCTGATCCCGATTTCCGACGGCGAAGAAGACGACAGCGACGACGAGGCGTAATGCCGCATGCCGCGCGCCTGTCGATATTTCCGTATTTGACGCGGTTTTTGCTGCATGGCGGACATTCCGGCGCGTACGATCGGACGAATGTTCAAGAAAAGGACAGGGCGGCATTTTCTGCCCTGTTCCTGCCTGATTTGATCCTACACTTCGGGTAGGCTCGCAATCGACCCGTTCCCCGATTTGCCATCAGGCAGACACCCAGCAGCATGACGCCGCAAAGCGCCGGGATAGACCTTCGGGCTCCCCGCGTGCAGGATTTCTGCCCCCTGGAAGGGCATCGAGCGGACCGGGACTTCGGGAGAGTCGAGACAACGATTTTAAGACAGCTGTGGCCGACGGGGGGCGCCCGCAGCGATGATTTTGCATAAAGGGGCTAGGGCATGGAAGCATTCTATATCGTCGTACTGGTATCGACGGCGCTCGTGCTTCTTGCTGCCTTCTCCAGTCTGCTCGCCTTCCGCTTCGGCGCTCCGCTTCTGCTTCTCTTTCTCGGCATCGGCCTGCTCGCCGGCAGCGACGGCCTTGGCATCGAGTTCACCAACAACTACCTCGCCTATATCCTTGGTTCGATCGCGCTCGCGATCATCCTGTTCGATTCCGGCTTCGGCACGCCGGTACAGGCCTTCAAGCTGGCCGCCGTCCCGTCGATAACGCTGGCTTCGGTCGGCGTGCTGATGACGGCGGCGCTGTTTGCCGTCGCCGCCATGTGGCTGCTCAATTTCACCTGGCTCGAAGGCATGCTGCTCGGCTCCATCGTTGCCTCCACCGACGCCGCCGCCGTGTTCTTCCTGCTGCGCATCGGCGGCATCAACATCCGTGACAAGGTACGCTCGACGCTGGAGGTCGAATCCGGCACCAACGACCCGATGGCGATCTTCCTGACCATCGCGCTCGTCGAAGTTCTCGCGTCGGGCGAGCGCTATCACGGCATCAACATCGGCATGCTCGCCATGTTCGTGCAGCAGATGGGCCTCGGCGTCATTCTCGGCCTGCTTGGCGGCATGATGATCGTGCTGATCGTCGGCAAGCTGGAAACCGATCGCGGACTGACGCCGATCTTCGTGCTGGCGCTGGCACTGCTGGTCTTCTCTGCCACCGGCACGGTCGGCGGCAGTGGCTTCCTCGCTGTCTACGTCGCCGGCATCTACGCCGGAAACCGCAAGCTGCCCGGCTATGCTTCGATCAAGCGTTTTCAGGACGGCATGACGTGGCTGGCGCAGATCATCATGTTCCTGGTGCTCGGCCTGCTGGCCACGCCGTCGCAATTCGGCGAGATCGCCATTCCCGCTGTGCTACTCGCCCTGTTCCTGATCTTCATCGCCCGGCCGCTGGCGATCTGGCTGTCGCTGCTGCCCTATGACTACACCCAGCAGGAGATCGGCTTCGTCGCCTGGGTCGGCCTGCGCGGCGCCGTCTCGATCCTGCTCGCCATTATGCCGATCCTGGGCGGCCTGGAGAACGGCCAGGTCTATTTCAACACCGCCTTCATTATCGTGCTCGTATCGCTGCTGTTGCAGGGCTGGACCATCAAGCCGGTCGCCAAGAAGCTCGGCCTGATCATTCCGCCGCGCATGGGCGCCGTCGACAAGGTCGAGGTCGATCTGCCGGGCGCCGCCAATCACGAACTGCTGTCCTACCGCGTCATCAAGGACAGCCCGATCCTGCGCGGCGAGCGCATCCCGCGCTGGGCGACGCCATCGCTGGTCATTCGCGACGGCAAATCGATGCGCTACCAGTATGCCGGCCGGCTGCGCGAGAACGACCTCGTCTACCTCTTCATCATACCGTCCTATTCGCGTCTGCTCGACAAGCTGTTTGCCAGCCGCGTGCCGGTCGAGGAAGACGATGCCGATTTCTTCGGTGCCTTCGCGTTGTCGCCCAGCCGCCCGGCGACCGACCTCGACGCCGCATACGGCCCCGGCCTGCTCAACGAAAACGAGAAGGGCCTGACGATATCGGAGCTGATGCGACAGCGCCTTGGGGGCAAGGCGGAATATGCCGATCGGGTACGTCTCGGCTCGATAATCCTCATCGTCCGCGATCTCGACGATCACGATCATATCAGCTCCGTCGGCATGTCGCTGGAGGCCGTCGAGCCGGCGGTGACGCTGCCGATCTTCATCAACATGCGCGATATCATCGACCGCGTGCACGACCGGTTCAAGGGCCGCAAACGCAAGGAAGCCGCGGCCACCGCTTCAGGGGCGAAAGGTGATGAAAACCCGCGCTGAACGCCTTGCGTCAACGATGATCCTTGCTATGGTCCCCGCATCTTTTCAGGCGATAAACGAACGGATTTTTCCATGCCTTCCTTCAAGACCCTCGACGACCTTAACGACATTGCCGGAAAGCGCGTTCTCGTTCGCGTCGACCTCAATGTCCCGGTAAAAGACGGCAAGGTCACCGACGTGACCCGCATCGAGCGTGTGGCCCCGACGATCCTGGAACTTTCCAAGAAGGGCGCCAAGGTTATCCTGCTCGCCCATTTCGGCCGCCCCAAGGATGGCCCCTCGCCCGACCTGTCGCTGTCGCTGATTGCCCCTTCCGTTGAGAAGGTCTTGGGCCATCCGGTAGCAACGGCGACCGATGTTATCGGTGAAGCCGCAGCCGGCGCTGTCTCCGCCATGAAGGATGGCGACATCCTGCTGCTTGAGAACACCCGCTTCCACAAGGGCGAGGAAAAGAACGATCCTGATTTCGTCAAGGCGCTGGTCGCCAACGGCGATATCTACGTCAACGACGCTTTCTCCGCCGCCCACCGCGCCCACGCCTCGACCGAGGGTCTTGCCCGCCATCTCCCGGCCTATGCCGGCCGCACCATGCAGGCCGAGCTTGAAGCCCTGGAAAAGGGCCTCGGCGTGCCGGTCCGTCCCGTCGTTGCCATCGTCGGCGGCGCCAAGGTCTCCACCAAGATCGACCTACTCATGAACCTCGTGAAGAAGGTCGACGCGCTCGTCATCGGCGGCGGCATGGCCAACACCTTCATCGCCGCCCGCGGCACCAGCGTCGGCAAGTCGCTCTGCGAGCATGATCTCGCCGACACCGCTCGCCAGATCATGATCGAGGCGGCAACGGCAGGCTGTGCCATCGTTCTGCCCGAAGACGGCGTCGTCGCCCGCGAATTCAAGGCCGGTGCCGCCAACGAAGTGGTCGCCATCGATGCCATCCCCGACGATGCCATGATGCTCGACGTCGGACCGAAGTCGATCGAATCAGTCAAGGCGTGGATCGAGCGTGCCAACACGCTGGTCTGGAACGGGCCGCTCGGCGCCTTCGAGATTGAGCCCTTCGACAAGGCGACCGTTGCCGCGGCACAATTCGCAGCCGAGCGCACCAAGGCCGGCAAGCTGACCTCGGTCGCCGGCGGCGGCGACACGGTGTCGGCGCTGAACCACGCCGGCGTCTCCGACGATTTCACCTACGTCTCGACCGCAGGCGGCGCTTTCCTGGAATGGATGGAGGGCAAGGTGCTGCCGGGTGTCGAGGTTTTGACCAAGGCCAAGTAAGCAGCCAAGGAATTCGCGCGAGCGGATTTTGACAAGTTTTACATGTAGATAGACCGCGTGGCGCAAGCCTCGCGGTCTTTTGTTTACCATCTGAGCATTTGCCCGAAAATTCAAACGATTTAGATAATTTCAAACGTTTTAAAGATTTTTCCTACCATTTTAGTCGCTACGGACTTCTGCTATCGCCGACCTATATTTATCAAAACGCAGTTTTTTCGTGATGCGGAGATCAATATGAGCGAACGTCTTGCGGCATGTCGATCCGCTGATTGATTGGGCGTTACCGATCGATTTTTAGTAGAAGAAAATCCGCGCGCGCGAGGCGCCGGTCTGAGGGAAGGAATGACCTATGGTAGACGCAAAGATGTTGAACAAGATCAGCTCGGCGCCAGGATTCATTGCAGCGCTGGACCAGAGCGGTGGTTCGACACCCGGAGCGTTGCGCCTCTACGGCATTGCCGATACCGATTACCAGGGTGACGAGGACATGTTCCGCCTGATGCACGCCATGCGCGTCCGTATCATGAGCGCGCCCGCCTTTACTGGCGAAAAGATCATCGCCGCCATCCTGTTCGAGCGGACCATGGACGGCGAGGTCGATGGTCAGGCTGTTCCGTCCTATCTCTGGGAAAAGCGCGGCGTCGTGCCGCTTCTCAAGGTCGACAAGGGTCTCCTTCCCGAAGAAAACGGCGTCCAGCTGTTGAAGCCGATGCCCGATCTGGACACGCTGCTGGCGCGCGGCCGCGATAAGGGAATCTTCGGCACCAAGATGCGCTCGGTGATATCAGGCGCCGACAGGACGGGCATCGGAGCCGTCGTAAAGCAGCAGTTCGAGGTGGCACGCCAGATCATCGGCAGCGGCCTCGTTCCGATCGTCGAGCCCGAGGTCTCCATCAAGAGCCCGACGAAGACGGAGGCCGAAGCCATTCTTCGCGACGAGATCGCCAAGCAGCTCGACCTGCTTCCATCAGGCGAAACCGTCGTGCTGAAACTGACGCTCCCGACGGTCGCCGATTTCTACGCGCCTCTGGTGGCCCATAAATCGGTCGTGCGGGTTGTCGCCCTGTCCGGTGGCTACAGCCGCGCCGATGCCTGCGAAAAGCTCAGCCACAACCATGGCATGATCGCAAGCTTCTCCCGCGCACTGACGGAAAACCTGCGCGTCACCATGAGCGACGCTGAGTTCGACGCCAGCCTGGCCGAAACGATCGACCAGATCTACGCCGCCAGCGTGAACAAGGCCTGATGCGGCCAAGGCGGGCGCGGAGCCGGGGCCGTGTCGAAACGGCGCCCGGCGAGCCCTGACCGTCACCATGCCAACATCCTCGGCCACCGTGCCGAGGATGTGATCACGCGAACACAATCAATTGGCTGCAAATCTGCCGGATAGCCGCAGGGCCGCAAGCGAACGGCCAGCCCATCGCGCCCGCCCGCGCACCGTCCAGACACCACCCGACGCCAGCCCCCCCCCGACGATTGTCACCGGTACAAGTTTGCGCCTATCGGCGGACCCTGCGACCCGCCAGTGTGGCGGCGAAAGCACCCTGCCGGAGAACCCATGACCACCGTTTCCTTCATCACCGTCGATGTCTTCACCACAAACCGCTTCGAGGGAAACCCGCTGGCCGTGATGGCCGATGCGCGCGGCCTGACCGACGCCGACATGCAGAACATCGCGGCCGAATTCGGCTATTCCGAAGTCACCTTCGTGCTCCCGCCGCACGATCCCGACAACACCGCCCGCGTCCGCATCTTCACCCCCACCATGGAAGTTCCCTTCGCCGGCCACCCCAATGTCGGCACCGCCTATGTGCTCGGCATGCGCGGCGAGGTCTTCGGCAAGACGGTCGGCGATAGCCTGCGCTTCGAGGAAAAGGCCGGGATCGTCACCGTCGAACTCAAGCGTGGCGGCGACCGCGTGCTCTCCGCCGCGATCCGCGCACCCGGCCCGTTAGCGATCGGCCGCGAGATTCCCGAAGACACCGTCGCCCGCTGCATCTCGATCGACGCCGCGATGGTCAGCACCCGCGTCCACCGCCCGCTCACGGCCTCCGTCGGCCTCGGCTTCGTGGTCGCAGAACTGACCGACCTCGATGCGCTGGCACTCGCCCGCCCCAACCTCACCCATTTCCAGGACGCCGCAAGCGCGACGCAGGAGGGCAATCTCGACTTTGCACTGTTCGTCTACGTCAGGAGGCCGGAGGCTCCATGGACCATCCGCGCCCGCATGTTCGCACCGCTCGACAACGTCCCCGAAGATCCGGCCACCGGCAGCGCCTCCGCCGCCCTTGCCGCCTATCTCGTCTCGCTTGAACCGGAGACGGATATGCGCGTCTCGCTGACCATCGAACAGGGCGTTGAAATGGGTCGCCGTAGCGTGATTGGCGTCGATGTGGTGAAGACGAACGGGGTTGTGACCGATGTGACGATTTCGGGGGCCTGCGTGGAGGTGATGCGCGGAGAGATCAGGTGCTGACGGAGGCGCGTGAAGGATAACAAACATGCGACGTTGCGGCGATGGTGGGCTAGTTACCGGGCGACCTTAGCCGAAAACATCGAGACGACTTGTCTCACACGCTGTTCGCGGCAGGCCGCCCTGATCCTGCCGTGACGCTCAAGTTCCGCCAGACCATGCAGGGCCGCCCAGAAGGTTTCCGTTCCAAGCTCCGCGTCATCGCAGAACGGCTCGACGACCACCAGCATGGATCCGAACGTCTCCCGCAGGACTTGTGGCGTGTCGGACTTTGCGAAACGAAGCCCGGTCGGAAGGGTGAACATGGCCTCGTATAGCGCAGGCCGTTCGAACGCGAACGCCAGATAAGCGATTGCGACATCTTCCATCGCTTCTGCCGGAGTGGCGGCAGGGCGCACCGACGCCCGGAGCGCCGGTCCCAACTCTCCGAAGCCTTGCAACGCTACTGCGCCGACGATTGTGTCCCGATTCTCGAAATGGGCGTAAAGAACCGGCTGGCTGTATTCGATTTCCTGAGCAAGCCGACGCACGGTAACGGACGCCCAACCGTCTCGCTCAGCGAGCATTCTTGCCGCACCGACGATGCGACGCTCGCGCTCGCCTCTTTCCCGTTCCTTGCGTTCACTGATCCCCATTCGATCCCCTTTTCTCGACAAAAGTCATAGCGACAAACAATTTTCAAGGCAACAGTTGACAATATAGCATTGCTATATATTTTAACGACGATAATTTCCGCAGCCACTGGAACAACGAGATCCTTTCAATGCCTCTTCTAACAACAGTTTCCGGCGCCGCGACCTGGCTGGCCGCAACGGCCTTCTTTATCGGCGGTGCTGTCAACGCCTCCGGCGCCAAGTCGATCCGCGACGATTTCAAGCGTTATGGGTTTCCCTCATGGTGGTGCTGGATCACGGCAGCTATGGAGTTGGCGACGACCGGTCTCCTACTGGTGCCGGCAACCTTCTACATCGGCGCTGCGCTTGGGGCCTTCGTCATGATCGCCGCCATTGTCTCCGTCCTTCGTGCGCGAAACTTCCGCCACATCCCGCCGCCGGTGCTGTTCCTGCTGCTGCTGATTGTTGCGGCAAGCACCCATTTCTGAGCGTCGGACGCCCCGTCGAACGCCAGCACCCTCTTACGCGAATGCGACCCACGCCGATCTCCCTTCGGCGAGGCGAACAACCACGGCCAAAGGAGCCAGTCATGACCTCATTGAATCCCACCCCAAGCACCGTTGTCGTCTATCACTCCGGCTACGGTCATACCCAGCGCATGGCGGAGGCTGTCGCCGAAGGCGCCCGTGCAGCGCTCCATGCCATCGATGCCGAGGGCAACCTCTCGGACGAAGGATGGGCAGCGCTGGACGCTGCCGATGCCATCATCTTCGGCTCACCGACCTACATGGGTGGCCCCAGCTGGCAGTTTAAGAAGTTCGCAGATGCCTCCTCGAAGCCATGGTTCTCCGACAAGTGGCGGGACAAGGTCTTCGGTGGCTTCACCAACAGCGCGAGCCTGAATGGCGACAAGCTGAACACGTTGCAATATTTCGTCCTGCTCGCCGGGCAGCATGGGGGCGTGTGGGTCAGCCTCGGCGTCAAACCTGCGAACGTGAAGGCATCCCAGCGGGACGATGCGAACCGCATGGGTTCCTATATCGGACCGATGGGCCAGTCGGACGCCGACGCTGCACCAAGCGAAATGTCGTCCGGCGATCTCGAAACGGCCCGCGCCTATGGCCAGCGCGTGGCAAAGACGGCGGAGCGCTTCGCGTCGTCCATATAAGCCTGACACGGCCAGAGCGGTTTATATTTCAACTTGGTTCTGCGGCGGTCGGCAACTCTTTGCCTGGCTGCCGCGGAACGATTGAGTCCGCAGCTGTCGCCAAGCAGCCTGCCCCTCACACCACAGCCTCACAAAAACAGATCCCGCCCCAGCAGCGCCACCGCCCAGATCGCGAACGCAAACAGCGCGATCTTCCAGAAGTCCGCCCGTTTCCGGAGCCCCGGCAGCCCCAGCGGCTTGATCACGTGGACGATCATCGCCAGGATGAGCAGCAGCGCGATCAGCTTCGTCATGTCTTTATTTTTCCTGATGTTGTCGACGTCACAGGACCGACATTATTTCGCGCAACGACTGCCTATAAACATGCCGTAAAGGCATTCGGGAGCACAATCAACACTCTACACACTGGGCGGCGCGGCCTGCCGCCATATGTCGTTTCATATGCATGTTGCGTAGCCTGGGGGAATTATGAAGAGAAACCTGTTGTCCGTCGCCGCACTGCTGTTCGGCACGCTCTTCCTGTTCATGGGCAATGGCCTGCAGGGCATTCTCCTCCCGGTCCGCGGCAATCTCGAAGGCTATGCCACCACCACGCTCGGCTTGCTCGGCACCTCCTGGGCCGCCGGCTTCGTCATCGGCTGCCTGGTGGCGCCGAAGATGGTCAGCCGCGTCGGTCATGTCCGCGCCTTCTCCGGCTTCATCTCGATCATCGCCATCATAGCGCTGGTCAGCGGCATCGCCGTCCACCCGGTCTGGTGGGTACTGCTGCGCGCCGTCACCGGCTTCTCGACGGCCGGCACCTCGATGATCATCGAAAGCTGGCTGAACGAGCGGGCGACGAATGAAAGCCGCGGCGCGATCTTCTCGCTCTATATCGCCATCACCCTGATCGGCGTCGTCGCCGGCCAGATGATGATTCCGCTGGAAGATGTCCGCACCCCCGTGCTCTTCATGATCTGCGGCATCTTCTACTGCATCGCCATGCTGCCGACTCTGCTATCGACTGCAGCCTCGCCGCAGCCGCTTAAAGCCGTCAAGCTCGACCTCAAGGCGCTTTATCGCAACTCGCCGGTCTCCTGCCTCGGCATCCTGCTGGTCGGCATCGCCAACGGCGCCTACGGCACGCTCGGTGCCGTCTTCGGCGCCGGTGCCGGTCTGTCTGACACCTCGATCGCCATCATGATGAGCTCGACCATCTTCGCCGGCGCGGTCATGCAACTTCCCGCCGGCCGCCTGTCCGACAGGATCGACCGTCGCTACGTGCTGGCCGCCATGTCGGCAGTCGCCGCTTTTGCCGGGCTGATGCTGGCCGTGCTGCATCCGTCGTCGCCGGTCTTCATCATCAGCCTCGTCGTGCTTTACGGCGCCGTCGCCAACACGCTCTATCCGATCGCCGTCGCCCATGCCAACGACTACGCCTCGTCCGAGGACTTCGTGAAGGTCTCCGGCGGGCTGCTGCTGCTCTACGGCATCGGTACCATTATCGGCCCGACCATCGGCGGACCAGTCATGTCCGTCGCCAGCCCGCACGCGCTGTTCCTGGTCACAGCCTTCGCCCATGTGCTGATCACCGTCTACGCCATCATGCGCAGCCGCGTGCGCGCCGCCATTCCCGCTGGCGACCGCGACGCCTACACCACGCTGCCGACAGCGACCTCGCAGATGATGACGCCGGAGAGCATGTCGCTGGCCGACCGCAACCCAGCCAAGGCGGCCGAACAGCAGCAACAGCAGGATGACGCCGCCCTGAAATACAGCTGAACCACGACGGAGGATGGCAGATGAGCTTCGTTGACGACGACCGCCCGCAGAAGAAGCCGAATCACGAGATCGGCATGGATCTGTCGATGATGTCGGTGGACGAGCTGACATCGCGCATCGACATGCTGAAAGCCGAAATTTCCCGCATCGAGGCCGAGGCGCAGCGCAAGGCATCGGGAAGGAAGGCTGCAGAAAATCTCTTCAAGTCGTGAGCGCCCGGTGTGCCGGTTTTCATTTATAGCGGCGATGCAAGTGTTAATTCGGCACAGACTTAATGAGACGTTAAGCTTTCTAAGGTATTACTTTAGGCATCCGGACTTGCTCCGGATTTCAGACAGTTTCCCATGCGGTGAATTGGTCTGATTTTTCTCCCTGTTTTACCTTGAGAGCCGCTTTTGCGGCTCTCCTTTTTTGCCTTGGCTGGGGATGAAATCCACGAAACTGTGGAAGTTAACCCTTTATTAAGAAACGCCTTGCGCAATTGGGCTAAAGCTACCATCTTTAAAGTCATTAAAGCGGGCTGATGAAACTTTTTCTCATCTGCCTGCGTTACCTGAACAATAAGTGATGCGTGCAACAGGGACTTACTAAATGTCAGAGCTTGGATTGAACACGATCAGTTTTGCCGGACGCGCTGCCGCATCGTCGCAGTTTAAGACATTGTACTCGGAAGGCATGTCGCTGGTCGAAGAGACCGCCGCCTATCTGGATGGCAATGGCCGCACCGCATCGAAGGTTCTTCCGCGCATGGCATCGGTGCTCTACGCCGCTGAATCGATGCGCCTCACCACCCGCCTGATGCAGATGGCCTCCTGGCTCCTCCTGCAGCGCGCCGTCAACAATGGCGAAATGTCACGCGATCAGGTTCTGGCCGAAAAGAACAAGGTTCGCCTCGACGGCTTCAATGTCGATCGCAATGCACCGGGCTGGGGTGACCTGCCGGAAGCCTTCCGCGACCTGATCGAACGCTCGCTGCGCCTGCAGAACCGCGTTGCCTTGCTCGACCGCGAAATCTATCGCCCGAACGAAGCACCGATCGTCCCCGACAACCAGAACAGCGTCCAGGCCCAGCTCAGCCTGCTGCAGACGGCGTTCGGCAACAACTGATCCAAGTCGAAGTAAAACGAAAAACCGGCCGTGTTCCCTGCACGGCCGGTTTTTTGTTGTGTGGAACTCAGCCGATGGTTGGCCTTCGGAACGAGCAAATCCCAAACGCAAAAAAGCCCCGCTTTCGCAGGGCTCTTCGAAATCAGTACAACAACAGCGATTAGAGGCCGAGGCCGCCGAAACGCTTGTTGAACTTGGAAACGCGGCCGCCGCGATCCATGAGCTGCTGGTTGCCGCCGGTCCAGGCCGGGTGCGACTTGGAATCGATTTCGAGGTTCATGACAGCGCCTTCCGAACCCCAGGTCGAGCGGGTTTCGTATTCGGTGCCGTCGGTCATGACAACCTTGATCGTGTGGTAGTCGGGATGGATATCAGCCTTCATAACAATCTTCCTGCGATGTCACGTCCAATTTGACGCACCACGTTGCGACAAGAGGACCGATTGAATAAATGAAGCCGCAGTCGCTACTGGCTACGGCTTCCCATTAGGATGCGGTGCCTATACATGAAGGCCTTCAGGATAACAAGAGCCATCGGCCGTGTTGCACGGTGTTGAGGGCCACCGGAGAGTGAATTGACAGACGCATCGCAGACCGAGAAGAAAAAGTCCCGCTCGCTGAAGCCTCTCGGTCGATTGACGCCCTACGTGATGCGCTATCGCGGCCTGGTTACCGGCGCCGTCATCGCGCTGGCGCTGGCGGCAATCACCTCGCTCGCCTTGCCGCTCGCCGTGCGCCGCATGATCGACCATGGCTTCAGCCACTCCGACGGCCGCTTCATCAACAGCTACTTCGTCATGCTGATGGTGATGGCCGTGGTGCTCGCGCTCGCCAGCGCCATGCGCTACTATTTCGTCATCACGCTCGGCGAGCGTATCGTCTCGGATCTCCGCCGCGACGTCTTCGCCCACGTGACGCGGCTTTCCGCCTCCTTCTTCGACGTCAACCAGTCCGGCGAGATCGTCTCGCGCCTGACGGCCGACACCACGCAGATCAAGTCCGCCGTCGGCGCCACCGCCTCGGTGGCGCTGCGCAACATGATCCTGTGTCTCGGCGCCATCGGCATGATGGTCGTCACCTCGCCGAAGCTTGCCAGCCTCGTGCTCGCTGCCATCCCGCTGATCGTCTTCCCGCTCGTCGCCTTCGGCCGCTCGGTGCGCAAGCGCTCACGCGCCGCGCAGGATACGCTGGCAGAAGCTTCCGCCTTCGCAAACGAGACCATATCGGCCACCCGCACCGTTCAGGCCTTCGGCGGCGAAACCGCGGCCGCCGACCGCTACGGCGCTGCCGTTGAGACCGCCTACAGCGCCGCCCGCGCCGCCATCCGCTCGCGCTCGCTGCTGACGGGCATCGCCATCACCCTGATCTTCGGCAGCGTCGTCGCCGTGCTTTGGGTCGGCGCCCACAATGTGCTCGAAGGCACGCTGTCCGCCGGCACGCTTGGCCAGTTCCTGCTCTACTCGGTGATCGCCGCCGGCTCGCTCGGCGCGCTGTCGGAAGTCTGGGGAGAGCTCTCGCAGGCCGCCGGCGCAGCCGACCGGCTCACCGAACTGCTCGACGAGGTCTCGCCGATATCGGCGCCCGCCAACCCGGCCGCCCTCCCCGACCCGAGCTTCGGCCGCGTCGAATTCACCGACGTCCACTTCGCCTACCCCTCGCGCCCCGGCACCTCGGCGCTGCACGGCCTGAACTTCGCCATAAAGCCGGGCGAGACCGTTGCCATCGTCGGCCCCTCGGGCGCAGGCAAGACCACGATCTTCTCGCTGCTGCTGCGCTTCTACGACCCGCAGCAGGGCACTGTCGCCATCGATGGCGTCGATGCCCGCACCGTCGATCCGGACCGGCTGCGCGAGCGCATGGCGATCGTCCCGCAAGACGTCACCATCTTCGCTGCCTCGATCCATGCCAACATCGCTTTCGGCCGCCCCGGCGCCAGCCGCGACGAGGTCCGCGCCGCCGCCGTCGCCGCCCAGGCCGATGAGTTCATCGCCAGGCTCGACAAGGGCTACGACACCGAAGTCGGCGAACGCGGCATCATGCTCTCGGGTGGCCAGCGCCAGCGCATCGCCATTGCCCGCGCCATCCTCAAGAACGCCCCGGTGCTGCTGCTCGACGAAGCCACCTCCGCGCTCGACGCCGAGAGCGAGACCCTGGTGCAGCGCGCGCTCGACGGCCTGATGGACGGCCGCACCACGCTGATCATCGCCCACCGCCTGGCGACCGTGCTGAAGGCCGACCGCATCCTGGTGCTCGACCAGGGCCGCGTCGTCGAGGAAGGCACCCACCAGAGCCTGATCCGCCACGGCGGCATCTACGCCAAGCTGGCGCGGTTGCAGTTTGATGCAGGCGCCGAGGAGATTGTGGCCGCGGCAACCGCCGCACACTGAAGGTTGCAATTCAAACAAGGCCACAATAGTCTCGTGCCCAATCGCTGTGGGCGCGAAAAATGCGGTTTCATGACTTCGATTGGGACGATGGCAACTGGCCGAAATGCGGAAAGCACGGCCTGACGAAAGCATTGATCGAATCCGTCTTCGATCAGCCCGTCAACCTGCTCGACGACCCGTTCGATCCAGCGATCGAAACGAGAATGCGCGCCATCGGCAAGGATGCGAGCGGTCGCCATGTCTTCGTCGTCTTTTGCCTACGCATCAAAAACGATGTATCCTTGCTCCGGCCTATCAGCGCGCGATACATGCACGCAAGAGAAGTGACGCACTATGAAAAGCAAAAGCCTTAAGCCGCTTCCGCAGTTCGCCTCCGATCAAGAGGCCGAGAATTTCGTGGACCATGCCGATCTGACCGCGTTCGACCTTTCGACCGGCAAGACGCATATGTTCGAGAAAATCGGGTCGAAGCAGGCGGTACGTGATGATTACGCTTTCGTGATTTCGAGCGACACCGAGAACAGCTTTCGTTTCGAGTTTAGAAGTTCATCAGGAGAGGTCCTGTTTGCATCAGCCGCATTCCAATCGAAAGACGCGGCACTGAAGGCCATCGAGGATTTCAAGGCCGCCATTTCCTCGGCCGCGACACGCGATACCTCGGACGCTGCAGCCTGACGGCCTCCCGTCGGCCGCGCCCAGCTACAGGCCAGCCAAAGAGCCCGAAATATCCGGATGGAATAGTTGCATTTTTTGTTTTAGGCTGTGCTTGCAGATTTCAGCAACATCCTGATTCCGGGAGAAAAATCGATGTATAAGTTCGAAGTTTATAAGGACAAGGCCGGCGAGTTTCGTTTTCGCTTCAAGGCGCCGAACGGCGAATCCATGTTCGGATCCGAAGGCTACAAGGCCAAGGCTTCGGCGCTGAGCGCCATCGAATCCATCAAGAAGAACTCTCCCGGCGCGACCGTCGACGACACGACGAAGGCCGCAGAAGCCTGAGACGACAAAAGGCGGCACTTTCGGGTGCCGCCTTTTGCTTATCCAAGGGATCGCAGGCAAAGGCCTCTCCCCTCACCCGTCACTTCTCCGTCAGCTTCAACTCGATCCGTCGGTTCGTCGCCCGCGCCTCCGGCGTATCGCCCGGCGCGATGGGCTGAAACTCACCGAAGCCTGCCGCCACCAGGCGGTCGGCCGGCACGCCCTGCGAGATCAGGAACTTGACCACCGAAATCGCGCGCGCTGACGAGAGCTGCCAGTTGTCGCCATATCGGCCGGTGCCGGCCAGCGGCACGTTGTCGGTGTGACCGTCGACGCGTAGCACCCAGTTGATCTCCGGTGGGATTTCCTTGGCGACGTCGAGCAGCGCCGCGGCGAGCTTGCCCATCTCGGTCTGTCCATCCGGATTGAGATCGGCACCGCCCGAGGGGAACAGCACTTCCGACTGGAATACGAAGCGGTCGCCGACGATGCGGATATTCTCGCGGTCCGAGAGGATTTCGCGCAGGCGGCCGAAGAAGTCCGAGCGGTAGCGATTGAGCTCCTGCACGCGGGCAGCCAGCGCCACGTTGAGGCGTCGGCCGAGATCGGCGATCTTCGTCTGTGAACTCTGGTCTTTCTGCTCGGACGCCTGCAGCGCCACTTCGATGGCGGCGATCTGGTTGCGCAGTGCGGCGATTTGCTGGTTCAGCAGTTCCACCTGGCTCATCGCCCGGTCGCTCATCTGCTTTTGGTCGTCGAGTTCCTTGGTCAGCGATCCGATCCGCTGCTGCGCCGCATCCTGCCCGCCGGCCCCGGCAGACAAAAGCGACTGAAGCCGCGAGCGCTCACCCTCGGCCGTCGCCAGCGACGCCTGCAGGTTGGCGACGCTGTCCTCGAGATCCTGCTTGCTGCCCTTTTCGAGCGCCAGCAGTTGCGTCAGCTCGTTGATCTGGCTGTTCAGCCGGCTCATCACCTCGTCGCGGCCCGAAATTTCGCGGCTGAGGATGAACTGCCCGACGACGAACACCGTCAGCAGGAACATCACCGCGATCAGCAGCGTCGACAGCGCATCGACGAAGCCTGGCCAGTAGTCCACCGTGCGTTCGCGGCGACGGTTGCGGGCAAGAGCCATGGCTTACTTGCCCTCGCTTTTCTCGGTCTGCGGCATGCGTTGCGTGCGTTCGGTCGCGGCATGCTTCTCCTGCGCGCCGATCCGCTCGGCCAGCCGGTCGAGCGTGCGTCGCATGGCCTTCGCCTCGTCCTGCTGCGCCTCGATCCAGTCACGCAGCATCTGCTGCTCGTTGCGCATGTTCTTGACCAGCCCCTGGATGCCCTCGGCGAGATTGGCCATGGCCGCGACGGAGCGCTGATTGCCGCCACCTTCTTCAGCAACCTTGTGCATGTATTCCGACAGCGCCCGGATTTCCTCCGGCGACACGCTGCCCTTGCCGTCGAGAACGGGCGCCGCGAGATCGGAGCCGACATCCGTCACCGACGACAGCCAGTTCTCGAGTTCGGTATAAAAGCGGTTCTGCGCGCGGCCGGCCTGCAGGTCGAGGAAGCCGAGGATCAGCGAGCCGGAGAGACCGAGCAGCGACGAGGAGAACGCCTGGCCCATGCCGGACAGCGGCTGCGACAGTCCTTCCTTGAGCGATGTCAGGACATCGGAGGAGCCGTTGGTGCCGGCATCGAGCGACTGGATGACCGAGCTGATCGAGCCGATCGTGCCGATCAGGCCCCAGAAGGTGCCGAGCAGGCCCAGGAATACCAGGAGCCCGATGAGATAGCGCGACACGTCGCGGGATTCGTCCAGCCGGCTGGCGATCGAATCGAGAATGGAGCGGAAGGCCGTGGTCGAGATCCCGGCGGCCGATGCCTTGCGGCTGCCGATCAGCGTGCGCATCGGCGCCAAGAGCTTCGGATTGCGGTTGACCTTGTCGGCGTTGCCGGCCGCGCGGAACGAGTTGAACCAGCGCACCTCGGGCCGCAGCGCCAGCACATGGCTGAACACCAGGATGATGCCGATGCCGAGCACGCCGAGAATAAGGCCGTTCAGCCCCGGATTGTGCATGAATGCGGTTTGCGCCTGGCGAAACAGGATGGCGGCAATGAACCCGACGATGACGAGGAACAGCACCATCGTCCACAGGAACGGCATCGGGCTGGATAGCTTATAGCTGTAATTTTCCGTGGTTTTTTCGGTCGAACCGAACTCCGCCACATTCACATTTTCCATAGAATCCGCAGCCTCCGGCTTTATCGCCGCCGAAGACTAGAACATCATTGTGCCGAATTGAAGTACGCCGGACAGAAAACCCGTGTCTTTACAACAGCGATTTACCGGGAGGGTACGGGACGCTTTGCAACCTCGAGCAAGGCCTTCTGGATATGCTCGTTGCCGGCAACGACGCCGCCGGTTTCCAGCATCGAGGTGGTGCCGTCCCAATCGCTGACATACCCGCCGGCTTCGCGGATCAGGATGATGCCGGCCGCGATGTCCCAGGCCGACAGGCCGGTTTCCCAGAAGCCGTCGAAACGGCCGGCGGCGACATAAGCGAGATCGAGCGAGGCCGAGCCCATGCGGCGCACACCGGCGACTTCGCCCATCACATGGCGCAGCTCGACCAGGAACTTGCCGTGGTTGCCGCGGCCGAGATGCGGAACGCCGCAGGCGACGACCGAGTCCGACAGCACGCGGCGGGCGCCGACGCGCAGGCGGCGGTCGTTGAGGAAGGCGCCGCCACCGCGCTCGGCGGTGTAGAGCTCATCGGTCGCAGGGTTGAAGATCACGCCGGCGACGATCTCGTTGTTGCGCTCGAGCGCGATCGAGACGGCGAACATCGGAATGCCGTGCAGGAAGTTGGTGGTACCGTCGAGCGGATCGACGATCCAGCGATGCGCGCCGTCGGTGCCCTTGATCTCTTCGCTTTCCTCGCCGAGGAAGCCATAGGTCGGACGGGCCTTCAGCAGTTCCTCCTTGACCAGCTTCTCCGCCTTCCGGTCGGCGATGGTGACGAAATCGCCCGGTCCCTTGACCGAAACCTGCAGGTTCTGCACTTCGCCGAAATCACGCCCCAGCGATTTTCCTGCCTTGATGGCAGCCTGAACCATGACATTGAGAAGAGCTGAACGAGCCATGTGGCACTTTTCCTTGAACGGTAAACAGAAGGCGCTGTCAGGGCGGGGAAGGTCCCTGATCACCGAGGAAAGCAGCGCTCTATAAAGATTGGCGGCTTCAAGACCACAAAACGGCGGAAATTTCAAGAGCGCTGCTCAAGGTCGTGCGTATCGCCCGTCCGCCAGCGCCTGGAAACGAGATGCGTGCGCGCCGCCTGCCTCCCCGTCAGAACTTCTGCTGCGTGATCAGCACCTCGCGGGCAATCTGCTCCAGCGGCAGGATGCGGTCGACCCCACCCTTGGCAATCGCCTCTTTCGGCATGCCGAAGACGACGGACGTCGCCTCGTCCTGCGCCACCGTGTAGGCGCCGGCCTGGTGCATCTCCAGCATCCCCTTGGCGCCGTCGTCGCCCATGCCGGTCATGATGATGCCCATGGCGTTCGATCCCGCCGCGCGTGCCGCCGAGCGAAACAGCACGTCGACCGACGGGCGATGGCGCGAGACCAGCGGTCCGCTCTTGACCGACACGTGGTAGCGCGCGCCCTGCCGCTCCAGCAGCATGTGGCTGTCGCCGGGCGCAATCAGCACGTGACCGCGCAGAACGGGATCGCCATGCACCGCTTCCTTGACCTCGACTTCGCACAGGCTGTTCAGCCTTTTGGCAAAAGCTGCCGTGAACTTCTCCGGCATGTGCTGGACGATGACGATGCCCGGCGCATTGGCCGGCAGCGCCTCCAGAAACTCCCGCAATGCCTCGGTGCCACCGGTGGAAGCACCGACGCAGACCACCATCTCCGTCGTCTTCGCCATGGCACGGCCGGTCGGCGGCGGCAGCATTGCATCGGCCGTCAGCTTCTGCGCCGGCGCTTCCATGCCGGGGCGCAGCGTGCTCATCTGCCGCCGGGTATTGCCAAGACGAGCATGCGAGGCGCTCTTTACCGCCTCGCGAATCCGCACGGCATCGTCGGCGAGGCTGTCGGCCGCGCCGATCTTCGATTTCAGGATCACGTCGACGGCTCCGGCCTCCAGCGCTTGCATCAGCGTTTCCGACCCCGCCTCCGTCAGCGACGAGCACATGACGACGGGGATCGGCCGCTGCGACATCAGCTTGCGCAGAAAGGTGATCCCGTCCATGCGCGGCATCTCGACATCGAGCGTGATGACATCGGGAATTTCTTCCTGGATCTTCTTCGCTGCCATGAAGGGATCGGTCGCCACCCCCATGACCTCGATATCAGGATCCTCCTGCAGCACGCGAACGAGCGTCTGGCGCACGCTGGCGGAATCGTCGATGACGAGAACCCGGATTTTCTTGCCCATATGCTGTCTTACCTAGATGCGCTGGAACACGGTATTGGAAACCTGCTTCAGGGGCAGGTCTATGCCGGTAATGGATTCGGAATGGCCGATGAACATGTAGCCGCCCGGCAGCAGCCGCGCGCAAAGCCGCTTCAGCACAGCCGATTGGGTCGGCTTGTCGAAGTAGATCAGCACGTTGCGGCAGAAGATCATGTGCATCCCCTCGCCCACCGGATAGCTCTCGTCCATCAAGTTCATCCTGGCGAAACCGACCCGGCTGCGCAGCGCCGCCGAGATCCGGACCTCGCGGCGGTCGGCCTTCTTGGCGACCATCACGTATTTGCGCTGCAGGTCGCGCGGCACCGGATGGATCATGTCATCAGCATAAATGCCACGCCGCGCCGTCGCCAGCACATCGGTGCTGAGATCGGTGGCGAGGATGCTGTAGTTGAGATCGCGCCGGTCGGCTGTGAATTCTTCCAGCACCATCGCCATCGTATAGGGTTCCGCACCGGTCGAGCAGGCCGAACTCCAGGTGCGGATGGTCCGCACGCCGTTGCCGGCAAGAGCGGGAAGCGCCACCTGCTGCATGTATTCGAAATGCCTGGCTTCACGAAAGAAGTCGGTCTTGTTGGTCGTCACCGCATCGATCAGATAGACCGTCTCCTGCTCCAGCCCATCCTCGTGAAACAGGAAGTCGCAATAACCGTCGAACGTGGCGTGGTTGGTCGCCCGCAACCGCCGGCGAAGCCTTCCCTCCAGCATCGTCAGTTTCGTCGACGGCATCTTGATGCCGCTGTAGTCGTAGATGAACTGCGCAAGCTTCTCGAAATTCCGCTTGCTGATCCTGTCGCCCACCATCTGGGTTTCAACAGCTGCCATACTCATGGATCGCTCTCCTCCGGCCGCGTTACTCAGGCCGCCGACTGCAGGGCCGAGGCATCCTCGCGCGACAACAGTCGCGCGAGATCGACGATGACGACGAAGCCGCCATCCCGGCGCACCACGCCGGAGATGTAGTCGGAGCGCCAGCGCACGCCGATATCAGGCGCCGCCTCGATCTGGTCGTGCCGGAACGGCGTGACCTCGTAGACCCGGTCGGCAACGAGGCCGAGCGTCAGGATGCGGCTCTCCATGGGAATGTCGAGAACCAGAACCCGCGTATGCGGCGTCGGTACCGTCTTCGACATGCCGAGCTTCAGCCTCAGGTCGATGGTCGGCACCCCCTGCCCGCGCACGTCGCGCAGGCCGAGGAGATAATCGGGACCATTCGGAATCTTGAAGGCTTCCGCATAGTCGAGAATTTCGCGAACCACCTCGACAGGCACGGCGAAGATTTCCTCGCCGAGACTGAAGGTGACGAACTGCGCTTCCAGAGAGACCGGTGCCATATTATGCGCTTTCCCTAAAATCGGCGTCGCCGTCATCCGGGCCGCCCATTGCCATGTCGAGTGCGAAGCCCTTGGCGCGCGCCTGCTGTCCCGAGACCGAATTGGCCGCGGCCTTGCCGGCCGGCTTGCGAGCGCCCGAAGCCGGAGCCGGGCTGCGGACGCTGACGCGCGCCGCCGGCTTGCGGCTGTCGCGATTGCCAGCCATGTCGACCTTGAAGAAGGCGATCGACGTCTGCAGTTCTTCCGCCTGGCTCGCCAGTTCTTCGGACGTCGCCGACATTTCTTCCGATGCGCCGGCATTCTGCTGCGTCACCTTGTCGAGCTGCTGGATCGCCTCGTTGATCTGCGAGGCGCCGATATCCTGCTCGCGGCAGGCGGCGCTGATCTCGGAGACCAGTTCCGCCGTCTTGCGAATATCCGGCACCAGACGGCCCAGCATGTCGCCGGCTTCCTGCGCGGCCTTCACCGTATCGCCGGACATGGCGCCGATCTCCGCTGCGGCCGACTGGCTGCGCTCCGCAAGCTTGCGCACTTCCGAAGCGACGACCGCGAAGCCCTTGCCATGCTCGCCGGCACGCGCTGCCTCAACAGCGGCGTTGAGCGCCAGCAGGTCGGTCTGGCGGGCGATTTCCTGGACGATGCCGATCTTCTCGGCGATCGTGCGCATGGCGTTGACGGCACGGCTTACCGCGTCGCCGGAAGCCTCGGCATCCTTGGCGGACTGGCGGGCGATCTTCTCGGTCTGGGCCGCATTGTCGGCGTTCTGCTTGATGTTGGCAGCCATCTCTTCCATCGAGGCAGAGGCTTCTTCGGCAGACGCCGCCTGTTCGGTGGCGCCCTGCGAGACCTGCTCGGAGCTGGCCGAGAGTTCCTGGCTGCCGGCGGAGACATTCTCGGCGGCGGCGATCGCATCGGCGACCACGCCACGCAGGCGCTCCACCATCTGCTCCAGCGCCATGCCGAGCGTATCCTTGTCGGACAGCGGCTTCGGCGAGACGGTGAGATCGCCGTTCGAAATCTGCGATGCGATGTCTGCCGTGTTGCGCAGGTTGCCGGTCATGATGTTGATCGTATCGACCAGATCCTTGATCTCGTCGTTCGACTTGATCTCGATATCCTGGTTGAGATCACCGATCGCCACCCCTGAGACCACCGTCTTGATTTTGTTCAGACCGTTGCTGATGCCGAGCGCGATCCAAAGCGCAGCGACGATCGCGATCAGCAGGGCAGCCGCAGCAAGCCCGATGATGAAATTGCGCGTAGTGATGTACTGCACGTCGGTGTCAGTATCCGCTTGAGCCATCGCGTCCCGGCTTGCGCCGACACGGGCCTCGATCACCTTTTCGATCTCATCGACGATGGCACGACCGTCTGTCGTCGCCACGCGAACGGCCTCCGCACCATTGCCAGCCTTGGCAAGCGCATGGATGTGGTCGTCGATCGCGTAGAGACGCTTTTCGAGAACGCTGAGATCGCGCCATGCCTTGCTGACGTCTCCCGGCGAATTCTCTTCCAGCCACTGACGCATATCGGCGAACTTGGCCCTGTCGGCGTCACTTGCCTCGATCTGCTTCGCGACGTCCTCGGCATTTTCGGCCGTCGCCATGTTCATCTGCGATCGGACGATATTGAGCTGCAGATTGCTCAGTGCCTGCGCCTTCTCCAACCGTTGGGCGGGCCCACTGATAAGATCGCTGATAGCGCTGTTGAGGTGGGAAAGGCTGTAGATGCCGTAACCGGCCGTGACGGACAGGAGAACGATCATCAGACCGAACGCCAGTGCCAATTTAAGTTTGATGGTAAAACGCATATCTCGTTTCCTTCGGCCATGCGGGTATCCAGCTCGCAGGCTGGGAGGTGACCGGCGGCGCGGAATAGGCGATGTTGCGGGCGCGGCCCGGCTGGTCATGATCACTATCCGCCAACGCATACACACGTTGGGTCGCCTGCTGGACGCGTCATAGGCGTCGCTGCTGACTCATCGGGAAAATCCCGCAACGCCCGCTATCGAGCGCACAAATGCGGCGGTAAAAGCTCGAGAAAACACAGTGGAGAAGCCTGGCGATTGCATTCGCCGACCTGCGAGCCGAGGGTCACGGCGCCGGCTGCACATCTGCCGGGCCGTTGCCGGCCGCGAAAATCCGCGGCTCGGCGTCTTGTTGTTCAGGCGATCAGGCGCTTTCGCGGAAATCGTCGTCGCCGGCATCCGGGCCGCCCATCGACATGTCGAGCGCAAAGCCCTTGGCACGCGCCTGCTGGGCGGACACAGAGCGGGCACCGGCGTTCCTGTTGTTGGCAACCGACGATGACACCGGCCGCACCGACACAGGCTTCGAGGCAGGCCTGCCTGCAACCTTTCGGACGCCGGCCTTGCTGCCTGCGTTATCCACCTTGAAGAAGGCGATCGAGGCCTGCAGCTCTTCGGCCTGCGCCGCCAGCTCTTCGGACGTCGCCGACATCTGTTCCGATGCGCCGGCATTCTGCTGCGTCACCTTGTCGAGCTGCTGGATTGCCTCGTTGATCTGGGCAGCCCCGATGTCCTGTTCGCGGCAGGCAGCGCTGATCTCGGAGACCAGTTCGGCCGTCTTGCGAATATCGGGCACCAGGCGTCCCAGCATGTCGCCGGCGTTGCTGGCGGCCTTGACGGTGTCGCTCGACATGGCGCTGATCTCGGCTGCGGCCGACTGGCTGCGTTCGGCGAGCTTGCGCACTTCCGATGCGACGACGGCAAAACCCTTACCATGTTCGCCGGCACGGGCCGCTTCGACGGCGGCGTTGAGGGCCAGCAGATCGGTCTGCCGAGCGATTTCCTGGACGATGCCGATCTTCTCGGCGATCGTGCGCATCGCATCGACGGCGCGGCTGACGGCGGCGCCGCTTTCCTCGGCGTCCTTGGCGGACTGACGGGCGATCTTTTCGGTCTGCGCCGCGTTGTCGGCGTTCTGCTTGATGTTCGAAGCCATCTCCTCCATCGAGGCCGAAGCCTCTTCGGCGGACGCTGCTTGTTCGGTCGCACCCTGCGAGACCTGCTCCGAGCTGGCGGAGAGCTCCTGGCTGCCGGCCGAGACGTTTTCGGATGCCGAGAGCGCATCGCCGACCACGCCGCGCAGCCGCTCGATCATCAGGTTGACGTTGCCGAGCAACTCGCCGATCTCGTCGCGATTGGTGATCTCGGCGGTCTTGGTCAGGTCGCCTTCGGCCACTTCGCGAACGACGGTATTGGCACGGTTCAGGCCCTTGGAAATCGTGTTGGCGATCCAGAAGGCAGTGATGGCGGCAAACAGCAGCGCAATACCGACCGAGATGATCATCGTCAGGCGCGTCGTATGATAGCTCGCTTCCGCGTCATCGTCGGCGACGTCCATCCGCTGCTTTTCGAGCTTCAGGATTTCAGCCAGTGCCGTATCGATCTGGTTTGCCGCTGCACGCGCCGTGGTGACGGAGATGGTATTCGCCGCGTCGGCATTGCCTGCCTTCACGAAACCGCGGATCTGGTCGTCGGCTTCGAAGAACTTCTTAGACAGTTCCGACACCTGTTCCCAGCGCGGGCGTCCCTGCTCGGTCGCAATCTTCAGAACGGCAGCCAGCGATTCCGCAAATTCCTTGCGGCCAACGTCGCCCTTGGCGATTGCGCCATCCATCTCGGCGGCATCCTTGGCCATCAGCAGGTTCTTCTGCTGGCGGATCGCCTCCAGCTGGCCGATGTTGATGCCCTGTGCCAGCTCCAGCCGCGCTGCCGGACCCGCGAGAACGTCGCCGATGGAATCGTTCAGCCCGCTGAGGCTGATGATCGAATAGGTGGATGTGCCCAGAAGCATCAGAATGATGAAGGCGAATGCCGACACCAGTTTGGTCTTGATTGTAAATCGCATCTCTCTAACCCCTTACCCCTTAGAAGACGCTGCCTAAACGGCCGTGCCCGATGTCTCGTGACGTGATGAAAAGATTGCCTGCAGATTGGGGAGGATGATGAATTCACCTCCACGCTTCACCAGGCAGTTGATGTAATCCGGGCGCCAGCGCATGCCGACGCTCGGCGGTGGCTCGCTGGCGGTCCTGGCCAGCGTCGTCACCTCGTTGACCTTGTCCGTGCGCAGACCGACCAGCGTCGGTTCGCCGTCGAGATCGACCTCGATGACGATGATGCGGCTGTCGATCGTCGCTTCCGTGCCCTCCATGCCGAAGGCAAGGCGCAGGTCTGCGAGGGGAATGACCTTGCCGCGGAAATTGATGACGCTGGCGACGAAGGCCTGCGCCCCCGGCACCGCCGTCTCCGGCAAAAGGTCGAGAATTTCCTGAACGATCACCGCTTCCAGCGCAAAGGTCTCGCCGTTCATGTCGAAGGTCAGAACCTCCACCTCGTCGGCGAAATTCCAGTGGTGATCGATCTTTTCAGCCAAAGCGCTCATCCCGCCACCCGCATCTGTGCTTCCTGTTGCTGACCGGCGGCCACGAGATGGCCGACGTCGAGAATGAGGGCGACGCTGCCGTCGCCGAGGATCGTGGCGCCCGAGAAGGTCGCGACATCGTTGTGAAGCTTCGACATCGACTTGATCACCGTCTGGTGGTCGCCGATGATCTGGTCGACCACCAGGCCGACGCGCTCGGTGCCGGTCGAGATCACCACGACCTTCTGGTGCACGTCAGGCTTGGTGCCGGTGCGGAACAGGTCGCGAAGTCTGAGGAACGGCACGAGGCTGTCCCGCAGCGAGATGAAGCTTCGGCCGCGCGAGCGCAGATCCTCTTCCAGGGAAAGCTCAAGGCACTCCTCGACCGCCGAAAGCGGAATGACGTAGCTGCCGGTACCGACCCGCACGAGCAGGCCGTCGATGATGGCGAGCGTCAGCGGAATACGCAGCGAAACCTCAGAGCCCTCGCCATTCTGGCTGGTGATATCGATCGCGCCGCGCAGCGCCTCCACCGTCTTCTTGACCACATCCATCCCGACGCCGCGGCCGGAGAGATTGGTGATCGCCGCCGCCGTTGAAAAGCCCGGCGCGAAGATCAGCTGCAGCAACTCGCTGTCCGACAATGATTGGCCGGGTGCAATGAGGCCGGACGATTCCGCCTTGGCGCGAACCCGATCGCGGTTGATGCCGCGGCCGTCGTCCTTGATCGAGATGATCACTTCGCCGCCCGCCTGACGCGCCGACAGCGTCACCGTGCCGGCTTCGCTCTTGCCAGCGGCCAGTCGCTCCTCGGGCGTTTCCAGCCCGTGGTCGATCGAATTGCGCACCAGATGCACCAGCGGATCGGCAAGCCGCTCGATGACAGTCTTGTCGACCTCGGTGCTTTCGCCCTCGGTGACCAGCTCGATCACCTTGCCCGTCTCGCGGGCAAGATCGTGGACGAGGCGGCGGAAGCGCGAGAAGAGTGTCGCCACCGGCACCATGCGCAGCACCATCATCGTGTCGCGCAATTCGCCAGATAGGCGCTCGATTTCTTCCGACACGGAGCGAAGCGCGATATCGGCGCTGGCGCTGGCCAGCTGGCTGAGACGCGACTGGGCGATGACAAGCTCGCCGACGCGATCCATCAGCTCGTCGAGCCGTTCGGCTGGAACGCGAACGTTCTCGGCGGCTTTCGCCTGGCGCTGCTCGGCTTGCGCCGTGACATCGCGCTTGGCGGGCACGGCTTCGACCGGCTTGAACAGCGGCGCCACGGAAGGAGCGGCTGCGGCAGGCAAGGCGGCAGCTGGTGCCGAAACGACAGCAACGGCTACAGGTGCGGCAGCGACCGGCTCCGACGCAGCCGCTCCTTCGATTTCCTGAACCTCAAGCTCCATGTCGTCCATCACGAAGATGAACACGTCGTCGATCGCCGAGCGATCCTGCGTGCTAGTGAGGATCACCTCCCAGGTCACGTAGAGGTCCCTCGGCACGATGTCTTCGAGCGATGGAATGGCCGAACGATCGGCTTTCACGCTGCATTCGCCGAGATCCCTCAATTCATCGAGCAGGCCGAGCGGATTGGTACCGTTGGCCATCGAGTTCGAGGGAAGGCTGAAACGAATGCGCCACGTCGTCGTCTTGGCGGCGACAGGCGCAGCAGTGGCAACCGGGGCAAGGGCGGAAGCCGTATCCTGGCCAGCGGACGTCCCGCCGACAGCCGCCTGAAGCTGCGCCAGCAGTTGTTGTCCGGTATCGCCATGGTCCGCGTCCGGCCGATCGACCAGCGCCCGCATGTGATCCTGCGCGGCGAGAACGGCGGCAACGAGTTCGGCTGTTGCTGGGACCTCGCCCTTGCGCACCCGGTCGAAGGCCGTTTCGCAATGATGGGTAAAGGCAGCCAGAGCATCGAAGCCGAACATCGAGCCCGAGCCCTTCAGCGTATGCAGGCCGCGGAAAACGGCATCGACAACGTCTTTGTCGTCAAGCTTGTGGGTCAGGTCGAGGAGCCCTGCCTCGATGGCCTCGAGGCATTCGGCAGCCTCTGTGCGGAACACAGCGACAGGATCGAGAGAGCTCATTTGCCGAGCACCTTGCGGGCGATCTTGACCAGGTTTTCCGGATCGAACGGCTTGGTAAGCCAGCCCGTTGCGCCCGCCGCCTTGGCGCGCGCCTTCAGGTCGGCGTCGGATTCTGTGGTGAGGAAGATGATCGGTACGCCGGCCTGTTCCGGCAGCTTGCGCAGCTCCTCGATCATCGTCAGGCCATCCATGACGGGCATGTTGAGATCGGTGATGATCAGGTCGAAATGTCCGGCCTTCGCCGCTGCCAGTCCCTGCGCGCCATCGGCCGCCTCGGCCACCGTGTAGCCGGCATTGGTCAGCGTCATCTTGGTCGTCAGCCGAATGCTTGCGGAATCATCGACAGTGAGAATGTTGGCGCTCATGGCTTTACCTCTTCATGCAACCAGAATTTTGTATCGTCGCCATCGAAGGCCTCCAGAAAGCCGGCGCGTTCCAGAACTTTCAGGATGTGACCCGTGGCTGGGGAGGCGAGCGAAATCGCTTTGCCATTGTTTTTCGCGTGCCGGCGAACGGCCTCGATCAGCTGAACGAAACTCAAATCGGCTTCGGCATTCTCGGGGACATCAAGAACAATATCGTCACTATTCTTGAGGAATTCAGATATATTGGCGTGAATATCCGATATATTTCTAATACTCAGAACACTTGGAAACGAAAATATTTCAGAATACTGCGAACCCATACTCAACTCGGCCTCCTGTGGCGGAGAAATACTTTTTGGAAGTGACCGAGGAATCTCATGGCACGCTTAACAACACGTAAAAGTAGGTTGCACCGAAATGCAATTGGGACGAGTCCGGACTCCCTGAATTCTCACCCCGGAGAAATAATAGTTAGTTGTCAGATATATAAGAAAAACCGTTTAAAAACATAATTTTAAATAAGATATTTACAGAATCGGGACATATCGAGCGGTTCAATTTACACGACATTAAGCACAACGCTGACGAGTCTCGTTTGTTTACCGCTCGTTTGCACGATGCCCGTAAGACTAGTCCCGAACCTTACTGAGGTCATAAGTAAAGGAAAGAAAATGTTGAACGGGGCGACATCGGCAGTGACGGCTTTACAGGCGTCCGCATCTGGCATCAGCCATACACTGGAAGCGGCGCGCAGCAAGGTCGAGGAGCGCTTTCTCGAAGGCGGCACCGTCCTGTTGTCGGTCATGGATGTGCTCAACCGATTGTTGAATTCGCTCGATAACATCACCAAGGCGCTGGACGCCGGCGAAAGCGGCGATGCCGGCGCCGACCTGCGTTCCACTGTCAGCAGCCTCAACGACCTCCCGGCTGCCGAAACAGCCCGCCGTGACGCGCTGTCGGCGCTCGCCGAGAGCGGATACGCGCTGCGCTTGCACGTCGCCGACATGCAGGAAACGATGCGCTATCTGCGCACCTTCGCGGTGACGGTGAAGATAACCGGCGCCGGCATTGCCGAATTCGCCGGCTTTGCCCAGGAAATCCTCGAACGCATCTATTCCGGCACCGAGGAGGTCAACCGTTTCGCCGGCCAGATCGAAAGCCTCGAGAAGGAAGTCAAGCTGGCGCTGGCCTTCGGTGCCAAGGTCTCTAAAAGCTATGCCGACACGGTCCCGGCCGTGGCAGGCGCGCTTGATGACGACGCCCGCAAGATCGCCGAGCACCGCCAGAACCTCGGCATCATCGCCCGCGACGTTGCCTCCGTCGCCCGCGGCGTGCAAAGCAAGGTCGCCTCGACGCTATCGGCGCTCCAGATCGGCGACATCACCCGCCAGCGGATCGAGCACGTGCAGAGCACATTCACGCTCCTGGAGGAGTTTCTCGATAGCGACGACGGCCGTAGCCTCGATACGGGCGCCCGCAAGCGGCTGCAGAACGTCGTGCAGCACTTGACGGCTGCGCAGATGGACGAGATGTGCCGCGATTTCCATCGCGAATCCCAGAACGTCGTCAAGACCATCGCCAGCTTCGGCCATGACACGCAGGAAATCATGCGGCTGCGCGACCAGATGAGCGGCGGCGGCCAGGGCAACTTTATCAGGGCACTGGAATCCAGCGTTTCGGCCGCTCACGAGATCGTCAAGCAGGTCGATGTCGCCACCCAGCAGGCAGACCATGTCAGCCATTCGACGCTGGACACCACCGCCAAGCTGCTCGAAGCCATTGGCCACATCAAGTCGGTCAAGACAGACATCCATTACATGGCGCTGAACACCAACCTGCGCTGCAGCCGTCTCGGCGAGGCCGGCAAGTCGATCAACGTCGTCACCGCCGAGCTGCGCATCTTCGCCGGCAAACTCGATGACAGCGCCGACGCCATCGTCAACGGCCTGCCGGCACTGGAAGCCGCGGCCGGCAAGGTCGCACCGGCAACCGACAAAGTGTCCGGGGGTCTCGCCGAAAACCTGACATCGGCTGTGTCAGAT
Source organism: Hyphomicrobiales bacterium (assembly GCA_900472625.1). Classification (GTDB taxonomy): domain Bacteria; phylum Pseudomonadota; class Alphaproteobacteria; order Rhizobiales; family Rhizobiaceae; genus Rhizobium. Next base: position 72,865 of record UCIT01000012.1, on the reverse strand, counting down.
ATCCGCACGGCGGCCGACACAATGGAAGCCGAACTGAAGAACCTCTCCGAACACGGCCGCGAGGTCGCCGGCAAGATCAACCTCCTGATCGGCACGCTCGATTTCCAGAAGGACCTCGGCGATGTGCTGGCCGGCTGCGCCGATGCGCTGGAAGAGGTTGCCGGCGCGGAGATCGCCGACATCTCGGATCTGGCTGCCGCCATCGCACCGCTCGATCGCAAAATCTTCAAGCTCTATACGATGGTGCAGGAGCGCAATGTCCACCGCGGCATCATCGCCGCATCGGAAGACGCGGCTCCGGTTGCCGCCGAACCGGTTGCTGCCGTCAGCAGCGACGAGGACTTGTTCGAGGATGCGCTGTTCTAGGTCAACTCAAATCGGATCAGCGCAAGCGGCGGAACTTGTTGGCGGCCTCGATGGCCGCCTTCTGCTGGTCGTCCTCGATGCCGAGGTAGAAATCCTCGAGCGCCGGATCGGGCAGACCGGCGCGGCGTGACAGCACGTACCACTTCGCGGCCTCGATCGGATCCGGCTTGGTCCCGAGCGCGTTGATGTAGAGATGGGCGAGCTTGTTCTGCGCCACGACATTGCCGTCGTTGGCGGCAATCTTCAGCCACTGGAAGCCCTTTTCGAAATCGCGCGGCCCGTTGGTGCCGTTCACGAACCAGACGCCGAGATCGACCTGCGCGGTGTCAAACCCGGCATGCGCCGCCCGCGCCATCCATTCGCGCGCCAGCTGCTTTTTCTCTACCGGCAGATCAGGCAGCACGGAGTAGATTTCGGCCACCGCATATTGCGCGTCCGCCACTCCTTTTTCCGCCGATTTCTCGTAGAACGGCAGCGCCAGCTTCAGGCCCTTCTCGCCGGGATTGTCGGCAATCAGGATCTGGCCCCAGTTGAACTCGGCCGAAGCGTTGCCGGCTTCCGCGGCCTTGCGCATGTAAGTATCGGCCAGCGCCTTGTCGCGCTTGACGATACGGCCTTCCATCAGGATCAGGGAATACTTGAACATCGCCGCTGGATCGCCGCCTTCGGCCGCCTTGCCATACCAGAAGGCGGCATTCTTGGCATCGCGCTTGACGCCGAGCCCCTCGGCCAGCAGTTCGGCCACCAGCGTCTGCGCGGCCGGATCACCGAGCTGCGCGCGTGGCAGCGCCCGCTCCATGGCGGTCAGATAGTAACCCAGCTGATAGGCGCCGTAGGCCTCGTCGACCTTCCCCGTATAGGGCTTTTCCGGCGGCAGATCGGGAAGCTTGGCGCCCATGCGGTCGAACACCCCAACGCCCGTCGACGGCGTGATGCCGTCAGGTTGCGGCCGACCGGCCTTCAGGGTCTCGGGTGCCCCGGACAGCGGCCGCGTCACCAGATTGTCGACCTGCTGCGCCGACGCGCCATGCGCAAGCAACGCCGCAAATGCGGCGGGCGCGAGGACGAAAAGGCGAAAATGGCGTGTCAGCATGGGCATGAGGGCGATATCAACCCTCAAACCGTGGCGCTTTTTCGTCAAGAAGTGCGTTGATTTCGGCAACGATCGCGGGCGCCCGCTCCGGCTCCGCGAAAACCGCAAGCCGCATGGCCACGAACTCGGCGCCGCTTTCGGCAACGACGAGCGCCGACGCCGGATCGGTGCCGCCCATGACGATGCATGGAATCTCGATCATCGAGGCCCACCATTCGGCCAGCGCCACGTTCTTCGGATGCGCTTCGGGCTTGATGTCGCCCTCTAGCTTGCCGAAGAAGATGTATTCAGGTCGCTCCTCGCCGATCTCCAGCGCGTGATGCCGATCCGCGGCATTGCCGCCGCCGACGATCAGCTTGTCGGCGTATTTCTCGATCGCATCGGAGATGTCAGCGGCGCCGCCGGTGATGTGGATGCCATCGGCTTTCGTCCGCCCCACGACGCGGCTGTCGCCGGCAAGCAGCGCGGCCGCCCCGGCGTTCTGCGCTAGCGGCACGATCTTCTCGGCATGCTTCTGGAATTCGCCGTCGTTGAGACCGTATTGCGGCAGGATCACCGAGGCGACATCGCCGCCCTTCAAGGCATCGCCAACGATCTTTGCCTGCTCGTCGGCATCGGCGATATCGGGAACGATCAGCACCAAACGGCAGCGGTTTTCAGGTTCTGACATGAACTCTTTCCATTTCCAGCGGAATACGCCGTTTGCCGGCCGATCCGCACTCGTTTTGTGTGAGTAATTCCGTTAGACCGGGCTGGCAAGGGGAGGACTTCAAAAGCATGCCGATGGACGTGTCATTTTACTACGCCGCCATTCCCGCCGTCATTCTGGTCGGTCTCGCGAAAGGTGGCATGGGCGACGCCTTGTCGCTGATCGGACTACCTTTTCTGGCTTTGGTCGTTTCACCCGTGCAGGCCGCCGCCATCCTGCTGCCGATCCTGATCTTCATGGACATGATCTCGCTCGTCATCTGGCGCAAGCACGGCGACTGGACGACACTGAAGATCATGCTGCCCGGCGCGCTCGCCGGCATTGCACTTGGCTGGGCCACCTCGGCGCTTGTTCCCGGCAATGTCCTGCGCGTCGTCATTGGCGTCGTCACCGTGCTCTTCTGCCTGCGTTATTTCTGGAACAACTTCGGCCCGGGCCGAGGCAGGATCGTGCCGCCGCACGGCCAGCGACCGGTCCGCGCCACGCTCTGGGGCACCTTCTCCGGCTATGGCAGCTTCGTCGCCCATGCCGGCGGCGCGCCGTTCCAGATCTACGTGCTGCCGCTGCAGATGCCGCCGCGCGAGTATACCGGCACCAGCGCCCGCTTCTTCGCGATCTTGAACGCCGTCAAACTGATCCCCTATTTCGCGCTCGGCCAGCTCGACACCCAGAACCTCGCGGCATCGGCGACGTTGCTGCCCTTCGCGCCGCTCGCCACCATCGCCGGCGCTTGGTGCGTCAAGCGCATGCAGCCGAAAATCTTCTATCCGTTCATGTATGGAATGGCCCTGATCGCCGCCGTGCTGATTGCCCGTGAAGGCCTTGGCTATTAGGCGTTCCAGCCTTCGCCGCAGTGCACAATCCGCTTGCCCGTGCTCACCATTTGACGTAGCTTTTCGGCATGTCGAACGTGGACCCATTTTCTGCGATTGCCGACCCTCACCGGCGCTTCCTGCTGGAGGAATTGCGACGCGCGCCGCGCACCGTAAACGAGCTTGCGGAAGGCCTTCCGATCAGCCGGCCGGCGGTCTCCCAGCACCTCAAGGCGCTGCTCGATTGCAACCTCGTATCGGTGACCGCAGAGGGCACGAGACGCATCTACACCGTCAACAATCGCGGCTTCGACAAGCTCAATCTTTGGCTGGATCAGTTCTGGGCGTAACCACCGCCCGGACATGAAAACGCGCCGGCTGCGTTTTTTGTTGCAACCGACGCGCAGGAACCTTTTACCTGGTACAGAATATCGCTAAGCGATTGGTTGTCTTGCGATTTTCACCTTCTATTTCGTGAAGTCCGCACCTGGTAACGTTCTATCCTGTCTTAGTGAACGGGAGTTTTGAGACGCTCAATCTCGTCTTTGATGCGCAGTTTTCTGCGCTTGCACTCGGCAACCTCACGGTCGTCTCTGGAGGGGGATACCATCAGTGAATGGAGCTCCTCCTCAAGAGCGCCATGCTTCTTTTGGAGTGATTCGAGATGAGCTTGAACAGTCATATGACCCTTCCTTCCTCTTACCTTTCTCCAGCCAACACCGCCGGAGATCCAAGGCGTCAACCCTGGAACTGTGACACATTTCTGACGGCTTGTCGAAGGCGAAAACAAGGAGAGAGCGTGGCAAATTCATGATCGAGACTAACTAGCCGTTACCGCTATTTGGTGATAGGAGCTTGCAAAAATCAACGACAGGCCGGAGAAGGTCTGAAGACGATCATGGGGAATGCGTATGCCGGATCAGGAACAGGCGGAAGTCAGGCTCATCGTGGCGCGCCTGCGCCAGGAGCACGAGGACTATGATGTCGCCATCAACGCCATGATCGCCACTGGCTGCGATGCGCTTCGCGTGCAGCGCATGAAAAAAAAGAAGCTTGTTATCAAGGACAAGCTGACCAAGCTCGAAGACCAGATCATTCCTGACATTATCGCCTGAGGGACGTGTCGTGACGATGACAGACAGACCACCCGTTGCCATCATCATGGGAAGCCAGTCCGATTGGGAGACCATGAAGAACGCCGCCGACACGCTGGAGGCGCTCGAGATCACCTATGACGCGCGGATCATATCAGCACACCGCACGCCCGATCGCATGGTGAATTTCGCCAAGGGCGCCAAAGCCGAAGGCTTCAAGGTCATCATCGCCGGTGCCGGCGGTGCCGCCCACCTGCCCGGCATGACCGCCTCTATGACACCTCTTCCCGTCTTCGGCGTGCCCGTGCAGTCGAAAGCCATGTCCGGCCAGGACAGCCTTCTCTCCATTGTCCAGATGCCCGGCGGCATTCCCGTCGGCACGTTGGCGATCGGCAAGGCCGGCGCCATCAATGCCGCGCTGCTGGCCGCCGCCGTTCTGGCACTCTCCGACGAGGACATCGCCGACCGGCTTGACGAATGGCGCGAACGCCAGAGCGCGGCGATTGCCGAATACCCGATGGACGACCTATGAGCATGACAACGATCGGCATCATCGGCGGCGGCCAGCTCGGCCGCATGCTGGCCATGGCTGCCGCACGCCTGAACTACCGCACAATCATCCTCGAGCCGCAGGCCGATTGCCCGGCCGCCCAGGTGGCCACCGAACAGATCGTCGCCGCCTATGACGACCCGACGGCGCTCGAAGAGCTGGCGACCCGCTGCGATGTCGTCACCTACGAATTCGAAAACGTCCCCGTCTCCGCAGCAGAGGCGCTCGCCCTCACCGTCCCGGTCTATCCGCCGCCGAAAGCGCTGGAAGCCGCGCAGGATCGCCTGGTCGAGAAGCGCTTCATCAACGAGTGCGGCATTCCGACGGCGAAGTTCCACACCGTCGACAGCCAGGCCGACCTCGACGCCGCGCTGAAGGACTTCGGCGGACAGGGCGTGCTGAAGACCCGCCGCCTCGGCTATGACGGCAAGGGCCAGAAGGTCTTCCGCTCGTCTGCTGACAGCGCCGAAGGCGCCTATGCCGAACTCGGCGGCGTGCCGCTGATCCTCGAAAGCTTCGTTGCCTTCGAACGCGAGATCTCGATCATCGCCGCCCGCGCCACCGACGGCACGGTTGCCTGCTATGATCCAGCCGAAAACGTCCACCGCAACGGCATTCTCCATACTTCGACCGTTCCGGCCAGCATCACCGATGCCACGGCCGCAGCGGCCCGCAAGTCCGCCGAACAGATCCTCTCCACGCTCGGCTATGTCGGCGTCATCGGCATCGAGTTCTTCGTGCTCGCCGATGGTAGCCTGATCGCCAACGAGATGGCGCCGCGCGTCCACAATTCCGGCCACTGGACGGAAGCGGCCTGCGTCATCTCCCAGTTCGAGCAGCACATCCGCGCCGTGGCGGGCCTGCCGCTCGGCAATGCCGACCGCCATTCCGATTGCGTGATGCAGAACCTGATCGGTGACGACATCCTTGCTCTTCCCGAGTGGCTGAAGCGCCGCGACACCCTTGTCCACCTCTATGGAAAGACGGAATCGAGACCCGGCCGCAAGATGGGCCACGTCACGACACTCGCGGGGAAATAAGGGCTTTTCCCCTGACAAAACCGGGTTCCGCCACGGGAAAAACACCTTCACGTGGTTGACACAGACAAGTGGCCGGGTTATCTGCACGCCCAACCTGAAGAGCGCGCCTTGAGCGCGCTTTTGAATGCAATAGATACGGGCGAATGTGAATTCCCCCCAACATCGCGGATCAAAACAATGAAGATCAAGAATTCGCTCAAGTCGCTCAAGGCTCGTCACCGTGACAACCGCCTGGTTCGCCGCAAGGGCCGCATCTACATCATCAACAAGCTGAACCCACGCTTCAAGGCTCGTCAGGGCTGATTTTGCTGGCCGGATGGCTCGGCAGCGTTTTTCGCGCCTGAGCCTGTCCGGGGGATCACTCTGGTCATCCCGTTAAAGTGTTTTGATCTTTCGCGTTGGCGGGCTATGATGCCCGCCATGCGTTTTTTAGCCATGACATGCGCGGCATTGCCGCTCTCCATCGCCCTGCTCTCCGCCGCCTTGCCTGTCCATGCGCAGGAGCCTTCGCCCGCGAAGGACAAGGAAAAGATCGTCGAGCAGCAGGATGCGCACCTCTCCCAGCAGCAGCACCTCGACCAGCTCTTCGCGCAATTGAAGCGCGAGCGTGACGCCGACAAGGCCGACAACATCGCCGACGAGATCCGCGGCGAGTGGAACGATTCGGGCAGCGCCACCGTCAATCTCTTGATGCAGTGGACCGACAAGGCGATCCAGGACAAGCGCAACGCCGCGGCACTCGATTTCCTCGATCAGGCGATTGCCTTGAAGCCCGGCTATGCCGAAAGCTGGAACCGCCGCGCCACGCTGAACTACGCCAACGGCGCCATGCGCAAGTCGATGTCCGATATTGAACATGTCCTCGACATCGAGCCCCGCCATTTCGGCGCGCTGTCCGGCATGGCCGCGATCCTCAGCGAAAGCGGCAACGACCAGCTGGCGCTGAAGGCATGGGAGCGCTTCCTCGACATCTACCCCGCCAATCGCAACGCCCAGGAACAGCTGAACACGCTGGCCGAAAAGCTCGCCGGCAGCCGCACCTGAGAATGGCGTGAACTCTTGACGGCGATCCGGCGGACACAATCTTACGTATGGTCATGTGTGTCTTGCCGCAGGTCCAACAATGCTTGCTGAAGTTTCCGCTTTTTTCGCGCCGATAGCAGCCGCGATCGGCTATTCCTCCTACAAGGCCCGCCAGTTCGAACGCGCCTTCCCGAATATCGGCGAACTCACCGATATCGGCGGCTATCGCATGAACGCCGTCCATATCGAGCGTCCCGAAATGGCCGATCTCCCGCCGCTCGTCTTCATCCATGGCGCCAGCGGCAACCTGCTCGACCAGATTGGCGCCTTTCTCGATCCATTGCGCGGCCGTGCCGAGATGCTCTTCGTCGATCGCCCCGGCCACGGTTATTCCGAGCGCGGCGGCCCTGAAAACGCTCTCCCCTCCGGCCAGGCCGACGCAATTGCCGCGCTGATGGACAAGCGCGGCATCGACAAGGCAATCATCGTCGGCCATTCCTTCGGCGGCGCCATTGCCGCCGCTTTCGGTGTTCGCCATCCGGACAAGACGGCCGGTCTGCTCTTCCTGGCGCCGGCCACCCATCCCTGGCCTGGCGGCATCGACTGGTACTACCATGTCGCGACCGCCCCCGTGATCGGCTGGCTGTTCAACCACGCGCTCGTCATACCACTTGGCCTCAGACGGTTGGAGCGTGGCACGCTGAACGTCTTCAAGCCGAACCCGAGGCCGTCCGATTATATCGAGAAGACCGGTCCGTCGCTGGTGCTGCGTCCGGCGACTTTCCGAAACAACGCCGTCGATTTCAGCCGCCTGCTCGACTACGTCAAGGCACAGTCACATTTCTATTCCCGCATCTCCGCGCCGACTGTTATCATCACCGGCGACAGCGATGACATCGTATGGGAGCACCTCCACTCGCAGGGCCTCGCCCATGACATCGCCGGCTCCGAACTGGTGACGATCAAGGGCATCGGCCACAAGCCCGATTACCTCGCAACCGATGTCGCCATCGCGGCACTGGAGAAGATCTCGGGCGAGCCACGCGACCTGCAGGCCGCCGCCCGCTCTGCGGAAAGGCGTCTGGCAGGAACCAAAGATCCGGAGCAAAGCACATCCGGCACCCTGCAGCCGATGCCACTGCACGCAGGCATGCCGCACTTCCAAGGCAACGCTTAGAGCCACCGCTTATCAAACGGCAGCGGCCCTTGGCGCACATTGCGCATTGCCTGCTACCCAGACCACCCCATATCTTTCCCCAAAGCAGTCTTTCGAGGGGAACGTCATGCACCGTCTGCACCTGAAACCCACGGCGCTTCTCGCCGCCCTGTCGTTCGCAATCTCACCGCTTGAGCCGGCACTCGCCGCCTCGCCCGCACCCGTCGAGGCAGAGCACGGCATGGTGGTCACCGCCCAGCATCTGGCGACCGATGTCGGCGTCGAGGTTCTGAAGAGCGGTGGCAATGCCGTCGATGCGGCGGTGGCCGTCGGCTACGCGCTGGCAGTGGTCTATCCGACTGCCGGCAATATCGGCGGCGGCGGCTTCATGACCATCCGCCTCAAGGACGGCCGCTCGACCTTCCTCGATTTCCGCGAACGCGCGCCGATGGCCGCCACCAAGGCCATGTATCTCGACGCCAAGGGCGACATCGTTCCCCGCGCCAGCCTCGACGGCTATCTCGCCGTCGGCGTACCCGGTTCTGTCATGGGGTTCGAAACTGCCCGCGAGAAATACGGCACCAAGTCACGCCAGGATCTGCTCGCCCCGGCCATCCGCTACGCCAAGGACGGTTTCACCCTGGAGCAGGGCGACACAGCGAGCATAGAAAGCAGCGCCAAGCGTCTGGCCAAAGATGAAGCCGCCGCAAAAATATTCCTCAAGCCCGACGGCAAGCTCTTCACCTCCGGTGAGAAACTCGTCCAGCCGGAGCTGGCAAGCGTGCTCCAGAGCATCGCCGACAAGGGCACTGACGCCTTCTACAAGGGCATGCCGGCGGACGCGATCGTCAAGGCCAGCCAGTCCAAGGGCGGCATCCTGGCAAAGGAGGACTTCGAGCAATATGCCGTGCGCGAGCTGGAGCCGGTGGAATGCAGCTATCGCGGCTATGACATCGTCTCCTCTCCCCCGCCCTCGTCAGGCGGCGTCATCATCTGCGAAATCCTTAACATCCTGGAAGGCTACCCCCTCTCCTTCCTCGGTTACGGCTCGGCCGAAACCGTTCATCTGATGACCGAGGCCATGCGCTACGCCTATGTCGACCGCAACGCCGCCCTCGGCGATCCCGATTTCGTCGACAATCCCGTTTCGACCCTGCTCGACAAGAGCTACGCCAAGGCGATCCGCGCCAAAATCGACATCAACAAATCGGGCGCATCGGCCAACCTGAAGCCGCTCGGCGCCAAGGAAAGCGTCGAGACCACCCACTATTCGATCATCGACGACGAGGGCAACGCGGTCGCCGTGACCTACACGCTGAACGGCTCCTTCGGCGCCGGTGTTGTCGCGCCCGGCACCGGCATCCTGCTCAATAACGAGATGGACGACTTCACCTCCAAGCCGGGCGTGCCTAATCTCTATGGTCTCGTCCAGGGCGAGGCCAACGCGATCGCCCCGAAGAAGACGCCGCTGTCTTCGATGAGCCCGACCATCATCACAAAGGACGGCAAGCCCTTCATGGTGATCGGCAGCCCCGGCGGATCGCGCATCATAACGATTACGCTGGAAGCCATCTTGAATGTCATCGATTTCGGCATGGACATCAGCCAGGCCGTCAACGCCCCGCGCATCCATCACCAGTGGCAGCCCGACAAGATCTATTTCGAGCCCTACGCGCTGTCTCCCGACACCATCCGCGCCCTGATATCGATGGGCCACACCATGGACGGCAGCGGCCCGCCCGTCTGGGGCCAGGCCGCCGGCATCCTCGTCGGTGGTAAGAGCCTGACCGATATCGCCAAGGGCGGCAGTGCCCGCTACAATGGCGCCATGGATAGCCGCGCGGCCGAAGGCGCGGCCAGCGGCTACTGACGAAGCCTTTCAAAGAGTTAGAGCGTCCTTCGTGCGTCCAAAAGGACGCACGGCGCTCTCATCACCGGATCGTCGTGCGCGCATATTCCGCCTTGATCGTCACCAGCGGCTTGGCGCCGGCGGCGCTTGGCCGGGCGCTGTCGATCAGCGATGCCTTGGCAGTGACGGTATAGTCGACGGCTACGTCCTTGCCGAACTCGAGATAGCTGTCGATCGCATGCGCGACGACATCCACCGTTTCGTCGGCGCTGAGCCTGTCATAGACCAGATGCGCCCGCACCGCGGCGCTGTCGATGACGACACGCGAGGCATGCCCCTGCAGCGTGATGTCGGCCGCCTTGCTGGCAAGCCCGAGGCTTGCGAACTCGCCCTCGAACCGCGCCATCACGGCTTGCTGGTCGACCCGGATCGAGCCGCCCACCGGAATGTTGGCGACCACCTCCGGCGAGCAATCCGAGAGGTCGAACCATCTCGCCGAGGCGACCGCGATGGTGAGCGTCGTGCCGTCGATCTGCATCCGGCTGTGATCCTCGCAACCATTGAAGAACCAGCTCGAATACCAGCCTGTGAACCACCCGTCGCGCCGGCCGCGTGTCTCCGCCCTGTAGGGCTCGTCAGCTTTCGTGCTGATCCGGATCGAGCTGGCATCGCCGCTGATGACGATCGACCGGATGGCCGAAACGTCGAGCACCTCGCCGGTCTTCCAGTCGTCCGCAAAGGCCGAAACCAGCGTCATCAACAACATCGGTATCACTATGAATATCGTCATCTCCACTCTCCTTGTCTGAGCCGCTCCATGCGACGGCAAACCCAGACTGCGGCGGAGCGCTGGAATTCGAGACCTCGATCGCAATCCGGGTCGCCCGCGATTGCGATCGAGGCCATTATCGTGCTGATATCTCCACTTCTGTTCCGGGACCCGATCCATGCTTTTCGTGCCGCTGCCCTTCGTCGTCACCCTACTGCTTGTCATCCTGCTCGCGCGGATGGTGAGACAGGCCGGCGGCATGGCGCCGGAAAAGCGCCCGTTCCTGATCCTGACGGTGCTGTACGCGCTGCAGTCCGTCCTGATCGGCCTGCGCTGGGGCTACGACGTCAGCGCCCTGATGCCGGCGCAGGCCGTGTTCGCCGCGCTGATCGCCGCCTTCGCCTGGATCAGTTTCGCCAATCTGGCACGGGAGACGCCGGCCTCCTGGCTGCGCCTGTCGCCGCATCTGCTGCCGGCCGCGCTCGTCGTCATCCTGATGATCGTTTGGCGCGGACCGGTCGGCGCCGTCATCACCGCCACCTTCGCCGGCTACGGCATCGCGCTGTTCTGGCTCGCCCGCCACGGCCCTGACGGACTGATCTCCTCGCGCCTCGACGGCGCTTTGCTTTCCTATCGCTCGCTGCTGATCACCGGCTTCGCGCTGCTCGCCTCAACGGCGGCCGACATCGTCATCAGCTTCGATTTCTACCGCACCGGCGGCGCCCACGCCGGCGCCGTGGTCGCCGTCGGCAATGTCATCTCGCTGCTGGCACTTGGCACCGCGGCCGCGGTCGCAAGTGGCGGCCAGTCGTCGGAACCCGCGGCGTCGTCATCGCCACCGCCCAATCTGGTCGTCGCAGCGGGACCGACAGAGGAAGACGGCGCCGTCGCCAAATCGCTCGATGATCTCATGCAGTCTCGCCAGCTCTATCGCGATCCGGAACTCAATCTTGGCCGCATCGCCCGCAAGCTCGGCCTGCCGGCCCGCCGTGTTTCGGTCGCCGTCAACCGTGTGCATGGCATGAGCGTTTCGCAATACGTCAACGACTTCCGCATCCGAGAGGCTTGCGCGATTCTGGCCGGCAGCGATGAGCCCGTCACCCGGCTGATGTTCGATTGCGGCTTCATCAGCAAGTCGAATTTCAACCGCGAATTCCTGCGTGTGACAGGCACCAGTCCCACGGAATACCGCCGCCGCAACCAGACAACCGTCACGGCGCTACGGTCGGCTGAACGAAAAACGCTTTTCATGTCACCATGACAAAGTCGCCGTTCACAACGGATAGTCGGCATCCTATGCATATCGGCATCGTCATCTGAAAGAGCCTTCCATGGTCAGCATTGAAATGATCGTCGCCGCCCGCGCCCGCCTGCGTGGACACGCCCGCCGCACCCCGCTTCTATCCTCTCCCTTCCTCGACGAGATCGCCGGACGTCGCCTGTTCGTGAAGGCCGAATGCCTGCAGCACACCGGCTCGTTCAAGTTCCGCGGCGGCTGGTCGGCCGTGTCGGCACTCGACCCTGCCGTTCGCGCCCGCGGCGTCATCGCCTTCTCCTCCGGCAACCACGCCCAGGGCGTCGCGCTTGCCGCCAAACTGCACGGCGTCCCATCGGTCATCATCATGCCCTCGGATGCGCCGAAGCTGAAGATCGCCAATACCCGCGCTCTTGGCGCCGAAGTCGTGCTCTACGATCGCGCCAACGAGGACCGCGACGCCATCGGCGCACGGCTGTCGGAAGAGCGTCGGCTGACCCTGATCAAACCCTTCGACGAACCCCAGGTCATCGCCGGGCAAGGCACGACAGGGCTGGAGATCGCCGAGCAGGCCGAGGAGGAAGGCGTCAAGTCGGCCGAGGTGCTGATCCCCTGCGGCGGCGGCGGCCTGACCTCGGGAATCGCGCTGGCACTCGAAACCAGCGCGCCCGGCTTCCGCGTCCGCCCCTGCGAGCCGGAAGGCTTCGACGACACCACCCGTTCGCTGGCCTCGGGCAGGATCGAGCGCAACGCCTCGCTCTCCGGCTCGATCTGCGACGCCATCATCACCCCGCAGCCCGGCAACATCACCTTCCCGATCCTTCAGCGCCTCGCCGGATCAGGCATCGTCGTGTCGGACGAGGAAGCTCTGCGCGCAATGGCGCTCGCCTTCACGCGCCTGAAGATCGTCGTCGAACCAGGCGGCGCGGTGGCGCTTGCCGCCGCGCTGTTTCATGGAGGGCAGTTGGAGGAGGAAACCGCGATCGTTGTGACGTCGGGTGGCAATGTCGATGCGGATGTGTTTGCCAGGGCGCTAGCAATATAATCGAGAACTTACTGGGCAGAGGGGGGTGCCCCCAAACTCGACGCCCAACGTACCGCCTCACTGCCCACAAACCAAAAAAGGCGCCCCAACCGGAGCGCCTTTTCCAATTTCAACCAATCAACCCAACAATCAGAACCCGCTCTGACCATCCGAGCCGATATAGGCAATACGGATCATGTTCGTGGCGCCCGGTGTCCCGAGCGGCACGCCGGCCGAGATGATGATGCGGTCGCCCGGCTTGCCGAAGCCTTCGTCGGCGACGATGCGGCAGGCGCGGTTGACCATGTCGTCGAGATCGGTCGCGTCATGGGTGACGACGCAATGCAGGCCCCAGACGATGGCAAGACGACGGGCAGTCTGAATAACCGGCGACAGCGCCAGGATCGGAACCTGCGGACGTTCGCGCGAGGCGCGCAGACCCGTCGTGCCCGACGAGGTGTAGCAGACGATGGCAGACAGGCGCAGCGTTTCGGCGATCTGGCGGGCGGCCAGCGAAATCGCATCGGCGCCGGTGGCTTCCGCCTGGGCACGCTGGGCGTAGATGATGCCGGGATAGTGCGGCTCGCGCTCGATGGTGCTGGCGATCGACGCCATGGTCGACACAGCCTCGACAGGATAATCGCCGGATGCGGATTCGGCCGACAGCATGACGGCATCCGCGCCTTCGAACACGGCGGTCGCGACGTCGGAAACTTCGGCGCGGGTCGGGACCGGCGCGGTGATCATCGATTCCAGCATCTGCGTGGCAACGACGACGGGCTTGCCCGAACGGCGGCAGGCGCGGATCAACTGCTTCTGGATGCCGGGAACCGCTTCTAGCGGCATTTCGACACCGAGGTCGCCACGGGCAACCATCAGCGCGTCGGAGAGCTCGATGATTTCCTCGATGCGCTCGATAGCCTGCGGCTTCTCGATCTTCGCCATCAGGCCGACGCGGCCACGGGCGATCTTGCGGACTTCAACGAGGTCCTCGGGGCGCTGCACGAAGGAGAGTGCCACCCAATCGACGTCGTCGGTTGCCAGAACCGCGTCGAGGTCGGCCCGGTCTTTATCGGTCAGGACGCCGGCGGTGAGGATCGTGTCGGGCAGGCTGACGCCCTTGCGGTCGGAAATCTTGGTGCCGGATACAACCGTGGTGACGATGCTCTTGCCGTCGCACTTTTCAGCGCGCAGTGCCAGCTTGCCGTCGTCGATCAGCAGGCGATCGCCCGGCTTCACGGCTTCGAGAATCTCGGGATGCGGCAGGAACACGCGCTTGTTGTCGCCGGGCGTATCGTTGTTGTCGAGCGTGAAGGTGTCGCCCGGCTTCAGGTCGACCTTGACGTCGGCGAACTTGCCGACGCGCAGCTTCGGGCCCTGAAGGTCGGCGAGAATGCCGATCGGGCGGCCGCTGCGGGTTTCGACCGCGCGGATGCGCTGGATCAGCGTACGCATCATGTCATGGCTGGCATGGCTCATGTTGATGCGGAAAACGTCGGCACCGGCCTGGTGCAGCTTCTCGATCATCGCTTCCTCGGAGGACGCGGGTCCGAGAGTTGCGAGGATTTTTACTTTGCGGTTACGCTTCATCAGTTCGGACTTTCCTGAGTGCCTGGGGTATCGGAGAGTTGAACCATCCAGCTGCCCTGGCGGCCCGTATCATACTCCTTGAATCCCATTTTCTGATAGCCACGGGCATAGCAGTCATTGACGCCCGTAATCTTGAATTCGTTCTCCGCCACGCACATCTGAACATCGCCCGTCCATCGTCCTCCCCGGGCGGCGTCTTCGGCGTAGAGATAGTAGTAGCGAGACTGAAGCTCTCCTTCGATCAGCGTCGCGCAGGTCGTTGCAGGCACCTGCCACCAGCCCTCGGTCATCCAGCCATCCTTGGCCCGATATCCGATCGCCACGCCGACTAGGTTCTGCGTTCCGTTACACACGCGGAAATCCGCGCGCGCCACGTCGGCAATGAAAAACGGCGAGAACGCCGCCAGAACAAAAAGAGCAAAACGGGCTAGCGGCCCGGAACGCGTAAGGAAACATGGCGCGGTCTGGATCAACACGACTTCCAATTGGCTCCCGGTTATTCGTTGTCGTGCCTTCTTGCGCTGCCTCCCGGCGAAAGTCAACGCAATGCTAATCGATTATATTTCTGACATAAGGCAGGGCCGCCGCGCTTGAAGCGAGGATTGCACGCTCCCCGCCCAATGATGGCAGAGGGTTTGCGACAGGATTGATCGTGGTCCGTCCTTGAACCGCCTCTTTGACCGTGCGATCAGAGACATGCTTGCAAACATCAAACGGCATTTCCCTTCATGAACGCCTTCAAAGCCTTGGAAATTCTAGACGGACATCATGACAGAGGCATGGTGCTGCTCGGCGATCACGCGATGAACCTTCTGCCGGAGCGCTATGGCAGGCTGGGTCTTCCGGAAAGTGCCTTTGCCCGCCATATCGCCTACGACATCGGCATCGAAGGTCTGGTGCGGTCGCTCTCTGAAAAGCTCGGCGTCCCGGCCGTGCTCGGGGGATTTTCCAGGCTGCTGATCGACCCGAACCGCGGCGAGGACGATCCGACGCTGATCATGAAAATCTCCGACGGCGCTGTGATACCGAGCAACCATCCGATCACCGAGGAGGAGTGGAACGCCCGCATCGCCACCTTCCACCGCCCCTATCACAATGCCGTTAGCGAAACGATCGCCGCAACAGCGGCCGCCAGCGGCGGGGCACCTCTGGTCCTTTCACTGCATTCCTACACCCCTGCCTGGAAAGGCGTGCCGCGCCCGTGGCATGCGGCCGTGCTGTGGGATACGGACCACCGCGCCGTCGCACCGCTGCTTGACATGCTCCGCGCCGATCCCGATCTGGTGGTCGGTGACAACGAGCCCTATGATGGCGCGCTGAAGGGCGACACCATGTACCGGCACTGCATGATCCCGGGCATCGCCCACGCGCTGCTTGAGGTGCGCCAGGACCTGATCGGCGACGAGGCCGGCATCGCCGCATGGGCCGAACGCCTAGCGCCGATCTTCGAGACCATGAACGCCGATCCGGCCTTGCACCAATATCAGGTGCATGCGTCACGCACTGGCCCCTACGAATAGACTGCTTTACGACGAGAGGAGAGCGACATGACCGCGCTCAGCAAACAGCAACAGACCGAATTCGAAGCCGCCGCCTTCCGCCGGCTTGTGTCACACCTGCGCGAGCGCAGCGATGTGCAGAACATCGACATGATGAACCTGGCCGGCTTCTGCCGCAATTGTCTGTCGAACTGGTACCGCGAGGCGGCCGAGGCCGATGGTGTCGCGATCTCGAAGGACGAGTCGCGCGAGATCGTCTACGGCATGCCGTTCGACGAGTGGAAAAGCCTGCACCAGACCGAGGCCACCGCCCAGCAAAAAGCCGCATTCGACATCCACAACCCGCACAAATAAGACCCACCCTGTCGAATAGGCTTGACCCCGGCGGCACTTCGCGGCAGTCAACGCCATCCGAATTTTAATCCCCCTATCAGGAGAACACGATGTCTGATGCCCACGGCGTTGCCCGCGACCAGCTTCGCGCTTTCATCGAGCGCATTGAACGGTTGGAAGAAGAAAAGAAGACGATCGCCGACGATATCAAGGACGTCTACGGTGAAGCCAAGGGGACCGGCTTCGACACCAAGATCCTGAAGAAGGTGATCGCGCTGCGCAAGAAGGACGAGCAGGAACGTCTCGAGGAAGAAGCCATTCTCGACACCTATCTGGCCGCACTCGGCATGATCGAAGGCCCGGCCGAAGCCTGATATCTCTGCTCCCGATCGTTGCGATCGAACCAGATGCAAAAAGCCGCCGGGTCGCCCCGGCGGCTTTCTTTATGATCGGAACAAGGCTCTATCAGCCGAGTTGCGTGACGAAGCGGGTCTCGAGATAGGAGTTGATCGCTTCCGAGCCGCCTTCGGTGCCATAGCCCGAATCCTTCATGCCGCCGAACGGCACCTCAGGCAGAGCCAGACCATTGTGGTTGATCGACAGCATGCCGGCTTCGACGCGGCGGCCGAGCGCCTGCGCGGTCGCGGTCGAACCGGTGAAGCCGAACGACGCCAGACCGAACGGCAGGCGGTTCGCTTCGGTGATCGCGTCCTCGAGCGTCGAGAAACGGTTGATGATGGCAAGCGGGCCGAAGGGCTCCTCGTTCATCAGCCGCGCCGACAGCGGCACGTTGGTGATGACGGTCGGCTCGAAGAAGTTGCCGGTGTTGCCGATGCGGCGGCCGCCGGTCTTCAGCTCAGCGCCCTTCGACACGGCATCGTTGATCAGCTCTTCGAGCGCCGGAATGCGGCGTTCATTGGCAAGCGGACCCATCTCGACGCCATCCTCGAGGCCGTTGCCGACCTTGACGGCCTTGGCAGCCTTGACGAAACCGTCGGTGAACTGGTCCATCACGCCGTCCTGCACGAGAAAGCGTGTCGGCGCGACGCAGACCTGGCCGGCATTGCGGAACTTCGAGCCGGCCATGATCGACACGGCCTGATCGATATTGGCGTCGTCGAACACCATGACGGGCGCATGACCGCCAAGCTCCATCGTCGCCCGCTTCATGTGCAGACCGGCAAGTGCCGCCAGCTGCTTGCCGACGGGCGTCGAGCCGGTGAACGAGATCTTGCGAATGACAGGATGGGCGATCAGGTATTCCGAAATTTCGGAGGGTACGCCATAGACGAGGTTGACCACACCCGCGGGAATGCCGGCATCGGCAAACACCCGGATCAGTTCGGCCGGCGATGCCGGCGTCTCTTCAGGCGCCTTGACGATGATCGAGCAACCGGCGGCAACGGCGGCCGAAAGCTTGCGGACGATCTGGTTGATCGGGAAGTTCCACGGCGTGAACGCCGCAACGGGACCGACCGGAGACTTGATCGTCATCTGCGTGACGCCGGTCGCCCGCGACGGGATGATCTGCCCGTAGGTGCGGCGCGCCTCTTCGGCGAACCAGTCGATCACGTCGGCGGCGCCGGAGATTTCCACCAGCGACTGGGCGATCGGCTTGCCCTGCTCACGCGTCATCATCCAGGCGATCGTTTCCTTGCGCTCACGCAGAAGGTCGGCGGCGCGGCGCATCATCTTCGAGCGATCGAAGGGCGAGGTATCGCGCCACTGGCGGAAGCCCTTGTCGGCAGCGGCAACGGCGGCGTCGAGATCCTCACGCGAGGCGTGCGGGATCGTGCCGATGGTTTCGCCGGTTGCCGGGTCGGTGACGGGAAGGGTCTTGCCGGAAGCGGCATCTTTCCAGCTGCCGTCGATGAACAGCTGAACTTTGGGATAGGTCTGCATCTTTATTCCTTATCGTCTTCGTCAATCAATGGATAGGGCAGCAGAGACAGGGGCCAGCAACATGGCGGCTCGCTCCGCACACCCTCCATATAGGCCAAGTGCATGCTTTTTCTCAGTGCATGCGACGTTATAAACCGAAATTAGATGCGGTCTGCACGCAATTCGTAAGGACCAGCGGCGCACGGATGCCCCACCATTGCATGACTTTGACGATGCTGCCGATTGATGTAGTGAACATGACACAGGCTGGAGAAAGCAGGCATGGACGAAGTCGACTGCATCGTCGCCGGCGCCGGCGTTGTCGGATTGGCGATCGCCCGACAAGCCGCGATGCAAGGATTGGAAACGCTGATCATCGAGACCAATCCGATGATCGGCATGGAGACCAGTTCCCGCAACTCGGAAGTCATCCACGCCGGCATCTATTATCCGCCCGGCTCGCTGAAGGCACGCTTCTGTCTAGAAGGGAAAGCCAGGCTTTATCGCTACGCCGAGGAGAACTGCATCCCGCATGCCAGGTGCGGCAAGTTCATCGTCGCCACCAGCGCCGCGCAAGTCGGCAAGCTCGAAGCGATCCGTGACAAGGCTGCCGAATGCGGCGCCGACGATCTGGTGCTGATCTCCGGCGCCGAAGCCATGGCCCGCGAACCGGCACTGACCTGCATGGCCGCCCTCGTCTCGCCATCGACAGGCATCATCGACAGCCACGCGCTGATGCTGTCGCTGCAGGCCGACGCCGAGGAGGCCGGCGCCGCAATCGCCTTCAACACCGAGATCATCGCGGGCACCGCCGCGAACGGTCGCTTCACGCTGCGCACCCGCGACCGGACGACCGGCGAGGAATACGACGTGGCGTCACGCCGTTTCATCAACGCGGCCGGCCTCTCCGCCAACAAGCTGGCCAACGCGATCGATGGCTTCGATCATGCCACCGTGCCCAAGCTCCATATGGCGAAGGGCAATTATTTCTCCGCACCGACACGCCATGTCTTCTCGCGCCTGATCTATCCGGTGCCGGAGGATGGCGGCCTTGGCGTTCATCTCACCATGGATCTCGGCGGCAATATCCGCTTCGGGCCCGATGTCGAATGGACCGATGCCGTCCGCTACGAGGTCGATCCCAACCGCTCTGAACGCTTCTATGACGAAATCCGGCGCTACTGGCCGGGCCTGCCCGATGGCTGCCTGCAGCCGGCGTATAGCGGCATCCGCCCGAAGCTCTCCGGCCCCGGCCAGCCCGCCGCCGACTTCGCCATTCATGGACCTCAGGTGCATGGCATCCACGGCATGGTGCATCTCTACGGCATCGAAAGCCCCGGCCTCACCTCGTCGCTGGCGATCGCCGAGCATGTCATGTCGCTCGCCGATTGAAACGGCAGTCACGGCTCCTCCGATCGGATAGTGGCTTCACGGTGCAATGCGCGGTAGATTATCGCGCACGGCCAACAACCCGCGGAGCACTTGTGTGAACACCATCACCGACAAGGAACTCTCCGACCGCCTGCGGCAGGCGCTGGCGATTCTCGAGCAGGGCATGCCATCGAGCAAACGCGCGCTCAACATCTACGAGATGGTGATCCGCGTCCTCGACACCGGCGTGCGCGTGCTCGATGAGCCGGAACTGCGGCCGACGGCCAACGACAACCCGGGCAGCCATTGAGAGCGGATAGGCCTGAGCCGTAACGGCTATCCCTTGATCCGCACGAGCACCCGGTCGAGCGCCGCCGTCAGCGCCGTTGTGCCACCGTTGCGCTCGAAATCCTCGAACACCTGCTCGTTCAGCCCGCCCTTGGTCGAAAACTCCTGCCGCAAAGCCTCCAGCGGCATCTCGCCATGCCGGACGGCCGTCTCGGCAAGACTGAGAAACAGCGGCGCCACGAAGGCTCGCGCCTTGTCGGCGGGCATTCCCTGCTGCGCCAGCCAGCCGGTCGTCCGCTCGAGAATGCCGAAATAGCTGCCCATCAGCGCGGTGGCTGCCGCCAGCAGGTCGTATTCCTCACGCGTCTCGCATTCGACCGCGCTGCCGAGCGCCGCAAAGATCGCTGCGACCTCGCGGTTTGGCGGCAGGATGGCGGTGACGCCACCGCGATCGGCGACGAACGGCAGCGGGATCGCCTGGGTGATCTCGACACGCTGGTCGATCCAGGCCCCGAGTTTGGCTCTATCCGTCGCGGCGATGACACTGACCACCGATTGACCGGGGCGAAACCGCAAGGCCGTGACCACTTCCTCGGCAATCTGCGGACGGATCGCCAGAAACACCATGTCGGATTGATCGACGACGGCCTGATTGTCGGCGGCGATCCGAACGAGGTTCGAGGCGGCCGCAAGCCGGGCGGCGATCTCACCGTTGCGCGGCGAAACGACGATCCCGCCGATCTCGAGCGTCGAGCCAAGCATCCCCGTCACCATCGCCTCGGTGATCGTTCCGGTTCCGACAAATCCAATATTCATGTCCGTTCCCACCCATCCCTCAGCCATCGGCGCCCGAACACGATTCGGCGATCGCCTGCCAGCACCAACAAAAAACCGCCGGATCGCTCCGACGGTTCTGATTTCGCGACGTTTCGACAGCTCAATTCGCGTCGAACTTGCGCACTTCCATGAAGTTGACCGCCGTGCCGCTGAAGCGACCGGTATCGATCGAAGCCGTCTTGGTGAAGCCTTCCGCGTAGACCGCCTTCGGCTGCGCCCGCAACGTCTGGCTGACGAAACGCGGTGCCTTGACCGGCTTGGTCACCATTTCCATGCGCGCATTGCTGAGCGCCCACTGCGAGATGATCTTCTGCGTCAGCTTCGGTTCTGTCGTCACCGTTGCGCGGCTTGCGTCGGCCTCGGCGGCGAGATGCTTCGTCGGACGCCCGCCCTTGGAAGGCAGGCCGTGAGCGACGCCGGCATCGGCTGCAGGTTTAGGCGCATCGAAGGCATCACCGAAGCTGGCCGACTTCGTCGCAGGGGCAAGCGCTGCCAGCTGAACTGGCGGCTTAGGCGCTGGAACCCTCTGCGGCATCGCTGCGTTTATAGCCTGTTCGACGCTCGATACATTAGGCTGGTTGGCTGCGACCTGGCTGTTGTTCTGCTGGTTGAGAGCGTCGGCGACAGCTGGAGACAACGTGTTCTGCTGATCTGCGACATCACCATTCGCTTCGGCATCGGCATTGGCCGCCGCCAGAAGCTTTTCGGCAAGAGCTGGACGTTCAGCCGGTGTCGGCACCGCTGCGAGATCCCCCGTCGTCGCAGCAGCCGGATCGACCGAGGCGACTTCGGCATCGCCAGGAGAACGACGCTGTCCGAGCAGTGAAGGCACAGGCACGCTATAGGCGCTGAGATCGGCGAAATGTTGCTGGCCCTGATCGGTCACAGCAGACAGAGCATCCTGCGCCGCGTTTCCGGACTGCGGAGAGACGAGAGCGCTGGCCATCTCACTGCCGGCAGGCTGTTGCGCGAATGCCGGACGAACCTGAGGGATCGGCGCGTTGACGCTGGCGACTTCCGTTGTTGCGGCAGGCACGGCCTCACTTGGGTCGGCTGCATTCGGCATCTCGGCGGCCTTAGGCGGCGTTGCCTTGGCAACGGCGACAGCGGCTGCTGGCGTGCTGTCTTCCGCGTTGTCCTCATCCTCATCCGCACCGCCACCAAACAGCGCGGCAAACAGGGTCTTCGGCTTCTTGCGCTCCTCGTCCGACGACGAGGCGGAGCCGGTATAGGCACCGGAGCTTGCCATCTGCACCGAGCTGGAGCTGACGCGACGCTTGTAGTCGGCCACAGCCTGCTCGTAGCCGGGAAGCGGCTTGCCGTCGGCCGGAATATGCATCGTATTGCCGTTCGGGAACAGACGCACCAGTTCGTCGCGGTTCATGCGCGGCCAGGCGCGAACGCCGCCGACATCCATGTGCACGAAGGGCGAGCCCGATTTCGGATAGAATCCAACGCCGCCGACCTGCATTTTCATGCCGATTCCGCGCAAGGTTGCGAGTTTCACGTCGGGAATGAAGAAATCCATCGCCTTGCCGAGCATGTGCTGGCTCTTCTCGGCGACGCCGGAATTGCGCGAGCGGCCCTTGAGCATGGCATTGGTGCCGGGCGAGCGGAAGCCGCAGATCACGTTGATGTAATCCTTGGAGCCGCTCTGGCGGTAGACTTCCCAGATCAGGTCGAACAGGCGCGGATCCATTTTCGTCGGCTGGTTCTTGCGCCAGTCGCGAAGGAAGCGGTTCATCTGTTCGAGACCACGGGGGTCGTACTTGCCATTACGCTTGTAGGTAATGACCGCCTTTTCGCCCGTATGGATGAAGTAAAGCTTGAGACTCCGCGTTTCGCCGGCCGCCTGCGAAGGCGTGCTCACCAGGACAGGCGACGAAACTGCAACTGCGAGAAGGGCGGCCATAGCCGTCCTTGCCACCTTTCCGCAAAGGTCTGCGCACCTATTGCGCCATGTTGGGCGCGAAGGCTTCGTGTTCCAATTCAGATCCGGCAAACTCAATCCCCGTCAGACAGCCGATAGTCCCTCAACCTGACCCTTGACTGTTAAATGCGGTCACACGATGGCAAAAATGCCACACATGTTCAACCTTTTCTTTATAGAGTGAACAGCTCACTAACAAGTGGTTTATAACTGGTAACAAAAGATGATTGCCGGAACCTTAACTGAAACCCGTTACGCAGCATCCTTCTGCGGGTTGTCGGGATCGATGCCATAATCCTTTAACTTACGGTAAAGCGTCGAGCGTCCGATCCCCAATTTCCGAGCCACCTGGCTCATCTGGCCACGATAGAACTTCAGTGCGAATCGGATCAGCTCCTCCTCCACATCGGCGAGCTTGCGCACGTCTCCGGCCGGATTGGTGCTCGAGATCGCGTTATCAGGTCCGTCTTGAATACGCGCCACGACGTGATCGGCCACCGTCTGCGATACACCGAACTCGGCCGCCGCGATTTCTCCCAGCCGCGCATTGGTGGTATTGTCGGCGACCAGCGCCAGATGATCGACGACGTCATATTCGGGTAGCTGCGCCGCGATCTGCGGGAAGTCGGCTTCCGTCAACTCCGGACCGTCGGCCAGCACCACGGCGCGGAAGATCGCGTTTTCCAGCTGGCGGATGTTGCCCGGCCAGTCGTAGGCGGTGAGCAGGGCCATCGTGCCGGCATTCACCGTCATCCGGTTGCCGTTCTTCTGCTCGCTCGAGAAGCGCTCTGTAAACACCCGCACCAGATGCGGAATGTCTTCCTTGCGCTTGCGCAGCGCCGGAATGGTGATAGGGAACACGTTCAGGCGATAGTAAAGGTCCTCGCGGAAGTGACCGTTCTTCACCTCCTCGATCAGATCCTTGTTGGTCGCCGAGATGAGACGGACGTTGACCTTATGCGCGGTGCGCGCCCCAACAGTCTCGATCTCGCCCTGCTGCACGGCGCGCAACAGCTTCACCTGCACGTCAAGCGGCAAATCGCCGATCTCGTCGAGGAAGATGGTGCCGCCATCGGCTTCCATGAACTTGCCGACATGGCGTTCGGTCGCGCCGGTAAACGCGCCCTTCTCATGGCCGAACAGAATGCTCTCGACCAGATTGTGTGGAATGGCGCCACAGTTGACCGTGATGAACGGCTTGCCGGAGCGATCGCTGCCGGACTGGATGGCGCGGGCCACCAGTTCCTTGCCGACGCCGGACTCGCCTTCAAGCACGACGGGAATGTTCGACTGCGCGGCACGCTGGGCGAGATCCAGAACCCGGATCATCGCCGGGCTGGCCGAGACGATATCGTCGAACCCGACGGCGCCCGAGCGGGACCGGCGACCGGCACGCGCCTTGACCTCACGCTGATCAAGCTTCAGCGCGTTGGCGATCGAGTTGGCGATCCGCTCCGGCGATACCGGCTTGACGACGAAATCGAAGGCGCCGGCGCGCATTGCCTGCACCACCGTCTCGATCCCACCCTGCCCGGTCTGCACGATCACAGGAATCTGTGTGCCGAATTCATGCACCGCCTCGAGAAATTCGAGGCCTGTCATTTCAGGCATCATCAGGTCGAGAACGATGACGTTGTAGAGCCCGCTGGCTCTCTTCACCATCTCCAGACCGATCCGGCCATTCTCTGCCTGATGGACGACGTGCCCGTGACGCTCGATGGCGTTCTTCAGCAGTCGGCGCTGTACCGGGTCATCCTCGACCACGAGTATCTGCGCTGCACCCTTGAGCTCATTGTAACCGGTCATTGCTGCCTCACTTCATGCGAAACCTTGAACGCAATGTCGCATGAAGGCTTGAACATCCAGTTTTGAGAAATAATTGCATTTTAACGTTTGTGGCGAAGACGATTCCGCCTCGAAACGGAGCTTTCCGGTAACGGAAAAGCCCTTGATGCCAAGGCCTTGGGCGCATAGACAGTCAGACCTGTCGTAAAATAGGAAGAGGATCCCGCTCATGAAAAACACGCTCTTCGGGCCAGAATGCAACTTTTCCGCAAGTGGCGCCGGCGCGGCGGCCGCATCCGAGCTCGGCGATCTTCCCACCTGGAAACTGCAGGACCTCTACCCTTCCGCGACATCCGACGCCTTCAAGGCGGACATGGAAAAGGCCGGCAAGGCGTCGCTCGCCTTCGAGGAGAAATGGAAGGGCAAGCTTGCCGACGCCGCCACCAAGCAGGGCACGGACGGCATCGGCCAGGCGCTGAAGGAATATGAGGCGCTCGACGACATCATCGGCCGCCTCGGCTCGTTTGCCGGCCTCACCTATTTCTCCGACACGTCGAGCCCCGCCAACGGCAAGCTCTACGGCGACGTGCAGGCGAAGATTACCGATTTCTCCGGCCACCTGCTGTTCTTCGGCCTCGAGCTCAACCGCATCGACGATGCCGTCATCGACGCCTGCATGGAAAATGACGCGGTCGCCGGCCATTATCGCCCCTGGCTGGTCGACCTGCGCAAGGACAAGCCCTACCAGCTCGACGACAGACTGGAGCAGCTGTTCCTCGAAAAGTCCATGACGTCTGCCGCCGCCTTCAACCGCCTGTTCGACGAGACCATGGCCGAACTGCGCTTCGAGGTCGACGGCGAGCAGCTGTCGATCGAAGTCACGCTGAACATGCTACAGGACCGCGATCCCGAGGTACGCCATAAGGGCGCCATGGCGCTGGCCAAAACCTTCAAGGACAATCTGCGCGTCTTCACGCTGATCACCAACACACTCGCCAAGGACAAGGATATCTCCGACCGCTGGCGCGGCTTCGAGGACATCGCCGATTCCAGGCATCTCGCCAACCGCGTCGAGCGCGACGTGGTCGATGCGCTGGCCGCAGCCGTCAAGGACGCCTACCCCAGGCTGTCGCATCGCTATT
Source organism: Hyphomicrobiales bacterium (assembly GCA_900472625.1). Classification (GTDB taxonomy): domain Bacteria; phylum Pseudomonadota; class Alphaproteobacteria; order Rhizobiales; family Rhizobiaceae; genus Rhizobium. Next base: position 47,469 of record UCIT01000012.1, on the reverse strand, counting down.
ACAAGATGAAGGCGAAGTGGCTCGGTATGGAACCGATGCAGTTCTGGGACCGCAACGCGCCGCTGCCGGAAACCTCCAATGCCGTCATCTCCTGGACCGAAGCCAGAGACACCGTGTTGTCGGCCTATGCCGGCTTCGCCCCCGAGATGGCCGATATCGCCAGGCGTTTCTTCGACGAGGAGTGGATCGACGCCCCCGTCCGCCCCGGCAAGGCGCCGGGCGCTTTCGCGCATCCGACCGTCCCCTCCGCTCACCCCTATGTGCTGGTCAATTATCTCGGCAAGCCGCGCGACGTGATGACGCTCGCCCACGAGCTCGGCCACGGCGTCCACCAGGTTCTGGCCGGCGGCCAGGGTGCGCTGATGTGCCAGACGCCGTTGACGCTCGCCGAAACCGCCTCCGTCTTCGGCGAAATGCTGACCTTCCGCGCCCTGCTCGACAAGACGAAGGACAAGCGCGAGCGCAAGGCGATGCTCGCCCAGAAGGTCGAGGACATGATCAACACGGTGGTCCGCCAGATCGCCTTCTACGAATTCGAGCGCAAGGTTCACACCGCCCGCAAGGAGGGAGAGCTGACAGCCGAGCAGATCGGCGAACTGTGGCTGTCGGTGCAGGAAGAGAGCCTCGGCCCGGCGATCAAGATCTCGGAAGGCTACGAGACCTATTGGACCTATATCCCCCATTTCATCCACTCGCCGTTCTACGTCTACGCCTATGCGTTCGGCGACTGCCTGGTGAACTCGCTTTACGCCGTCTATCAGAACGCCGATCAAGGCTTCCAGGACAAGTATTTCGAGCTACTCAAGGCCGGTGGCACCAAGCATCACTCCGAACTGCTGAAGCCTTTCGGGCTGGATGCCACCGATCCGTCGTTCTGGAGCAAGGGTCTGTCGATGATCGAGGGGCTGATCGACGAGCTGGAAGCGCTAGATAAGGGCTGATGTGAAGATGGGGCGTGCAGCAACGCCCCACTTCATCGATAGGTCACGAAATGAACGCGCACGCACCCTCGCCCACCCTCATTCCTGTGCCCAAGCTTCGCTCGGGCGATGTCACAGGAATCCAGCCACGGCGCGTCCGCGCCGTGAGAGGACTCTTCATTTGCCGTACTGCATCTCCCATGCCCAAGGACTTGGGCATGCTGGATTCCTGTGACAAGCACAGGAATGAGGGAGGGTGGAGCGAAGGTCGCCGACCAAAACGCTCCCTAATTGGACAGGGCATATCAAGCTGATGTCCGCGCCCCACATCCTCTTCCGCGACGACACCACCAGCCAGGTCATGCTCTTTGCCGACCCGTCGGACATCATCGTCGCCCACACCCGCGCCGAGGTCTTCGCCGGCCTCGCCCGCATGGAAGCGGCCAGGGCATCCGGCAAGTGGCTGGCGGGCTACATGGCCTACGCGGCCGGCCATGTCTTCGAAGACAAGCTCGCCCCCTTCGCCGCTGAAAACCGCGAGACACCCCTCCTCTGCTTCGGCATCTTCGACGCCCCGCAGCCCGACTCTCACCCGCTGGCGCAGCCCGCCCAACGCCTCGAGAACGAGGAATTCCTCACCGCCCCGAAAGCCGCCTGGGACTTCGACACCTACAGCGACCGCTTCGACCGCCTGCACCAGCACCTGCGCCAGGGCAATTGCTACCAGGCCAACCTGACGATGCCGATCGAGGCGCGCTGGTCGGGCGACCCACGCGCCGCCTTCTGGTCACTCATTTCACGTCAGCCGGTGAAATACGGCGCACTCATCGATCTCGGCGGACCGATCATCCTGTCGCGCTCGCCCGAACTGTTCTTCCGCGCCGACGAGGCTGGCTGGATCGAGACGCATCCGATGAAGGGCACGGCCCGGCGCGGCAATTCGCCCGCAGAGGACGCCGCGATCATTGCCGCCATGCGCGACGACATCAAGACGCAGGCCGAAAACCGCATGATCGTCGATCTCCTGCGCAACGACATCTCGCGCATCACAGAGGTTGGCACGCTCGACGTTCCAAAACTCTTCGACATCGAGACCTACCCGACCGTCCACCAGATGGTCAGCCACGTGCAGGCCAAGCTGCTGCCCGGCCTCACCATACGCGACATCTTCGCCGCGCTCTTCCCCTGCGGCTCCATCACCGGCGCCCCGAAGCTCAGCGCCATGACCATCCTGCACGGGCTGGAAGACGGCCCGCGGGATGCCTATTGCGGCGCCATCGGCATGATCGCGCCATCGGGCGCCATGCGTTTTTCCGTCGCCATCCGCACCGTGAGCCTGTTTACCGACGGCAGGGCGGTCTTCAACGTCGGCGGCGGCATCGTCTTCGATTCCACGGCTGAGGCCGAATACGAGGAATGCCTGCTCAAGGCCCGCTTCGCCATCGGCGACCAGCCGATCGCCGGAACCGGAAGGCCGGCCACATGACCGAATTCTCGCTGATCGAAACCCTGCGATACGATCCCGACGCCGGCTTCATCCGCCTCCGCCTGCATCTCGCCCGCCTCTCCCGCTCCGCCGGCCGCATCGGTTTTCCGAAGCCCATAGACGCAGCGGCCAAGCTCCGCGACGCCGTCGCCGGAACGGCCACCGCCCAGCGCGTCCGCCTCACCTTTGACCAACACGGCCACACCGCCGTCACCACCGCGCCCTTCACGCCGCTGCCGCCGGATACCATCTGGACCGTGCGTGTCGCAAACACACGCCTCGACTCCACCGACAAGCTGCTGCGCATCAAGACCACCCGCCGTGGGGTCTATGACACTGCCCGTGCCGAACATCAGGCGTCCGAAGCCGACGAGGTCATCATGCTCAACGAACGCAGCGAGGTCTGCGAGGGCACCATCACCTCCGTCTTCCTCGACGACGGCTCCGGCGTCCTGCGCACCCCGCCGATATCCTGCGGCCTGCTCGCCGGTGTCCTGCGGACCGAACTGATCTGCCAGCGCAAGGCCCGCGTCGGCCGGATCACACTTGATGATGTGAAGACAGGGCGCCTCTACGTCGGCAATTCGCTGCGCGGCCTGATCGCCACGAGGCTCATTTTCTAGCCAGAGCCTCACCCATCGCTGACAACAGCGAAACCCTAAGCCACGATCCGCAACCGATCCCGCCCGCTCTGCTTGGCGTGATAGAGCGCCTCGTCGGCCCGCGCATAAATCTCGCGAGCCGTCTCGCCGGCATGCAGTTCGGCCAGGCCCGCCGAGCAGGTGTAGGAGAACGCCGGCGCGTTGCGGATCGGCCGGGCGCCGCGCACCGTCGTCAGCACCCGGTCGATGATCATCGCCCCCTGCGTCAGCGACGTGTCCGGCAGGATCAGCATGAACTCCTCGCCGCCGATCCGCCCAAAGCTGTCACGCCGCCGCACCAGCGGATGCACCCGCCGGGCAAAATCGACCAGCACGTCGTCGCCGGTCTGGTGTCCGTAGAGATCGTTGATCCGCTTGAAGAAATCGAGATCGATGATGCAGATGCAGCCGCTCGCGGCCTCCGCCGAGGCTTGCCGTTTTACCAGGCTCTCCAGCGCCGCCATCATGAAGCGGCGGTTGGAGATGCTCGTCAACTCGTCGGTCTGCGACGCCTTCAGCGCGAAGTCGCGGTCCTGCCTGACATCGCGCTCACTGGCCTTCAGATGGGTGATGTCGCTGGCGACGCACAGCATCCAGCCATCCTTCTGGACGGTTTCCGTCATCCACAGCCAGCGGCCGTCGACGACGTCTGTCTCGAAGGCGCGGAACGGCAGCTTGCCGCGCCGCGACTGCGCCGAGACAAGCCACGTCTCGAAATCGGCGGCGCGAATGATCGTGCCCTTGCACGCCTTGGTGTTGCGGCGCATCAATTCAGCCCAGAAAGGGCATTCGTCAGGCTCGAGCGCGAAGGTGGAGCGAAACGCCGCGTTTGCATACCGCAGCCGGTCGTCCTGATCGTAAAGCGCGATCAGCACGGCACTCTCCTCCTGCAACTCCGCAAGCCGCTCCGATATCTGGGTCATCCGATGGTCCCGGGGCGCTGGAATAACAATGATTCGCAGTTTGGAGCGGAAGTCTGAAAAGATTATGGATGGACCGGGCCGCTTTGCCGTTGCACATGTATCGAAACGAAACAGCCTGCAAGGAAATCCCCGATGTTCATCCTCTCCCTCACCTATGTGAAGCCCAGTGAAGAGGCCGACAAGCATATGGAGCCACACATGGCCTGGGTGAAGGAAGGCTATGCCAAGGGCTGGTTCCTCGCCTCCGGCCGCAAGGTGCCGCGCACCGGCGGCGTCATCCTTTCCCTGGGCGATCGCGCCGCGATCGAAGCCTATGTCGCAGCCGACCCCTTCACCATCCACGGCATCTGCGAATACGATATCACCGAAGTCGCGATCACCACGGCCAATGAAGGCCTGGAGCGCTTGAAGGACTGAACCGATGGCCGATGACACCGACGATCTGCGCGCGCATATCCGGTCGCTGGAAGAACAACTGCTCGACCAGACCGTTCGCAACACGCGCACGACGTTGGAAACCTTGCTCTCGCCCGATTTCCACGAGATCGGCAGCTCCGGCCGCCTCTACACCTTTGATGCGATCATCGCCGCCCTGCTCGAGGAACCGGCGGACGGCACGACCAGAACGATGACCGACTTTGGTATCCGGCCGCTCGCAGCCAACGTTGTGCTGGCCACCTACCGCTCCGAGCGCTCGGCACCCGGCGCCTCGCCGGCCCGCGCGCTGCGAAGCTCCATCTGGCGCCGCGATCCTGACAACCGCTGGCGCATGGTCTTCCATCAGGGAACGCCGGCGGGTTAGATTGTACGCGCCACCGCTCTTCGACCATCGAAGATTTCGATAATCTCGATATCGTGGTCGTAGATTTGATAGATGATCGAATAGACGGAATTTGAGACGATCAATCGACGAACGTCCATGCGATGCGTTCGCAAGCCGAGATTGGGACGTGCACCTAGCAATCTGGCTGCATAAAGTATGCGTGCCGAGATCATTTTGGCTGCCGTCGGATTGTGTTGCGCGATATAGCGCCGGATCGCCATCAAATCGTCCCTTGCAAGCGACGACCAGACGACCCTCATCTACGCGGTTTGCGAATATCGATTTCGGGAGGTGGAAGCTCGTTATCCGAACCCCACGATTCAAGCCATGCCGTCATCGCTTCGTTTGAGATGAACTCACCTGAATTTGCTGCCAGCACAGCCTCGTCGATCGCCGCAGCCTGTTCATCCTGGCGAGCGAGATAGTCGGCAAGCGCCTCGTGCGCCAGCGTGGAGGTGTCGCGCTTCGTTTCCTGCGCGAGCTTGTCCAGCCGCTGCATCAGCGGATCAGACACACGAAAGGAAACAACTTTGCCGGCCATCGCCCGGTCTCCAGCGAACTCTTGCAAGCACGCTAACAAATCGGCACTTTGCTGACAATGACGCTCCCTGTCTACACACCCTATGACGGCTCGGCCAAGCCCTTCACCATCGGGCTGATGCCGCTCGATGCCACCCGCTGGATCGAGCCGGATGCCGACTGGGCGCACTATCTCGACGAAAAGCGACGGTTGATCGCGACGCACCGCGACGCGGTCTTCGTGGCGGAAGACGGGACCGAGCATACCCAGCAGGAAGCGCTCGAGCTGCTGCAGGCCCATCTCGCCGAGCGCCATCCGGCACTCTTTCCCACGACCGTGGACGACGCTCTGCCGTCGCTGTTGCGCGCCGGGTTGATGATCCAGGATGACCTCGTTCTCATGCGCCGCAAGCCCGACGGCTGGCATCTCGTCGCCGGCTTCGTCGCCTTCCCCTCCTCCTGGTCGCTTCAGGAGAAATTCGGCCGGTCGATGCAGGCGATCCATGCCGATGTTCCGGGCTTCGGCGAAGGCACCCGAAATGCGTCGCTGATCACCCGCATCTTCGACAATCTACAGGTGGCGCAACCGGTCGAACGGCTGAACTGGTCGGTCAATCGCACCGACGATCTCTTCCTGCCAGTCTCCAAGCATCGCCGCCCGCCGGAGAACGAGCCTTTCACGCTCAACCAGCGCTTCGCCCGCGTCGAGCGGCAGACGCTACGCAAGCTGCCCGTCTCCGGCGATATTCTCTTCACCATCCGTGTCTATGTCGATCCGATCGCCGCGATCGCCGATCATCCCGAAGTGGCGAGGCTGGCGGCGAGCTTCGCCGCGCAGCTCGAAAGTCTCGACGAGCACCAGGCGGCCTACAAGGGCCTGACCTTGCAGAAGGCGGCACTTGCGGCAAAGTTGCACGCGCTTGCAAGCACTTGATCCTTCACCCGATATTTACATTCCCGGCTCGAACGCTCTTTATTGTGACGTGATTTTATGATTAGAGCCGGTCACCTCGCAGTATTTGCACGATTTCAAATGAATTCTTAAAGGCCTATCGCCTTTCGCTGCCTTCCACAGGAGAAGAGAATGACGGAACAGACCCACCCGGTATATGCCGAAATTACCGGCCCGATCGTGATGATCGGCTTTGGCTCCATCGGCCGCGGCACGCTGCCGCTGATCGAGCGCCACTTCAAGTTCGACAAGAGCCGGCTGGTCGTCATCGATCCGCGCGAAGAACCCTCCGACATGGAGATCCTGAAGCAGCACGGCGTCCGTCACATCAAGGAATACGTGACCAAGGACAACTACAAGGAACTCTTGAAGCCGCTTCTGACCGAAGGTGGTGGCCAGGGCTTCTGCGTCAATCTCTCGGTCGACACCGGCTCGCTCGACCTGATGAAGCTCTGCCGCAAGCTTGATGTTCTCTATATTGATACCGTCATCGAGCCTTGGCTCGGCTTCTATTTCGACAAGAACATGAAGAATTCCGACCGCACCAACTATGCGCTGCGCGAAACCCTTCGCCATGAGAAGAAGAAGAGCCCGGGCGGCACCACCGCCGTTTCCACCTGCGGCGCAAACCCGGGCATGGTCTCCTGGTTCGTCAAGCAGGCGCTGGTCAACCTCGCCAACGACACCGGCCTGAAGTTCGACGAGCCGGATCAGCATGACCGCGAAGGCTGGGCCAAGCTGATGAAGAAGCTCGGCGTCAAGGGCGTCCACATTGCCGAGCGCGACACACAGCTGACCAAGAACCCGAAGCCGCTCAACGTCTTCTGGAACACCTGGTCGGTCGAAGGCTTCATCTCCGAAGGTCTGCAGCCGGCCGAACTCGGCTGGGGCACGCACGAAAACTGGATGCCGAAGAACGCCAAGAAGCACAAGAAGGGCTGCAAGGCTGCGATCTACCTTGATCAGCCGGGCGCCAACACCCGCGTTCGCACATGGTGCCCGACGCCTGGCCCGCAGTACGGCTTCCTCGTCACCCACAACGAGTCCATATCGATCGCCGATTATTTCACGGTGCGCGACAAGGACGGCGAAGTCACCTTCCGCCCGACCTGCCACTACGCCTACCATCCCGCCAACGACGCCGTTCTGTCGCTGCATGAGATGTTCGGCAACGGCGGCACCGCGCAGCCGGTTCATCACGTTCTCGACGAGCACGAGCTGGTCGACGGCGTCGACGAACTCGGCGTGCTGCTCTACGGCCACGAGAAGAACGCCTACTGGTTCGGCTCGCGCCTGTCGCTGGAAGAGACCCGCCGCATCGCGCCGTACCAGAACGCCACTGGCCTGCAGGTCACCTCGGCCGTTCTCGCCGGCATGGTCTACGCGCTCGAAAACCCTAAGGCCGGCATCGTCGAAGCCGACGAGATCGACTACAAGCGCTGCCTCGAAGTGCAGCTGCCTTACCTCGGCCCGGTCGAAGGTCACTACACCGACTGGACCCCGCTGGACGGTCGTCCGGGTCTGTTTCCCGAGGACATCGACACCAAGGATCCTTGGCAGTTCAAGAACATCCTCGTTCGCTGATCGCCGATCCAACCGAGTTCGAAGATGCCCGCCGCAAGGCGGGCATTTTTGTAACGCCTGCTGTATAAATGCCGTCGCGCCGCGTCGAAGGCTTGCCTTCCCGGACCACCCGCGCCATGTGTTCGTTAACCAAACGTATCTTTTCGGTCAGATCTTCCGGGAGTATCTCATGAAACTCAGAACCCTCATCGTGATCGCCGGCGCCTCGGCAGCCCTTACGGCCTGCATGCCGCAGTCACCGCGCCCGATGCCCGTTGCCGCAGCGCCGGTGCAGGCGACAGGCGTGGAAGGTTCTTGGTCGGATCCGAACGGCATCATCTCCACTTTCCAGGCCGGGACCTTCACGACGCGCACGACGGACACCAACCAGATGCTGGCGTCGGGCACCTACGTCAGCACCTCGCCGACACTGGTCGAGATCAACATGACCTCGCTGGTCCGCAAGACGCAATCGAAGGTCAACTGCGCGCTGGTTACCCAGAGCCAGCTCAATTGCACCTCCGACGCCGGATCGCAGTTCAGCCTGACGCGGCATATGTAAGCCTGCAATAGGTCTCCCAACAGCTCTCGATAAAAAGCTCCCTCCCCGGGGAGCTTTTTTTTGTTACCCGCCCTTGGAATACCCACACCCTGTCACAGGTTTTTCTCTTGCGGCCACTAAAGGTTGATGAAACCATCGATCGCGTAGGGACGGCGGAGCGCGGGGGACCGGTATCAGGTTCGGGCTTCGTCTTCGAGAACCAGGAGAACAGGATGACGAAATCATTTCAATTCGGTCTGCTGACCGCGTCCGTCTTGGCGCTGTCGAGCAGCGCCGCCTTTGCCGATTACCAGCTCAATATTTTGCACATCAACGATTTCCATTCGCGCATTGAATCGATCAACAAGTTCGATTCCACCTGCTCGGCCGAGGAGGAAGGCAAGAACGAGTGCTTCGGCGGTGCCGCCCGCCTGAAGACCGCGATCGACCAGCGCCGCGCCGCACTTTCGGGCCAGAATGTCCTGACACTCAACGCCGGCGACAATTTCCAGGGCTCGCTGTTCTACTCGACCTACAAGGGCACGGCCGAACTCGAGATGGTCAACGCGATCAAGTTCGACGCCATGACGCTCGGCAACCATGAATTCGACGACGGCGAAAAGGCGCTGGCGCCGTTCATGGACAAGGTGGCCTTCCCCGTCACCGCCGCCAATGTCGAATTCTCCGACGCCTCGACAGTCAAGAAGCACCCCGAACCCACTGTCGTGCTCGAGATCGGCGGCCAGAAGATCGGCATCATCGGTGTCGTGACGACCGAGACGCCTGAGCTCGCCTCGCCCGGCCCGAACATCAAGTTCACCGACGACGTCGCTGCGATCACCAAGGAAGCCGCCAAGCTGAAGGCCGAGGGCGTCAACAAGATCATTGCGCTGACCCATGTCGGCTACACCAGGGATCTATCCGACATCGCCAAGATCCCCGATGTCGACGTCGTCGTCGGCGGCCACTCGCACACGCTGCTGTCGAACACCGACCCGAAGGCAGCGGGACCCTATCCGACGATGGTCGATAACCCCGGCGGCTACAAGGTTCCCGTCGTCACCGCCGCCTCCTACAGCAAGTATCTCGGCGACGTGGTCATCACCTTCGATGACAACGGCGTCGTCAAGGAAGCCAAGGGCGATCCGATCCTGATCGACAGTTCCTTCAAACCCGATGAAGCCATCACGGCCCGCATCGCCGAACTTGCCAAGCCGATCGAGGACCTGCGCAAGAAGGTGATCGGCTCGTCGGAAGGCCCGATCGAGGGCGCCCGCGAAGTCTGCCGCGTCAGGGAATGCACGATGGGCAATCTCGTCGCCGATGCCATGCTCGACCGCAGCAAGGCTCAGGGCATGCAGATCGCCATCCAGAACGGCGGCGGCCTACGGGCGTCCATCGACGGCGGCGACGTCACCCAGGGCGAAGTGGTGACCGTGCTGCCGTTCCAGAACACGCTGGCAACCTTCCAGCTGACCGGCGCCGACATCCGCACAGCGCTTGAGAACGGCCTCGGCAAGATCGAGGAAGGCGCCGGCCGCTTCCCGCAGGTCGCGGGCATGAAGTACAGCTACGACAAGTCCAAGCCACCGGGCAGCCGCGTCGTCTCCGTTGACGTCAAGGACGGCGATACCTTCGCTCCCCTCGACAATGCCAAGACCTACGGCGTCGTCACCAACAACTACATGCGCGCAGGCGGCGACGGTTACTCCATCTTCGCGACCGCCGGCAAGAACGCCTACGATTTCGGCCCCGACCTTGCCGACGTCACCGCCGACTATGTTGCGGCTCACTCGCCGTACAAGCCCTACACCGATGGCCGCGTGACCGAGGTGGCCGCCTCCGCCGCAACGCCCGGGCCGACGGCATCGGAAACAACTGTACCGGCAACGCCTTCGGCACCCACAACGCCGGCCGCTCCCCAAGCAACATCCGTTGCACCAGCAACAGAAGCCCCGGCTGCGAGCCCTGCCGCTCCGGCCCCAACCACGGAAGCGCCTGCAGCGGCGGCGCCTGCCGCCGAGACGCCGGCGCTGGCCCCGAATACGCCGACCAGCCACGTCATCGCTTCGGGCGACACGCTGTGGGATCTCGCCAAGCAGTTCTACGGCGACGGCACGCTGTGGCGGAAGATTTCGGAAGCCAACGGCAAGCCGACGCCGCGCCACCTGACGATCGGCAAGGAGCTGCAGATCCCCTCCAAATAACGGGAAATTGGACAGCCGAAACGCAGACATCGCAAATCGAACTAAGACGATTTGTCCCAAGCAGAAAGGCCGGTTCGGGGTTCCCCGGATCGGCTTTTATTCCTATATGGGTGAACCATCGGAGCCGGGCTGCGTATGACCGCTTGGACGCGACAAGCATTGGGGTTTAGATGACGACCGTTGAAACAGCGCACCGCCCGGCGGAGCATCCTGATGTGAAGTTCGGCAAGGTCGGCGTGCTCCTCGTCAACCTCGGCACGCCCGATGGCACCGACTACACCTCGATGCGCCGCTATCTCAAAGAATTCCTGACCGACAGGCGCGTCATCGAATGGTCGCCCTGGAAGTGGTATCCGATCCTTTTCGGCATCGTCCTGAACACTCGTCCCGGCAAGGTCGGCAAGGCCTATGAGCTGATCTGGAACAAGGACAAGAACGAGAGCTATCTGCGCACCTACACGCGCAGCCAGGCCGAACTGATGGCCGAACGCCTGAAGGACCTGCCCAACGTGAAGGTCGACTGGGCGATGCGCTACGGCACGCCGTCGATCGCCTCGCGCATCGATGCGCTGAAGGCCGACGGCTGCGATCGCATCGTGCTCTTCCCGCTCTACCCGCAATACGCGGCGGCCACCACGGCGACCGTCAACGACAAGGCCTTCCAGCACCTCCTGAAGATGCGCTGGCAGCCAGCGCTGCGCACCGTGCCCGATTACCACGACGACGACGCCTACATCACGGCGCTGGCGAACTCGATCACCACGCATCTGGCGACGCTGGACTGGAAGCCGGAAAAGATCCTGGCCTCCTTCCACGGCATTCCCATGTCCTATTTCAGGAAGGGCGACCCTTATTACTGTCAGTGCCAGAAGACCGGCCGTCTTCTGCGCGAAAAACTCGGCCTATCGAAGGACGAGTTCATGGTCACCTTCCAGTCCCGCTTCGGGCCGGAGGAGTGGCTGCAGCCCTATACCGACAAGACCGTGGAACAGCTTGGCCGCGACGGCGTCAAGCGCATCGCGGTGCTAAACCCCGGCTTCGCCTCGGATTGTCTCGAGACGCTGGAAGAGATTGCCGAGCAGGCGGCGCATTCGTTCCATGAGAACGGCGGCGAGAAGTTCGCGCATATCCCGTGCCTGAACGACAGCGATGATGGCATGGCGGTGTTGGAGAAGGTGGTGCGACGAGAGCTGCTGGGCTGGGTTTGAGGCTAGGTTAGAGCCCGTGATACCCCCCTCTGTCCTGCCGGACATCTCCCCCTCAAGGGGGGAGATCGGATGGGCGCAGCCGCTCGCTCCAACCTCAATTGTTTGGCGTAAACTTCGCCACGAGGCGATCTCCCCCCTTGAGGGGGAGATGCCCGGCAGGGCAGAGGGGGGTGCGCCACACGGTATAACTCCACTGTCGCAGCCCCTCACACCCCCCGCTTGTTCCCCCACAACAGCACATGCAATTGCGGCAGCACCCGTGCCGAGAACCAGCGATCTTCAGTCACCTTGCCGACCAGCCAAAGCATCCGCTCCATGATCCCGTCGATATCGATGCGGGCATCGTCATTGTCAGGCGGTGGCGGCGTATGGTTGCCCGGCTGCAGGTACACGGGCAGTTCCGGATAGCGCAGTGACGTCTCTTTGGCGAAATCATAGTCCGCATCATCGAAGATCACGAACTTGAGCGCAATGCTCGGCGCCTTCCCGGCCGCCTCGAGACAGTCGGCAAACACATCCCAATCCGTGGCCATCCCGCTCGACGGCGGCTTGGGCGAAAGCACCAGCACGTCCAGATCGGCGAACCAGTCGCGGGCGACGCTGCCCTGCGTTTCGATCGCGAAGCGGTAGCCGTCGTTCTTGCCGCGCCGGATCAGCGGCTTCAGCGGCTGGATGGCCGGATTGCCGCCCGACAGCGACACCATCAGCGGGCTGCCGCCCGAGAGATCGCGCACCTCCTCCCAGATCGCCTGTGCCGTCATCGGCTTCCACTGGGCACGATACGCGCTATCGACGGCATGCAGCGTGTCGCACCACGAACAGCGATAATCGCAGCCGCCGGTGCGCACGAAGACCGTCGGCTGGCCGATCAGCATGCCCTCGCCCTGGATGGTCGGCCCGAAAATCTCGCTGATCCGAATCTTCTCCTGAGCCGCGCTCATGGCCGGTACTCCGCCCATGTCTTCGGAGTCTCGCTGACCTTCACGGCCGACGTCTCCGGCAGGATCGCCTTGCACCAGTCGTAGAAATGCTTCGCGAGATATTCCGACGTTACCCGTTCATGCCCCAGCACCTCGTTCAGATGCCGATGGTCGAAGCGGTCGTCGATATACCGCTTCAGCGGCGAGAGCTCATGATAGTCGCGCACGAAGCCGTCGCCGTTGAGCTCGGCGGCCGCCAACTCGACGACGACGATGTAGTTATGCCCGTGCAGCCGTGCGCACTGATGATCGGCCGGCAGATGCGACAGCTGGTGCGAGGCGGAGAAGTGGAACTCCTTGGTAATCCGAAACACGGCTCAGACCTCCGTGGCCGAAAAGCCTGACGTCGCCGCCTTCCAGAAGTCGGCGTCGTCGTACGCGGTCGGATCCGTGACACCGGCCAGATGAAACGCCTCGCGCCGCTCCACGCAGGTGCCGCAGCGCCCGCAATGGCGCAGCCCGCCCTTGTAGCAGGACCACGTCTCGGCAAACGGTGTCCCGTGCTTCGCTCCGTCGGTGACAATATCCGCCTTGCTGACGTTGACGTAAGGCGCTTGCAGCCTGACGCTGGCATAGCCGTCGAGCGCCGCGTCCTGCATCGTCTGGAAGGCATCGATGAAGCCTGGCCGGCAATCCGGGTAGATGAAGTGGTCGCCGCCATGCACGGCAACGGCCACCGCATCCGCCTTCTGCGCGGCGGCAAGCCCGAAGGCGATGGCGAGCATGATGGCGTTGCGGTTCGGCACCACGGTCGATTTCATGGTCTCCTCGGCATAGTGGCCGTCGGGCACGTCGATGTCGTCGGTCAACGCCGAGCCGGTGAGATGACTGCCGATCGGCCTGATGTCGATGATCTGGTGCGGCACGCCGAGCCTCAGCGCGCAGGCGGCGGCATAGTCCAGTTCCTTGCGGTGACGCTGGCCGTAATCGAAGGAGATGAGGCCGATGAGATGTTGTTCCGCTGCGATTTTGTAGGCAAGCGAAACGGAGTCCAATCCGCCGGAGCAGATGACGATAGTCTTCATGATTGAGATCCCTTGTTTTGACCGGGTGGGCTGCGACCGGATACGGCGTGCCTTCTAGGCCAAAGGGCGCCCGTTGTGAAGAACCAATCGGAACCCCATATCTGAGGTGTGACACCATGGCACGGCAGCCTGAGAGCGTGGCTTTCGGGATTGTCTCGGCTAAGGTGTACTCATTCGATTCGACTTGGGGAGGAATTTCATGGTTTTGGGCGGCTTCGACATCGTGGTCATCGCCTTGGTGGTCTTCGTCATCATGGTGCTGTTCGCCGGCATCAAGACGGTGCCGCAGGGCTACCAGTACACGGTGGAGCGCTTCGGCCGCTACACCCGAACGCTCGGACCCGGCCTCAACATCATCACCCCCTTCATCGAGCGCGTCGGTGCCCGCATGAATGTCATGGAACAGGTGCTGAACGTACCGACCCAGGAAGTCATCACCAAGGACAACGCCTCGGTCTCCGCCGACGCCGTCTCCTTCTACCAGATCCTCAACGCCGCCCAGGCGGCCTACCAGGTCTCCAACCTCGAGAATGCCATCCTCAACCTGACGATGACCAACATCCGCTCGGTCATGGGCTCGATGGATCTCGACGAGCTGCTCTCCAACCGCGACGCCATCAACGATCGGCTGCTGCGCGTCGTCGACGATGCCGTCCAGCCCTGGGGGATCAAGGTCACCCGCGTCGAGATCAAGGACATCCAGCCGCCGCGCGACCTCGTCGACGCCATGGCCCGCCAGATGAAGGCTGAGCGCGAAAAGCGCGCCCAGGTTCTCGAGGCCGAAGGTTCCAGAAACGCCCAGATCCTGCGCGCCGAGGGCGCCAAGCAGTCGGCCATCCTGCAGGCCGAAGGCCAGCGCGAGGCAGCTTTCCGCAACGCCGAGGCCCGCGAGCGTCTGGCCGAGGCTGAAGCCAAGGCGACGAAGATGGTGTCGGAAGCGATTGCCGCCGGCGACGTGCAGGCGATCAACTACTTCGTGGCGCAGAAATACACCGAGGCGCTGACGGCGATCGGCTCGGCCAGCAATTCCAAGGTCGTGCTGATGCCGATCGAGGCCTCCGCCATCCTCGGCTCGCTGAGCGGCATCGGCGCCATCGCCCGCGAAGTCTTCGGCGACGGCGGCAATCCGCCGGTGTCCCCGGCCCCGCCGGCACCGCGCCAGGTCTCTGCGCCGCGCACGACGCCGCAGGTCAATCCGTTCAATCCGAATTCGGAGCGCTGATCCATGCTGTCAGCCGTCACATCGGAGCTGGGGCCTTGGAGCTGGTGGGTGATCGGCCTCGTGCTGCTCGCCGCCGAGATGCTGGTGCCCGGCTTCTTCCTCGTCTGGATCGGTCTGGCGGCGATCGCCGTCGGCGCCCTGTCCCTGCTCTTCTGGGATGCCGCCTTCTGGGTCTGGCAGCTGCAGGCGATCCTGTTCGCCGCCTTTGCGGTCGCCGCCACCTTCATCGGCCGCAAGATCACCCGTGATCATGGTGAGACCGACGAACCCTTCCTCAACCAGCGCGGCGCCAGCCTCGTCGGCCGAACCGCCACGCTGGCCGAGCCGATTACCGAAGGCCACGGCCGTATCAAACTCGACGATACGCAGTGGAAGGTCACCGGCCCGGACCTGCAGGTCGGCGCAAGGGTGAAGGTGATTGCGAGCAACGGCCGCGACCTGACGGTCGAGCAGGCCTGATCGGATCAGCCTGCGCTGATCGAATTGGGATCAGGCGACGCCGATTCTCAGCAGATCGTGGAAGTGGATGAGGCCGACCGGGCGGTTGTCGTCATCGACGACGATCAGCGCGCCGATGCTGTGCTTGTCGAGCAAGGCCAGCGCCGCCGTTGCCAGCACATTGGCCTTCACCGTCTTCGGCGACCGGGTCATGATGTCATCGACGATGAGTTCCGACAGGTTGCGCGTCAGGTTCCGCGCCATGTCACCCTCAGTGACGATGCCGCAAAGCCGTCCGTCCTCGTCGAGAATGCCGACGCAGCCGAAATGCTTGCGCGACAGGATCGAGATTGCCTCGGGCAGCGGCGTGCCCTTCACGACCAGCGGTACCCGTTCGCCGGTGTGCATGACATCGGCGACGTGGCTGAGCACGGCGCCGAGCTTGCCGCCCGGATGGAACACGTGGAAATCGCGCGCCGTGAAGCCGCGTGCCTCCAACAGCGAAATCGCCAGCGCATCGCCCATCGCAAGCTGGATCAGCGTCGAGGTGGTCGGTGCCAGCCCGTGCGGGCAGGCCTCCTCCTCGTTCGGCATCAGCAGCACGACGTCCGACGCCTTGCCCAGCGACGAGGTGGGCGAGCAGGTCATGGCGATCAGCGGAATGGAGAAGCGGCGGGTATAGGCGATGATGTTGCGAAGCTCGACGCTCTCGCCGCCCTTCGACAGCGCCAACACCGCATCGCCGCGACCGACCATGCCGAGATCGCCGTGATTGGCTTCGGCGGCGTGCATGAAGAAGGCGGGCGTTCCGGTGGAGGCCAGCGTCGCGGCGATCTTGACGCCGATGTGGCCGCTCTTGCCGACGCCGGTGACGATCACCCGTCCCGACAATTCGCCGATCAGCTCGACTGCCTGCAGGAATGGTCCGGCCAGATCGGCGTCGAAAGCCCGTTCCAGGGATTCCATCGCCCGTCTTTCGGTCCCGAGCGTCCGCTTGGCCGACTCGAGCACGCCGTTCTCGATGAGATTTACCGCTCTCTTGATCATGGCAATCCGTTAGCCGCTTTCTCGCATCCTGTCCACCGGCTGCTGATGGACGTCTATCCGGTGCCTTGGCAACGAATGCTTAACCACGAGGCTTTACCTTCGGGTAACCACTTCGAAGCATGCCGAGCGCCGATACATGAACCACTGGACATATACGAGCAGCCTGACACCGCTCCGCGCGGTCGGCTTTGCCGTGTCCATGGCGCTGGCCGGCAGCGTTTTCGGGGCATCCCCGGCATTCGCGCAATCGACGCAGACCCAAACATCGACGTCGGCATCGCCATCGACCTCCATCAATCGTGCCGCGCAATCCGCCTACATCGCCACGCCTGATTCGACCGGCGACGAGAGCGATAACGGCACCTCAGTGCCGAGCACCGCCACCTCAGCCGATGAGGCTACAGCGACCACCGATACCGCCCGAAAGGCCAGCAACGGCGACCAGCCTGGCGACGAGACCACCGGCTCGATCCTCGACGAGGACATGATGCGGCTGAACACCCGCGAGGCACCGCTCGACGAGCGCCGGCCGCGCAAGCCGGACAGCTATATCTCCACCGAGGAGACGCCGGGCATACGCATCGGCACCTTCGTGCTGCGCCCGACCGTCAGTCAGAGCATCAACACCGAGACGCAGAAGGACGGCGGCACCAAGGAGACACGCGCCTTTCTCGAAACGGACATGAAAACCACGCTGACCTCCGACTGGGGCCTGCATCAGCTGCTGATCACCAGCGAGGGTGCCTGGCAGAGAAACGTAAGCGGCGAAGGCGAGGAACAGCCGGATTTCAAGATCGACGGAGACCTCAGGCTCGACCTGCCGGAAGAGACCACCGCCCACCTGACCGGCGGCTACCACTATTACCGCCAGGACACCGACGATCCGAACGCGATCCAGAACGCCGACCAGCAATCGGCCGTGCAGGAGTTCAATCTCGGCGCCGCCATCGAGCGCGACTTCGGCATATTGCGCGGCAGCACCGGCATCGAGCTGACGCGCAGCATCTATTCCGACGCGACGCTGTCTGACGGTACCACCGTTTCTCTCAGCGACCGCAACCAGACATCAGGCACACTGCGCGGGCGCGTCGGCTACGAGCTGTCGCCGGTTCTGATCCCTTTCATCGAAGCCAATGTCGGCAAGACCATCTATGACGAGACGACAGACAGCCAGGGCTACAGCCGCTCCGGCGATTCCTACGGCGCCAAGGGCGGCGTCGAGGTCGATCTGGGCGAGAAGCTGCGGGGCGAAGTCGGCCTCGGCTACGAGATCGCGCGCTTCGACGACAGCCGACTGTCCGATATCGACGCAGCCGTCGTCGATGCCAGCGTCCGCTGGTCGCCGCTCCGGGGCACGGATATCGATTTCGGTCTTCAGACAAGCATCCAGCCGTCCACGACGGCGGGCGAAGCCGGCTATATCTCACGCGCGATGACCACAACCGTGACGCATCAGCTGCGCGACAATCTGGTCGGCACGTTTCTGGGTGGGATAACCTTGCGCGACTATCCGTCGGATAGCCCGACCAGCGACGAAACGGTCTACACGACCAGCGCCGGTCTGACCTGGAACATCAACCGCTATCTCGATCTGACGAGCACCATCGGCTACGAACTGACGTCCAGAAAAGTCGGCGCCGACTCGCAGCAATGGCGAGCCGGCGTCGGTCTCAAGCTTAAGCGATAGCGAGGAGGAAAGACCGCTTGCCGGTCCTCCCTCCCGTTGCAATCAGAGGCCCTTCAGCAGTTCCTTGAAGCCGTCGATCACGGTCGGGCGAATGTCCGCACGCTCAAGCGCGAAGGCGACGTTGGCGAGGATGAATCCATCCTTGGCGCCGCAGTCGTAGGTCGTGCCCTTGAAGTGGTATCCGGAAAAATCCTGATCCTTCAGCAGCTTCAGCATGCCGTCGGTGAGCTGGATTTCGTTGCCGGCACCGCGTTCCTGCGTTTCGAGGATCTTGAACACCTCCGGCTGCAGGATGTAGCGGCCGTTGATGAAGAAGTTCGACGGCGCAGTGCCCTTCGCAGGCTTCTCGACCATGCCGGTGATGTGGAAACCATCGCCGATCGCGTCACCGACGCCGACGATGCCATACTTGTGAGCCTGATCAGGCGCGCACTCTTCCACTGCGACAATGTTGCCGCCGCTCTGGGCATAGAGGTCGATCATCCCCTTCATGCAGCCCTTGGTGTCGCTCTTCATGATCATATCGGGAAGCAGCAGCGCGAACGGCTCGTCGCCGATGATCTCGCGGGCGCACCATACGGCGTGTCCGAGACCGAGCGGCTCCTGCTGGCGCGTGAAGCTGACCGTGCCGGCCTTGGGAAGTTGGCCGGCTAGAAGCGTGATCTCGGCATTCTTGCTGCGCTCGCGCAGCGTCTGCTCGAGTTCGAAGTGAATGTCGAAATAGTCTTCGATGATGTGCTTGTTACGACCGGTCACGAAGACGAAGTGTTCGATGCCGGCTTCCAGCGCTTCGTCGACCACATACTGAATGATCGGCTTGTCGACCACGGTCAGCATTTCCTTCGGTACGGCCTTCGTGGCCGGAAGAAAGCGCGTGCCGAGACCGGCGACCGGGAATACAGCTTTGCGAACTTTTTTATGCTCTGCCACACAGGCCTCCTGCGATGATTCTACCGCTTGAAATATAACGCAATTTTGATTGGATTAGATGAGATTTGCTACGGATTTGCAAATGGTGACTGCGTTCGTTTGTCATGGTAAAGAATTTGTTGACTCCGTTCGGGTAGTCTCAGGTCCGAGCGGTAATTTCGCGCTCTGCTGTGCCTGAAACGAAAGGACGGATGACCGCCGATGACTCAAAATCACAAATACTCCCTTCGTGGTCTTGCTCTCGCATTCATCATGACCGCGTCCGCCAGTCTGGCTCCCATAAACGCGAAAGCCGACCAGCGGTTCCAGAAGTGGATCGCGGACTTTTACCAAACAGCCGCTCAAAATGGCATCAGCAAGGCAACGTACCGCAAAGCCTTCTCCGGCGTCAGCGATCCTGACCCGACGGTGCTCGAAAAAGCGGCCTATCAGCCTGAATTTACAACGAAAATCTGGGACTATGTCGATTCCCGTGTAAATCCGTATACCGTGCAAATCGGTCGGAAAATGATGGTGAAACACGCGTCCACGTTGAATTGGATCGAGCGGAATTTCGGTGTCGACAAGACGATTCTGCTGGCGATCTGGTCGATGGAATCGAATTACGGGGCAATTCTCGAGAAGGACGACCGGCTGCATTACGTCCCGCGCGCGCTGGCAACGCTTGCCTACGCCGACCAGAAACGCGCCAAGTTCGCGCAGAAACAGCTGATTGCCGCCCTGAAAATCTTGCAGAACGGCGACATCTCGCCCGACGGCATGACCGGCTCCTGGGCCGGCGCCATGGGCCACACCCAGTTCATCCCGACCAGCTATCTCCTCTATGCGGTCGACGCCGACGGCAACGGCCACCGCGACATCTGGAACTCGGTTCCCGATGCGCTGGCGACCTCCGCCAATCTGCTGGCAAAGAACGGCTGGGATACCGGCAAGACCTGGGGCTACGAAGTGCAGGTTCCATCAAGTGCCATGAAGCAGGTCGGCAAGACGCTGACGCTGTCGCAGTGGTCGGCGCTTGGCCTCAAGCGCCCCGGCGGCAACGGCTTCAAGAATGGCGGCGACAAGGCCGTGTTGAAAATGCCGGCCGGCAACGACGGTCCCGGCTTCCTGATGACCGCCAACTTCTTCACCATCAAGAAGTACAATTCCTCCGACAGCTATGCCATCGCTGTTGGCCTGCTCGCCGACGAGATTGCCGGCTATGGCGGCATGAAACAGCGCTGGCCGCGTCCTGATGGTACGCTCGACGTCAAGGAAAAGTTCGAGCTGCAGACCCGCCTGAAGGCACTCGGCTATTATGATGGCGAAGTCGACGGCAATTTCGGCAGTGGTTCGAAGGCGGCGATTGCAGCCGTGCAGGGACGCATCGGCATGCAGGCGGACGGCGAACCTTCGCTGCCGCTGCTGAACGCGCTGCGCAGGTAAGTGGACGCAAGCCGAGCGATCAAAAACACGCGCATTGCGCCATGGGGTGTGGACTGAGGTTCCGCTCCATGAGAAAATAGGCGTCGATGCGAGGCGGCTGACAATGCGTAAACGAGTAAACAGAACGATGGCCCGCTGGGGCGCTTTCGGCGCCGCCGCGCTGGTGTTTTCATCGGGCATCCTGCCGCCGGTTCCGGTAGCCGAGGCGCAGGAACGCTATTACCAGCGCCGCTCCATTCTCGATTTCTTCACTGGCCGCCGCTACATCGACGAGGCACCGCAGGTTCCGGACGGATACGCACCGCCACGCGCCATCCCGCAGAAAAAGAAGAAGGCGCCACCGAAGGCCGCGGTCTCGGCGCCCCGCCCTGCCCCGGTCGCGGCCCCGGAAGAAAAGGTCGTCCAGAAGCTCGACAACGCCCAGAAGATCCTCGTGGTCGGCGATTTCCTTGCCGGTGGCCTCGGCGTCGGCATGGATGCGGCCTTCCAGGATTCGCCGGGTATCCTGATCGAGACCCACAGCAATGTCGCCTCCGGCCTGGTGCGCGACGACTACTACAACTGGCCGGCGCAACTGACAAAGTTCATGGACGAGGCCAAGCCCGCCATGGTGGTCGTGATGCTGGGCGCCAACGACCGCCAGCAGATGGTCACCGACGTCGGCAAGGAGAAGTTCCGCACTGATGGCTGGTACGCCGAGTATCAGCGCCGCGTACTCGCCTTCGCCAAGGACGTCACGTCAAGAAAGATCCCGCTTCTCTGGGTCGGCCTTCCGGCCTTCGATTCGCCGTCGATGATGGCGGATGCCGTGCAGATGAACCAAGTCTATCGCAAGCAGGTGGAGTCGATGGGCGGCGAGTTCGTCGATATCTGGGATGGCTTCGTCAGCGAAGGCGGCGATTTCATCGTCACCGGTTCCGACATCAACGGCCAGCAGGTACGCCTGCGCACCTCCGACGGCATCAACATGACCGAGGCCGGCCGCCGCAAGATGGCGTTCTACGTCGAAAAGCCCGCCCGCCGCATTCTCGGCACGCAGGCAAGCCCCGATCTGGTGCGCCTCGACACCACCACCGCGCCGCCGATCGGCCTGTCGTCCAACCCGGCCGACCACACCGACCCGATCAGCCTCTCCGATCCCAACCTCGACGGCGGAACCGCCCTTCTCGGCGGCACTATCCAGCCGGTCAGTGCAGGCCCAGCGAGCTCTGGCAAGTCGCCGCGCGACAGACTGGTGCAGGACGGCGAGATGGCCAAGCCACCGGCCGGCCGCGTCGACGACTACAGCCTGCCGACGGTTAAGCCGGCAGCCGAGGTCTCGGCCAAGTAACGCCAAACCGCAGCCTCTCTCTTCAGGAAGCCGATGCCATCTCGGCGTCCTGATGCACCGCATCGACGAGAAAATCGAGCACGGTGCGCACCCGTAGCGGAATGTTCCGACGCGAGGGATAGACCACGTTGATCGGCAGCCGCGATGGCGGGAACGCCGGCATCAACTTCACCAGCCTGCCGGCCTCGACATCAGCCCCGACCAGAATATGCGACAGGACGGCAAGGCCGCTGCCGGCCAGCACGGCGCGATGGACGGCCACCGAATTGTTGGCCGTCAGCCGCGGTGATATCCGCACCTGCGTTTCTTCGGCGCCGTTGGAGAAGGCCCAGATCCGGCTTTCGCCGGCGCGGCTGTAGCACACGCACTCGTGCGAACAGATCGCGTCGGGCGTTTCCGGCGCACCGCGCATCTCCAGATAGGACGGCGCGGCGACGAGAAAGGCGGTCGTCCAGCCGATCCGCCGGCAGATCAGGCTGCCATCGGAGACCGCGCCAAGGCGCACCTCGAGATCGATGCCTTCGCCGACCAGATCAGACGGCTCTTCGCGAAAAATCAGTTCCACCGTCATCGCCGGATGGCTCTGCAGCAGCTGCGGCAGCCGGTCGCTCATATAGATCCCGAGCGGCGCCGGCAGGCTCATGCGCACCTTGCCGGACACCGTCCCGCCATCGCCGCAGGTCGCCTCCCCCAGCGCATCCACCGCATCGACGACCTTGCGGGCCATCGGGATCATCTGCTCGCCCTCGGCCGTGACCGCCAGCGCGCTGGTCGAGCGGTGCAGCAGCCGCGTGTTCAGATGCGCCTCCAGTGCCGACACCTGCCGCGATACCGCCGGCTGCGTCAGCCCGAGATCGATCGCCGCCGCCGAAAACGACCCCGTCTCCGCCACCCGCAGGAACGTCCTCAATGCCGAGACGATATCCATGTCCGTATCCCCCATACGTTTCGACATAAGCCTTATGCCCGCACCTTATGCGGGAAGGGCTTTACTGTCCAGCCATTAAGGATATTGTATATCCATAAGGACAACAAATGTCCTTGATAGGAGAACGATAATGACACAGCGCCTCAACTACGCACAGCAATCCCCGGAGTTCTTCAAGAAGATCTCCGACCTCAGCATGTCGCTGAAGGACAGCACCATCGAGCTGAAGATCCGCGATCTCGTCAACATCCGCGCCTCGCAGATGAACGGCTGCGCCTTCTGCCTCGACATGCATGTCAAGGAAGCCAAGATCCACGGCGAAAGCGAACTGCGCCTCTACCACGTCGCCATCTGGCGCGAATCCAATCTCTTCATTCCGCGCGAACGCGCAGCCCTTGCCTGGACCGAAGCCCTGACGAAGCTTCCCGAAGGCGGCGTTCCCGACGAGCTTTACGAGCGCGTCCGCGGCCAGCTCTCGGAAAAGGAAATTTCCGACCTGACCTTCTCGATCACCACGATCAACGCCTGGAACCGCATCAGCATCGCCTTCAAGGCCGTGCCCGGTTCGGCCGACAAGCTCTACGGCCTCGACAAGGCCGGCCTGAACTAAGAGCCTGAACCAAGCCTCTCATCCATCCACATCGTTGACCAAACAACGCGGCGCTCGGCTGTCCGCGAACGGAGAAGTCTTATGAAAATCGTCATCATCGGCGGAACCGGCCTCATCGGTTCGAAGACGGTCCAGCGGCTGCGCGACAAGGGTCACGAAGTGATCGCCGCCTCGCCCAACACCGGCGTCAACACCATCACCGGCGAGGGCCTGAACGAAGCGTTGGCAGGCGCAGAGGTGGTGATCGACCTCGCCAACTCGCCATCCTTCGAGGACAAGGCGGTGCTGGAGTTCTTCGAAACTTCCGGCCGAAACCTGATCGCGGCTGAGAAGACGGCGGGCGTGAAGCATCACATCGCGCTGTCAGTCGTCGGCACCGAACGCCTGCAGGAAAGCGGCTATTTCCGCGGCAAGCTTGCCCAGGAAAAGCTGATCAAAACAGGCGGAATCCCCTACACGATCGTGCATTCGACGCAGTTCATGGAGTTCCTCAGCGGCATCGCCCAGTCCGGCACCTCAGGCAACGTCGTCCGCCTGTCGCCGGCCTATGTGCAACCGATCGCTTCCGACGACGTGGCCGATGCCATGGCCGACGTGGCGCTGGCCGCCCCCGTCAACGGCACCATCGAGATCGCGGGACCCGAACGGTCGCGCCTCAGCGATCTCGTCGCCCGCTATCTCACGGCCACCGGCGATAGCCGCACAGTCGAGGCCGATCCCGAAGCCCGCTACTTCGGCGCCCGCCTCGATGACGGTTCGCTGGTCTCGGACAACAATCCACGCCTCGGCCGCATCGGCTTCGAACAATGGTTCGCGACATCGCCGCGCAAGTGACGAGCACACTCGCATCCGCCGACCCAATCAAAGGAATAGGGACATGATCAAGACAATCATCACCACAGTCGCTGTCGCCGCCATGATGGCGGGCGCCGCCCTGGCCCACGACACCGCCGCCGGCAAGGCCTCGAAGGTCTCCGTCGTCTACGAACATGAACTGCCGAACGTGCCCGGCAAGAGCATCAAGGGCATTCTCGTCGAATACGGTCCGGGCGGCTTCTCGGATGCCCACACCCATCCGACATCCGCCTTCATCTACGCCACGGTGCTGGAAGGATCGATCCGCAGCCAGGTCAATGACGGCCCGGTCAAGGTCTACAAGGCCGGCGAAAGCTTCTCCGAACTGCCGGGAGACCGCCACGGCGTCAGCGAGAACGGCAGCAAGACCAAGCGGGCAAAGCTGCTGGCCGTCTTCGTCGTCGATACGAACCAGAAAGAACTGACCTTCCCGATCACCAAGTAGGGATAGCAACGCCGGGCGCCCCACGACGCCCGGCCGACCGCGAATGCACACGCCCCAAACGGGAGGCACCGCCATGTTCGCCGATCATCTTTCGCTGCCGCTGGTTCTGCTCAATCTCCTGGGGCTGTCTGGCATTCTCGTCTGGCACCTGCAGGGCCGCGACCGGCCGACGGCCCGCCTCGTCGTGCAGATCCTGTTCTTCGCCGCCATGACGGCTGCGCTCATCTCCAGCGGGATCATGCCGCACCGCGTCGCGCAATCGGAGCTCAGCGGCGGCGCCACGGCGCTCGGAACCTCGGCGCGTGTGCTCTGGTGGGTGCATCTTGCCTGGGCCACGATCGGCTTCGTGCGCATTTATATCGTGCTCGACCGCCGGCCCCGCGAAGCCCGCCTGATCCAGGACCTGATCGTCGCCGGCGTCTATCTCGGCGTGACGCTCGCGATCATCGGCTTCGTCTTCGGGGTACCCGTCGGCACCTTGGTCGCGACGTCAGGCGTCGTCGCCATCATTCTCGGCCTTGCCCTGCAGAACACGCTGGGCGACCTGTTTTCCGGCATCGCGCTGACCCTCGGCCGCCCCTTTTCGATCGGTGACTGGATTCAGCTGGCCGATGGGACGGAAGGCCGGGTGGTGGAAAACAACTGGCGCTCCACTCAAGTATTGACCCCGGCGCACAATGTCGTGGTCCTCCCCAACAGCGTCCTCGCCAAGGTCGGCCTGACCAATCTGACCCGTCCCGACGAAACCCACCTGATCATCCTCGTCGTTCGCATCGCCGCGCAGCATCGGCCGGGCGACGTCGAAAAGGTCATGCGTGCCGCGCTGCAGGGCTGCGGCTGCATCGTTCAGGACCCGCCGCCCAACGTTGCGCTGAAGGCGATCGATGCCATCGCCATCGAGGCGGAGCTGCAATTCCGAGTGACCACGCCAGCCAACCGCACGCCTGCCCGCAACGAAGTGATCGACGTGATCTATAGCAGCTGCGCGGAAAACGGCCTGTCATTCGCCCCGCCGGCGCAGAGCTATCTCAACATCACGCCAGGCAACGCCGCAGATCGGCGCACCCTGCCCGCCGTCGCGAAATCAGCCGGCGCGCTTTAGCACCCAGGCAAAAGTCCCGCTCCAGATATCCGGCGGGATTTCCTGCGACAGCGTCTGCCCGAGATCGGCCATCGTCACGCCGCGCAGCGTGTTGCGCCACGCCTCGTCCGCCTGCCACATCACTCGCGCCACCGCGCAGGGTCCGGTGTCGCAAAAGCCTTTCGGACGACAGGGATTGTTGGCGCGGATATTGTTGCACACAAACGTCCGCCCACTGCCCTCGACCGCCTCGACGATATCGAGAAAGCTGACCTCAGCCGGCGGCCGCGCCAGCCGGTAGCCACCGGACGGACCAAGCGTCGTATGCACGAGACCAGCTTGCGACAGGCTCTGCAGCGCCTTGGAGAGATATTCCTTCGGCAAACCGTGGAATTCGGCCAGCGCCTTGGTGGAGAGATAGCGGCCCTCAGGCAGACCGGAGAGAATGGCGCAGCAGTGAAGCGCCCATTCGACTTGGCTTTTCAGGATCATGAATTCATTCCGGGGCCGACACCCATCGACATCTATTAAGGATACAAGATATCCCTATTTAAAACCGTTGTAAACTCCCAGCTTTTCGTTCCGCGATCGGTTGTCACAGGCTGGCTAGCTCCGCTGCAGCGCAAGATGCGTCCCGAGCCCGACCAGCATCGCCCCGCCGGCGCGCTGCACCAGCCGCTGGGCCGATCCAGACCTGCGAAGCCTCGAGATGATGGCCCCCGCCAGCATCACGCAGACCATATCGGCCGACGAGAAGATGACATTGACGATGGTGCCGAGAACCACGAACTGCAGCCACACGGGAAAGCCCGCCGCGGGATCAATGAATTGCGGCAGAAACGCCAGGAAGAAGATCGCCGTCTTCGGATTCAGCACCTCGATCGAGACGCTTTCAAGAAAGGCACGCCGGCCGGATTTGGGATCGGTGGTGGCAAGCGCAGCGTCACCTTGGCCATTCGCGCGAAACAGCGAAATCCCGAGCCAGACCAGATAGGCCGCGCCGATAAGCTTGACCGCCATGTAGAGAACCGGCACCGCATGAAAGATGATCGACAGACCGGCAGCGGCGGCGACCACGTGAACATAGCAGCCCAGATGAATCCCGAGCGTCGCCATGAACCCTGCCCGCCGCCCCCGTGCCAGCGTCTGGGCGGCGGCGTAAAGCATGGCCGGCCCGGGAATATAGGCAAACAGCGCGGTGGTGATGAAGAAGGTGATCAGCAGTTCTGTCGATGGCATCGCGTCTTCCCTCTACAGCGCGGATCAGCGTGCAGCATAGATCGCCACATGGAGTTTCGCCATGCCGTTCCCGCGTCTCATTCAATACAAAAACGCGGGACCGCATCCAGCCGCCCCGCGTTCCATGTTGTTCGATAACCCCGTGTCTTAGCGCGGCAGGACCGTCGAGCCCATCAGCGCCTCGTCGATGGCACGGGCCGCCTGGCGGCCCTCGCGGATCGCCCAGACAACCAGCGACTGGCCACGACGCACGTCGCCTGCCGTCCACAGCTTGTCGACCGAGGTCTTGTAGTCCTTGTCGTCGGCAACGACGTTGGTCGAGCCGCGACGGTCGGTGTTCAGCGTCAGCTTGCCCTCGAGTTCCTTCAGCACGCTCGTCGTGAACGGGCCGCTGAAGCCGATGGCGATGAAGGCGAGATCGGCCTTGATGATGAACTCCGTGCCGGCGATCGGCTTGCGGCGCTCGTCGACTTCGCAGCACTTCACACCCGTCAGCACGCCGTCTTCGCCGACGAATTCGAGCGTTGCCACCTGGAATTCGCGAACGGCGCCTTCGGCCTGGCTCGACGAGGTGCGCATCTTGGTGGCCCAGAACGGCCAGACGGCGAGCTTGTCTTCCTTCTCCGGCGGCTGCGGGCGGATGTCGAGCTGGGTGACCTTCACCGCGCCCTGACGGAACGCCGTGCCGACGCAGTCCGACGCGGTATCGCCACCGCCGACGACGACGACATGCTTGGCACCGGCGAGGATCGGATCCGACGCCCAACCCACGCTGTCGATGTTCTCGCGGCCGACGCGCTTGTTCTGCTGCACGAGATAAGGCATCGCGTCATGCACGCCGGCGAAATCGAAGCCTGGAATGCCGGCTTCGCGCGGCGTCTCGGAGCCGCCGCAGTAAAGCACCGCATCATGCTCGGCGAGAAGCTGTTCGACCTTTAGGTCGACGCCGACATTGACGCCGTAATGGAAGGTGACGCCTTCGCCGGAGATCTGCTCGACGCGGCGATCGATGAAGTTCTTCTCCATCTTGAAGTCGGGAATGCCGTAGCGCAGCAGGCCGCCGGCCTTGCTCTCGCGCTCGTAGAGATGCACCTCGTGCCCGGCGCGGCCAAGCTGCTGGGCAGCCGCCATGCCGGCGGGACCGGAACCGATGATCGCTACCTTCTTGCCGGTGCGAACGGCGGCCGGCTGCGGCCGGATGAAGCCTAGCTCATAGGCCTTGTCGGCGATCGCCTGCTCGACGGTCTTGATGGCGACGGGCGCATCCTCGAGGTTCAGCGTGCAAGCCTCCTCGCAAGGCGCGGGACAGACGCGACCGGTGAATTCGGGGAAGTTGTTGGTGGAATGCAGGTTCTGGATCGCTGCTTCCCAGTTGTTGTTGTAGACCAGATCGTTCCAGTCGGGGATCTGGTTGTGCACGGGACAGCCGGTCGGACCATGGCAATAGGGAATGCCACAATCCATGCAGCGGGCAGCCTGTTTCTGCACCTCCGGGTCCGACATCGGGATCGTGAATTCGCGGAAATGCCGGATACGATCCGACGCCGGCTGGTACTTCGCTACCTGCCGGTCGATTTCCAGAAACCCTGTTACCTTACCCATGCTGCTGTCTTCCCTTACACTCATGACCGCCTCACCGCAGCCAGTTGTCTGTTTTCAGTCCCGATACCCGGGACAAGTTGCTGAACCGTCATTAGAATATATCCCCTTGAAAACTATCCATGCGACTGGGACAGGATTGCTGTCAGCGTAGTCACCATGGGTCATCGAGATATTTCGGTGTCCGCCACGTGCGATTGGCAAGTGGCGGACATGTCGGTGTTGTTATTCCGCAGCGATCCCCATCCGAGCCCGCTCCATTTCCTCGAGCGCACGACGGTACTCGACCGGCATCACCTTGCGGAACTTCGGACGATACTCCGCCCAGTTGTCCAGGATCTGCTTGGCGCGGGTCGATTCCGTGTAGTGCAGGTGGTTTGAGATCAACTGGTAGAGGCGCTCCTCGTCATGGCGGGTCATGTCGCCGGAGACGTCGACGCGTCCCTTGTGGGCGAGATCACCGCCGTGATGATGCAGCTTCTCCATCATGTCGTCTTCCTCGGGCACCGGCTCGAGCTCGACCATCGCCATGTTGCAGCGCTTGGCGAAATCGCCGCTCTCGTCGAGAACATAGGCCACGCCGCCCGACATGCCGGCCGCGAAGTTGCGGCCGGTCTCGCCGAGCACGACCACCACGCCGCCCGTCATGTATTCGCAGCCGTGGTCGCCCACGCCTTCGACGATGGCGATGGCGCCGGAGTTGCGCACCGCGAAGCGCTCGCCCGCGACGCCGCGGAAGTAGCACTCGCCCTCGGTCGCACCATAAAGAACCGTGTTGCCGACGATGATCGAATCCTCGGCGACGATCTTCGAGTTCTCAGGCGGACGGATGATGATCTTGCCGCCCGAAAGCCCCTTGCCGACATAGTCGTTGCCGTCGCCGATCAGCTTGAAGGTGATGCCACGTGCAAGGAACGCCGCGAACGACTGTCCCGCCGTGCCGCGCAGCGTCACGTTGATCGTGTCTTCCTTCAGGCCGCGATGGTTGTACCGCTTGGCCACTTCGCCCGACAGCATCGCGCCGGCCGACCGGTCTACGTTCTTGATCGCGACTTCGAACGACACCGGCGTCTTCGAAGCGAGAGCCGGCTCGGCCTCGGCGATCAGCTTGCGGTCGAGAATATCGTCGATCGGGTGCTTCTGGCGCGTCGTCCAGTAGGTTGCTTCCTTCGGCGCCTCGACCTTGTGGAAGATGCGGCTGAAATCGAGGCCCTTGGACTTCCAGTGTGCAAGCATCTCGTCCTTTTCGAGCAGCTCCGAAGCGCCGATGATCTCGTCGAACTTGGTAAAGCCGAGCGATGCCAGGATCTCGCGCACTTCGTTGGCAACGAAGAAGAAGTAGTTGATGACGTGTTCCGGCGTGCCCTTGAAGCGCTTGCGCAGGACAGGATCCTGCGTCGCGACGCCGACGGGGCAGGTGTTCAGATGGCACTTGCGCATCATGATGCAGCCGGCGGCGATGACCGGGGCCGTCGCGAAGCCGAACTCGTCGGCGCCGAGCAGCGCCCCGATGATAACGTCGCGGCCGGTCTTCAGGCCGCCATCCACCTGCAGCGCGATGCGCGAACGCAGGCCGTTCAGCACCAGCGTCTGCTGCGTCTCGGCAAGGCCGATTTCCCATGGGCTACCGGCATGCTTCAGCGAGGTCAGCGGCGAAGCGCCGGTGCCGCCGTCGAAGCCGGAGACGGTGATGTGGTCGGCGCGCGCCTTGGCAACGCCGGCGGCAACCGTGCCGACGCCGACTTCCGAAACGAGCTTGACCGAGACATCCGACGTCGGGTTGACGTTCTTGAGGTCGTAGATCAGCTGCGCCAGATCTTCGATCGAATAGATGTCGTGATGTGGCGGCGGCGAGATCAGGCCGACGCCCGGTGTGGAGTGGCGGGTCTTGGCAACCGTCGCATCGACCTTGTGGCCGGGCAGCTGGCCGCCCTCGCCGGGCTTGGCGCCCTGCGCCACCTTGATCTGCAGCATGTCGGCATTGACCAGATATTCGGTCGTCACACCGAAGCGTCCCGATGCGATCTGCTTGATCGCCGAACGCTCTGGGTTCGCCGAACCATCCGGCAGCGGGAAGTAGCGATCGCTCTCTTCGCCGCCCTCGCCGGTGTTCGACTTGCCGCCGATCCTGTTCATGGCGATCGCCAGCGTCGTATGCGCCTCGCGGCTGATCGAGCCGAAGGACATGGCGCCGGTCGAGAAGCGCTTGACGATATCCACCGCCGGCTCGACCTCGTCGAGCGACACCGGCGTGCGGCCGATCTGCTCGGCGCTCTTGATCTTGAACAGGCCGCGAATCGTGTTCATCCGCAGGGCCGACGTGTTCACCATCTCGGCAAACTCGCGGTAGCGATCCTCGGAATTGCCGCGCACGGCGTGCTGCAGTGTCGCCACTGCATCCGGCGTCCAGGCATGGCTTTCGCCGCGCATGCGGTAGGCATATTCGCCGCCGATATCGAGCGTGTTCGCCAGCAGCGGATCCTTGCCGAAAGCCGATGTGTGGCGGGCAACGGTCTCTTCCGCGATGGCCGCGAGATCGACGCCTTCGATCATCGTCGCCGTGCCGAAGAAATACTTGTCGACCAGCGTCTGCTGCAGGCCGATCGCATCGAAGATCTGGCCGCCGCAATAGGACTGATAGGTCGAGATGCCCATCTTCGACATGACCTTGAGGATGCCCTTGCCGACCGCCTTGATGTAGCGGTAGACGACTTCGGACGCATCCACTTCCTTCGGGAACTCGCCGCGCATGTGCATGTCGGTCAGCGTGTCGAAGGCCAGGTACGGGTTGATCGCTTCCGCGCCGTAGCCGGCGAGAAGACAGAAGTGGTGCACTTCTCGTGGTTCGCCGGTCTCGACGACAAGACCGACCGAAGTCCGCAGACCCTTGCGGATCAGGTGATGGTGCACGGCAGCCGTCGCCAGCAGCGCCGGAATGGCGATGCGGTCCGGTCCGATCTGGCGGTCGGACAGCACTATGATGTTGTAGCCGCCCTTGACCGCCGCTTCCGCGCGTTCGCAGAGACGATCGAGCATCTCGGGCATGCCTTCGGCGCCGCGCTCCACATCATAGGTGAAGTCGAGCGTCTTGGTGTCGAAGCGATCTTCCGTGTGGCCGATCGAACGGATCTTTTCGAGGTCGCCGTTCGTGAGGATCGGCTGGCGCACTTCGAGCCGCTTGGCGTTGGCAGCACCCTCATGGTCGAGCAGGTTCGGGCGCGGTCCGATGAAGGAGACGAGGCTCATGACCAGCTCTTCGCGGATCGGATCGATCGGCGGGTTGGTCACCTGCGCGAAGTTCTGCTTGAAATAGGTGTAGAGCAGCTTCGACTTCTCGGACATGGCCGAGATCGGCGTATCGGTGCCCATCGAGCCCACGGCTTCCTGGCCCGTCGTCGCCATCGGCGACATCAGGATGCGGGTGTCCTCGGTGGTGTAGCCAAAGGCCTGCTGGCGATCGAGCAGGGAAACGTCGCGACGCAGCGCCCGCGGCTCCACCGGCTTCAGGTCTTCGAGGATGAGCTGCGTACGGTCGAGCCACTTGCCGTAGGGGTGACGGGTCGCCAGCGTCGTCTTCAACTCCTCGTCTGAGATGATCTGACCCTTTTCCATGTCGATCAGCAGCATCTTGCCCGGCTGCAGGCGCCACTTCTTGATGATCTTCTCTTCCGGCACCGGCAGCGTGCCGGCTTCCGACGCCAGGATGACGCGGTCGTCGTCGGTCACGAGGTAGCGCGCCGGGCGAAGGCCGTTACGGTCAAGCGTCGCACCGATCTGCTTGCCGTCGGTGAAACAGACCGCCGCCGGTCCGTCCCACGGCTCCATCAATGCGGCATGGTATTCGTAGAACGCCTTGCGCTCCTTCGACATCGACTGGTTGCCGGCCCAGGCTTCCGGGATCAACATCATCATCGCATGCGCCAGCGAATAGCCGCCGCGGGTCAGGAACTCGAGCGCGTTGTCGAAACAGGCCGTGTCCGACTGGCCCTCGTAGGAGATCGGCCAGAGCTTGGAGATGTCCTCGCCGAACAGCGGTGAAGACACGGATGCCTGGCGCGCCGCCATCCAGTTGACGTTGGAGCGCAGCGTGTTGATTTCGCCGTTATGGGCAACCATGCGGTACGGATGCGCCAGCTTCCACGACGGGAAGGTGTTGGTCGAGAAGCGCTGGTGCACGAGCGCGACGGCGCTTTCGAAGCGCGGATCGGCCAGGTCCTTGTAATAGGCGCCGACCTGATAGGCCAGGAACATGCCCTTGTAGACGATCGTCGTGGACGACAGAGACACGGGATAGAAATGGCTCTCCTCGCCGTCGAACTCGTCATAGATGCGGTTGGAGATCACCTTGCGCAGCGTGAACAGGCGGCGTTCGAATTCATCGGTCGTCGCGGCATCTTCGCCGGCGCCGATGAAGATCTGACAGTGATGCGGTTCGGTCGCCGCGATATCCGGAGCCTTCGACAGCGACGAATTGTCGACGGGAACGTCGCGGAAGCCGATCAGGATCTGGCCTTCCTCGGAGATGACGTCCTGCATCACCTTCTTGAAATGCGCGATCTGCTGTTCGTCGCGCGGCATGAAGATATGGCCAACGCCATATTCGCCCGCTTTCGGCAGGGTGATGCCCTGCTTGGCCATTTCCTCGCGGAAGAAACGATCGGGAATCTGCACGAGAATGCCGGCGCCATCGCCCATCAGCGGGTCGGCGCCGACGGCACCGCGGTGCGTCAGGTTCTCGAGGATGAAAAGACCGTCCTGGACGATCTGGTGCGACTTCTGACCCTTCATATGCGCGACGAAGCCGACGCCGCAGGCATCGTGCTCGTTGCGAGGATCGTAAAGCCCCTGCTTGCCCGGAAGACCGGAGGCGAATTTACGCGTATCGGCCACCGCGCGCACATCTGCGGCTGCGATCTGGTCGATGTCTGTAGATGGCGTGTTCTTCGTCATCGTCTTCCTCCTGTCAGAGCCCGTCACCTGCGGGCGGCTCTTCGTCGCACACCGTCCCTGATCTTAGGTTCGGCGCGTGACAGCGCTGTTGCATTATCGAAGATCCGGTCGCCGGCGGCAGGCTTTCCCGGGGAAAAGAGAGGCTTTCCCGACAAACCGACCGTTGCGCTCCGCGCCTGCCATGCGTTCCGTGCGACAGACATGATCCGCGCTCGGTGAACTATAGCGTGAAACCCCAAGAGTGTAAGGTGTTTCGGCGCCTCTTCGGCCGTAGTGGCCAAGATAGGACAGCAACCCTGTCCTAATTCACTGGTTCTATGCCAGAAACCTGAGGGCTTCGCAAGAGCCGGAATCTAAAAAAACGTCGAGGATCGACGTAAAGTTGCTGAAATATCGGCAATAGCGACATAAAATTACGCCTATGCATATTATCTTGTTTCTTGATTGCGGAATTCAATTTTTGTGATGGGTTGTACCTGCACCGCTTGATCCGGTGAAGCTTTGCATTAGTCTCTCGCCCGAACCCGCCCCCGCAGCTTTTTCCCTAGGTATTTTCCGATGTTTTTTGCTTCCGATAACTGGGCCGGCGCCCACCGTTCCATCGCCGAACGCCTGCTGCAGGAATCCACAGGTTTCGCAGCCGCCTACGGCAACAGTGATCTCGACCGCCGCGTCGAGGCGCGGTTTTCCGAAATCTTCGAGCGCGACGTCTCGGTCTTCTTCGTTGCGACGGGCACCGCCGCCAACTCACTGTCGCTAGCCAGCATCCAGCGTCCCGGCGGCATCACCTTCTGTCATTCCGAAGCCCATGTGATCGCCGATGAATGCGGCGCGCCGGAGTTCTTCAGCAGCGCCCGCTTGGCGCCCGTCGATGGCGAGGCCGGCAAGATCGACCCTGCAAAACTCGCGAAGGCGATTGCCGGCTTCCCTCCGAACGCCGTGCATCACGGCCGCGCCACCGCGGTCACCATTACCCAGGCCACCGAGATCGGCACGGTCTACTCGCTCGACGAGATCGACGCCATCTCTGCCGTCGCCAAGGCGAACAACCTGCCACTCCACATGGATGGCGCCCGCTTTGCCAATGCGCTGGTGGCACTCGACGCCAGCCCGGCCGAAATGACCTGGAAGCGCGGCATCGACATGCTCTCCTTCGGCGGCACCAAGAACGGCTGCTGGTGCGCCGAAGCGATCGTCTTCTTCAATCCGGAGCAGGCAAGCGAAGTGCCCTTTATCCGCAAGCGCGCCGCCCAGCTGTTCTCCAAGTCGCGCTTCATCGCCGCCCAGTTCGACGCCTATCTGGAAGATGATCTCTGGCTCGGCCTCGCCCGCCACGCCAACGGCATGGCCGACCGCCTGCGCGCCGGCATCGGCGCCAGCAACTCGGCCCGCCTGGCATGGCCGACGGCATCGAACGAGGTGTTCGCTGTCATCCCCAAGACCTCGGCAAAGACAGCCGAGGATAAAGGCGCGAAATTCTACGAATGGCCGATACCGGCAGCGACGCCGGAACTGGTGGGCGAGAACGAGACCCTCATCCGCCTCGTCACCAGCTTTGCTACTGAAGAGGCGGATGTCGATGGGTTTCTCGGCTGCCTGGCGTCCTGATAGCCAGTATCGCTAGTTCTGATGCAGCATGACGGCGGAAGGTGGCGCGCCACTGTCCGTCGTCGTCGCATCGTGACCACTCACGACAATCAACATCACGCAGGCCACCAGCCCGGACACGAAGAGTGCTCCGTATAACATTGGTCCGTTCTCCCTGTTGCCCCGAACGTCGACCATGAGCCACGGCTAAACTAGGAGCGCGAGGTAACCAGAAGCCTAACCGACAGGGTTGAGAGATGATTAAAATCTTAGGCAACGCGTTAACGTCTCTGCATCCGCACGCGACGTTCCCGATCGCACTGCCAATTCAACTCGACCGCAGGCTCCGGACTTTCGCCAGGATATCGTCCGACAGCGCGGACACCAGCGCCTGATCGGCGCCCTTGCGCGGCACCAGCACGAACTCGACATCCTCCAGCACCGGCAGCTTGCCCTTGCCGATCTCCCGAAGCCCCGATGGCGCCATGCTGCGCGGCTGCACCAGCACGCCCATGCCGGCACGCGCCGCCGCCGTCAGGCCGCTCAGGCTGCCGCAGGTGCAGACGATCCGCCAGGCGATCTGTTGTCGCCCCAGCGCCTCCAACGAAATGGCGCGCGTGACGCTCGGCGGTGGAAAGGCGATCAGAGGCAGCGGCGCGACGCTCAATATATGCTCGGGATCGCGCGCCAGCCAAACCAGCGGCTCGCGATAGACCAGCCGGCCGCGCGCATCGCCCAACCGTCGTTTCGCCAGCACCAGGTCGATCTCGCCGTTATCCTGCATCTCGTAGAGCGTCCCCGACAGCGCCACCGTCAATTCCAGGTCGACGGAGGGGTGCGAGCGCACGAAATCCTCGAGCACCACAGGCAGCTGGCTGGTGACGAAGTCCTCCGAAACCCCGAGCCGCAATCGACCGCGCAGGCTGCGGCCCGTAAACAGCGACTGCACCTGCCCTTCGATGGCAAGCATGGCGCGCGCATGCGACAGCAACGCCTCGCCATCCGTAGTCAGCACGACCTTATGCGTATCGCGCGCCAGAAGCCGCCGCCCGACCGATGTCTCCAGCCGCTGTATATGCTGGCTGACGGTCGATTGCCCAAGCCCCAGCCGCTCGGCGGCGAGCGTGAAGCTGCCCATCTGCTCGACCGCCACGAAGCTGCGCAATTGGGTCAGATCCAGCATCATCATCCCATTTCGTGATAACTGTTATTCCTTGCATCCTGTATCATAATGGAAGAAACAGAATGTATCCATCCCGAAGACGAAGACCGAGACATCCCATGCGCCGCTTCCTGCCCGATACCTTCACCCTGCTGCTGATCTGCACGGTCATTCTCGCCTCGATCCTGCCCGCAAGCGGCATCTTCGCCCATTACTTCGGGATCGCCACGACGCTTGCCATCGCGCTTCTCTTCTTCCTGCACGGCGCACGCCTGTCGCGCGATGTCGTCATCGCCGGCCTGCTGCACTGGCGGCTGCATCTGGTCATCCTGTTGACCACTTTCGGCATCTTCCCGCTGCTCGGCATGGGCCTCGGCCTACTGCCCGACTCGATCCTGCCGCACCCGCTCTATCTCGGCATTCTCTTCCTGTGCGTGCTTCCTTCGACGGTTCAGTCGTCGATCGCCTTCACCTCGATGGCGGGCGGCAATGTCCCCGCTGCGATCTGCTCGGCCTCGGCGTCCAACATCTTCGGCATGTTCCTGACCCCGCTGCTCGTCGGCCTGCTCTTTTCGGTCGGTGGCCATGGCGGTTTCTCCTGGGATGCGCTGCTGCAGATCTTCACCCAACTGCTGCTGCCCTTCATCCTCGGACAGCTCCTGCAGCCCTGGATCGGCGACTGGATCCGCGCCAAGAAGAAGCTCCTGATGCCGGTCGATCGCGGCTCGATCCTGATGGTCGTCTACCTCGCCTTCTCGACCGCCGTCGTCGAGGGCCTGTGGCACACCTTCTCGATCTCGGATATCGCCGTCGTCATCGTCGCCGACATGGTGCTGCTCGCCATCGTGCTGTGCGCCACCACCTTCGGCAGCCGTCTGCTCGGCTTCAACGAGGCCGACCAGATCACCATCACCTTCTGCGGCTCGAAGAAGAGCCTCGCCAGCGGCGTCCCGATGGCCAACGTCATCTTCGCCGGCCAGGCGATCGGCGCCATCGTCCTGCCTTTGATGCTGTTCCACCAGATCCAGCTGATGGTCTGCGCCGTCATCGCCCAGAAATACGCCGCCGCCCACCGCCGCCGCGTCACCACCGCCGAGGTTGAGCAGGCGGCTAACCCGGCGTGAGGCCCTAGATTTGAACCCTCATTCCTGTCCCTGTGACAGGAATCCAGCGCCCCAAGTCCTTGGGGCAAAAAACTCTTCTCGCCTCGCAGACGCGAGGCCGCTGGATCCCGGCACAAAGCCTGGATGAGGGAGAAAAAGGCCGCCATCTGACAACAAAAAACGGCGCCCCTTTCGGAGCGCCGCTTCTTTTGCCAAATCCTGGGAGGATCGATTAGTTGGTGATCTGTGCCTCGATCGACTTTGGCGCGCTCACCGGTTCGGCGGCGATCGCGATCTTCCTCGGCTTCATGGCTTCGGGAATGCTGCGAAGCAGGTCGATGTGGAGCAGGCCGTTCTTCAGCGAAGCAGCCGTCACCTCGACATGGTCGGCGAGCTGGAAGCGACGCTCGAAGGTGCGCTTGGCAATGCCGCGATAGAGGAATTCGCTGCCTTCGGCATTGTCTTCGCTCTTCTCACCCTTGACGGTCAGGGTATGGGCCTGTGCCTCGATCGAGATTTCGGTCTCGTCGAAACCGGCAACGGCCATGGTGATGCGATAGGTGTTCTCACCGGTGCGCTCGATATTGTAGGGCGGGTAGGTCTGGCCCTGGTCGGGCTGGCCCAGGCTGTCGAGCATGGTGAACAGGCGGTCGAAACCGACCGTGGAGCGGTAAAGCGGGGTAAAGTCTACGTGACGCATGATGTCCTCCTGAGGAAGCGACTGATTGCGATAAGGTATCCCTGAAACCCCATCATTGGCGGCTTCGGGACGGTTCCGCGGACCCGTTCTGGCGTCCGCTACCATGAGATGGGGATGACTTTTTCGGACTTCAAGGCCTCTTGCAGTACCCCCCTTTGCGCGCGTGAACGGCATATGAACGCAAGGTTCGGCATCCGTTCAGACGCATCGCGTTAGACATCGTGGCATCGGGTTACACTGGCTCGATGGCTGGAGAGTATCGTCCCTTCGTCTCCAGCCTGATCTAGGGCCGGCATTGCGCATTCCATCAGGTCCCGCATGCCGGCCGCTTTTTCCCGCTCAGCAAGTACGGCACCCATGCAGGGCCTGCGCCTTGCATCAGACATCCCGCATAAGAAGCAATTGAATAAAACATGGGTGCGTGGTTCTATCCCTCCTTGGCTGAAAACCCAGGGAGATATCGATGCGTGCGGATATCGGGAAGCCCAACTTTCGCCGACACAAATTGACGACACGGCTGCTTGCCGCGCTCTCCGTTCTCGCCGGCGCGTCGATTGCCCGCGCCGAAACCATCACCGTCAGTCCGAGGGTTGACCAGGCCAGCGGGGCGGTGAGCATCCAGCAGGCGCTGGACAAGGCGCAACCCGGAGACACCATCGTTCTGGCGCCCGGTCTCTACCTTCAGGATATCAGGTCGGTTCGCGACGGTGAGCCCGGCAAGCCGATCGTCATTCGCGGCACCCCCCAAAGCATTGTCAGCGGCGGCGGCCAGCCGCGGGTGATTGAGATCAACCATGATTTCATCCAGCTGCGCGGCTTCACTGTCGATGGCCACTTCGAGGCCGCCAATACCAAGGCGAGCTATCGCGACAAGCTGATCTACGTCATCGGCAATCGCCCGGGACGCGCCCTGACCGGCCTCAAGATCCTCAACATGAACATCCGCAATGCCGGCGGCGAATGCGTCCGACTGCGCTACCAGGCGCGTGACAACGAAATCGCCCATTCCCGCGTCACCTCCTGCGGCCACGCCGATTTCTCATTCAAGGATGGCGGCAAGAACGGCGAAGGCATCTATATCGGCACTGCCCCCGAACAGCTCGGCGGACGCGGCGCGCCTGACGCCGCTGTCGATCGCTCCGATCGCAACCACATCCACGACAACATCATCAACACCGCGGGCAACGAGTGCGTCGACATCAAGGAAGGCTCGAGCGGTAACATCGTCGAACGCAACAGCTGCACTGGCCAGAAGGACCCTGAATCCGGCGGCTTCGATTCCCGCGGAAACGGCAACATCTTCCGCTACAACACGGTCTTCAACGTGCGCGGCACCGGCATCCGGCTTGGCGGCGACACCGGCCGCGACGGGCTTAACAACGACGTTTACGGCAACACCTTCCGCAATGTCGGTGTCGGCCTGATCCGCGCCCAGCGCGCGCCGCAGGGCAAAATCTGCGAGAACGTCTCGATCGGTAACAAGGCCGTGCCACTGAACGGCATCGGCAAAGGGCTCGATCCGACAGGCCCCTGCACTGGCCCGAGGGCCACCGCCGACGCGCGCACCAAGGCGCCGGCGACCGATGCGATCGACAAGCCGCGCAAGCAGGCCAAGGCCAATGATGACGACGAGGATAACGACAACAAGCAGGAAGCCAGGCGTGGCGACAAGAGCGGCTCCCGCTCGGCCGCAACCCCCACCCGCGAAGTCAAGGGCGGCCCCGCCATGCCCTGCCGCTCCTCCGTCGCCGGCTGCATCGTCGGCCGTGTGGAAGGCGACAACCGCAACCGCATCAAGATATTCGATGCCAGCGATACCGATCTGCGCGGGCACCACCTGATCCTTGCCACGGCTGTCGGGCGCGACGGAAAGCCGGTGGCGATGAAATCGCTGACCGGCAAGGTGATCAAGCTCGAATATGCCGACATCGAGGAAAAGACCTTCGCAGGCGCCAGGATCGTCGAAGTGGTGAACCAGTGACAGCCTGCGAATGACGTCGGCGTGACAGCGCGCCCCCCGCCACATGGACGCACCATATCATTGCCACGCTTTATTGCTTGATTTGACAGGCCAATCACCTATCCACTGTCACCGACACCCGAATCCGCCTGAAGGACACGTTCGAGCCGCCATGGACCAGGTTCTGTTTTCGACACCCGGCAATCCTGTTCCAGAAAACCGGACCGAAGGTTTCTTCGAGACGCATGACGGCCTCAAGCTGCGCTACGCCGTGTTCCGCTCCAGCGCCTCCGTGGCCAAGGGCACCGTCGTGCTGCTGCATGGCCGCAACGAGTTCATCGAAAAATACTACGAGACGATCCGCGACCTGACCGACAAGGGCCTGTGGGTCGCCACCTTCGACCTGCGCGGCCAGGGCAACTCCGCCCGCATGCTGAAGAAGCGGCAATACGGCCATATCAGGCGCTTCGTCGATTACGAGCATGACCTTGATACCTTCCTCGAAAAGATCGTGCTCCCCGACACCCGCCTGCCATTCTATATCCTGGCGCACTCGACCGGCGCCCTTGTCGCGCTGTCGGCGGCGCCGTTCATCGGCCTCTCCGGACAGGCGGCATCGTCGGCAACCATCCGTCGGCTTTCGACGCTCGCCTGCTCGCTCGGCCTCGGCTCCTTCCCGCTGTCGCGCAAGCTTCGCGAAAAACCGTTCCGCGACAACCCGCTGACCTCGGACGAGACCCGCTTCGAACGCAACGTTGCCATAGCAGCCGCCTATCCCCAGCTGTCGCTGGGGCCGCCGACGGCGCGCTGGCTGTTCGAATCATTCCGCACGATCGACCGCGTGACGTCGCCCAACCACCTGTTTTCGATCACCATACCCACCGTGGTCATCGCCCCGACCCGCGATACCATCGTGCCCTACATCGCCCAGGAGCGGCTTTCGCGCTATTTTCGCGCCGGTCAGCTGGTGCCGATCAACGGTGCTCGTCACGAAGTGTTGCAGGAGCGCGACGTCTACCGCAAAGCGGCGCTGGCGGCGTTCCACGCCTTCATTCCGGGCGCCGATGCCGAGGTTGCGGAGGAACTTGAGGGCTTCGGAGCCTGATCCGAACACGCCGCCCAAGACGGACCCCATGGACGAAAATGCAACACCCTAACGTTCGACCACGCGTCGGCGTGACGCCGGCGATCACATTTTGCGACAAAAATGTAACGCGGTGTTTGAATTTTTACCAATGTAAGATAATAGTTACTCACTTTATCGATAAGGGCTGAACTAATCACATAGGGGGCACCTGGCGTTGAGGGCGCAATACGTATTGGGACGATCCCTGTTCGGGATCATGATTGTAGGCTTGGCCGCGACAGGGTGCACCACCGCACCCAAGACGACGGGATCCATTCACACCACCAAACGCCTGCAGACAGGCGCGCCTGGTAAGGTGACCTACAATTACACGACAGAGGACCGCTCCTGCCTGAAGCGGGCGATGTATTTCGAATCGCAGCATTCCGACCACGATGGCTACATGGCCGTCGGCAGCGTCGTGATGAACCGGCTTACCTCGCCGGCCTATCCGAAATCGATCTGTGGCGTGGTCTCGCAGGCCAAGCAGTTCGCACCCGGCGTCATGACGCGCGAAGTGAAGGTTCAGGCCGAGCCTGAACTCGATGCCGCGGCTGACGCTCTTCTCAAGGGCGAGCGCAATCCCGACGTCAAGGAAGCGATGTTCTTCCACACCGACGGCCTGAAATTCCCCTACGACAACATGCATTATGTGGCAGTTGCCGGCGGAAACGCCTTCTACGAGAAGCGCGGCGCCGACGGCGAGCTCCAGACCCCCTCGCCGCTTCCGGCCTATGAGGTGGCGATGAACTACGTGCCGAACCATAGCAACATGGCAGCACAGTTCGAACTGCTGACTCCGCCGGTATCGCCAACCCCGACGCCGATCCCGATGGCCGAAGGCGTGGTCGAGACCGCCTATGAGGCACCCGCCGAAGTGCCCGTCCCGCAGCCGGCACCGATGCAGGTTGCAGCGGCAGAGGTCGCGGCGCCACCCGTCCAGCAGATGCAGTTCAAGCAGCCGGCAATCCAGCAGGCCTACGCACCGCAGCCCGCGTCGCCGCAGGCAACGTTCGAGACCGTCGCCTTCACCATTCCGACGGCGGTCGCCGTGCCGATGCCGCGCCCCGCGACCTTCGACAATGCCCGCATGCGCGGCAACATCGGCGGCTGATCGCTACACACAACATCGCACGCACAAAAAAGGGTTCCCGCCTCTCCGGCCGGAACCCTTTTTCATATCTGATGCGTGCCGGAGACGGCGCCGCAAGACCTTCGGCGCATCATCCGCGAACGATGTGCCGAAGCAATCCTGCCGTCACGCCGCTCGGGCGACATGCCCCGTCTGACGATCGCTTCTCTCGTCACCGACCTTGAACTGGCCGATGAGGTCGAAGAGCGCGCTCGCCTCGGTCGCCAGCTTGCGGCTTGCCGTTGCCGTCTGTTCGACCATGGCGGCATTGCGCTGCGTGTCCTGATCCATCGACATGACGGCCTCATTGATCTGGCCGAGCGCCTGCGACTGCTCGCGCGCCGCCACCACGATGCCGGAGACGTTGTCGTGAACCTGCAATACCCGCGCCGCGATCGCCTCAAGCGCAGCCCCGGTCTTGCCGACCAGCGTCACGCCGTCGCGAACCGAGGTCTCGGAATCCCGGATCAGCGCCTTGATCTCCTTTGCAGCACTGGCAGAGCGCTGGGCCAGTTCCCGCACCTCATGCGCGACGACGGCAAAGCCCTTGCCAGCCTCGCCGGCGCGGGCCGCCTCGACGCCGGCATTCAGCGCCAGGAGGTTGGTCTGGAAGGCGATATCGTCGATGACGCTGACGATGCCGGCGATCTGCGTCGAGGAATGCTCGATCCTCGACATTGCCTCGACAGTCTGTTTGACCACTTCGGTCGATTCATGGGCGCTCTTGGTCGTATCGTCGACCAAACGGCCGGCATCTGCTGCGCGGCGCGCCGAATCCGAAACCGTGGTCGAAATCTCGGTCACGGCAGCCGCAGTTTCCTCGACGGACGATGCCTGGCTTTCCGAACGCCGGGCCAGGTCGTCGGAGGCGTCGCTGATTTCGCGCGTACCGGAGGCAATCTGCGTGGCATTCCGAGCGATCGCCCGCATGGCGGACCGCAGCCGCCCGATCGAAGCATTGTAGTCGTTTCGCAGCGTTTCGAGCGAGGCGATGAACGGCTTGTCGATCGTCTGGTCCAGATCGCCCTCCGCCATCGCCTGCAGGCCGACGGCCAGCTCGTTGACGGCGCGCACCCGCTCGCTGACATCGCTGGCGAACTTGACGACCTTGAACACCTTGCCGTTCATATCGAAGATCGGGTTGTAGGACGCCTGGATGAACACCTCTCTCCCGCCTTTGCCGATGCGCGTGAACTCGTCGGCCGCGAACTGGCCGGCGCCGAGCTTGCGCCAGAATTCCTTGTATTCGGCGCTCGCCGCATAGTGCGGATCGCAGAACATCGAGTGATGCCTGCCGCGGATCTCGTCCAGCGAATAGCCGAGCGTCTTCAGGAAGTTCTCGTTGGCCGTCAGGATATGTCCGTCAGGCGTGAATTCGATCGTCGCCTGCGCCCGCGAAAGGGCATCCAGCTTGCCGGCATCTTCGGCACTCTTCAGTTTCGTATCCGTGATGACGGTGGCGAACTTGATCACCTTGTAGGGTGTCGTGCCCTTGAGGACAGGATTGTAGGATGCCTCGATCCACACCTCGCGGCCGCCCTTGCCGATGCGCTTGTACTGCCGGCGGTCGAATTCTCCCTTGCCAAGCCGCGCCCAGAAAGCGCTGTATTCCGCGCTCTTCGCCTCTTCCGGCTCCACGAACATGCTGTGATGCCGCCCGATGATTTCCTCAAGCCGATATCCCAGTGCCTGACAGAAGTTTTCGTTGGCGGACAGGATATTGCCAGCAAGATCGAACTCGATCACCGCTTGCGATCGGCTGACTGCATTGAGAACGGCCGTTGCGCCGCCGGATCCGAAGGAAAAAAGCTGCATTATGACTGACCCCGAAAACGAAAGATGGACCGCCAGATAGGCAAGATCCGGAAACCGCTATTTCGAGGGCAAGATTTGCAGCGAAATCTTTCGCTTCGATTAAGATTCATATCACGCGCGCGTGATCACACCAAGTAATGGTAAGTTTAGATTGAAATAACAATCAAAGCGAGGGTTAAATACAGAAAAGACAACCCTGAGGCGGATATAGACTATTCTGCGAAGCGGCCCTACCGCCGCAGAACCGCGACCGCCGCGTCATACACTGCCTGGCTGCCGGCAGCGATGATCGAGCCGCCGTTTTCCGGGCGCCCGCCATCCCACGTGGTCATGATCCCGCCGGCCTTCTCGACCACGGGAATGATGCCGCCGACATCATAGGGCTTCAGCCCGTTCTCGATCACCAGATCGATATGACCGGCCGCCAGCAGTGCATAGGCATAGCAGTCGGTACCGTAGCGGAACAACCGGACCTGGCTTTCGATCTCGCGATACTTGTCCATTTCCGCGCCGGTGAAAAGATGCGGCGAAGTTGTAAACAG
Organism: Hyphomicrobiales bacterium; assembly: GCA_900472625.1. Taxonomy (GTDB): domain Bacteria; phylum Pseudomonadota; class Alphaproteobacteria; order Rhizobiales; family Rhizobiaceae; genus Rhizobium. Next base: position 2,768 of record UCIT01000012.1, on the reverse strand, counting down.
GATGGCGTTGGCAAGCACGCCGCAATCGCGCACCTTGAGCTTCCGCTCGCCCTCAGGCCCGGTGTAATAGGAACCGCTTTGATCGGCGAAATAGCGCTCGCCGGTAAACGGCTGCTCGATCATTCCCATGATCGCCCGACCGTTCGTCTGCAGCCCGATCAGCGTACCCCAGACGGGAACGCCCGAGATGAAGGCCCGGGTGCCATCGATGGGATCGATCACCCACACATGCTCCCGGTCGAGACCGACATTGCCGAATTCCTCGCCGAGAATACCGTGCTCGGGAAAATGCTCTTCGATCAGCGCCCGGATTGCCGCTTCGGCCGCCCGGTCGCCTTCCGTTACCGGATCGAACCCGGATGACAGCTTGTTGACGACATCGACACCCGAACGAAACCGCGGCAGCGTCTCCGCCTTGGCGGCTTCGGCAAGGCGATTGAAGAACGAGCGATCGGGGAGCATGGCAAAATCCGTATGATGGCGGTCAATGGCGCTTTTCATAGCCGAATCCGCGCCAGTTGCAAACGCAAGCAGCAGTTTTTAGCCGGCTGCCCATTAATTGCGCACCGCAATAAAATGCTTGACAATTGTGCACTGCAATAGTAGAACTTTCCTCACAGTCTTCTGACTGTAAATACCCTCCTTGGGTGTTTCCTCCCTAGACTTGGACCGCCGCAAGGCGGTCTTTTTTTGAGTCAGAGCCAGGAAGATAGCAGAGGCTGATTTCGGCTTGGGGGTATGCGCAGGCACGGCATCACACAGCGCCGACGCTACACATGACTTAAGACAGCGATATGACCGGAACAAACCCTATTCGGCCGCGAGCGCCGTATCGCCGGCGAACTTGGCGACGTAGTCAGCCATCTGATGCATGAACGAGGTTATCGCGGCGGCAACGGCTGCAAAATCGGCGCGGCGTTCCAGCGTCACCTCATCGACGTAGATCGACCGGTTGACCTCGATCTGCAGGGCGTGCAGGCCGCGCGACGGCCGGCCGTAATGCTCGGTGATGAAGCCGCCGGCATAGGGCTTGTTGCGGATCGCCGCAAAGCCCATCTCCTCGAAGATACTCACCGCCATGCGCGAGAGCTCGGCCGAGGCGCTGGTGCCGTACCGATCGCCGATGATGAAGTCAGGCCGCCCTGCGGCGCCGGCAACGCGGATGTTGCCGGGCATCGAGTGGCAGTCGATCAGCACTCCGAAGCCGAATTTCACATGCGTGCGGGCGATCAACCGGCGCAGCGCCGCGTGGTAGGGCTTGTAGACGCTGTCGATGCGATCGAGCGCCTCCTGCACCGGCAGCCGCCTGGCATAGATTTCCATGTTCTCGGCGACGATCCGCGGAATGGTGCCCAGCCCGCCGGCAACCCGCAGCGAGTTCACGTTGGCATAGGGCGGCAGCAGGCCGTCGAACATCCGGGGATCGAGCTCGTAGGGCTCGCGGTTGACGTCGAGATAGGCGCGCGGAAAATTGGCGACCAGCAGCGGTGCGCCGAGTGCGCCTGCCGCCGAAAACAGCTCGTCGACATAGTGATCCTCCGAACGGCGGATCGACATGCCCTGCAATCTCGATTGGGCAATGAATTCGGGCGGATAGATGCGGCCGCTGTGAGGGGAGTTATAAACGAATGGGATGGTATGCTGCGCGGGCTCCCGGATCTCGAAAAGCTCGTACTCGGGAATATCGTCCACCTGTTTCCCTCTTAACCATGCCCACAAGCTGCTGCTTTGTGTATGTTGCCAGTTGAAGGCCTCCAAGTCCATACTATCTCATGGGGATGACGTTCTCCACAGAGGGTTCACCGGTTGTTTACTGGCCGAATTCTAGTGTAAATGACCAACGCCCCTCGCATAAATTTCACTGATCAGCGGTCTGGATAATGACTCAGAAAATACTTCTCGCAGAAGACGACAACGACATGCGCCGCTTCCTTGTGAAGGCGCTCGAAAAGGCAGGCTACAAGGTCCTGTCCTACGACAACGGCGCAAGCGCATACGATCGGCTTCGCGAAGAACCCTTTTCGCTTCTCCTGACCGATATCGTCATGCCCGAGATGGACGGCATCGAGCTGGCGCGCCGCGCCACTGAACTCGATCCCGACCTCAAGGTGATGTTCATCACCGGCTTCGCGGCCGTGGCGCTCAATCCTGATTCGAAGGCACCGAAGGACGCAAAGGTTCTTTCCAAGCCTTTCCACCTTCGCGACCTCGTCGACGAAGTGAACAAAATGCTTGCCGCATAAGGCCTTTTGCGGCGCATGTCACAAATCTGAAAAAGGCCTATTGACGGCCAAAAAGGTTTGTGGTCTATGCGCCGACATCGGATGGGCGTGTAGCTCAGCGGGAGAGCACTACGTTGACATCGTAGGGGTCACAGGTTCAATCCCTGTCACGCCCACCATCCAGATTAGACTGAATAGTCAAGGGCTTAGCGAGAAATCGCTGAGCCCTTATTCGTTTCGGACAGCACGGGTTGCTTACCACCGGAACAGCGTCGAAACCGCATTCTGCTAAAACACCATCCGATTGGATAGAACTGTTCAGAATCCATTAAGTTGGCGAATGCCATGTTGTGGGCATGTTGAGCGGCTAGCTGTTTGCTCGATCCCAATGGAGACGCATGCGAATGAAGAAGATGGTTCTGTACGCTGTGGTTGCCGCAACCACGTTCAGCAGCGTCCTGGCAACCTCGGCCCCTGCTATGGCCCAGCATTACGATCGCCGCCCAGGCTACGGCTATCGCGACCAGCCGCCACCCCCGCCCCCAC
>UCIT01000123.1 GCA_900472625.1 Hyphomicrobiales bacterium | reverse complement strand
AACCTCCCGCACACTACCCAGAAGGATCCCAGCGACCTTCCGCCTTGATGATGAATCGGTCCTGTAGCCCCCATCCGGCCAAGGGTGAGCCGCATTCCCATAACCTGCCCGAGAAGAAGTGTTCCAAAATGACCTCGGTGTCTTGTCCGCAAGTCATCGATGTTCACGCTCGTCTCCTTTGTTTCCCGGAAAGCAAAGATCAGTGGAAGGCGGAGGTTCCCTCGTCTCTTTTTGACTGTGGCACCTGAGGACGGAACCAATTGGATTGGCGAAGGTTTTCGGGGATCAACAGGAGATGCCAATGAAAACGACCATCCTCACCGCCACCCTCGTTATGACAGCGACCGCGGCCTTCGCTCAATCTGCAACTGAAGCTACTGGTGTGAACTCCGCCCTCGGGGTTGCTCCAAAGACCGAGGACTTCGTACTGGAAGCATCGGCGAGCGACAAATTCGAGATCGCATCCAGCAAGCTCGCGCTCCAGAACGGCGACGAAGCGGTCAAGACTTTTGCGCAGCAGATGATCACCGATCACGAGAAGACCTCTGCCGAGTTAAAGGCTCTTATCGACAGCGGCAAAGTCAAAGGCGCGCCCGTTCCCGCAATCACAGACGACGACAAGAAGAGGGTCGACAATCTCGGCAAGCTCGAAGCTGCCGACTTCAATAAGGAATACGTCGACGAACAGGTCGAAGCTCATGAAGACGCAGTCGATCTCTTCAAGCGCTATTCTGAAGAAGGCGAAAACCCTGAACTGAAGGCCTGGGCCGCGAAGACCCTCCCTGCTTTGCAGCACCACTACATGATGGCGCAGGAACTCGACAAGAAGTAGTTCGGCGCCAGTCCCGGCACATGGAGATCCCGCTTATGCGGGATCGTCCCAGAGATGATAGCCAGAACGCCAAAGTCTGCGGACTCGGTGGTGCCAGGCTCGACTATGGAATTCAGCGCGCGAAGTATCCATATCCTGTGGAACAGAAGCCGTCGCTACCCGGACCATCATAGCGCTGTACCCCGCTGAAACACTGGAGATCAATATGGCTGACGCCAAGGGCGCATCCGCGTCCGAGAAACCCTACGACGCCGTCACGCTGGCAAAGAAACATAGAATTTCCGTGGAGGACGCCCAGATGATCCTCAAGGAACACGGGGACAATCGAAAGCTTGCCGACAAGGCCGCAAGGCGTATCGCGGCCTAGTTCAACTTTATCGTGGAGCGTAGGCATGAGCAGCGAACAGAAGGAGAAAGCCGGGATCGCGTTGACGAGGACGCAGCGAGACGCGGTCACCGTAATCCGACATTTCCGTCGCCAGCGAAAGGTCGCGAGCACGTGGCTGGTCGGCGACCGCCGCCACTCGCGTCGGTTTATTTCAGATCTTGAGCGACTACGCCTCATCCGCGAGGTGAGCGCAGCTGGAAGCCCTCTGCTGACCTATATGGGCAGCTTTGAGTGACATGCGCCCATCAACCTGACGGAAAAGCGCTCACCTCAGACCTTACCTCCCGACTGATCGGCACCCGGCTCGCGAACGGGTCATCCACGTTGTCGGCAATATTCCTCGCTTGCAAGGATCGCGGTTTTCCAGTCGGCAAATGGCCCGAGCGTTGTGACCTCGTTGCGGGAATTTTCGACAACCGTCCACTCAACATCGTTGAACACGATTTGCATCGCCTGTTCATAGGCGCTCTGATTATCGTCGATTATGTTGCTGGTAACCTGTGGTCTCGCTTTGGTTCCTGCAGAACACCCACAAAGGACGGCACACGCTTAGGCCAAAAAGAAGCACCGCGGGTTGCGGGCAATCGGGCGGCAGCTACCGGAGATCAGGACATAGGCTGCTAAGGCCTGACATTCGTAAACCACCGCGCACGTTTGTTGTTCCCGGCAAATGAAAAAGGCCAGCCCCTTTCAAAGAGCCGACCCGCCTGCCAGTACATCCGTGGCCAGTAGGATCGACACGATTGCTTAAAAGTATCGCACGTCGGCGAACCGTCAAGTTCGCCAATGGTTCCGGGGCGGCTAATCCAATCGGATGCCCTGGTCGCGGAGGCGCGTTGGGTTGAAATAAGGGGGTAACAGACATGCCAGATAGTTCGTCTCCGTCCGCGAAAAGCGTGGCGTGGCGTCAGATTACGTTGGTTCCCGACGCATTCTCCTGGGCGCAGTCGGCAAAGCATTTCGATGGAATACCGACGTGGTGCAGATTTCCACGGTATTCGGCGAGGATCCGGCCTATTGGACACTGGCGCCCACTTGGCACGGACCAACATGCGATGTTCGCTGACTACGAAATGATCGAACAGATCCACGCCCTGCACCTCTTAGGATGAGGATAGCGGCCTAATAGTCGACAGGACTACGAAAAAGACGAGGTTTGCGGAAGATTGCTCGTGCCGGATGACGGATCACCCATGACCGCTTCTTCATTTTCGTCAACGAAATCGGAAGACAGCGCTGTCTCAGCTTCATCGCTCTCGGTGTCGAAATTATTATCGTGGTCGTTGCCGAACGCAGCCACCTGAACCAGGATGGCCTTTGCGTGTAAGACGGCGGCATCCCCGTCAAGTGAACTATCGGACGCCATACGGACAGAAACGAGTTCACCGCCCTCGCCGCGAAACTCGACGGTAAGCCGGCCGTCAATCGTGTTGCCAATGTGGATGTCTGTGATGTGCATGCCTTGTCCTCCGTGATGAATGGAGAACCTGTGTGACTGCCCGAAGTTCCTCATCTCGTCTGCTGCTGTCGACAGCGGTTAACGAGGCAAAGGGATATGCTCGAGGAGAAGACGACTACATCATTCTGACGGACGACGATCTCGACGCTGTCCAGCTCGACACAGTCAAAACAATCGACATCAACAAGTTCGTACCCGCCGATCAATCGAATGGGTCTACCTCGAGAAGCCACATTATCTCATGCCAGACGACGCGGTCGGCAACGAAGCGTTCGCGGTCATCAGAGATGCCATGAAGTCGGACAACGTGGTTGGCGTGTCCAAGCTAGTCATGGGGCGTCGAGAGCGAGCTCGCGTGGCGAAGGCATCGTGCTCTGGACACTGCGTTTCGGCGACGAGGTTCGCCCGGAAGAGGCTTACTTCAAAGACATCGATGACGACGCTGATCCCGATGTCGTGCCGCTCGTCCAGAAACTAATCAAGCAGCAGACGAAACGCTGGTCGCCAGACATGGTCGGTGACCCCATCCAGAACGCATTGCTGAAATTGATCGATGAGAAAAAAAGGCTCTGAAGCGTGCAAAGAAGTCTGCGAAAGCCGGGAGCGACACAGCATCTAAGTCCAACGTTGTCAACATTATGGATGCTTTCAAGAAGTCGGTTGCAGCCGAACTCAAGAGCAAAAAGGCAAGCTGATGGAAGTTCATCGAGATATCGAACTTTGCGAGCCCTGCCCATTCCTGTGTTTCGACAATGGGCAACTGGCTTTGACCGACGGCCGCGCAGTCTGGATGGTCATCGTAACCCCGCAGGCGATGATGGCGACGGCCAATCCGCAGGAGGCGTCGCTGCGTCGTCTCGTCCGTTATAGCCACTTCTATCGTGATCTCGCCAGCGCCGCGATCCGGCGCGGCGACGACGTTCACGGCAAAGTATGGGTTTTGGAGGCAGACGTGCTTGCGGCTCGCTCGAACCTTCCCACACGCGGTCCTCTTGGTGATTTGCCCGCCCAGGTTGGGAGATAATTGGCTGCATCATCACCGCGACTTCCGGGCTGCCATTTACAGTCCTAGCAACCATTTCGCTGTGATCAACATGCGCCAGACGGCTTGACGGTCTAGTGCTGAACATACCGGCTGCGATAGATCGTTTCGTGCAACACCTGTCTCAGTGGCGTCCTTGGGTAAGTGCGCCTGAGCTAGCCAGCAATCTGCTCCGGCGACCATTTCAGCTGCAGCTTGGCAATCAGCCCGCCGGTGCGACGGACTTCAAGGCTGATCGTAGCGGGAGATCTCCCCCACGCTTGCAGGCTGAGTGCAGGCCAGCCCGCCACCGGACAGCCTGTTGTCGATATCGGCAACCTTCTACGGCAGGACCTGCTTCGGCCGTGCGGACGTCTCTTTCAGATGCTGAATGCGGTCTCGTAGCTCCGAGATCACAAGGTTTGTGGCGCCATGCGCCTTCGCTGAAATCAAAACCGGGTTTCCAATTTGCCCAAATGCGCGTATGTTCCTTTTTTGTTCCCAACCGGTGTCTAGGCCCAATCCTTATGTTTTCGACGAAATCCGCTAGCCAGCGTCCAACCACGGCCACTTGCGAGACGATCAGAACAGAAAATCAAACGGTAGCGGCCTTCGCTCCGCGGGCACCCACGATGAGTGAACTAAGAAAAAATTCCTTGGCCGATGGGATTGTTCTCCGGCAGCTGAGATGCAGGGTTCTCACCGTCACCTGTCGGATCTGTCGCCGCAGCGACGAGATGGATCGCCAAGCGGTGGTGAAGCGGCACGGCGCAACCATCCCGATGCGGACATTACGCCGCCGGATGGGCCTCGGATGCGAGAGGATGAATGCTGCCGACGGCGTCGACAGATGCCAGCTGACCATCTCTGCGAAAACAAAGGAGGGTTGAGCATGACCGACAATATCATTTCCTTTGAAGATTGCCGTCTGTCGAAACGTGGTGGCACCGTGTTTGGCATCAGCAAGGATGAGGTGGTCATTGGCAGTACCATCGCCGGGCTAGAAGCTCGGATGAAAGAAAGAGAAACGGTCCGCGACTACATCGAGCGCATGGAAATTGGAGAAATCATGCTGCATCCCGATGACGGCAGTGCCCAGTCTTTGCTTCCGGTGGCCCATTTGCTTGATCTCCTTTCCGGATACGATGATCTGCTGTCACGCGAGATCGGCAGGCTTGAATACGACCGCGAAATGCTCGACCTTCGGTTCGACGACTGAGGAGGCCACGATCAATGTGTAACGCCTACAACATCACGACGAACCAGCAGGCGATCCGATCCTTCGTGTCGATCACGCATGATCAGATCGGCAACATGGAGGACTCGATTGATGTCTATCCTGACCGAATGGCCCCGATTGTCCGCAACAACGAGGATCGTCGCGAGCTGGCGATGGTGCGCTGGGGCATGCCCACCTCCAGCAAGGCGTTGTTCGACGCCGCAAGCAAACGGGCCGACAAACTTCGCGCCAAAGGCAAGGAATTCGACTTCAATGAGCTGCTTAAGATGGAGCCGGACGGTGGCACCACCAATATCCGCAACACCACCAGCCCGCACTGGAAACGGTGGCTCGGCGTTCCGAACCGCTGCGTCGTTCCCCTCACCCGCTTCGCCGAACCCGACCCGGCCAGCAAGGGCGAAGGCGGTCGCACGCCGAACGCTTGGTTTGCCAGCACGGGCGACGATCCGCTGATGTTCTTCGCGGGGCTCTGGGTCAAGGACTGGACCAGCGTGAGAAAGGTCAAGGATGGCCTGGTTACAATAGATCTGTTCGCCTTCCTGACAACAGAACCGAATGCGGTTGTAGCACAAATCCATCAGAAGGCGATGCCCGTCATCCTGACAACCAAGAGCGAGATTGAGACTTGGCTTAACGCTCCATGGGATGAAGCTAAGGCCTTGCAGCGCCCGCTGCCAGATGACCGGCTGAAGATCGAACCCGTCGTGGATGCCGCCGCATGAGCGGGCCCATAGAATGAATTCCGAGCCTGGCCTCATTGCCCCGGATCGCGTGCGCAAGATCATCCATGTCGACATGGATGCCTTCTACGCCTCTGTTGAACAGCGCGACAATCCAGAACTGCGCGGCAAGCCAGTGGCCGTCGGCGGCTCCGAGGCGCGTGGCGTCGTGGCCGCAGCCAGCTATGAGGCCAGAACCTACGGCGTCCATTCCGCGATGCCCTCGGTGACCGCCAAACGGAAATGTCCCGATCTCATCTTCGTGAAGCCTCGCTTCGACGTCTACAAATTCGTTTCGGGGCAAATCAGGGAAATCTTCGCAGAATATACGCCGCTGATTGAGCCCCTCTCGCTCGACGAGGCGTATCTCGACGTGACGGAGAACCTGATGGGCATAGAGATCGCCACCGAGATCGCCCGTGAAATCCGCGCCAAGATCAAGGCAGCAACCGGATTGAACGCCTCAGCCGGGATCAGTTATAACAAATTCTTGGCGAAGATGGCCAGCGACCTCAACAAGCCGAACGGCCAAGCCGTGCTCACGCCCAAGGTTGGACCACGCTTTGTGGAAACGCTATCCGTCAAGAAATTCCATGGCGTCGGGCCTGCCACTGCCGAGAAAATGCATCGTCTCGGAATTCAGACGGGAGCCGATCTTAAGGAGAGAGATCTACAGTTTCTGATCTATCACTTCGGAAAGTCGGGCCCCTATTTTTATGGGATCGCTCGCGGGATCGACGAGCGTCGGGTCAGGCCCGACAGGGTCCGGAAATCGATTGGTGCAGAAGATACCTTTGCCGAAGACATCCATTCGTTCGAACCTGCACTGGAAGGGCTGCGCCCACTGGTCGCCAAGGTATGGCGCTACTGCGACACGCACAACATTCGCGCAAAAACAGTGACGTTGAAGGTGAAATATTCCGACTTCAATCAGATAACCCGCGCAAAAACGGCAGACAAACCTGCCGCCTCGGCGACCGAAATCGAAAACATTGTAACTGTATTGCTGGGGCCGGTTTTTCCGGCTCAGAAAGGAATTCGATTGCTCGGCGTGACGCTTTCATCGCTGGAGCAGGCTGCCGAAGGACCAACCGACGACCTTCAGTTCGCTCTTCCACTTGCGTAATCAAAACAAAACCGCCCCTCAGAATGCTGGCGGGCGGTTTTCAATCGATCTGCAATTCTTGCTTAGCGAGCGGCAGCGCGAGCAACGGTGCGGATGTCGCCGCGATCAATGCCGAGATCGTAGAGTTCCCGGTTGCTCATACGGCCTAGCTCGGAGACAGCCTGACGATACTTGCGCCAATTGATGAGAGTGCGTGCTACGTTCAAGATAATCGAGGGATGCCAATTTGCAGCGCGAAGACACCACCCCAGCCATGCAGTCATGGCATAGCGCAACTATCGGGCGGGTGCACCCGATCCGTTATCTTGAAACTCCCCATGCCAGCGAAACACGTCAAGCTATCGAACACCCGATATGATGGTCGCTGTGGACCGCAACTGGATTTTGCCGTTTGATTGCATTTGTCCCACAAGCGAGAGCACCTCGTTTTTGATGCGCTCGACGGTTGTCGCATCGGCCTTTGCCAGTCCGGCGACGACCGGCGCGGCAACGTCGGTCATGAACTCCCAATACTGCTCGGGCGTCGCATGGGTCATCATCGTGGACACCTCTTCCTCGGTGACGTCATGGAACCCGGCTTCGGCCAGCACAGATGACATCATGCCATGCGCAGCGCATCGAAACAGACCGGGGGACCCTGCCGGCGGAACCGGCACCTCGACATGGCGAGCGATCGTCGCCAAGATCGTCGTCGCCCAAGGGTTCTTGTCCGGCCCACTCCAGACAGCGCAGCTTATGCGTCCGCCCGGTCGCGTGACCCGAACCATCTCCCGCGCGGCCACGACCACATCGGGAAAAAACATGAAGCCGAACCTGCAAAGCACCGCATCGAAGCGGCCGCGATCAAACGGCAAGGCGCAGGCATCACAAGCTTGCACAGCGAAATTATGCAGGCCACGGCGGCGTGCATTTTCTTCTGCGACCTGAAGCATGCGCTCCGAGAGGTCAGTAACGGTGACGGTGCCATGCGGCAGGCTCGCCGCAGCGCTTAGGCCGGGCTCTCCTGTTCCGGCGGCGACATCAAGAACATCGTCGTGATCCTTGAGCTTCGCGCTCCTGATCATCGCCTCACCAAATGGGCCCAGCCAACTCAGGACGAGCGCATCCCATTTTTTCCAGCCCGCCGAAAACCTGTCCCAGGTCTGGTGCTGTTGTTCGCGTATTTCATCAAGTGTCGTGGACATGACGTTTCCTCCCTTCACGCACGAGGAACCGTATGATGCATCAACATTAGCATTCAATAATATGGCAAGGCAAATCGGGAAAAGATCAACTGGCAACAATCTGAACGCGCTCTGCGAGGTGTTGTTTGTGGATCGAAAGGCAAAGACAGGGCTTCTCGGTTGGGAACAAATGGGTCGCAAGTGGGTTGAGTTGTCGAACACCAATGGAGGAACGACATCATGGATCATACCAATCACGTTCGCCTTGCCACGGCGGAACTCACACCGTCGGTTCTCGAAGGCGCAACGATCTATGGCGCTGATGATCACAAGGTTGGCACGCTGGACCACATACACGGCGCGGGCACGGGCAGCACGGCAGTGATCGACGTCGGCGGCTTCCTCGGCATTGGCGCAAAGCCTGTCGGCGTACCTCTGGCCGATCTGGACTTCATGCGAGATGAAGATGGCGATGTTCACGCGGTCACGAGCTGGACAAAAGAGCAGCTCAAGGCGATGCCTGAGCACCACCACTAAATCCAAATAGCAATGACGACCAAAAGCCCGGCGAAATGCCGGGCTTTTGGCGTGGCGGGCCTAGGTTCAGCTAGGGTGGGGTGCGATTTCCGATAGCCGGCAGGTCATAGTGCCGCCACAGATTTTCGCCCAACATATCGGGATTGGAAAGTGGATGACTAAAAGATGAGATTACTGGTTTTCCTTGCTGCAGCGTTCATGCTGACAACACTCCAGACGAAGGCTCAAGAATACCTACCCTATGATGGATATGAGGACGATGGAGGAGACTGGTACAACGACCCTTACAATCCTTATCCACCACCGGCCGAGTATGATCCCAGGCCGGGTTATCGCGAACCGCCGCGGTACCGGGAGCCTCCAGCTCAACGGCCACAGCTGTCAACGCGCATCGCGAGGGGAACCATCATTATCGCGACACGCGCCCATACACTGATCTATACAACGTCACGCGGCGAACAATTCGCCTACCCCATAGCCGTCGGTCGCGAAGGCAAGCAGTGGTACGGTTCAACCAGGGTCGTGTCCAAGCGAGAGCATCCCGAATGGCGACCGACAGCGGGCATGCGACAGAAGAACCCAAGGCTACCCGCCGTGGTCAAGCCCGGCCCCTCCAATCCCTTGGGAACCCGAGCTATCTATCTTGCCGATGGCCTGCTTCGCATCCACGGTACAAACGACCCCTCATCCATTGGCACCAATGCGTCGAGCGGCTGCTTTCGGATGTACCGCCAGGATGTCGAAGAATTGTACGAGATGGTGCAGCCTGGAACCCAGGTCATTGTTCAAAGATAGCATCCGATATCTCAAATTCGGCAATGCATTTCGGCCAGTTACTCAACAGATTTGGGCCAGAGGCAGTTTGAACGAAACTGTTGACTTTCGAAGAAGAAAGGAACAAACACAGAACACGATTAGTACTGCTTTTGTGAACTGTGCGAAAGGTATCCAGATGAGTGATGTTGATAGGCCGACACTCCAAAGAGCCCCGAAGCTGGTGGCGAAGCGATGCGAGTGTGGTGATTGGGCTGGATTCGGGTTCGGGAAGGGCGCCCACGAAAGCTGGTGGTGCTGGACGCATTATCCATACAAGACGTCGGCCAGGCTGGAGGCCGCACAGATTGCAGAGACGCTGACGTCCAGGGTTGCGTGATTTGACACCTCTTTATCGTTCGCATTTTATCGAGCATGTCATTAGTTTTCGTCGGGGGCGTAGGAACGGCCCTGCCGATAGCGAGCGACCTGCCGAGACTAGGTGGCCCACGCAAAGACCTCTGCTGGTTCCGAGACACCCTTGAGGGCAAAGATGCCTACACTTTCAAAGCCTGTTGCGATCTGTTGAGCGAACGGTGCGGACGCCAAAATGCTGCGGCCGACTGTATCCGCGACTTTTTCAATCCGAGCCGCTTCATTGACTGCGCGTCCGATCGCGGTGAAATCAAGACGGCGAGACGCCCCTATGTTTCCGTAAAACAACCCGCCGACATGCAGAGCGATATCGACCAGCAACTGTGGCTCGTCGAGGCTCTTCCGCTTCGCGTTGAGCGACTGATTGGAATCCATGGCCGCACGCGCCGATGAAAGAGCACGGTTGCAAGCTTCGGACGGATCGTTGATGTCAGCGGGAAAGATCGCCAACAGGCTGTCGCCCATGAACTTGAGAATTTCGCCACCGTGTTCCTCTACAGGCACAGCGAGAACCTCGAAGTGCTCATTAAGCCAGCCAACGATCATTTCGGGTGGCCACCGTTCATTCAGCGACGTGAAGTCCTTAAGATCGGCCAGCAGGATCGCCGCATAGATGGAGGCCCCGTCTCCCCGGCGGGTTTGACCACTGAGGATATGGCCACTTGTTCGCGCTCCGGTGTAAACTGCAAGCATGTCAGTCGCGACCCGGGTTGTCGCGACGCGGCAGCATGCCAACGCGAGCGCCGGCATGAAATGCTCCACGCCCCCAACCTGCTCCGCTGAAAACCCGTCTGCGGCATCGATGGCAAGCGAGAGGCCGACACCGCCAAGTGCGGTTTCTCCGGGGAACGCCGCTAGCTTTATCAGGTAGTCGGTTGCTCCCAACGCCACCAGTTCGTCGAACAGCGGAAAACTCTCTGCTTGCGCCGTAGGCAACCGCCACCGGCCAAAGAGGAGGTCATGCGACAACAGATGGAAGATCGGCGAGCGCTCGAACATCTCCTGACCCGCATCATCGTGCCCCTGTATGTCAACCGACATGACTGAATGCGGCGACCATACGACCGAGAAGCCCCTCTGCATCGGGTCTATGGAGGGCATTGCAATTGACGCTCGCACGATCGGATAGCCCATAGTGACCAAACGCGGCGCGATGCCTGCCATGATCTGCTCGATGCTTGTGCTGGACAGTCCTTCAGCAATGATCCAGCCGATTAGGTCCTGCAAACCCTGCATGAAAACACCTCCCCGCGATCGACCACACTGCCTTTGCATACGCCGACTTGACAAGCGAAGGAAGCGTCAAGCAGGAGCGCGCAACAGGCAGCGCGCCTGTTCGACAGGGGATGTCTGCAGCGGCGAGCGATTTTGTCCCGATGCTTCGTGGGTCGCCGCACAGTGATGACACCTCATTGAAAATTACGGCAAAGATCACGATCTCAAGGCTATGATCGGAGCCGGACACATGCTGTATCTTTGCCTCACCCTTTCAATCGTGGTGGGAATGGCCTTCGCGGCGCGTTTCTTCGCGACCAAGACCCGCCTGGTAGAAAAGACCATTGAGGAAACGATTGCCCGCAAGCTTGCATCGTCGCCCTTGCAGGTCGAACTGGTCCGCCTACGAGAGGAGAACGGCGTGATGCGCAACCTCTTGATCGACATGGTGGAGAACGAGTCTTCTCTCGCCGATGCGACACAGATGTCGGAAGCCGAAAAGACAAGGGCGATGGAGGCACGCACCCACAGGCGCAGAGAGTTGTTCGGCGAGGCTATAGCCGCACTCCAGAAGCCCGGCGGAGGACAGGACGCAACGTTCAAGTTCCCTACTGAACGGGCTTAGGCGAACTGATTAGGCCCTGCACTCATAAA
>UCIT01000078.1 GCA_900472625.1 Hyphomicrobiales bacterium | reverse complement strand
CCGACTTTGATCGTCATGATGCTTGGTAAAACCTTCAACTATGCAAAATGAAAGGGCCTTGCCCACACCGGTTGGATGGGGGGGGGCAAGGCAAGGTGCCGGGCGTGACTGACACCCGGCCGGGAAAGGCGTCCGGTCTAGTTGGTGGGATCGGCCGGCAGCTTGGAGAAGTCGACACCCTCGCCGAAATACTGCTTGACCAGCTCGTTCAGCGAACCGTCGGCGCGATACTTGGCGAGCAGCGGGTCGATGGCCTTCGCCAGTTCGCCGTCGCTCGGCGATACCGCCACGCTCTGGGTCTTCGGCGACCGGAAGTCATGGAGAACGGTGATCGCCTTGTCGCTCTTGGCGAGATAGGCCGGGCCGAGATAGTCCATGCCGATCCAGTCGATACGCTTGTTCTTCAGATCAAGGGAGAGTTCCGTCCAGCCCGGATACTCGACGACCTTGCCCAGGCAATCGGCCGGCAGCGACGCCTTGATGGAATCGAGCTCGCTCGAACCGCGGATAACGCCGACGGACTTGCCGCAGACGTCGTCCCAGCCCTTGATAGCATCGTTGGCGGCAAGCTTGGTCACGGTGACGCCGTTGATGATATAGGGCGAGAGCATGATCAGGTCCTTGGACGACAGGCGCGCGGCCGTGCGGGTCACGCCCGAGGATACGACGTCGAAGCGGTTGGCGACAAGACCGGGCAGCAGGCCGGCCCAGTCGAGCTGCACGAACTCGACCTTGACGCCGAGGTCAGCGGCGACTTTTTCCATCACGGCGATGTCGAAGCCGGCAAGCTTGCCCGATGTGTCGATCATCGAAAACGGTGGCGCCGAACCGGTGGTGCCGACGACGATGGTGTCCCTTTTCAGGAGGCTATCGCGGAAATCCGCGTAGGCGACGGTGGTGGAAAGCAGCACGCCGAGGGCGGCCGTTACGAGACGAAGCTTCATCATATTCCCCTTTTGCTTTTCTGATGTTTTTAAGAAATATCACAGAAAATATCAAAAGCAAGCGTGATCGCGACCGCTCAGACAATCTGCTGCAAGCTCCTGTCCGGACGCCATGGACGGACATTCTACGCTTGGGCAATCGCCGGCCAACGACGCGCCGAAGCACATGAGGCGTCGCGCGGCTGGCAACGATGCCTAAAAAGCAGGCCTCAAACTAAACGCCTATTATTTTGCCAGACCCCTTGACCCGGCAACTTCCTAAATATATCAAAATTATATTACTGATATTTCTGTGGTATATCTCAAAACAGCATGGAGACCCGAATGCGCAAGCCTTTCATAGCAGCCATGATCTCGTCTTTGTCCCTTTACGGCGTTGCCGCGCCACTCGCCTCGGCTGCCGATTACAGCGGCTCGATCGCCGCCATCAAATCCGCCAAGACCCTCCGCAACTGCATCGATCCATCCTATCAGCCCGAGATCTACCTCAAGGATGGAAAGCCCGCCGGCCTTGCCGCCGATCTGGCGGAGGCCATGGCGAAGTCGCTCGGCGTGACCGTGACCTATGTCCAGACGGATTTTCCCGGGTTGATCGCCGGTCTTCAGGCCAACAAGTGCGACATTGCGGTTTCCGGCGTGACCGCCCGCGCCAAGCGTGCAGAATCGGCAAGCTTCGCCAAGACCTACCTGCTCCTCGTCCTTGGCCTGGCTGTTCGCAAGGATGAGACCCGCGCCACGCTCGCGGACTTCGACAAGCCGGATGCGAAGATCTGCGTCGTCGAAGGCACCTCCTTCGAGGCGGCGATGAAGGCATCCTTCCCGAAGGCCCAGACGGTGGCGCTGCAGGACGTCAATTCCTGCTTCCTGCAGCTGGCAAGCGGCAAGGTCGACGGCTACATCGTCGACAATTCCACCGGCGCGACCTACGGCAGCAAGCATCCAGACCAGATCAAGATGGACTTCACCGCCAATGGCGGGCTGCAGTCGGTGCCGAGCGCCATCGCCGTGCGCTACGGTGACCACGAGCTGCAGGACTGGGTCAACGTCTTCCTGTCGGAATTCATCGATGCAGGCTCCTACACCGAGCTCTACGTCAAGAACTACGATTCCCAGCCGGATATCCAGCAGTTGAAGATCGCCCGGGGCGGATTCTGACAATGCAAAACGTCCAGCAAGACATACAAGGCGATCAGGAGCGGCGCGCGCCGTTCCTGTCGGTCCGAAACCTGTCCAAGCACTACGGGCCGGTCAGGGTACTCAACGACGTCTCGCTGGACGTTTTCCAGGGGGAGGTCGTGGTGCTCCTTGGCCGCAGCGGATCGGGCAAGAGCACGGTGCTGCGATGCGTCTCCGGGCTCGAACAGATCAACGGCGGCGAGATCGAACTTCTCGGCGCCGTTGCCCGCAAGCCATCCGACCTGCACGGCGCCGTCGGCTTCGTGTTCCAGCAATTTAACCTCTTCCCCCATCTGACCGCGCTCGAAAATGTGACGCTCGGATTGCGCTGGGTGAAGAAACTCGACCGCAGGACGGCAACGGAACGGGCACGGCAGGCGCTGAGCGATGTCGGCCTCGAGGCGCATGCCGACAAGAAGCCTGGTCGCCTCTCCGGCGGCCAGCAGCAGCGCGTCGCCATTGCCCGCTCGGTGGTGATGGAACCCAAGCTGATGCTGTTCGACGAGGCGACGTCGGCGCTCGACCGGGAACTGGTAGCCGAGGTGCTCGTCGCCATCCGCGCCCTTGCCCGACAGGGCATGACGATGCTGATCGTGACCCATGAACTGCACTTTGCCGAAAAGGTCGCCGATCGCATCATCTTCATGCATGAGGGCACGATCGTCGAGGACGGGCCCGCTGCCGAGGTGATTGCCGCCCCCCGCACCGCCCAGTTCCGGCAATTCCTGGGTGCCCTCAAGGCACCGGATGACATCGACGAGGACGGGCAATGAACTATCACTTCGACTGGTCGGTGGTCACCAGCAATGCCGGACTCATTCTCGGCGCGCTCGCAATGACCTTCAAGGTTTCCATCGTGGCAGAACTGGTGGCGCTGGTCCTCGGTCTGATCATTGCGCTCGCCCGGGTCCAGGCGCTGGCGTTGGTCCGCGCACCGGCCATCGCCTTCGTCGAGCTGTTCCGCTCCGTCCCGCTGCTGGTGCTGCTGATCTGGATCTATTACGGCCTGCCGATCGTTGCCAACATCGACATCACGCCGTTTACCGCCGGTGTCGCCGGCCTCGGCCTTCTCTACGGCGCCAACCTGGCCGAGGTCTTCCGATCCGGCCTGCAGGCGGTGCCGCGCGGCCAGCGCGAGGCGGCGATGACCTTGGGATTCAGCCGGCCACTGACCGCCTGGCTGGTGACCATCCCGCAGGCGATCCGCATCGTCACGCCGGCGCTCGCCAACAGCTATGTCGGCATGATGAAGGACGCGACGCTGGTCTCGGTGGTCGGCCTCGTCGAGATCATGCGCATGGCCCAGACCGTGGTGGCCGAATCCTTCCGCCCCTTCGAGGTCTACAGCTTCGTCGCCCTTGTCTACCTCGTCCTGACGATCGCGCTTGGCCGCCTCGTCGACTATCTGGAGCACCGCAACGCATGAGCATGATCGAACAACGGCTGGACGAACTCGGCCTCGAACTTCCCGCCATCGGCCCCTATGACGGCGCATTCCTGCCCGGCGTGATCGTCGGCGAGGTCGTCTACCTGTCGGCACAGGCCTGGAACGACAATGGCAAGGCCGTGGTGCAGGGACCGGTCGGCGACACCGTCGGCATCGAGACAGCTGGCGAGGCGGCGCGCCGCTGCACGCTGAATGCCCTGTCCGCCGCCAAGATGCTGCTCGGTTCGCTTGACGAAGTCGAGCAGATCATCCGGCTGACCGGCTACGTCCAGTCGGCGCCTGGCTTCGACAAGCAGTCCACCGTCCTCAATGACGCGTCGCGGATGCTGGTCGAGATCTTCGGCGACAAGGGCCGTCATACCCGGACATCCGTCGGTGTCGCCGGTCTGACGGGCAATGCCTCGGTGCTGATCGAGCTTACGCTTCAGAAGAAGCGTTAACACCGGGCAGCGGTGGCTGCCCACAACATAGAAGGAAGACTAGCGTGGCATATACACAAGCTGATCGCCATCACTGGCAGATGAACACCGTCGTGCGGCCTGCCGGCGACGCCTCGGTCGCCGAAGTCGTGGCAGTCTGCGAGCTCTGCGGCACCATTCGCCGCTACGACCTGGCCAAGACCACGGAACAGCTGATCATCGGCGGCACGTGCCCGAAGACCTCGCCCGAGCCGGCCTGACCGACTGACCGAGCCCGCCGGCCAGCGCGACGCCCCGGGCGCTCGTACCCGCCTGCTTTCCCGTCCGCGATGCGGACGGGCATTCCCTCCCCTCAACGTTACAGAGTATCTTCATGACGATCAAAGTCGG
>UCIT01000049.1 GCA_900472625.1 Hyphomicrobiales bacterium | reverse complement strand
GGGTGGCCTACGCGCTTACGTTCTATCTCGCCGCGCCCGGATACGACCGGAGCGGAAACGTTGTCGCTGCTATTTCGGCCTCCACTTTGGCCAGCCTTGTCAATGCGGACAACCTGAATGAGCTGCCAGAGCGCGTGATGGACTCCGCCTGGGAAATATCCGCGAAGTTGGGCTGGTATAAGCCGCTAAGCGAGACATCGCATATCACTGACTAGAGGAATCGATGGCCCAGTTTCGATTCCGTTGTTCAAGACCAAATGTATATCATCTCTTACTGAACGGGGCGTCCGAGCGATGAGCACGGTTCGGCCTTTACGACACTGTCTGGCGGGGTCACGCTTCTCTCGGAAACAGGGAAGAGCGTTTTCTTTTGAGGTAGCTACCGCGTCCGTCTCGCTGGGTTAGCAGTCCGTCCTTCACTATGGTTTCGCCACCCAAGAGCAGGTGCACCGGCCAGCCACGCAATTCCTGCCCCTCGTAAGGTGTATAGTCGGCGCCGTGCAGCAGAATATCATTCGTCAGGGTAATTCTTTTGTTCGGGTCCCAAAGGGCAATATCAGCATCCGCACCGATAGCGATTGTACCTTTGCGGGGGTAGAGGCCATAGAGTTTAGCGTGATTGGTCGAGGTGACGGCAACGAATTGGTTGATGTCGATCCTGCCCTTCATGACACCTTCCGAGAAAAGGATCGGGAGGCGTGTGGCAACGCCCGGAATGCCGTTTGGAATCCAACGGAAATGCCGCTTGCCTTGTTCGTTCAATTTGCCTTCCGGGTCATCGAAGCGGAAAGGACAATGATCGGACGAAAACAGATCGAACACGCCCTGTTCCAACCCCTCCCAGCAGGCATCCTGGCTCGCCTTGTCACGCGGCGGCGGGGAGCAGACATATTTCGCGCCCTCCATCTCGCTCCGATCCAGGTCGTCGGCGGTCAGCATCAGATATTGTGGACACGTTTCACCGACAATCTTTTGACCCCGTTGGCGGGCACGGCGGATTTCTTCCATCGCCTCTCGGTTGGAAACGTGAACGATAACGATCGGCACATCCACGATTTCGGCGAGCGAAAGTGCTCGGTGTGTGGCTTCGCGCTCGGCGGCGACGGGCCGCGTCGTGGCGTGAAATTTCGGCGCAAACTTGCCCTCTTCCTCATGCCGGCCGATCAGGTAGCGGATCGCATCCTCGTTCTCGCAGTGAACCATGACGAGAGCGCCGGTGCGACGCGCCGTATCCAGCGTGGCGAGGATTTCGTCGTCGCGCAGCCGAAGGCCTTCATAGGTCATGAAGACCTTCAACGAAGTATAGCCGTCCTCCACCAACGCTGGTAGTTCCTGGCCGAGGACTTCTGGGGTCGGATCGGTGATGACCAGATGGAAGGCAACGTTTACGTGGCATTTCCCTTCTGCCTTGGCATGATAGATTTTCAATGCCTCCCGAAGCGACTGTCCCTTTTCCTGCATGCAGAAGGCCAGAACTGTGCTGTTGCCGCCAATAGCAGCCGAGCGGGTGCCGCTGTCGAAGTCATCGGCCATGACGATGCCATCGCCGGAGGGCTGGTCGAGATGGACATGGCTGTCGATACCGCCGGGCATCACGAAGAGGCCGGTGGCGTCGATCACCTCGTCGGCATCAGTCAGGTCAGCGGCAAGTGCAGCGATACGACCATCCTTGATGCCGACATCGCTGACGAATGTGTCGCTCGCCGTCACCACGGTTCCGTGCCTGATCACCGTATCGAAACGCATCATTCCATGTCCTTCTTGTCGTTCACAGCTCAGCTTGCTTTCGCAAACCCCACATCGCCAGCCAGAATACGGTCAAGTGCTGACGTGAAGCGATCGACCTCTTCCAACGTATTGTAATGGACCATGGAAACCCGCAGCATGCCGCCATGGTCGGTCAGCTCAAGATATTCGGCAAGCCGTCTTGAATGGAAATCCCCGAAACGCATGGCGATGTTTTCGCCGTCCATTGCCTTGCAGAGCTCGCCAGCCTTACGGCCATCGAAGCGGAAGGCAATTGTTGGCACGCGTGTCTCGTCCTGGTTGGCCTGCCCGACGATCCGGCAATCGTTTCGGGAGCGCAGATAGCTCAGCAGCCGTTCCGTCAGAAGGTTTTCCTGTGCGGTGATGGCCGCAAAGGCTGACTCGATTTTCTGGCGCACCGCTCCGGTCTCGCCTGCCCGTTCGCCTAGTGCGGTTAAGTAATCGACGATCCCGCAAGTGGAATAGGCAAGTTCATAGTTGGGGTTGCCTGGCTCCAGCTTGCCCGGCACTTTGTCCTTGCCGTAAAAATAGTGGTAAAGCGTATCTAGCTCGAGCAGCAGGTCGTATTTGCCGTACATCAGCGCATAGTGCGGACCGTAGGTCTTGTAGAGGCTGAAGACGTAGTAATCGGCATCAAGCGCCTGCACATCGACGGCGCGGTGCGGGGCGTAAGCCACGGCATCGACGCAAATCTTTGCCCCGCGCGCATGCACGAAATCAGCGATCTCACGGATCGGATTGATCGAGCCAAGGATGTTGGAAACGTGTGTCACGCAGACTAACTTGGTACGATCGCTCATCAGCGGCGCCAGGTCGGCGAGATCGAGAGTTAGAGTGTCCTTGTTGAGCGGCCAGATCTTCAGCTTGATGCCGGCCTCTTTCAGCCGGTCCCAAGGGCCGATATTGGATTCATGATCGCTGACCGTGACGACGATCTCGTCGCCTGGCGCAAGCTGGCTCTGCATCGCGCGGGCAAGGTTCTGCAGCAACGCCGTGGTGGAATTGCCGAATACGATTTCTTCCGGACGCGAAGCGTTGACCAGGTGCATGGCTGCAGTCCGCGCTTCGTAGAGCGCTTCGGCTGCCGCCTGCGATACGGCGTAGGAGCCGCCGATCTGGACGTTCTTTTCGATCAGAAACGTATTGATGCGCTCCAGCGCGCCTTTCAAGATTTGCGATCCACCCGCATTGTCGAAATAGGTCCAGCCGCGGGACAGGCCAGGGAACTGGCTGCGCACATAATCGAGGTCAAGCGGTGATGAGGTGGTCATTCCTAGTGTCTCCAGAATGGTCTTTTATTCAGTGATTGAGGACGGCGCGAAGGAAGCCACGCGTCCTTGCTTCTTTTGGATTGTCGAAGATGTCTGAAGGCGTCCCGGATTCGACAAGGCGCCCGCCATCCATGAAGATGACGCGGTCTGCCACCTGACGGGCAAAACCCATCTCGTGTGTTACAATCACCATGGTCACTCCGGTGCCAGCCAGTTTGCGCATGACATCCAGCACTTCGCCGACCATTTCCGGATCAAGAGCCGATGTTGGCTCATCAAACAGCAGGACCCGTGGCTCCATGGCGAGCGCCCGGGCGATAGCCACGCGCTGCTGCTGGCCGCCTGAGAGTTGACCTGGAAACTTCTCTGCCTGCTCGGAAATGCCGACGCGGGACAGAAGTTCGCGCGCCTTGCGTTCGGCTTCCGCTGCCGGTGTCTTTCGAACCCGCATGGGGGCGATCATGACGTTTTTCAGAACGGTCATATGCGGAAACAGATTGAACGACTGGAACACCATGCCGACTTCGGCACGCACCTTGGCAAGGGCCGGGCCGGGCGCAACGCGAATACCATCTACGGTGATGCTGCTATCTGGCTGAAAGGCTTCCAGATGATTGATGCAGCGAATGAGGGTCGATTTGCCGGAACCGGAAGGGCCTATAACGCACACGACTTCGCCTTCAGCCACATCGAGATCAATGCCATGCAGCACGGTGAACGTGCCATAGGCTTTAGTCAGCCCGCGGATTGAAATCAGGGAGGATGTGGTCTTTTCCATCAACGTTTCCCCCGATTGAAATGTCTTTCGAGACGCGCCACGACGGCAACCATCGGCCAGAGCAGTGCGACGTAGATTAGGGCTGCACCGATCAGTGGCGTGGGGTTGGCGTTGAGCGCCTGCGCTTGTGTTGCCTGTTTCAACAAGTCTGGCATGGCGACGACCGAGGCGAGGGCGGTGTCTTTCATGACATTGATGCAGTTGTTGGTGAGCGGTGGAATGACGATCCGGATGGCCTGCGGAAGAATGATATCCACCATCGTGTTGCGGCTGGAGAGGCCAAGCGCTGCGGATGCTTCAAATTGACCGTGGGGAACAGCCTCGATGCCAGCGCGAAAGATTTCCGCGGTATACGCGGCGGAGACCAAAGACAAAGCGGTGACAGCAGACAGGAATGGCGACAGTCGGATACCGACGAACGGAAGCGCGTAATAGACGACGATCAACAGCACCAGCAACGGGATCGACCGGAAGATGTCGATGTAGATGCGGATCAGCAGCGTGAAAACGGCCGGGGCATATAGGCGCGCCACCGCCAGAAACAAACCGCCGATGAGGCCGCAAAGGATACTGGTAATACCGATCTGAATGGTGACAACCAACCCCCAAAGCAACTGCGGCAGGCTGTTGAGAAACACGGGAACATTGAAGAAGGTATTGATGAGGTTCATGCCGGACGGGCTCCCTTGGCAATCTGGCGGGACACGAGTGGTCCCGCCGGATGCAGTGCAAGCCTTACTTGGCCTTGGGCATGTCAAGGACGGCAACGGTAGAGGTCGTGTCCTCGGCCTTTGCGCCGAACCAAGTTTCATGCAGCTTGGCAATGAAGCCCTCGCCCTTCAGTGTGGTGACGACTGCGTTGACCTCTGCGGCCAGCGGATCGCCCTTGTTGAACATGATCGAGTATTTTTCGCCTGTCGGAATGCGCTCGACAACCTTCAGCTCTGGCTTATCCTTGGCGTAGTAAAGCAATGCCGGAATATCGGAAATATAGCCATCGACGCGGCCGGCAACGAGATCGAGCATGGCGGGCTGAAGGCCTTCGAACTTGCGTATTTCGCCAAGCTTATAATCACCCTTATGAGCTTCTGCCCACATATCGCCCGTCGAACCGGTATCTACGCCGACGACCTTACCACTCATGTCCTTGAGGCCGGTGATGCCGGAAGCTGCTGTCACGGTCAGAGACTGGTCGCTATCGTAATATGGCTGGGCAAAGCTAACCGACGCCAAACGCTTTTCAGTGATGGTGATCGATGAAATAGCCATGTTGATACGGCCGGACTGGACAGCGGGAAAGAGACCGTTGAACGGTGTGTTGACGAACTCCACCGACTTTCCGAGGCGCTTTGCGATTTCGTTGACGAGATCGACTTCGAAGCCGACGACCTTGCCGCTGGCATCTTGGAATTCCCATGGAACGTTGCCGATATTGGCACCGACCGTCAGATCGGCAGCCTGGACGTTGAAGACGCCGAGCGCCGAGATCAACCCGGCTAAAATTGTGCTTTTCATGCGCGAAACGTGAAGCATTTGAGAACCCCTTGTTTTATAAATGAAGCCAATCTACGTTGGTCTAACTGGTCAGACCAGTACGACCACACAAGCACGTGCTTTAATCCTTTGCAAGATCTCATTTTAAAAATGCATCGAAAGAGGCAGTGCGGGTTTCAGGGAACGAGGATAGGATGCTCACTAAAACGCTTTTGCCACAATCTGTTGCCCGCGAAATCCAGGCCATGATCCAGTCTGGACAGTTGAAAGCAGGTGAGAAAATCCCTTCTCAACGTGAGTTTGCCCAGAAATTTGGCATCAGCCGGGCGTCGTTACGCGAGGCACTACTTACACTTGAGACATTAGGGCTGCTTAAAACGGAAGCGGGGCGAGGGACATTCGTGACCGCCATTGATGGGACGGCTGGCCAAACGGGCAACATGGCGCCGTGGCGTTATTCCGAAAGTTATTCTGTTTTTGATGTCTTCCAGACCCGTATCCTGCTCGAGGGCGAAATCGCGCGCCTTTCCGCTGGACGACTGTCCCAGGCGCAGCTCGATATGATGGAGAAGGCGACCAAGACCATGGAGGATTGCTGGGCCAATCAAGACTTGCTCGCCAATGTTGATGCCGATCTGGAGTTTCATGGCATCATCGTGTCCGCCTGCTCAAACACCATGCTGAAAGCGCTATACCAGACCGTACGAGATCAGGTGACTGAGACCCAGCGCCAGCCGATTCCGATCACAGATCCGGAAAGAATGCGGCAATCCATTGCAGAGCATCGCCGCATCATAGCTGCCCTGAAGAACAATGACGGAGATGGAGCATGCAGTGAAATGGAGACACATATCCGCAATACTGCACGCTGCGCAGGGTTGCAGCCGTAAAGAAAGTGATCGGAGGTGATGCATCTACGACACTGGCGTGATTGGTCGGCTCTGCTAAGCGCAAGATGCCCTCGCTATCCGTGAACAAAACGTTCCTTTTTTAACTTTATTCAAATCCTGGCTCGTAGGTCCAGCTCCCACCACGGCGACCGTTTGCAACAGTGTGGAACTATTGCAAGAAGGGAAATCTCCCTTAAACTATAGCAAAATATGAATAAACCGAGATGTCGCCTATTTTTTCGTCGTGCTTAATTTTCAAGCTTGACACGGCAGGCGAGCGTGGCATTGTAAAGCGGTTTAGTAAAGCGCTTTACAAGATGATGACGACTTAGTTGTCACGGGAACATGATGTCTGACAATCGAGCTACGAGCCTGAAGGACGTTGCCAAAGCCGCCGGCGTGTCGGTCACGACAGTGTCGCGGCTTTTGAATGGTTCGCTTCAGCTTCCTCTCGACACCAAAGAGCGCATCGAAAAGGCGATAAGAGATCTTCGGTACCAGCCTAACCCGCATGCTCGCCGTCTGAGCCGCGGTCGTTCGGAGACGATCGGGCTGGTGGTGCCTGATATCGCCAATCCATTCTTCGCGACGTTCGTCGCTGCCGTAGAGCAAGAGGCGGATAGGCGCGGCCTTGGACTGTCGCTGCACGTAACGTTGAACCGTCCCGGCCGTGAGGTGTCCTACGTGACAGCGCTTGCGCGCAACCATGTCGATGGCCTTATATTCGTGACCAATCACCCGGACGACGGAGAGCTGGGTGCGTTGATCAACCAGACCGGCAAGGTCGTGATCGTCGACGAAGATGTGCCGAGCGCCATGGTACCAAAGCTTTTTTGCGACAACGAGGAGGGCGGTTATCTCGCTGGCCGGCATCTTGCGGACCACGGGCATCGACGCGTTGTCTACATCGGTGGCCCGAAAGATATGATCAGTACGCGCCGCCGCTCCTCAGGCTTGGAGCGGGCACTTATGGAGCGGGGGGAGCCGTTCGAAGTGACACGCTACGAAGGCAGCTTCACGGTGGAATTCGGTCGGCAAGCTGCACGGCGGTTTATCGATGAGGGCAAGCCGGCAACGGGAATCTTCGCCAGTTCGGACGAAATCGCCATCGGCTTGATCGAGGTGCTGCTTGCCGAGGGCGTCTCGGTTCCCGGCGAGGTTTCGGTGGTCGGCTTTGACGACGTTGGGCCGCTGCATCTTTTCGCGTCGCCTCTTACCGCCATCCGCCAGCCTGTCAGGGCGCTCGGTGGACGTGCTTTGGGGCTACTCTTGGAAACAAATTGGGAGGAGCCGGAGACTATTCACTCCGAAGAGCTTCTCCCGGTCGAAATCGTTGTGCGGAACTCCGTTGCGCCGCCAGCGAAACAATAAAAAGCAACGAAGATGAACCAAACCAGAGGAAGAACAAATGACTATTCTAACACGCAGGATGTTGACCACGGCACTTGCCGCTACCGCGCTTGCCGGTATCGCATTGGGCAGTGCCTCCGCCGCTGAGAAGACCTTCGCTCTCGTCCAGATCAACCAGCAGGCGTTGTTTTTCAACCAGATGAACGAGGGCGCCCAGAAGGCGGCTGATGCTGCCGGCGCAAAGCTCGTCATCTTCAACGCCAACAACGACCCGGCCGCACAGAACAGCGCGATCGAGACCTACATCCAGCAGAAGGTCGATGGCCTTGCGGTTGTGGCGATCGACGTCAACGGTATCATGCCGGCCGTGCAGCAGGCCGCCGCCGCCGGTATTCCTGTCGTCGCGATCGACGCCATCCTGCCCGAAGGGCCGCAGAAGGCGCAGATCGGCGTCGATAATGCCAAGGCCGGCGCCGATATCGGCAAGTTCTTCCTCGACTACGCGAAGAGCGATATGGGCGGCAAGGTGAAATACGGCGTTGTCGGAGCGCTGAACTCCTTCATTCAGAATGTCCGCCAGGAAGGTTTTGAAAAGACCGTCAAGGGAGTTGAAGGCATCACCACCGCCGGCGTCGTCGATGGCCAGAACATCCAGGACAACGCCTTGGCGGCCGCCGAAAACCTGATCACCGGCAACCCTGACATGAATGCCGTTTACGCCACCGGCGAACCAGCGCTCATGGGTGCCATCGCCGCTGTCGAAAGTCAGGGCAAGCAGGCCGACGTGAAGATCTTCGGCTGGGATCTCACGGCCCAGGCGATCGCTGGCATCGACGCCGGGTATGTTACCGCGGTCATCCAGCAGGACCCGTCAGCCATGGGCGCCGCTGCAGTTGACGCGCTGAAGAAGGTTTCGGATGGCGGCAGCGTCGAAAAGACGATCGCCGTGCCGATCACCATCGTCACCAAAGCCAACGTCGAACCCTACCGGGCCGTCTTCAAATGATGTCTGAAGGACAGCACCCAACCGCTGTCTCAGGACCCGGAGGAGGTAAAAACCCCCTCCGGCAGTCCGGCGAGAGCGGCATCCGCCAGCCCCGCATTTCATTGACGGGCATACGAAAGAGTTTTGGCTCCCATCAGGCACTACGCGGCGTCGATCTCGATATCTTCCCGGGCGAATGCCTGGGCTTGGTCGGCGACAACGCTGCCGGCAAGTCGACGCTGACCAAGGTGATTTCCGGCACCTATATCCCCGATGACGGTACCATCTCGATCGACGGACAGGACGTGCGTTTCAGCGGTCCGGCCGATGCGCGCGACCGCAATATCGAAATGGTGTTCCAGGATCTGAGCCTCTGCGACCATGTCGATGTGGTCGGCAATCTTTTCCTCGGCCGTGAACTGACCAGGGGACCGTTCCTTGACCGACCACGCATGGTCACGGAAGCGCGGGCCATGCTGGACGCGCTGGAGATCCGCATTCCGCGGCTCGGCGCCAAGGTGGAAAAGCTGTCCGGTGGCCAGCGGCAGGCGATTGCCATCGCCCGTGCCGCATCCTTCAATCCCAAGGTCCTTATCATGGACGAACCGACATCGGCTTTGGCCGTGGCCGAGGTCGAGGCGGTGCTCAACCTGATCAACCGGGTCAAGGCCAAGGGTGTTTCGGTGATCCTCATCACCCATCGCCTGCAGGATTTGTTCCGGGCCTGCGATCGGATCGCCGTGATGTACGAAGGCACCAAGGTTGCCGAACGTGATATCGGCAAGACCGACCTGCAGGACCTTGTGCAGCTTATCGTCGGAGGCAGACATTGAGCGCCTATACAGAACGCGCCGCCGGTTCTCCGGTCGCTGACTTCCTTTCCGAACATGCGCAGGTCCTTTCGATCGCTGCATTCTTTCTCGCCTGCCTGGTGTTCTTCTCCGTCACCACGGACACGTTTCTGACGCTGGGCAATATTCTGAACGTCGTACGGCAGGCCGCACCTATTCTGGTCGTGGCGGTGGCGATGACGCTGGTCATCATCACCGGTGGCATCGATCTATCCGTCGGTTCGCAGGTGGCCCTCGTCAATGCAGTGGCGGCGATCATCCTGGCGATGGGTTTGCCCTGGCCAACCGTGGTTATCGGCATGATCGCCTTCGGCGCGCTCATGGGTATCGCGCAGGGCTGGTTCGTCGCCTATCAGGGCATTCCGGCCTTCATCGTCACGCTGGCGGGCCTCTCGATCCTGCGCGGTTTTGCGTTGTGGCTCACCCAGGGATATTCGATCCCCATCAAGGACGTGCCTGGTTTCTTCTGGCTCGGCCGCGGCGAGTTTCTCGGGCTTCCAGTGCCTGCGCTCATCGCCGTGCTGGTCGCGGCGATTGGCTACGTGATCATCGCCTATACGAAATACGGTCGGCAGGTCGTGGCGGTCGGATCCAATCTGGAAGCTGCGCGGCGCGTCGGCATGCCGGCGAAGTGGATCGTTGCTTCGGTTTACATGGTTTCGGGAATTGCCTGCGCGCTGGCCGGGCTGCTGATTGCGGCTCGCCTCGGCTCCGGATCGTCCAATGCGGCGGTCGGATTCGAACTGCAGGTTATCGCGGCCGTGGTTCTCGGCGGGACGTCGCTGATGGGGGGACGCGGCAGCATCCTCGGCACGGTACTCGGCACCCTCACCATCGCCGTTATCGGCAATGGCCTGATCCTGATGCACATCTCGCCCTTCTTCACCCAGATCGTCACGGGCGCGATCATCCTCGTGGCGATCTGGCTCAACACCAAGATCTTCACCACCAATTTCCGCTTCGGCGGAAAGAAGAAGTGAGGCCGGCATGAGCGAACTTTCTCAAGCCCATGTCCGGTCGGGCAAGGTCATGACGGTGGCGGGGCCGATCCCCGTCTCCGATCTCGGCCTTACGCTGATGCATGAGCACATTCTCAATGACTGCCGTTGCTGGTGGCACGCGCCGAAGACACCGGAACGCCAGTATCTGGCCGAGAGCATCGTCTGCATCGAGATCCTCAGCGAGTTACATCAGGACCCGTTCGTCAACAAACACAACATCACGCTTGATGACGAGCCTCTGGCGATCACCGAACTTAAGGACTTTGCCACTCATGGCGGCAACACGGTGGTTGAGCCGACCTGCCAGGGGATCGGTCGTGACCCGAGGGCGCTGAAGCGTATTTCGCAAGGGTCGGGCCTGAACATCATCATGGGCGCCGGCTATTATCTCGGCTCGTCGCATCCGGCCAAGGTAACAGGGATGACGATCGATGAGATCGCCGACGAGATCGTGCACGAGGCGACGGCTGGCGTCGACGGGTCCGATATCAAGGTGGGACTGATCGGCGAGATCGGCGTGTCGTCTGATTTCACCGACCAGGAAGAGAAGTCGCT
Organism: Hyphomicrobiales bacterium; assembly: GCA_900472625.1. GTDB lineage: Bacteria > Pseudomonadota > Alphaproteobacteria > Rhizobiales > Rhizobiaceae > Rhizobium. The sequence goes on along the minus strand of UCIT01000049.1, from coordinate 28,989 downwards.
CAGGGGGGCAGCGAGGGCGCAGGTACGCACTGGTCTGCCATTGATGGTGCATCTGCCGGGCTGGTTCCGGCTCGGGCACAAGGTGCTGGATATCGCGGAAGAGGAAGGGGCCGAGCTTCGCCACACGGTGCTCTGCCACATGAATCCGTCGCATGACGATCTTGCCTATCAGGCCGAACTTGCCTCGCGCGGCGCCTTCCTGGAATACGACATGATCGGCATGGACTACTTCTATGCCGATCAGCAGGTGCAATGCCCGAGCGACGAAGATGCGGCGCGCGCGATCGTCAAGCTTGTCGATCAGGGGCATATCGACCGCATCCTGCTATCCCACGATGTCTTCCTGAAAATGATGCTGACCCGCTACGGCGGCAATGGATACGCCTATATCATCAAACACTTCCTGCCGCGCCTGAAGCGCCACGGCTTGAGTGATGCGCAGCTCGACATCCTCATGCGCGACAATCCGAGATCGGTGTTCGAGGCGAGATCTTGAGCATCCACACCAAAGAAAATGGAAATACCATGACCAAGAACGTCCTCCTCGTCGGCGAGAGCTGGGTCAGCTCCGCCACCCACTACAAAGGCTTCGACCAGTTCGGCAGCGTTACCTTCCACCTCGGCGCCGAGCCGCTCGTGAAGGTACTGGAAGGCAGCGAATTCGAGCTGACCTACATGCCGGCCCACGAAGCAGTGGAGAAATTTCCCTTCGAGATGGAGGGCCTCGACGTCTATGACGTGATCATCCTGTCAGATATCGGCGCCAATTCTCTGCTGTTGCCGCCGGCTGTGTGGCTGCATTCGAAGACGGTGCCGAACCGCCTGAAGCTGCTCAAGGCCTGGACCGAAAAAGGTGGCGGTCTGCTGATGGTCGGCGGCTATTTCTCCTTCCAAGGTATCGACGGCAAGGCGCGCTGGCGCCGCACGGCTGTTGAGGACGTGTTGCCAGTCACATGCCTGCCTTATGACGACCGCGTCGAGATTCCAGAAGGCACGACGGCAGTCGTCGTCAAGGCGGATCATCCGACCGTTGCCGGTATGCCGGCAGAATGGCCGCTGCTTCTCGGTGTCAATGAAGTCGAAGTGCGCGATCGCGCCGATGTCGAAGTCGTTGCCCGCCTACCGGATGATCAGGGTGGCCATCCGCTGCTCGTCACCGGCAGCTTCGGCAAGGGCCGCAGCGCTGCTTGGACGTCGGATATTGGCCCTCACTGGCTATCGCCGGCATTTTGCGAATGGGAAGGCTACGGACGCCTGTGGAAGAATATCCTGGGTTGGCTGAGCGAAAAGCGCTGAGGACTGCATAGATCCTGGCGCGTGTCAGCGGGCCAGGATCGCTTGAAGTTCTTCGCTGGTTGGGAAGGCCGAGCGGGTGCCGCGGCGGCTGACGGTGAGCGCAGAGGCGCAAGCGGCATGGCCGACGGCGCGGGTGTCGAGTTCGACGCCGCGCAGGGCGGCCGAGGCAAGTGCGACTGCCATGAACGTATCACCGGCGCCGGTCGTGTCGATCGCTTTGGTTGCGACAGCCGGGATCGCTGCGATGGCGGCACCTCGGCTCGCCAGCATCGCGCCATCGCCGCCGAGCGTCAGCACGACATGGCGGACGCCGGATTGCAGCAGCTTCTCGGTCGCTGCGGTATCGGAAGAACCGGTGAGGCTTTGCGCCTCGCCCCGGTTCAGAAATGCGATATCGACCAGCGGCCAGAACTGACTGAAGTAGGGCCGGAGCGGCGAGGGATTGAAGGCGGTGACGAGGCCACGGCGACGGGCTTCCTGCAGCAGGCCGAGGGTGGTCGCTTCGCTGAGATTGCCCTGCAGCACCATGAGATCGCCGGCTGCGGCGGAGGCGATCGCGGCGATCGCCTCGTCGGTCGTCATCGAGCCGGCGGAATCCGTTGTGGTGACGATGGCGTTTTCGCCATCCGGCGTGGTGAAGATGATGGAGAAGTCGCTGGAACGGCCGGCAAGCGCAATCAGCTTGGCCTCGACCGGTTCCGGCGCCAGTTGATTGCGAATGGTCTGGGCGCGGAAATCCTCGCCCACGGCCGCGACGAGGGTGGTGGGGAGGCCGGTGCGCGCCATGACCACCGACTGGTTCGCACCTTTGCCGCCGAGGTCGCGCGTTTCTTCGCGGCCTAGGATCGAAGCCCCGGCTTCCGGCATGGTGGACACGGATATGGTTTCGTCGACAGCGACGTTACCGATGACATAAGCACGAACACTGGCAGGCATGGCTCGCCTTCGAAAGGAAATGAAAATGCAGACGATTTCGGATAACAATTCAAGCGCCATAAGGGAAATATTCGGCACTGACAAGGCGTTGATCGGGATGATCCATTGCTCGCCCTTTCCCGGCGCCCCTCGCTATCGCGGCGAGGGCGTGGACGCCATCTACGACGTGGCCATGCGCGACGCCGAGGCCTTGATCGAGGGCGGCTTGCACGGCCTAATCATCGAAAATCATGGAGACATCCCCTTCTCCAAGCCGGACGACATCGGTCCCGAGACATCAGCCTTCATGTCCGTCGTCACCGATCGGATCGGTCGCGCGACCGGCATCCCGATGGGCATCAACGTGCTGGCGAACGCGCCTATCCCGGCTTTCGCCATTGCCATGGCAGGCGGTGCCAAGTTCATCCGCGTCAACCAGTGGGCCAACGCCTATGTCGCCAACGAAGGGTTCATGGAAGGCCGCGCGGCCGAAGCCATGCGCTACCGCTCGGCGCTGCGCGCCGAACACATCAAGGTCTTCGCCGACAGCCATGTGAAGCATGGCGCGCACGCGATCACCGCCGACAGGACCATCGAGGAACTGACCCGCGATCTCGCCTTTTTCGATGCGGACGCGGTGATTGCGACAGGCCAGCGCACCGGTAACTCTGCAACCGTCGAGGAAATCGAGACGATCGGTGCGGCGACGCACCTGCCGCTGCTCGTCGGTTCGGGTGTCACCAAGGACAACATCGTCGAGATCCTGAAGCGGACCAACGGCGTCATTGTCGCGTCCTCGCTCAAGGAAGGCGGCGTCTGGTGGAACCCGGTCGAGCTTTCCCGCGTCAAGGCCTTTGTCGAAGCAGCCCGTCCGGGTCTGGAAGCCTGACATGAGCGAGACTCTTTCAGAGCAGATCCTGCGCGAGAACGCGGTCGTCTTCGAGGCGATGGTCGGCCATCGTTTCGTCCAGGACATCAAGGCAGACCGTCTGCCGAAGCAGGTCTTCGAACGCTACCTCGTCTTCGAGGGCGCTTTCGTCGACACAGCGATCTCCATCTTTGCCTACGCCGCCGCCAAGGCTGAGACGATCGTCCAGAAGCGCTGGCTGATTGGCGTGCTCGATGCGCTTGCCAACCAGCAGATCGCCTATTTCGAGAAGACATTCGCCGAGCGCGGCATCGATCTCGCAGCCTATGATACGGCGATTCCAGAGGTTGCGGCTTTCTGCGATGGGATGCTGGCGATCTCGCAAGACGGCGGCTATCTCGATACCGTCGCCGCGATGTTCGCTGCCGAATGGATGTACTGGACGTGGTCGAAAGAGGCCGCCCGGCACCCGATGAGCGACCCGCTTCTGAAGGAATGGGTCGATCTCCATGCGCACGAGGATTTCGCCGCCCAGGCTCTTTGGCTGAAAGCGGAACTGGATGCCGCCGGCGAAGGCATGGACGCTGGTGAGCGGTCGCGCCTTAGTGGGATCTTCGGCCGTGCGCAGGCGCTTGAAATCGCCTTTCACGACGCGCCCTATCTCTGAGGAAGCAACATGGTCGATATCGACGGCAATCGTCTCAACGCCAGGCTCGAAGCCTTCGCCGCCATTGGCGGCACTGTGAAAGGCGGGGTCAATCGACAAGCCCTGACGGACGGCGATCGCCAGGCGCGTCAGCTTCTGGCAGAACTGGCCCTGGCACGGGGGTTTACGGTCTCCCAGGATCCGATGGCCAATCTCTTCATCCGACGGGCCGGCCGAAACGATACGCTGGCGCCGGTGGTGATCGGCAGTCACCTCGATAGCCAACCGGCCGGCGGCCGATTTGATGGAGCACTAGGCACGTTGTCGGCCTTCGAGGTGTTGGAGAGCCTCGAAGATGCCGGGATCGAAACCGAGCGGCCGGTTGTCGTCGTCTCGTGGACAAATGAGGAAGGGTGCCGGTTCGCACCGGGATGCATGGGGTCAATGGCGTTTGCCGCAGGTGAAATCCCCCCCGACTGGCAGGGGAAGCTTGCCACCGACGGCGCAAGCCTTGTCGACGAACTGAAGGCGACGATCAAGAGCCTGCCGCCGGCGCAGATGATATCCCTCGGCTTTCCGATCCATGCCTATATCGAAGTGCATATAGAGCAGGGGCCGGCGCTAGAGGCGAACGATATCCCGATCGGCGTCGTCGGCGGCATACAGGGTACGCGCTGGCTTGATGTGGTAATAAGGGGACAGACGGCGCATGCCGGCACGACGGGGCTCGCGTATCGGCGCGACCCGTTGCGGGCGCTGACGGCCGCACTTTCAGGTCTCTACGAGACGATCATGCCTGATGATACGGATGCGCGCTTTACCGTGGGGCGGATTTCGGTCGAACCGGGCTCGGTCAATGCGATCCCGGATGTCGCCCGTTGCACCGTCGATATGCGTCATCCCGATCCGATGCGGCTCGACGAGATCGAACAACGCGTCCTGTCCAGCATTGCGAAGGAGGCGAAACGGCAAGGCTGCGAGGCCGAGATGTCACGATCCTTCGACATGGCGTCCTGTACGTTTTCCACCGATCTCCAGGCTGCGATAGAGCAGGCAGCGATGGTTCGGGGGCTCAAAAGCACGCCCATGTTGTCGGGTGCTTTTCACGATGCGCTGTTCGTCAATCGCGTCGCTCCGGCGGCAATGATCTTTGTTCCTTGCCGCGACGGATTGAGCCACAACGAGGCGGAACATGTCGAGCCGGACTATGCCGTCGCCGGCTGTGCCGTGCTGGCAGAAGCAACGCTCGCCACCAGCCGAATGACGCTCATTTAAGGGCATTGCGAAACTGGATTGAAGCATTTTCAATTCAGCGAATTAGAAGTCTTGCGTTCTAAAAATTCTCTCATATTCGCGACGATCTCCAAAAAATACCGTGTAAATTGGAAGATCGTTTCTTTGACGCATTGAAAACCCACCCATACGCTTGAAGCGCTTCAATAGGCGGGGAAATGATGAAAAAAGGCCGTCCCACCATTACGGATGTTGCACGCGCTGCCGGTGTTTCCGTCGGCACCGTGTCCAATTTCCTCAACGGGACCGTGCCGGTCAAAGCCGAAACTGCCGAGAAAATTCAGGCAACCATCCAGAAGCTCGCCTATCGGCCGAGCGTGTTCGCGCGCTCGCTGCCGATGATGTCCGCTCGCAAGATAAAGGCGGCCGAGGGCAATCCGCGGCTTCTCGTCGTCGGTCATATCTGCGTCGATTACCTCTGCCGGGTTCAGGTCCTGCCACATCGCGACGACCGGGTGGCGGCAAGCCACATCGACAAGGCGCTCGGCGGTCCGGCTGCCAACCTCGCAGTCGCCGCTGCCGCCGTCGGATCGCCTTACGGATTGCATGTCGATCTCGCCACGGCGGTCGGCGACGATGCCGACAGCGAATGGGCGATGGCGGAGCTGCTGGCCCACGGCGTCAACGTGCTGCCAATCCGGCGACCGGGCAAGAACCGGCTGCCGCGCGCGATGGTGATCATCGAGGCCAATGGCGGCCGCACGATCATTCACGAGACCTTCGAGCTCAGCGAGATCGATCTCACCGCCAATATGGACATTGCACCCGGCCCTGTGCGCTCCTGCCTGCATATCGAAGGTTTCCACTACGAGCGGATGATGCCGTCGATTGCCCGCTTCCACGAGGCCGGCTGGAACGTGAGCCTTCACACGGCCGGCCTGCCGGAAGGTTCGCGCAATCCGGAGGCCTTCGAGCGGCTGATCGGACAGGTCGACCTGACATTCATCAACGACGACACGCTGCGGGAAATTTACGCGATCCGCACGCCGCTCGCCTCGATGATCGAGGAGGCGGCCCGCACGATCGCAAGGGTGAAGCGGCGCGGCGACGTGGTGCTGACGCTCGGCGAATTCGGCGCGGTCGTCTTCCGCAAGGGCGGCGGCCCGCCGATCGAGGTGCCGGCTTTGCCGGTCAGCCGGGTCGACGCGACGGGTGCAGGCGATGCCTTCGCCGGAATTTTCCTGAGCCTCTGGCTGCATGGACGGCCGCTGGTTGATGCAGCACGCCATGCGGCGGTCGGTGCCAGCCTGACGACGACGGCCGAAGGCGCGCAGGGCCGCACGGCCAGCGCGCAGGAACTCGACGCACTGCTTTCAGCTGTCGAGGCGAAAGCCGGATGATTTCTCGAAACGACATGATCGCGAGCATAAGGAGACGGATATGGTGACGAAGGTTTTGCTGGTTGGGGAGAGTTGGGTCAGCTCGGCGACCCATTACAAGGGGTTCGACCAGTTCGGCAGCGTGACCTTCCATCTCGGTGCGGAACCGCTGGTCGCAGCCCTTCAGGGTGACGAGTTTGAGATAACATACATGACGGCGCATGACTGCGTCGAAAAGTTCCCCTTCACGCTCGAGGGCCTGTCTGAATATCAGGTCATCCTGCTTTCCGATATCGGTGCGAATTCGCTGCTACTGCCGCCGGCCGTTTGGCTGCATGGCAAGCCGGTTCCCAATCGCTTGAAGATCATCCGCGAATGGACAAAGGCCGGTGGCGGCCTCGTCATGGCCGGCGGCTATTTCTCCTTCCAGGGTATCGACGGAAAAGCCCGTTGGCGCCGTACGCCGGTGGAAGAGGCGCTGCCCGTCACCTGCCTTCCCTACGACGACCGGCTCGAAGTTCCCGATGGTTTCAAGGCGGTCGTGACCGCGCCGAAGAACCATCCGATCCTCGAAGGCGTCGAGGGAGAATGGCCACTGCTTCTTGGTGCCAACGAGGTCGTTGCCAAGGAAATCGAGGGCGTCGAGGTGCTTGCCACGCTTCCGCAAGAGGAGGGCGGCCACCCGCTTCTCGTCACCGGCAGCTACGGCGAGGGCCGCACCGTTGCCTGGACCTCGGATATCGGGCCGCACTGGGTGCCGAACGAATTCGTCGCCTGGGCCGGCTACGCAACGATCTGGAAGAACATACTTCGCTGGGCCGCCAACACAGCCGGCGCGCCCAAGTGAATCCCGCCGCGAACGCAAAGGACAGCACTATGACCGTTCCATTTCTGCGCGCAACCGGGATCACCAAACGCTTCGGCGCGCTCACCGCTCTGAAGGGTGTGGATCTGGAGATCAACGGCGGCGAGGTTCTAGCGCTTCTCGGCGACAATGGTGCCGGCAAGTCCACCTTCATCAAGATCCTCGCCGGCGCGCATCCCCAGAGCGACGGGGAGCTGCTGGTCGAAGGCGAACCCGTCCATTTCTCTTCGCCGAAGGACGCGGCAAGCTCCGGGATCGCGACGATCTTTCAGGAGCTCGCATTGTCGGAGAACTTGTCGATCTCGGAAAACGTCTTTCTCGGACGCGAACTCAAGCGCTCGGTGCTGGGTGTCCCGTTCCTGATGCGCAAGGCGATGCGGGACCGGGTGGATGGCCTGCTGCACGAACTGGATGCTCATATTTCCGACCCGGAGGCGCCTGTCGGCAGTCTTTCCGGCGGCCAGCGCCAGGCGGTCGCGATCTGCCGGGCGCTCAACCTCAATGCGAGGCTCGTCATCATGGACGAGCCGACGGCGGCGCTGGCCGTCGCCGAAACACGCAAGGTGCTGCAGCTCACCCGCAAGCTTGCCGAACGCGGCTGCGCGGTCGTGCTGATCAGCCACAACATTGCCGATGTCTTCGAGGTCGCCGACCGCATGGTCGTCTTCCGCCGCGGCCGAAAGGTCGCCGAGCGGCGGAAGCAAGAGACCAGCCCCGAGGAGATCGTTTCGCTCATCACAGGCGCTCATCCCGACGTGCGGGCGCTTGAACAAAACAACCCATAAAGCGCGTCAAACCGTTCCAGAGAGGTTCACATGTTTCCGAAATTCAAGACAATCCTCGCCGTCTCCGCATTGACGCTTGCGCTTGGCTCTTCCGCCTTCGCGCAGGACAAGCCGAAAGTGGCCTTCGTGCCCCAGCTGATCGGCATTCCCTACTTCAACGCCATGGAAGCCGGCGGCAAGCGCGCAGCTGAAGATCTCGGCGTCGACTTCATCTATTCTGGCCCGGTCGACACCAACCCGGTCGACCAGCTGCAGATCGTCCAGAACCTGATCGACCAGGGCGTTAGCGCCGTGTCGGTCAGCGTGCTCGACGCATCCGCCATCGCGCCGGTCGTCGAGGCCGCCAAGGCGAAGGGCGTCAAGCTCTTCACCAGCGATAGCGATGCACCCGACAGCGGCCGTGCCGTCTACGTCGCCCAGGCGACCGACGAGGGTCTCGGCACCACGATCATCGACGAAATGGTCAAGCGCGTCGGCGAAGACGCCAAGATCGGCATCGTGTCTGGCGAGGCCACTGCCTCCAACCTCAACGCCTGGATCGGCTTCATGCAGAAGCGGGCCAAGGAGAAGTATCCGAAGCTGACCCTTCTCGAGCCGCAGTTCGCCGGCGGCACCGCCCAGCGTGCTGCGCAGATCGCAGGCGACCTGATGACCGCGAACCCTGACATCAAGGGCATCATCGCGGTCGCCTCCTCGACATGCCCTGGCGTTGCCCAGGCGATCGAAACCGCAGGCAAGATCGGCACCGTGGTCGGCACTGGCTATTGCAGCCCGAACACCGCGCGTTCCTATCTCAAAAGCGGTTCCTTCGGTTTCTCGGTGCTCTGGGATCCAGCGCAGCTCGGTTACCTCACGGTCTGGGCAGGCAAGCAACTGATCGACGGCAAGCCTTTCGCAGCTGAGAACACTGTGAAGGGCTTCACCTCGCCGGTCACCTATAATGCCGATAGCGGCATCCTGCTGCTCGGCCCTCCGGCCGTCTTTACCGCCGACAATGTCGACAAGTTCGACTTCTAAGGCCGGGTAAAGTCTGGGATGCGACAGTCAAGTCCACGTCTTCTCGCCATCGGCGGACGTGAATGGGCGCTGCTTGGCGCCGTCATTCTCGCTTCGATCGTCTTTTCTGTCGCGTCACCCTATTTCGCGACGGCAGGCAACGCCACGACCATCGCCCGCAACAGCACAGAGCTGATGCTGGCCGGTCTCGGCATGACCCTGCTGCTCGCCATGGGCAGTATCGACGTCTCGATCGGCATCCTGATGGGGCTTGCCGCCATCGCCGTCGCCCATGCCCTGCTGGCGTCGGTCGCGCCGCCACTCGCCCTGCTCGTTGGACCGGTGGCGGGCGCGGCGCTGGGCCTCGCGACGGCGCTGGTCGTCGTTCTCGGCAGGGTGCCGGCGATCGTCGGCACGCTCGGCCTCCTCGGCGTCTATCGCATGGGGGTCTTCGCACTTCTCGGCGGGCAGTGGCTTTCCGGTCTGCCCGTAGGTCTCACTCAGCTCCTCTCGAGCACATTGCTCGGCATTCCCATGTCGATCTTTGCGATCGGGCTTGCCTATCTGGCGGTGTGGCTGGCGCTTCGTCGCACGCCTTACGGTCCGCATCTCCTTTCGATCGGAAATTCGGAGGAGAAAGCGCGGCTCTCCGGCGTGCCGGTTACAAGGGTCCGCATCGCCACCTTCATCATCAGTGGCGCGCTGACCGGCCTGGCCGCGAGCTTCTACGTGGCGAACTATCGCAATGTCGAGATGGCGATCGGCAGCACGCTTGCCCTCGATGCGATCGCCGCCGTCGTGCTTGGCGGCACCAGCATCATGGGCGGACGCTGCAGCCTCCTCGGCACGGCACTCGGCGTGATCCTCCTGCGTATCCTGCAGAACGGCCTGCTTCTGATGGGCGTTCCGTCACTCTGGCAACCTGTCGTGACCGGCGCATTGCTGATCGTGGTGTTGGCGCTCGAACTGCCGGTGTCACGCATGGGTGAACTCAAGGCAAGGTGGATGCAGCGATGAAAAACCTCCTTAAACGGTCCGGTTCCAGCCGCATCCTCCTGCTTCTCGCCGTGCTATGGATCGCTGTCATCCTGCTGTTCGCGGCGCTCAGGCCGACGATGTTCAGCGCCTCGACGGTGACGACGGTCCTCCAATTCTCGACCATCCTGGCACTCGTCTCGCTCGGACAATGCCTGGTCATCCTGGCCGGCGGCGCCGGCATCGACCTTTCGGTCGGCGGCACGGTGTCGCTGTCGGTCGTGCTGGCCATGCTCGCGGTCAAGGCCGGCATGCCGCCGGCGTTGCTGCCGATCGGCTGCGTCGTGTGCGGGCTGCTGCTTGGCTTGTTCAACGGACTGCTGGTCACCCGGCTCAAGATCCTGCCGCTGATCGCAACGCTCGGCACGCTCTTCGTGTATTCGGGCATGGCGCTGGCGCTGACCGGCGGCGGTGCGCAATCGGGCGTGCCGACCTGGCTGCTTCCGTGGGGCAGGGGGATGATCCTATCGATGCCCATGCCGTTCGTGACGCTGGTCGTGCCGGTGTTCGTCATCGCTGCGGTGCTGCTTCTCTACAGTGCCTGGGGTCGCTGGCTGTTCGCCATGGGTTTCAACGAGCGCTCTGCGCGCCTTGTGGGCATTCCCGTCGATCGCACCCGGCTTCTGGTCTACGGCCTGAGTGGTCTGCTCGCGGGCCTCGCAGGGCTTGTCTCGCTCGCCTGGCTCGGCAGCGCCAGGCCCAATATCGGGCAGAACCTGGAGCTTGAATCGCTGACCGCGGTGATGCTCGGCGGCGTCGCCATATCAGGCGGCATCGGCGGGGTGGGCGGCGTGATCGCCGCCGTCATCCTGCTCGTCACTCTGAAGACTGGGCTCCTGCAGCTCAACGTCAACACCGTCTGGCAGGTCGGTATTGTCGGCGCGCTGCTGATCGCCGTCCTGCTCATCGAACGTCTTTCAAAACGCTGGAGTTAAGCATGCCATCCATCGAACAACAGATTGCCGAACGCGTCGAAGCGGCGCAGGAGCGGATCGTCCAGACGTTGAGCGACCTCGTCGCCTTTCCGTCGATCGTCAAGTCGAACCCGAAGGAGGCCGGCCCCGGCGAGCGCGATTGCCAGCTCTACCTGCAGAAGCGGCTGGAAGCTCTCGGGTTTGCCACCGACCTCTGGGATCCGGATGGCCCGGCGCTCTATGCCAAGTATGAGGGTCGCCCCGGCGCCAACAAGGGCCGCACTTTCGAAGGCCGTCCCAATCTTGGGGGCACGCTGAAGGGCACCGGCGAGGGCCGCTCGATCATGCTGACCGGCCATATCGATGTTGTTCCGCCGGGAGCGGTCGAACACTGGACAACCGATCCCTTTGTGCCGGTGCTGAAGGACGGGTTCCTGCATGGCCGCGGCACGGTTGACATGAAGGGCGGCGTCGCCTGCATGCTGATGGCGGTCGAAATCCTCAAGGAGATGGGTGTCGAGCTGAAGGGCGATGTCGTTTTCACCACCGTTGTCGACGAGGAAATCGGCGGCATGGGCTCGCTCGCCATGGTCGATCGCGGCTTCAAGGCCGATGCCGGCATTATGACCGAGCCGACCGCCAACCGCATCGCACCACTCTGCCACGGCATCCTCTGGGGCAAGATCATCATCGACGGGATCGGCGGCCATGCCGAGCTGACGCCGAACGCCTGGTATACGAGCGGCCCGGTGGATGCGGTGCAGCTCTGCCGCCAGATGCTCGACGGCATAGACATCCTCAATCGCCGCTGGATGTTCGACCCGAAGAAAAACCACCCTCTGATGGACCTGCCGAACCAGATCATCGTTACCCAGATGACTGCCGGCGAACACCCGTCCTCGATGGCCGGCCGCGCCGAGATCATCATCGACGCGCAATATTTGCCGAGCGAAAAAGACGAGTTTGCGCTCGGCGGCCATGTGAAGCGCGAGATCGAGGAGCACGTCCGCAACGTCTGCCAGGCCGATCCGTACCTGCGCGAACGCCCGGCCCGGATCGAATGGATCCTTGATGCCGACTGCGCCGAAATCCCGGCCGACAGCCCGTTCGTCACGATCTTCCAGCAGGCAGTCGAGGCGGCCGACCTGTCGCCGAAGCTTTCCGGCTTCGGTGCCCATAGTGATATCGGACTGCCGACAGGGCTCGGAAACACGCCGACGGTCAATTTCGGGCCTGGCGATCCGGCGCAGGCGCATCAGCCGAACGAGCGGGTCTCGGTGCGCGATCTCATCGACTGCACCAAGGCCATTGCGCTTGCCGTGCAGAAGTGGTGTGGCTGAGACAAGGTTCCGACGATCACCGATCGCCGTCTATTAGGAAGGCGATCGGTAGCTTGAAGCCGACTGCCAGCAAAACCACAGAGCGCGCTGGCTGTAACGAAAACGAGAGTTGTCCTCCTTCGAGGCGAGACCGGGAATATAGGCTCGGACGCCAAATAGCTGCAGGGGTGGCGTCGCCTTAACAGCCTGTTTGAACTGACTTGCTATCGGGCTCTCATGTCAGGAGCAACGTTCGCCCACTTCAGACGCCACCGATTTCCCGCGGCGATCATTGCCCATGCCGTATGAATATCGGTTTCCGCTCAGCTTCCGTGACATCAAGGATCTTTTTGCGGAGCGCGGCATCAGCGTCTCATTCCAGACCATCTCGGAACGGGCGGCGAAATTTGACTTTAAATTTGCTCATCAGCTCCGCCGCTCACAAGGCCACTTTTTCGACAAGTGGCAGCTTGATGAGATGGCGGTGACGATCAAAGGAAGAAATACTAGCTGTGGCAAGCCGTCGACGCCCTGCTGCAAAGCCGAGGGATTAAGGCAGCCGCCTGACGTTTGATGTGCACGCTGCTCAAGGATCAGAGTACCACAGCGCGCGTGATGGTGACCGACAAGCTGCGTTCCTATTCGGCCGCAAAGTCCCAGTTGATGCCGACCGTCGAACATCGCTCGCACAAGAGATTGAACAACCGAGCTGAGAATTCTCATCTTGCTGTGCGACGTCGAGAGCGACGCATGATGCGCCTCAAGTGCGTGACAATGTCAGCGTTTCGCCTCAACTCAGGGCCACGTTGCCAATCTTTTCGTTCTTCATCCGAAATGCTTGTTCGTGTCCGCCACAGACCATCGCCACCTTCGCGCTCACGCCATCTCGAACTGGCGTGAAATCGCCGGCTCCATCGCCGCCTGAAACGCGTGGTATGTCCTCACAGCGCCCTCCATACGTTAAGGCGGCGCCACCATCTCAAGTGATCGTTAAGCGCCGCCGAATTTGGTCGACGGCGCGTTGAAACACGCCCGGATCGTCCATCGCGCGAGACAATATTATGGCACCTTGTATGGAGAGCACGGCTTCTTCCGATAGAACGCGTGCTTGCCTATCGTCCCGGCCCTGTCGAACAAGCGCTGATTGCAATGCACCTACCCAGCTTGCGAAATATCCTTGAATGGCTTGGGAGAAGCGATCTCGTGTATGGCCGACGGCGAGGGCACCAACGAGGCATACGCGTCTGCCGGATCGAAAGTAATCCATGACGGCATCGAGCATTCCGTCAATAGCATGATTGGCATCGCTTTCGTCTCGCAGGGGGCCGTAAACGGCATGTTCGAACCATTGATCGATTTCGGCGAGGACTGCCCGCACCATCTCCTCCTTCCCATCGGGGAAGAAGTGGTAAAGGCTACCCTTCCCGAGACCCGTAGCCTTGCCGATCAAGGCAAGGCTTGCGCCTTCATAGCCGTGTTCGCGGAACACTTCGGCCAAAGGATTTATTGTATCGGACCGTTCAGTGACCATCCGGGCCATGACTAAAGACCCAAATCGCTTAGGCCTGGGTGATTATCTGGCCGGCGGCCAATTGGCCAGTGGAACAGGCGCTCGCTTGCAGCGATCGGCATTTCGTTGATGCTTGCGTGCCTATGCGCCATCAGACCGTCCTCGGCAAACTCCCAATTCTCGTTGCCATAAGCGCGAAACCAGCACCCGCTGTCATCGCGATACTCATAAGCATACCGCACGGCAATGCGGTTGCCGGAAAAGGCCCAAAGTTCCTTGATGAGGCGGTATTCGTGTTCTTTGTTCCACTTGCGTTTCAAGAATGCCTGAGCCTCGTCACGCGTGGTGCAGAACTCCACGCGATTACGCCAACGGGTGTCGATCGTATAGGCCTGAGCAACCTTAGCAGCATCGCGCGTGTTCCAGCCATCTTCGGCCAAGCGAACCTTTTCGGCCGCACTGTCGCGGCTGAACGGCGGGATCGGGGGGCGTGACATAGTAGATCCTTTCTCAATTTGTACCAATAGGTACTATCTGTACCTATTGGTACACTGTCAGTCGAGACGCGGCCTGTCAAGCGGGTCTTGTACATCGGTCTGAGATCGAGCGGCCCTGGATTGGCACAGAACCGATGATCCTTATGCTGATCGTCGACTTCCGCTTCGATATCTCTAGAGGCGCCGGCTGTGTGAGGCGGTGCATTTGAACTTCGCCTGTCCGTGGTTCTGCCGGCTTCGCCTGCAAGGGTGTGCTGGATCGTTGGACCTTCTCCAGCAACCGGCATCGCCGTTCCGGGACTGTGATGTGCCACGCATGCTGTTCGATACGACGGTACGCCGCTGCGTTGAGGAGGATCTTGTCTGCGTCGAAGGATTTGGCGTCCATCCGAGCCTGATTACGGCGGATGCGACCAAGCAGCGCTCGGCGATAGCGTCGGAGCGGGTTGAACGGACGTCGATGCCCCAATCCCGCCGCGCGGTCTAGGAATAAATCGACACACTCGACGGCGCGGCATGGGGTGCGACCAGCGAAGTGAAGGCGACGTTTTATCCCGATTTGATCCGGAGACACCGTGGACGGGAGCGCAGGACTGAGACGCGATTTCCCCCTCAAGGTGATTGCATACGACCTCGGGTTGCCAGTCCCGATGAGATGTGCAGCGCCTTCCAGCGCAAGCTCGGCGTCACACCGCTTCGGTATCGCGAAAGACTTCAAATCTTATCGTGAAAACGCCTGATGATCACGGCGACTTGACACCCCTGGTATCGACGATACTCACTGGAGTTGAAGATCGCCGAGGAATAGGTGCTGACGCCCCCAGCGAAATAGGCTTGCGCATAGACTTCTTGGGCCGGCATGCCGTCAACATAGAACGCCGATCTTGGTGGTAATTCGATGACCCGGTCGACATCGCCGGTCATTCGGACCGCACCTGGCAAAAGTGTTGACGGTCGACCGATACCTTGTCTTGGCCCGAAACACCCGGCTCAACGAGACGTGACGAATACCGGCGGGATCTGGACGAGAGACGCCGTCGCCGAGCCGGTTTCTATAATATCGAACACCGAAGCCAGCATTGCGGGCACATCCTGGCGGACCATCTCGATGTCGTCGCAGAGCAGCGCCACGAATGGATCCCAGTCGAAGCATCCCAGCGTAGGCGCCATCGGGCCGTTGTGGCCCGAGCGAATGATCCAGCGCATAACGCCTTCGAGCGAGATTGTCGAGTTGACGAACATTCCCATCGGCACGCCGCCTTCCTCTGTCTGCAGCGCCTCAAGTGCGTGTTCAGCCTTTTCCGGCGCATAGCCGCAGGCCAGGATATGATGGGCATCGACATCGATGCCCTTTTCGACATGGGCGGCCACGAACCCCTTGATGCGTTCGGACGTGTTGTGGTCGCTACCGCGACCACCGATGAACAGCAGCGGCGATTTTCGACCTAGCTTGCGCTCGTAATTCACCAGCACCCGGCGGGTTAGTTCACGCGAACCCGTAAAGTTGTCGGATATCACCGATGGTGCCTTGGAGCCTGGAAGGTCAAGGTTGAGGCTGCGCACGCCGGCGGCCGCACATAGATCTGTGACCCGGTCCGGATCCGTCGCACCCGTCGAGATGATCCATTCGACCTGGTAGGACAGCATCTCCCGCGCAGCCTCAATCTCAAGTTCGGGATCGCGGCCTGTACAGGTAATGATTGGAAACAGGCCGCGTTCGCGCGCCATCGTCTCAAAGGTCTCGACGATCGAGCCAAAGTAGCGGTTATCGTATTTGGGAACGATCATGCCGATGATCTTGGACTTTTCCCGCCGCAGCAGGCTCGCCTGCATGTTGACGGCGTAGCCCTGTTCCTCGGCCAGTTTTGTGATCCTCTCGGCCAACTGGCTGCCGATCCTGCGCTTCTTCCAGTTGCCGTTCAGGACCGCGCTGACGGCACTGGCCGACGTGCCCGCCAACTCCGCCAGGTCATAGATGGTCGTCCGCTTTTGCCGCTTGTCGCGATTCACAAATTTCAGTCTCCGTTCACGTGCAACTTGACAGCAATATGCGAAAGTGGCAATTGTTGCTCCATCGATTGAGCAAAGTCGCTCAATCGATGGAGTGGGTTAGCTGCGGAGGGCTGGCCGGGGAGATAAGAGTGCGGTCACGACACGCTGTCGATCGTATCTTTGGAGGCCGACCGGAAGTCATCCTTTGACAAGAATTCCGTTTCTCATGGAGGAGAGCATGGCATATCGTAAATTTCTAATGGCGACCGCTGCGGTCTTTGCCGGCCTTGCCGGTGCCGCTTTGGCTGCCGACACCGCGACCGTAGCGTTTTTGATGCCCGACCAGGCATCCACCCGCTACGAGCAGCACGACTTCCCCGGCTTCAAAGCCGAAATGGCAAAGCTGTGCTCGGGATGCACCGTGATCTACCAGAACGCCAATGCCGATGCCTCGCTTCAGCAGCAGCAGTTCAACTCGGTGATCGCCCAGGGCGCCAAGGTCATCGTGCTCGATCCGGTTGATTCATCCGCCGCCGCCGGACTGGTCGAGATTGCCCAGTCTCAGGGTGTAAAGGTCATCGCCTATGACCGCCCGATCCCGGCCAAGCCGGCCGATTTCTACGTCTCCTTCGACAATGAGGGCATCGGCTACGCCATCGCCAAGTCGCTGGTCGAAACACTGAAGTCTGCCGGCGTCGCCGATGGCTCCGGTCTGCTGCAGATCAACGGTTCGCCGACCGACGCGGCCGCCGGCCTCATCCGGGATGGCATCCATCGCGGTCTGAAGGATTCCGGCTACAAGACACTGGCCGAATACGACACGCCGGAATGGGCGCCGCCAAAGGCACAGGAATGGGCCGCCGGCCAGATCACCCGCTTCGGCGCCGACATCAAGGGCGTGGTTGCGGCAAACGACGGCACCGGTGGCGGCGCGATCGCCGCGTTCAAGGCTGCAGGCGTCAAGCCCGTGCCGCCGATCACCGGCAACGACGCGACCATTGCGGCGCTGCAGCTGATCATCTCCGGCGATCAGTACAACACGATCTCCAAACCATCGGAAATCGTCGCTGCCGCTGCCGCCAAGGTCGCGTTCCAGCTGATCAAGGGCGAAACGCCCGAGGCGAAGAGCAAGCTCTACGACACGCCATCTGAGCTCTTCGTGCCTGCCGTTGTCACCGCCCAGAACATCAAGGCGGAGATCTTCGACAAGAAGATCCAGACGGCGGCAGAGGTTTGCACCGGCGAATATGCCGACGGCTGCAAGAAGCTCGGTATCCAGTAACGCCCTCCCGATCTCGCCCGGTCTCTTATAGCGACCGGGCGAACTCCATTCCCAGAAAGGCCCGGAGCCATGATGCGCGACGCGAGTTCGATGACGGAGAAGGGTGAGACCATTCTCCGGCTCAACAATATTTCCAAGAATTTCGGTGCCGTTTCGGCTCTCACCGACATCGATCTCGAGGTCCGGGCGGGTGAAGTCGTTGCCCTGGTGGGAGACAACGGTGCCGGAAAATCGACGCTGGTCAAGGTTCTCGCCGGCGTGCACCAGCCGTCATCGGGCACCATCGAGTTCATGGGCAACCAGGTGACGCTTGACAGCCCCGGCACGGCACTGCAACTCGGCATCGCGACAGTGTTCCAGGATCTGGCGCTTTGCGAAAATCTCGATGTGGTCGCCAATCTGTTCCTCGGCCACGAGATGTCGCCATGGAGCCTCGACGAGGTTGCCATGGAGGTGCGCGCCTGGACGCTTCTGCGTGAACTGGCGGCCCGCATCCCCTCCGTTCGCGAGCCGATCGCCTCCCTGTCAGGCGGCCAACGACAGACTGTCGCGATCGCGCGATCGCTTCTGCTCGATCCGAAGATCATCATGCTCGACGAGCCGACCGCAGCGCTTGGCGTCGCCCAGACTGCCGAGGTCTTGAACCTGATCGAGCGTGTGCGCGACCGCGGCCTCGGCGTCATCATCATCAGCCACAACATGGAAGACGTGCGCGCCGTCGCCGACCGCATCGTCGTACTTAGGCTCGGCCGAAACAACGGCGTCTTCACGCCGGATGCATCCAATCAGGAACTGGTGGCCTCGATCACCGGCGCCACCGAGAACTCGGTGTCGCGCCGCATGGAGCGCAAGTCCGGTCAGTCCAACGAGATCAGCGGGAGGCCGGCATGAACCAACAGAAATCCAATGGCGTGCCAAGTGCAAACGGGACGATGCTCGATCGCAGCGATGAGCGCGTCAAGCACAGTGAGGGTGTCCTCGATCTGGTCAAGGCATTCATCGATCGCATCCGCTCGGGCGATCTCGGCATGCTGCCCGTAGCCGTCGGTCTAATCGTCATCTCGACCGTTTTCAGCATACTCAACCCGGTCTTTCTTCTTCCGAACAATCTCGTCAATCTGCTGTTCGATTCCGCAACGGTCGGCATCATCTCGCTGGGCATCGTCTGCGTCCTGTTGCTCGGCGAAATCGACCTTTCCGTTGGCTCGATGAGCGGCCTGTCTTCGGCGATCATCGGCGTGCTCTGGGTCAATGCCGGATGGCCTGTTGGCGGCGCCATCATCGTCGCGCTACTGGTTGGTGCGGCCGTTGGAGCGCTCTATGCCACGCTTTACAGCAGGCTGGGCATGCCGAGCTTCGTGGCGACACTCGCAGGCCTGTTGGCGCTTCTGGGGCTGCAGCTCTACATTCTCGGCCCCACCGGCAGTATTAATCTGCCCTACGCATCGCCGCTGGTTCGCTTCGGCCAGATTCTCGTCATGCCGGCTTGGCTGTCGCATGTGCTGGCATTGGTGCCGGGTGCGGTGATGATTGTCATGGGAATGCGTACCCGCGAGCGCCGCAGGGCCGCCAATCTCTCGTCGCAGCCATTCGGCATCCTGGCCATGAAAGCGGGTATCCTCACCGTGGCTCTGGAATTTGCTGTCTACTATCTCAATCTCGGCCGCGGCGTGCCATGGATGTTCGGTCTGCTGGTGGTGCTGGTGGTGGCTCTGAACTATGCGCTGACCCGCACTCGCTGGGGACGCTCAATGTTTGCCGTCGGTGGCAATCGTGAGGCGGCGCGGCGCTCGGGCATCAATGTGCGCCGCATCTATCTCAGTGCCTTCATGCTGTGCTCGACGCTGGCAACGCTGGGCGGCATCCTGTCGGCTTCCCGCCTGGCGTCATCGAGCCAACAGGCCGGCACCGGCGACGTCAATCTAAATGCGATCGCAGCAGCCGTTATCGGCGGAACCAGCCTGTTCGGCGGACGCGGAAGCGCGTATTCGGCGCTACTCGGGATCATCGTCATCCAGGCGATATCCAACGGGCTGACACTGCTCAATCTGAGCTCGTCGCTGCGTTACATGATAACAGGCGCCGTTCTTGCCATCGCCGTGATAGTGGACTCGCTGGCCCGCCGTTCCCGCGTCAGCCACGGACGCGCCTAACTATCGTTTCAAGGAGAATATTCATGTCTGAACTCATGAAGGGCAAGGTCGCGGCCATCACCGGTGCCGCATCCGGCATCGGGCTCGAATGTGCGCGCACACTCATCCGCGAGGGTGCGACGGTGGTGCTGGTCGATCGGGCTAGGGAGCGTCTGGACACGCTTTGCGCGGAACTCGGTGAACGCGCGCTGCCACTGGTGGTCGATCTGCTCAATCCCGCCGAGGTATCAGGCATGCTGCCGCGTATCCTCGACATTGCCGGTCGCCTTGACATTCTTCACGCCAATGCCGGCGCCTATATCGGCGGTCCCGTCGCCGAAGGTGATCCGGACGCCTGGGATCGCATGCTGAACCTGAATATCAACGCGGCCTTCCGCTCGGTGCATGCGGTGCTGCCGCATATGATCGCGCAGAAGTCCGGCGACATTCTCTTCACTAGCTCGATCGCCGGTGTTGTTCCTGTTGTCTGGGAGCCAATCTACACGGCCTCCAAGTTCGCCGTGCAGGCCTTCGTCCACTCGACCCGCCGCCAGGTGGCGCAGCATGGCGTCCGTGTCGGCGCCGTCCTGCCGGGACCCGTGGTGACGGCGCTTCTCGATGACTGGCCAAAGGCCAAGATGGAGGAAGCGCTGGCCAATGGCAGCCTGATGCAGCCGGTCGAGGTCGCCGAATGCGTTCTCTTCATGTTGTCGCGGCCGCGCAACGTCACCATCCGCGACCTCGTCATCCTGCCCAACAGCGTCGATCTCTAGGACTGGCGCAATCCGCCAAGCAATCCTGCACCTGATAAAGAGCCGAAGTTCATGACCAATGCTACGAACACAGCAACTGCGGACAAAGGCCGTTATCTCGTCGGCGTCGACGTCGGTACGGGAAGTGCCCGTGCCGGCGTGTTCGATCTGACGGGACGGATGCTGGCCACTGCCAAGCGCGACATCACGCTCTATCGCGAGGCGGGAGCAATCGTCGAACAATCAAGCACCGAAATTTGGCAGGCCGTCTGCGCCAGCGTTCGCGAGGCCGTCGCGGCCTCGGATGTCGATGCTGCGTCCGTTGTCGGTATTGGTTTCGATGCGACCTGCTCGCTTGTCGTGCTCGGCGAGGGCGGAACGCCGCTGGCTGTGGGCCCTTCGGATGATCCGAGCCGCAACATCATCGTCTGGATGGATCACCGCGCCGTCGATCAGGCCGAGCGCATCAATGAACTGGGCCATGATGTTCTGCGCTACGTTGGCGGCCGCATATCGCCGGAGATGGAAACGCCGAAGCTGCTCTGGCTACAGGAAAACCGCCCGGCGACGTTCGACGCGGCATGGCAATTCTTCGATCTCGCCGATTTTTTGACTTGGCGATCGACGGGTGATCTGGCGCGATCGACCTGCACGGTTACCTGCAAGTGGACCTACCTGGCGCACGAGCAACGCTGGGACGCCGGTTATTTCGAACAGATCGGCCTCGGCGCATTGGTCGAGGAAGGGTTCCGACGGATCGGCACCCGCATCGTCGAACCGGGAACGACGCTGGGGGAGGGGCTTTCCACAGAAGCAGCTGCCGCCATGGGACTGAAGGCCGGAACGGCTGTCGGTGCCGGGATGATCGACGCGCATGCCGGCGGCATCGGAACGGTTGGCATCGACGGACGACCTGACCGCAATCTGGCCTATGTGTTCGGCACCTCGTCCTGCACGATGACATCCACGGTGGAGCCGGTGTTTGTGCCCGGCGTCTGGGGACCCTATTACTCGGCGATGGTGCCGGGGATGTGGCTCAACGAGGGAGGGCAGAGCGCGGCTGGGGCGGCGATCGACCAGCTACTGTCCTATCATCCGGCATCCGCGGCGGCGACCGCCAATGCCGCGGCAAAGTCTGTTTCCTTGCCGGTCATGCTAGCCGATCTGGCGGCCGCACGGTTTGACAATCCGTCGGATGCCATCACGCTCGCCCAGGGCTTGCACGTGGTGCCGGAGTATCTCGGAAACCGCGCGCCCTTTGCCGACCCTCATGCCCGTGCCGTGATTGCCGGCCTCGGCATGGAGCGTGACTTGGACAGTCTCGTTGCGCTTTACGTCGCGGGCGTGGCCGGTCTCGGTTACGGGTTGAGACAGATTATCGACACGCAGGCGGCGGAGGGTGCCACCGTTGATCAGGTCGTCATCAGCGGTGGCGCTGGCCAGCACGACTTTGTCAGACAACTGCTGGCGGATGCCAGCTGCAAACAGGTTGTAGCGTCGAATTCCAGTGAACCGGTTCTACTTGGCGCGGCTATGCTCGGTGCTGTGGCTGCCGGGGCGTTTGCGGAACTGCAGTTTGCGATGGCCAGCCTATCGGGCATCAATCGTGTTTACGCACCTGTCGGGGGTGCCGTTGGTGAAATCCATGGCCATCGCTATGGAGCGTTTCGGCAGATCCAGTCTTTAGGGAGAGATGTGAGAGACTTTTAGGCCCTCCGCCGGGATCAAATAGGCGGGCAAGGGAGTTACCTCGAAGGGAATAAGCAGCGGTTCGATCGCTGCGGTACCCAGCGCGAACGCCTTGTCGAGCATGTCCACCTGTTTTCGAAATGCGGCCAGCAAGCGTGGATCGACGGGTGTCCCGTATAGCGGATGGTAGGAGGCGCAGTAGAAGACGCTGGCGCGTAGATACAGTTCGCGAGCGCTCGCACTATGGCCCTTCGCCAGGGATTTCTCTGCTTCATCCTTCAATCGATCCGCTGCGGAGACCCTTGCCCGGTAAAACACGCCGTCGTCGCCACTGCCCACCACCTCGGCCACCGCTCGAACTCGCCGAAGTCGGCACCGCCGTATGGTATGTAGCCCAGCGGCCAGGTGCCAAAGTCTTCGTGGACGTCGTTCTCGAACAGTCTCCCCACCATTTCCGCTTCCCCAGGTGCTATTTCAGGAAAACTGAATGAACGTCGGGGACGTGGCAAGGCAATCGGCCCTTGGACGTCGTCTCTTTGCTCAACCTGCGGAATCTTTCACTGGGGCGGGTGCTTACAGCCGGAGGAAAAAACATGAGTTGCTATAGGGCGACGGTCTCCTTGATAGGCTGGAGGACTTCGTCGACGCGTTGGTCGTGAAGGGTGCGAAGCAGCGTGATATATATCACGCGATCGAGGAGATCGGAAATCTAGGAGACGCCTACAACCACGATCCTGACCCTGTGAACGATGGCACCTGGTGCAGGGGCGTAAAGCCCTCGAACGAGTGGCGAAACGCGTTGCCGTGAAGATACTAGAGCGATGCGTTTACTGAACACCCGTCATATCGATTTGCTATGAAGTTGACCGCGACGCGCAGGAACGACCTTACCGAGGAAGACCGTCGAAGTCGAACTCTTCCCAACCGCGAAGCGCTATCGCAGGCTCATCGGACAGTCAAGATTTCATGGCCACCGAACTTATCGGGCTCTGTTACAAATGTTTCGGATAGCTGCTCCGCTGCAATCGCAGCCTGATGTCATGTCGAACAGGCTAGCTTGTAAAGACCGAAGGTTACGTTGAGTTGAGAACATGATCTTCGCCCTGCATTCGATGGCTTGCTTCATCGAAAAAGTGCAAGGATCGCAGATCTGCTGCAACGACCAGCTTTTCGTCGATCTCGATCTGCGACCGTCCCGACACACGAAAGATCAGGGGTGTCCCATCGGCCAAGGCTGCGTGGACATAGCTTTCGGCGCCGACCAATTCAACCGCGCTCACTATGACGTCCATTCGAACATTGGTGTCATCGGCGGTACCGGCAATATGCAGATCTTCCGGCCTAATACCTATCGTCTTTGCTTTCGGCGGTATGACCAGATTGCCGGTTTGCAGAAAATTCGCAGCCGCGTTTGAAAACAGGTTCATGGAAGGTGATCCTATGAACGTTGCGACAAAGGTCGTCGCGGGCCTCTCGTACAGTTCGATAGGTGTTCCAACCTGCTCGATGTTTCCGCCGTTGAGAACCACAAGACGATCAGCCAACGTCATGGCCTCCATCTGATCGTGCGTGACGTAGACACTGGTCGTTCGCAGCGCGCGTTGAAGCCGCCTGATCTCAACGCGCATCTGGACGCGCAGCTTGGCATCCAGGTTGGACAGTGGTTCGTCAAACAGGAAGGCGGCCGGCTCGCGGACTATCGCCCGGCCCATTGCAACGCGCTGGCGCTGGCCGCCTGACAGCTGCCGCGGCTTTCGGTCGAGAAACTGTTCAATCTCTAGCGCCGTCGCTGCCTTTTGAATCCGCCGCTCGATTTCGTCGGCCGGCGTGTTACGATTTTTAAGGCCGTAGGAAAGATTCTGGCGCACCGTCATGTGAGGGTAGAGCGCATAGTTCTGGAACACCATCGCGATGTCTCGCTCGGACGGCTCCAGATCGTTTACCACGCGCTCTGCGATGGAAATCTGGCCGGATGAGATGCTTTCCAACCCGGCGATCATCCGCAGAAGTGTAGACTTGCCGCACCCTGACGGACCAACAAGGACCACCAGCTCCCCATCGGCAATATCGAGGGACACCCCCTTGATAACTTCCAGGCCGCCGCCGTAGGTCTTGCGGATGTCTTTGAGATTAATCCTGGCCATTACTTCTCCGTCTCCACGAGACCTTTGACGAACCAGCGCTGCATCAGCACGACAACGATGATTGGCGGGATGATGGCGAGGATCGCCGTCACCATGACGAAATTCCACGGCGTTGCCGCATCGGCGAAATCGACCATCTTGCGCAATCCGATTATGATGGTGTTCATTTTTGCGTCGTTGGTGACGAGCAGCGGCCACAGATATTGTGTCCAGCCGTAGATGAAAAGGATCACGAATAGCGCGGCAATATTGGTGCGCGATAGCGGAAGCAGGATATCGCGCATGAAGCGGAACGGTCCGGCATTGTCGATCCGTGCCGCCTCCAGAAGCTCGCCCGGAATGGTCAGGAAGAACTGCCGGAACAGGAAGGTGGCGGTGGCCGAGGCCATCAGCGGCAAGGTCAGCCCGGCATAGGTATCGATGAGGCCGAGGTCGACGATCACCTTGTAGGTTGGCAAGATGCGGACCTCTACCGGCAACATCAGCGTCACGAAGATCATCCAGAAAAACACCATGCGAAACGGGAAGCGGAAAAAGACGATTGCAAAGGCGGACAGGAACGAGATGACAATCTTGCCGACAGCAATGACGACTGCCACCACGAAGGTGTTGAAGAGCAGCCGTTCCAGACTGACACCGACCACGCGTTCGACGCCGCCGGATAAGGCATCGCCGTAGTTTTCGACGAAGTGACCGCCTGGCATGAGCGAGATCGGCGGACGAATGATCTCGGCAGAGGTCATCGTCGAGGCCACGAACGTATAATAGATCGGGAAGGCGACGATGATGATGCCGATGATCAGCATCAGGTGGCCCAAAAGGCTGGCAACCGGGCGTTTTTCAATCATGGCTCGCCTCACCCATAATGCACGCGCTTCTCGACGAAGCGGAATTGGAAGGCGGTCAGTGCGATGACGATGATCATCAGGATCACCGATTGCGCGGCGGAAGAGCCAAGGTCGAGATTGACGAAGCCGTCATTGTAGACCTTGTAGACCAAGGTTTCCGTGGCTTTTGCCGGACCACCGCCGGTGACCGAGTGGATGATGCCGAACGTATCGAAGAAGGCGTAGACGGTGTTGACCACCAGCAGGAAGAACGTGGTCGGTGCCAGCAGCGGAAAAACGATGGTCCAGAAACGGCGGCTGCCGCGGGCGCCATCGATTGCTGCAGCTTCAATCAGCGACTTCGGGATCGCCTGCAGCCCGGCCACGAAAAACAGAAAATTGTAGCTGATCTGCTTCCAGGCGGCGGCAACGATGACTAGCCCCATGGCTTGGTCTCCGTTCAGCAGCGGGTCCCACAGAAAGCCGTTGCGGCGCAAGATGTACGCGAATGTCCCCATCGCCGGATTGAACATGAACAGCCACAGCATACCGGCCACCGCTGGCGCCACGGCATAAGGCCAGATCAACAGCGTGCGGTAGAAGGTTTGGCCACGCACCACCTTGTCAGCCGCGCTCGCTAAAGCCAACGCCACGACCATGGAGAGAAGGGCGGTCAACACACTGAAGATCACCGTGACCTGCAGCGAGTTGAGATAGTTCGGATCGGACAGTACCTGCCGGAAATTGGCGAGGCCGACGAACCCGCTCTTCAGGCCGAACGGATCCTGCCGCTGGGTCGACTGGTAAAGCGCCTGACTGGCTGGCCAGAAGAAGAACACCACGGTCAGGATCAGCTGTGGTGCGACCAGGCAATAGGGGAGAATCTTGTTCGGAAAGGCGGCTTGTTGCACGGCAAGGTCCTTGCACGAGGAGATGGCGCCCGCGGCAATCAGGCCGCGGGCGGAACTGCATCAGCGCATCATTGTCCAAGCGCCTGCTTGATGGCGGCGTTGCCGCGCTCAACGGCTTTGTCGAGTGCCGCCTTCGCATCCTGCTTGCCCGCGAGCATCGCTTCGAATTCCTCGTTCATGATGTCGCGAACCTGCGGGAGATTCACCAGACGCACGCCCTTGGAGTTTTCCGTGGGCGCCTTGCCCATCATCTGCAGGATCGGTGTTTCGCGGCCGGGGTTTTTCTCGTAGAACCCGGATTTCTTGGTGTCTTCGTAGGCTGCCATCGTCACCGGCATATAACCGGAGACCTGGTGCAGTCTCGACTGGATCTTGGTTTGCGACAGAAAGTGGAAGAACTGCGCAATGCCCTTGTATTCCTCGTCGCTCTTGCCGGCAAAGACCCAAAGGCTTGCGCCGCCTGGAATGGTGTTCTGCGGACCATGGCCCTCATAGTATGGCAACTGGCCGATGCCGTAATTCATTCCCGACTTGACGATGTCGCCGAGCCCGCCAGACGATTCCGTCATGATGGCGCATTCGCCTGACGTGAAGAGCTGCTTGGCTTCAGAGGTGCGGCCGCCATAGCGGAACGTGCCATCCTTGGCGAGGTCTGCAATCGACTGGAAATGCTGTACGAACAAGGGGGAGTTGAACGCGAGCGTCACATTCGTGCCGCCCAGGCCGTTCTCGTTTGATCCGTAGGACACATTGTTCCAGGCTGCGAGGTTCTCGGTCTGGATCCAGGTCAGCCATGTGGACGTCAGCCCGCAGGATGCGGCTCCGCTGGTCTTGATCTTTCTTGCCGCATCGAACACCTCTGGCCAGGTTTTCGGCGGCTTGTCAGCATCAAGGCCGGCCTTCTTGAAGATGTCCTTGTTGTAGTAGAGGATGGGTGACGAGGAGTTGTAGGGGAAGGACAGCATCGTGCCGTCGGGCTTGGAATAATAGGCGGCAATGCCGGCGAGATATTCCGATTTGTCGAACGCGAAGCCGCCCTTCTTCAGAACGTCGGCCGCCGGCATGATCGCGCCCTCGGCGCCCATCATGACGCCACTGCCGGCATCAAAGACCTGCAAGATCGCCGGTGGCTGCTTGGCTCTGAAGGCCGCAATCCCGGCATTGAGTGCTTCCGGATAGGTCCCCTTGAACACCGGAACGATCGTGTAGTCTTTCTGGCTTTCGTTGAATTCCTTGGCAAGCTGGTTCACCACCTCATTGTTGGCGCCTGCCATCGCATGCCACCACTGAAGTTCGGTCGCTGCAATCGCGTGCGAGGCGATCCCGAAGGTGGCGACCGCCGCGAGCGCGGATACGGATAGGCTTCCTATGAACATTGATGGCTCCTCCCTGAGCGCTTTTTGAAGCCGGGTGAGCCGGCTGACAGTTCCACCAATGCAATCCTCCTCGATTGCATCAGGCTATTTCAAACCGCTTGCAGCAGAAGACGAGAAGCTCCGACTGCAAGCGCGTTCAATCCAAGATAGGCTTCTTATACGGTCTGTCGAGGTCAATCCGCGACAGTTATTAAGCCGGCTAGATACCGGCGATTTTTCTGAGGTCGTCGATGGCGCCCGGCGCTGCCGCCAGAACCGGCGATCCCTTTGTCAGGCGCTCGTCCGATGTTGGAAACGGATGATGCCAGCCGCCGGCTTCTTTCACGAGGCAATAGCCTGCCATGCAGTCCCACGCATGCATGTACGGCTCGTAATAGCCGACCAGTCTGCCGGCGGCGACATAGGCCAGCATCAGTGCGCCAGAGCCGTTGCGGACGAAGTTGCCACCCGCCTGCAGCAGATCTTCCACCATCTTGCCGACAAAGGCCGGCGTCACGTAGTTGTTGGCGCCAATCCCAGTTACCGCGTTGCGGATCGTTCTTTCAGGATCAAGTTTCAGCGGCTTGCCGTTCAGCGTTGCACCGGCACCTGATGCCGCCGAGTAAAGCTCCGAATGGCAGGGCGCGGCGATTACGCCGACGACGGGCTGGCCGTCATGGAGGAGACCGATCGATACGCACCAGTTTGGCATGCCGTTGACGAACGGGCTCGTCCCATCGATCGGATCGACAACCCAGGTAAATCCTGATGTCCCACGCTCGATCCCATACTCTTCGCCCAGAACGCCGTCCTCGGGAAAGGCTGTATTGAAGCGTCCGCGGATCAATTGCTCAACCTCACGGTCGGCGATCGAGACAACATCTTGTGCGTCCCGTTTGGTTTCGATGACGAGCGTTTCACGCTTGTTGTAATAGTCGAGCGCAAGCGCTGCTGCCTGCCGGGCGACGTCTTCGGCAACTTTGTGGCGTGCATCGATTCCCGTGCGCAGATGCAATTCCATAGAATATATCCTTCGATTATCTTTGTTCAGCGGTGTCTGTCAGTTGCGAATGACGGCAACACCGCGATCCTTGAATCCGATTTCCACATGCGTCGCCGGTGCCAGCGCGTGATCCACCGAAGGATCGATGACGAACAGCGTGCCCTGGTCGGTCTTTACCTCATATTCGACGTGATCGCCGAGATAGGCGGAATGGGTGATCTGGCCGGTGAAAGGGCTATTGCCTGCCCGTGGCTTGAGAACGATCGCATTGGGTCGCACGGCAAGCTGGGCTTCGCCCAGACGCAGGTCCAGGCCTTTGACCCGGTGCGCCAGCCCCTGCACATTCACAAGTGCACTGTCTTCGCTGACCTCCATGACATTGCACGCGACGACATTCGCTTCGCCCATGAAATCGGCGATGAAGGCCGAGGCCGGCAGGTCGTAGAGATCGCGCGGCGCACCGGCCTGGGCGATTTCGCCATCCTTCATCACGATGATACGGTCGGATACTGCCAGCGCCTCGTCCTGGTCATGGGTCACGTACACCGCCGTGAACCCCAGACGTTGTTGTAACTCTCGAATTTCGGTTCGGACCCGGCGGCGCAGGCGAGCATCGAGATTGGACAACGGCTCGTCCAGCAACA